>NZ_VCHA01000002.1 GCF_016597815.1 Marinobacter sp. DY40_1A1 | reverse complement strand
TTAATCGGCTGTTCCGAGAATGGCTGTCCATGGCTTTTCTAACAAGTCGCTGTAGTACGTTCCCGGCCCGGAGGGCCGTCCACCGGACGCCACTGACGTGGCGCCGCTAAGCTCAGCGTTAAATGCCGGTGATAGCCATGTCCAAAGCTCCAACGATTTGGTCTCTAAAGTGCGATAGAGAGCCAACTGGGTTTTTGAGATGCTTTTCTGAAACAGAGGAGATTTGAGGCGTTAACAGCAGAAGCTCTTGGTCTGCAAAGCTGATTTCAGGTGTGACTCCTTGCATGGCTTCACCACCAAATGCGGAGCGGTTCCCCAAGGGGATGACGATTCGCGTTGCCAGCTCGCTCAGCAGGCTGCTCTGAATATCGACAAGGTAAGGGTAGTGCGCTTTGCTGGTCTTGCTTGGGTTGGGGTATACATCGAACTGTGCCATCAAAATTCCCTGAATTCGTCGCCAAAGCATCCATGTTGTTCGACAAAGTCGTTGTAACTTTTTATCGCGGCGCGATTTTCTTCAACCCATTGTTCTGACTGACGTTTTGAGAGCTCTTCTTTCAGCGCTCGCTCGAGGGTAGCAGACAGGTTAATGTTTAGTTCACGGGTCTTACGCAGCAGATCGCTATTGACTGAGAGGTTTGCCGCTTTTTTGGGGGCAGCTACGTTGTAGAGTTCTGCCATTTGAGCCTCCAAGTGGCTATTTAATGGATGGTCTCAGTTTATGCGCATGCGGATGCGCATTCAAGCATTTAACCAATGGCTGTTGTCGGACGCACCTACGCTGGCGCTCCGGTGCGCCGCAAAGCCAAGGCGTTAGCGAGATATTGATCGGGAGATTCAGTTGAAGGTCGTCGCTCTGGAAAGTTCTCTCTCCGACGGTGAGTTTGTCGAGATCATCAACGTAGACTTTGATGGAGAGCTGTTGGCGGTCACTGTGCTGATTGACGGTGATAAGCTGGACATTACTTTCGACGCCCCAGCAGGTTTCAGAGTATTAGATGAGGGAGATTTGCTGGAGTATTGGCCTGACTGTTCCACTACAAATGGGTGGTTGTACGAGATTGCCGGGCAAGGTTGGCTAGACCAAGAGCGTCAAAGGGGCGGCTTTCTCAGCGGTCAAAATCCGGAGATCAAAGAGTATTTCATTGCTGGCGTAAATTATTGCATCAGTGTGTTGGCTTGGGATAAACCTGATGTTGAAGCGAGTACTCGCTAACCAGGCGGTCAACCGGACACCAAAAGCGTATCGCTTTTGGTTCCCTCCGCTGGCGCTCCGGTGCCGATTACCTAAGCGTTAGCCTTCTAGACCTTTAGAGAGGAATATACATGCCAATTGATTTATCAGAAACGCTAGTTATTGGAATTTCAGCGACGGCACTGTTCGATCTCTCGGAGGCTGATAGAGTATTCAGAGAAAAGAAGGCGGAAGATCCAGAAACTGCGATTATTGAATACCGAGAGTACATGCTCCAGCATGAGGATGAGCCTTTACAAGACGGCACCGGGATGCCTTTAGTTAAAGCGTTGCTCGGTTTGAATAAGCACCAAGCTGAAGGCGATAAAGACCCCATCGTAGAGGTGGTTGTAATCTCAAAAAATAGTCCAGAAACAGGGTTCAGGGTTCTTAAGGAAATAAGAAGAAGAGGACTAGCGATCACGCGATCAGCCTTCACTGCAGGGGAGCCAAGTTCGGACTATTTAGAAGCATTTTATGTTGATTTGTTCCTCACCACCGATGAGTCAGATGCGCAAAGTGTGGTTGACAGTAAAGTGTGTGCCGGGGCAATTGTAAGGGAGCCGCCAAGCTCCTCACATGAATTAAGAGACGATCAAGTAAGGTTTGCTTTCGATGCTGATGCGGTTTTGTTTAGTGAGGAAAGTGAGTTGATCAATCAGACGGAAGGGCTCGACAAGTTTTGGGAAACCGAAGACCTTCAAAAAGAAGTTCCCCTGCAAGAAGGCCCGCACGCTAACTTGTTGAGAAAACTTTCTAAAATCCAAGAGCGATTACCTGGAAGAATCGAGTACTCTCCGGTCCGACTGGCGATTATGACAGCAAGGAATAGCCCCGCTGAAATGAGAGTAATGAACACTATACGGGCATGGAACGTTTATATAGACCAAGCTTTCTTTCTTGGTGGGTTGCAGAAGAGTCGATTCTTAAAGGCATTTAAACCACACATTTTCTTTGATGATCAGGATTCACACTTGGATACAGCAGCTCTGGATGTCCCCAGCGCAAAGGTGCTGTATCCAAGTGATTCGCCGTTAAGGAAAATCTTCGAAGAAAAAAAGGCTAACAAATCAATGCAACCGACCGCCAACGCGTCGGCTGATTGAGGCGTTATGCAGGTAAAGAAATTGAGTCTATCTATCTCCTATATCGTTGAAGATGCTGGGTGGGCCCAAATCACCATTTCTGGTGGTGAGGGGGAGATAGTGAACGACGTTTCTTATTTGCATGACAGCCTTCGGGATCTGGCAGAACTTGCAATAGAAATGAGATCTGGGGCTAAGACTGCGAAAGCAATCTTTATGGATGAGCCTGGAGAACTACAGTTGGTAGTGAGTAAAAATCAAAACCAAATAGCCTTTGAGGCTCGCGGGTTCAAAGATTGGCAGAGTTGGGGGCTCACCTCCTCATCAGATTACGATGTTTTGCTTAAGGGCGAGGCCACGGTGCAGCACCTTGTCGATCAGGTAACCGATGTTCTGACAAAAATCCATAAGAACATCGGCCCGAAAAAATACAAAGAAATGTGGGTTGAACACGAGTTTCCCTCGGAACAATACCGGGAGCTCATCAATGCATAACCAGTGGGTGAAGCTGACCGGTACTACGCTGCGCTCCGCACCGGTAGCTTACCCAAGGCGTTAAATCTTTTTGGCGCACCTTTGTCGACTATGATGTAATACATTGTAGTCATCAAATTTGAGGGTCCAGCCATGAGCGTCACTACAGTTCGCCTTCAGGCAGAAGTTGAGAAAAATCTTGATGCGATCGCCAGTAGGCTCCACCGGAGCAAAGGTTGGGTGATCAATCAGGCATTGTCGGAGTACATAGCAAAGCAACAGCTTGAACAAGAGCGTTGGAAGCAAACGCTGGAGGCAATGGAATCTGCAGCCCAAGGTAAGGTGGTTGATGCCAGCGAAGTTCATAGCTGGCTCAATAGTTGGGGAACTGAAAACGAGCAGGATGCACCGAGGTCGGGTAAGTGAAACTGGTTTATACGGACGAAGCCATTGAAGATTTGAAGCGCCTCAGGGAATTTATCGCCATCCACAATCCGTCAGCAGCTGCCAGGATAGCCACTGAACTGGTTGGTAGGATCGAGTTGCTACCAGGTTTCTCCAAAATCGGCACACCAGTTGAAATGGCTCCGGTACCTGACTCTGTCCGAGATATGGTTTTCGGCAAGTACGTCGTTCGATATTCGGTTCATACCAGCGCCATCATTATTCTTCGGGTATGGCATGGCTTGGAAGGTGAACGATAGCAATTTAACCAAGCGCGACACTCAGATGCCTTAGCCTCCGCTTCGCTGCGTCAAAGTCACCGGTGCGCTCGGCGTTGTGTGTATTTCTCCACTGGCCATAGAAGGGATTCAGATGACTCATCATTTCGGTTCTTGTCTGTGCGGCACCGCTAGCTTTGAGGTAACAGGGGGCTTCGATTGCTTTTACCTGTGCCATTGCAAGCATTGCCAAAAAGATACGGGTTCGGCTCATGCAGCAAATCTATTCTCGCAGTCAGCTAAATTGGTCTGGCGGACAGGTGCAGATGCTGTGACCTCGTATACGCTTCCAGGCACTCGTCATAACAAAAGCTTTTGTAAGTTGTGTGGCTCAGCATTGCCCAGCACCCAGACCCCTGGCTTGCTTGTTGTTCCCGCAGGGTGCTTGGACAGTGAAATCTCTATGGCGCCGACAGCGCATATTTTTTCATCCAGCAAAGCTGTTTGGGATGAGGCGTTAGGGGAGGTGCCAGCGTTCGAGGGGCTGCCAGCTTGACCTACCATCACACGAAAGAAGCTAAGGAATAGGCAAGAAAGCTAAAAAAGTTACAAGAGAAAGCGGATGGATTTAACTATATACAAAGATCTATTAACCGAACTCCGCTTAGCTGCAGGAAGGTTTGAAGGCCCAACCGAAGCAGATAGTGAAGCACTGGAAGAAGACTTTTCAGAGATCCTGGAATCTATCGATATTAATAAATGGAGTACCAATATTGACGGAACAGTGAAGTCTATTGATGCTCTATTGCGTGAGCTGGCCGAGGCTAACCGTAATTTAGACAAACAAAAATGTATTGAATCCCTCTCCATGATCAGGGTGGCGCTTTCTGATATAGAAAGCTCGTTTTCAAATACTCTTGATAGTATGGAAAAGTTAGTATTATCAATACGAGATGCATAACAAGACCATTCAGCATCATTTTGCACTCTCTCGTCAGCCTTGCGCTCTAAAAAATTCCATGAAAGGGTTTAAACATGAACTTAAGGCTTACCGGCAGCATTGGGACATTTTTTCTCGTCGTCTTGGGGCTGATGTATAACGTTGGCCAATTCAGCGTTGCAGATTTCTTTATATTCCTTGGCCTTGGGACTGTTGCTGGCTTAATCGCATGGTTTAAGCTGTTTAAGCCAAACCCCCATCGGCAAGGCCGATAAAAGCATAACCATGCGCTTCGCCACCAACATTCAGAACAATCAGCCAAGCTTTTCTTTCTGTACTTCACCGCGAATGACTATCTGGCCGCTGTAAGGTGAAGGCTTGGCCTCCTCCATGTCGGTCTGGTCTGATTTACGGTCAGCCAGGCTGGCATTTGCGGGCAGAGCGGCCACGGCAAACAGGGAGGCGAGTGTAATAAGTGCAAATTTACGCATGTCTGTATCTCCAGAGTAAGTAGGTTTGAACAGTTCGCTGAATCTCCGGGTGTTCCGGGATCAGATGCAGCGAAGTATGCGGCTCTCTGGAGCAAGCTTGAATAATTGGCAGACGGTATAGGCTACATCACTCAGAATGATGTGTTGGCTGAATTAACGGGTTTTTTAGTGGCAGATAATGAGCTTTATTATACGAATTAATGCTTATATATAACTATGGGTGATGTACTGAATACGATGCTTTGATTAGTCCTGTTCCTGCAGTTTCATAAAAATACAAGCCAACTTGGTTCCGATTCATCACTTCTCGGAGTTGGCTATGCGCTTTCAACACATCACACCTCTTTTGGCTGCCGCCGCTTTTTCGTTCTCAGCTCCGGCACAATCTGCTGACTCTTTGTTGGCGGTGTCTTCCGATAACGATCTTTTTGCTCCGACCCAAACCGACCGGGACTACACCGCCGGGCTGGCGGTCACCTACTCGTCAAATTCCCGGGACTTTCTCAACAACCCGGCAGCTCGGGTGAGCCAGAGCCTGGATAAGCTCGTGCTTCCTCATAGTGATGCACAGGTTGAAAAGCCAGAGAGTCAGTCCCTGGAGTTTGGTGCCTATGGTTTTACGCCAGAGGAAATCAAGGCGTCAGCGGTTGATAGGAACGACCGTCCATACAGCAGCCTTGTGTATTTGTCTTCCAGCCAGAGCTATCGGGCGGCTGCCGGCAACACAGGCTGGACAACCTCGCTTACGGTGGGAATGCTCGGATTGGATGTGTTCAAGTCCGCTCAGAACGCGGTTCACAAAGTAGTAGGCAGCGACCGGGCGAACGGTTGGGAGCATCAGATTTCAAACGGCGGTGAGCCTACCTTCCGTTATTCTGCCGCTTACCATCAGTACCTGGATGCGAGCGTGCCAGACCGTCAGCTCAAGGTGACCTATTTCGGCTCGGTGGGTTACTTAACGGAGTTTGGTGCCGCGCTGGTGTTCCGAAGTGGCCTGATCTCGTCGCCGGATAATCGATTCAACCCGGAGCTGATGGCGTATGGCGAGCGTGCACCGGGGGTGGCGGCTCACGGCGGGCGGGAAAATTACTTCTGGGGAGGCCTATCGGTCAAAGCCCGTGCCTATAACGCTTTTTTGCAAGGGCAGTTCCGGGACTCAGAGCATGAGCTGAGCGCCAGCGACCTCAATGTGCTGCTGGCGGAAGTCTGGGCGGGATACACCCACAGTTTTGTGGCAGGCACCGAACTGAGTTACGTGTTGCGCGTGCAAAGCTCGGAAATCAAGCAGGGTACCGGCGACCGTACCCTGGCTTGGGGTGGCCTGGTGTTCAGCAAGCGTTTGTAATGCAGAAATCAATGCCCGTAAGTGATTGCGGTGAAGCCACGCTCAGGCCAGACTTACCGGATACGGATTGCCGGGAAGCCAGAATGCGAACGCAAGAGCTGCAACTGCTGTACATTTTTGATGCCATAATGACTGAGCGTTCGATCACCAGGGCGGCAGAACGGCTGGCCATGACCCAGCCTGCGGTGTCTAACGCGGTATCCAGAATGCGCCAGATCTGGAACGACCCACTGTTTGTTCGCAAAGGCCGCAACATAGAGCCAACTTCTTATGCGCTTAGCCTTTGGGACCAGGTGAGTGAGCCTATGTACACGCTCACTAACGCGGTTAGCGCCACCCAGTTTGATCCGGCCAGCTCAAAGCGTACTTTTCGCATAGCCGTCACCGACGTGATTACAGAAATGATCTGGCGACAGTTGATTCAGCTGTTAGAGCAGGAGGCGCCGGGGGTTGATCTGCATGCGGTACCCTACACTATGGAGCGCACCCACCAGGATTTACGTGAGGCCCATGTTGATCTGGCTATAGGCATGCTCAGTCATCACGACCACAGCCTGCGTAGCACCTGGCTGTTAGAGAGTGGTTATGCTCTGGCGATGCGGGATGATCATCCGCTGGCGGGTCGGCCGATCACTCTGGAGGAGTTCACCAGCGCACGGCATTTGTTGGTGAGCATATCGGGCGATGCTCACGGTTTTGTTGATAGCTATCTTGATCAGAAGGGGCTTGGCCGGCGTATAGCGGCCACGGTAAACCACTTTTCCATTGTGCCTCAGTTGCTCAGGGAGTCTGACCTGATTGCGGCCGTGCCACAGCTGATTACTCAGGATTGCGGCTTTCTGGACGGCCTGTGGCTGGGCGAGCTGCCATTTCCAGTGGACCCGACCAGTCTTTACCTCATCTGGCACAACCGCCACGACCGTGACCCGGGCATTGTGTGGTTGCGGGGACACCTTGAAACACTGATGCAGGCACGCGGGCAGGAAATTATGGACCAAGCACCTTGCGGCTGAGCCACCTGGCCAGCCAAATCCTTGATCGCTGCAAATTCCTCTATAATGTGTGCCCTGGTCCATTCAGCCTGGAGGTACACTATCACCGTTTTATTGCACCGCTTGTACTCCTTCCGACGTTGCCCTTACGCCATGCGTGCCCGCCTCGGAATCCTGTTTGCCGAGATGAAGGTGGAGCTGCGCGAGATAGTGCTAAAAAACAAGCCGGCGCAGATGCTGGCTATCAGCCCTAAAGGTACGGTTCCCGTTCTGGAGCTGGCAGCAGATGGCAGCTCTGCCCGGCCGGTTATCGAGGAGAGTCGGGAAATACTCGAGTGGGCACTGCAGCAGAATGATCCGCAGTGCTTGTTAAGCACCGATTTGGAGAGTGCTAACGCCCTGATCGATCGCAACGACAATGAATTCAAACATTGGTTAGACCGCTATAAATACGCCGATCGCCACCCGGAATTGAGCCAGCTGGAATACCGGCAGCAGGGCGAGGTGTTTTTGCAGGCGTTAGAGAAGTTATTGGCCCAAAATAGCTATCTGCTTGGGGATGGCATCAGCATCGCAGATGTTGGCATCATGCCCTTTGTACGCCAGTTCGCCCATGTAGACCGGGACGTTTTTTACAGTCTGCCTTATCCGAATCTGCAGCAATGGCTGAAAGGCTGGCTGGAGCACCCGGTATTCCTGCAGGCCATGGTCAAGTTTCAGCCCTGGCAGGAAGGCGATGAGTTGGTGATATTTCCAAGCGACACCCCAAAGGAGGATAAGCGTAAGATGAACACAGCCCCTGAATCCTATCCCATCGGAACCCCCGGCACGCCCTGGGGCGAACAAGAACGCGCCGAGTGGTTGTCCCGGCAGAGCCATCAACGCAGCTATGAAGCCGAGGTGCTGAGTGCGATCGAAGGCCTGCGCTCTCGCTTCGATGTGGAAGAGTATGGTCGACTGGACTATGGCTCTGAGAGTTACCCCCTGATGGCGATCCGAAGCCGCGACTGGAGTGACGGTTTGCCGGTTGTCCTGATTACCGGCGGGGTGCATGGCTATGAGACCAGCGGTGTGCATGGCGCGCTGCAGTTTGTGGATCAACACGGGGAAGATTACGCGGGCCGCATCAACTTGCTGGTCGCCCCTTGTGTTAGCCCCTGGGCTTACGAGCGCATTCATCGCTGGAACGCAGATGCCATCGACCCGAACCGCTCCTTCCATCAAAACAGCGCAGCAGGGGAGTCGGCAGCACTTATGCAGCTGGTGGAGCCGATCCGCGACCGCGTGGTTTTGCACATGGACTTGCATGAGACGACCGATACCGATGAAAGCGAGTTTCGCCCTGCGTTAGCAGCCCGGGATGGCAAGCCATTCGAGCCGGGTGAGATTCCCGATGGCTTCTATCTGGTGGATGACAGCGAGAACCCTCAGCCAGAATTCCAGCAAGCGCTGATCAAGGCGGTGGAGCAGGTTACCCATATTGCTCCGGCTGATGCCAAAGGCGAGATCTTCGGTTCACCAGTGATTGCCCGGGGTGTTATTCAGTATCCGCTTACACAGCTGGGATTGTGCGCCAGTATTACTAGTGCTCCCTACAAAACCACCACCGAAGTCTATCCCGACAGCGCCAGCGTGACCCCTGAGCAATGCAATGCCGCACAGGTGGCAGCGGTGTGTGCGGGGATTGATTACGCGCTGGCTTCCAGCGGTCTCAAGTCGTAAGTACGCTATGAAGTTTAAGAATGCGGTTGTTTATGAAGGGCGGGTAAGTCGCGCTGAATCTCAGCAGTGACCTTGAGTAATTCTTCCAAAACCTGGTTCTGGCTTTTATGCTCGCCTTGAATAATCACATCTGCGTAGCGGGTATATAGCTCGTACCGCTCGGCAAACAAGTCTTCCAGGGATTGGTCCGGGCGCTTTGAAATACCTCTCAGGCTGAAGTCGCCGATGCGTTGACGCACCGCAGTGAGAGAAATATCGAGGAATACAACAATACTGTTTTGCTTGAGGTGCCGCATTGCGCGGTCGCTGTATACGGCGCTGCCGCCGGTTGCTATTACCTGGCCAGTCACATCCAGGCTGCACAACACCTGCTCTTCGATGCGGCGCAAGGCCTGGTAGCCTTCGCCATCAACAATGGCCTGTAACGTACTGCCAGTCTGTGATTGGATCAAAAGATCCGTATCCACAAACCCCAATGCGGCAGCCTTGGCCAAAAGAACGCCCAGGGTGCTTTTGCCCGAGCCGGGCATTCCTATCAAGACAACATTATTCAGCGGCGAAAGCACAGTAACCTTACCAGTAAAAAGGTTGGCGGCTTGAAGGTAAACACACTGGGGTTGACCCCAAGCCTGCTGGGTTAATTCCCTAGAACATTTGTTTCATTTTTCTTGGATTTTTTGGCCGCTTTCTTTTCCTTTGCAGTTAAAAGCGGTTTCTTCTTGGTGTCCTTTTTCTTGTCTTGTCCTTTACTCATGACATATACCTCAATAATCGATGCACTGAAGTTCAATGCAAGCTGCTATGCAGCGATATCAGTATGGCCTCTATGCTGAACAACGGAAAGGAGTTGTTATGAGTAAATAGTGGAGAAACCAATTAATTCGTAGTCTCACCTATGTTGTATGGGCGAACTGTGTCAGGCTCATCGGCCGAATATGCAGGCAAGGAAGTATGGCCCGAATGACCAAGAAAAAGAGTTCCGCCCTTTGGCATCCACGATTTTGGCCCTCGTGGGCGATCGTATTCGTGCTGTACCTGCTGTCTTTGTTGCCCATGGCATCCAAGCAACGCTTTGGCGCGCGCCTGGGTCGGTTTCTGAGCCGCAAACTTAAATCCCGGGCTCGGGTCGCTAACCGGAATCTCGAGGTCTGTTTTCCTGAACTGGATGAGACCGACCGCAAACAGCTGGTGGAAGATAATTTCGTAGCATGCACCCGCGGCTTTCTGGAAAGCACTCATGCATGGTGGCGGGATATGTCTCCCTGTTATGGAAAAACTGAGGTGCAGGGATTGGAGCATCTCAGGGAAGCCCAGGAAAAGGGCAAAGGCGTGCTACTGATCGGTGGTCACTACAGCATTTTTGATTTCGCGTTACCGCTTGTTTCCTGCCACTTGAACAACCCGGGTTATGTATACCGGCCTAATAATAATCCGGTTATTGACCGTATGATCGAAAAGGGCCGTCGTCGTCATTTCGGTATTCGCCCGTTTACCAAGCGCGAGTTGCGGCCAATGGTGACGTTCCTGAAGAAGGGAGGCGAAGTCTGGTTTGCCTGTGACCAGGATTTCGGCAACAAAACCGAGCTGTATGTGCCCTTTTTTGGAGTGGAAACCGGGTGCATTACATCCCCGAGCTATATTGCCAAGGTTTCCGGTGCCTCGGTTATTTGCGTAAGCCACCTTCGGATGCCTGATGGAAGCTACCGCGTGGTGTTCTCGCCAATACAGGAGGGTTTTGGGGTCGATAGCCGCAAGGATACGGAAGTCTGGAACCGATATATTGAAGACACTATTCGCAAACTGCCTGATCAGTACCTGTGGTTGCACAAGCGCTTTAAATCCCGCCCCGAGGGCGTGAGTAAAGTTTATTGAGTAGTGACCAGATAACAACGTGAGCCCCATGTCTGTATGCGAGTGACAAAGGTTTGAATATGCTGTTAGCTTAGCATGATAATAGATGTATTAGCTTTGTTCCGGGTTTGCAGTGTCAATAAACAGGCTGGAGAAGAATATGTCGCAATCAGGCGGTAGTGTTTACACCAAAAGCCAACTCATGGTTGTGCAGGGTGTTGTCGGAGATTTGAGCAAGCACTGGGGGTGGCTCCTGGCGCTGGGTATTTTATTTATAGTGCTGGGAACCGTTGCTCTGGGAATGAGTGTAGCCGTAACGGTTGCAACAGTGCTCTTTTTTGGTGTGCTGCTGGCGATTGGTGGTGTTTTCCAGATTATTGAGGCGTTTAAATGCCGGGGCTGGAAAAGTATTCTGATGCACGTTCTGATAGCGCTGCTCTACATAGTTGCCGGCGTTAGTATGATAACCGAGCCAGTGGCTGGCTCCCTGGTGCTCACGGCGTTACTGGGTGGCGTTTTTGTTGCGACCGGTCTTTTGCGGATTGTAATGGGCTACCACTTGAAGGGCACTGGTCTGCGCTGGGGTTGGATGGTATTCGCTGGCGTTGTCTCGCTGGTTCTGGGCGGCATGATTTTCTTTCAGTGGCCCATGTCCGCGCTCTGGGTGATCGGCCTGCTGATTGCCATTGAAATGATCTTCCACGGCTGGGCGTATGTAATGATCGCCCTGGCACTGAAAACCGTTCGGTAAAGCCGGTGCGCTGTCCGGCTTGTTTCTGAACGGATTACAGAGGGTGCGAGAATGTCACCGGTTTTCCTGAAAATAGCTGGCTTGCTCGCCATTGGTATGGCTGTATTCGGGCTGCTCACTGGTAAGGTGCCAGCCGGAACCAGAGGTTTTAAAACCAATTACTACCACCGAAACGAAAACCCCTTTCTGTTTTATGGTTTTATCGTCATTTACCTGGTTATCGGAATGGCTATACTCGTTAATTCCGGCTAATACCCGGCGCTTTACTTGCCCAGCAACTCTCCCACCGGGCGCAGGTTTACCACGTGATCACAAAGGGATTTTATGATCATTAATATGGGGGTGGCGATGATCAGCCCTACAGGGCCCCAAAGCCAACCCCAGAACAGAAGCCCGATGAAAATCACTACCGGGTTGAGGCTCGAAACCTGGCTGGTTAACCAGGGTGTTAACAAGTACCCCTGAATGCTGGTGATGGCCAAAGAAATACCCGCCACAATGATGGCAGTATTAACCTCGCCAAACTGGATAAAGGCGGCAATACCGGTGCCCACAAATACCAGAAAAGGCCCCAGGTAGGGCACGGCACTGGCAACACCCGCAACCACGCCCCAGAGCATGGCCTGCTCTACTCCCAGGGCTACGAAAGCCAGCCAGGTCAGTACGCCCACAAACAGCGCGCCAAGCAGCATCACGAAGAGAAAACGTCGTACCTGGTGGTGAAAATCATTCATGATTCGCGCGGCCTTGCGCATTCGTCCAAACGAAGGCCCGGAGATTTTGACGATCTTCCGCTTGTACAGGGGACCCACCGCCAGAATGAAATACACCAGTAACAGTACGGAGAAAAACTGGGAAACCATGACCAGTGCAGCAGGTGAGTTCCGCAGAACGTACTCTTCAACATCCATGGGTTGATCCACCACACGCACGGGTGTGATGCCCTGATGTGCCGGGTGGTCGTCGCTTTGCCCCTGTGCAGCAGACTCTTCAATTTTCTTCGCTGCCGCCTGGGCCTTGTCAATGAGGCCCTCCTCTTGCTTTGGAGACCGGGCCTCATTACGTTGAAAGTCACTAATGGCCACGGGGACTTTATCCAGTATGGCCATGGCTTCACGTTGCAGGGGAATGCTTGCAGCCGCGATAACGCTCAATAGTGAAACCAGAATGATAGCGGCACTGAGTGGCCTGGGAATTCTGAGACGGTCGAGAGTTGAAACTAGGGTGTCCAGGGCGTAACTGATCAGCACAGCCACCGTCAGTGGCAGCAGCACGGCCTGGGCCCAGCTAATAAAAAAGAGTGAGGCGATGCTGGTGAGCACAACCAGCGATATGCTGCGAATGTTTACGGCCTCAATCAGTGCCTTCGCAGGTATTTCGTTGATGTCGGCATTACTCGGGCTGAACTTACTCTGTTCGTCGCGTGCCATAGTGTCCATTGAGAGAGTTGTCAGTTTTAGATTCCACTAAGTGTAGACTGCTGCAGCGGCGCGCGAGCAAAAGCAACAGAGTTGTAATAGAACGCTTTTGTTTTGCGTCGCGATAACACCCCCTCTTATAATCCTCGCTACTGTGATGTGATCGGCATCTCACCTTGAGCTCTCCCTTGCAAATAAAAAAGGAATACAAAATGTTGAAATTTGGCTCTTTGATGGCTGTTGCTGCAGCGACTTTGTTGCTCAGCTCTGCGGCGAACGCTCAATACAAAGATGAATACACGGTCTCTACGGTTTTGCCGTCGGCGTTTCCTTGGGGGCAGGCTGCCGATAAATGGGTTGAGCTGGTAAAAGAGCGCTCGGAAGGGCGCATCAACATGAAGATTTACAGCAACTCCCAGTTGGTGTCTGGTGACCAGACCAAAGAGTTTTCAGCGATGCGTTCCGGGCTGATTGATATGGCCGTGGGCTCAACCATTAACTGGTCGCCTCAGGTGCCCGAATTGAACCTCTTCTCTCTTCCGTTTCTGATGCCGGACAACGCCGCCATCGATGCCATTACTCAGGGTGAGGCGGGCAAAGCGGTATTCAAAGCCATTGAAAAGCGTGGTGTAACGCCTTTGGCCTGGGGTGAGAATGGCTTCCGGGAGCTGTCCAACTCAAAGCTTGCCATTAGTGAACCCTCCGATCTGGAAGGCCTGAAAATTCGGGTTGTAGGCTCGCCGCTGTTTCAGGATACCTTTACAGCCCTGGGTGCCAACCCTACCCAAATGAGCTGGGCAGACGCCAAGCCGGCACTGACCACGGGTGCTGTAGACGGCCAGGAAAACCCACTCTCCGTGTTTGATGTGGCGCGAATTGATCAGGTAGGGCAGGAGCACCTTACGCTGTGGCACTACATGGCCGACCCGCTGGTGTTTGCTGTTAGCAACCGTGTGTGGGCCCAGTTCAGTGCAGAAGACCAGGCGCTGCTGAAGCAGGCGGCGGTGGACGCAGGTCAGTGGGAAATTGAAAAATCCCGCGCTGAGCTGGCGGATACACTGCAAGCCATCAAGGATCGCGGAGTGACGGTTACCGAGCTGACCCGGGAACAGCACGATGCATTTGTGAACGCCACACTGTCTGTTTATAAAAAGTGGACACCGCGCATTGGTGAAGACCTGGTAAAACAGGCTCAAGCGGCCGTAGCCAACCGTAAACAGTAATAGCCTGTGGTTTCAGCGCTCGCCTGTGCGTGGCGAGTGCTGATACCGGAACCGGAGTATTCATGCCGTCCCGACCCCCGAAGTTCCGACCGGAAGCCTGGTTGGCATCCGTTGCCCTGATTACCATTTGCCTGATCAGTCTTGGGAATGTGGTTGTCCGTTACACCACAGATGCCTCCTTTGCGTTCACCGAGGAGTTTTCGGTGTTTCTGCTGGTTTTGCTCACCTTCGGTGGAGCTGCGGTTGCGGCTCGCAACAATCAGCACATTCGCATTGAATTGGTGGAGCACTATTTGCCGCCTGCCGCGTTAAAAGGGCTTTTTGTTCTGCAATGGCTTGCGGGTGTTGCCGTTATGGGCGTTACCACCTGGTACGGAAGTATTTTTGCGATGCAGGAATACGACTGGGAGTCCTTGTCGCCGGGATTGGGCCTACCAAACTGGATTTATGTTATCTGGTTGCCTGTGTTATCGGCTGCAATCATTATTCGCATGACCCAAAACCTCATTGATCGTCTTCGCGGAAAAAAAGACCCGGAGGTGATTCATGAGTCCTGATATTTTGATGATCGGCAGCTTTCTGCTGGCACTGCTTCTGGGTGTCCCGGTTGCTATAGCTCTGGGTTTGGGCGGATTGGTGGGCATAGTATCTGGCTTGTCTCCGGATATGCTTGCCACCTTCGGCACCAATACCTACAACAGCGTGGCAAAGTACCCGCTGATCGCGATCCCCCTGTTTATTCTTACCGGTCTTATTTTCGAGCGTGCGGGTGTGGCTGCCAGCCTGGTGCGCTTTGCCCAGGCCATAATAGGACCCCGGCATGGCAGCCTTACGGTTGTGGCGGTGCTGGTGTGCCTGATTATGGGGGGTATGAGCGGCTCCGGGCCTGCAGATGCGGCGGCGGTGGCCATGGTTATGTTGCCCAGTATGCGCAAAGCGGGTTATCCACAGCCATTTTCGGCTGCACTTATTGCTGCCTCGTCGTCTACGGCGATACTGATTCCACCATCCATAGCCCTGATTCTGTACTCCATTGTGGTACCGGGCGTGGACCTGCGTGCCCTGTTTGCCGCCGGGTTGTTTCCCGGCATTCTGGCGGGCTTGTCTCTGCTGGTGCCTGCCCTCTACCTTGCCCGAAAATTCGGTTGGGAAAACCCCGAAGAATCTGAGCGCCCGCCTTTCTGGCCCAGCTTCAAAGCGGCGCTGCCGGCACTGTTTGCCCCTGTTATTATTCTGGGCGGCTTGCGCTCCGGCTTGTTCACGCCCACTGAAGCCGCTGTGGTAGCGGTAACCTATGGCGTAATTGTAGGCACCCTTGTTTACCGGAACCTGAGCTTCCGTAACCTGTTTGATCTGATGACTGATGCTGCGGTGACATCCGGTGTGGTTATGCTGATCATAGCGCTGGCGGGTATTTTCGCCTGGGCAGGGACAACGCTGGGTACCTTCCAGCATCTGGCCGATGCACTTTTGTCGCTCTCTGATAATGGCTGGGTATTGCTGGGGCTGGTCATGGTGCTGGTGTTAATTGCCGGTATGTTGCTGGATGCCATATCGATCTATCTGATTCTTATCCCCATCGTACTGCCTTTGATGAATCACTTTGGCTGGAACCCGGTATGGTTTGGCATTCTGCTGGCCATGAACATCGCCATTGGCCAGTTTACGCCGCCGGTAGCGGTTAACCTGATGGTTACAACACGTATTGCTAATATTCGCCTGGAACATACCATTGGGTGGGCGTTAGTGTTTATAGCCGCTATGAGCGTAAGCCTGTTGCTGGTCATGCTGATTCCTGGCATCGCGCTCTGGCTTCCTGAACAGCTTGGCTATGTAGTTGGCCCTTGGTAAGGACCAGGTAGTTCGGGATTATAGTTAAATGCTATCGCCGGGTTGAATTTAATCAATTTCACTTAAGTTGGCGTATTGATTAATATTAGTAGTGTAAATAAATCAACACGCAAACGAACCAACAGGAGAGTTATCCATGGGCGTGATTAACAGCGAAATCAACCCGTTTAACGCAACCGCCTTCAAACAGGGCGAGTTTGTAGAAATTTCTGAAGCAGACGTGAAAGGCAAGTGGGCGATCTTCTTCTTCTACCCAGCCGACTTCACATTCGTTTGCCCGACTGAACTGGGCGACGTTGCAGATCACTACGAAGAGCTGCAGAAGATGGGCGTTGAAGTATTCTCTGTGTCTACCGATACGCACTTCACCCACAAAGCATGGCACGACAGCTCTGAGACCATCGGCAAGATCAACTACTTCATGGTTGGCGACCAGACCGGCACAATCACCAACAACTTTGGTGTAATGCGTGAAGGTCAGGGCCTTGCAGATCGCGCTACCTTCCTGATCGACCCGGATGGAATCATTCAGGCGATGGAAATCACTGCAGAAGGTATTGGCCGCGATGCGGGCGATCTGATGCGTAAAGTGAAGGCAGCTCAGTATGTACGCAACCACCCAGGCGAAGTATGCCCGGCCAAGTGGAAGGAAGGCGAAGCTACACTGTCTCCTTCTTTGGATCTGGTTGGTAAGATCTAAGCAGCCCTTTAACCGGGACGCGAACAGTTCAGGTTCTGTCAGGGCCTGTAACTGATAGAAAACCCCGGGTCTCCCGGGGTTTTCTGTATCTGCGGCGTATGAATTAGCTTTAGCTTTCTACCGTATCAACGCCGTACTGGGAGCCGCGGGCTTTCAGTCGATAGAATTCCTCAATGACACCCGCCATGGCATCTGGGCAATAGGGGCGAAGGCCCCCTAAAACAAGGCGCTTGGATACTTCACCTACTGGTTTGCCATCGGAGTTCAGCCGGTACTCAAGGGTGACATTCCCGCGTTTTCCGCTGTCTTCCAAATCAGCGTTATGCAGTTCCAGTTCGGGTGATGATGCATCCAGGCTATCCAGAGCAAGGCTCATGCTTTCGTACATCACCATGGGGCGATCCGGGTTGAACATCACACCCTTCGATTCCATCAGTGGTTTGAGCGTGTGAGGAAAGTTTTTACCGGAGGCTGCCACGTAGCAGCGGATAAACTCCTCAATAACCTGCTCATCTCTGGTTGTTTCGCCGCTGCGGGTGACTTCCATATAGACTTTGCCATTCTGGTCACACACTTCGATGGTTTCATCACCGATTTCCCGGAATTCCAGGGGCACACCGTCACCAAGCAGGGCACGGAAGTGAAAGGTCATGGATCGGGACAGGCCGAAACGCGACACCACTACGGCAAAAAGCAGATCTCCGGGAACGCAGAACCGGCGCGCATCGGGATCGTGGATCGGGTTGAAATCTTCGGCCACCTCTTTGGCAAACTGGCTGGCCTGAGATGCGGAGATGTGTACGCGTCCGTCCTGAATTGTATAAAAGCGGTCTGGAAACATGTGCTCTTGGTCCTGAGTGCAATGGGTAACGCCACAACGTCTTGGAGCATGGTACCGGGGTCTGGCGCGTATGGGTATGCGCTATTTGTCCATTCGCCTTGGCAGAAACGCTATCAGGCGTTTTTGAGTGCGTTTCAAGATAATCAGTCAATAGTATTCTGCTATCAATCAGTTTGGATCAATTGATTTGAGCATTTTGTTGCCAGGCCGTATCGTTATGTCATACCCCAAACAAAGCTTACTTCGAACTCTAAATCCGAAGTATCAGTTGAAAGATTTCAAAAGGAGAATTCCTATATGTTGGATGCAAATATCAAGCAGCAACTGCAAGCCTACCTGGAAAAACTGCAGCAGCCGATTGAGCTGGTAGCAGCATACGATGATGGTGCCAAATCACAGGAGTTACGGGAACTCCTGGAAGAAATAGAGACTATGTCCGAGAAGATCAGCCTGCGCACGGACGAGTCGAATGACGTACGTCGTCCGTCCTTTGCCATCAATCGCGTGGGCACCGAAATGGGTGTCCGGTTTGCGGGCATTCCCATGGGCCATGAGTTTACCTCGCTGGTTCTGGCTTTGTTACAGGTTGGTGGCCACCCATCCAAGGCTTCTCAGGATGTGATTGAGCAGGTTCAGCAGCTGGATGGCGAGTTTGAGTTTGAAACCTACTTCTCGCTGTCGTGCCAGAACTGTCCTGATGTGGTTCAGGCTCTGAATCTGATGAGCGTTCTCAACCCGAATATTCGCCACACGTCTATTGACGGCGCCCTGTTTCAGGACGAAGTGGAAAAGCGTGAGGTTATGTCGGTACCCAGCGTTTACCTGAACGGTGAGCCATGGGGCCAGGGGCGTATGACCCTGGAAGAGATTGTCGCAAAGCTGGATACCAAATCGGACGAGCGTGAAGCTGAGAAGATCAACGAGAAAGACACCTTTGAAGTACTGGTGATTGGTGGTGGCCCCGCTGGTTCAGCCGCTGCTATTTACGCCGCTCGTAAGGGTATCTCCACTGGCATCGCGGCGGAGCGCTTTGGTGGCCAGGTGGCAGACACCATGAGCATCGAAAACCTGATTTCTGTGCCTTACACCGAAGGCCCGAAGCTGGTTGCGGCTATGGAGCAGCACGTTAAAGAGTACGATGTGGATATCATGAACATGCAGGTGGCGGAGAAGCTGATTCCGGCAGCCAAGCGTGGTGAACCCCATGAGGTTCGTCTGGCCAATGGTGCATCGCTCAAGGCTCGCACCGTTGTGCTGTCTACCGGTGCGCGCTGGCGTCAGCTGGGTGTTCCCGGTGAAGACGAATACCGCAACAAGGGTGTGGCCTACTGCCCGCACTGTGATGGTCCCCTGTTCAAGGGCAAGCACGTTGCAGTGATTGGTGGTGGTAACTCAGGCGTGGAAGCCGCTATCGACCTGGCTGGCCTGGTTGGCCATGTAACACTGATCGAGTTTGGCGATGAAATGCGCGCAGACGAAGTGTTGCAGAAGAAGCTGCGCAGCCTGAAGAACGTGGACATCATTACCTCTGGCCAGACTACTGAAGTGGTTGGTGAGAATGGCAGGGTAAGCGGCTTGAACTACACAGACCGCAAGACAGGTGAAAATCACCATGTAGCACTTGAAGGTGTGTTCGTTCAGATTGGCTTGGTGCCAAACACTGAGTGGCTGAAAGGCGACATTGAGCTGAGCCAGCACGGCGAGATCATCATTAACGACCGCAATGAAACCTCGATTCCGGGTGTGTTTGCGGCAGGTGATGCCACCACAGTGCCCTACAAGCAGATTGTGATATCCATGGGCGAAGGCTCAAAAGCAGCACTGAGTGCTTTTGATTTCCTGATCCGCAACTCTGTGGAATAAGAGGGAAGCTATAGCCGGGGTCTATGCCCCGGCTATAGTCTGACAAGCTCTGTAAACGGCATTCGCTTTGATAGGCGAGTGCCGTTTTGCATTTCAGTTCCCTGAAATATCCTGCACCAGGCTGCCTTCGATGGCATCTGGCGCTTTACCATCCGGAAACAGGTGTCCGTAAGCGGCTTTTATTCCAGACAGAATGAATTCGTGGGGAACATCGTCGAAAACGCCATGATCGTTCACGTATTCCATGTGGGCTTCGCCGGCTTCGGTGTATTCCTGGAAAATCGAGTCGTTAACACCATCAAATTCCAGAGGCTCAACCTTCATCAGCTCGCACAGGCGTTTATCGAAAGCCGGGGTGGCTTTTATCCATTTGCCGTTGAGGTACAGCTCGATAAATCCGTGCATGCGAAAAATATCCGAGCGCAGCCATTCAATGAGTTTTGGGCTTGATAGGTGATTACGCACATCGGCAAGGCCCAGGCGGCTTGGTATACCAACGGATCGCGTAGCGGCGCCGAGCAATACTGCTTTGGGAATGCAGTAGCTTTCAGCTGTTTTCAAAGCATGGCTGGCACTGAAGGTTTCGGGCTCCGGGCGAAAAACGTAAGGGTTGTAGCTTACGCTGTCCCGAACGGCGAGATACAGGGCTTTCGCTTGCTCTACCTTGTCGTCAGGTACGCCTTCCAATTGGGTGGCAATCCAGGCCTTCAGTTCGGGCTGGTTGTAATCGAAATACTCTGTGGGCTGGAGGTAGCGTTCCATTGTTGTTGTCTATCCAGTTGGGTAACAGGTCTCCGATCATCTCTGATTAGCTTGCTACACGCAATAACGATATCCATCACCCTGAGTGCCCAAATGGATCATTCGCTAGCCTTCGATGATTCACTCCTTTCTTGGCTTATTGGCCTCGCCTGAGTTCATAGACACACATGTTGACCGCAGAGGCCAGGTTAAGGGATTCGATCTCGCCATTGCCCGCAATGGTGTAGGGTTTTGCGGCCATCTGTGCCAGGGCTTCCTGCGGTACCCCCCGGGCTTCGTTGCCGAACAGGTAGCAGCCGTGCTGGCGGAATGACTCTGCCGTGAGCCCGTCACCGTTCAGGTCGAGGCAGGCGATAGAGCTATAGCGGCTGGACAGGCTTGCCAGCGGTACCTCGGTTTCCAGAGCTGTGTGGAAGATCGCACCCATGCTGGCGCGCACCACTTTCGGGTTGTAGGGGTCGACACTGCCGGGGCTGAGCAGGCAGCGAAACCCGCCAAACCAGGCCAGGGTGCGTAAAATAGTGCCGAGGTTGCCTGGGTCCTGAACTTCGTGCAGGTAAATGGCTTGCTCGCTGGCCTCGGTAACGGGCTTATCTTCGTTAGCCGGCATGGGCACGACCGCCAAAATCCCCTGGGGCGTGCGGGTGTCGGCAAGCTGTGCCATCTGGCGGTCGTTAATGAGATGGGTTTTAAACGGGCCAGGCCAATGCTCATACGCGTCGGTCACATACAGCTCTGATGCCCTCAGCGCGGGCTGACTGGTGGCAGCCTTTTGCAGTTCCAGCACCAGATGTTCGCCTTCAACCAGATAATGACCCAGCGCCTGACGGTACTTTTTCTGGTGCAGCTTTTTGATGTCGTCCAGCTTCACGATGGGGTTCCCGAAATGGCTCCGCTAGTGGAATCCAGGTCTTCCAGCATAGCCAGCGCCAGTGCTTCGGCAACCTTGATACCGTCTACACCGGCTGAAAGAATGCCGCCGGCATAGCCTGCGCCTTCGCCAGCAGGGTACAGGCCACGGGTGTTCAGGCTCTGCAGGCTGGTGCGATCCCGGGTGATGCGTACTGGTGAGGAGGTGCGGGTTTCTATGCCAGTGAGAACGGCATCTTTTCGGTCAAAGCCCCGGATCTGCCTGCCAAAATTTGGCAGAGCCTCGCGGATGGCTTCGATGGCATAGGGGGGCAGGGAAGGCGCCAGATCACCCAGTTTGATGCCGGGCTTGTAGGAAGGCTCAACCTCGCCCAGCTCGGTGGACGGTGTGCGTTTGATGAAATCTCCCACCAGCTGGGCGGGGGCACAGTAATCACTGCCGCCGAGTGTGTAGGCCCGGGATTCCAGCGCTTCCTGAAACTCCACACCGGCCAGCGGGCCGCCGGGGAAGTCTTCTTCCGGGTGCACGGCCACTACTATACCGGCATTGGCGTTACGCTCGTTTCGGGAATACTGGCTCATGCCATTAGTGACGACCCGGCCTGGTTCCGAGGTAGCTGCCACCACCGTGCCCCCGGGGCACATGCAGAAGCTGTAGACGGCGCGCCCGTTGCTGGCGTGGTACACCAGTTTGTAGTCTGCTGCGCCCAGGGCCGGATGACCGGCGTATTTGCCCAGGCGGGCATTATCAATAAGCGATTGTGGATGCTCGATTCGAAAGCCAATGGCAAAGGGTTTGGCTTCAAGAAACACATCGTTCTGCTGGAGCATGCGGAAGGTGTCTCGCGCGCTGTGACCAAGGGCCATAATCACGTATCGACTGTTCAGCCGTTCACCGCTGGCCAGTTCCACACCTTCAACGCGGCCATTCTGTATGAGCAGGTCGGTGACTTTGCTTTCAAAGCGGATTTCGCCGCCAAGGCGGATGATTTCCTCACGCATTTTGGCCACTACGCCGGTCAGCCGGAAGGTGCCGATATGGGGCTTGCTCACATAGAGTATTTCTTCCGGTGCACCGGCCCGGATAAACTCATGCATTACCTTGCGGCCGTAGAACTTGGGATCTTTGATCTGGCTGTAGAGCTTGCCATCCGAGAACAACCCTGCGCCGCCCTCGCCAAACTGCACGTTGGATTCCGGAGACAGGGTTTTATTCCGCCAAAGGGCCCAGGTGTCCTTGGTGCGGCGGCGAACGTCTGGCCCGCGCTCTAACACAATGGGCCGGAAGCCCATCTGCGCCAGAATCAGGGCGGCAAACAGGCCGCATGGACCCAAGCCAATCACGATTGGGCGCTCGGTCAAGTCAGAGGGCGCTTGGGCGACCGGGTAATAGGCGGTGTCTGGTGCTGGTCGCACGTGTTGGTCTTTTTCGAAACGGGCCAGAATGGCGTCTTCGTTACGCGCGCTCAGATCAATAATGTAAACAAACTTGATCTCGGTATTCTTCTTGCGGGCGTCGTAGCTGCGCTTGAATACGGTGAAGTCCACCAAATCGGCGTCGCCGATGCCCAGTCGTTCCAGGATGGCGGCCCGCAAGGCACTTTCGGGGTGGTCCAGTGGCAGTGCCAGTTCGGTAAGGCGGATCATAGTCTGTCCTGCCCGGAACTGGCCGCCGTTAGCGGATCAGGTGCCGGGTATAAAGGGATCGGAACGTGTTGCGGTAATTGTACGTGCGCCGGGCCCGGATGTCAGGGTTTTGCCGCAAGCGGGCCAGCCACGTAGAATGGGCGGTCGACTTCCTTTTTTGATGAGTTCTTATGGCACGTTCCAAAAGCAGTGGCCGCTGGCTTGATGAGCACGTAAACGATCCCTTCGTGAAGCAGGCGCAGGTAGACGGCTATCGCTCACGGGCAAGCTACAAGCTTCTTGAAATCAACAAGAAGGACAAGCTGATTCACCCTAACATGGTGGTGATGGATCTGGGTTCTGCGCCGGGTGGCTGGTCGCAAGTGGCGGTCAATCTGGTGGGCCATAAGGGCAGGGTGCTGGCTTCCGACATACTGCCCATGGATGCTATTGCCGGGGTGGAGTTTGTTCAGGGCGATTTCACCGAAGACTCGGTCTTTGAGGCCATTATGGAAGCGCTCGGCGACAGCCGGGTGGATGTGGTGATTTCCGATATGGCTCCAAACATCAGCGGCGTTACTGTGACTGATCAGGCCTCCTCCATGTACCTGGTGGAACTGGCACTGGATATGGCCAGCCAGGTGTTGAAGCCCAAGGGCAGCTTTATAGCCAAGGTGTTCCAGGGCGAAGGTTACGACGAGTACCTGAAAGCGGCCAGAGAGGTCTTTGACAAGGTGGTGGTGCGCAAGCCGGACTCTTCCCGCGCCCGTTCCCGGGAAGTGTACGTTGTGGGCAAGGGCTTCAAGGGCTGAGCCTGCTGACCTTGCCAGCAAAAAAAGGGGCACCTGAGGTTTCAGGGCCCCGCAAAAGGCAACAGTTTTAGCTTACAGGCTTGCGTGAAGCACCCGGCGGCACATATCCGGCGTGACATCACCATGCTCACCAAGCGCTGTCATGCCGTGGCTTTCCAGGCTCTTGATCAGTGGCTCAATGTGCTCTTCGCCAAGGTCGTAGTCGCCAAGGCGGGTTTTAACGCCCAGTGATTCAAAGAAGTCCTGGGTTTTGGCAATCGCGGCTTCGGCTTTCTCTTCAGCGCTCCCCTCACGAATACCCCAAACCCGCTCGCCGTATTGAACCAGCTTGTCGAGTTTGGATGCCTTGCGCTCACGCAGCATCGACGGCAATACAATGGCCAGAGTCTGGGCGTGATCAAGGTTGTGCAGCGCAGTCAGCTCATGGCCCAGCATGTGTGTGGCCCAATCCTGGGGTACGCCACTGCCAATCAGACCATTCAGGGCCAGTGTTGCGGTCCACATCAGGCTGGCTCTGACCTGATAATTATCTGGCTCAGCCAGAGCTTGCGCGCCAATCTCGGTGAGCGTCAGCAGCAGGCCTTCGGCAAAACGATCCTGTACTGGCGCTTGGGCTGGGTAGGTCAGGTATTGCTCGATCACATGAACGAAGGCATCGACAACGCCATTGCCCACCTGACGCAGCGGCAGGGTGTAGGTTTTCGTGGGGTCAAGGATTGAGAACTGCGGGAACACAAGGTCACTTTGGAACGGTAGTTTTGCCTTCAAAGACCGGCGAGTTACAACGCCGCCCTTATTCATTTCAGAGCCAGTGGCAGGAAGAGTCAGCACCGAACCAAAGGGCAGGGCACGCTTAATATTGCGGCCACCTTTGAGCAGGATATCCCACTCGTCACCTTCGAAAACGGCGGCTGCCGCGACAAATTTGGTGCCATCGATGACCGACCCGCCGCCTACGGCGAGCAGAAAATCTATGTTCTGTTCGCGTACCTGTATAACCGCGTTCATCAAGGTTTCGAAGCTCGGGTTTGGCTCAATGCCGCCAAACTCGGTCACCGTCCGGTCGCCGAGTGCCTTGGTAACTTCATCCAGCGTACCTGTGCGGCGTGCACTTTCGCCACCAAACAGAACGAGTACCTTGGCGTCTTTGGGTACCAGTTTGTCGAGCTCCGCAATTTTACCTTCGCCAAAGGCGATACGGGTTGGGTTGTAAAAGTTGAAGTTATTCACATGGAATCCTTAATGTTGAATCTTGAAGTTTAAAGTAGATCGGTCGTCTGGTGTTTGGTGGCCCTTCCTTCGAAACCCTGCATCACATTCACCACATTTACGCCAATGGCATCCACATCGTAACCGCCTTCCATAGTGAAAACTGTAGGTAGCCTTAGTTGTTCTATACGTTGGCCCAGAGAAAAGTAGTCTTTTGATTTCAATTTAAAGAACGAAATCGGATCTTCCTCGAAGGTATCCACACCCAACGCAATAATCAGAGCGTCTGGCTGGAAATCTGCAATGCGCTTGCAGGCGGTTTCCAGCCCCTTGCTCCACTCGCTGTAGGGCGTTCCAGGAGGATAAATAATGTTGAGGTTATAGCCTTCTCCTTCAGCCTCTCCGGTTTCATCCTCAAAGCCCAGAAAGTGTGGGAACACCAGGTCTGGATCGCCATGCAGGCTGATGGTCAGTACATCGCTGCGGTCATAAAAAATGGCTTGGGTGCCGTTGCCGTGATGAAAGTCCACATCGAGAATGGCAACACGCTCGTAGCCCTGATCGCGAAATGCCTGTGCCGCAATGGCGGCGTTATTGAAGAAGCAGTAACCCCCGAATAAATCGGCGTGGGCATGGTGGCCGGGAGGGCGACACAGGGCAAAGGCGGCACGTTCGCCGTTTGCGACCAGCTTCTGGGCTGTTAATGCGACATTGGCAGAGGCGCAGGCCGCTTCCCAGGTGCCAGCAGAAATGGAGGTCTCGGCGGCAAAGCTGAAGTAGCCAAGGCGACCGTCTATGTCTTTGGGCATGCGGGGGCGCATACCACGGCCACACCACACAGCGGGAATGGCTTCTCCCGGTTTGCCTTCAGCCACCCAGTCGGCCCAGCAGTGCTCAAGAAAAGCCACGTAATCTGGCGTGTGCACGCGCTTTACGGGTGCAAGGCCAAACTCTTCAGGCTCAATCACCTCACCCAGGGTTTGTGATTTCACTCTGGCCAGTATGGTCTCTGCCCGTGATGGCTTCTCATGGGGTTCAATCAGAATGCCCCCGTCCAGTTCGGTTTTAACGGAGCGGAGGCTGTGCAGAGGTGAGAAAACAGTTTTCATGGCGCACTATCCGGGTTGATGTGTCAGCTGACTGTGCCACAGGCTTTGCGGTGGCTCAAACTAGCCCCAAGTATTTGGATTGCGTATTTTGGTCTATTGTCAAAGCGTGGCAACATGAAAAAACACCTTACTCACTATCCGATAAAGAGGCTCTCTATATGGCGAATGACAGCTATCATGAACCGGTCGGCGAACTGACCGATGAAACTCGCGAGATGCATCGTGCCGTCAGCTCCCTGATGGAGGAATTTGAAGCGGTAGACTGGTACAACCAGCGAGTGGATGCCTGCAAGGACCCTGAGCTTAAAGCGATTCTTGAGCACAATCGCGATGAAGAAAAGGAACATGCAGCCATGGTGCTTGAGTGGATTCGCAGAAAAGACCCAGTGATGGACAAACATCTGCGAGAGTTTCTGTTTACGGAAGGCCCGATTGGCCACCATGACTGACCGAGTGTAAGCACTTATGTTGTACCCCTTATCTACGCTTGCACTGGCTCCGGTTCTTATCGGGCAGGGAAGCTATGTGCGCAAGGTTACCCCGCGCTTGCCGGAGCCCGAGGGCGAGCGTTGCGGCACTCTCGGCGAAGGGCCGCAACTCCGGCTGCTGATTCTTGGCGACTCTGCTGCCGCCGGCGTAGGTGTGAGCCATCAACAGGATGCACTGGCGGGCCAGTTGGTCAGGGAACTCGCCAGGGATCACTGCGTGAGCTGGAATTTATTGGCAGAAACCGGTCGCACGGCAGCCGGTGTTATCGAGGCACTCAAAGCCGCACCCAAAGCCCATTACGATGTTGTCCTCGTGTCTGTTGGCGTAAACGATGTGACGGGCCGCACCCGCAACGGGCAGTGGGTGTCAGCCTTGAAGGAGTTGTCGGACCGGTTGATCAATAGCACGGGGGCAACACTCGTACTGTTCACCGCCATCCCGCCTATGCATCTCTTTCCCGCCTTGCCTCAGCCTTTGCGTTGGTACTTGGGCCTGCGGGCCAAACAGTTGAACACATTGATGAAAGGCCTGTGCGATACCGGCTCTTTCGAGAAAGGGCGCCTTGAATATCTGTGTGTGTCCTTTCCCCTGGAACATGGCTACATGGCCTCGGATGGCTTTCATCCCGGCGTGGATGCTTACAGGGTTTGGGCTGAGCATTCCGCGGCCAGTATTCGCAAACTGGCCCAAAATCAGTAGTTTTAGACCCCGCTAGCTAACCACCCCGCATACCCGGCTGCGCTATCGTAACTCTCATGGATACCAGAAGAACGACAATGACTTTGAGAGGTCGGATATGAGCGAGCAGCATTTTGATGTGTTGATCATCGGTGCCGGGGTGTCGGGGATCGGTATGGCCTGCCATCTCCAGCGTGAGTGTCCGGGCAAGTCGTTCGCTATTCTGGAGCGGCGTCAGTCACTCGGTGGTACCTGGGATCTGTTTCGCTACCCGGGCATTCGTTCCGATTCTGACATGTTTACCTTTGGCTATAATTTCCGCCCCTGGACTGGCGGAAAAGTGCTGGCAGACGGCGCGTCCATCAAGAACTATGTCAGCGAAACCGCAAAAGAACACAACGTTGAGCAGCATATTCGCTATGGTCTTGCCGTAAAAGCCGCGGATTGGTCCAGTGCAGAAAAATGCTGGAAGCTGACGGCGGTGAATGAGGCTACCGGTAAAAGCGAAACCTATACGGCCAGTTTTCTGATTGGTTGTACTGGCTACTACAACTACGATCAGGGCTATAAGCCTGATTTCCCCGGCGAAGCGGATTTTAAAGGCCAGGTTGTCCATCCGCAGCACTGGCCAGAAGGCCTTGATTACACCGGCAAGAAGGTTGTGGTGATCGGCAGTGGTGCCACGGCGGTCACACTGGTGCCCACGCTGGCGGAGAAAGCCGGGCATGTAACCATGCTGCAGCGCTCGCCCACGTACCTGATGCCCCTGCCGTCGACGGATAAGGTAACCCTGGGCATTCAGAAGGTGTTACCTGCCAAGGCCGCATACCGGCTGACCCGGGCGCGCAATATTACGGTGTCCCGGTTTCTGTACCAGCGTTCCCGCAAGAACCCCAAGCTCATGCGCCGCCTGTTTCTGGGCATTATCAAGCACCAGGTGGGTGATCAAACCGACATGCGTCACTTTACCCCGGGCTACAATCCCTGGGATCAGCGCCTGTGTGTGGTGAAAGACGGTGACCTTTTCCGCGCCTTGAAGACGGGCAAGGCATCCATGGCAACCGATCATATTGAGCGCTTCACAGAAACCGGTATTCGCCTTAAATCCGGTGAGCATCTGGATGCAGACATCATCGTTCCCGCCACCGGCCTGGAGATTCAGATGCTCGGAGGCATCAAGCCGAAAGTAGATGGCCGGGAAGTGGTGTTGAAAAACAAGATTGTTTACAAGAATGTGTTGGTTGAAGGCGTACCCAATGCGGGCATGATCTTTGGTTACACCAATATCTCCTGGACCCTGAAGGCCGATATTGCCAGTGAATATCTGTGCCGCCTGATCAACCACATGGACCAACGGGGGATGCGGGTGGCGGTCGCCAGAGATCACGAAAACAGTCTGGGCGAGGATACCGTAATGGGTGCCCTGGATTCCGGTTACGTCAATCGCGCCGCGGATCGCCTTCCGCGGCAGGGCACTCATGGTCCCTGGAAATCTTCACAGGATTACCTGGCAGATGTGAAAGTACTGCGCTTTGACCCCATTGAGGATGGCTACATGGAGTTCGACGGCAAGAAAACCCATGCCAGTGAGCACAATCTCCGTGGCTTTCTGCAGCCTTTGCGCTCTGCGCTGTTCGGGGCCTGATTAAAATCGACAGTAATACCCCGTTCACCGGTTCCAATTCCTTATGGCTAATTCTTGTTGCCTCTGTTACTGTGCACGCATCCTGCCTCTAAGGATTCTGCAGTTTCCGGCTTTAAGCCGCGTTGCGAACCTCCATACGACCTGTCAGAGGACGTCACCCCGATTACCGGCGCGTGACTGTAGTCGTCTTTTATTCCATGAATCTTCATGGCATCTGCCCGCATTCGCCCAAAACGGTGTTCGTGGAGGCAGAACAATCAAGAGTTAATCTTATATGAGTTTTTCTTCACTCGGTTTGTCCGAGCAGCTTGTCCGTGCAACCGCCGATCAAGGTTACGATACCCCTTCACCCATTCAGCTTCAGGCCATTCCTGCCGTACTTTCAGGCAAGGATGTTATGGCTGCAGCTCAAACGGGCACCGGGAAAACTGCCGGTTTCACACTGCCATTGCTGCAGCGCCTGGCTGAGAAGCCGCGCACGGGTAAAGGTCCCCGTGTACTTATTTTGGCCCCCACACGGGAACTGGCCGCACAGGTTCACGATAGCGTAAACCTTTACAGCAAATATGTTCCTACCAAAGCTGCCGTGGTTTTCGGTGGTGTAAAAATCAACCCGCAGATGATGAAGCTGCGTAAAGGCCTGGATGTACTGGTTGCCACACCTGGCCGCTTGATGGATTTGTATCAGCAGAACGCTGTGAAATTCAACGAAGTGGAAATCCTGGTGCTGGACGAAGCCGACCGTATGCTGGACATGGGCTTTATTCGCGACATCAAAAAGATTCTTGCGCTGTTGCCAGCCAAGCGTCAGAACCTGCTGTTTTCTGCCACATTCTCCGGTGAGATTCGTGCGCTGGCTCAAGGCTTGCTGAATAACCCGGTTCAGATTGATGTGGCGGTCAGAAACACCACCGCTGAGTCAGTAAAACAGTCGGTGTACACCGTTGATCAGAGCCAGAAAACCGCGCTGCTGAGCAAGCTGGTGCGAGATAACAGTTGGGAGCAGGTGCTGGTGTTTACCCGCACCAAGCACGGTGCAAACCGCTTGACCCAGAAGTTGGAAAAGGACGGTATTACCGCAGCCGCGATTCATGGCAACAAGTCTCAGGGTGCTCGTACCCGTGCACTGGCCGATTTTAAAGCCGGAGAAGTGCGCGTGCTGGTAGCGACGGATATTGCTGCCCGTGGCCTGGACATCAAACAGTTGCCCCAAGTGGTTAACTTTGAGTTGCCCAACGTGCCAGAAGACTATGTTCACCGTATTGGCCGTACCGGTCGCGCCGGTGAAAGTGGTCATGCGTTGTCGTTGGTAAGCGCTGATGAGCTCAAGATGCTGGTTGGCATCGAAAAGTTGATCAAGAAGCAGTTGCCGCGCAAGGAAATAGAAGGTTTTGAGCCAAAGAACAATGTGGCTATGAAGCCCAAAGCCAAGGCAGATCCCAGCAAGGCTCGTAATCGCAGTGGTGGTAACGGACGGCCGGGCAGTAAGCCCCGCAGCTTTGGCGATAAGCCAGGTGGTCGTAGCGGTGGTCGCAGCCAGAGTGGCGGTGGTCAGCGTGGGCGTTCAAGCCAGAGTGCGTGAAGCCTGATAGGCCTCAGGTAACTGAATAAACAATGCGGAGCTTACTTAGGCTCCGCATTGTTGTTTTCGGGGATCAGAACTTGTAGGTGAAGCCTACCATGTAGACCATTGGGTCGATTTCTACATTCAGCTTTTCAGTAACACCTTTGATTTCCGCTTCGGTATCAATATCTGCCCACCAAACAGCGGCGTTAAGACCGAAGTGCTCATTCAGCATATAGTCCACGCCGAACTCCACTGCTAAACCTACACTGTCATCCAGTGTGAGTTCGCCCAGATCGGACTTTTCTTCAAAGAACGTGGTGTAGTTGATGCCTACGCCAACAAATGGCTGAAGTGCCGAAGAGCTCTGCATGGGGAAGTACTGCAGGGTCACCGTTGGTGGCAAGTGCTTGGTTTCGCCGATGTCTACTCCGTCGAGCGCTCCACCTTTACCGCTTATATTGTGCTTGAAGGGGGTGGCGGCCAGAACGCCAACACCCAGGTTGCCAGTAAACATGTAGGTTGCACGGATACCCAGCTGTGAGTTGGAATCCACGGCAACTTCAGATCCTGTTGCACCACCGCCTACGAGTAGAACTTCGTCGCTGGAATCATCTGGTGCCACATGCACAACACCGGCACGCAGAATGAAATCACCAGCTTCAAAAGCCTGAGCAGCGGGCGCAACGGCCATAACTGCAGCTGCCATAACACTAAGTTTGAACGTACGGGACATATATATCTCCTGAGAACCTGAATCGTTGTTGCGATCAGATTAAAGATCATGGAGATAGAGAACTTGATATAGCGCAATAATTGCTGGCAGTTGAGCCGCGTTACAGCGTCGGATTGACGCAACTCAAGAAAAGGTTCAGGAGTGTAGTTTTGCGGATTGTCAGGCAGAGTCTTTTTTGCTGCCAGGCGCGGCGTCACCGGAAACAAACACATCACGCACAGTGACTGGATTACCTTCGGCGTTTTGCACCTGAACGGTTTGTATTGGCTGCCCTGTGGCTTTATCCCTAAGATCCAGCGGTGTCTCGTCGGGTGCCGGGTTCCACTGGTCTCCCCATTGGCGCAGAGCAATAACAACAGGGAACAGATCCCGGCCTTTCTCGGTAAGCCGGTACTCAAAACGGGAGCCGTGCTCGCCCACATCTACTTTTTTCAGTACGCCGTTATCTACTAATCGGGCCAGGCGGTCGCACAAGATATTTTTGGCAATGCCCAGCTCTTGCTGAAAGTCCACAAAACGGCGGGTACCGTACATAGCGTGCAGTACGATAAGCAGGGACCACCAGTCACCCACCTGGTTCAGGGCACGGGCGACGGAGCAGTTGGAGTCATCAAAACGTTTTCTGGCCATGGGAAGAAGTGTACATAATAAGGTTGCATCTTAAAACCAGATTAAATAAAGTTGCGTTAAGAGACCAAATTAGTGAGGTAGCTACCAAGCGGCCGTGCCTCGCTAATCAATAGTCATCGCCAACATTGAACTTCTACGGAGTAGCCACTGATGACCACCAACCTGGGCCCTATGTTTCAACCCTTTGATATTCACAACCTCACGCTGCGCAATCGGGTCGCCATGGCGCCAATGACCCGCAATTTCTCGCCCAAAGGCGTGCCGGGGGAGAACGTAGTGGCTTATTACCAGCGCCGGGCCGAAGCAGGCGTTGGCCTTATCATCACGGAAGGCACAACGGTGAATCATGCCGGTGCCAATGGCTACCCCAATGTGCCCCAGTTTCATGGTGAAGAAGCCTTGGCTGGCTGGAAAAACGTGGTAGATGCTGTACACGAAGCTGGCGGAGCCATTTTTCCGCAGCTTTGGCACGTGGGTGCGGTGCGTAAAGAAGGCACAGAGCCAGATCCTTCCGTTCCCGGCTACAGCCCATCAGGGTTGTTTGCGCCAGGAAAGCCAAACGGTAAGGCGATGAGCAAAGAGGATATTGCGGATGTGGTCAAGGCATTCGCAGATGCCGCACAGGATGCCAAAGCACTCGGGTTTGACGGCGTAGAGATTCACGGCGCTCACGGCTATCTGCTGGACCAGTTCCTGTGGGAAGGCACCAACCAGCGGGATGATGAATACGGCGGCAGCATGGAAAATCGCCTGCGCTTCGTTGTAGAAATAGTAGAAGCGGTTCGCCACCGAGTAGGCCCGGAGTTCCCCATCATGCTGCGCTTCTCGCAGTGGAAGCAGCAGGATTACGAAGCAAAACTGGTTAACAGCCCGGAAGAGTTGGAACAGTTCCTGAAGCCGCTGGTTGAAGCCGGTGTGGATATTTTCCACGCATCAACCCGCCGTTTCTGGGAGCCGGAGTTTGAAGGTTCCAACCTTAACCTGGCAGGCTGGACGCAGAAGCTGTCTGGCAAGCCCACCATGTCGGTTGGCAGCGTTGGCCTGACCGAAGATTTCATCAGTGGCACAATGGCCAGCAAGCAAGAGTCGGTAGAGCAGTCGGGTATCGACGAGCTGGTAGAGCGCATGAACAACCACGAATTTGAACTGATTGCCGTGGGCCGCGCACTTCTACAGGACCCGGAATGGCTGACCAAAGTGCAGGAAGGACGGCTTGGCGAAGTGGACGATTTCGCCCGCAAATCCCTCACCAAACTATACTGAGACTGGACTGAATATTTCCTGTCTGTAACAGCACACCCCCATTGTCTGAGCGTATGATGGGGGTGTTTTTTTATGGGTGGAATTTCACGGGAGGAACGGTAATGTCTTTTAAGAACAGTCTGTCAGTGCTGATGCTTGCGAGCCTGCTGGCGTTTGCAGGTTGTGCGACGGTGGGTAAGGATTTTTCCACACACAATATTGACCAGATTACCCAGGGTGAAACCACCCGGGCCGAGATTCAGGAAATGTTTGGGGAGCCTTGGCGCACAGGCGTTGAAGACGGCAAGCGCACCTGGACTTACGGCAAGTACCGCTGGTCTGCCTTCGGCGATGCAGAAACTACGGATCTGGTAGTTCGGTTCAATCCCGACGGAACCGTAGCTTCTTACGTTTTTAACACCACCGAGTAAGCGGGCTTAGTCCCTCAGCCCACTAACAAGCTTGTCGATGCTGTCTTTGGCATCGCCAAATAGCATGCGGGCGTTGTCCTTGAAGAACAGCGGGTTTTCCACACCGGAATAACCCGTTGCCATGCCCCGTTTAAGAATCACTACCTGCCGTGCTTTCCACACCTCCAGTACCGGCATGCCTGCAATCGGGCTGCCCGGGTCTTCTGCTGCGGCAGGGTTCACCGTGTCGTTGGCTCCAATAACCAGCACCACGTCTGTGGTTGGGAAATCCTCGTTGATTTCGTCCATCTCCAGCACTATGTCGTAGGGCACATGGGCTTCTGCCAGCAGCACGTTCATGTGGCCGGGGAGTCGACCGGCTACGGGGTGGATGCCAAAGCGCACATCCACGCCACGCTCCCGCAACAGTTTGGTCATGTCGCTCACCCCACTCTGAGCCTGCGCCACCGCCATGCCGTAACCCGGTACGATAATGACGGAATCAGCATTGCGTAACTCCTCGCACACTTCGTCTGCGCTGGCTTCCAATGCTGTTCGATCGTCAGGGTCTGCGCTTGCAGAACTGCTGCTGGTTTGGCCGAATCCGCCGAGGATTACACTGATGAACGACCGGTTCATGGCCTTGCACATTATGTAACTGAGAATGGCGCCGCTGCTGCCCACCAGTGCACCGGTCACGATCAACAGGTCGTTGCCCAGCATGAACCCGATGGACGCTGCGGCCCAGCCGGAATAACTGTTCAGCATCGACACCACCACCGGCATGTCGGCACCGCCAATGGCCATAATGAGGTGAATGCCCAACACTGCCGCCACGATCGTCATAAGCACCAGAGCAAGTATGCCCAGCGCCATGCTTTCGGTACCCAGGAACCAGGCGCCCAGCAGAATCGACACCGCTATCGCAGCCAGATTCATCAGATGCCGGCCGGGGAGGGTGAGAGCCTTGCTGTCGATACGGCCATCCAGCTTGCCGCAGGCCACCAGCGAGCCGGTGAAGGTAACGGCACCGATAAAGATGCCCACAAACACTTCCACCAGTTTGATGGTGTGCTCGGCACCTGTGGTGTGAATCAGCGGCTCGATGTAGCCAGTGAAGCCCACCAGCACGGCGGCCAAACCGACAAAGCTGTGCAGCAGCGCCACCAGCTGTGGCATCTGGGTCATTTCTACCTTGTTGGCAATGGCGATGCCAATGCTGGCACCCACCAGCACCGCAATCACGATGGCAACAAGCCCACTGTCACTGACGCTGGCCATGGTGGCGACCAATGCAATGAGAATGCCGGCTACCCCGTAAAGATTGCCCCGGCGTGCGGATTCCTGATTGCTCAGGCCTCCCAGGCTGAGGATAAACAATACGCTGGCGACCACATAGGCCACACTAACGAGTCCTGTACTCATGGTGGTCGCCTCCTATTTGCGGAACATTTTGAGCATGCGATGGGTAACCCGGAAGCCACCCCCAACGTTGATGCTGGCAATCAGCACCGCCACAAACGCCAGAACTCCGACCACGGCATTCTCTGCCTGGGCCAGGTGCAACATGGCACCAATCACGATAATGCCACTGATGGCGTTGGTGACACTCATCAGGGGTGTGTGCAGGGACGCCGTGACGTTCCACACCACCTGCCAGCCGATAAAACACGCCAGCACGAACACGGTGAAGTGCCGCAGGAAGCTTTCCGGTGCATAGGCGCCAACGCCATAAAGTGCCGCAAGGGTGACGACCAACACGGCCCCCTTACCGATCAGGCTACGGCGTTGGGATTCCTTGTGTGCCGCCGCTTTTTGTTCTGCCGAAGGTTCTTCTGTGCCTGGTGCAGGCTTGGGGCTGGTGGGTGTTTGCGGCTGCGGTGGCGGCCAGGTTACGTCCTTGCCCAGCACCACCGTAAGGCCACGAATCACGTCGTCCTCCATGTTCACTTTTGGCTGGCCGTCTTTCTCCGGTGTCAGTTCAGTCACCAGATGAAACAGGTTGGTGGCATAGAGATCGCTGGCCACCTTGGCCATACGGCTGGGAAGATCCGTGTAGCCGATCAGCGTAACGTCGTGCTGCTCGACAATTTTTCCGGGCTCGGTAAGCTCGCAATTGCCGCCTCGTTCCGATGCCAGATCCACAATCACGCTGCCGGGCTTCATGGATTTCACCATCTCCGCCGTGATCAGTTTCGGCGCCGGCTTACCGGGAATCAGGGCGGTGGTAATGATGATATCTACCTCTTTGGCTTGTTCTGCGAACAGCGCCATTTCCGCCTTGATAAACTCGTCGCTCATCTGCTTGGCGTAACCGCCTGCACCACTGCCTTCTTCCTCGCCAAAATCCAGCTGCAGAAATTCGGCGCCCATGCTTTCAATCTGTTCCTTCACTTCCAGCCGGGTGTCGAAGGCCCGGACGATGGCCCCCAGACTATTGGCTGCGCCCACCGCCGCAAGCCCGGCCACGCCGGCGCCGATTACCATTACTTTGGCTGGCGGCACCTTGCCTGCTGCCGTTATCTGGCCTGTGAAAAAGCGTCCGAAGTGATTGGCGGCTTCTACCACCGCACGATACCCGGCGATGTTCGCCATGGCGCTCAGAGCATCCATTTTCTGGGCCCGGCTTATGCGGGGCAGGCTGTCGATGGCAAAGGTGGTGATGTTACGGGCCGCCAGCTGGTTAAGAAGCTCGGCGTTCTGGGCGGGCCAGATGTAGCTGATGAGAAAGCCCCCTTCCTTCATCAGGTCGGCCTCATGCTTGCCCAGAGCCGGGTTCAGCATGGGTGCGCGAACCTTCAGAATGATATCTGCCTCGCGCCAAAGGGATTGAGCATCCGCGGCAATGGAAGCGCCAACGGCTTCATAAGCTTCGTCGCGATAGTGCGCCGCTTCGCCTGCGCCGGATTCAACTCTTACCTCATAGCCCAGGTTGATCAGTTTGTGTACGGAAGGCGGTGTGGCTGCAACTCGCCGTTCGTCTGTGAATATCTCTTTTGGAATGCCAATCTTCATGATGCAAACGCCCTGTGTTTGAACCGATGAAAGGAAGGAGAACTACCTTCATCCTAGTGCAAGCTCAGGACTTTGCCTGCCATACGTTCTGTTGCGTACGGCAGAAATCCGGATAAGGCGCTATGCTTTGCGTTTTTGCACATACCGGAATTTTTTCGATGATTGAGATGTTTTTCAGCACCTATATCAGCAGCACCATTCGCTTTCTGTTTCTGCTGGCGCCTTTCTTTGCGGTGTCCATGTTTATCGCCTTGACCCGCGGTTTGCCCGCAGCTGAAAAAGCCTCGATCATTCGCCGGGCGTGCATTGCTGCATCCATAATGGGTGTCTTGTTGTTCTTCGGCGGCCCGGTGCTGTTCAGCGCCATTGGCATTACTCTGAACTCTTTCCGCATTGGTGCCGGCACACTGCTGTTCCTCACTGCCATCAGCCTGGTCACCAGCGGCACCCGCAACCATGCCACTGGCCTACCAGAGGAAGAGCGCGACGACATCGCTGTGGTGCCCTTGGCCGTTCCAGTGATGATTGGCCCCGCTACCATCGGTGCTATTCTGGTATACGGTGCTGAACTCAAACAGGCTCCGGAAGTGGCAGGAGGTCTGCTGGGCCTGCTTTCCGGCCTGCTGATTCTGGGCATATTGCTGCACTTGTCTGGCTACCTGGAAAAAGCTCTGGGTAAAACCGGCCTCAACATACTCTCCAAAATCAGTGGTCTGGTACTCTCGGCCATGGCAGCAGAAATTGTACTGACAGGCATTACAGGCTTTATCGCCAGTTCCGGTTTGATGGGAGCATAAGGGGGCTCAATGTCCGCTGACACCACAGAGCACAACCGCAACCGACAGGATTTTTCCGGCATCGAGTCGATCTGGTTGTTTGGTTATGGTTCGCTCATCTATAAAGTCGACTTCCCGTATTTGGAAAAACGCCCAGCGTCTATTCAGGGCTGGGCCCGTCGGTTCTGGCAGGGATCTCACGATCACCGCGGTACTCCGGAAGCGCCAGGGCGTGTGGTGACTCTGATCGAGCAGCCGGGTGCCAAGTGCAAAGGTATGGCCTTCCGGGTGTCACCGAAGGTGTTCGAGCATTTGGATGTACGGGAGAAGAACGGCTATCTGCGATTCACAACAACGTTGACGTTCGATAACGGCAGTCATGGTGAGGGGCTGGTTTACATTGCCACTGAGGACAACGAAGCCTTCCTTGGCGAGGCGCCGGATGCGGATATAGCCCGCCAGATTGCTTCTGCGGTTGGTCCGAGTGGCCCAAACTCCGAATACCTGCTCAGGCTCGCTGAGTCATTGCGCGCACTGGGTGATGAGTGTACTCATACTTTCGCAATTGAGTCGTGCCTCAAGAAAGCTCCTGAGGAAGACCTGTAATTCCGAGTAAGCAACCGAGGGCGGGGCACCTTCCGAAACTGTGCGGAGCCAGGGATGGCGGAGCCAAGCGTACACGGACGTATTCACAGCGTGTTTCGGAAGGTGCCCCGCCCTCAGTTGCGTCAGGCTTTGGCGGTGGCCGCTTGTTGATCATCTCGGGTAGCAGGATTAAAGCCTCTGGGAGGTGATTTACGGCGCTGGTTCAGGCCGATCATCACCAGCGGCACAACAACCATCAAGCTGCCCACCAGGAACCACCAGTCGGGCACCTCGTTAAACCAGATCCAGCCAATAGCTACTGCCCAAATCAGCCCCGTATATTCCGCACTGGTTACCTGGTTTGCATCTACCTGCCTGTAAGCCAGCAAAACGGTAATGTTGTAACCCAGAATGAAAAACGCAGAAGCCGCCGCTGTAAACAGAATTTCCGGGTGCCATATTGCACCCTGTTGCCACTCCCACACTGCCAGTAGCCCAGACACCGGGATAACCAACAGGTAGTTGAGAAACAGCTTGTGCACAGTGCTCTGGCCCTTGGGTAACTTGCGCACCATCACCGCGTTGATTGCCAGTGTGAGGGCAGATCCCAGCGCCGCCACAACCGCCCAGTTGAACTCCACCGGGCGCAGGATAACGATGATGCCTGCAAAGCCGCTGAAGACTGCAAGCACACTCAGTGGCGACAGTGACTCCCGGAAGATAACCACCGAAAACACCATCACCAGAATCGGTGCCGCGTAAAATACGGCGTTGGCCGTGGCCAGAGGCAGGTTGCTCAAGGCAACGATCATGCACAGCAGGCCTACCAGATGAACGTGCGCCCTGATGGCGTGTACTTTGATGCCGGAGAACAGGTTGTTCCGGTCGATCTTGCGGGCCAAAGGCAGCAAGAAAACAAGGGTGATAAGGCAGCGTAGAAATGCGAACTGCAGAATCGGTGCGCCCGGCTCCATGAGCTTGATAAACACGTCAGATATCAGCGCCATGGCGTTGCCAAGCACAAGCAAAAGAATGGCGCTGTTTACGGTTTTACCTGACATGCTTTCTTATCCTGAAACTCGGGGTGAAATAAAACGCACATATGGGAAGTGGCAGTTGTAGCCTACATGGGTTTTAATATCCGATAAAATGATGTTTATTCGCCAGGTATTAGAAAAATAGATAATGAAGCTGCCCCCTCTCAAAGCATTGCCCGTATTTGAAGCGGTTGCTCGCCTCAACAGCTTTTCAATGGCTGCCGAGGAATTGGCGGTCAGCCAGAGTGCGGTGAGCCATCAGATCAAACAACTGGAAACCTACCTGGGTGAGCAGCTGTTCTGGCGCAGCGGGCGCACACTCGCGTTGACCGATGAGGGGCGGCAGTATCTGGATGCTGTCAGTACCGCGTTGCTGCAAATCGAGCGGGCCAGTGAAAAACTGCTGGGGCATGAAGAGTCCCGGTTACGGCTCGCGCTGTTCAGTTCCTTCGCCGTGCGCTGGCTGGTACCAAGGTTGCCAGACTTGCAACGGCAGCACCCGCAGGTAGAACTGGCGCTGGAAATGACCAGTGAAAACCCGGTGCTGTCTGATCGGGTAGCAGACTGCTTTATTACCATCCACAGGGATTCCCCAGCATACAGTTACGAGCTTTTGTATGTGGAGCGGCTTTTCCCCGTGTGCAGTCAGGATTATTGGCAGCGCATCTGCAGAGAGTTAGGGCGGGAAACCGATGTGACCGGCCATGATGAACCAGCCATGACTCCGGCGGAGATAGCCCGCTTCCCCCTGTTATCTACCCACAGTATTTACGACAAAGCCGCTGGCGACTGGGAAGCCTGGTATCAAACCGTGGATGAATCCCTGCCTTCCGGCGCTCGCGTACAGCATTTCAGCCACATGTTGCTGGCGCTGGAGGCGGCGCGCTATCACCAGGGTATAGCGCTGACCAACGACTACATGTTGAGTACCCGTAAGGATTCAGAAGAGTTTGTGCGCTTGCCTTGCCACCCGCTGGTGACCGGCGACCGGTTCTATTTTGCCTGGAAAACCAGCCGGCGAAGGGAACGAAGCATTCAGCTGCTGAGGGGTTGGCTGGTGGATGAAGCCATCAGAGGGGGACTCAGGTCACAATGATGTAAAATTGACCCTTTGTGTCGGCCTTTCCGGCGCTGGTGCTATCGGAGAATGATGTTGCAGCGGGTATCCTTGCCTCAACAGAAATAAAACTGCGCCTCACGCAGAAGTTGTAAACAGGAACCCAACATGTCTTTAAATCGTCGCCAGTTTCTCCAATACGCCGGCGCCCTCGGTGCTTTGGGTGCGCTTGGCAGTCAGGCCGCACTTGCACAAGTTCTCAACCCTCAACGCATGCAGCCCTGGCGCAACTGGTCGGGCGTGCAGACCTGCTTGCCAGCACAGCAGATAACTCCCAAATCACTCGGCGAGTTGGTCAGTGTTATTGCCCAAAGTACGGGAACCATTCGCCCGGTTGGAGCAGGGCATTCATTCAGCCCGCTGGTGCCGACTGACGACACCCTGCTTTCCCTGGGCTATTTTGGTGGCATGTTAAGCCATGATTCAGAAACCCACCAGGCGGAGTTTGGTGCGGGCACTTCCATGGCACTGATGGGCATGGCGCTGAACGATGTTGGCCAGGGCTTTATCAATATGGCGGATATTGATCACCAGACGCTGGGTGGCGCCGTTGCTACATCCACCCATGGTACCGGCATTAAATACGGTTCGTACTCCAGCTACATCAAAGGGTTGCAGCTAGTAACTGCGAGCGGTGAGGTCTTGGACTGCGATGCCACACGTAACCCGGAGGTGTTCCATGCTGCCCGCGTATCCATGGGGTCGCTCGGGGTAATTACCAAGCTGACCATGCAGAACCGGCCAGGCTACCGTCTTCGGGAAACCATGTGGGTGGCCAAAACAGAAGACTTGCTGGCGGATATTGATAAGCATGTGTCTGAAAACCAGCACTGGGAAATGCTGGTGATTACCCATTCAGACTATGCCCTGGCGATTGCCCTGAACGAAACTGAAGAGCCGGCTACACCGCCGGTAAACAAGGCTGAAAGCGGTGGCAATGAGTTTGTGACTCTGCTGGAGAAACTCGACAAATATGGCAGCGACTTCCCCTCGGCCCGCCGGTTTTTGCTGAACAACCTGCGGCACCTTGCCACCTTTGATGAGCGTATTGGCGAATCCTACGAGATCTATTCCAACGTGCGCTCGGTGCGTTTTAACGAAATGGAATACTCAGTGCCTGCGGAGCATGGCCCTGCCTGCCTGCGGGAGATTCTGCAACTGATAGAGCGCAATGATTTACCCACCTGGTTCCCGCTGGAATACCGTTATGTGCAGGCTGACGATGTGCCTTTGAGTATGTTCCAGGGGCGCGACAGTTGCGCCATTTCTGTGCACCAGCACTACAGCATGGATTATCACAACCTGTTTGCGGCCATAGAGCCGATCTTCTGGAAGTACGACGGCAGACCCCATTGGGGCAAGCTGCATACGCTGAATGCACGGCATCTGGAAAAGTTGTACCCACAGTGGCGCGAGTTTACCGGGCTGCGCGAGAGCCTCGATCCCCAGGGCAGGTTCCTGAATGCCCACTTGCGCTCAATTCTGGGCGCGTGAAGGAGATAGTGAAGGAGAAGGTATTGTGAATCGTCGTGGTTTTCTGTTCACCGGCCTGCTGGGTGGTGCGGCCATACTGACCGGCGCTGCCTTGCTGCGACCTGGAGATAAGGGCAAACCTTACACGGCTTACTTTGAGGCGCTGAACGCGGAGCTGAAACGTGCCGGGCCCATGCGGCCTGTATTGCTGGTGGATCTGGATCGCCTGGATCACAACATTGATGTGGTTAAAGCCTCCCTGCAACGCAGCGGCAAGGCCTTGCGACTGGTTGAAAAGTCGCTGCCGGCGCGCGGTTTGTTGGAGTACATTGCCAACCGTACCGGAACAGACAAACTGATGTCGTTTCACCAACCTTTCCTGAATCAGACCGCCGAATATTTTCCGCAAGCAGATATATTGCTGGGCAAGCCGCTGCCAGCCCGATCCGTTGAGGTGTTCTACCAGCAGCATCAGGGGCAGGCTGATCCCACAGCGCGAATCCAGTGGCTGATTGATGCGCCTGAGCGCTTGCAGGAGTACTTGCAGATAGCACAAGCACGCAACAGCAGGTTCCGGATCAATATTGAGTTGGACGTAGGCCTGCACCGCGGTGGTGTGGCCGATATGGATACCTTGAATGTGTTGCTTGGTTTGATTGCCGACAACCCGGAGCAGCTCGAGTTCTCCGGGTTTATGGGTTACGACCCGTTTGTGGGTATGGAGTTGCCCTCGGTTCTTGGTTCTCCGGAAACGCTGCTAGGCAAGGTGATGACCCGCTATCAGGGCTTTGTTGATTTCACAAAAAATCACTACCCGGCATTATGGCGGGATGGCTTGGCACTGAATACAGCTGGCAGTCCAAGTTATCGGCTGCACGAAACTGAAACCCTGAGTACAGAGTTGGCGGTGGGCTCTGCCATGGTGATGCCCACTCACTTTGATTTGCCTTCATTGAGTGATCACATTCCCGCGGCCTTTATTGCCAGCCCGGTGCTGAAATCCGCGGGGCCGGTGAATATTCCAGCGCTTGATGGGAAATCCAGAATCTTCTCTTGGTGGGATGTTAACCAGCGCGCCAGCTACTTTATGTATGGCGGTAACTGGCTGGCGGACTTTGTTGCGCCAGAGGGCCTGCAGAGCAATAGCCTGTATGGCAGAAGCTCGAACCAGGAGCTGGTAACGGCCTCGCCGGGAGTGGGGCTTGAAGTGAACGACCAGGTGTTTTTGCGCCCGCAACAGAGCGAGGCAGTATTGCTGCAGTTTGGCGACATACTGGCTATGCGCAATGGCAAGATTGTTGATCACTGGCCGGTATACCAGGACGGGTCCCGGGCATAGCCAGTGAGCCATAAGGCCAGTGGCCAGCATTTGAAAGCGCTGGCCACAGCCTGTGAACTTACTTGGTGCCGGGGCGCTCAATTACTTTGCGTTTACCCTTGGCGCATCGGGACAGAGCTTTCAAGCCTTCTTCATCGAAAGCATCCACCCGGATAACGTCGTATAAAGCCGTCAGTGCTTCCTCAAGCTTCTCACGCTCTTCTGTTTTCACAACGCCTTCTGCGCAGGCCCAGTCCACCAGCTTTTTGCGCTCATGGCCCATCAGCAGTGTCACTTCGTCCAGATCGTCTTTATCACGATTACGAATGGCTTCGTGCATGCGGCCACGGACAGCGGCGGTTTCGTTTGCCAGCTTGTAGGCATTCAGAACCCGACCAAGAGGGTCCTTCGGATCCATTGTGGTATAAGCGCCGCGGCTGATGCGCTGGCGCAGTGGTGTGTCTTTAACGATGCTGGCAGCCACTTGGGCGCCAAGCTTGTCATCCGGCCCGTTCAGACCGGTCGCACCCAACGGAAACACCAACAGGCGCATTGGCCAGCGAAGAGCGGGTACAGGGAATTTGGTGATGGCTTCACGCATGGAGTTCTGCAAGTTCTGCAGGCAGGTTTGCAGGCACCATTCCACCAGCGGGCGCTGGTCGGCAGGGTAGCCTTCCTCGTGCCATTGCTTGATTACGGCCGTCGCGTAGTACAGCTGCACCAGGCAGTCTGCCATGCGCCCGGAGAGGCGCTGTCGGGCTTTCAGACCTCCGCCTACCGAGAGCAGGGTTACATCTGTCATTAGTGCAAACGCCGCCGAGAAGCGGGCAAGCTGGCGGTAATATGAACGGATGTTTCCCTGACGCGGCACTGTTTCAAACAACCCGCCGGAGAGGGCAAGAACCAGGGCTCTCAAAGCGTTCCGTGTGGTGTGAGCCAGGTGTTTGTAGAAGATGCCGTCGAACGTCTTCGCCGCCTGATCTTCGTCTTTCATATCTGCCGCTGCAATTTCATCAACAATAAACGGGTGGCAGCGGATCGCGCCCTGACCAAACACCATCAGGCTGCGGGTCAGAATGTTTGCGCCTTCTACCGTAATGCCAATGGGGACAGCGTTATAGGCGCGGGCCATGAAGTTGCGGGGGCCGGTAATAACGCCGCGACCGGCGACCACATCCATGGCGTGGTTGATCACTATCCGCATAAGGTCTGTGTTGCGGTATTTCAACAGGGCAGAAGGCACCGCGGGCCGCACGCCCCTGTCCAGCATGCCGGAGGTCAGCAGGCGGGCGGCATCCATCATGTAGGTGTAGCCGGCAATGGGTTCCAGAGCCTCCTGAACACCTTCAAACTGGCTGATGGAACGGCCGAATTGCTCGCGGGTATAAGCGTAGGAACCGGTTGCCAGGCTGGCAACCTTGCCGGCACCTGTGCCCAGCGCGGGCAGGGAAATGGAGCGTCCGATAGACAGGCATTCCAGCAGCATGGTCCAGCCTTTGCCGAGCATGTCCTGGCCACCGATGACCTGATCCATGGGAATAAACACCTCGGTGCCCCACGTAGGCCCATTCATGAACACAGTATTCATCGGCAGGTGTCGGGCGCCTGCGTGAACGCCTTCGGTTTCCCGCGGCACCAGCACACAGGTCACGCCTATTTCTTCGTTATCGCCCAGCAGATTTTCCGGGTCGTACACTTTGATGGCCAGGCCAATCAGCGTCGCCACCGGTGCCAGGGTGATATAGCGTTTGTTCCAGGTAACTTTCAGGCCCAGAACTTCTTCGCCGTTCCATTGGCCTTTGCATACGATGCCTTTGTCGGGAATGGCGCCTGCATCGGAACCCGCAATGGGCGATGTGAGGGCAAAGCAGGGAATCTCTTCACCGCCGGATAGCCTTGGCAGGTAGTGCTTTTTCTGTTCGTCGGTGCCGTAATGCATCAGCAACTCACCCGGGCCGAGGGAGTTGGGTACCATCACGGTAACCGCAGCCGATACGCTGCGGGTAGAAATCTTCATGACGATTTCAGAATGGGCCGTGTTGGAGAAGCCCATGCCGCCGTCTTCTTTCGGAATCACCAGGCCGAAAAAGCCGTTCTCTCGGATAAATTTCCAGACCTTGTCCGGCAGGTCATAGTCTTCGTGGGTGATCTTCCAGTCATCGAGCATGCCGCAGAGTTTTTCTACCGGGCCGTCGAGAAAGGCCTGTTCTTCGCTGGTCAGGTGTGCAGGTTTTGCATCCAGCAGTTTTGACCATTCAGGCTTGCCAGAGAACAGTTCGCCATCCCAATCCACAGAGCCGGATTTGAGGGCTTCTTCTTCGGTTGAAGACAGCTTGGGAAGGCGGCTGCGAACCCACCCCAGTAGTGGGCGACTGAATTTATCAAGACGCATATCGCTGGGAATAACCAGAATCAGGGCAAGAGCCAGAAAAAGGCCGCCAAACAGAATGCTGGCAATGTGCCACTCGTCCTGGATCAGGCCAATCAGGGTTGCGGCAGACATCACCACAGCGGCTGTGGTGCCGCCAACTCCCACATAGATAAGAGCCAGGGCACTGATGAGCAGTAAAAGTACACTCACGGGCAGACCTCCATATCGTGGATAAAAATTCAGCGAATTTCAGTTTAACCTTCGGCCAAAGTCCCCCCACATGCAAGGGCTGCGCGTGGGTAGGTCTGTGCCGGCGCCTCTGGCTACAGGCTCAGGCCAACAATCAGCAGGGCCAAGGTGGCCAGAAGAATGGCTACGTTGGTACCCAGCAAGGTGTTCAGTGTATCTGGCTGCTCAAGGGCACCTGGCAGTTTGCAGGCAAGCCAGAACGCGAAGGGCGCCGTTGCTAATGACAGTATAGACGGCAATGGCAACCAGCCAGTGAGTATGCCCATTACCAAAACGACATAACCCGAGAGAAACAATGCGGATACCAGCCGGGCAGCGGCGCTGGTGCCAAGGGTAACCACCAGATGGCGGCGCCCTATCTTTCGATCGGCTTCGACATCGGGAATCTGGTTGATCAACAGTAACTCGCTCACCAGAAGCAGGCTGATCACCGATACTGTAATGGCGGTGGCATCAAGCCGGGCCCCGAGCGCCACCAGTGTGCCAAGAACCATCACCGTCCCGAAACCTATGCCCGGTGCAAACAGGCACAGTAACGGAGAGCGGGTAATCCAGCGGGTATAGGTAACCACAAGTGCAATGCCGGCGGTGCCCAGAATCAACATGGGAAGCCCGCGCTGCCAGAGAAAGTAGAGCCCAATAAGAATAACCAGAGCCAGGGTTCCAAGAGCAGCAGCCAGTACACGCTTTGCTGCGCCCGGCACCTCCGGGAGAGCGCCGCTGCCACCGGAAAACGGGGTGCGGGTGGTAATCAGGTCCAGCCCGGACACAAAATCCTCATATTCATTGAGCAGGTTTACCGCAGCGTGGGCCAGCAGTGCACCCACAAAAACCAGCAGCGTGTCCAGCAGCGCCGGTGGCTCGCCTTGGTGCCAGGCCACGGCAACGCCCAGCCCGACACACAAAGGCGCAAGAATCAGGAAGTTAGGGCGGGAGGCGCGAACCACCGCAATGGTTTCAGACATTCACTATTTCCTCAGATGTAACCGGCGGCAAAAACCAGCCCGAGCACAATGGGCATAACAATAAGGCTGCCGAGGTTACTTAATAGTACGAGAGAGGCCACTTTATGGGGCTCTTGCTGATACTGCTCTGCCACCATGTAGTTGAGCACAGCAGGGGGCAGGGCCGCGAAAACCCAGAGAGAGGCAATTTGAAGGCCGGGGAGATCCAGAAGTGCAATCATCGGCCAGGCCAGCAATAGCCCACTGACCGGGCAGGCAATGGCGCCCAGCATGCCCAGTTTCCAGTCACTGAAGTCGATATCCAGCATACGCACGCCGAGGGTAAACAACATCAGCGGTATGCAGATTTCCCCGAGCATGTTCAGGGAGTGAAGCAGCCAGACGGGAAGGCTAACGCCCGATAGATTAACGGCCAGCCCCGCAATACTGGCAAATACAATGGGCAGTCTCAGACGCTGCAATATGGATGTGTGTGGGTCCAGCATGTATAGACCCACGGAAAAGTGCAGCAGCATTTCTACAATGAAGAGCACGATGGCTGCGGGTAGCGCCGCCTCACCAAAGGCAAGAACCAGCAGTGGGATTCCCATGTTGCCGGAGTTGTTGAACATCATGGGGGGCAAAAAGGTTTTCAGATTCAGGTTAAGAACCCGGGCCAGCGGATACAGAACAATACCCGAACCCAGCACCACCACCGTCGCAGCCAGCGCCAGCCCGGCGTAATCCTGCAGCGGCGCTTGCTGGTCGGCCAGCACTGCAAACACCAGCATGGGCACAAACAGTTCCATGTTCAGAACGTTTAACCCGCGAATATCCGGGGTGCGAAACCGACCGTAAAGGGCACCGCAGCCAGCTATAAGAAAGACCGGTAGAAGGGTCGAGAGAATCTGGCCAATCATCGAAAGCTCCAATAGGCGCCGCAGGTTGGTTGCGGTGGTAGTGTTACCCGACCACAATAGCCCGGATACCTGGATTGCTAATCGGTTATGGAGTTTACCAGTGACAAGCCCGTTTGATCAGCCTCTTAATCGCCAAGATACCTGTTCGGTAAAACTCGATGTCCGCAAGGCGGTATTTGGCCGAGAGGATGTGATTCCAGTGTGGGTGGCAGACATGGATTTCGCCGCGCCAGAGGCCGTTACTCGCGCGCTTTCAGAGCGTGCCGCACACCCGGTTTATGGTTATACGCTTTTCCCCGATAGCCTGTACCAGTCAGTGATGGACTGGTTTCGTGAACGGCACGGTTGGGAAATCAAACGCCACTGGATATTAATGGCCCCGGGGGTTGTGCCGTCCTTGCATGCCGCCTGTATGGCTTATGCAGCCCCGGGTGAAGGCGTGATTGTTCAGCCGCCGGTGTACCCGCCGTTTTTCAGCTCGGTTCGCTTGAGTGGGCGCGAGATTATTGAAAATCCACTGGTTTGCGATGAAACCGGTTACTACCGGATGGATCTGGAGCACCTGGAAGCTTGCGCTGCGCGCCCGGATGCCCGCCTGCTGATGCTGTGCTCACCCCATAATCCTGTTGGGCGCATCTGGTCGGTGCAAGAACTGGAAGCCGTTCTGGATATTGCCCGGCGCCATGATCTGGTGGTCATCTCAGATGAAATCCACTGCGACCTTACCTTTGCCGATATGCCCCGGCACCGGATGCTGGCAACACTTGCGCAACCCGGCGATGCGCTGATTACGGCCATCGCGCCCAGCAAAAGCTTTAACATACCGGGGCTTGGACTGTCTGCCCTTGTCATTCCGGACAGGGAACAACGCAATGCCATGCAAGCGGTGTTCGATTCCCTGCACCTGCCCCAGTGCAATCCGTTCAGCATTGCAGGATTTGAAGCCGGCTACCGTTTTGGTGGGCCCTGGCTGAGCGATCTGATGGCGTATTTGCAGAAGAACCGGGACTTTGTAGTCGACACGGTTAACGCGCGCTTGCCCGGCATTAAAACCCGTGCGCCAGAAGGGACCTACCTGGTGTGGCTGGATTGCCGGGATATGGGGCTGGATGACGCGGCATTGAAACGGTTTTTCGTGCAGGACGCCGGAGTGGGTATGAACCCCGGCATCTCGTTTGGTGAACAGGGCAGCGGTTTCATGCGGCTCAATATCGGCTGCCCCAAGGCTGTGCTGGCCGAGGTGCTGCAGCGAATCGAATCGGCTTTGAGTGGCCGCCAGCCATAGCCCTGAGCGTTACTCTCCTGGAACCTTGGCTTCTGTGCCTATGTGGTAGGCGGCAAAGCCCGCCATGACCACCTGATCTACCGCCATGCCAATGATTCGGCCATCGCTGTTGGAGTGGATAGGGTACTGGGCGTTGGTGATCGGATCAGCCACATAGCCAAGAATCTGCCCCTTGGTTACTTTCGCGCCCAGCTTGACCTTGCTGAACAGAATGCCGCCGTCATTGGCGCGCACCCACGCAGAGTTGTAGTACACAGGTTGTGGGTCGCCCCACACGAACATCCGCGAGATCATGCCCTGTTTTTCCATCAGGCTGGTGAGGCTGTTTACGCCTGCCTTGATCTGATGCTCCTGAATACGATGGGATTCGCCCGCTTCCAGGGTGACTGAACGGATGCCCACATCAACCGCAGCGGTGCGCAGCATTCCGGGTGACCCACTACTGTGCACCACCGCCATGCGATCAAACCCCCGGGTAAATTCCGCAACTGTGGGGTTGTTCATGTCTGCACGAAGTTGCGGGAGGTTGGTTCGCTTAAGTGAACCGGTATGTATATCCACCAGCATGTCGCAGTGCCGGATAATATTTTCGAACAGTGAGTAGGCAATCCGGTCTGCCAGGCTGCCATTCGGGCGGCCAGGGAAGTGCCGGTTCAGGTCGCGGCGATCTGGCAGGTAGCGGCTACCCTGCTGGAAGCCAGGCAGGTTCACAATGGGGATGCCTACCACGCTGCCACTGAGTTTTTCCGGATCAAGGTCGTACATCGTCTGGCGGATAATTTCGATTCCGTTCAGCTCGTCGCCATGGATGGTGCCTGTCAGGCACAGGGTTGGGCCGGCATTAACGCCGTTGACCACCAATACCGGTGTGGGCTGCGACAAGCCGGCAATCTGAATGCCGGATGACCAGGCCAGGCGTGTTGATGTGCCAGGCAAGACTTCGCTGCCAAGCAGAGCCAGGTTTTTCGCAGGCTGTGGACCTTTAACTTCCGGTTCGGGTGCCTTGTCTTCCGGAATGTCGATTACGACCGGCTCTTCGGTGCCTGGGCTCTCCTGAATGGCGGGGTCTTTCGGCGGCTCAGGGGTAGGTGCCGGCGCAACTTCCTTCAGGTCAATATTAGGTGCTACTTTTTTCGGTTTTGCTGAACGCTTTGGCTTGGGTACTGGTGCTGCTTCTTCGGCTGCCGGGATCACTTCGGGCGTTGGCGCTTCTGTGGGGCTTCGCCGTGGTTCTGAGTGCTCTACATCTTCAACGTTTTCGTCTTCAGCCAACTCTGCCAGCAAAATTTCCTGGGTGGCCGATGTCTGGACGCTTTTCCCGGGCGGGTCTGCCAGTGATACAGCGGGCATGGCCAGCATGAGCAAGCAGAGGGGCGTTGTAAAAGTGGTCAGCATTTTCAGCCTGTAAAACAGCATGATTCCTCACGGGTTGTTCACCAGGGCCCAACGATAAAGGTTGGCCAAGGGTCATGGATATGGCAATAACACAGGTTTAATGCCATTTTCATGATGTAGTCATGAACAAGGTTGCCAATAATAGTTATGGTCGCAGAGTACATGCGAGCCTGATCTATCCAGTTATATCCGACTGAGGAAGTTAACTATATGGACTTTTTGCGAATTCTTATTGCCATTCTGTTACCGCCACTGGGTGTGTTTTTGCAGGTAGGCATCGGAAAACACTTCTGGATCAACATACTGCTGACGATTCTTGGCTACATCCCCGGTATCGTGCACGCGGTGTATATTATCGCCAAAAAATAGAAACTGGCAGGCACTTTGCGCGCCTGCCAGTGGGCTGGGCTCAGGTAGTCTTTGTGGCTTGCCAGAGGCCGTCTTCCTGTACAGCGCGGCCATCTGCTTCCAGCTTCAACAGGTGCGCCAGTGCTGAACGGGCTGCAACGCCATGAATGGCCGCTGGCACGTCGCCGTAGGCTTTACTGGTGAGGTCTTTCAGGGTGACCGGTGAAAGTTTGGCGAGTGCGCGCGCAATCTTGTGCTCCCTGGCCATCCGGTGGGTGATCAGGTAGTCGATGATGGCTTGCGGTTGCCCCATGACAAAGCCGTGGGCCGGCGCGATGAAACGAATGGGTTCTGCCAGCAGCTCGTAAAGCGATTCCAGATAGGCTTTCATGTCGCCGTCGGGTGGGTTTATAACCACCGTTGAGCCCTGCATGATGTGATCTCCTGAAAACAGCAGCTGCTGATCTTCCAACAAAAAGCACAGGTGGTTGGAGGCGTGTCCGGGTGTGTGCAGAACCTTGAGAATGCCCGCATCGGTTTCGATCAAATCCCCGTGCTCAGGCTGTTCGTCCGGTGCGAATTTATGATCCTGGCCCGGGCCGTCCGGCGCAGATCGACCGTAAACCCGGCAGCCTGTCTTTTCCTTTAGCGCCCGGGTGCCCGGCGAGTGGTCCAGGTGGGTATGCGTGACCACCACCGAATCAATCCTGCCTCCAGTCACCTCAAGAATACGCTCTATGTGCCCCGCATTGTCCGGGCCCGGGTCGAGCACGGTAAACCGTTTGTCGCCCAGAATGTAGGTATTGGTGCCCGGGCCGGTCATTACGCCAGGGTTGGGGGCTGTCAGGCGAATGACGCCTGCCGCAACTTCCACCGGCTCACCGGGAACAATTTCTGCTCTGGTACTGCCTTCACCTTCCGGGTCCAGCTTGACGGCCTCCGCGTAGGCGGGCGAATCCGGCTCCAGAAACACCGGCTTGCCGCGACGGATCGCCGGCCAGGGCTGGCTAGGGTAAGGTTCGGGAGGGTTTGCCCAAGCGTAGCGCATGAGGCTTTCCACAGAATCAAAGTCTCGCAAAACCCTGAGTGTCCCCAGAGTTGGCAAGGTCATCAGGCGCGTGCCGGCACGATGTTCCTGCAGTGCCTGCTCCGGGCGGATCCATACATGATCGATGGTTTCCTCTCCATCGTGGCTCACATACTGGTTTTTTGGCGCTTCGGTTACGAAGAACCGGGTATCAAAACGCCGGGGAGGGCCGGGAGGGGTAATCCAGTGGCTCAGATAGGCCAGCCTGTCCAGCGGGATTGTAAGCTGGTGGCGCTGGCACAGTTCGGCAAGGGGCAGTTCGCCTTTGAATACCGCCTTGCGGTCATCGTGGGCGGGGTGGTCTCCGCTGATAAGTTGCCGGTCGGCATCCATGGCCACCAGTACGCCAGCTTCCTCAAAGCATTCGCGGACGGCGGCCAGCATATAATCTGCACCGCCCTCACTCAGGCTCATGGTATGGCTTATCTCCGTGTCTTTCAGACCAGCGGCATGCTGGCGTCCACGGGATTCCTGCTGATCCACCGCGCCGCCGGGGAAAACATAAAAGCCGGGCAGAAAAACGGCATTCCAGGTGCGTTGTAACAACAGTACCTCGATACCTTCCGGGGTATCTCTTACCAGTGCCAGAGTGGCCGCAGGGCGAATATCCATAGAGTTTCCATTATTCAAAGCTGTAACCTCCGCTTGCCTTTACAACCAGCGCGCAAAGGCTGAATTCAGCGCTAAAAGACCAGCAAAGACGATAACCGATTTTTGCAACAAGATCATTGAGATGAACGTCGCTGTACAAGAGAGTATCATCCAGTGCCCCACACGACCCTTTGCTATACAGGTACCTGAAGTGGCACGAATCAAACTTTCTTTCCCTGATGATGTGTTCTGTTTTGAAACCCTGTTGCAGGTTAGAACAACGGATATCAACGGTGCTAACCACCTGGGTAACGATGCGTTGGTTTCAATGCTGTCGGAAGCGCGAGCCCAGTTTTTGATCAGCCACGGCATTTCCGAAGGTAATAACAGTGGCCAGGGCATTATTGTCACGGACCTGGCGACTATGTATCAGTCAGAATCCTTCTTCCCGGAAGTGCTACGCTTTGAAGTGGGGGTGATGGATTTTAATAAGTACGGCGGGGATTTCGTATTCCGGGTCACCAAAGCTGAGAGTGGTCAGGCGGTTGCCCTGGCGAAGTACGGGTTCGTGTTTTTTGATTACCTCCAGAAGAAAGTAACCCCTGTGCCAGAAAGCTTCCGGTCACGCTTTGCCTGACGCGCTCTCACGGAGCTGCTTCATACCGGCGCGATAGAAGCTGTAAGCCATAATGCCGGCCAGCAGGTTGCCCACCAGCGCACCGCTCATCAAGCCGTAAATGCCGTTGAGCTGGCTGCCCAGCCAAAGCAGGGGCAGAAAGCACAAAAACAGCCGCAGCATTGAAACCAGCAACGCCCGAACGGCAAGGCCAAGGGCGTTGCAGATGGACACCATCAACATGCACACCCCCAGGCCGCTGTAACTGAGTGGCACCCGCACAAGATAGGCACCAAGAATCTCCTGCACCTGTTGGTCGCTGCTGAACAGGTCAGATACCAGGCCGGAGGCAATGAGCCATAGCAGGCCAATGGCCAGTTGCCAGCCCACCACGAAGCGCACCGCAATACGCACCAGTTTGCGGATCTGTTCTATATCCCCGGCACCCAGCAGGCGGCCAATCATCGGCGGCATGGACATGGTGAGTGCGAGTACCACCACAATGGAGAAGAATTCCAGGCGCGTGCCCAGGCCCCAGGCCGCAACCGCGGCCGAACCAAAACCCGCAACCATGGCCGTTGCCAGCATGGCGGAAACCGGCGGCATAAGCTGGCTGACCATGGCGGGCGCCATGATGCTGTTGAGTTGTCTGAGGGCGCGCCCCAAGGCGAGTTCACGAAGATCAAATCTGGCCCAGCCGCGCTTCAGCAGTTTTGGATAGATGAACAGGCAGCCGATTCCGAAGGAGGTTACGGTGGCCCAGGCGGCACCGGGCAGTCCCCAACCGAATACGAAGATATAGAGTGGGTCGAGAGCTATGTTGGCGAGGCTGGTAGCTACCATCATGTAGCCAGGCAGTTTGGTGTCGCCATGGGAGCGGCAAATGCTGTAGCCAAAGTACAAAAAGGCGCCGATCCAGGCGGAAAATAGCCAGGGTACCCAGTAAGTACGCACCATGGGGAGCAGGGTGTCGTCTGCGCCGAGGGCGGTCATGATTGGGGTTTGGAAAAGCCACAAGACGATGCAGAGTACGAAGACCAGTGTGCTGCCAACGGTGATAACCAAACCACCCAGGCGAAATGCCCGGAGTTCGTCACCTACCCCAAGTGTGCGCGAAATGATGGCGGTGGTGGCAATGCCAAGGCCCACTTGTAACCCGATGATGAGCTGGTGCATGGGGAGTGTGAAGCCCAAAGCAGCCAGCGGGTCACGGCCAAGCTGGCCGATAAATGCACTGTCGGCGAGCTGGAAGGTCATGAGTGAGAGAGCGCCAAACAGCATGGGCCAGGTCATGGTGTAGAGCTGGCGGGGTAGGCTGGCGGTTTGGGTGGTGTTGCTCACGGGTTTTGGGATTGCCTTGGTGTTGGGCTGAGGTGCTGAGTCTAACAGGTTTGTCTTTGGGTTCGGGGGTGGTCTGGCAGACGGCACGGCCTCCCCAGACACGCCGTGAACCCGTCCCTGGGGGCTTGGCATTGCCATCCATGGCAATGCACAGTCTGGGGAGGCCGTGCCGTCCGCCAGACTTCAGCCCCGCGGTTATAGAACCTTCAGTGCTGCGTCGTAATCTGGCTCGTCGTGGATTTCGCTGACCAGTTGGCTGTGGATGACCTTATTGTTTTCATCCAGAACCACTACGGCCCGTGCACAGAGTCCGGCCAGTGGGCCGCCCTGAAGAGCTACGCCGTAATCCTGCTGGAAGCTGTAGTTCCGGAAGGTGGATAGGGTTTCTACATTTTTCAGGCCTTCGGCACCACAAAAGCGGGATGCAGCGAAGGGCAGGTCGGCGGAGACAACCAGAACCACGGTATTGTCCAGGGAGCCTGCTTTTTCGTTGAATTTACGGGTAGATGTGGCGCACACGCCTGTGTCGATACTGGGGATGATGTTCAGGATTTTGCGTTTGCCTGCCCAGTTGTCGAGGGTTACTTCTTCGAGGCCGCTGCTGGTGAGTGTGAAGGCGGGTGCTGTGTCGCCGGCCTTTGGAAATTCACCGCTCAGTTCAATGGGGTTGCCGTCAAAAGTGACTGTGCTCATGGAGTGCTCCTTTGGTGATACAGAAGGTGATGCAAAAATAGCAAAACAGAAATAAGTTGAAACCGCTTACCCTGTTTAGTCCATTTTCGTTGAGATTGCATCCCTTCGGGGTGTTTGAGCAGGGTTAGCGGCTGGATGCAGCCTGTGGTTCGAACCCTGGAGCCGGGTGGCGTTGAACCAGAAGCAGGTAGCCTGCCAGGGATGCGACGGCGCAGATGGCGATGGTGGCGGCCATAACCAGTGAGGTGCCGTCGTGGAGGTAACCTACAAGCATGCCTGCGAAGGCGGCGACAGCCATTTGCGCAAAGCCGAACAGTGCAGACGCAGACCCGGCCATGCGCGGGAAGTTGGCCATGGCACCTGCCATGGTTTGGGGCATGACCATGCCCGTGCCTGCCATAAACACGGCTTGCGGAAGGATCACTGCCCACACGCTGAAGACTTCTGCCAGCGCCAAAGCCGCCATTAAGCTGCCACCCGCAACGGCAATGATTAAACCGCGAACCAGAATTTGATCTGGCACCAGGCGGCTGCCGAGGCGGATTGCCGAGAGATTTCCGGTGACATAACCGGCAACAATTCCCGCGAAATACAGGCCGAACTGTTGCGGTGGCACTTTGAGAAAGTCGATCAACACGAATGAAGAGCCGGAGAGAAACGCGAACAGGCCGGAGAATAGCAGTGCGTTAGTCAGTGTATAGCTTAAAAAGCTGATGTCTGTCCCTATAGTGCGATAGTTCCGTAGCAGGCTGCACAGTTTAAGGGGCTGGCGGTATTCAGGCCGCATGGGCTCCGGGATGCCGAAGGCGACGACCACGGCCATGATCAGGGCATAGCCCCCAAGTACGATAAAAATGGAGTGCCATCCAAAGCCGGCCACCATGATGCCACCCAATGTGGGTGCCACAGCAGGGGCAAGCGCCATGATGCTGGCCAGAAGCGCCATGATTTTTGCGGCTTCGCGGGGGGTGTAGATGTCCCGAATGGCTGCGCGCCCAAGAACGGGCCCGGCTGATCCGCCCAAGGCTTGCAGAAATCGGCAAAGAATCAGGGTTTCGATGTTGCTGGCCAGCGCACAGCCAATGCTGGCGAGGGCGAAGACTACAAAGCCGCCAATCATGATGGGTTTGCGGCCGAATCGGTCCGCCAGGGGGCCACACACCAGTTGTGCTATGGCAAAGCCAACCATGTAGAGGCTCAGGGTTAGCTGAACCTGACTGGTGCCTGTGCCAAAGTCGCTGCCGATTTGCGGCAATGCCGGCAAATACATATCGGTGGCAAGCGGCCCGAGAGCTACGGCGGCGGCGAGCAGTATGGTTGTCCATATACTGGTGAGTGCTAGCATCTACTGTCCAAACTTAAATAGGGGAAGTGCAGGTGTGAGATGGGCTTTCCAAAACACGCTCCTTGCGGCACATCCATGTGGCGCTTGGGCTCCGCCATCCATGGCTCCGCACAGTTTTGGAAAGCCCATCTCACACCTGCACCCGACAATTGGAGTGGATTCTAGGGGGTGGCTTGCGAAAAAATAACAGGGGCGCTGCTCATAGGATATATGAACAAAACAGATGGGTTAGTCGTTCAGGCCATTCATGGTGGCGGCGACAGCGTTCACCTGGTTTCTCAGCCAACGGTGCGCGGGGTCGTTCTGGTTGCGGCGGTGCCAGACCATCAGCAGGGTAAATGGCTTGAAATTGAAGGGTAAGGGCACCCAGGCAAAATCCCGAAGTAAGTGTTTGCTCATGCGCTCAGGTGCGGTAACCAGCATGTCTGTGCCCCGGAGGAATTCCGGCAGGCCGGAGAAGTTGGAGACGGTAATGACGTTACGGCGGGTTAGGCCGCGTGCAGATAAGCCGGCTTCGAGAGCGGGTTTTTCTCCGGTGCCGAATACCATGGCGATGTGGTCGGCTTTCAGGTAATCGGTAACCGTCTCAGGGGCTTCGCGTTGGCTGGGGTCGTAAAAAACCACCATGTGATCCCCCATCAGCCCTCGTTGCATAATGTCGGTGGCTTCCGGGGCGTGGGGAGAGATGATCAGGTCGCAGATGTTTTTACGCAGCATGTCTGCTGTGGGAATGCCGGAGGCAATGACCTGCAGTGTAACGCCAGGCGCTTGCAGGCGTAGGCGTTGCATCAGTTGCGGGAGGAGTAAATCCCGCTCGTAGTCGTTGGCGGCGATGGTGAACGAGATTTCGGTGGTTTCTGGTGTGAAGGGTGGGCCAGAGGCCAGAGAATGCAGGTCATCCAGAATCTGGCGAATATGAGAGCCGGCTTGCACCGCGTAGCGCGTGGGTGTGATGCCGCGCCCGGATTTGACAAACAGGGGGTCCCCCAGGGCTTTACGCAGGCGGTCGAGCGTGTGGCTTACGGCGGATTGGCTGACTCCAAGCTTGACCGCAGCACGGGAAACACTGCCTTCGTCAAGAACGGCAACGAAGGTGTGGAGCGCGCGGATATCAAGATTGAATGTATCAATAAGGTTCATGGGTAGCAGTGTAATCCACAACTGCCGATCCCGGAACCGGGCTCGTCATTAATCTGAACGCTGGCCCAACCATTCAGCGATTTCCAGCCAGCTTTCCCGAGGCGCTTTGCTACCGGCCAGAATGCCCATGTGCCCACCGGGAGTAACGCGGAAGGTTTTGTCCACGGAGCTGATATGGTCCATCAAACTCCTGGCCGCAGCCGGCGTTACCATGGTGTCTTCGCTGCCTGCCACGGCAAACAGGTTGGCGTTTACGTTGATCAGCTGTGCGTGATCGTCACCAATTTGCACCTTGCCGCGGGATAATTCGTTATCGATCCAGAGCCGAACCACCGCGTCCTGAACGATACCGCCGGGGTAGGCGACCATGCGATCCAGGAAGGCGGAGGTGGTGGCATGACTGCTAACAAACTCCCGGTCTCCCAGGCGGATAATCAGCTCCCAGTAACCCATAATACTGCCGATAGGGTTGGTTAGTTTGAAGCCGATGGTGTTCGCCCAACCCGGGCTGTGAAACCAGTGGGGTTTGAGGTTGTGAAGCTGAAATCCTGTGCGCTTGCGAACAGCTCCGGCAATATCGGCCAGCCGCTGGTTTAGCAGCCCAAGAACGCCGGACGCGTGGCTGTCGATGGGCGAGCCCAGCACAATGGCATTACGAATGTGCTGGTCTTTGCTCAGAGCCGAATAAAACAGGGTGAACATGCCGCCCATGCTCCAGCCGTGCAGCGACAATTCCTGCTCGCCACTGTGTTGGCGAACCCGTTCAAGGGAGGCTGGCAGGAGTTCTGCCACATAGGTATGCAGGTTGTAATGGCTGTGTGCCCGTGTTGGTACGCCCCAGTCTATGAGATACACCTCAAAGCCCTTCGCTCGCAGAAATCTCACCAAGCTGCGTTGAGGGAAAAGATCGTAGATCAACATGTTTACTGCCAGCGGCGGAATAATCACCACCGGTGTTCGGTGTCTGTTTGTCTCAACGGGAATGGTTATGCCATCAAGCTCGATGACGTCTTCTTTCAGTGGCGGGTAATAGCGCAAGCTGACCAGACCATCGGTATGAAGGGTTTCAAAAGGTGTTTGCCCCGCTTGCACCAGGCTGGCAGCACGGAATACACGGTCAAAGGCATTGCCGGCATAACGGGATGTTTGCCGTGCCAGCCTGGCAGCTCTTTTGGTTGCGGCGTTGATAATATTGGGCATTGGGAAGATCCGTGATAAAAGATGTGAGGCTAATGCCAAACCCTTGGCAGCGCCATGGCAATACTGTCACTTTTGGTTGGCAGAGCGGTCACAATCAGCCACTGCCCATAGCCGGTGCTGATTGGTATGATTGCCCACCACTGGCTAAATAATCACAACAGGAACCGTATGCTCAGTTTCCTACCTGCTCCCGTTATTGGTGTGCTCAACTCCATTTTGTTGGCAATTAACACGCTCTTCTGGTGTGTGCTGCTTTATATCCCGGCCTTGCTGAAGCTCATTATCCCACACAAGGGCTTTCGGGTACTTTGTACCAAGATCATTATCTGGATTTCAGAGTCCTGGGTGGCCTGCAACACAGGCTGGATGAAGCTTACCCACGGCACTAAATGGCATGTCACTGGTGCGGAAAACCTGCGTCGTGAAAGCTGGTACCTGGTTCTCAGCAATCACCAGAGCTGGGTGGATATTTTTGCCATGCAGCGGGTGTTCAATCGCCGTGCACCTTTTTTGAAGTTCTTTCTGAAGCAACAGCTGATTTGGGTTCCCGTTATCGGGTTGGCCTGGTGGGGCCTGGATTTCCCATTTATGAAGCGGTACTCCCGGGAATATCTGATCAAGCATCCGGAGAAGCGTGGGGAAGATCTCAAAGCCACTCGCCGTGCCTGCGAGAAGTTTCGTTATACCCCTGTGAGCGTAATGAACTTTGTAGAAGGTACCCGGTTTACCCCTGCAAAACATGCGAAGCAAAAATCCCGTTACAAGCATTTGCTCACGCCAAAAGCAGGCGGCGCCGCTTTCGTACTGGATACCATGGGCGATTCAATACAAACGCTGGTTGATGTCACCATTGCTTATCCCGGCGGAGCACCCTCATTCTGGGACTTTATTTGTGGTCGTATGAAGGAAGTGAAAATGGAAATTCATACCGTGACAATCCCTGAACACCTGAAAGGACGGGATTATGCGACCGATGCAGAGCACCGGCGCAACGTGAAGAACTGGTTGGGTGAGCAGTGGCAGGCCAAGGACGCCCGCCTGGAGGAAATGCTCAAGCCCTAGCATTGACGAGCGACGTCAGCTTTTGCTGTCGTCGCTGTTTTTCCCAGTATCCTGCGCACTTTCCTTTGCAGTGGTCTTTGGCACTTCAACCGCTTCTACCAGTTTGAAGTTAATCTGCCGCCGCTCTTCGTCCACTCCGGAAAAACTCACTTTAACCGCTTGGTCCAGCTGGAATATGCGTCCGTTCTTGTTGTGAATCAGGCGAAGTGTCACAGGGTCAAAGCTGTATTTGCCGTTAAGATCCTTGCAACTGACAAACCCTTCCAGCCCGTTGGCTTCAAGCCGCACGAAGAATCCTGCCGGAATGGTTCGGCTGATTACACCATCCAGAGGCTCCTCGCCCAGGGTTTTGGCAAAATCGCTCTTGAGCCAGGTTTCCAGACTGTTGGCGGCCTGTCGGGCTTTGAACTGAGCGTTCTGGAGAGTCAACAGTTCGTCCCCGCTCAAGGCTTTCATGGGGGCGTCCCAAAGCACTGCTTTAATCATGCGGTGCACATACAGGTCAGAATACTTGCGCAGCGGAGACGTAAACGTGGTGTAGGCGTTTAGTCCCATGCCCTGATGGGGTGCTGCAGTGAACGTCATTTCTGCCCGGGCCAACTGGCGCGAGAGGATGGATTTCACTGGCACTTCTGCCTCCAGAGTGGATGTTTCCTTCATCAGTGCTTTGAAGCCTTCCGGTGTGGTGGCATCTATATCCGCCAGGTGCGGCGCATAAGCTTCAAGCAATGCTCGAATGTTGTCGGCGCGGTCATCCCTGAGCCCCGGATGCTGAATAAACAGGCCAGACGCCTGTTTGGACAGGAAATCGGCCGCGCACCGGTTGGCGGCAACCATGCATTCTTCCACCAGGCGGTGCGCTTCGTTCTGCACCGAAGGTTCGATGCTGCGAATGCGCCGGTTTTCATCCAGCCTTAGACGAAACTCGGGGCGGTCGCCGCTTAGCAAAGCATGTTCGCTGCGCCATTTGCGCAATGCGGTAGCAGCCTGATGAAGTTGATCCAGGCTGTTGCACACGGAATCCGGCAAAGCTTTGATGTCTTCGTCTTCGCGGCCTTCAATCAGGTTGGAGACCAGGTCGTAACTGAGCTTGCCCTTTGAGCTGATGACCGCTTGATGGAAGCTGTAATCACCCAGGCTGCCGTCGTTATTAACCTGCAGATCACACACCAGGGCCAGCCGTTTCACATCTGGCATCAGCGAGCACAGTCTGGTGCTGATGGTATCTGGAAGCATGGGTAGGGGATCGCCCGGGAAATAAATGGCGGTGGCGCGCTTGAAGGCTTCAAGCTCGGCTGCGCTTTTTTGGTCGATAACTGCAGCCGGGTCGGCAATGGCTATGGACAGTGCCCAGCCAGTCACATTGGGTTCGGCCAGAAGCGCGTCGTCCATGTCCTGGGTGGCGGGGCTGTCGATGGTCACATAGGCCCGGTCGGTGCGGTCTTCCCGGCCGTCGCCGAGGGCTTCGATAGAAGCCTCGCTCAGGCTTTCTGCCTGTTCAACAACCGGCGCTGGCCAGGAGTCTGAAAGATCGAAAGTTGCCAGAGTCAGGGCGCGCTCTATGCCAGGTTCGCCGGCTTTGCCAATGACTCGCAGAACCTTGGCCTGACCTTTGCCGTCTTTGATTGGATGTTTGTGCATGCAGCAGTACAGGTAATCGTCAGGCTGCGCGTTCATGCGCTCTTTTGGCGGAATGAAAATCCAGCGATTGATGCCCGGAGTTTCCGGCACCACAAAATGGCCTTTGCCCTTTACCAGGTAGCGCCCGACAAAGGTGCTTAGCCGGCTTTCAAGAAGCTCGTCCACGACACCCTGGGTTTTACCTTTTTCCACTTCCTGTTCGATAACATTTACCCGGTCACCCGGGAGCACTCTTTGCATTTCTTCCGGTGGCAGGAATACATCCCGCCCTTCATCCAGTGCGACGAATCCGAAACGGCCGTTTGTGGATTTAACGGTCCCGGGGAAAACAACTTTGCTTTCCTCAATGTCAGACTTTAGCTGGCGCAACTGGCTGAGAGCGTCGGCGTTGAGCATGGGTTAACCTGGCTAAAAAAATGAATGATGGGGCGGAGTATAACGGTTATGGCGATGCGAGTCAGACCCGTTACGCTGGGTTAATTTCCGTATCTTCTGGGGTGTTGATGCAAACGCGGTTGCGGCCTTCTTTCTTGGCGCGATACAGAGCCTGGTCTGCATTTCGCAAAACCCTGTCGGTGTTGTCCCCGGGTTCGGAGAAATATCCACCCACGCTGATGGTGACAGGTGTGCCGGTTTTACGGCTCTCCACCTCAACACTTTCACGAATGCGCCTGGCGATTTGCTTCAACGTTGTCGGGTCGCAAGGGGAGAGCAGTATGACGAACTCATCACCGCCCCAGCGCCCGGGACAATCGTAGGGGCGAAGGCTGGCTTTCAGCCACAGGGCAACGCGACAGAGAATTTCGTCGCCGGCTTGATGGCCAAGCTGGTCATTAATGGATTTGAAGTGATCTATGTCGAGCCAGATCAGGCCAAAGCCATTACCCGAGCGGGCTGAGCGCTGAATTTCATCATCCAGAGCTTCGTCTATCCCGCGGCGGTTTTTCAGGCCTGTGAGGGGATCAATTCGGGCAAGCCGATTCAGTTCGTCGGTACGCTGGGCAACTTTGTTCTCCAGTTGCCTCGTGGAGTCACGTAAGCTCTCGGTCATTTTTTCGAAATGGTCTACAAGACGACCAATCTCGTTATCCGGCTTGTCCAGGCGAGGCAGGATGAAACTGCCGCTGCGCACTTTTTCCACTGCCTCTTCCAGCCCCACGATGGGCTTTACGATGCGCGACTGGATAATCAGGTGGAACACCATCAGTGTAATCAGGAGACTGGCGAGGAAAACGGCCACCAGAGGCCACAGATAGCTTTTGGGTAATAGCGTGTTGAGATCCAGCAGGGTGATTTCGAACCAGCCGATCGCTGGCAAATAAGCAACTCCGGCAAGGTGTTGGCGACCCTCTACGGTGACAAATCCGCTTTCGACATGACCTGCTGTGCCAGAGCTTTTCTTGAGTAGCTGGAGCATGCCAAGAATTTTCTGTTTGTCCTCGGGAGCTTCAAACAGCAGGTCGACGGTGTTTTTCTGGCCTTCGGGCTTTATGACGCTGGCAAAATCAATGTAGTTACGATCCCGATATAACTGTATGGCGCCGTTGTAATCGACAAACAGGGTGGTGATACCTTCCTGGTTAATATCCACAATATCCTGAAGAAACCTGTCGAGATTCATGCCGGTGCCCACCATACCTACAATCTGATTGTCAGGGCCGCGCATCAGCACATCAATCCAGAGCTTGGTAACGCCCAGTTCGGTATCGGGATTGACGTTCAGATGGAAATCTCGCCCTTCTTCGATCAGTTGGTAAAACCATGCATCATTGGGCTCATCTGGGCTCAGGACATAGCGGAACTGCTGATCGGCGTACTCATCTTTTTCGTTGTTGAAGTAGTAGCGGCCGCTTTCCCGGAGAGCGACGAAATAGCTGTTGTCCCGGAAGTTGTCGCGAAAGCTTTCCATTTCGTGGATGGCATTAGCTTCCAGAGCCTTGCTATCTGGCTCTTTTGCCCAGTTGATCAGTGCGGTGGAGCTGGCCATTTGACGGGCGAGGCCAATCTCGCGCTCCAGAGATTGCAGCAAGCGGGCGCTGTCATAGCGCACCTGTATTTCGGCTACCTGTTGCCCCCAGCGCTCAATCAGATCGGCGGAGAGCTCCCGGTAGGCTAACCAGGAGGCACATGCAGCGATAATGATCAGGCCGGCAGCAATGCTGAGGAACCGGGTTTTAAGTCGCAAGCAATTCCGTCTCCATTCCAGGGGGGGATCGGGAATAATCATAGTGCACTGGCAGGCAAGATTATAGAAAAGAGCGTGAGGAAATTATCGCAACCTGCGCCAGATCAGCATAGCTACCTGTGCGGCAAGAATGCTGTTACACAGGTTTCGGGGCGAGGCGCTGTGATTCAGCGCCTCGCCGAAGGCTAATTGTGCTCGGAAAAGACTTTGGTCTGGCCGCTTTTGTTAAACAAAAGCACCTGATAATGGTCTTTGCGGTCGCCCATTTCCATGCCCGGTGAACCGGCAGGCATGCCGGGAACCGCAAGGCCACTGGCTTTTGGAGCATCGGCAATCAGCCGGTGAATGTCGCTGGCAGGTACGTGACCTTCGATCACATAGTCACCCACGAAAGCCGTGTGGCAGCTGGCCAGATTGGGGCTAAGGCCGGCTTCCATTTTTACACGGTTCATGTTGTGGGTGTCGGTAACTTCCACCTCAAAGCCGTTGCTTTCCAGATGGTCGATCCAGTCTGTGCAGCAGCCGCAGGTGGGCGATTTGTAAACATGGATGCTCTGTGCGGCGCCGGCCGCCAATAATGGGGTGCTGAAGCCAAGGGTGGCAGTCAGGGCCATTCCGAGAATCTGTTTTTTCATGGTCGTTCTCTCTGTAATGTGGTGTTCAGTGATGGCTGTGATCTTCTGCAGGTGTGTCGGTACTGGATGATGAAAGCCAGAACCACCAAACGATGGCGGCCATCAGAACAAGCCCTCCAGCATTGACCAATATAGTTTCCATCAGTTCCGCTCCTCTTTCTGCTGCTGGTGCTGGCTCTGTTCCCGCGTTTGAGCTGGCTTGTGGCTGGTTTTGAACAGGCGCAGCCGGTTGGCGTTGGTTACAACGGTTACCGACGACAGCGACATGGCGGCGCCCGCAAGAATCGGGCTCATCAATATGCCCCAAACCGGGTACAGCAGGCCTGCTGCTACGGGAATACCCAGTACGTTGTAAATAAAGGCACCAAAAAGGTTCTGGTGGATATTGCTCACTGTCGCCCGGGAGACCTCAATCGCATCCGGGACTCCATGCAGGGAGCCCCGCATCAGGGTAATGGCGGCGCTTTCAATCGCAACGTCGGTGCCTGTTCCTATGGCGAAGCCCACATCGGATGCGGCCAGAGCTGGCGCATCGTTGATGCCGTCACCCACCATGGCCACGGTGTAGCCTTTGGCTCGCATTTCGTTCACCACATCGGCTTTGTCTTCCGGCAGAACTTCTGCACGGTACTCATCAATGCCGGTTTTTGCAGAAATAGCTTTGGCTGTGGCGTCAATATCGCCGGTAACCATCATGACTCTGATGCCAGCGTCGTGCATACGCTGGATGGCGGCCTCTGAATCCGCCTTGATGGCATCGGCAACACCCATTACACCCAGTAATTCTGTGCCCCGGGCAAGAAACAGCGGTGTGCCAGCCTGCTCGGTGATGGCTTTCTCGGCATCGGCCAGCCCGTCAAGCGCAATGCCCTCGGATTCCAGCCAACGGCGATTGCCAAGACGAATCGCATCACCTTCAAGTTCGCCGACAACGCCCTTGCCATTCAGCGCCTCAAACCCGGTGACGTTGAGAGGCTGAATGTTTTGCTCTTTGGCTTTGTTAACCACGGCTTCCGCAAGTGGGTGCTCGGAATGCATCTCCAGGCCTGAGGCCAGGGCCAGCAATTGCGCTTCATCACCGCTCACAGCGTGCACGCTGGTAACGGCCGGGTGGCCTTCGGTAATGGTGCCGGTTTTGTCGAGGATCACCAGATCGATCTTGCCGGCGGTTTGCAGGGCATCTCCCTGGCGAATCAGGGCGCCGTATTCAGCTGCTTTACCAACGCCTACCATCACGGACATAGGTGTGGCCAAGCCTAGCGCGCAAGGGCAGGCAATGATCAGAACGGTGGTAGCCGCGATGATCATATGCACTACAGCAGGCTCTGGCCCAACGTTGTACCAAACCAGTGCCGCGGCCACGGCAATGAGCATTACACTGGGCACAAACACCGAGGATATCTTGTCTGCAAGCCGCCCAATGGCAGGTTTTGAGCCCTGGGCTTTTTTAACCAGATGAATAATCTGCGCCAATGCCGTTTCGCTGCCCACCCGCGTTGCCTTGTACACAATCGCACCATGAGTATTCATAGTACCGGCAGATACCTCGTCACCCTCTGCTTTGGTAACCGGCATGGGCTCGCCAGTGAGCATGCTTTCATCCACACGGGTGCTGCCTTCAACAACAACTCCGTCCACCGGCAAGTTCTCACCGGGGCGAACCCGAATGTGATCGCCTTTGCGTACATCTTCTACCGGAATGTCCTGTTCGTGCCCGTCACGAATCACCCGTGCCGTTTTTGCCCGTAAATCCAGCAGCCGACGAACCGCTTCGGAGGTTTTCCCCTTGGCCCGGAGTTCCAGCGCCTGACCCAGGTTGATCAGGCCGATAATCATGGCGGAGGCTTCAAAATACACATGCCGCGCCATTTCTGGCAAAGCCTCAGGAATACTCACCACCGTAATGGAATACAACCATGCGGTACCTGTACCGAGAGCGATCAAGGTATCCATATTGGCATTGTGGTGCCGAAACGCCTTCCATGCCCCGGTGAAAAAATGCCCACCCGTGCCGGCCATAACCAACAGGGTTAACACGCCGAGCCCAAACCACACGCCCTGGTTTGCTTCGGATATGGTCATGGAGCCGAACGTCATGCCATAGACCATCATGGCAACACCCAGCCCCAGGCTGATTGCCATTTTTACCAGCAGGGTTTTGTACCGCTTCTTGTCCTCTTCCTGCTTCTGGTCGTCTGCCGCGTCAGCATCTTCAATCACACTGGCGCCATAACCGGAACTCTCTACCGCTTTGATCAAAGCTTGCGCATCCGACACGCCCGTTGCCGTAGCGGTATTGTCCGCAAGATTCATGTGGGCATGGGTAACGCCGGGCACCGACTTCAGCGCCTTCTCAATCGTATTCACACAAGATGCACAAGTAGCGCCAGTTACCGCCAGCAGCACTTGATCGTCACCTGGCGCAGGCGCTGCCGGTTTTTCAGGTTTGCTCTCTGGCGCTTTGGCCTGTTTTTCGGCGTTTGGAACAGACTCTGAGTCCTGCTTTTTTGCTTTGGACGCGCAACAGCTGGCGGGTTTTTCAGCTGCGCCCACTAGCTCTGCCGGGAAACCCGCTTCCGACACAATCCTGGCAGCTTCGGTGGAATCAATGCCTTCCGGCAAAGCGACCGTTTGCTCTTCCAGATTAACCTCAACCAGGCTCGCATCACCGATCAACGGCTCCAGGGCATTGCGAATCTTCTTCACACAGCCCTGACAGGTGGCGCCAGAAATACTCAGAGTGGTCTTTAGCTCAGGTGCTTCACTCATAACGATCTACTCCTCAACATGCTGTGCGGGAGTGTTGTCATCCCAATGTTCAATCAAGCGGCAGATAGTTTGGCCATCCGGTGTGCCATCTGGCATATCCTGCCAGGCGCCCAGCGCTGCTTGCATCCGCTTGCGCAACTGCTGCAACTCCTCAATCTCCCGCTCCACATCGGCCAGCCGCTGCTGAAACACATCCCGAACCATAGGGCAGGGAGAATGGTGGTCATCCGCCTGATCGAGAATCTGCCGAACCTCGACCAGCGAAAACCCCAGCTGCCGGGCCTTGCGGGCAAAACGCAGACGCCGAAGGTCTTCGGCATCGAAATGCTGGTAATTGTTATCCGGGTTCCGCGTGGGTTTAAGCAGCCCCTCGCGGGTGTAAAAGCGAACCGTGTCCGGATTAACCCCGGCAGCAGTAGCAAGTTCTTTAACTTTCATAGACAGCAGCACCGCAAAATGTAAATGAGCGGTGGTGTGGGAGACCTGTCCGAAAATGCTCGGAGCCAGGGAAGGCGGAGAGCAAGCGTACATGGACGTATTCTCAGCGGTTTTCGGACAGGTCTCCCACACCGCCGCGGCTATCACCAAAGCGAGACAGCCGAGGGTATTTTGAAGCTTAAGGATAGCCTAAAACCTATGACCTACTCACAGGTCAATGGTTTTCAGGAAGAGGGGCTTTTCGCCCGAAGGAAGGTATCGCAGCTTTTACATTGATCAGGCGCCATCAACTTCGCCTGCCAGCCAATCTTCACGCCGCAAGCCGGGCAGGCCAGGCGCAACTGCAAAATAATAATCGGCGTAACCAAAGCCACCAGCAAAAGCCCCAAAGGCCCCCACTCATCACCACTGGAAAGCCCAAGCTGACTGCTGAATATCAGAACAATAACCAGAGCCACAAACGCAAAAATGAAATAACTCCGGTTCCAACGCTCCCACCGGCGAAGCTTCGCATCCTGTTCCGGTGTCAAATACCCCGTGGCCATAAAATCCTACCTGGAAAATTCAAATTTCAAACCCTAGCTCAGCCGATGCAAACCTTTCTAAAGCGCCACTGAGCAAAGCCAGTTCCAGTTCTGCAGCTGGAACCGGGCGACTGATCAAATACCCCTGAGCCATATTACAGCACTGGCTCCTGAGAAGGTCCAACTGTGCCTGGGTTTCCACGCCCTCGGCTACTACCCGCAAGCCAAGGTTATGGGCAAGATTGATCACCGCCCGGGTGATTACAGCATCATCGTGGCGCTCGGTCACCTCCGTAATGAACGAACGGTCGATTTTCAGAAGATCTACCGGAAAATCTCTCAAATACGCCAGAGAAGAATAACCCACGCCGAAATCATCAATCGCCAGATGCACACCAAGATCGTGCAGGCGAGACAGCTGATCCCGGTTGCGTTCAATATTCTGAATGAAAATTTCTTCCGTAAGTTCCACCTCAAGCCGCTCAGGTGGAATACCTTCAGCGTTCAGGGCATCGCGTATGTGATCCACCAGATGCTCGTTATCCAGCTCACGCCCGGACAGATTCACGGCAACTCTGAGGTGTTCAAAATGGGTGCCTTTCCAGGCAGCCAGCTGGCGGCAAGCTGCCATCACTACCCAGCTGCCGATATCCGTAATCCGGCCACTCTCCTCCGCCAGGGGAATGAACTCAGCCGGAGCCAGAAGGCCACGGTGGGGATGCTGCCAGCGAATCAGTGCTTCCACGCTGGTGATCTCACCGCTGTTCAGATTCAGTTGTGGCTGGTAGTGCAGCACAAATTCATTGTTGGCCAGAGCCTGGCTGAGCTCCTTTTCCAGTTCCAGGCGCATCACCTCCCGCTCCTGCATACCTTCCGTATAGAACTGGTAGGTATTACGGCCCTGATCCTTGGCCCGGTACAATGCTATATCGGCATTGCGCAACAGAGTATCTGCATCCATGCCACTCTGCGGGTACACGGCTACACCCAGGGTGGCGGTAATGCTGTGAACTTCATCCTGAACTTTGAAAGGCGCTTCAAAACACTGCTTGATAAGCCCCAGCAGGTGAATAACGTCGTCAATGTCTTCCACATACTGCTGGCAGATCATGAACTCGTCACCACCGGAATAGGCCACAGATACGCGCTCATCACTGAGCTTGTTCAGACGTCCTGCAACCTGAACCAATAGCTCATCGCCAAACTGGTGGCCCAGAGAGTCGTTCAGCATTTGAAAACGGTCCAGATCCAGCATCACCAGTGCGACTTGTCGGGCCTGGCGATCAGCAAGAGTTAGTGCATGGGCCAGGTCTTCCATAAAAAAGCGGCGGTTAGCCAGGCCGGTGAGAACATCCGTAGACTCCAGCCGCACCAGGTCTTGCTGAATGGTTTTGCGTTGCGCAATTTCCACATCCAGCTCCCTGCGTGTTGCCAGCAAATCCTGATTGCGTTTGAGCATGAGCTGCAACAGTAGCGTTGCGATACTGGTCACCAGACCCATGAAAAGTAGCGCCACAAAGGTCCATCTGGGCCAGGGGCTGCGCTGTTTATCAACCCAGGTCTGAGAGGGCTCTAGAGTTAGTTGCCAGTCTAGTGTTGGCAAGTTGATTGGTACGGTATAAGACATGGAATCGTCGGCACCCTGGAGCCCATCCAGAGTGTAGATAGGGTCGCCGTTGCTGCTCAGTACGATGCGGAACGCATCCTGTTCCCGGGTGGCCAACAATTCGCGGGCCAGTATTTCCATTCTGAAAACTCCGGCGATAAATCCGTTGTTGTCTGCGCCTGTGCCTACAGGTGCATAAATAACAATGCCTTTTCCGCCCTGGCGGAGTTCCAGTACATCAGAAATATCGTAGTTGCCCGAGGCCTGGGCAGCCTCAAGAGCCTGTTTCCTTTGTTCATTGAAGGCCACGTTGAAGCCGAGAACGCTCTCGTTCAATGAAAGCGGTTCCAGCCAGCGAATAAAATAGTCTCGATCTATCCACTCAATGACCGTATAGATGAGGAAATCACCGAGGTGGTTGCGGGCATCCTGGCGCCATTCGCTTTCTGGCGTGCTCGGGTCTGTTGCCAGGCGCATGGCCATTCTCTGGATGGCGCTGGCGTGAGCTTTGAACTCCCACTCGATGTTATGAGCCATACTCTGGGCTTCATTCTCGAGATTGGCCTGGATTTGCTCTGTGTACTGGTGGATAAGGCCGTAACGAAGCCCTGAGGCAGTAATGAAAAAAACAAGGAAGATAACCACCGGAAAGGCAGGGTGTAACATCCGCTTTATGAAAAGCCTGCCTTTTACAGGTGTGTGTTCCAATAGCTGCTCCGTTCATCAGAAAACCGGCCAGAAAGGTTAACGGCTGGTGGCCGGAAATCATTAGCTGTTTTCTGGGGCATCTGCAGGGCCTTATTCAGGAGTCTATTGCAGGAATACCCAGGCGCGGGATTTCCTGCATCGGGCATTTATCCATCACAAATGTCAGCCCTGCAGCTTCAGCTCTGGCGCCACCCGCTTCGTTGATAACGCCAACCTGCAACCAGATGACCGGAATCTTCAGCGCAATGGCCTGGTCAATCACTGCATCTGTGCGCTCCGGGGCCAGGAACAGCTCCGCCATATCCACCGGCTCGGGCAGTGAGGCCAGGTCTGCGTAAACCGTCTCTCCCAACACTTTCTGGCCGGCGAGGCGGGGGTTCACCGGGATCATCCGGTATCCCTGTTGCTGCATGAATTCCATGACTTCGTAGGAGGGCCGGTGTGTTTTCTCGCTGGCGCCAACAAGGGCTATGGTGCGGACACTTTCAAGAATGGTGCGCATCTGGTCAGGTTGGTTGCTTGGCATGGTGACGAACCCTTGTATGGAGTTAACGATATGGAGTCAGCGGTGTGCCTCAAGGCACACAGACACGGATTCTGTATAGCGTAGCGCGTGGGGCTTGTCGATTTCTACCTGCGCCCACTGCACGGCAGAGTGCTCCATAACGATGTTGAGCACTTCGTGGGTCAGGCGCTCCAGCAAGGCAAAGCGATTGCCATTCACGTGGCCAATAATCTGCTTGGTGATGGTGCGATAATTGAGTGCCGCTGCAATTTCGTTGCGACTGATTGCTTCCGTTGCATCGTAAGTCAGGCACACATTAATGATCACATCCTGCTGGTTGTTGATTTCCTCTTCCTTGATGCCGATGTAGGCTCGCAGCAGTAAATTCTTGATCTGTATTCTTGCCTGGTGGTTGCAGGAAACCTCGGTCATACCGCCTCCATCCAATTTTTGCGATCAGCGATTGCTGCTGATCAGATTAAAAAACTCTGTGCGCGTTGCCTGGGATTTGCGGAACTGGCCCAGCATCATGGACGTCTTCATCTTCGAGTTCTGCTTCTCCACGCCACGCATCATCATGCACATGTGCTGCGCTTCGATAACCACAGCAACGCCTTTGGCGTTGGTAACAGTTTCTACCGCTTCTGCAATTTGCCGGGTCAGGTTTTCCTGGATTTGCAGACGGCGGGCATACATATCCACAATGCGTGCAAACTTGGACAGCCCCAGAACACGGCCCTGTGGCAGATAGGCGATGTGACACTTACCAATAAAGGGAAGCACATGATGTTCGCACATGCTGTAAAGTTCGATGTCCTGTATTACGACCATCTCATCCATTGCGGATTCGAAAACAGCATTGTTGACGAGATCGCTGAGGTCTTGCTCGTAGCCCCGGGTCAGGAATTGCATGGCTTTGGCCGCACGCATGGGGGTGTCCTGCAGACCTTCACGGTTGGTGTCTTCACCCAGCCCGTTGATGATGGCGCGGTAGTGGCCCGCGAGGTCGTCAAGGAGTTTGGTCATAGTCTTTTCCGATTCTCTTGAAAATGCTGAGGTAGATACAAGGGACAAAGCTTAAGTGAATTTGTCCGGTATCTCTACGATTTACGACGCTGGGCACGGAAAAGACCAGTCATTGATAGTAGTTTACGGGCGGCAGTAGCGTGGCCCTGGCCAGAGGGTCGGGTCTATTCTTAAGTCGTAGACTGTGAAGAATATATCGGGGACATCGCATGGATCAGCAGACATCGGGTACATGGAAGGGAAGGCCCGTTGATAGTGAGGTGGCAGCACAGGAGGCGTGGCAGCAGAGCGGTAAGTGGTTCACCTATGAAGGTCATGCGATATTCAGCCGCATGGCGGGGCAGGGAGAGCCGCTGTTACTGATCCACGGGTTCCCTACCGCAAGCTGGGACTGGCATCGCCTTTGGCCCATGCTGGTTCAGGGCAACCATTTGCTGGCGCCGGATATGCTGGGCTTCGGCTTCTCTGACAAACCCCGACATTACGCCTACAGCATTGAAGATCAATCAGATCTTATCCAGGGCATGCTTGAGGGCCTTGGCCTCACGTCGGTTCATCTTCTGGCCCACGATTATGGATGCAGTGTTGCCCAGGAGCTTCTGGCCCGAGAGCAGGAAGGCACGCTGCCTTTCGAGATTGCCAGTGTGTGTTTCCTGAACGGTGCCTTGTTTCCTGAAGTGCACAGCCCCTTGCTGATTCAGAATTTGTTGCGTAGCCCATTGGGTGGGCTCATCAGTCGGGCCTTGACCCGGCGCAGCTTTGAGCGCAGTTTCATCAAGCTGTTTGGTAGCAAAAGCCATCCAGATCAGCAGGATCTGGACGATTTCTGGCATTTGATTACCTATAACAACGGCCGTGGGATTTTGCACCAGTTGATTCATTTTATGGAAGAGCGCCGGTGTCACAGGCATCGTTGGGTCTCGGCGCTGCAAAATGCCAGGCAACCCATGCGTCTTATCTCGGGTGTTGCAGATCCTGTGTCGGGCGCGGCCACGGCGCAGCGCTATCAGGAGATGATCTCAGATGCCGATGTGGTGCAGCTGAAAAATGTAGGGCATTACCCCCACTTTGAGAGCCCATGGGAAGTATTCGGCGCTTACAGAGAGTTTCGTAAGCGCCAGTGATCGGGTTGAAAATAGCCGCTAGCCGGCAACGGGTGTTAAAGAGGTATCTGTATTCTGGTCGCCAGCTGCCTGGTTGGTCGCACTTACGACCTGGTTACGTCCCCTGGACTTGGCGTCGTAGAGCGCCTGGTCGGCCCGATTCAACCAGACAGACCAGGTTTCACCCTTGCTGACTTCGGCAATACTGGCACTGGCTGTTACCTTGATATCCTCAAGAAACGGGCGCGCGCTGATGCTCGTAAGCAATTGATGGGCAAGAAGATTGCCCTCATGCTGATTGGTTTCTGGCAGAACGATCATGAATTCTTCACCACCGATCCGGAAAATCTGGTCGCTTTCCCTGATGCGCTTGCGTAGTCGCAGTGCCATTTCTTTCAGTACCTTGTCTCCCGCCAAGTGTCCCCACTGATCGTTGATCAGCTTGAAGTAATCCAGATCCAGGAGAACCATGCTGGATACCCGCCCATAGCGTTCACGCATCTGGATTTGGCCGTTCAGGATATCTGCCAGTTGTGATCGGTTGAGGCAGCCGGTAAGGGGGTCGGTGGTTGCCAGCCGTGTGAGCTCCATTTGAAGCTTGCCCACTAGCCAGGCAAAAATCATGGAAAACAGACAGGTAAGGCCCAGCGAGAAAGTAATGCGCCAGAAATCTGCTTCGGGAAACTTCATAAACGAAACCACCGCCATAACAGTGACAAAAATGGTATTGCTGGCAATGGCTTCACGGAGCGGAAGCAGGAAAAACAGCGCTGAAGCAGCTGGATAAGCCCAGTAAAGGCCTACATGCCCGTTAATGGCTGTTGAGTAGGCGGCGCAAGCCACTGCGAGTAGAGGGAATAGTCGCCCTTTCAGAAAATAGGTGGAGCGAAACCGCAACAAGACAATGACCGCAAGCGCATTGGCGCAGAAGAGGATCAGCATTCCGGAGAGCAGAAAGTGGTGGTGCTGCCATTGCACGACCACCAGCGGTGCCACCGCAATGAATGCCCATAAATGCAGGTGATAAACCAGCTGGTGTTTGAAACCAAGCACCGCGAGGGTCGGGTTGGTTGAGGTGGAATCCGTCGAGATAAACGCGCTCACAGCAAGCTCCGGCTGTTTTTGTTATATCGCCCAGCTTCTGGAGCCGGGCATGTGTCTAAGTCTAGCATGGGTATTCTCCAGTGAAGCTGAAGTATCCGGGTATCGGCACGATTAGTTTTGTTAAGTTGGCCCATGGTGACCGCTTCGTTAAAATCCTCCCCTCGTCTGAACAGATTGCTATTCACGCTGAACCCTGACAGGAACTCCGCCATGACCGCCATCCATACTCGCGCCCCGGCACTGACTATCCGGGCAGGCCGTCGAACCCTGCAGAGGTTGCAGGAAAAACCACTGACACCGGACGATGTGCACGTTATACCCGGGGCGGCTGGGGGGCCTAAAGCACTTGGGCTCAGCGGTCTGGACAAAGCCATATTTGGTGATTGGTTGCCCAGGGTTGAGCAGGAACGTTCGCTGATTGGTTCGTCTATTGGCAGCTGGCGGTTTGCAGCCATTGCCTCCTCGGACAACCCGCGGGCGCAACTTACCCGGCTTGCGGAACTCTACACGGCACAGCGTTTCGAAAAAGGTGTGACTGCGGCGGAGGTCACCCGCCAGAGCGTACAGTTCCTGAAAGAACTGATTGGGGGCCGGGAGGAGCATATTCTTGAGCATCCCTGGTACCGCCTGAATGTGATGGTTGTGCGCAGCCTTGGCATGCTTGAGCCCGATACGAAAGCACGCCTGAGCTTTGGTCTGATGAGCGCCATAAGTGCCAATGTTGTTGGGCGACGACACCTGGGGCGGTTTATGGAGCGGGGGATTCTTCATGATGCCAGGCTGAAGGCACCCTTGTCGGCGCTGGCAGACTTTCCTAGCCATGAAGTGCCGCTCAGCCGCGATAATTTGCACGCTGCATTGCTGGCATCGGCCTCCATACCCATGGTGATGTCGGGGGTCCGCAACATTCCCGGCGCTCCTGAGGGGATATACAGGGATGGCGGGCTTTTGGATTACCATCTCGATTTGCCGTATGAACAGCCGGGCGTGGTTTTGTATCCGCACTTCACGGATCGAATTGTGCCCGGATGGTTTGACAAGACTTTGCCATGGCGTCGCGGTGATGCGACTCGCCTGCAGGATGTGTTGCTGGTAGCGCCTTCCACTGATTACCTGGAGCGTTTGCCAGATGGCAAGCTCCCGGATCGTAAGGATTTCGAAACCTATCTGGGAAATGACAGCGGCCGGGAGTGCTCGTGGCAGAAAGCGATTGCCGAAAGCGAACGCTTGGGAGACGAGTTCCTTGAGCTACTGGAAACCGGCCGCCTGATGGACGTTATTCAGCCTTTGTGAGTCATGGTGGCCAACTGTTCAGGCTGAGCTGCTTGCGGAAAACCTGCCAGCGCTGCCGTAGACAATCAGAAACGTGGTAAAAGCCGTTACCACCACGGATGGGCCTGCGGGCGTGTCGAGATACCACGACATACTCAAGCCCCCCGCGACGGCAATAAATCCGAAAACAACAGCCAGCGCTGCCATCTGTTCCGGAGTATTGGCCAGCCTGCGGGCGGTGGCGGCAGGAATAATCAGCAGAGCCGTAATCAGCAGTACGCCGACCATCTTCATGGCAACAGCAATCACCAGCGCAAACATCAACATCAGCAACAGGCGCAGGCGCTCAACTGGCACTCCTTCCACCCGCGCCAGTTCCTCGTGAATGGTGCTCATCAGCAAACCACGCCAAAGCACCGATAATAGCGTCAGAATCACCACTGCGCCGCCGTATATCCATAGCAGGTCGTTGCGGTTCATGGCCAGCAGATCGCCGAACAGAAGACCGGTGAGGTCAATCCGCACCTCGGGCATGAAGCTCAGTGCCACCAGACCAATGGCCAGGGCGCTGTGAGCAAGAATGCCCAGCAGAGTATCTGTTGCCAGGGTTTTGTTGCGGGAAAACAGTAACAGTGCCATGGCCAGAATAACGCTGGTAATGAGCACGCCGAGGTTCAGTGGAATACTGAACAAAAAGCTCAGCGCTATACCCAGGAGCGCGGAGTGCGCCAGGGTGTCACCAAAATAGGCCATCCTCCGCCACACGACAAAGCAGCCCAGAGGCCCGGCAATCAAGGCTACGCCGAAACCACCAAGGAGGGCGCGCCAGAAGAAATCATTCAGCACAGTATCAATGATGTTCATGGTTGCACTCCCCATGCCCGGTGGCTGAACCCGGGTGGCCTGTGCCAACCACATTGCCGCTCAGGTCGTGGCTGTGGTTATGGTGGTGGTGATACACCGCCAGAGACTCTGCAACCGGCCGGCCGAAGGTTTCAATAAACGCAGGGTCGTGTGAGATGTCGGCAGGATGCCCGCTGCAGCACACGTGCTGGTTCAGGCAGATCACCTTGTCAGTTGCAGCCATGACCAAATGCAAATCGTGAGAAATCATGATGACGCCGCAGTTGAGTTCATCTCGCAACTGGCGAATCAGATCATAAAGTGCCGCCTGACCGTTGATATCCACGCCCTGGGCCGGTTCATCAAGCACCAGAAGATCCGGCTTCCGTACCAGTGCCCTGGCCAGCAAAAGCCGCTGTTGCTCGCCTCCTGAAAGATGGTGAACAGATGCCTTCAACAGATGGCCGACACCGGTTCGCTCCAGTGCAGCTATGCAGGCCGCAAGCGGCTGGCCACTGAGCAACATGAAGCGCTGGATACTCAGGGGCAGTGTTGATTCCAGGCTCAGGTGCTGGGGAACGTATCCGATAACCAGGTCCTTTGCCCGCAGGATATGGCCGCTTGTAGCGGCCTGAATGCCCAGGACGGCTTTGATCAAGGTGGTTTTTCCAGCCCCGTTTGGGCCAATGATGGTAATGATATCGCCGCGGTAAAGCGTAAGACTGACCCGATCAACAACCGGGCGATCATCAAACCGGACGGTAAGGTGCTTGATGTCAACCAGCGGTTCATCCATGAGGCTGCTCCGCCTGACAGCGGGGGCACAGACCGGCTATTTCCAGAGTTATGGATTCGGAAATGAAAGCTTCGGCGCTGGCGGCATCGTGTATAGCTTTGGATACAGCCGCATCTGTCAGTTCCAGGGCATTGCCGCAAGAACGGCAGATAAGGAACATTCCGGTGTGGTGTTCGCCGGCGTGGGCACAGCCTATAAAGGCGTTCAGGGAGGCTATGCGATGCACCAGACCGTACTGTTGCAGGAAATCCAGTGCCCGGTAGACCGTCGGTGGTGCAGCACTGTGGCCTTCTGAGGCCAGCTTCGCGAGTACATCGTAGGCGCCGAGTGGTTTGTGGGATTCCCAGATAAGTTCAAGAACCCGCTCACGGGTGGGTGTCAGGCGGGCATGTTGCTCCTGGCAGATGGCCCGGGCTTCGGCTAAAGCCTGACTGACACAATCATCGTGATTGTGAGGACGGTAGGGGAGTGCGCGAACGGACATGGTCGGAATCCTGCAGAATTTGTAACATTATAACATCCGCAGGAGCCCGACTGCCAAGGGCAAGAATTGAGACGGCTTACACCATGGAATCGTTGGCGAGAGATTCAAGGTAATCGAGATTGGGAATCCAGGCGGTTTCGCCGTCAACGTCGACGAGCATAAGATCCGCAGGCCCGTTTTCTGCCTCCATCTTTTTGATTTGCTCTTCGGTAATACGGACCTGGCTTGGAATGCCCTGTGTAATTAATGCCATGAAGCGAAGCTTTTTGTTGTTGTCGGTGATGCTGTTGAGTACCACGATACGGCCCCGGTTTTCACCTGGTACGGACAAGGTTCCGCCATTGGCGGCATCGTAGGAAATAACGGGCAAGTTAAGGCCCCGCCATTCCAGCCGGCCAGCAAGCCAGTCAGGTGCGCCGACGCCGGCCTCACCACTGGCATAGTCCACCACCTCGGCAATGGATACGTTGGGCAGTAACAGTTGCCGTCCGCTCACGGGAATCATGACGCAGGAGAGGGTTTGGCTGTTGTCATTCATTGCTTGTGTCCTCAGGCGGAGCCCCGTTTCTGCCGGCCTTTCAGCAGACAGGATTCTTCAATGGTTTTGACCAGTTCCCGGGCCAGTTGCTCCGGGGTGCCGGTAAAGCTCGTGCAGCCGGTGGCAGCCACGGAATCCGGCATCGAGCTATTGCCACAGCTGGTGCTCTCCTGAACCCAGATTCGGCTACCATAGGCCTTGAGCAAAGGTGCTGCAATTGCGCCATCATTGCCCATGCCGGAAAACAGGATGGCATGGCAGTGGGAGCCATAGTTGTCTGCGGTATTCAGTAACACCTGGTCAATCGACGGGCTATAGGGCCCGGGCCAGGGTGTATCCAGCTCAGTTAGTGCACCAGTGGCAGAAAATTTCCATTCGTGTTCAACCGGCATCAGTACCACATCGCCGTTTTTTACCCGGTAGTTCTCTTGTGCATGCTGCAGCTTGTAATGTGCATGGCGGCCAAGCACCCGGGTAAGCACTTCGGCAAAATTTCCGTCAATATGCTGGGCATAAACGAAGCCCACTGGCAGGCCCGGCGGAAGGCAGTCCAGAAATGCTTTCACGGCGGCTGGGCCACCCAGGGAAGCGCACAAAACCCAGATGTCTTCAGCTACGGAACCCGGTGCCGCAGGGGTTAGCCACTGCGGAAGTTCCGACGATTCCGGGCTTTCCGAAGGCTCTGCTTCAAGCTCTTCGATGCTGGCCTTGGAATCCAGCTGCGACAGATCGCCCAGCTCTTGTTCCAGTTTGCCCAGCAGTCGCCGTTCCCAGCGAAAATACTCTGTACTACCAGCCCCGGGTGCCTGATCCAACCCGAACAGAACCGGAGCCTCGGTATTATCCAGAAGGTAATCAAACAGGGCAGGGTGATCTGCCTCGTCTTCCAGTGTCACCAACCAGAGCCCGGCTTCCGGGAACTCACGGTGGCCTTGCAGGCGCTCTGGATCTCCAGAGAAGCATACCTCAAGGCCGAATTTGGCGGCCGCGGCCTGCAGTCTGTGTCGCTGCAGGACAACGTCCGACACAATGCCGACCTGAGCCCGACCATTTTGGCCGGCCATCACTGCTTACCAGTTAGCCGTTCAATGGTCTTCAGCAGTTCCGTCTCCTGGAACGGCTTGCCGAGGTATTCGTTTACGCCGATGGCCAATGCCCGCTCACGGTGCTTTTCGCCGGTCCGGGATGTGATCATGCAGATCGGCATATCCCGCAGGTTGTCATCGTGCCGCACAAAGCTGGCTACCTCAAAGCCATCCATACGTGGCATTTCGATGTCCAGAAGCATGATGTCCGGCTTGTGGTCCTGCAGTTGCGCCACTGCATCCAGGCCATCTTTTGCAGTGATAACCTCCATGCCGTTACGCTCCAGCAGGCGCGAGGTAACCTTGCGTACGGTAACCGAATCGTCCACCACCATAACTACCGTGGCGCGCTCTTCGTAGCGTGCAGACTCTCTTGCCTTGTCCAGTTCGGCCAGACGCTGGCGTTCAGACAATATGTCAGAACGGATCATGGCAGGCAGGTCGAGAATTACCACCACGTTGCCATCACCAAGAATAGTCGCTCCGGACACACCGCGAACGGTGCTGAACTGCGGTCCCAGCGACTTAACCACGATTTCACGGCTGCCCATCAGGTTGTCGACCTGCAGAGCCATGGGTTGCTCGGCACCACGAACCAGAATCACCGGCAGTGGCAAGGCCTGTCCCTGAAGCTTGGGATGGTGATCACTGTTCAGCAGGCTTCCAAGGTACTGCAGCCGGTACTCCTGGCCCGCGTATTCGTACATCGGCGCATCCGGCTTGTAGTATTCCTCAAGCTCGTAGGTGCTGACTCGCACGATACCCTCAATGGTGTTAAGCGGGATGGCATAGAAGTCTTCACCCGTGGATACCATCAGGGCCCGGTTTACAGAAACGGTAAACGGTAACCTGACGGTGAACACGGTGCCGCGGCCGACCTGCGATTCAATGTCCAGGCTGCCGCCGAGTTGTTTGATCTCACTGGCGACCACGTCCATCCCAACGCCACGACCGGAAATCTGGGTGACGTTCTGTGCGGTTGAGAACCCTGGCTGTACGATAAACTGCAGAATCTCGCGCTCGGAGAGTTCTTCATCCTCCCGCAACAGTCCTTGGCGAATGGCTTTTTCCCGGATGACATTTGAGGGGATGCCAGCACCGTCGTCTACCATGCGCAGAACCACGTCGCCACCTTCGCGAGCCAGAGACAGGGTGACTGCACCTGCCTCCGCTTTGCCGCTCTTCTTCCGGTCAGCCGGCTTTTCAATTCCATGGTCAATGGCGTTACGCAGCATGTGTTCGAGCGGCGCAATCATCCGCTCGAGTATGGTGCGGTCCATTTCACCTTCGGCGTTGCGTACATCAAACTCAACTTTCTTGCCTAGCTCACCACTGATCTGGCGAACAATCCGGCGTAGACGAGGCACCATGGAAGAGAAAGGAATCATTCGGGTCTTCATCAGACCTTCCTGAAGTTCCGTGTTAATACGGGACTGCTGAACCAGCAAGGTTTCTGTATCCCGCACCCGGTCTGCAAGGGTCTCACGCAGATCTGCGAGGTCTGAAGAGGATTCCGTCAGAGCGCGCGACAACTGCTGGATGGAGGAGTACCTGTCCATTTCCAGCGGGTCGAAGTCGTCACCGTAATCCGGACCGTGTTCCTTTTCGGCACTGAACAGAATCTGTGCTTCTGTTTCGATCTCCATCCGGCGCAACTGCTCCCGCAGACGCTCGATGGTGGCAGCCATTTCATCCAGAGTATGGCTGAAGTCGCTGCTTTGCTGCTCCAGTCGACCACGGGTAATACTGGTTTCACCGGCCAGGTTAACCAGGTCATCCAGCAAAGGAGCAGATACCCGAATGGTTTCCTGTGCAGCACGCTGTGCATCAACAACGCGCTTGGAGGTTTTGGCCTTGGCCCTGGCAGGCGCAGGCTTTGGTGCAGGTTCTGCTGGTGCCTCTGCTATTGCCGGTACTTGCACTTCCGGTGCGGCTTCGGCCACAGGTGCGCTTGCAACTGCGCCAGACTCGTAGCGTCCCCGTATGTCAGCAACCAGGGCAATAATGCTGTCGTGATCTTCGGTGATGGCTTGCCACTGAGTGTCATCAGGCAACTTGCCAGCGAGGTCAATCAGGCGTGTTTCGAAATTGTGAGCCTTGTCGCCCAGCAGTGTGAGCTGCGACAAACGTGCACCGCCTTTCAGGGTATGCAGTGCGCGCTGAGCTTCCTGATTGAAGTGCTTGCTGGCTGGATCCTTGCGCCAATCTGCAAGAAGGTGCTCCAGTTGGTCCATGATCTCGCAAGCTTCTTCCAGGAAGATTTCCAGAATTTCCGGATCGATCGCTTCCTGATCGGCGATGGCCGTTTCTTCTGGTGACATCTCAAAGCTGTCTGAATCCAGAGTCTGGGCGCTGCTGAAGGACATCAGAAGATCCGGGTCTGCAGCTGGTTCCGTACCAATTGCCAGTTCACCGAGCATGGACTTCAGGTTATCCAGCCCACGGGTGCTCAGAGCCAATAACAGCCTCTGGTTACCTGGGCTCGATGTTACCGCTTCGAGGGCGCCAGCCCAGGCTTCCGCCAGTTCAGCAATGGGGTCCACATCGGAGAGTCGAGCACCACCTTTGAGAGTGTGCAGCTCTTGCTGAAGCTGTGGAACACCGTGCATTGCCTGGGGGTCTTCACGCCATTGGTCGAGGCACTCGCTGATAACGTCGTGGATCTCATGGCCTTCATCCAGGAAAATACTGGCGATGTCATCGTCATGGCTTGTGTCAGTTTGCGTGGCTTCCGGAAGAGGTGCCGGAATATCAATGTCTGCTGACTCAACTTTTGCATCTGCATCTGCATCTGCATCTGCTTCGGGCTCAGCTTCGGCCTCTGTGGGGACGGCTTCGCCACGGAGAATCGCTTCAACCTGATCCACAAGATCGTTGGCGGGCGGGCAAGGCTTCTGGGTAGCAACCTGCTCAACCATCTGCGCCAGTCGGTCGTGGCACGCAAACAGTAGATCGTTCATGGCAGTGCTGGCTGCAAGCTGTCCTTCTGCTACTTTTTCAAACAGGTCTTCGAGGACGTGGGTCAGGTCGCCAATGGCGTCAACCCCGGCCATGCGAGCGCCGCCTTTCAATGTATGAACGTCTCGCTGAAGCTCTGCCGCCACGGGCCGGTTCGACGGGTCTTCACTCCAGGCATGCAGGGCACTGCCTGTGGAGTTGATCAGGTCGTAAGCTTCCTCAAGGAAAATGCCGGTGAGCTCCGGATCCATGTGCGAGAGATCGGTGCCGACTTCGGCAACTTCTGGCTCCTCTGCATCCTCAAGTTCGGGCAGAGGTGGCAGATCATCCACGGAATCAGTGCGTTCTGGCTCTGCCGGAGCTGCCACATCTGTAACCGGTCGCGAACTGGTCGTGTTGTCCATGTAGGCATGGATTTCGCTAATCAGATCAGGTGCCGGGCGGGGTGGCTCCTTGACTTCCAGGTTGTCCACCATACCGGCGAGGCGGTCGTGGCAACGGAACAGAAGGTCAGACAGCTCGTCATTTACAGAGAGTTGTTTATCCGTCAGACCCTCAAACAGGGTTTCAAGTTCATGGGCCAGATCACCCACTGCCGCAATTTCGGCGAGGCGTGCACCACCTTTGAGGGTATGGAGATCCCTTTGCAGCAGGCGCAAAATATCGAGATTTCCGGTATCTTCGCTCCAGCTTTGCAGGGCCTCAGCGGTGCTGTCGATAAGCTCGCGAGCTTCTTCGAGGAAGATCTCCGCAAGCTCGTCGTCCATATCACTGTCGGAAGCTTCAGCAACTTCGTCAGTTTCAGGCAGAGGAAGGTCTGTGGGTGTAGTGGCTTCCAGCTCTTCCATGTCGAAGCTGAGGTCGATTTCTTCCAGATCTTCGGTGAATTCCTGATCAAAGGCGCTTGTGGCTTCAGTTTCGGAGCCAAGCAGAGACTGGGTGAGCGCTTCAAGCTCGGCCACCAGCTCGTCACCGGTCTCGGTAGCCAGCCCTGCAGCAATCTGATCCATCATATTGATCAGGTGCTCGTGGGCATTGCGAACGGATGAGAAGAACCATTCGTCCGGTGCCTCGCTCTGGTTCGCAGTGGCTACATAAACTTCGTGGAGCGCTTCTGACAAGGCAGCGACATCGGCTAGCCCGGCGTCAGATGCGGCATCAGTAAGCTGCGCCAATTCTTCGGTCAGGCGTTGGAGTGGGCCACGGTCTTCAGGGCTTTCTGCCCACTGCGCCAGGATAAGGTCGGCATCCAGAACAACATCCAGCCCTTCACTCAGGAACAGCTGGACCAGCTGGGACGGCGCTGGCTGTGTGCCGTCATGGCTGGTTTCTTCGCTGTAGGTGCGGAGCCTGTCGTTGGAGATGTGTTCCAGTTTATCCAGGAAGGCTTCCGTGCATGGCAGTGAAGCTTGTGGCTCCTCACGTATCTGGGCCAAACCTTGCGTCAGGAAATCGCAGGCTGCTTCAATCAGTGACAGCACGTCGCGGTCTGCCCGAAGGTTCTGGGCGCGGGATTCTTTTACAAAGCGCTCAAGCGGCGCGATTACTGCCGCAATCGGCGCGATACCGGCGGTGTGGGCACTTCCTTTCAGAGTGTGGAGAGCGCGTGACAGGTCGTCAGTATAGGAAACGCTAACCTTGTCGCCTGCAGCCGCCAGATACTCTTTAAGGGTTTGCAGATGGGTTTCTGTTTCACTCTCGAAGATGTCCAGCAGTACTGGATCAACGTCGCTATCGTCATCCGTATCGTAGTCGGATTCCGGCAGCTCTATAGCAGTACTGGCGAAGGCGCTGTCATCGTCAGCGGAGGGCATTGTGCTTGCGTCAGGGATATCACCGTTAGCAAGGGCCCGGGCGCGGTCTTCAAGACGGGAGGGGTCTATCGACGGCGGCTGTTTATTCTCAAAATCATTGACCAGAGCCGGCAGAACCCCTGTGGCCTCTTCCAGCAGGCTGGCAATATCGTCATTCATGAAGGTGCTGCCGTCGATCACACGGTTCAGCATGTTTTCTATAGACCAGGCCAGCTCACCAACTACCAGCGCACCGACCATACGGCCACTGCCCTTGAGCGTGTGGAATGCGCGGCGCACTTCGGAAAGCGCACTGCGGTCATCGTGTTGACGCAGCAGCATGGGGAGGTATTCGCGGATGGTATCCAGAACCTCACCGGCTTCCTCAACAAAGATTTCGAGGATTTCGTCATCAATCAGGTCGTCTTGCTGGTCGCTATCGGCCGCCAAATCCTGCGCCGGAGTGTTTTCAGGTGCTGGTTCAGGCCTGGTGTCTTCGGCCGTTTCCGCTGCGGTAATTTGCTCATTGTCACTGCGGCGGGTTGTTGCCATGGCTTCCCCACGGGCAACCAATTCTTCCACATCGTCGGCGGCTTTGCCGTCACGGAATGCATGAATCAGCGCGGGAATGCGGGCATTCGCTTCATCAATAAACGAGAACAGATCATCGGTTGGCTTGATGCTCTGGTCGATTACACGGTTCAGCAGGTTTTCCACTGACCAGGCAAGGTCGCCAAGCCTGTTAGCACCTACCAAACGGCCACTGCCTTTGAGTGTGTGGTAAGCGCGGCGGACTTCTGTCAATGCCGGGCGGTCGTCGTGATTCTGGCGCAAGCGCGGATAGAATTCGTGAATGGTCTCCAGAACCTCTTCGGCCTCTTCCACAAAAATGCCGAGAATTTCGTCGTCCAGAAGCTCTTCATCCGATGCCTTGGGTGCAGTGCTGCCGCTCTGGGATGCGCTATCTTCTGACGCCGTTGGCTCAACAACGGGCACCTCATCCGGGGCCAGTTCAGTGCCCCATGTGGGCTCTTCACCAACCGGAAAGCCGAGGCTTGCAAGGCTTTCTTCAGCAATACGAAGAATGTCCGCGTTGTCACTGATGCCTTCAGCAAGGCGTTCAAGGTAGTACTCGATACTGGTAATGGCATCTGCCAAGGTATCCAGTTGCTTCCAGTCGGGTACATGCTTGTCACTTAGCAGAACATCGGAAATATAACGCTCGGCAGACGCCAGCATGCTGGCAACACGATCCAGTGGTACCAGGCTCAGGCCGCCGCGGATGCTATGGAGCAGGCCGGGAACGTGTTCGATTTCACGGGTGTCCCACTGGGATGCGATGAAATTGATAACCGCTGATTTCACCTGCTCCAGTGTGTTTCGCGATTCTCTCAAAAGCGCACTGCTGGCTTCACTGAGCTCGCGGGAACCCTGGTAGGCCGGAAGACTGTCGACGTTTCTTGAGGATTGCTCTGGCTGCCGGTCGCTATCCAGACCTGCAAGGCTGGCTTCTACATAAAGCAGAGCCCCGGCAATGTCCATCAGAGTACCGTCATCAACCAGTTCGCTTTGGACCGCCAGCTTTTCAATCAGCTCGATTTGTTCGGTAATAACCTTGCGAGGAATCCCAAGGCCAAGCACCGCCAGAGTGTTACCCACCTGAACCATGCCGGGAAGAAGGTCTTCAAGCTCGCTGTTCTTACGCAGTTCTGAGCGCACGAACAGGTCCAGCTGGTCTTTCAGCTTGGCAAGTTCTTCATTTAATGCGCTGACAACGGAATGTATGGCTTCACGGCCTGGGCCGGAGACGCGATTTCGGGCTGCATCCACATCGTCTTCTGAAGGTAGCGCCTCTACGAGCTGATAGCGGCTACGCAGGTCCCTTACATTTTCAGAATCCAGATCCCGCGCCCGTGCTACGTAATAAAGCAGGTGTTTGAGCAGTGCATCGGGTGCTGGTTGAGCGAGGATATCTCCATGCTCGTCGGTGAGGCGGCGGATTTCGCTATCTAGCTCCCGAAGCAGGGACTTGACCGCTGCGTTGACCGGGTTGGCTTTTGCCTGAAGTGTTTCTACAAAGGCAGCTGCAGCTTTCCAGAGCTCGCCACGGGGCGTTCTCTGACAAAGGCGGGTTAGCCGGTGAATAACCTTCTGCAGGTAGACGAACTGGGCATCAAGGTCTTCTTCGCGAATGATCCCGGCAAGGGCAAACTGGTACATCTGCCGCAGTTTGCGGATGTGGCCAAGTACCTTTGGGTCCTGCAGGCGTTGCGACACATTGTCTGCAACCTGCATGCGTGACGGGCCGAGGTCTGGCTTGAACAGCGATGTGTCAGACAGCAGAGAGTCGCCACGCGCAGCCCGCAGGTCGTTCAGTAGAGGCAGCAGTACCATGGGGAAATCATCCTGGCTGCTGGCCAGGTGTTCCAGATACTGTGGAAGCTGAAGAATCGCTTCCATCAGAACATTAACGGCTTCGTCCACACTGGCGACGCTGTTATCCAGCACCGCCTGGGTGAGCTTTTCCATTTCTTCGGTCAGCAGTGCTGCACCGTAAAGCTCAACCATCTGCAGGGTGCCATGCACCTGATGGAGATAATTCAGGCAGAAGCGCAGGCGTGCAGTATCGTCGCGATTTTCGACGTACGCCTCTAGCGCATGCTGACCCTGGGTCAGCGTGTCCTGTATCTCGCCCCGAACCCAGTCGAGGGCGATGCTGTCATGGTGGTTGCCCATAACCTCTCCGGTTATTCTTCGTCAGTCTGGCGCTTGATCCACGCCAGTACATGTTCCGAGGGTACTTTTTGTAAGCCCGGGGGCTGCCAGTCGGTCAGCTCTCCCTGGCCCAGAACCAGTAGTCCCCCGGGCGCCAGCCGCTCTGCAAGACGCCTGACAATGTCCCGTCTGCGCCAGCGACGGAAATAGATCAGCAAATTCTGGCAGAAGATAATATTCATTCCGTGCATGGGCGCTTTATCCAGATCCAGCACATTCAGTCTGGTAAAGCAGACCCGCTCCCGGATGCTTTCGACAATTTCTACGGTGTTCCGCTCGGCCGGGCGGAAATACCGGGCTTTCAAGTCTTCTTCCATGCCCAGCAGTTTGCGGGCATTGAACTGGCCTGTCCGGGCCTTCTCGATAACCGGTGTGCTGATGTCCGAACCGGTTACGCCATAGAGCGGCTGTAGCCCCAGTTGAGCCATACACTCGTTCAGCACCATGGCTAAGGTGTAAGGCTCTTCACCAGATGAGCAACCGACGCTCCAGGCCTCAATCGGCCGCTTTCGGAACTGCTCTCTTGGTCGTGTGAGGACATAGTCGGCGACCAGCCGGAAGGCGTCAGGGTCCCGGAAAAAACGGGTTTCCTGCACCGTAAGCCGGTCCACCAGCGTTGACCATTCCCGAATGGCATCCGGCCCCGAGATAATCGTTTCGTAGTAGGCCTGATAGCTGCTGCAGCCTATTTCCCGCATCCGGATAGCCAGATTGGTTTCCAGAAACGAGCGGCGCTCTGCAGGCAGTGTCATGCCGGTACGGTGTTCCAGTAGTGTCTGCCACTGGCTGAACTGCGCCTCATCCATTTCCGGAAGACGGCGCAGAAACCAGGCGCTTTCGGCAGTTGACGGGTTGTTATGAAGTTCAGACATAAACCGCCATTAGCCTCGGGCTGTAAATCAGCCCACCACCGGAACGTTGCTGTCTTCCTCTTCGTCGTGGCCTGCCATATCTTCTTCGGGCAGCGTAAAGCCGGCAACGGAGGACCGCAGCTCGGAAGCCATTTCCGCCAGATTCCCGATAGACTTCGCGGTAGCGTTGGTACCGGATGAGGTCTGGGAAGTGATTTCCTGGATAACGTTCATTGTGTTGGAAATGTGTGCCGCAGAAGACGACTGCTGGCGTGCCGCGTTGGAAATGTTCTGGATCAGTTCCGCAAGGCTCATGGATACGTTCTCGATTTCTTCGAGCGCGATACCCGCGTCCTGTGCCAGTCGTGCACCACGTACCACCTCGGCGGTGGTGTGTTCCATGGAGATAACAGCTTCGTTGGTGTCAGACTGGATCGTCTTAACCAGCGCTTCAATCTGCTTGGTTGCTGCAGAGGAGCGTTCCGCAAGGCGCTGAACTTCGTCCGCAACTACCGCAAAGCCTCGACCCGCGTCACCGGCCATAGAGGCCTGGATAGCAGCGTTCAGAGACAGGATGTTGGTTTGGTCAGCAATGTCGTTGATCAGGGATACGATGTCACCGATTTCCTGGGAAGACTCACCCAGACGCTTGATACGCTTGGAAGTTTCCTGGATCTGCTCACGGATGTTGTCCATGCCGCGAATGGTGTTCTGTACCACTTCTGCGCCTTTCTTGGCGATGGCAACCGAGCGCTCCGCAACCGCAGAAGATTCAGCAGCGTTGGAAGATACCTGGTCGATAGAGACAGCCATTTCGTTAACAGCAGCAGAGGCACCGGCAATTTCCTGGGCCTGGTGCTCGGAAGCGTCGGCCAGGTGCATGGCGGTGGACTGGGTTTCCTGGGCCGCGGAGGCTACTCGTACCGCAGTACCACGAATCGCCTGTACCAATCCGCGCATCTGGTCGATCGCGTAGTTGATGGAGTCAGCGATGGCACCGGTGAAGTCTTCGGTTACTGTGGCCTCTGTGGTCAAGTCACCATCAGCGAGGTCGGCCAGTTCGTCCAGCAGTCGCAGGATCGCATTCTGGTTTTGCTCGTTCTGCTCCTGGGTAGTAGACAGGCGCGTCTGTGCTTCCCGGTACAGGGCAAGACCGATGAATACAACCATGGCAACCATGGCGATCAGGATAATAAATGCCAGAGTCGGGCTTACCAGCCGCGAGCCACTTTGGGCACGGAAGCTTTCGGCAAGAACAGACAGTTCAGACAGCAGGATCTCGGAGTTCTGGAAGATGTCGCTGGCTGAGTTACGTACCTTGAAGAGGTCGGGAGAGGCTTCAAGGATTGCGTCTACGTTCTGGGCGACGAACTCGAACAGCTCATCAACAGCCTCAAGACCGTAGATTGCGTCTTCATCATCAACCCTGGTTGTGCCCATTGTCGGGTTGCCGTTCAACTGACCGTCGAGTACGCGGCCAAACAAGCTGGCGTCACGACCAAAGCGGTCAGCGGCAATTACGGCGTCTTCGTCACCGGAGAGTACGTTGTTTACCGAGCGCACAATACGCTCTGCAAGCAGTGACTGGCGCTGAGCCAGTGCAATCTGTTCGGCTGGTGCACCGCTATCCAGCAGGATTTGTACAATATCGTCGTACTCAACCTGAAGCTGGGGGATGGTTTCGTTCAAGGTGCGTGCTACTTCGTGCAGGCCAAGAACGGCGTCCCGGGTGGACAGGATGCTGTCTGCGTTCTCACGTACCGAATTCCAGTGCTGTTGAACACCACTTTCGCGGGCCAGTTCACTGGGCGGCAGGCCGGTTTCCGGGTTGCCTTCAGTAACGTTGGACCAGAGCTGCTGGAACTCATCGCGGGAACGGCGCAACTGGTTGAACGCCTCGGCGGTACCACCGGCGGCTTCAGTCGCGTTTTTCGCGATTTCCTGCGATAGCACCCTGAGTTCAGCTGCGTTGGCAATGTATTCCTGGTCGTTCTGGCTGTCCCTGTTGATGATAAACAGGACCACAACGAGCAGGACAGTGAGTGCGATCAGCGAGGTAATCAGGCCAGCAACGAGTTTGTTGCCCCCCTGACCCGTACCGATTCTTCCGGCTCTGTTTTTCATTTTCTGGCTCCCGGCCTCTATCTGGAATTTGGCAAGTTGTTTTAATGAGGTTTCAGGCAGTCAGGGTGTTTTTCCTGCCACTGTCATCACCCTTACCACTGCGCGACGTCAAGAAAGCGTTCGTCTTCGAGCAGGTCGACGGCGGAAAACACTTTCCAGACTTCTTCGTTTCGTTCATAGCCGCCTGCAACAAACGGCTGAACACTTTCAGGTACACCCGCGGGTGTGGCCTTGAAACTATCGGTTGCAAAGTACTGCATGCCCAACACTGAATCGACGACCAAACCACTGAAGATGTCACCCTGCTCAATCACAAGCACCCGCCGCTCCCGCTGACTGCGGGATGAGCGGGGAATGTCAAAAAAGCCGGCAAGATCAACCAGAGGAAGGAGGCGCCCACGCACGTTGGCGGCGCCCATCAGAAACGGCCGTACGCCCGGTATATGTGTAAACCGGGGAACGTGCAGTATTTCAGTGACCTCACCCATAGGAGCCACATAGCGCTCGCCTGCGAGAACAAAGCCGATACCGTTCCAAAGTTCAACGGCTTCTTGCTGTTCGGGCAGACCGGCGGCCATGGATCGGCTGCGTCGGGCGATATCCGTCAGTACGGCAAAGGGGGCGGCCTGTGCGGACATGCTTTCTCCGAAGTTAGGATCAGCCAATCAAGCTGTTGATTGTTTTGATCAGGTCGTCTTCGTTTACCGGCTTGACCAAGTAGCCTTTGGCGCCCTGGCGGGTGCCCCATACACGGTCAGTTTCCTGATCCTTCGTAGTGACAATAATCACCGGAATGGAAGCCGTTTCGGGGGCCCGGGTAAGCTGGCGGGTTGCCTGGAAGCCATTGAGGCCAGGCATAACCACATCCATGAGTACCAGATCCGGGGTTTCGGCGCGGGCCTTGGCTACACCATCTGCACCGTTATCGGCTGTAAGCACTTCGTGTTTGTGCTTTTCCAGAATGGTGGAGATTTTCTTAACCTCGGTAGGAGAGTCGTCAACAATCAGAATGCGAGCCATTGGTTCCTCGATGGTTCTTTAGATGTCAGCAGGGTTTACTGTGGAGCCACAGGTACATAGTGGCGAATGGTGTTAAGCAGCTCATCCTTGCTGAACGGTTTGGTCAGGTACTGGTCAGAGCCGACGATGCGACCCTTGGCCTTATCGAAAAGCCCGTCTTTGCTTGACAGCATAATGACCGGCGTCTTTTTGAATGAGGAATTATTCTTGATGAGCGCGCAGGTCTGATAGCCGTCCAGGCGGGGCATCATGATATCCACAAAGATGATGTCCGGTTGTGAGTCGGCAATTTTTGCCAAAGCGTCAAAACCGTCTGTCGCGGTGATAACCTCACAGCCTACCTTCTTCAGGAGGGTTTCTGCGGTGCGACGGATGGTCTTGCTATCGTCGATCACCATGATCTTCAAGTTCTCGAAGTTGTCATCCATTGTCCAGGTGCCTTGCGCTCAGCGACTGTCATTGTTTTAAACGGGGGCTTTTTAGCATAAACCTTAAGGTTCTTCTATAAACCCTGTTCATTTATAGATTATCAGTGGCCCGATAAAAAGTATTACTTTGTGACCAAATGTACTTTTGCCTGCAACATCACGTAATTTACCCAGGATTTCTCCGGATGCATTCAAGGCTCGGGTACAATACCATCTGATTTCTCAGCATAGCACTTATTGCCCGGTTTACTCTGCATACCGGTTCTTGTTTTTCACCCCCAGGAGCGCCAGAAATACTATGACAGTTCGACTAGGGATCGTGATGGATCCGATTGAGGATATCCATTTCAAAAAAGACAGCTCACTGGCGATGTTGCTGGCTGCGCAAAACCGCGGCTGGGAAATCGAATACATGGAGCTGCAAGACCTTTATCTGGACGGCGGCAAGGCGATGGCGCATACGCGCAGCCTGACGGTGCGCAAGGATCCGGAAGACTGGTTTAGCTACGGCCCTGCCAGGGATCGTGCTTTGGGCGATCTCGATGCAATCCTGATGCGCAAGGATCCGCCCGTTGATGATGAGTTCCTTATGTCCACCTATATCCTTGAAGCCGCCGAGCAACAGGGCGCTTTGGTGGTTAACCCGGCAGCAGCTTTGCGCGACTGCAACGAAAAGCTGTTCGCTACCCAGTTTGAGGATCTGACTCCGCCGTTGCTTGTCAGTCGGTCGGCGAAGCGTTTTCGGAAGTTTTATGCGGAGCATGGCGACATCATCATGAAGCCAGTGAATGGCATGGGTGGTCATTCCATTTTCCGCGTCAAGGAAAACGACTTTAATCTGGGGGTGATTATTGAAACCCTGACCAACTATGGTGCCCGCCAGGCCATGGCCCAGAAATACATTCCGGAAATCAGCGATGGCGACAAGCGCATTTTGATGATTGAAGGCGAAGCCGTACCCTACTCCCTTGCGCGAATTCCTTCGCAAGGTGAAAATCGCGGAAATCTCGCGGCCGGTGGTCGCGGTGAGGGTCGTGAGCTGACTGACCGGGATCGTGAAATCTGCGCGCGGGTGGCTCCGGTAATTAAAGAGAAGGGCTTGATGTTTGTAGGCCTGGATGTGATCGGTGATTATCTGACCGAAATCAACGTCACCAGCCCAACCTGCATCCGGGAGCTGGATGACACCTTCGGGACAGATATTGGCGGAATGTTGATTGATGCCATTGCGAAGCGTCTTAACCGGGGCTGACGTGAGTATAATGGGTCAACTACGGGAACGGGTTTAGTCATGGCGGTGCAGGTAAGCGATTTTGACAGGTTTTCCTTCACGCTGTTTATGGCGCTGGTGGTGCATGCAGTTGTAGTGTTGGGGATTACCTTTGCCCCGGAGTCTCCGCGCTCTTCTGCCCAGACAATGGAAATCACCCTGTCGCAGTTTGATGATGAGCAGGCGCCGGACAAGGCAGATTTTTTGGCGCAGACCAACCAGCAGGGCAGTGGTACCGAGGATGAACCCCGGGAAATGACCTCGCCGCAACCCGCGGACATCAGCCAGCCGGAAGTGGCTCAGGTGCAGCCGGAGCCCATGGCCCAGGTGGAACCAGTTCGCCGGCAGGAGCGTGCGGTTGTGCAAACGGAGGGACGATCCACTCAGCAGGTTCAGCAGCCTGAGCAGCGCGCTGAACCAGAAGACGAGCCCTTGCCGGTTAAAGAAAAGAAAAGCCTGATGGAGCGTAGTCTTGAGATTGCCAGTCTGGAAGCGCGCTTTGATGCCCAGCAGCAGGCCTATGCCCGCAAACCCAGAGTGATGCGGGTGACCGCAGCTTCCACCCTGAAATCCAGCAACGCATGGTACGTGCAGAACTGGGTAAGCAAGGTTACGCGGGTTGGCAATATCAACTATCCCACCGAAGCCCGACGTGCCGGCGTTTATGGCACCCTGCGAATGCTGGTATCCATGCAGAAAGATGGCACAATCAAGGAAGTGGCTATTCTGCAATCGTCGGGCAGTACACTGCTGGATGATGCAGCCATTCGTATCGTCAGGATGGCCGCGCCCTTCGCGCCTTTTCCTGACGATATGCGAAAAGAAGTGGATGAACTGGAAATCATACGCACCTGGTCCTTCCAGCAAAGGGGGCTGACATCTGGATGACGGCATCTAAGCATTCTCCTCACAGCTTGCGACATCACTTTCTGGTGGCATCGCCCTATCTTGCGGACCCTCGCTTTCACGGCGCTGTTATCTACCTTTGTGAGCACTCCAGTGATGGAGCCTTGGGGTTGATGGTCAACCAGCCTCTGGATATTCATTTGGGGGAGATTCTGGAACAGCTTGATCTCCAGGGTGGCGAGCTTGACCTGCCTGTGTTCAGCGGTGGGCCGGTGGAGCAGGAGCGAGGGTTCGTGCTGCACTCCCCCGGAGCAGACTGGCAAAGTACTGCCAAAGTTTCTGACGACGTTATGTTGACCACCTCCCGCGATATACTGGCCGGTATTGGCCTCAACGAGGGCCCGAAGGAGTTTCTGATGGCTCTGGGATACTCGGGGTGGGGTGAAGGGCAGTTGGAGGAGGAGTTGGGCAGCAATTCCTGGTTAACCTGTCCTGCTACTACCGACATTCTGTTCAGGACACCCTGGGCTGACCGTTACAAGGCTGTTCTTGGCCTGATAGGGATAGATATTAACCAACTCAGTGAAACGGTGGGGCATGCCTGAACGCGGTCAGCGCAGTGTGATGGCATTCGATTTTGGTCTCCGCCGTATTGGCGTGGCTATGGGGCAGGAGATGATCGGTACAGGCCAGCCTCTGGTGATGATCCCCGCCGACAACGGAACCCCCGATTGGGCTCAGCTCGAAAAGCTGTTGGCGGAGTGGCAGCCGGATCTGGTGCTGGTTGGCCTGCCTCTGAATATGGATGGCAGCGAAAATGACATGTGTGGCCGCGCCCGAAAGTTTGGTAAGCGCCTGCATGGCCGTTTTCATGTACCGATCGACATGGTAGATGAGCGCCTGACCAGTTACGAAGCAAAGGGCCAGGTGATGGCTGCCGGTGGTAGCCGGGACTATGGCCGTCACGGCGTGGACGATCGCGCAGCGGTGCTGATACTGGAAACCTGGTGTCGGCTGCAAACAGAATAATAAAGTGAGGATTTAATGAGCGCATTGCTTGATGTGGACCAGCTTCTGGACAAGTTGGAGGCGGGGCTGCGTAACCTGCTTGAAGAACGCGGTATCAAGTCGCCGGTGCTTATCGGCATCCGCACCGGTGGCGTATGGGTAGCAGATATCATTGGCAAGCGCCTCGGGATTGAAGAGCCGTTCGGTGAGCTGGATATTTCTTTCTACCGGGATGACTTCAGCCGGATTGGGCTCAACCCCAAGGTAACCCCCTCAAGCCTGCCGTTTGATACCGAAGACCGGGATATCATATTGGTGGACGACGTTATTATGAGTGGCCGAACCATACGTGCGGCGATGAATGAGCTGTTCGATTATGGTCGCCCAGCCAGTATCATACTCGCCACGTTGATTGATCTCGGTGCCCGTGAATTGCCCATCCAGCCTGATGTGGCCGGGCAGTCGCTGAAGCTGGATGCGCCGCAGCGCATAAAACTTCGTGGCCCGGATCCGCTCCGGATAGAAATTCAGGCAGCCGAACAGTAAACCTCCGAACCCGATAGCAGGCACTCCATGACCGCAAACCTAGCTTCCCCTAACCACTTGCAGCTTACCCGGGATGGCCAGTTGCGGCATTTTCTGACTTTGGACGGGCTGGGCAGGGAATTGCTGACCGACATTCTGGATACTGCAGATTCCTTTATCGAAGTGGGTGAGCGAAGTATCAAGAAAGTGCCTCTGCTGCGAGGCCGAACCGTGGTCAACCTGTTCTTTGAAGCCAGCACCCGCACCCGCAGTACCTTTGAGCTTGCTGCAAAGCGCCTGTCTGCCGACGTACTTAACCTCGATATAAACACCTCCGCAACGTCCAAGGGCGAATCGCTCTCAGACACGCTTTTGAATCTTGAGGCCATGGCCAGCGATATGTTTGTTGTGCGTCATGCCCAGAGCGGTGCGCCCCACTTTATTGCTGAAAGCGTTACCCCAGGCGTAGCCATTATTAATGCAGGCGACGGTCGCCATGCTCACCCAACCCAGGCCATGCTCGATATGCTGACTATTCGGCAGCACAAGGGCGGTTTTGAGGGCCTTAAAGTGGCCATAGTGGGCGACATCCTGCACTCGCGTGTAGCGCGCTCCCAAATCCGTGCGCTGAATGAGCTGGGTGCCGAACAGATACGGGTTATCGCCCCCGGAACCCTGTTGCCAAAAGATGTGGAAAGCCTCGGCTGCACCGTGGAATACGACATGGCCAAGGGTATGAAGGACCTGGACGTGGTGATCATGCTGCGCCTGCAGAAAGAACGAATGGAAGGTGCACTGCTGCCCAGTGAGCGTGAGTTTTACCGGCTCTACGGTTTGAGTCAGGACAAGCTGGCACTGGCGCACCCCGAATGCATTGTCATGCACCCGGGCCCGATTAATCGTGGCGTCGAAATTGAATCCGCAGTGGCGGATGGCCCGCAATCGGTGATCCTGAATCAGGTCACCAATGGTATTGCCATCCGCATGGCTGTGATGTCCATGGCGATGGGCGGGCAAATGGCCGAGCGGCAGCAGAAACAGAACGAGATAAATGAGAGGGGCTTGGCATGAGCGGTAACGACCATTTTTCCGGCGCCAGCCTGAAAATCACTGGCGGCCGACTTCTGGATGGCCATGGAAGTGAAACCCCTAACTCTGCCCTGTTAATTAGAAACGGGCGCATCGCAGCCATTGGCGAAGCGGCTGAAAAAGCCGATGCAGACCAGTCATTTGACGCAAGGGGTTGTGTAATTTCACCGGGTTTTGTTGATCTGTCTTGCAACCTGCGTGAGCCGGGCAATGGCCAGAAAGGCAACATGGTGTCCGAAACCCGCGCTGCTGCCCGGGGCGGCTTCACCACTGTATGCGTGTCTCCGGAGACCTCACCGGTTAATGACTCCCGAGCCGTGACTCACCTGATCAGGGATGGCGCTTATGTCAGCTCGCCGATTCGGGTGTTGCCCGTGGGTGCACTCACCCGCGGGCTTGATGGGGAAATGCTCAGTGATATGTCGGGCCTGACTGCTGCCGGCTGTATTGCTGTGGGTAATGGTTCCCGCGGTGTGCGCAATGCCCGAGTGTTGCGCCGCTGCATGGCCTATGCCCAGACCTTTGGTTTGATCGTGATGTTGCGCCCGGAGAATCAATCCCTGGCTGCAGACGGCTACGCCCATGATGGCCTAGTGTCGGCTCGCCTCGGCTTGCTGGGTATTCCGGAGGTGGCAGAAACCGCTGCTGTAATGGAGATGTTGCTGCTTGCCGAAGAAACTGGCGTGAGACTGCACCTGAGCCAGCTCTCATGCGGCCGCAGCGTGGAGATGGTTGCCGACGCCCGCAGTCGTGGCATTGCTGTGACCGCCGACGTAGCCATGCATCAGCTGGTCTTTACAGAGGAGGCGTTGTCGGGCTTTGACAGCCGCTTCCACTTGCGTCCGCCGTTGCGTTCAGAGGCGGATCGTCAAGCACTGGTTGCTGGCGTTCGCGAAGGTGTAATTGATGCCATCGTCAGCCAGCATCTGCCCCATGAAAGCGCAGCAAAACAGGCGCCGTTGCCAGACACTGAACCTGGTCTTTCCAGCATAGAAAGCCTGCTGTCTCTGGGGCTTGAGCTGGTTCAGAGGGGCGAGTTTACCCTTGCCGAGCTGATTCGCGGGCTTACTTCGGGCCCGGCTTCAGTGGTTGGGCTTAACGCTACGATTGGTCAGGATGATGTAGCCGACCTTTGCGTATTTGATCCTGAAGCGCACTGGACGCCAAGTAAGCGGTCCCTGATTTCTGCGGGGCATCACGCGCCAGTGCTTGATCGGCCGCTGCCTGGCGTCGTTCGGTTTACACTGGTGGAAGGGCGGGAAGCCTGGCCTGGCGCCTGAAAACGCCGGGTCTGGCTATAAAATGCGCCTGGGGTCAGCCAATCTTTGTCGACACCATCACATAATCCAAAATGTTGCTTAAAAACCCTTGAGACGGGGCACCTGTGCCAACGTATTCTTATGCCTTCCGGCATAATGTCGACTTCAATAAAAGTGCGCAGCTTGTCAGATCGGATAGCAAGCACCGCCGCCAAACAATAATGATTCAGGAGTCATCCCGTGACATCAGTATTCTTCCCGCAAAAGGTGGCCTTGGCGGCTGCCCTGTGTGCAAGCTTTTTGCTCCCCTCGGTGGGTAATGCCCAAACCAGCCCGAAAGCAGACGATGAAATCATTGAGCGAAGCTTTTGTGTGTTTGATCCGGTTGGCGCTAACGGCCCGCTTTTCACCATTACCAAAACCTTTCAGCCTATTGCTCTTCAGAACGGTATCAAGCTGAACCTGAGCGCCTACACCGACGAAAAAGTTGCTGCGGAAGATTTCAAGGCTGGTCAGTGTGATGCAGTGTTCCTTACCGGAACCCGCGCTCGTGAGTTCAACAAGTTCACCGGCAGTCTCGAGGCCATGGGTGCTGTGCCTGGCCAAGAAGAAATGCGCCTGCTGTACAACACGCTCAGTCAGCCTAATGCCCGCCCACTGCTGGTAGATGGCCCCTATGAAGTGGCGGGAGTGTTCCCGGCTGGTGCGATTTACCTCCACACCCGTGATCGCAGCATTGATTCCGTAGAAAAACTTCAGGGCAAGCGCGTTGCAACACTGGATTTCGATCAGGCGTCGGTTCGCATGGTTCGCCATGTGGGCGCGTCTGTTGTTGGTTCCAACTCCGCTAACTTTGCCGGCAAGTTTAATAATGGCAGTGTTGATATTGCCTACGCTCCTGCGGTGGCATATCAGCCATTGGAATTGTACAAGGGCGTTGAGCCAAACGGCGGCGTTCTGAAATACGCACTGGCCTATATGAACTTCCAGATCATCCTCCACCGCGATCGCTTCCCGGATAGCGCCGGCCAGATGGTGCGTGATGAGGCCGTCAAACGCATGGGTGAGGCCTACGACATCATTTCCCAGGCAGAAGCTGAAATGCCGGAAAGTGTATGGATGACCTTGCCAAGGGAAGTGACAGCCGAGTACGACAAAATGCTGCAGAAAGTGCGCTTGTCACTGGTTGACGATGGTGTGTACGACGAGCGTGCAATCAAGCTGATGAAGGCGATTCGTTGTCGGGTGGATGCCACACGTTCAGAGTGTGCTTCCTGATTAGACTCACAATTTGAAACAGGCCCGCCTGGTGTGCGAAGGGCGGGTCGTTTCAGGCTTGGCTTTCGGGGTGCTTGTCAGTTTGAGCGAAGCGCATCCTTGAATGCTTTACCTGCCTTGAAACCAACGGTTTTGCTGGCGGGAATGCGGATTGTCGCACCGGTTTGAGGATTCCTGCCATCCCGTGCTTCGCGGGTGCGGATATTAAAGGTGCCAAAGCCTATTAGGGTGGTGTCTTCTCCGCGAGCAGCGGCAGCCGAAATCTGATCTGTGATAGCGGTAATCACTTCACTGGCTTTTTCTCGGGTGAGGCCAGTGCGTTCGGCGATAGCTGCAGCAAGTTCAGGTTTGCGCATCGGGTATCCCTTTTTTTATCCATCGGAGTTGCAGCTCAACGAGAGTGCGGCTGCCTGAATCTATAGCGGCTTGCGGTATTTTGTGCAAATACGATGAGCCATAAAATCTGTGTACACAGGCGTCATTTGCGGTGCCGGTCTCAAAAAGAGCGAGCGCTGTGGGCCATAATGCCCGGCTAACGGCGCGTTCAGAATAATAATTCAAAACGTTAAGAAGGTTTAAAAACCATGATGCAAACCGGGATTCCATTAACAGCCCCCTCTAATTCGAATCATTCCCGCTCGCTATCTGTCGGGCAGTCAATTCGGCATTCATTCGCCCGTTACAGGGGCGTTGTTGTTGCTCTGAGCCTTGGCACTTTGCTGTCAGGTTGTGGTGTGATCAATAACATGATGTACAAAACCACTGGCGATGTTATGCAGGGTTTCTCTCGTGAGCACACAATTCCCTACTTGATGGAAAGTGGCGATCTGGCTATGGGTTGCGCCATGAGTGAGGCCACTGCCCCTCTGTTGATGTCCTTCGGTCGAGTAACCGACGAGCCCGACCAGTTGGCGGTAATGCTTTATCTTTCAGCCGGTGGCTGTGCTGAAGATCAAGGTCGTGAGCATGAGCTGGCGGCATTGGCTGCCATGTACGAAAGAAAAGGCAACGCCGCAGAAGACGCCATGATTCGCCAGAAGCGGGCTTACGCTCTGGCATCAAAGCGCTATCTGAAGTCCTGGCAGCATCACAATACATACTACGGCGAGTCCGGTACCGGTGAGTGTCCGGATTTCGACGACGACCTGGATGAGTTCATTTACCTTGCCGGACTGCTGTCCGGTTTGCAGGCGCTTAATGCAGAAATCCAGTCAACATCGTCTATTGGCGTTCCCAAGAACGTTGGTTCGATTGTAGCCAGAGCGTCCAGCTGCCTTGAGAATGACAAGTGGTGGGGCGCACCAATGGCACTGAAAGCAACGGTTTGGGCCATGATACCGGGCGCTCAGCCGGAAGGTGAGGATGCCTTTGACCGTCTCGCGATGACCGATCGATTGGGTGAGGACGCAGGTGTTCGATTGAGCCACGTGTTCCACGCAATCGCGGCAACCAACAAGGGTGATGAAGCCATGGTGAAGTCGGTGGTGCGCCGACACGCTGAGTCGCTCAAGGAGCAGCCGGCTAATGCAGAGTGGGCGTTCGTGGATGCCATGGCGACCAATATTATCGTCTCAATCTCCGACCGTCTTTGGGTAGAGAATACCGGCCACCGCACCCCTTTGGGCCAGCTTGGCAGCTTCTGGGATGACCAGCAGAAAGAAGTTGAAACCATGGACCTCGATGGCCTGCTGTAACTTGTTAATGTTCCAGAGTGTAGAGTTATGACCAAGGGTAGTTTTCGTCGGAGTGGTCTGGAGTGGTTTTCATCACTACCTGCCTGTCTGCTTTTGTTGTCTGTGGTGCTTTTTTCTACAAGCAGCGATATCCATAACCAGATGCTGCGCGGCGGCGAACAGCTCTGGAGTGGCTATTACAAACTGCGGATGGACCCGGTAGCGCCAACCTGTAACGCAGATCGGGATATTGATGCGGCAGTGGCGCAAGAGCTTGCTCAAAAGCCAGCCGACGATGACCCCATGGCGATGTTGCTGGGCGCGCAGGAGAAAGATCCTGCGGATGTCCGGCTTGCGATTGAGCGCTCTGTTGCCGATTGCAAAGCTGCCTATCAAAGCTATGACAGTCTGCAGGATAAGCTCACCCCCGGCGTCAAAGCCTACCGGGCAGTGGAGTTGTTTGTTGCTGATTTGATTGCCTTTGGCCTTGAGTCGCAACGCTACATTCTGGTGTTGTTGGTGATGTTGTGTGCTGCCACAGCCACACTTACACGCCATCATATAGCCATGCGGGCCATGGAGACCCGTTTGGACTATACGGTTTCCCTGACGCTCCAGACGATAGCTAACGCTATGTTGTTGGGGTCCAGCCTGATTTTCCGCCAATCCAGTTTGGGCACCGAAACGGCAGTTTCATCCGACGATCTCCTGCTCCATAACTTTTGGGTCGTAGGGTTTGCGTGTCTGACCCTGGCCAGCCTTTACCGGCTGGTTCGCGTGCCGGCAGGCCTGGCTCCCGGAGGGCAACTGAACAAGGCATTTTTGGCTGTGCCGCTGTACACCGTGATGTGTCTGATTTCCGGAAGCTATTTTGCGCTGATTGGTCACACGTCAGGCATTGGCATCTATCTCGGCAAGATGGTCGAACTGGCGGACATGTTCCTGAATGTGGGCCTGTATGTTTGGGTCGGCATGATGCTTAAACAAACGCGCCTGGCAACGCTGGTATTCAACCTGTTTCGACCCTGGCGTATGCCACCGGAATTGCTGGCTGTGGTTGCCGTTCTTGTTGCTGCTGTTCCAACGGCTTATACCGGTGCTTCGGGGATTTTCGTTATAGCTGCAGGTGCGGTTATTTACAGTGAGTTGCGTGCTGCTGGTGCCCGTCGGCAATTGGCGCTTGCGGCCACCGCAATGTCGGGTTCTCTGGGTGTTGTGTTGCGTCCCTGCCTTCTGGTTGTCGTTATCGCATATCTGAACCGGGAAGTGACTACAGATGACTTGTTCGGCTGGGGTATCTGGGTATTTGTGTTGACGGCTGCCATGTTCAGCGCAGTTGCGCTCACCGTAAACCGGCAGAGCAAGTTTAATCTGGCGCCGGCTTCCGAAGCCTTGCCTGCCACGCTAAAGGCGCTTCGCTCCCTGATACCCTACGCCTTGGTTATTGTGGGTGTTGTGCTGCTCTACCGTTTTGCTCTGGATGTGCGTATGGATGAGTTTTCGGCACCGCGTTTGTTGCCGGTCATTATGTTGTCCATCCTGGTATACGAGCATATAAGCTTCAAAAACAAGAAGGGCAGTGCGACGGGTGAGATTAACCATCAGGGGCTGGAACGTAGTGTACGTGGAGCCACCAATGACACCACAGCTGAGATTGGTGCGTTGCTATTACTCCTGGGCCTGTCAGTCAGTATCGGTGGCGTGATCGAGCGTTCCCAGATCATGGAAGCCTTCCCTCAGGCGTTTGATAGTGCCTGGTCTGCGATGCTATTGATGGTGATGATTCTGGTGATTCTCGGAATGATTATGGATGCCTTTGGCGCCGTCATTCTGGTGACTGCCACTGTAGCGTCCATTGCTTATTCCAGTGGAATTCACCCCATTCACTTCTGGATGGTGACCCTGGTGGCCTTTGAGCTGGGCTACCTGAGCCCGCCGGTCGCACTTAACCATCTGCTAACACGACAAGTGGTGGGAGAGGCCGAGGTGCTGGCTGCCCAGCAGGAAGGCGGCACCTTCTATCAGCGCCATGAGCGCATCATCATGCCCCTGATTGCGATGGGCATCTCGCTGGTGCTTGTGGCCTTCGTACCTTTGATGTTCTACGCCTGAGGGTAGCAAGCCAGGCCAGGACTTCCGTCTTGAAACAAAAAAAGCGCCGTGCTTGATTAGCAGGGCGCTTTTTTTTGGGGCTGGGCTCAGAGTTTCGGGCCGGCCTCAACAATGGAATCGGAAACATCAAACTTCTTGAAGTTTTCGACGAACTGACCAATCAGTTCCGCTGCCTTCTTATCGTAGGCTTCTTTGCTGGCCCAGGTATTGCGTGGGTTCAGTAGCGCCGAATCTACGCCCGGTACCTGCTTGGGCACGCTCAGGTTGAGGGTTGGCAGGTGCTCAGTTTCAACCGAGTCAAGCTCGCCATTCTGAATGCCGCTGATGATCGCGCGGGTGGTCGGTATGCTGAAGCGTGTTCCTTCACCATAGGCACCGCCAGTCCAGCCAGTATTCACCAGGAAAACCTTGCTGCCGTACTCATCCATACGCTTCATCAGAAGCTCAGCGTACACGCCTGCCGGACGCGGGAAGAACGGAGCGCCAAAGCAGGTGGAGAAGGTAGACTTCAGTGCAGACGATGAACCCATTTCTGTGGAGCCAACCAGCGCTGTATAACCACTCAGGAAGTGATAAGCGGCACCTTCACGGCTCAGAATAGACACAGGCGGCAGTACGCCAGTCATGTCGCAGGTCAGGAACACAATGTGTGTTGGCTCACCGGCGCGGTTTTCGATTACGCGCTTTTCAATGTGTTCGAGCGGGTAGGCACACCGGGAGTTTTCAGTCAGGGAAACGTCGGTGTAGTCTGGCTCGCGGGTTTCCGGATCAATTGTTACGTTTTCAACAATAGCGCCGAAGCGGATCGCGTCCCAGATAATGGGCTCGTTCTTCTTGCTCAGATCGATACACTTGGCATAGCAGCCGCCTTCAATATTGAAAACAGTGCCAGGGCCCCAGCCGTGCTCGTCGTCACCAATAAGGAAGCGGTGAGGGTCGGCAGACAGGGTGGTTTTACCCGTGCCGGATAGACCGAAGAACAGGCAGGTTTCGCCGTCTTCGCCAACGTTGGCGGAGCAATGCATTGGTAGCACGTCTTTTTCCGGCAGCAGGAAGTTCTGCACGGAGAACATCGCTTTTTTCATCTCACCGGCATAATGCATGCCTGCCAGAAGCACTCTGCGGCGAGCAAAGTTGATGATGACGCAGCCATCGCTGTTGGTGCCATCGCGCTCTGGTACGCACTCAAAATTGGCAGCATTCAGAATTTGCCATTCCTGCTTGTCTGCCTGGTTGTAGCTTTCCGGGCGAATGAACAGGTTGCGGCCAAACAGGTTTTGCCAGGCGGTCTCGGTGGTCATTTTCACTGGCAGGTAGTGCTCAGGGTCGGAGCCCACGTGCACCAGGGACACAAAGCTGTCTTTTTCAGCAATATAGGCTTCTACGCGTTCCCACAGGGCGTCGAATTTATCGGCGTCGAACGGGCGGTTGATCGGCCCCCAGTGGATGTCGTCAGATGTGCTTGGTTCTTCAACAATGTAGCGATCCATGGGGGACCGACCGGTGCGATGACCAGTTTCTACGACCAGCGAACCGTTGGATGCCAGTTGGCCCTCGTTACGCGCCAGTGCCTGTTCTACCAGTCTTGCTGTACTCAGATCATTATAAGTGTTGCTCACTTCGACCTCACCCTCGGGATGTCTTAGTGACTGCTCAGGCCGCCTGCCCGAAAATTGACGGAATTCTGAACAATCGGATCAATTCAGGCGCGCTATTATGCCAGAGGCGCCAATAAAAAACGACTACGCCGGAAGCCGCGTGATTGCTGGCTTCCGGGTGATTCTGTAGCCGTGCCTAGTGTAACGTATGGCCGGTAAAAAGCTGATCAATATCATTCCTGTCGAATCGATAGTGCGCGTGGCAGAACTGGCAGTCCATATCTATGGTTCCCTGTTCCTCCAGTATGCTGTAACACTCGTCTTTGCCAATGGCTTCAAGGGCAACAAGAGTTCTGTCTTTGGAACAACTGCACTGAAATGCCACGGTTTCGGCATCGAAGAGTCGCACCGTTTCTTCATTAAACAGGCGGTGCAGAAGAGTTTCGCTATCAAGTTCCAGCAGTTCATCGGCCTTAACCGTGCGTGCAAGGTGGTTAACCCGCTCCCAGAGTTCGTCATCTTCCTGGGTGGCACCTGGCATACGCTGGAGCATCAGGCCGGCAGCGCCCTGCTCATTGGAAAACAGAAACAGACTGGTGGGGATCTGTTCCGAGCGCTCGAAATATTCTTCCAGGCATCCCCCCAGACTATCCCGCTCCCGAGGCACCACGCCCTGGTAGCGGCTGCCTTGCCGGGGTGTGATGGTAATGGCCATACGCCCGTCGCCCAGCAAATCGTGGAAGCTGTCTTCGGTCACCGCGTGCTCGTCGAATCGTGCAAGCCCGCGAATCTTGCGGTCGTGGCTGCATTCCGCCATGAGTGTTCGAAGCGGGCCTTCGCCCTGGGCCTGAATGGACAGTGTGCCTTCGAACTTCAGGCTGCTGCTCATAACAATGCTGGCTACAAGAGCTTCTCCCAGAAGGCCTCTGACCGACTCGGGATAAGGCGCCTGGCCGGTGATTTCCCGGAAGCTCTCGTCAAGCTGTACCCAGGCTCCGCGTACCTGGCTGTGTTCAAATATAAAACGCTGGAACTGGTCGCGGGATGCCATATTGGTTCTCCTGAAAACTGGGTGCTTTAATCGGTGGCTGACAACAGAACGGTCTGGTTCAGATGCTGTTCTGGTCACGGAATCGTTGAATGTCGCGGCGATCTTTCTTGGAAGGGCGCCTTGCCGGCGGCAATTGTGCTGCCTGCATGGTTTTACGTTGCCACGAGAGGTCTTCACGCTTTTTTATGCTGTCTTCGGTTTCGTGGTAGAGCTTTTGAGCTTCCGGCGCACCGCGCCGACGCTCGCTCACTTCATCTACAACCACGACTTTTTCAAGATAGCCAAGGCGCAGGGTGAGCGTGGCGCCAGGCTCAACCAGGCGGCCTGGCTTGCAGCGCTGGCTGTTGTAGTGGACTTTGCCGCCTTCTACAGCCTCTTTTGCCAGGGAGCGTGTTTTGTAAAAGCGCGCAGCCCAAAGCCATTTGTCGAGCCTTACCCGTTGATCGTCCGAAGTGGATGCCGCCATATCTCCTCACCTGAAGGGCGTATGCCTCAATTATAGCGCCCTCAGTCATCAGATGGCAGAGGGCTTTTCTGGTGATGGGGCCTTTGCTGGTGAATGGCTGTCAGAACTTCATCAAAGTGGTGCACGCAAGGTATTTCGGGATGAGATTTGCTGGCGGCCCGTTTGCTGTCTGGCGCCAGAATTCCGAGACATTGGGCAATTCCTGCAGACCGGGCGCTTTCCAGTACGGGGAAACTGTCATCCACCATTAATGTGGAAGCGGCTCTATAGGGGGCAAGTTGTTGCAGGTCCTGCCAAAAGGCGGTGTCTTCTTTGGGTTTGCCCAGCTGATGGCTGGAAACAATACCGTCCACATAGCGGTCGAGGCCTGTGCGCTGCAGTTTCAGCTCCAGAGGATCCGGGTGGCAGTTGGTGACGATGACGGATTGCAGGCCGGCCTTCTTGAGAGATTGAAGAAAGTCCGCCACATGCGGACGGTAGCCGATGCGGTCACTGAGCTCGGATTTCAGTCCGGTTATGTCCAGGGCAAGTTGCTCGCTCCAGTAATCGGTGCAGTAGAAGTTGAGCGTGCCTCTTTGGGCCATGATCATGCTGATGATTTTGTCCCTGGCTTTCTCGGCGTGCATGCCGTTGCGCTCAGCGTAACGCCTGGGCAGGTGTTCCAGCCAGAAATGATTGTCGAAGTGCAGATCAAGCAGTGTGCCGTCCATATCCAGGAATACGGTTTCGAGGGACGTCCAGTTGATCATATGCAAAGCCAGCCTTAAATGTTTTCCTCAGGCTGCCGCAGATCCCGATTTGAGGCAAGCCGGGATATTACGGATGTTGGGCTCAGGTCTGCGGCCCAGAGCTACCGCTGGCATCCTGTGCAGTACACGGTAGATCGCCCGTTCATGCGGATTTCCTTCAGCGGTGTTTCGCAGTTCGGGCAGGGCTCTCCGGCGCGGCCATAAACCAGTAATGACTGAGCGAAATAGCCTGGCTTGCCATCGCTGTTCACGAAATCTCGCAGGGTAGTGCCGCCCATCAGGATCGCAGCGCTGAGAATCTCCCGGATAGCTTCCGCAAGACGCTGGTAGCGATCGAGACTGATGCGCCCAGCCTTGCGTTTGGGATGAATGCCGGCGTGGAACAGTGCTTCGTTGGCGTAAATGTTGCCTACGCCGACCACCACATGGCTGTCCATGATGAAGGATTTCACGGGGGTGTTTCTGGAGCGCGATAACTGGAACAGCATTCGACCAGTAAACTCTGCCGATAGCGGTTCCGGCCCAAGGCTGGCAATCAGGGGGTGCGTCTCGGCAGAGTCTGCCCACAGCCAGCAACCAAAGCGACGGGGGTCATTAAAGCGCAGAGTTACGCCGGAATGCAGCACAAGGTCGATGTGGTCGTGTTTCTCTGCCGGTGCGTCATCAGTGATGATGCGAAGGCTGCCAGACATGCCCAGGTGAACGATGGCAGTGCCATGGTCGAGGTTCAGAAAAAGATATTTTGCTCGCCGCTCGACAGTGCGGATAACCTGGCCGTTCATTTGCGCGGCAAGATCGCCGGGCACGGGCCAGCGCAGGCTGCCATTTCGTACTTTGACCTGTTCAATGGTTTGACCTTCACAGTGGGGCGCAATGCCGCGTCTTGTGGTTTCGACTTCAGGTAGTTCGGGCATTCAACCAGTCTCCGGTCAAATTTGTAGGTGTGATGTTGCGCAAATGTGAACGGTAGCAAGCTTGACTTTAAAGCTTGTTGTTTTAGCTAACACCTGTACGCTAAACTGCCGCGAACAGGCGCCTATATTGGTCGCTTCAGGTTTTGATTTGAGGATTAATTATGTGGTTTAACGGTCTCCTTGACCTGTCGGTGATGCAGTTGATTCTGGTTGTTCTGGGTATGACCCACGTCACTATCATCAGTGTAACGCTTTATCTGCATCGCCATTCGGCCCACAACTCGCTGGATTTGCATCCTGCACTGAAGCATTTTTTCCGTTTCTGGCTGTGGCTGACCACAGCGCAGAATACCAAAGAATGGACTGCGATCCATCGCAAGCATCACGCCAAGTGTGAAACGGCCGAAGATCCACATAGCCCGGTGGTACTGGGTATAAAGAAGGTGTTATTCGAAGGGGCAGAGTTGTATGCCTCGGCAGCGACTGCTGAAAACCTTGAGCGCTACGGCCAGCGGACCCCGGAAGACTGGATAGAGCGCAATCTTTACAGTCGCCACAGGGCGCTGGGCATTGCTCTGATGGCAGTCATTAATCTGGTGCTTTTTGGTGTTAACGGTATCTGGATCTGGGCAGTGCAGATGGTCTGGATACCTTTCTGGGCAGCCGGTGTTGTGAACGGGATTGGCCACTGGATGGGTTATCGCAATTTCGAGTGTGCGGATAACGCCCGCAACATTTCTCCACTGGGAATTATTATTGGTGGTGAAGAACTGCACAATAACCACCACACCTACCCGAACTCCTCCAAGCTTTCACGCCGCTGGTACGAAGTGGATATCGGCTGGGGCTATATCCGCCTGTTCCAGGCGTTTGGTCTTGCCAAACCCAAAGGCTATCGGCCGATCGCCCATTATGTGCCGGGCAAGCAGAACGTGGATGTGGAAACTGTGCAGGCTATTGCCAATAATCGTTTCGACATAATGCGCCAGTACCGCAAACGTGTGACAGAGCCGGTTTTGCGCCAGCAAAAGAGCCTGATGGATGATGAGATACGGCCCAGATATCGTAAACTCAAACAGCTTCTATCGCGGGAAGTTACGCTGATAAAGCCGCGAGATAAAGAGGCGCTGGAATCAGTTCTGGAAAGCAACGCTGTGTTGCGCCAGATTTACGAGATGAGCAACGAGTTACAGGCCCTTTGGCGCCAGCGCGGCCTTAAGCCGCAGGATAAGCTGCACGCGTTGATGGAGTGGTGCAAAGACGCTGAAGCCAGTGGTATTCGTTACCTGGAAGAGTTTGCTGCCCATTTGCGGGCTTATTCGCTGCGCCCTGCGGCTTGAACCACTCTGTATAAGCAGTAAGTGACCTGGCCAGCGGTTTTTTGCCGGTGCAGTTGCCAGTTGGCAGGTGCCGCCGGCGACGGCAGGTCACTTTCGTGCTCCACGTATACCCAGCCTCCAGGTTTCACCCAGCCTTGGGTATTCAGCAGTGGGATCAGCGTTGTCAGCCAGCCCTGATGGAATGGAGGGTCCATGAAAATGATATCGAATGGATGCCGTGAACGCTGGCTCAGGTAGGTGTCTACATTAGCGCAAATCACAGTGCCTGCTTCAGAGCCCAGTAGCTTGAGGTTGCCCCGAAGAGCGGCTGCCAAGGCTGTGTTGTTATCAACCAGCGTGGCCTGGCCGGCGCCTCTTGAGAGCGCCTCCAGCCCCAAAGCACCAGAGCCTGCAAACAAGTCCAGGCAATCGCTTCCCGCGATATGAAGCGACAACCAGTTAAACAGGGTTTCCCGTGTGCGTGCTGGTGTTGGGCGAACCCCTCCTGCATCCGGGAAGCGCAGCTTCCGGCTGCGCCAGTCGCCCCCGATAATGCGTAGTTCACCCCCGGCACCCGTGTTCTTGGCGGCGCCCTTGGAAGGCTTGCTTGAAAGGTGCTGGCCTGAGGATTTTCTTCGGGTCATGTGGTTGGCTCCGGAAACGGGCGGCAATATTTTCGGCTGGCGTATCTTAGCGGAAATCGGGCTGTTCATGATAATCCACAGCAACCTCACTTCACTGGGACAGTCTGCTAGAATATGCGCTCTATTTGTCCCGCCCAATCAGACTGATGGTATGACTTTATGATGGCAGAGTGGATTTCGGTCGGCCTACTGGCCCTTCTTGTATTTGTATTTTTTCTGGATATCGCCAGCAATCGCCGCCGTGTACCGCGGCCGAAACCCGTGCCCCAGCGCAAACCGGAGGCAGTCAAAGGCCCTGAGCCTTTGGCGCCGACTGAAAAGCCAGCCCCCACCGCCCCTGAATCCTTGCCGGAGGACGCGCCAACAGCAGTTGCGCCACCGGCAATGCCAGAGCCGGAGCCGGCAAAGGTTCCCGAACCGGAAGCCGCGCCACAACTCAGTGTTTTTGAGCGCATCAAGCAAGGCCTGGGCAAAACCCGCGCAAGCCTGACCGGCGGCATGGCCGACCTGTTTTCGGTAGGCAAGAAAATAGATGAAGACCTGCTGGAAGAAATCGAAACCACGTTGCTGATGGCGGATGTTGGCGTAACGGCCACCTCGGAAATTATTGAATCCCTTACGGACAAACTCCAGCGCAACCAGCTCAAAGACGGCGAAGCACTTCGCAAGGCCCTACGTGACGAGTTGCATGGCCTGTTAAAGAATGTCACCAAGCCGCTGACAATTGATGCCGGAACCAAGCCTTATGTGATTTTGATGGTTGGTGTGAATGGCGTGGGCAAGACCACTACCATTGGCAAACTCACTAAAAAGCTCCAGAGCGAAGGCAAGTCAGTGATGCTGGCGGCAGGGGATACCTTCCGTGCGGCCGCCGTTGAGCAGTTGCAGGTTTGGGGTGAGCGCAATAAGGTTCCGGTGGTGGCTCAGCATACGGGTGCCGACAGTGCCTCCGTGATCTTTGACGCTATACAGTCAGGCCAGTCCCGTGGCGTGGATGTGGTGATCGCAGACACTGCAGGTCGACTGCAAAACAAAGACAATCTGATGGGAGAGTTGGAGAAGGTTGTCCGGGTAATGAAAAAACTGGACGCCACGGCACCTCACGAAGTCATGCTGGTGCTGGACGCGGGCACGGGGCAGAACGCTCTTAGCCAGGCGCAGGTGTTCCAGAAGGCGGTTGGCGTGAGCGGTATTACCTTAACGAAACTGGACGGCACTGCCAAAGGCGGTATCGTATTTGCCATTGCCCGTCAGTTGCAGCTTCCTATCCGGTTTATCGGTGTTGGTGAACAGGTTGATGACCTGCGCAGCTTTGATGCTGAAACCTTTGTGGACGCATTGTTTGCAGACTAGTTTGCCAAATAACCCGGATTGTTGGAGTCGTCGCCCGTTATGATCGAGTTTCGCCAGGTTACCAAGCGATATGACAGTGATCATACTGCGTTGCGGCAGGTGAATTTTCACCTGGATCGCGGTGAGCTGGCGTTTCTGACCGGGCACTCAGGTGCGGGCAAAAGTACCCTGCTGAAACTGCTCATGGTTATGGAGCGCCCCACTGCCGGAGAGGTGGTGGTCGGTGGTCAGGCGCTCAACCGCCTGCCGCGAAGGCAGGTTCCCTACATACGCCGGCACATCGGTGTGGTATTCCAGAATCATCAACTTCTTTTTGATCGCACTGTGTTTGATAACGTGGCCATGCCCTTGGAGGTCATGGGAGCTTCACCCCGTGATGTGGGTCGGCGTGTGCGTGCAGCGCTGGATAAAGTGGGACTGCTCAGTAAGGAAAAAATGAACCCGCTACAGTTATCGGGTGGTGAGCAGCAGCGTGTGGGTATTGCCCGGGCCGTGGTGAACAAGCCGCCTCTACTGCTGGCGGATGAGCCTACAGGTAACCTGGACCCAAAACTTTCTGCAGACATCATGAATCTGTTTGCACAATTCAGCCAGGTAGGTGTAACTGTGCTGATCGCCAGCCACGATCTCGCCCTGATAAACGAAATGGATCGGCGTACCCTGACTCTCGATCACGGCAATCTGATTGCGGGCGGTACCCCACTGCAAGGAGGTTTCCGTGGCCGTTGACCCGTTGTCCAAGCCCCGTAAACCGGATATTGCCCGGGGTGCGAAAGCCTCCCGGTCGCCCTGGCGCGAGCAGGCGGAATCCTACTTCATTCATCATCGAAAAGTGGCACGCGACAGCGCCTCACGCATGTGGCGAACCCCGGTGGCCAGCCTGATGACCTGGACGGTGATGGGCGTTGCGCTGGCATTGCCGGTTGCACTTTTACTTTTGTTGACCAGCCTTCAGGGTGTGAGCGCCGGTTGGGAGAGCGGTGCCCGGGTTACTGCTTATATGAAACTGGACGCCAGCCTTGAGCAGACCCGCAAACTTGCCGAAGAAATTGGCGCAGATGGACGGGTAGATGGAGTTGAATTGATTGACCGTGATCGTGCATTGACAGAATTCCGTGCATCGTCGGGTCTTGATGATGCGTTGGATTATCTGGATGAGAACCCTTTGCCCCACACTCTGCTGATCACGCCTGAGGAAAGTGCAAGGACGGCAGACGGGGTAGCAAGCCTGCTGATGTTTGTTGAAAGCATGGAGGGTATTGAGCGGGTTCAGGTAGATCTGGGCTGGTTGCAACGCCTGAACGCCATGACAGACCTGCTTGCGCGGGCCGTCTGGGCGCTGGCAATCTTGTTGGCGGCAGCGGTGGTGCTGGTGATCGGCAACACGGTAAGGCTATCTATTGAAAGCCGCCGCGATGAGATCCTGGTGGCCAAGCTTGTCGGGGGAACGGATGGCTTCGTGCGCAGGCCCTTCCTTTACACGGGCGCGTGGTTTGGTCTGGGCGGTGGCGTTGTTGCCTGGATACTGCTGCAACTCTCTCTTTGGTGGCTTAGTGGCCCCATTGAGCGCCTTGCTGGTTTATACAGCAGCGACTTCTCGCTGAGCGGCCTGAGTTTTGACGGTGCGTTTGCATTGATTATTGTAGCGATGCTGCTAGGCTGGCTGGGTGCCTGGATAGCAGTAAAGCGCCATCTGGACGATATTGAGCCGGGTGAAATAGCTGGCGGTTAATGATCCGGATTGCGGTAAGAGCGTATTGAATACGGATCGGTTCCGGGGTAGTTTCTAAGGTAGTGAAAGTCAGGGCGAATTCTCCATTTTGTTGATTTAAAACGTTTTACTTGAGAGATTCGGGAACTTTTAAGGTTCTTGGCGGTCCAATCTTTATTCGCTATATTATGCGACCGTCAGGTTCGGAGGCTAAAGCATGGGTACGAGTTTACAGCTTATTGAAAGACTGGTTCCGGGCGCCAATCTCGAGGCTTACATTCAGGCCGCGAGCCGCATTCCGGTACTAACCGTGGATGAAGAGCGGGAACTGGCCGAGCGCCTTCATTACGATGAAGACGTGGATGCAGCTCGCCAGTTGGTTCTGTCGCACCTGCGCTTTGTTATTCACATTGCCCGGAGCTATTCCGGCTATGGTTTGGCACAAGCTGATCTGATCCAGGAAGGCAACGTCGGCCTTATGAAGGCGGTCAAGCGCTTCAACCCGGAGTATGGCGTACGGCTTGTGTCCTTTGCCGTGCACTGGATCAAGGCAGAAATTCACGAGTTCATTCTGCGCAACTGGCGCATTGTGAAAGTGGCGACGACCAAATCCCAGCGCAAACTGTTTTTCAACTTGCGCAGCCAGAAGAAAAAACTGGCTTGGCTAAGCCACGACGAACTGCACGCAGTGGCAGACGATTTGGGTGTTGAGCCAAGGGTTGTGCGGGAAATGGAAGGCCGGCTGGCCTCCCACGACACAGCCTTTGATGGCCCGATGGACGATGATGACGACAGTGCTTACAAGGCGCCGGCGTATTATCTGGAAGACCACCGTAGCGACCCTGCCGTTCAGCTCGAAAAAGCGGACTGGACGGAGGATTCTAACGGCCGTCTGATGGAAGCGTTGGAAATGCTGGATGAGCGCAGCCAGGATATTTTGCGCGAGCGTTGGTTGTCCGAGAGCAAGGCAACGCTTCACCAGTTGGCAGACAAGTACGGTATTTCAGCTGAGCGTATTCGCCAGTTAGAGAAGAATGCCATGAAGAAAATCCGTACGCAGATGACTGAAGAAGCTGCCTGATCAGGCTGTTGATCTGAAAGTACTTTGAAAACGCCACCACCGGTTCCGGTTGGTGGCGTTTTTGTTTGTGTTCTTTGTGACTTATAGTTTGGTGCACGAAGTAATTGGGCAGGCCCTTCCAAAACACGCTGTGAATACATCCCTGTACGCTCGGCTCCGCCATCCATGGCTCCGCACGGTTTTGGAAGGGCCTGCCCAATTACTTCTTCCCGATACTTGAAACCGAGACCTCTAAAATGACTGAGAAACTCCCCCGTATCGCATTTCTTGGCATCGGCCTCATGGGTGCTCCCATGACCCGCAATCTGCTGAATTCAGGCTTCCCAATGACTGTATGGAACCGAACGGCCAGCAAGTGCGAGCCGTTTGCCAGTGAGGCAAGGGTAGCTGAGAGCCCCGTTGATGCAGTGCGAACCGCCGATGTGGTAATCACCATGCTGGAAAACAGCGATGTGGTTGAGCAGGTGTTGGTTGCCAGTGGTGCCATGGCAGCTCTAAAGCCGGGTGCCCTGGTGATTGATATGAGTTCCATTCAGCCGTCGGTCGCTCGTCGGCATGCTGCGCTTGCGATGGAACAGGGCGCTGGCTATGTGGATGCGCCGGTTTCTGGTGGCACGCTGGGTGCTCAGGAAGCGCGGTTAAGTATTATGGCGGGCGGTACAGAGGAAGATGTTTCCAGAGCTTTGCCCGTGTTTGAGGTGCTGGGTAAGTGCACGAGAATCGGGCCGGTTGGAGCCGGGCAGCTTGCCAAATTGGCTAATCAGGCGATTGTTGGAATTACTATTGGCGCGGTGTCTGAAGCTTTGTTGCTGGCTGCCAAAGGCGGGGCTGATCCGGCGGCAGTGCGGGAGGCACTGATGGGCGGCTTTGCTGGTAGCCGGATTCTGGAATTGCACGGTCAGCGTATGATCGATCGGGATTTTGCGCCCGGCGCGCCAGCGCGGATACAGCTGAAGGACATGCGGATGATTCTGGATGAGGCCCGGGCAGAAGGATTAACGCTGCCGTTGTCGCAGCAGGTGCACAACGAATATCTCTCGCTGGTCGCTAATGGCCACAGTGATGCTGATCACAGTGGCCTGCTGCTGGAGTTGGAGCATATTAACCGCACCCGTCTTGGTTCTGCTGGCCCAGGGTCTAAGGAGTAACTGTCATGCCGCGTTTTGCTGCCAATCTGTCGATGCTATTCACCGAAGTGCCGTTTATCGAGCGTTTTGCCAAAGCGGCGGCGGCCGGGTTTAGGGGCGTGGAGTATCTTTTCCCCTATGAGTGGCCCAAGGAAGAGCTGAGTAAAGCTCTGGAAGGCAATGGTTTGACTCAGGTTTTGTTCAATCTGCCGCCGGGTGACTGGGAGGCAGGTGAGCGTGGCATTGCTTGCTTGCCAGGCAGGGTTGATGAGTTCCGCGCCGGGGTGGATCACGCCATTGAGTATGCCCGGGCTCTTGGGTGCAAGCGGCTGAACTGTCTGGCTGGATTGAAGCCGGTCGAACTGGATGAAGATACTGCCTGGCAAACGCTGGTGACGAATGTGGCCTGGGCAGCGGATAGGCTGGAGGGTGAGGGTATTACGCTGTGCGTTGAGGCAATAAATTCACGGGTCGATATGCCCCGTTTTTTTCTTGATACGTCTGCCAGAGTCATGGCTCTGATTGAGGAAGTGGAGGCCGATAACCTGCGCCTGCAATATGACATCTACCACATGCAAATCATGCAGGGTGACCTTGTGCGCTCTATGGAGTGTTTGCTGCCATGGATTGGGCACATCCAGTTTGCCGATAATCCGGGACGACATGAGCCGGGAACCGGCGAGATTAACTTTTCGAATGTTTTTTCCGCCATCGATAAAATGAATTATGACGGCTGGGTAAGTGCGGAGTACCTGCCTTCCGGGGCGACGGCAGATAGCTTGCACTGGTTGCCGTCATAGAACCGACCGTCGCCATTGGCGACACCCTCTTACAAGATCGTAACTGGCCGGTGCCCCGAGTTATTCGTACTCTGTTGTTAATGTAATCCGCTATCAGGAGGGGATCCGGTGAAAGCGCTGGTAATCGAAGACGATCAGGACGTAGCAAATTATCTTGTTAAAGGGCTGAAAGAATCAGACTTCGTGGTTGATCACGCTGCCGATGGCAAAGACGGCATGATGATGGCCGCCAGCGAAGAGTACGACATCATGATTGTCGACCGCATGCTTCCGGGCATGGACGGGCTCTCTATCATCAAGACCGTTCGCGCCACGGGAAACCAGGTGCCGGTTCTTATACTCAGCGCGCTGGGCGATGTAGACGATCGTGTTGAAGGCCTGCGGGGTGGCGGTGATGACTACCTTACCAAGCCTTTCTCCTTCACTGAGCTTCTTGCCCGGATTGAATCGCTGGTTCGCCGAAACCGCCAGTCGGCGGAAACTGAAACCGTGCTGCGTGTAGCCGATCTGGAAATGGATTTGCTCGCCCGAACGGTTAAGCGCTCCGGTCAGAACATTGATGTTCAGCCCCGGGAGTTCCGGTTGCTTGAGTACTTGATGCGCAACGCCGGCCAGGTGGTCACCCGGACAATGCTGTTGGAAAAAGTCTGGGATTATCACTTCGATCCCCAAACCAACGTGATTGATGTGCATATCAGCCGTCTGCGGGCAAAGATTGATAAGGAATTCGAAACTCCCTTACTGCAAACCGTGAGGGGTGCAGGGTACATGTTACGTGAAACTGCTTAGCCAGCTCAGGACATCGTCCTTCCAGCTTGCCCTGCTGTATATGGTGGTGTTTGCCACCTCGGTATTTTTATTACTGGCCTTTATTTACTGGCGTACAGCGGGTTTTATGACCGCTCAGACCGACGAAACCATTGAAGCGGAAATCGCCGGACTGGCGGAGCAATACAGAGGGCGCGGTGTAAACGGCCTGATCACGATTATTCGTGAGCGGGTTGCCCGCGATCCCAATGCAAAAACCATCTACTTGCTGACCACCGAAGACTTCCTCAAGCTGGCCGGCAATCTGGAAACCTGGCCAGAGGGCAGTCCCTCAGAGGGTGGTTGGGTTAACTTTACGCTCAGCTCAGCTGTGGGCTGGAAAGGGCCGGAGCGCTTGGCCCGGGCCCGAATATTTGAAGTTCAGGGCGGTTTGCGGCTATTGGTGGGTCGAGATGTTGACGAGCTCACCAGCCTCAAAAGAGTAATTGAAACGGCCATCAACTGGGGCATGGGGATCACCCTTGCGCTGGCACTGCTCGGTGGCTATTTGATGAGCCGAAATACCATTCGCCGCATAGAGGTCATCAATAATACCTCCCGGCGAATAATGAACGGTCACCTCTCCCTGCGTATACCTACCCGTGGCACTGAGGACGATTTCGATCAGCTGGCAGAAAACCTGAATCAGATGTTGGACCGGATTGTTTATCTGATGGAAGGTATCCGCCATGTGTCTGACAGCATTGCCCACGACCTTCGTACGCCTCTCACGCGATTGCGGAACCAGCTTGAAAACACTCTGATGTCTGTCGATAACGATGAGGCACGGGAACAGGCCGGCCGCGCTGTAGCAGAAGCAGACCAGCTCCTTGCGACATTTAATGCGCTGCTGCGCATCGCGCGTCTGGAAACAAAAGGTAATTCGTCTGATATGAAGCGGGTGGCTCTGGACGAATTGGTGTCTGATGCCTGTGAGCTATACGAGGCGGTGGCAGAGGATAAAGATCAAACGTTTGAGCAGTCTCTGGAGCCTGGCGTAATGCTCGAAGGCGACCGGGATCTGTTATTCCAGATGATCAGTAACCTGATCGATAACGCGATTAAATACACGCCCGAGCATGGTGCCATTGGTGTAGCTGTGCGGAGAGACGGCGATGACGCTGTTTTCGAAGTCAGCGATAGCGGTATCGGTATTCCTGACGATGAAAAAGATCAGGTATTCCAGCGTTTTTATCGGGTTGGGAAAAGTCGTTCGCTTCCCGGCAATGGCTTGGGTCTAAGCTTGGTCAGTGCCGTTGCAGAAATTCATAAAGGGCGGATTATACTTAGCGATACTGATGAAACACAGCAGCCGCCCGGATTGACGGTTGCTGTTTACATGCCTGCGCTCACCCGTGCGCGCAAGCGCATACGGGCTACCCAGGCTGAACAGGCGTTGGCGCCGGCCACCGGTGACGCTACTGGTGCAACAGAGACCGACCGCGCCTGAGTCTTAGTGACTCGGGCGGAACCGGTTCACTTGCGACATAACCGGCGCGAATAAAGCATCGGTTCGGGTTTCAATCTTCTGGGTGATGCGCTCAATCTGAGTGCGACGAAGGTTGATGCGCACCTGAATGCTGTCCCACTCACCTTCAAGGTGTTTCTGTTCTGACATCAGAAAAGCCGCAATGTTGTGGCGGTTAACTTTTCCGGTAATGCCCATCTGGTCAAGGCGGAAACCCAGCGAGTCTACGCCTTCAAGAGCCATGTTCAGAAGCTTCTGTGTGTTCATTTATGCTATCTCCATAACTGGAAGCGGGTATAAGGTTCGATACCTTAACGCTATCCCGGTCCCCTAGAGTGTACAACCTAATTTTCTGCACATACTTGTCTGGTTCTCCCTGACTAAAAGGTAATTCATCGGCAAGGGCGTGGTAATTCCGGGTGTGTAGAATTGAAGCTGTAGATAGAGGCAAGCACGAATAGCAGCTTGCTTCTCCCTCCAGCACAGCGCTAGCCTTACCCCGTTTTTACGGGGTTTTTTTATGTCTGGTTGTTCTACTTTTCGTAAGTAATTGAGTTGATGTACCAGGTGATTGTTCCTGCATCGGTTCTTACCTCGGCCTCATCGCCTACTTCTTTTTTCAGAAGAGCCCGGGCCATCGGTGAGTCGATGGAAATGTAGTCATTGCGGTTGAATATCTCATCGTAGCCAACGATTCGGAACTTCAGGGTTTTGCTATCGTCGTTTTCAACTTCTACCCAGGCCCCGAAAAATACTTTTCCTTCCTGATCCGGGTGGTACTCCACTACTTTCAGATTGTCCAGGCAGCGTCTCAGGTAGCGTACTCGGCGATCAATCTCTCTGAGTCGTTTCTTGTTGTACTGATAGTCTGCGTTCTCACTGCGATCGCCAAGGCTGGCCGCCCAGGTAACTTTTTTGGTGACCTCCGGGCGCTCAAATCTCCAGAGTTCGTCGTGTTCTTTTTGCAGATCATCGTAGCCCTGCCGGGTGATAAGTGGCGTCTTCAAAGCGGCTCCTGTTGTCCAAAGATGGTACGAAACTGGCAATCTTAATCATCCGAGCCAGTGAAAGTTGTCACAAAACGGTCAATTAACTGAGAAACACGACCGGTTTGGCGATAGACTGATCGAAAATTGACACAATTATAAAAAGCGTGTCTTCGAGGGCAAATCTAATGAATCTCTTGCACCGTTCTGTCAGAGCGCCGAAATTGATGCACTCCGGTTTGGCTTCTGTCGTTTTCCTGTTCATGGTAACAGGATTGGCCAGTGCGCAGACCAGTCCTGGCGAGAGCCAGGTGTTTGAGGTTGAGCAGCGGTCAACGCTCGAGACTATCCCTTTCAACTCCATTGCTGAAGATGTGCTCTCGGACACGGTGATAGAGGGTGGTTTGGCTGCGCCCGCTGAGGGTGTTCCTGTGCAGCAAGCGGGTGCTGACGATTTCTATCTTGACCCCTTGGCGCTGCAGCCGGGTGACGGCCGTACGGACCTCGGGCGCTCCCAGATACCAGTAGAGTTTCGCTTCAGCAATCCCAAATCCCTTCCCGGGCAGACACACAGCAATAATTACGTAATTCGCCCACCAGAAAACCGCACCTACGAAGCTCTCAATGTGAACATGAACGGCCGCTGACAGGCCCGGAAAATGCAGGAAGGCGTTAAATTACAGGTGGTGTGATCCCGGCAGTGTTTTGGCCGGGACCGGAAAGCTGAGGTGGCTTACTTCAGGGCTTCGAGCTTGTCGATGTACTTCTGCATGGCGTCGTCTTTCGACATACCTTTGCACTTTTCCCAAGCGTCATACTTGGCGCGGCCAACAAAATCCATCATACCCGGGCGCTTGCCTGACACATCACCTTCGGTGCCCTGCTTATACAGTGCGTAGAACTCCAGCTTCATCTCGTTGGATGGCTTGAAGTCACCTTCGGCATTTTGAATGTAGTTTACTGCCTCTTCGAAACGGGATTTCACGTCGCTCATATCAATCTCCTCCTTGGTTATTGTGAAAATACTTTTAAAGCTTTAACTATGGTTTCAGGAGTATAGCTACGACGCTGCGTGCCGTCATTGACCAAATTTCCTGAGGCTGTGGCCAGTGGGTCACATGTACATGCCTGGGCACAAACACTTTGGCAAAAGTTTGCCCGCGCGCACAGTTTGAGGCGCTGCTGGCCAATTATTGCTTGAGAAACCTGAGCCACATGTGTACAGTTTTGTCGCTGCGTGCCAGGACGGTACGCACGAAGGATTGAACAACTGCAAATGATTTGCACAGGGAGCAAGCCATGTCGTCCAAAGACGGTTCTGTCGCGCCGAAAGAGCGCATCAATATCAAATATGTCCCCGCCACCGGAGATCAGCAGGCTGAAACCGAACTGCCGCTGAAGATGTTCGTCGTTGGTGATTTTAAAGGACACGCCGAAGAAACCCCCATCGAAGAACGCAAAGCCATTTCCGTCGACAAGAACAACTTCCGTTCTGTCATGAAGGAAGCCGGCCTTACGTTATCTACTACTGTATCCAACCAGCTGGAAGAGCAGGCCGACGAACTGCCGGTCAAGCTCGAATTCCAGTCCCTGGATGACTTCTCGCCCGACAGCATTGCCCGTCAGGTTCCTGAGCTGAAGAAGCTGATCGAGTTGCGGGAAGCACTTGTCGCTTTGAAAGGCCCTCTGGGTAACGTGCCTTCGTTCCGTTCCAAGCTGCAGGAGTTGCTGGATAACGACGAAGCCCGTGAAACCCTCTTGTCTGAGCTGGAACTGGCTACAGAAGGCGAGTAATCATTGCTGCCGCCTTCACGCGGTACACAACACCAAATATCAATCACGTACTGAAGGGATGTGGTATGTCTGATACTGCTGCGCAGCAATCCGCTGCCTCTGAATCTGTAATGGAAGGCTCCTTGCTCGACCAGGTCATGGCCAACAGTCGCATGGCGCCAGCTGACGAGGGCTACGATGTCGCCCGCAAAGGCGTTGCAACGTTTATTGCCAACCTGCTGAAAAGCGAAGAGAAAGGCCAGCCGGTCAACAAGGCACTGGTTGACCAGATGGTGGTCGAACTGGATCGCAAGATCAGCGCCCAGATGGATGAAATTCTGCATGCGCCCAAGCTGCAGGAACTGGAATCCTCCTGGCGTGGCCTCAAACTGATGGTTGATCGCACTGACTTCCGCGAAAATATCAAAGTGGATATTTTGCACGCCACGAAAACCGAACTTCTCGAAGACTTCGAGTTCGCTCCCGATGTCACCCAGACCGGCTTCTACAAGCACATTTATTCCACGGAATATGGCCAGTTCGGCGGCGAGCCCGTAGGTGCAGTTGTTGGTAATTATGCGTTCACACCGTCTACACCGGATATGAAGCTGCTGCAGTATGTATCGTCTGTTGGTGCTATGGCTCACGCGCCTTTCCTGTCCTCGGTTGCGCCGTCATTCTTTGGCGTAGACAGCTACCAGGAACTGCCGGCAATCAAGGAATTGAAAGCCGTTTTCGAAGGCCCGAAATACGCCAAGTGGCGCTCCCTGCGTGAATCCGAAGACGCCCGCTATCTGGGCCTGACATCCCCACGTTTTCTGCTGCGGGTGCCTTACGACCCCAGTGAAAACCCGGTGCGCAGCTTCAACTACAAGGAAGACGTCTCCGGCGATCACGAGCATTACCTGTGGGGCAACACCGCCTACCTGCTGGCTACGCGATTGACCGAGAGCTTTGCCAAATACCGCTGGTGCCCGAACATCATCGGTCCGCAAAGCGGCGGTGCTGTGGAAGATCTGCCGGTTCACCTGTTCGAATCCTTCGGCCAGCTGGAAGCCAAGATTCCTACAGAAGTGCTGATCACCGATCGACGTGAATACGAAATGGCGGATGAAGGCTTTATCTCCCTCACCATGCGTAAGGGTAGCGATAACGCGGCCTTCTTCTCAGCCAACTCCGTACAAAAGCCCAAGCAGTTCCCGAACACCAAGGAAGGCAAGGAAGCGGAAACCAACTACAAGTTGGGTACCCAGTTGCCGTACATGATGATCGTTAACCGCCTGGCTCATTACATCAAGGTGCTGCAGCGCGAACAGATCGGTTCCTGGAAGGAGCGTCAGGATCTTGAGCGCGAACTGAACACCTGGATTCGCCAGTACGTGGCCGATCAGGAAAACCCACCGGCCGAAGTACGCAGCCGCCGCCCATTGCGCGCAGCTCAGGTAACGGTTTCCGATGTAGAAGGCGATCCAGGCTGGTACCAGGTGTCTCTGGCTGTGCGTCCGCACTTCAAATACATGGGTGCCAACTTCGAGCTGTCGCTGGTAGGCCGCCTGGACAAGGATTAATCCGTGTTCAGTAGTGATGCACAACCCATGGGAGGCAGCCTGTTCGAACGATTGGAGCAGGCTGGTTCTCCGGAAGGGCAAAGCATGGGGGAAGTCACCCATATGGTGGCTTCAATAAAACGCCACCTGGTTCGACTGCTCAATGCACATCCCGGCAATAGCGCCTGTGCGCCGGAACTGGGACTGCTGGACTTCAACGATGCGACTCTGGGTACCCACGATCTGAGTATCCAGATCCGCAGCGCAATTCGGCAGTGCATTGAGAAGTACGAACCGAGAGTAAAGCGGGTTGATGTGGTTGCTTTACCCCAGGGGCCAGACCCTTTGCAGTTACGGTTTCAGGTAACGGTATACCTGAACGTAGGCGCAAAAGACGACAAAACGACGATAGATCTATTACTGGATGACAAACGTTACTACCGAGTGACGTAACGAAACGATCAGCAAACACCAAGGATGGCAGGAGCCGGTGGGGATGCTTTTCTGCAGGGAAAAAAATGTCTGAGCGCAGCGAGTTGTTTTTTCCCGGAAGAAAAGTATACCGACCGGATCATACTCCCAAGGAAGCGGTAGTTGTATGAAGTTAAACCGATTTTACAGGGACGAATTGAGCTTTCTGCGATTGCAGGGGCGGGAGTTTGCTGAGGCTCACCCGCAGCTTACCCGATTTCTTTCTGAGCAAAGCACCGATCCTGATGTTGAGCGCTTGTTGGAAGGCTTTGCGTTTCTGACCGGGAAACTTCGGGAGAAAGTGGAAGATGAATTTCCAGAGCTGACCCATTCATTGCTGAACATGCTTTGGCCGAACTATCTTCGTCCGGTTCCGAGCTGCACCATTATGCGGTTTGATCCGCAGTTGCATTCCATCAGTGAGCGACAAAGGGTTGAGCGGCACACGGAAATCAAGAGCCGCCCTTTGGGAGACTCCACGCGTCAGACTCAGTGCCGGTTTCGTACCTGTCGTGTTGTGGACGTTTTCCCAATCAGTGTCGCCGATGCTCACGCCGAGCATTCCCGGGAAGTGTCGTCGATGACAGTAGACTTGGCGCTGCATACCGATCAACCGCTAAGCGCCCTGGATCTTGATAGTCTGCGCTTCTATCTGGGCGGGGATAATCACACGGCTGAAACGCTATATTTGTGGCTGAACCATTATCTCAGCCGCATGGAACTGGTGGTTGGCGAGTCGGTTTACAGCCTGCCGACTTCTTTGTTGAAACCTGTCGGTTTCGCCAGTGATGAGGCGCTTTTGCCTTATCCAAAGAACGCCTATTCCGGCTATCGGATTCTGCAGGAATACCTGAGTTTTCCGGAGGCGTTCCGGTTTGTGGACATTACCGGCCTGAAGAACCGCTTGCCGGCGGTTCAGGCGGATGAAATCAGTCTGCGTTTTCATTTCAGCCGGATTTTGCCACCGGATGCCCGGGTTCGGGCGGAGAATATGCAGCTTTACTGCACGCCGGCGGTGAATCTGTTTGCCCATGAGGGTGAGCCGGTGGATCTGAACGGGCGTCAGACCGAGTACCGGATTCTGGCCTCGAGCCGGTCGCCGGATCATTTTGAAGTGTTCAGCATTGAACAGGTTGAAGGCTGGCTGGAAGGCCGTTCGGGGCGGGGCGAGCGCCGGCTGTATACGGCTTTCGAAAGCTTTCAGCACGAAGTTGAGCGGGATCGTGGCCGCACAGCCCTGTATTACCGGGTTCGAGCCAGGGATAGCGTGCGCGGTGATGGCTTTGATCACTATATGTCGTTTGTTCGCGGCGATGAATCCGAGTGTATGGATCGCCAGGAAGCTATTTCCCTGACGCTGACCTGCACCAACCGGCAACTGCCGCAACAGCTGGCGGTCGGGGAAGTTTGCATGGCTACCGAAACCACGCCGGCGTTTGCGTCCTTCAGCAATATCACCCGTCCCACCGCTACCTTGAGGCCGACTCTGGATGGCAGCCTGTTGTGGACACTGATCTCCAATCTGTCGCTGAACTATCTCTCCATGCTGGATGTGGATGCCTTGCGCACCGTATTGCGTGTGTATGATTTCCGCGCACTGGTGGATCGCCAGGCGGAGCGGGTGTCCCAGAAGCGGCTTGCGGGTATCAGTGCCATTGAAACCAATCCGGTGGACAAGATGATCCGCGGGCTGCCGGTACGGGGAATTCGTTCGGTGATGAAGCTGGATCAACAGGCCTTTGCCTCGGAAGGCGATTTGTACCTGTTCGGCACCGTACTCAGCCAGTTCTTTGCGCTTTATGCCAGTATCAACGCATTTCACCAACTGGAAGTGGTGAATACAGATAATCAGGAACGGTATACATGGACGTTACAGCAAGGTCAGCAACCGCTGATGTAGCCGGCCTGCAGCCCGTTCTGGGTAATGCGCGGCGGTACAGTTTTTTTCAGCTGGTGGATCTGATTCACCGGCACCACGGTGACGATCTGGAAGGCGGTCGCGACGAGCAACCGCAGCAGGAGCGTATCCGGTTTTCCGCCTCGGCGGGCCTCGGGTTTCCCGGTAGCGATGTGGTTTCCGCTTTGTCGCCGGAGCATGAGCACGGCCCCTACCAGATGGAAGTGAGTTTTCTGGGCCTGCACGGTTCACAGTCGCCGCTGCCGGGTTATTACCTTGAGGATCTCGCCTGGGAAGCGGGTCAGGATCTGGGTATTCGCCGGCATTTTCTGGATTTTTTCAATCACCGGCTGGTTACCCTGTTTCACCGGTCCTGGCGCAAATACCGTTACTACGTGCGTTTTCGCCCCGGCGCATCGGATGGCTTTTCCAATCTGATCTACGCCCTTATCGGCCTTGGCGATAGCCGATTGAGAGAAGCCACACCGGTTAACTGGTCAAAAATGCTGGCCTATTCCGGCTTGATGGCAGGCCGCAGCCGTTCGCCGGAAGTGGTCAGTGGCATTGTGGCTCATTGCTTTGATCTCGACGATGTGAGCATTGAGCAGTGGGTGTTACGCAAGGTCGCCATTGGTGAGGACCAGCAAACGCGCTTGGGCCAGTGCAACGCTACGCTGGGGAACGACACCTTGGTCGGCTCGCAGATCCGTGATCGCAGCGGCAAGTTTATTCTGAGGATACGCAACCTCAGCCGTCAGCGTTTTGCAGACTTTCTACCCAACGGACAGGATCACCAAAGACTGGTGAAGCTGGTGGAATTCGCGACCCGAGAGCAGTTGGCTTACGACCTGGAATTGCAGATGCGCGGGCAGGATATTCGCCCGATGCAGATGGGGCAGGACATACGGTTGGGCTGGAATTCTTTTGTAACGCCAGAGAAATCCCGGCGCTGGCCAGCGGTTCGGATTCAGATACGCCGTTAATATGAAAAGGAATGCAATCATGGAAGAGCGGCAGGTAACCAGACTGAAGTTGACGGTCACCAACCCCGGCACAACACGCAGTGGCGCCGGCATTGAACACAGCTTTGGGCCCCGGGGTGGTTCCATCGGCACCGCCGAAAGTGACACCTGGCAATTGTCGGCGCACCGCACCGGCGCTGTTGCTGGCCATGCAGAAATCCGCCTTCTTGACGGAGGTTATTGCCTGATTGATCGCAGCGGTCGCACCTATATTAACAGCGCAACCCAGCCTGTTGGGCGCGGCCGTCGGGCCCGGTTGAACCAGGGCGATACTGTCAGTATTGGTCGCTACCGCATACGGGCAGAGTTAATAGCAGCGCAGGCGGGTTCGTCCACTGAACAGGAGCTGGAACTCCGCGAAGCGGCAGAAGACCGGCGATTGGTGGATATGGCCGAAGGTGAACTGGTACGCGGAGCTGCGCGTGATAGCGATATGCAGGTAGCTGAGCCGCTGGAAGGGCTGGCGTCGGCTGCCGCTGAAACCCCGAGCGCTGATCCCATGCTGCACTGGCAGGATGAGCCAGTTCGTGTAGATCAGGAAGAGCGCACACTGATGGCAAGCGAGCGCGCCTGGTTTGCCACGGAAACCGACGTAACGGATGAATACCGGGAAAATCGCGATGTGGCGATGGGCCTTCCGGTAAGGAGAGGAGAGAGAGACAGGATGTCAGAAACCCATAACGGCGCATTGGGCGAAGGTTCAGGTGAGAGAAGCCAGCCGCACAGCGATCAAAGCCGCAAACATATCAGTGCCACCCCTTTGATGCAGGGCATGGAAGCGGGGCTCGACTTTGCTGACAGTGATGGCATGCAGTTGTTCCTCGAAGAAGCCGGGCAGACCCTGAAAGCCACAATTGATGGTTTGCTGGCTCTGCACCAGGGCGAAGACAGCCGGCATCAGGCCCTGCGCACACGGTTGCAGCCCATCGAAGATAATCCTTTGCGCCTTGGCGGGGACTACGAAGAAACCGTGCAAACCCTGTTTGCCAGCCAGCGCAGCCCGGTGCACTTGTCGGCACCTGCCGCCGTACAGGAAAGCCTGCAAAGCCTGAATCACCATCAGCAGGCAACTGGCGCGGCAATCAGTGAAGCGCTGGAAGCCATTCTTCATGCGTTTTCACCAGAAGCTCTGCTGCGCCGCTTCCATGGCTATCGCCGTGGCTTGCAGAAGAATGAGGATGAAGGCCGCTGGGCCTGGGATATGTACCAGCACTACTACAAAGAATTGAAATCGAGTCGTCAGCAGGGTTTTGAGCGCCTGTTTCAGGAAGTGTTCGATCAGGCTTACGACCAGCATTTGCGTCAACTACAAAGGGAGAACCTGGTGTGAAAACCTGCAAATGGAAGTTGCTGACGATGGCAGTAGTATTTGTGCTTGCAGGATGCAGCACACCCTATAACGCCGTAACCAAAACCGCGAAAGTACTCTGGGACCCCAGCATTCCTGTGGGTTATCCGGAAGATCTCCCCAGCCGGGTAGATCTGACTATGGTAGCCGAGCCGGGTGTGAACCCGAATGAGTCTCTGGCACCGACACCGATAGCCTTTCAGATTATTGAAATGCGCGACAGTTCCTTGTTGATGGCCGGTGATTTCGACCAGCTCCTGAACAACCTGAAAGACTCCCTGGGCCGGAACTACATCGAGCACAGCGACTACACCCTGCTGCCTGGCCAGTTCAAGTTTATAGAGCCGTTTGAGATCAGCAAGGACACCCGATTTATCGGCGTGATTGCCTTCTATGCCTACCCGAACCTGTCCCAGTGGAAGAAGGTGGTCAGGGTGGATCCTGTGGGTGGCCGTTACCACTTGCTTGTGAATCTGCGGGACAGGGAAGTCAAACTCAAGCGGTCGGAAGAAACCTGATGGCAGTTACAAATAGAGTCGTCTGGAGTGATGGGCTGTTTATCAAACCCCAGCACTTTCAGCAGCAGCAGCGGTATCTGGAACACCAGATCAACGAGCGGTCTCTGGCGGTTTCTGACTACCTGTATGGATTCAGCGATCTGGAGCTGAACGCGGAATACCTGAGCTTCGGGCGCGTGGGCCTGGTGCGTGCCAGCGGCCTGTTCCCGGATGGCACTCGCTTCAACCTGCCTCAAGACGATGTGATGCCAGAGCCTCTGGAAATCACCGATGCATCAGTGGCGAATCAGGTTGTGTACCTGGCTCTGCCGTTAGGTAACGATAGTCTGGCTGAAGTTGAGTGGCCAGATGCGCCTGCAGCCGGGCGCTTCCGGGCTCAGAGCACAGAGATCCGCGACTTGCATTCGATCGACGGCGACGCCCACATCATTGACGTGGCCCGAGTGGCGCCGCGCCTGATGCTTGAACGGGATGACCGAAGCGCTTATGCGGCCGTGGCCATTGGCCGGATTCTGGAAAAACGTCCGGATGGCAGCCTGGTGATGGATCCGAATTTTATACCCACCATGCTCAGCGTTCGGTCGGCGCCCAAACTGCAGCGCTTTGTCGGTGAAATGGCCGGATTGATGCGTGAACGTGCGCGTAACATTGCAGAACGTGTTGGCGCGCCAGGGCAGGGCGGTGTTGCCGATGTGGCGGATTTCATGCTGCTGCAGATGCTTAACCGGGCACACCCGAGATTCATGCACCTGGCTCGTTTGCGCCAGCTGCATCCGGAGCGTCTGTACGAAGTTCTTTTGGAACTCTGCGGCGAGTTGGTGACATTCACCGACGAAAGCCGGCTGCCACGTGAATATCCCCCCTATGATCACGATCTTCCCGAAGACAGCTTTACACCGCTGATGCAGGTATTGCGGCAATCCCTGAGCACGGTGCTGGAGCCGCGGGCTCTGGCTATTCAGTTGCAGCAGCGCCAGTACGGCCTGACGGTCGCGCCGGTTCAGGACGGCCAGTTAATCAACGGTGCCGAGTTCATTCTGGCGGTGAAAGCCGATATGCCCCTGGACGACCTGCGCAAGCAGTTTACCCAGCAGTGCAAGGTGGCCTCCGTGGAGAAAATTCGCGATCTCATCAGCCTGCAGTTGCCGGGCATTCCGCTGTCTGCGCTGCCAGTGGCACCGCGCCAGCTGCCGTATCACGCAGGATTTGTGTACTTCCGGCTGGACGATCAAAGCCAGGCCTGGCAGATGCTCGACAACGCCAGTGGTTTTGCCTTCCACGTGGCGGGCAGCTTCCCGGGCCTGGAAATGCAGTTCTGGGCAATCAGGAGCTAAATTATGACAAATGCACAGGTAATGGATTTACCCAATGGCAGCAGGCAGTCCGGCGGCAGTGCATTCAGTGATCTGTTGTTTGCCGACGAGCAGCCGCAAAACGGCGCGTCCGGCAATGAATTTGGCAATGACCAGTTCCAGCTCCGGGGGCTGGAAGACAACCGCCTGACGGATGCCGCTACGCCTTTGCTTGGGCTGGTCATCCGGATTCGCCGGCTGGCGGACTATCGCGCCGTTGAAAGCCTCTACCAGCAGGTAGTGGACGAAGTGGCCGCCATAGATCGCGAGCTGATCGAGCAGGGCTATGAACGCCCCACCGTGGTGGCCTATCGCTACGTGCTTTGTGCCTTCATTGATGAAGCGGTGCTTGGTACGGACTGGGGTGCCCACAGTGTCTGGTCGCAGCATTCGCTGCTGTCGCGCTTTCACAACGAAACCTGGGGTGGCGAGAAGGTCTTCGCCATACTCGCACGCATGGAGCAGGAGCCGGCGCGCTACAAGGACATGCTCGGGTTTATTTACCTCTGCCTGTGCCTGGGTTTTGAAGGCCGGTACAAAGTGATGGAAAACGGCCGCGACGAATACGAACAGATATTGAGAGGGCTTCATGAGCAGCTGCAATCGCTCCGGGAAAACTCTGACCTCGAGCCTCTGGCAGACGCACAAATCAACGTAACACCGGCGCGCAATCGTCTGCGCAGTGGCCTGCCGATCTGGGTAATTGCCGGGGTGTTCGCAGCAGCCATGGCGGGAATATATAGCTTATACAACATAGCGCTGGAAGAACGCATCAGGGATGTGCTCAGCGTATTGGAACAACTACCGAAATAAGGATATCACTGTGATTCGGGTAGAACTGCCAGCGCTCATCGGGCGCCTCAACGACATTTGCCGCAATGGCCTGGAAGCCTCCGCGGCCCTTTGCATCAGCCGCCAGGGTGCGGAAATTACCCCGGCCCACCTGCTGTTCAAACTGCTGGAAACGCCGTTTTCCGACGTGCGCCAGATTCTTGAGCAGGCCGGTATCAACCATCAGGAATTCCAGCCCATTGTGGGTGAAAGCCTGAACGGCGAGCTGCAAACGGCGGAGCCGTATCCGTCCTTTTCGCCACTGCTGATCGACCTGCTGCAGGACGCCTGGCTGTTGGCCTCCACCGAGCTGGGGCATCGGAACTTGCGCTCCGGCGCCATCTTTCTGGCCTTGCTGATGAACACCGACCGCTACCTCATGCCCCAGGTCAGCCAGCACCTCCGGGACATTAACCGGGAGCAACTGCGCCGGCAGTTCGACACCATGACCGCAGGCTCCGCCGAGCGCCCGGAAATAGCGCAAGGCGAAGCAGGCGCGCCTCAGGTTGAGGCGGATATGGACCCGCTCAAGCGCTACGCCACCGATTTTACTGCACTGGCCCGTGCCGGAAAGCTGGATCCTGTAGTGTGCCGCGACGCCGAAATCGACCAGATGATCGACATCCTCTGCCGCCGACGCAAGAACAACCCCATCGTAGTAGGGGATGCCGGAGTTGGTAAAAGTGCCATCGTGGAAGGCCTCGCCTTGCGCATCGTCAATGCCGAAGTACCTGAGCGCCTGCAAAAAGTAGAGCTGTGGACTCTCGATATGGGCGCGCTACAGGCGGGTGCCTCGGTAAAAGGCGAATTCGAGAAGCGCCTCAAAGGCGTGATTGAAGCGGTGAAAGCCTCAACCACCCCCATCATCCTGTTCATCGACGAAGCCCATACCCTGATCGGTGCCGGCAACAGCGAAGGTGGCTCCGACGCCGCCAACCTGCTCAAGCCTGCTCTGGCTCGCGGCGAACTGCGCACCATCGCCGCGACTACGTGGCGCGAATACAAAAAGTACTTCGAAAAAGACCCGGCCCTCAGCCGCCGCTTCCAGCCAGTGGCCCTGGATGAGCCCAGCCCGGCACAAGCGGTACACATTCTCCGTGGCCTGCGCACCGTGTATGAAAAAGCCCACCAGGTACTCATCGCCGACAGCGCCCTGAAAGCCGCCTCCGAAATGTCTGCCCGCTACCTGGCAGGCCGACAGCTCCCGGACAAAGCCATCGACGTACTGGACACTGCCTGCGCCCGGGTCAGCCTCAACCTGAGCACGCCACCGCGCAAACTTAGCCACGTGCGCAGTGAACTGCACCAGCTCTCCATGGAGCAGGAACTGCTGAACCGGGAGCACACCCTCGGCCAGAGCGTCGACACCGACCGGGAAGCGGAACTGGAGCAACGCATTGCCGAACTGAATGAACAGGCCGCCGAACTGGAAGAAAGCTGGAACACCCAGCGCGACATGGTGGCGCGCCTGGTGGACATCCGCGAACAACTGCTCAACCCGGCGGACGTTCAGGAAACCATTGCAAAAGACGAAGCCGATATTGAAGCAATGCCGGAACAGGCTGGTCTGGAAGAACACCCCGACCTGCAAAGCGAAGCCGCCGCCCTCGAACAGGAACTGGCAGAACTCCAGGCGGACGACCCCCTGGTGCACGCCCGGGTAGACGCCCGCCAGATTGCCGAAGTCATCGCCGACTGGACCGGCATCCCCGTCAACAGCATGACCACCGACGAACTGGAAAAAATCACCCACTTGCCGGCGTACCTGCAGGCCCACATCAAAGGCCAGGACACTGCCATCGACTGCCTGCACCAGCACCTGCTAACCGCCCGCGCCGACCTCCGCCGCCCCGGCCGCCCCATGGGTGCCTTCCTGCTGGTGGGCCCCAGCGGCGTGGGCAAAACCGAAACCGTGGTACAACTGGCCGAACTCCTCTACGGTGGCCGCCAGTTCCTCACCACCATCAACATGTCCGAGTACCAGGAGAAACACACCGTCTCCCGCCTGATCGGCTCACCACCTGGCTATGTCGGCTATGGCGAAGGCGGCATACTCACCGAAGCCATCCGCCAGAAACCCTATTCCGTGGTGCTGCTCGACGAAGTCGAAAAAGCCCACCCGGAAGTCCTCAACCTCTTCTACCAGGCTTTCGATAAAGGTGAACTGGCAGACGGCGAAGGCCGGTTGATCGACTGCAAAAACATCGTCTTCTTCCTGACCTCCAACCTCGGCTACCAGACCATCGTCAACCACGCCGAACACCCGGAGAAAATCGAAGAAGCCCTCTACCCGGAACTGGCCGACTTCTTCAAACCCGCGTTGCTGGCAAGAATGGAAGTCGTACCCTACCTGCCGCTGGGCGAAGACACCCTCAACCGCATCGTCGGCGACAAACTGGAACGCCTGGCCCAGCAAATCCGTGACCGTTACCACACCGAAGTGGTGATGGAAGACGGCCTGGTAGAAGCCATCCGCAGCCGCGCAACCAGAAGCGAAAATGGTGCCCGCATGCTGGAATCGATCATCGAAGGTGAGTTGCTGCCGCCGATCTCGTTGGCGTTGCTGGAGAAACTGGCAGCCAAAGAGCCGGTTAAGCAAGTAACTCTGGGCGTTTCCGAAAACAGGTTTTCAGGCACCGTAGCTTAGGCCAACCGAGATCTAGCGCAGCGTGGGGTTCTGCTCTCCAAAACCCTGCGTAGCCATGGATGGCGAAGCGGAGCCTACAGGGACGTATTCACGGCGTGTTTTGGAGAGCAGAACCCCACGCTGTGCGACCGGGTCAGTACAGAACCGGATAACAGGAACATAAGGGAAAAGAAAATGGGACGGATGCAGATGGAACTGCACACCGGCATAGAGCTGGCAGTCGCACTGACACGCCAAACCACATTGCCGGATTTGCTGAAAACAGCCACCACACAGCTGGAAAATGCCTTCGGCCTGACCCGCTGCTGGGCACTCGAACTCGACCTCAGCGGCCGCACACTGCACTGCAGCAACCTGGCTGAAACCGGCGAATTCGACTGCGGCGACTTCAGCCACCCCTTCGCCCACCTACTGCAAACCGGCAAAGCCCGCGAACTCACACGGGCCGCCAGCTATCGCCTCGATCACCCCGGCTTCCAAAGCCTCATCGAAGCCAGCGGCCGCCCAAAATCCCTCTGGCTCGAACCGCTCAAAGGCGACGACGGCCGAACCCTCGGCATACTCATACTCTGCCGGGACGAATCCGACTGGGATGGCATCACTGCCCAACCCCTGTATTGCGGCCTCCTGCACCTGCTAAAGCACCAGTGGATCGCCCAGCTGCAAAGCCGTGATCAGGTGTGGCAACGCCGCCTGCTTAAACGCTCCCTGGACAACCTGCACGACGCAGAAACCCTGCGCAAACGCAGCGAAACCCTGGCCCGCACCCTTGTGGGACCCTCAGAATCCATGACCAGCCTGCGCGCCCAGATTGTTCGCGCAGCCGGCAGCCAGCTGTCTGTGCTGGTGCAGGGCGAAACCGGTTGCGGCAAAGACGTCGTGGCCAGAGGCATTCACGAGCTATCAGACCGCGCCGACGGCCCCATGGTGGTGGTCAATTGCGCCGCCATTCCGGACAGCCTGCTGGAGAGCGAACTCTTCGGCCACACCAAAGGCGCCTTCTCCGGTGCCGACCAGGCCAAAGAAGGGCTTTTGGCTCAAGCCAATGGCGGCACCCTGTTTCTGGACGAAATTGGCGACATGCCCATGGCCCTGCAGTCCAAATTGTTGCGAGTGCTGGAAAGCCGCCAATTTCGCCCCCTTGGAGCACAAAAGGAACAGCACTCCGATTTCCGACTGGTCGCGGCGACCCACCAGCCTCTGCGCCAGAGCATTGAAGACGGCAACTTCCGCCGTGATCTGTTCTACCGCCTGAGCCAGTTCCCGCTGCAGATCATGCCACTGCGTGAACGCCTGGATGACCTTGAAGCCCTCAGCCGCCACTTTATTCGCCTGTATACCGAGCGTGAAGGTGCCGGGCCTTTGGGCATCAGCAGCCACGCACTGCGCGCCCTCGCAACCTACGATTTTCCCGGCAATGCCCGTGAACTACGCAACATCATCGAGCTGGCCTGCCTGCAGACTCCCGCAGGAGATGACATTCAGCCGGAAATACTCCGGCTCACCGACATGTTCCCAGGCCTGGCAGGCCCGGAAACGCTTGGGGCAGTAGCATGCAGTTCCGATGAACAAGCGGTGTCTGGCACGGAAGATATCCGGGATCTCAAAGCAGCCGCCCAGGCATTTGAAGCGGCAGTTATCCGTGAACGCTTGCGCCAGTATGGCGGGAACCGTGCCCAGGCCGCCGAGAGCTTGGGGCTGCCCAAGCGCACACTGGCCCACAAATGCTTGAAATATCAGGTTGCCGAATCATGAAGCACCCGAACGCTCCGGCTCCCTCAAGCTTGCGCCCACTCCCTCTTGGTGCTGTCGCACTGGGCCTGCTTTGTTTCGGCGCCGCTAGCCTGGCGGATGTACCTACGCAAGCCCAGGCTGACTTGCTGGAAGAAGCGCGCAGGTGCACCAGCGAAACCCAGAGGCTGGAGCGGTTGGCGTGTTTTGACGAGGTTTTTGGTACCCCTCTGGCAGAGGCTGATGCCGCAACCGGGCCCAATGCCGGAGTGCGCCGCATGGTCGGCTCCCTGCGCTGGCAAGAGGCCTACGCACAGCAGAGTGCCGAGCCTTCTTCTGGCAGCCTGAGCTACCGCAATACGGGGCAGACCGCCGGCCTTCTGGTGACCGTCCCCGCGCTGGGCGCAAAACCGCCACGGCCTCTGCTGGCCCTCCAGTGCCACAACAACATTACCGAGCTGACCCTGATGCTGCCGGAGCCTCTGGATGCAGAACGGGTAAACCTTGGGCTTGGCACCACAGACGCCGCCGGCCAAGGTGCCTGGCGGGTGCGTGATAATGGCTACGTGCTTAGCATCGGGCGCGGCCTGCCGGCTATCCGGGCGGTCAAGGTGATAGAGCACAAAACCGATATCCGCGTTTATTCCGAAAACAGTCGCATAGACGGTCTGCTATTCGATCTGACCGGTTTTGAAACTGCCATTCGCCCGCTTCGTGAAAGTTGTGGCTGGTAGTCGAGTACAAACGCAAGGACGCGAGGAACGAAGGACATGCAGGTAATAGAACAGCATCCCTACATTGAGCAGGTTGTCACCCCGCTGGAAGGCGAGTCGCCAACCGGTCACGGGCTGGGAGAGGATGCGGCGCTCGGGTTCCTTGAAGACGAAATCATGAAAATCGGCTCCCTTGCCCATACCGATATTGATTGGGGCAAGGTTGAGAGCGAATCCCTGAAAATACTCTCTGCTCGTAGCAAGGATTTGAAAGTTTTTGGCTTTCTCCTGATTACCTTGCAACGGGGTGTTGATGGAGAACGCTTTGCGCTTTCGCTGTACCTGCTCCAGCGCGTGCTGGAAAGCTGGTGGGACGATGGTTGGCCATACCCGGGCGATAAGGGTAAGCGCGCGCGCAAAATGATGTTCACGCAGATGCTACAGCGGGCGGCCAAAGGTGTGGCAGGCAGCTCCTTTGATGCCAGTGTGGGCGATGGCCGACGTTTTTGCCTTGACGTGCTGGCAAAACTTGAGGCGCAAGCGCAACAGAAAGAGCTGCCTGATGATGCGCTGGTGGATCTCAAACGAGCTGTTGAAAAACTACCCCAGGCCCAGGAGGTTGGTGGTCAATCGGGAGCGAGCGCAGAGGCAACTTCTGAGCGCTCTACTGCTGCAAGTGATAACACCAAAACGACGCCAGCGCCTTCCGCTGCGCCAGCCAGCCCGGCGCTTGGCGCCCTGACGCTGGACCCGGGTAATGAACGGGCCACCCGCCAGAGTTTGTTGAAAGTGGCAGATTTGCTGACCGGCACCGAGCCCGAGCGGCCCCTGGGTTACCAGATTCGCCGGTACGCCATCTGGCAGAGCATTACTTCGGTACCGCCAACCCGGGATGGCAAACGCTCTGACCTGGCCGCCGTAAGTGCGGATCGCGTTGCGGAATACCGTGAAGCTCTGGAAAAAGCGCCCGATCAGTCGCTTTGGCAGCGCATAGAACAAAGCCTGTCGGTCAGCCCCTTCTGGCTTGAAGGCCACCGACTCAGTGCCGGTGTGGCCGCGGCTTTGGGATGTGATGCCTGCGCTGAGGCCATTCGTGCAGCCGTTAACGAATTTGTGGAACGACTGCCGCAGCTGGCGGAACTGACGTTTAACGATGGCACCCCGTTTCTATCGCCGGAAGCCCAGGAATGGCTTTGGTCTGCGCCTGCACATGCCCAGGGGCAATCTGGCGGCAGTGCCAGCCCATGGGAGCAAGCCTATGACACTGCGCGGGAGCTGATTGCCCAGAAAGGGCTGGCGCAGGCTATGCAATTGCTTGAAGACGGGCTTGCGGGCGCCCGCGAGCCACGGGAGCAGTTCTACTGGCGCTTGGCATCGGCACGGCTGATGAAGGAAAGCGGCCTGGTGAGCCTGGCGTCACGACAGATCCAGGACTTGCAACAACAGATAAGTGGTTTGGTTATCGAAGATTGGGAGCCAGCACTCCTGAAACAACTTGAACGACTGTCCTGAGAGCTTTGGGCGTGTGTTGCCAGAGCTCTCAGTAACGAATCAACGAACTAGCCTGTCGAAAGACTGACTTTTGGAACACGGATACACAGCAGGAATGGACACCATGTGGAGAAAAGCTTTACTCATCGGTCGCTGGCTTCTGCCATACATTCGCAACGCGGCGCCGGTCACCCTGGCTCTTGGCGTTATCGCACTATTGATAGCTACCTGGTGGCTTGGGCCGAAATGGGAGGTGCGTGGTGAGTTCCCCTTGGCAGCCTGGCAGATGCGAGCGCTGGTTACCCTAGGTGTTGTGTTACTGGTCGTGATGGTCTGGGGCACGGTGCTGGCTCGCCGTCTTGGTAAGGTCAATGCTGCGAAAGCCGAGGAGCAGCAAGAGCAGGAAGATCCGATTCTGCCTATGGAGCGCAGGCAACAGCGGTTGCTGGATCGCCAGCTTGCCGCCCTGAAGAGCAACCTGCCGGGCCGCAGGGGTGTTTATCGTTTGCCCTGGTATTTGGTTATGGGTCTGGAAGGGGCAGGCAAAACCAGTCTTATTCAGCGTTCCGGGCAGACATACACCCTCACTAACGTCACCCGCAACAACCGTGCAGACCGTAACCCGTTCGGGTTCGACTGGTGGATTGGCGATAACGGCGTACTGATCGATCCCGATGGTGAGTTGCTGAGTCAGAGCCAAAACCAGAGCGCTGCCGGGGAAATACAACAACGGCTTTGGACGCATTTTATCCAGTGGCTAGAGCACAACCGCCCGCAACGCCCACTCAACGGCGTGATCCTGGCGATCGATCTGGCACAACTGAGCACCGCCAGCGAAAAGCAGCGGGAAGCTCATGCCATTTTGTTGCGCACCCGGCTGCGGGAACTGATGGAGCAGATTGGTTCGCGCCTGCCGGTGTATGTCTCCTTCACCAAAATGGATTTACTCTATGGCTTTGGGCCCTTTGTTCGTACCCTCAGCAAGCAGGAGAAAGAGCAGGCTTTGGGGTTCACTTTCCGGTTGGAAGGTCAGCTGGATAACGATGAGTGGCTGAATGAGTTTGCCGAGCGCTACAGCGAGATGGTTGAGCGTTTAAATGCACGCTTGCCAGACGTACTGGCCAGTACCCGTGATTCTGAAGATCGCGCCGCGGCATACTCGTTCACCCGCCAGTTAGCTGGTATGAAACCCGCGCTTGAAGGCTTCCTCACCAGTCTTTTGTCTGCAGACGCTTTCTCGACACCCGCATTGGTGCGAGGCACTTACTTCACTTCTGTTGTGCAGGAAGGCGTTCCGGAAGATGCGTTTGTCTCGGCGGCTGCGAGCCATTATCAGGTATCCAGCCCAATTCAGCCGGCCCAACGCACGGGCCAGTCGGCAAGCCTGTTCACCCAATCGCTCTTCCCCGGAATTATCTATCCTGAAGCCGGACTTGCCGGTGATAACCGGCGGATTGTACGCAGTCGCCAGCGCAGAGTGGCGATTGCGGCCATAGTCGCAGTATGTGCCGGGGCAGGCATGACGGCGAGTTGGCAGCATTTCTTCATCAAGAATGCTGAAGCAGCGGCGTCGGTTGAAGCACGGGTCAAGCGCTTTATTGATAACTGGCAGCCGGTGGGCTTTGAACCGGATACCACTGGCCGTAATCTGCTTGAACCTCTGGATCAGCTGCGTCAGGCGACTCTGGCGTTTGGAGACCATCGCCAGCAATGGCTGCTGGTCAGTGATATGGGGCTCTATCAGGGCCATAAGGTAGGGCCAGAAGTAGAAGCCTCCTACCTCGACATGCTGGCCTATCAGTACCTGCCTGCTCTGATGTTCGGTGTAATGGGTGAAATGAGTCGTGCGCCAGACAATAGCCCGGAGCGCCTCGAGCACCTGCGCGTGCTACGCATGCTCTACGATGGCAGTGGGCGCAGGAACGATATAGTAACGACCTACATGAGCCAGTACTGGCAGCGAGCCTTTCCGGGTCGGCGGGATGTTCAGCAGAGACTTATGGCACATCTGGACTATGCCATGGTCTACACCGACCTTGCCCATCAGGCCCAGCGCGGCGATGTAACGGCGGACATGGCGCTAGCGCCATTCAAAAGCAGCGTACAGTGGTCACAACACGAGTTGGGGCGCATGTCGACACCTGATCGTGTTTACCGGGACCTGAAAGTTGAGGCTGCCCGCGAGTTCAGTCAGCCAAACGATCTGGCCCGCACATCCGGCCCAGCGTTCAGCAACGTATTCGTGCGTGTGGATCAGTATGGCGAGCCAGGGCACCAGTCAGAAGTGGCCCAGGATCCTTTGAGCATTCCTGCCTTACTTACCCGGGACGGGCTGGAGAAGTGGTTTCTGAGAAAGTCTGCCACAGTTACAGATTTGGCGTTGGTAGATGCCTGGGTGCTGGGTCGCAGGGATAATGTAGACTTCAGCAAAGCGGATGAGGCAGAGCTGCTAGCCAGCCTGCAAAACCTCTATGCAGAGCACTACGCCAACGCATGGCGCACAGCTCTGAGCCGGGTAGATATCCAGGATTTTGAAGACCTTAATCACGGGGTTCGGATACTGGAGAGCCTGACCAGCGGCCACCAGCCCATGGCCCAGTTCCTCGGGCAGGTGCGCCAGAATACGCAGCTGATCCCGCCTGCAGAGGGGGACGCTGCCGCGGCGCGTGAGCTGCTGGAGCAGTCGGCGCACTTTCGCATGTTGCAGAACATCGAACGCCAGTTCACCGATCTCCACCAGGTCACCCGAAAAAGTGGGGATCAGCCGAGTGGGCTCGAGCAGATTATGCTCGTGGTAAGCGACTTGCACGAATACATGCGCAATATTCAGGAGGCGCCAGACAAGGGCAGGGCAGCCCTCAATGCGGCTCGGGCCAGAATGGGGCTGCAAGGAGCCGATCCGATTTTCACGCTGCAGCGAATGGCAGGGCACCAGCCAGAACCACTGAACAGAATATTGAACCGGTTGGCTACCGAAAGCTGGCGTGTCTTGCTGGACCAGGCCGTTGCGCAGCTGGAGCGGGAATGGTATCGGGAGGTTTACCAGCCTTTCCAGCAGAATCTGGCCAGGCATTATCCATTTAATGCGGCTGCGGGCCGCGACGTGGCTTTGCAGGATTTTGAGCGGTTTTTCGCCCCGGGCGGCGTACTGGATACCTTCTACAAGGACAATCTGAAGCTGTTCCTGGAGGATCATCCGGAGCAAGTGGGTGATGCCCGCCGGGCGGGGCTCGTGCGCCGGGATGTGCTGGCGTCTCTGAGCAATGCGGACAAGATTCGCAGTGCTTACTTTACGCGCAGCGGTACGCTGGATGTGGAGTTTGCCCTCGAACCCCTGAACCTGTCTTCCAACAAGCGCCGCAGTGTTGTGAACCTTGATGGCCAGCTGGTGGAGTTCAGCCATGGCCCGCGCCAGAGTATTCCACTGGTTTGGCCCAACACCTTGAGAGAGGCGGTTGAAAGCAGGATTACCCTGGTGCCGGTGCAGGTTAACCGTTCACCCCGCAGCATTTCAGAAAATGGCCCCTGGGCACTGTTCCGCCTGTTGGACAAGGCCGACATAACGGGTGTCAGTAACAGTGCCGTAGATGTGCGCTTCCAGGTGGACGATGGCGAAATGCGCTATCGTTTGCATGCGGCAAGCAATATCAACCCGTTTACGCAGCAACTGCTATCGGGGTACAGGATTCCGCGAAGCTTGTACTGAAAAACATCTGCTCGAAACGGGGCGGGGCCGTAACGGGTCTACTGGCTATTTCGGTTACAGTTACGGATTCCCGACCCTGTGCTAGAGTAATTTGTGAACGGTCTTGCGGGCTGAGGGGCAAACACAGGTCTGCTCCAGCCCGTTGTCGAATGAAATCACTAACCGAATCAGGAGACAGCCCATGGATAAGCAAACAACGAAAGATGACTATGCCCGCGTGAAAGATGATCTTCAGGTACTGCGTGACGACATTGCATCCCTGACGAAAGCGTTTGCAGACAGTCAGAAGGCCAGCGCCAATAACCTGAAGGATGAAATCAGCCGTGAGGCCCGCGCGGTGTTTGAAAACCTGCGTGAGCGGGGCGATGCAGCCCTTACTCGTGCAACAGAGGCAGGCTCGAAAACTGTAGAGAGTGTGGAGCACAAAATAGAGGAAAGGCCATTTCTCAGCATTATTCTCATGTTTTTGGCTGGTGTCATTGTGGGCAAAATGCTTGATCGCTGATGCTGCCTGATTCCGCAAGTATCCAGAGCACCCTTCGCAAAGCTGTCGCGGCTATCATCGGGGTAGTGCTGTCTCTGGTGCTGCTTACTGCGCTGCTGGTTACTGGCTTCTACCTGCTGGTCAATGCAGCCACCCTGGCCCTGGCTCCCCTTGTGGGAAAGTCGGGGGCTATGGCAATCACAGGGGGTGCATGCCTGTGTTTGCTGGTGCTGTTTTTCTACCGTCTGACCCGCACGCCCAAACCCCGCCGAAATGGCCAAAGTAGCCAGTCTGGCCCTGGCTCAGGTTCCCCTATCGAATTATTACGTGCGTTGATCGCCCGTAACCCGTTGGAGGCTGCAGCACTGGCTTTTGCCGTTGGCGTGGCAGAACAAAATGACCCGAGACTGAAGAAGCTGCTGCTCCAGGGCGGTATGGTTTTGATGCAGCAGTCCTCTGGTTCAGGCTCTTCGGAATCCGGTGGTTTCGAAGAATCAGCCGCGCCGGCCAAAGATAAAGCTTCTTTCGAATAATCCCTCGCCCCACCTTGATTTCCCCGACATTACCTGTCACTTCAAGTCCTGAATCTGTGTTTTTTTCAGCTATGAGGCTGTGCAGGGAAGTGATGGTTATGTGATTGTTTTTCAGTTCTTTTTGCTGGGAAAGTTAAGGGAGTATGACGAGATTTTAGTCTGGATGTAACCCAAAACCGTGATCTGGGGCGCTAGGGTAGTAGCACGTGTTTCGGGGGCGGTGATCAGATCAACGCAGTCACCCGAAGAACGCTTTGACGAATGGAATTTCCAACCAGCGAGGAAAAGCACTATGAACTCCAAAGCTCGTATTGCCTGCGCCACGATTTTGTCTGCCAGTGTATTTGCTGCTCCCGTAGCTTTTGCCCAAGGTTCCTCTGATCGCGACGAATCCGGCCCATACATCAAAGGTAGCTATGGTGGATATAAATCCCATGGTGGCGACTTTGATGATTCCAACGATCTATACGGTGCTGGTCTCGGTTATCAGTTCAACCAGTTTTTTGCGCTTGAAGCGGCTTACATAGATTTTGGCAACTTCGGAAAAGACAAGGTTGAGGGCAAACTCAAAGGTGGGTCACTTGTGGCGATCGGACGCTTGCCCGTAACTGATAGCTTCGGCGTGTATGCCAAGGCTGGCGCGTTTGCGGCTGCTCTGGATCTGGATGCCTTTGACGAAGATGAAACCTACGACGACGTAAGCCCTGTTGTGGGTGCGGGTGTGGACTTCCGGATTACAGAGCACCTGACCACGTTTCTGGAGTACAACCGTTACAACGTCGACATTGATGAAAATGATTTCAATGGTCAGTTGAACAACGACGGACCGGACTTTGATACTGCTCAGGTTGGCCTCAAGTTCCAGTTCTGATCAGTCGTGGTATAGACCTGAAAAGGTGCAAAAGCTTGGCTTTTGCACCTTTTTGCTTGTTCCCTCTCCAATAGCCTGCCTGTCACTCATACAGATATACTGATACCACATGGCCCGCCGGCAAGTCGGGATGTGGCACGGTAAACAGCGAAACAGGAAAAGAGCTTATGTCTGACAACCAACCCTTCGACTGGTCATCAACCCCTGCAGCTGTGTGGCGACGCCATCGCGCAGGCTTGCGCGCAGTGCGCAGGCTGGACCCGGTTCAGTGGGGTTCTCTGACGGGCATTGACCGTCAGCAACAGGCGCTAGCTCGCAATACTGAACGCTTTCTTGCTGGAGAGCCGTCCAATAACGTGTTGCTCTGGGGCGCCCGGGGCACGGGCAAATCATCTCTGATCAAGGCGTTGTTGAACCGATATAAAGATCAAGGCCTGAGAATTATCGAAGTGGACAAGGACGATCTGGTGAACCTGCCAGAGATTGTTGATGATATCTGCGATCTTCCCTACCGCTTCATCATCTTCTGTGACGATCTGTCTTTTGATGTGGGCGAAACCGGTTACAAGGCGCTGAAGAGCGTGCTCGAAGGCTCACTGGAATTGCCGCCTGAAAACGTTCGTGTATACGCCACGTCGAATCGCCGCCATCTTATGCCGGAATTCATGTCTGATAACCTCAAAGGCCACACCCAGGATGGTGAAATTCACCCGGCTGAAGCTATAGAAGAGCAGGTGTCACTTGCTGACCGTTTCGGTTTGCAGTTGTCCTTCTACGCGTTTCCTCAAGAAGTGTATTTGCAGGCAGTGGATGCACTCTTCCCGGGTGTCACTGATCGGGAGAACCTGCACCGCGAAGCCATCCGGTTTGCAACCCAGAAAGGGGTGCGCAATGGCCGCACGGCACAGCAGTTTTACCGGCAGTTTTCCGGTGATGAGAATCTTGGGTGAAACCGCTTCGCTATTGCCGTTTTGCCATGCGCATGAAGTGATGGTGCACAAGCCGCACAACCAGATACACCAAAGCAAGGGTGGCTGGAATGGCAATACCCAGAGCCAGGGTTTTGTTGAAGATAATGCCCGCTTCGTAGATGGAATCGAGGGCCAGTTTGAGTAAGCCGATCAGGTAATAGGTGATGGCCACAACCGAAAAACCTTCAACGGTATGCTGCATCATCAGTTGAATTTGTGATCGCCTGTCCATGGAGCTCAACAGCTGCTGATTCTGGCTCTGTATGGCCAGTTCCACCCGGGTCCGCATCATGTCTGAGGTGCGATCTACCCGTTTTGACAGATCTTCCAGCCGCTCGCTTACCGCTTCGCAGGTCTTTACTGCAGGCGTCAACCGGCGGGTCAGGAACTCGCCGATGGTCAGATGCCCTGATACTTCGTCCTCTCGCAGCTCTTCCAGCCTGGTCAGCACAAGTTGATGGTAGGCTTTGGTAGCGGAAAACCGGAAGGTGGAGTGGGCTCGAAACGCTTCGATTTTGGCTGCAATGTTGGTTAGTTTGGCAAGAATGGTTTGCTCATCCAGGGTTTCGTTATCAGCCAGTGCCTGGGTGATAGTGGCCAGTTGCTGGTCCATATCATTCAGGGCTGGGGTGATTTCCCTGGCTACGGGCAATGCCAGCAGAGACATCAAGCGATAGGTTTCGATTTCCATCAGGCGCTGAACGAGCCGGCCTAGCTGGCTGTCCGACATGGTGTAATTGAGCACCATAAAGCGGCCGAAACTGTCGGAGTGCAACTGAAAGGTGCCCAGTACCCGCGCAGCCCCTTCCTGTGGGCTGCTTCCTACCAGGCGCATACCCTCAAAATGCCGGCGCATGAACGCAGGTTCGTTGCGGGCATGCTCCGTGGATGGGCTAACGTCAATATGAAACGCCGCAACTACCACGCCTTCGAGTTGCGCGAGCCAGCCATGCGGCAGTGCACTGATCCCGGTTTCCTCAAATGGCTCAACGTCAGACGGAGCCAGGTTGGTAAAAGTATAAGCAGTAAATTCCAGGTGAACTTCACGGCGAATGCGCAGATTATCAAAGGTTTGCTCGTAGCAAGTGACTTCCTCCTCTGGCCAGGGTTGCCCCAGCATCCGGTGCAGGCTCTGCAGATGTTTAAACTGGCTTTTGCGCTGCTCTGACGTGGTCAAAACTGCGATATGGCTTACCCTTGCCTGCGGCGGCAATACCTGAAATGGGCGCGAATGAAGCTCCTGATACAGGTCAGGGCGCAGGGGGTGAAAATCCAGTGCGACAGTCTTGGCGGTCACGGGTCAGTCCTTGGTTTATCCGTAAGCTTTGGGATGATAACGCGGAAGGATACGCCGTCAATGCCATTAAAGTGCTGATTTCTGGCGTCAACTCGGCCACCAAAGAAGTCGGCAATCAAGCGCACGATCAACAGCCCCTGGCCCAGGTGCCCCTCGGTTTTGCCTTCACGCTGGGACACAAACGCCTCGAAAATGTCCACGCCCGAGGTGGCTGGCAAGCTTGAACCTTCGTTAAACACTTCGATTTGAACCTGGTCAGTGTGTTGGTCCAGACGTATTTCAATTCTGCCGTTTTCGGGTGTGAAGTCGCGGGCGTTGTCGACCAGTTTGTCCAGCATCTGTACCAGCAGTTCCGGGGAGCCGACAAGGGTGATACCGGATTCCGGCCCGGTGTAGATAAGTTGATGATGTGGATCCAGCGTCTGATAGGCCGCGCTTGCCTGGCTGACCACTTCTGCCAGATCAAAGGCTTCTTTGTCGGCATGATCAAAGCTTTGTTCCAGTCTTGCGGCCTCGCTCATGCCATTGAGAATTTGCCGCAACCGCTCGGTACCTGCGGTTGCGCGCCCAATGTATTGCGAACGCTCTTCTGTAGTTTCGGCGTGAGAAAGGTTTTCCAGGGATGAGCGTACCACGGCCACCGGGGTTTTGAGTTCATGGGAAAGACGCCGCGAAAAACTCTCCAGATAACGGTTATAGCCGTGCAGTCGGTCGGCCATCTGGGCGAAATGGTTCTGCAATTGGCCCAGTTCATCCTTTGCGCCTGAGCCCGGCAGGGTACCGATAATCCGGCCATCCTGATCTATGGTGGCGCTGACCGCTCGCTGTAGGCGGGCAATGCGCCAGGACAGCCAGCTGGCATAGCCCAGCAACACCAGCGTCAGGCCAATAATAATCAGCGTGCTGCGGGCAATAACGGAGCCAAGTGTGGAGCCAGCCAGGGTTAATAGCTGGTCCAGGGATTGCTCAAGCACCAGAGTTCGGCCGCCAAAAACAGGCTTGGATGTCATCAGCCAAACCTTGTCGTCTTCATGCCGGACAAGTCCTTCTTCGGGTATGCCACTCATATCCAGCCGATTGGTGTGGATGGAGAGGCGCGCTGGTTTGGGTTGGTAAAACTGAACCAGCGCCCTTAGTGCATTGAGGCTGATGTGCTCAACAATTTGCAAAGGGCTGAGTTCGTCAAACTCTGGTGGTGCCTGGGGAGACGGTGTTGCCTGTTGCGCGATCACCCAGCCCGCCGGCTCGATCAGCCGTGCAATTTGGCCTTTGCTCATTCCGGGAATCAGTTGCCGCTCAAGCCCGGATTGGCGTTCCACCATTACTGGCAGTGGGTCTGTAGATGTGCCAGCTTGCGCTAACCCTGAACTGTCCCGCCATTGCGCTGAAAAACCGAAACGGCTGCCTTGCGGAGGTTTGGGCAGTTTCAGTTCAAGCTGCCAGCCGTTACCCATGCTGGTCCAGTGCCCGCTAACCCGGTAGTCAGGGGTGTCGCTGGCTTCTCTGTTTGCTGTATCAGTCGTTGTTGCATACACAGTGCCCGGCGGCGAGGCACGCATGAGCCATGATGTGGTTTGGGCATCGGGATTCAGTTGCTTGCTGTCTGCGGGTTCGAGCCAGAGTTTGAGCCGGTCGTGGGGCTGATCCGGTGCGCCAGGGTTGAAGAATTCGGGCTGGCGATTGCTGAGGCGTATCAGCAGGTACAGGTGGCGTTGGTCGGTTGCTGCTTGCCAATGCAGGGTGGGTTTGCCTGAACTTTGGGCGGGAGGTTCTGAATCTGAATAGGCAGAGGGTTGCCAAAGCAGGGATTGTTCACCCTCATCGTAACCGGGCCAGTCATGGCCGTAGCCGTCGAGATTGATCGGGCTGGTGAGGCTTTCCATGTAAATGGCGGGCGTTTGGGGCGCAACGACGGGAAGGCCCAGGCTGAGGTCACCGGCGGATTGGGCCAATCGATCAGCTTGGTCCTGCAGCTGCTGCAGCGCCTGTTGGCGAAGTGCCTGATCCAGCTCCAGCACGAACTGCAAGCCGGCCCAGGGAATTAGCAGCATCAGCAGGCTGGCAATAAAGAGCTGGCGTTTGAGGGTCACGGTTCAGAGCTCACGGGCATTCCAGCGATAACCCATGCCGTAGGCGGTCTGGATACTGTCAAAGGTGCTGTCGATCTGCAGGAATTTGCTGCGGATGCGTTTGATGTGGGAGGTGACGGTGTTGTCGTCCAGGTGTGTGTTGGCGGCTTCCATCAGTTGTTCACGGCTGCGCACGTGGCCGGGGTGTTGTACGAGTGAGTGCAGCATCCAGAACTCGGTCACGGTGAGGTCTATTGCGTTGTCATCCCAGGCTACGGTCATGCGATCAACGTTGAGGTCGAGGCGACCACGTTTCACGATTTCGTCCGGTTTTTGCAGGGCTTCTGCCCAGGCATCTGCCCGGCGTAGCAGTGCGGTCACTCTTGCCAGCAGGTGTTCGATGCTCATGTCTTTGGTGACGTAGTCGTCCGCACCCAGGCGCAGGCCGTGTACTGAGTCTATGTCGCTGTCGCGGGCGGTCAGGAAGATGATGGGTAGGGTCGCGGACAGCGAGCGCAGGTCCTGGCACAGGGTGAAGCCGCCTTCGGGTTCGTTGCCCAGGCCGACGTCGATGATGGCGAGGTCGGGCAGGCTTTGGCGCAGGACCTGCCATGCTGATGACCGATCACCGTAGGTGGATACGCGATAACCGCGGCGTTCGAAGGCGGCGCGGTAGTTGTCGCGGATGGCGGGTTCGTCTTCTATCAGGACGAGGTGTTTTTTCATGATTTTGGCTGTTGTTTGTGGGCGTTGGGGTCTATTTAAACACGGGAGGCGTTTAGAACAAGGGTAGCTTGCGGTGTTGCCATAATTCATCATTTTTTGTTCGTGGAATGTTTGATTCTGCCATGGGGGTACCTTTTTTGGTTGGTGGAATGGCTGTGTCTGATTTAGTCATGTAGCCAAAGGATTACTGCCATGATGTTTTCTTCTCTGTCCTCTCAGCATAGTGCTTTCCCGTTTGCCGTGAGCTCGCCCTCCCGCAAGGCGGTGCCCCCTTCCGAAACACGCTGTAGATACGTCCCTGTACGCTCGGCTCCGCCATCCATGGCTCCGCACGGTTTCGGAAGGGGGCACCGCCTCACGGGAGGGCTCAGTGTGGGCCGGAAGCGGCGGCTCGTGCGCTTTATGGAGGGGATTAGTTTGTGGATGGCTATGTTGCTGGTTTTGTTTGTGCAGCCGCTTTATGCAGAGGCCAACACCGACAATGAAGATTCCGCAGGAACCTTGCACTTTTTGGACGGTAAAGGGCAGTGGCAGGAACCCGCTTTGGTGCTGGGGAGTGACTTTGATGTTCGGGTTAGTGGGCTGATTGCAGACAGTAAGCTGGTGCGGACGTTTAAGAACACGAGTGATGACTGGCGCGAGGGGGTGTTTGTGTTTCCGCTGCCGGAAAAGGCCAGTGTTTATGGGCTGACCATGAAGGTGGGGGGGCGCACGATTGTGGGGGAGGTTCAGCCACGTGCGGAAGCGAAGAAGACCTATGAAGCGGCTCGGGATTCCGGGCGTCATGCGGCGACGGTTGAGCAGCAGCGGCCGAATCTGTTTACCACTCGGGTGGCGAATATTCCGCCGGGGGCTGAGGTGAGTGTGGAGCTCAGTTATCAGCAGTTGGTGAGCTATCGGGATGGGGTGTTTGAGTTGAGTGTGCCGACGACGCTGACGCCCCGGTATATACCGGGTGAGTCTTTGGCGGTGGCGCCGCAGCAGTGGCAGGGTGGTTGGGCTGTGCCTACTACCGAAGTGCTGGATGCGGATGCGATCAGTCCGTTTACGGTGGATGTGGACGATGTGGCAGCGGACAGTCACAGAGCTTCAGTCAAGTTCACGATTGATGCCGGGCTGCCGTTGGCGCAGGTGTTCAGTCCCAGCCATCAGGTGGCGACTCAGCAGGATGGTCAGGTGGTAACGGTTGAGCCACAGGCGGGGGACATTGTGATGAATCGGGATTTTGTGATTCGTTGGCAGCCTTTTGCGGGGCAGGAGCCGGGCGCGGCTGTGTTTCATCAGCAGTGGCAAGGGGAAGATTATTTGCTGGCGATGCTGGTGCCGGGGCGGGCGGGTAAAACCCGGTTGCCACGGGAGCTTACGTTTGTGATTGATACCTCGGGCTCCATGGCCGGGGAATCCATTCGGCAGGCGAGGGAAGCGCTGCAGCTGGGGTTGGAGACGCTGGTGCCCGGTGATCGGTTCAATGTGATTCAGTTCAACTCACAGCCCCACGCTTTGTTTATGCAGCCGGAAATGGCCACAGCCAATAATCTGGCCCGGGCGCGGCAGTATGTGAATGGGTTGAAAGCTGACGGTGGAACGGAAATGGCATCAGCGCTAACGTTGGCTTTGCAGGGGCAAGGCAAGAGTGCAGGTGAAATGCCGGAAGATGCAGCAAGAGTGCGTCAGGTGGTGTTCATGACAGACGGTGCGGTTGGCAATGAGTCGGCGCTGTTCAGCCAGATTCGTCGCCAGTTGGGTGATCACAGGCTGTTCACTGTGGCCATAGGGTCGGCGCCTAATATGCACTTTATGCGTGAGGCCGCGCGCTGGGGGCGTGGTAGTTATACCTCGGTGCAGGATCTGGCCGATATGAGTGGTCCTTTGGCCAGGTTGTTTGCAGCCATGGAAGCGCCGGTGATGACGGATATTCAGGTTACCTGGCCGGGGCAGTCTGCAGCGGTAATGGAAGACAGCTTTCCGCAGCGGCCCGGTGATTTGTTTCAAGGTGAACCCTTGTTGCAGGTTGTGCGTGGAGTAGCACCTGCCGGTAAGCTGAGAGTGTCTGGTCGGTTGCCGGGTGGTGGAAGCTGGCAGCAAAGCCTGGATTTGCAGCAGGCGGCTTCAGGTACAGGGCTGAATCGTTACTGGGCGCGGGAGAAGATCGACAGCCTTCTGGACGATGCCCGGATAGAAGGGCAGGAGCCGGATAAAGAGAGAATCACCAAGCTGGCGGTTGCCCACAACCTTATGTCGCCCTATACGAGCTTTGTAGCTGTGGATAAAACGCCGGTGCGGGCTGCTGAAAGCGCTTTGTTGAAAGACAACCTTCCCACGCTGCTACCTGCAGGGAGCCAGCCCGGCATGGCGCGCTACCCGCAAACGGCTACGTTTGCGCCTCTGATGATAGCTTTGGGATTGCTTGGATTGATGCTATCTGCAGCGATTGTGCTCCTGCAAAGGCGGGCGTACCCATGAGCCGCTCACTGCTGTTGTTGATCACAAGCTCTGCCATGTTGCTGGTATTCGGGCTTTGGGTACCTATCAAGGCTGTTGTGGCTCAGGAGCTGCTGGAAATCGCCTGGGCTGAGAGCCAGGCCAGGCAGACCGAATCCCGGCCCTGGCCCTGGGCTGATACCTGGCCGGTGGCAAAATTGTCGATGCCGGAGCTTGGTGATTCGATGATCGTTCTGGCGGGTGTTCATGGGGAAAGCCTGGCCTTTGGGCCGGGTCAAATGATGGGCGGCAACGGCACTGAGACTGCAGTTGTTATTGCCGGCCACCGGGACACTCACTTTCGCCCTCTTAAATATCTGGAGCCAGGCAATGAGCTAAGGTTGCAAGGCCGGGACGGGCGCTGGCAGGGCTACCGGGTGAGTGCAACAAGAATTGTGGATAGCCGTTCGGAATTCATCGATACTCATAAGCTGCCTGCAGGTACTCTGTTGCTGGTTACCTGCTACCCCTTCGACAGCATGGATGCAGGCGGCCCGCTCCGTTATGTGGTTGAGGCTCAAGTAGACGATACAGCTCGCCTGGCTGACAAAGAAGACGATCACAGCAGCGTTCTTTATAGTCAGGCCATATTGGACGAAATTGACACTGTTGCAGGCCTATAAACTTGGCGTACACTTGTGCGCCAAAATCCTGATGCAGAGTTTGTCGTATGGGCTTTATCAGAAGTGTTTTGGCTTGGCTGAGTGTTCCTGTGCTTTGCATACTCGCCCTGCCATTCTTTATTGTCAGGCCGTTTAATCCGGATAATAACCGGCTGTTGGCCATTGCATTGGCGCGAACCGGTCGCGCAATACTCGGCATGGAGCGGCCGGTGGAAGGTGTGGAAAACATGCCCCAGGATCGCCCTGTGGTAGCAATTTGCAATCACCAATACAACGATGATCTTTTTGTGGTGGGGGATCTGGTCGCGCCTCGCACCGTCACGGTGGGCAAGTCATCACTGGTCTGGGTTCCGTTTTTTGGCTGGGCATTCTGGCTGGGGGGTAATGTGATTTTGAACCGTGCCCGCTCCCGCAAAGCTGTTGCAGTCATGCAAGCTACCAGTGAGGCGATCACCCGCGAAAATAAAAGCCTGTGGGTTTTCGTGGAAGGTACCCGCAGTAAGGGCCGAGGGCTGCAGAAGTTCAAAAAAGGTGCTTTTTACGCAGCGGTGACGGCCGGGGCGCCAATTGTTATGGTATGCGCAGCTGAATATCGCAATAAAACGTTTGGTTGGCAGGGTAGGCGCGAGGCTGTGCCTATGCGGATTCTGCCTCCGATAGAAACCATAGGGCTTACCACTGAGGATGTTCCAGCGCTGATTGCGCGCTGCCATAAGGCGATGGCCGAGGAAATTGCTGAGTTAAGCCGAGCCTGAAGATTCTACTCGAGTGTGAAGTCTCTGGTAGGTGCCGTTTTTCTGCTGGCTATTGTCAGCCAAATAAGGAAGAGCTGAATATGTTGATGCCTGTTACCGGCGTGTTTGCGGCCGTACTCGGTATATTGATGCTGGTGCTTTCAGCCTACGTTGTTAAGTTCCGAATGAAGTACAACAAGGGTATGGGTGTTACCGACAACCCTGATTTTCAGGCTGCGGTTCGCGCCCACGGTAATCTTGTGGAATACGCGCCCATTGTTCTTATCATGCTGGGAATTGCGGAGCTTAATGGTGTGGCAACCGGATATGTTTACTGGACTGGCATGGCCTTCGTTACGGGTCGCCTCCTGCATGCCTGGGGCATGATTAATGGCCATGGTGAGGAGCATAAAGCGCGGGCTCTGGGTATGGTGCTGACCTGGTTGGGAATGCTGGCAGCGGCAATTTTGCTGCTGTGGAATGTGTGGCAAGTGCACGGCTGATTGTTGCAGTTAAAACCGCCGGGGCCGCACACGTCGGCCCCGGGACGTCCTCTTTAAAGTGCTTTTGCCATATCGCTGGACAGGTATTCAATTTCAACCCTGCGGTTGGCAGCCCTGTCATCAGGTGTTGTGAAAGGGCGGGCTGAGCCCCAGCTCGCAACAAGAATCTGCGATTCGGAAACACCTTCCTTGATCAAAAGCCGGGCAACGGCCTTGGTCCGTTGGCAGGACAGAAAATAGTTATAGTCTTCGGCGCCATAATTATCAGAGTGGCCATGAATCCTGACGCTGGCAGATGAATGTTGCCTGAGATAAGCCGCGTGTTGGCGAACAATCGCCACGTCTGAGTCGTCCAGTGCGTGCTTGTTGAAGCCGTAGTGAAACCTCATCCGGTGCGGGCGTTTGCCTTCGGCCATGAGGGTAGCTGCATTAAAGCCGGAAGCCACGGCAGCTTTGGCAATCAACTCCGGGTTGTCCAATACGAGTACAGTCATCTGCAGTATCCTTGATTCAGACCTCTGGTTTTTCTTGTTATTCCCGCTCACTATTACCCGAGACAGAAATAACGGTAATTAGCGGATGGTGTAGTGTCCCATCCCACTGAAAATCATTTAAGCGCGGAAACAAGACACTGGTATGATAGAAAACGGTTTTTCAGGGACAGATTATGATGAATTGTGACCGCCCATGCTGATTATTCCTGCTGAGAACGCCATTAACTGGAAGCGCCCGCCCTGGGTTACCCTCGGGTTGATGCTCGCCTGTATGCTGGTTTTCCTGTTTTATCAGGGAGGAGACAGCCGCAAGCTTGAGCAGGCAGTGAGTGAGTATCTCGATTCCGGGCTGCACCAGTTGGAAGCACCGGCTTATGAGGACTACCTGCAACGGGAAATCCACTTTGAAGGCGAAGAAGATCGCGTTTTTGAACTGCAGCAGTTCCAGAAGCTGAGAGAAGAAGGTGAAGACTTCTGGCTTTCTGCCAGCCTGCTTATGGATAGCGAATTCTACCAATACCTGCTGTCGAATCGCGATCTGATCTGGACCCCTGCAGAGCGCACGCGCTGGCTGGAAAAGCGCAGGTTCATTGAAGAAACCTATATTCAGCGCCTGAGCGCTCAGCAGCTGGGCCTGACTCCTGCTAAGTTGTCGTTATACACGTTGATTACCTACCAGTTCCTGCACGGTGGCTGGGGGCATATAATCGGCAACCTGCTCTTCCTGTTCCTGCTCGGATTTACCGTAGAAAAGGCCCTTGGCCCTGGCCGCTACCTGTTAGCCTATCTGGCATGTGGCGCATTATCGGGCCTTGTTTTCACCGCCTTCTCGATGGGAAGTTTCATTCCATTGGTGGGAGCCTCTGGTTCCATTTCCGGGCTGATGGGAATGTACGTGGCCATTTATGGCCTGCAGAAAATTCGTTTTTTCTATTTCCTAGGTGTGTACTTCAACTACTTCCGCGCACCTGCCATAGCCATACTGCCGGTGTGGCTGGGCAAGGAAATCTACGACTACTGGTTTGCCGGCGCAACTGGCATTGCCTACATGGCCCACGCTGGCGGATTGCTTGCAGGTGCAGGCCTGGTATGGCTGCTGGGCAAAAGCTGGCTGCAGGTGCGCGAGGAGTTTTTTGAGCCGGAAGAAGATGAGCAGGACGAGCGCTTTACCACCGGTTATGCCCAGGCCATGGCCAGCTTGGGCCGCATGGACTTCGACCTCGCTCGACGCCAGTTTGAGGCCCTGCGCGAGGCCTATCCGGACAGGCCCATCTTGCTGGGGCACCTGTACCACCTCGCCAAACTGCGCCCGGATTTACCCGAATACCAGTCCCGTACCCGCGAACTGATGAACGACTCCCTGAGCCGCAGGCAGCCGGAGCATATGATAGCTGTTTGGCAGGAGTACCTGAGTAAAGGCGAAAGCCATAATCCCCTTGCGGCGGAAGATCATAACCGGGTGTTATTCGCCAGCCTCAAACAGCACGATCTGAAAGCCGCAGAGAAAGCCTTTGAGCGGCTGCGTGGAGCGGATGATCCATTATTGACAACTGAGGCATGCAGATTGCTCGCCGAAGAGTTTGAAAAGCTCCAAATGGCTCCTAAGGCTCGACATTACCGTCAGCTGCTAGAGGCGAGCTGACATAGTTAGGGGCCTGTAAGCGTGGGGGCTATTCCAAAACCGTGCGGAGCCATGGATGGCGGAGCCGAGCGTACACGGATGTATTCACAGCGTGTTTTGGAATAGCCCCCACGCTTACAGGTTTTACTCCGAAACCAGAAAGCTCGCCTTGGGCCCTTTAAGAAGTTCCCGCTTCTCAGCCTGCTCCAGAAATACCGGCACCTGTTCATGCAGCGGGTGATTCACGCAACGCTTCTGGATAAACGTCAAAAACGCCGTCGCCTTCTCCCACTGATTCAAACCGTTTGCCAGGGTTTGGGCAACCAGCAAATAGGCCGGAGCCAACTCGTCGCTTTCCGGAAAACGCTTGTGGAAGTCCTGCAGCAGCCTCAGAGCCAGCTTGTATTGCCCCCGCTGATACAGACAGCGCGCGCAGCGTACGGCCAGTTCCGGCTCATCCAGTTTGAAACCAGGCTCAGCCTCCTCAAGCAGGCTCACAACAGACGCAATACCTTCACCGTCGTTGCGGTCTGCCAGCCAGCCAAGAATCCGTGGGTGGTATTGGTAGAGCTCAGTGGCATCGTTTCGGGCAACCAATAGTTGGTATAGCTGGCCAATACGCAGAGGGTCCTCACGGTTACGCTTCAGTGCTTCCTTCAGCATGCCCTGCACCCGGTCGTAGTTGCCGTCCTTCAGGTTCATATCGATATCCGCATCAAAGCGCGCACCACGATCCCGCTGGTGCATATCCACATCGGCGGAATCATCCTGAATATCTGAGGCGAAACCCAGCTCTTCCTGGTACTGGAATAACAGGTAGCCAAGCATATTGAACAGAATCAGCGTGAAGGTACTGTTCAGAAAGCCGGATAACGGCTGTGAAAACCAGAAAGGAAAATGGTTGTAGGCAAAATCCTGAGCCACACCCGAGGCCAGGGTAAGCAGAATCAGGTACCCGTAGAGCAGGAAGTAGGGGGTGCCGATACGGGAAATCAGCACCGCCAGATTCATTGGGTTTACCGCCGCGCCCACAGAGCGCTCCATAGCCAGCACCATAATGCTCGCAGGCAGCGCCAGCACTACGAAAGCCAGTGCAAGCAACATCAGCAAGGGCCCGCCCACCATGGCGGCGGCGCCAACCAGCCCGCCCATAACAATGAAAACCAGCAGTTGGAGAATAACAATGTTGAACCCACTGCCGGTAAAGGCCACAGACACACTGGGCGGTTTCAGATGGCCCTCGGCAGTGTGATTGATCACTGCATAGGTGTACTTGAACAGGGCCAGGGCCAGGATCAGCCAGACCAGGATGCCGATCAGGTTGGCGGGAGCAACAAGGGGCACCAGAGTGCAGATGGCAATAACCATCAGCGGGTCTGTGTGAAACGGATAACTGAAAAAAGATCCAATCCGGTTCCAGAAGGGTATTACTTCCGTCGCTGCGCCCATATAGCGCATGGCTTTACTGCACGAAGGGCAAAGTGCCCGGCGTTGGCGCGTATCGGCATCGGGCATGCAGCGGCTGCAGTAATGCGTCTGACATTCGCCGCAGTGCCATTTGGCAGGGTCGCCTGGGTGGTAGTGACAATCGTGTTTCATGGTCTTGAGACGTCCTGCCGGGATAGAAATATTTTTTTATGATCGCAAAAATAGGGCATAAAGAATATGCCAGCGCCGCCGTAAAATGCGTATCTGAGCGCTTTTGCCGCAAATAAGATTCAACCACGTACTAATGGCAGCACATTTATTTTGAAGCCCGCCCCGATTATTTTGTTAGTGACAGCGTTTTTGCTGGGTGCAGCCTTGCCCTATGGGCAGAGCCTCTTGAATGGGTTAGGTGCGGGCTCCGGATTCTACGGCTACAAAACGGATGTACCTGTTCCTGCGTTGCCGGGTGCAGAGGTGCCTGATGCCGGAATTAATGTGGTTTTCTTTGGTTACCGGAGCTGTGGCACGGTTTGCCCACTGCAGTTATTTAACCTGAAGGCGCTGCACGGGCATTGGTCTGAGCATCCTGTGCAATTTGTGTTTGTCACTCTGGACCCCGAAAACGACAGCCAGCCGGAACTGAATCGGATGATGGCAGCGCTGGGTGAGAACTTCCGGGCAGTGCGGCCCGAGGATTTCCGGCAGGCCCAGGCACTTGCCGATGCATATGGCGATTTTGCCGCCAGACAGGGTGGTGGCAAGGAAATTAACCATGGTGCCCGTCTGTATGTGGTGACAGCAGATAACCGGCGGCAACTCCTGTATGCCACACCTGAGCTGGATATACAGCGGGTTAATGATGATATCGCCCGGCTTGTGGGCATAGAGCAAAGCTGAGCCGCCTGAGCGGTTTTGAAATGGGTTTGAGCAGGCCTGCGCCAGGCTGGAACAGATACGAGGTTTAAGCATGAATTCAACGAATGGCATCCATGGCCTGCAAAACCAGGAACGGTTGCGGGTAGACAACCGTCTGTTTGGGCTATTGCTGGCCCATGTGCCGGTAGTAGGCTTACTTGTGCCCTGGGGTTATGGAACCTACAGCTTTGCGATAACAGCCTCTTTGGCAATTGGTGCATTGACCATTGCCGGTTACAGCTTTCTGAAGGGAACCCGTGCCTGTGGTGTGCTTTTTAGCATGTGCCTGATGCTGTTCTCTGCCACCATGATTCAGGCCCAGCTCGGGCGCATTGAAATGCATTTCCATATCTTTGCTGCGCTGGCGCTAACGATTGCCTACCGCGACTGGCTGCCAGTGGTTTCTGCTGCCGGGTTGATTGCTGTGCACCATCTGGTGCTCACAGCGTTGCAGCTATCAGAGGCCAGTCTTGGTGGTATGCCAGTGATGCTGTTCAACTACGGCTGTAGCTGGTCTATTACTGCAGTTCATGCTGTTTTCGTGGTTTTTGAGGCAGGTGTGCTGTCGTTTTTTGCGGTCAAGATGGCGGCTGAGCAAAAGCGCTCATGGGAAATGATCGCATTGGTCAATGCGTTTGACGATAAGCACGATTTGCGAGGCCGGTTGGAGAACACAAGCGGTGATCTTGCTGCCATCTCCTTTAATACCATGATGACGAGGTTCGCAGAGCTGATTGAGTCTGTTCGCACGCTCTCGGGCCAGTTGCATACCAGTGCCTCAGATCTTACGGCGGCAGGTGATTCTACTAACCGCATTATGGAAGCCCAGCAGGCGCAGACGGATCAGGCCGCCGCTGCTACCAACGAAATGACCGCGACGATTCAGGATGTGGCTCGCAATGCACAGTCTGCAGCTGAATCGGCTACACGCTCAGCGGATGCGTCTGCCGAGGGCGCACGTCATATAAAAAGTGCCGTTACCATGACAGAAGCGACTAACACGGCGCTGATAGATTCGGCTCGCATGGTTACTGAACTGGTGGAGAAAGTGCAGTCCATTGGAGCATTCATTGCTTCAATCAACGATATTTCAGATCAAACCAACCTGCTTGCCCTGAATGCTGCCATTGAAGCGGCACGCGCCGGCGAGCATGGCCGAGGCTTTGCCGTAGTGGCAGATGAGGTGAGGACTCTTTCTCGCCGTACCCAGGACTTCACTACAGAAATCCGCGCCACGATGGATGGCTTGGCACAGGTCTCTGAAGCTACTCTGGCTGCCATAGAAATGGGCCAGACTCGCTCGAAGGAAACCCTGGGTGCAATGACGAAGACGGGCCAGGCGATTGCGGATATTGAAGCGGCGATTGCCGAAGTGAATGGCATGAACCTGCAAATAGCTTCAGCTACCGAGCAGCAAGCCGTGGCTTCCGGGCAGATAAACCAGAGTGTCCAACACGTTGCTGAGCAGAGCCAGGATGTTGTGCAGGAGGCGGTAAAGTCTCAGGCTATGGCGGCAGAAATCGGGCGCATGATCGCAGAAGTGGACACATTGATTGCCGATTACAAAACACGCTAAACCCGTGGCTCAGGTGCTTTTGTGGTTTAAGGCCACTTCCCGGGCCATGTCGAGCAGGCTTGAGCCGTCATCACCAATTATTTCGGCGCCGATTGCAGCGTGTGTCTGCATTACGGCCCACTCGTCAGCGTCCAGCTTTCCTGGTTTCTGAAGAATGGCATCGGGTATACCGATTTTGCCCACATCATGCATGGGGGCGGCGTTTAACAAGGTATCAGACCAGATTTCACCAAAACCTGCTTCCAGAGCAATGAGCCTGGAGAAGTGGCTCATGCGGATGACGTGCATCCCCGTCTCGTTGTATTTGTATTCGGCAGCCCGCCCCAGACACTGAACCACTGACAGTCGGGCTTTCACCAGTTCGTCCATTCGCACCGTGTTTTTTGCAAATTTTCCAGGCGCGCGGCTTTCTCCTGAATACTGAACATTCATGGGATTGGCCTTGAACTATAATTATTCGATGCAATAGTTGTATATGACTTCACATTCCCTGACTTTTGCGCCAGCCTGCTTGTCTGATGTCGCAGTGTAGCTTGTAAAAGTGCTCGGATCATGACGAATAACGGAGGCACAAGTATGTCGAATAACAGCCTTGGAAAAGATAGCCTGAACACACTCAGTAGCTTGAGTGCAGGCGGTAAAACGTTTCACTACTACAGTCTGCCCAAAGCGGCAGAATCCCTCGGTGATATAAACCGACTCCCCTTTTCATTGAAAGTGCTCCTTGAAAACCTTCTGCGCAACGAGGATGGCGTAACCGTGGATCAAAGCCACGTTGATGCCATGGTGCAGTGGCTGAAAGACAAACGCTCAGACACCGAAATCCAGTTCCGCCCCGCACGCGTTTTGATGCAAGATTTTACCGGCGTGCCTGGCGTAGTGGATTTGGCCGCCATGCGTGAAGCTGTTAAAAAAGCCGGTGGAGATCCTGCCCTTATTAACCCTCTCTCGCCTGTGGACCTGGTAATCGACCACTCGGTGATGGTTGATGAATTCGGTACGGCGTCTGCCTTTGGGCGGAACGTAGCCATCGAGATGGAGCGTAACCAGGAGCGTTACGAGTTTCTGCGTTGGGGCCAGCAAGCCTTTGATAACTTCCGCGTGGTTCCGCCGGGAACCGGCATCTGTCACCAGGTAAACCTCGAGTATCTGGGTAAAACCGTGTGGCACAAAGAGCAGGGCGATAAAACCATCGCCTATCCCGATACGCTGGTGGGTACAGATTCCCATACCACCATGATTAACGGCCTGGGCATTCTTGGCTGGGGTGTTGGTGGCATTGAAGCAGAGGCGGCCATGCTCGGGCAGCCAGTATCCATGCTGATACCGGAAGTAGTGGGTTTCAAGATTTCCGGTAAATTACGCGAAGGCATTACCGCTACGGATCTGGTTCTTACCGTTACTGAAATGCTGCGCAAGAAGGGCGTGGTTGGCAAGTTCGTAGAATTTTATGGTGACGGCCTTAAAGACATGCCAGTGGCAGATCGCGCCACAATTGCCAACATGTCTCCGGAATATGGTGCCACCTGTGGCTTCTTCCCGGTGGATGAGCAAACACTCAAGTATATGCGTTTGACTGGTCGTGACGATCAGCAAATAGAACTGGTTGAGGCATACGCGAAAGCTCAGGGGTTGTGGCGTGAGCCTGGCCATGAGCCTGTGTATACGGCTACGCTGGAACTCGACATGGGTGATGTTGAAGCCAGTATGGCTGGACCTAAACGGCCCCAGGATCGAGTGGCGCTGAAAAACATGAAGGCGGCCTTCGAACTGCTGATGGAAACTGCCGAAGGTAGCCCGGATGCGACCATTGCCCCGGACAAGCGTGAAAGCCAACTGAAGTCAGAAGGCGGCCAAACCGCTGTGGGCGTTGATGACAGTTATCATCATCCTTGCAGCAGGGAGTTGACCCTGGATGGCAGGGATACCCGCCTGGATCCGGGCGCGGTTGTGATTGCTGCCATCACCTCCTGTACCAACACGTCTAATCCCAGCGTGATGATGGCGGCAGGTTTGGTTGCCCGTAAAGCTGTAGCCAAGGGCTTGACAACCAAGCCCTGGGTAAAAACCTCGTTGGCACCCGGTTCTAAAGTGGTCACCGAGTACCTTGAGGCGGGCGGCTTCCAGGACGATTTGAACAAGCTGGGCTTTGATCTGGTGGGCTACGGCTGTACCACCTGTATCGGTAACTCCGGCCCGCTGCCAGATGCGGTCGAAAAAGCCATCACTGATGGTGATATAACCGTGGCATCTGTGCTGTCTGGTAACCGTAACTTTGAAGGCCGTATACACCCGCTGGTGAAAACCAACTGGTTGGCGTCACCGCCGCTTGTTGTTGCCTATGCATTGGCCGGGAACGTAAGGCTTAACCTTGCGGAAGATCCGCTGGGCAACGATCAGGACGGCAATCCGGTGTACCTGAAAGACCTGTGGCCTAGCCAGCAGGAAGTGGCTGAGGCTGTGGAAAAGGTCAAAACTGACATGTTCCGCACTGAATACGCCGCGGTATTTGATGGCGATGCCACCTGGCAGGCCATCGAAGTGCCCGCAACCAAAGTATATAAGTGGTCAGAAGACTCCACTTACATCCAGCACCCACCCTTCTTTGAGGGTATGGGCCCTGAGCCGGATCCGGTTGAGGATATTGTGGACGCGAATATTCTGGCCTTGCTGGGAGACTCTGTGACGACTGACCACATTTCCCCTGCCGGTTCCTTCAGCGCCGACAGCCCTGCTGGCAAGTACTTGCTGGCGCACGGAGTTGAACCCCAAAACTTCAACTCCTATGGCTCTCGCCGGGGTAACCATGAGGTGATGATGCGCGGTACGTTTGCCAACGTGCGTATCCGTAATGAGATGCTGGATGGCGTTGAGGGTGGCTTCACCAAGTTTGTGCCCACTGGGGAGCAAATGGCAGTGTATGACGCGGCAATGAAGTACCAGGAACAGGGCACACCACTAGTGGTGATTGCCGGTAAGGAATACGGCACAGGCTCAAGTCGTGACTGGGCAGCCAAAGGCACTCGTTTGCTGGGGGTCCGTGCGGTGGTGGCTGAGTCCTATGAGAGGATACACCGCTCCAACCTGATCGGCATGGGCGTTATGCCTCTGCAGTTCCCGGAAGGTGCGGATCGTAAGAGTCTCAAACTGACCGGGGAAGAAACCATCAGCATCAGTGGTTTGTCTGGTGATATAACACCGGGCCAAACCCTGACCATGACGGTCACCTACAAGGACGGTTCTACCGCGACCTGCGATCTGAAGTCGCGGATTGATACCGCCAACGAGGCTGTGTACTTCCACCACGGCGGCATCCTGCACTATGTGGTGCGTGAGATGCTCAAGTCTGCCTGAACCAACTGATTTTCTGGTTCACGCCAATAACCGGCAGCCCGAAAGGGCTGCCGGTTTTTTTTATAGCTTTCCATTTACTGACACAGGCAGGCGTATCCAGAAGGTTGCACCCTGGCCGGGCAAAGACTCAAAGCCGACTTCGCCGCCCATTATGGTGATCAATTCGCGGGTTATAGCGAGCCCAAGACCGGTGCCACCCTGGCTTCGGGTATCGGAGCTGTCGGCTTGGGCAAAGCGCTGAAAAATCGAACTTCGGAAGGCTTCCGGAACACCCTCTCCGCTGTCTTTTACGGAAATAGTGACCGTTGGAGACCCTTCCAGTATCTGTTGTTGCGCCGACACGTCGACGCGGCCCTTATCGGGAGAGAATTTTATGGCATTGGATATCAGGTTGTTCAGACCCTGCAGCAGGCGCTGACCGTCTACAAATATCTCGGTCTTGGGGGTGTCCGGGGCAAGGTGGACCGTTATTGCCCGCTGGATGCCATAAGCCTGATTTTCGCTCACGGCCTGTTCAAGCAAAGGCAAGAGAGGCTGGCGATGCATACTGATGTTGAGCTTTCCTGTGACCAGCTTTTCGATATCCAGAAGGTCGTCGATCAGTCTGGCCAGTTGTTTGGCATTGCGTTGGGCAATGTCCATCATATCCTGTGCTTTCTGAGGAAGCATACCGGTAGCACCCCCGGCCAGAAGCCCTATAGCCCCTGTAATTGAGGTGAGCGGCGTGCGCAGCTCATGGCTTACGGTCGATACAAACTGGTTTTTCATGCGTTCTATTTTTTTACGCTCTGAAATATCTTCCAGAAGAACCCATAGCAGTTTTCGGCCGGCGGAATCGAGTATCAGCATGGCATGAACGATGGCCGGATAGCTGTTGCCGTAACGGTCTACCACTTCTTGTTCGAGAGGTCCGAAATAGCCTCTCTGTTGCAGTTGCTCCAGAACCTCGGCTTGTTTCGATAAATGGTCAGGTGCAAGCAGTTGGCGGTAGCCGAGATTCAGGAATTCCTCCTTGCTGTAGCCAGTCGATTTGAGCATCGAGGCATTTACGTTAATGATTTCACCAGTGTGGTAGTCCGCTAAAATGATGCCGCTGGGCGCCAGCTCGAACAGTCGCCTAAGCTGCTGTTCGCTTTCCTCGAGCCCCAGAAGAGCCCGCTTTTTTTCGTCAATGTCTTCCAGGTAGCCGTGCCAGATGATACTTCCGTCAGAGAGCTTTTGAGGTGTGGAATGCCCTTCAATCCAACGTATTCTGCCCTCTGGCTGGCGAATCCGGAACTGGATAGACCATGTGCTCAAGTGCTGCGATGATTCCTTGATACTGTCCACTACAGCAGTGTAGTCCTCGGGTTCGACCATCTCGAAAAGTGCTGCTGCATTATCCCGGGCCTGAGCCGGGGTGACACCAAAGGTGCGCTCAATGCCCTTGCTACTGAAAGGGAATGACATGCGCCCATCCGGGAAGAGCCGGAACTGATAGAGGCCGCCGGGTACCAGATCTGCAAGCTGTTTGAGCATGATCAGAGACTCATTCTGCTTTTGCAGTTCCTGCTCCCGATAGTGAATAGCCAACTCCCGGGCGCTGATTTGCTCTTCTATACAGTCTGCTATATCGCGCAGGCACTGGAGATCTTCTTTGCTCAGTTTACGGGGTATGCGATCAATAACGCACAGGGTACCCAGAGCATAACCATCGGCACTGTGCAGCGGTGTGCCGGCATAGAAGCGGATGTTCGGGGCGCCGGTTACCAAAGGATTATCGCGGAAGCGTTCGTCCGTACTGGCATCTTCTACCAGCAGGGGCTGACCGATCAGAATGGCGTGGCCGCAAAATGAAATACTTCGCGGGGTTTCGCTAACATCCAGCCCAACACAGGATTTAAACCATTGTCTGTCGCGATCAATCAGGGAGATCAGGGCAATAGGAACATCCAGAAGCCTTGCGGCCATGCGGGTGAGCCGGTCAAATCGGGCTTCCGGAGGGGTATCTAGAATCCTTAGTTGATCCAGCGCAGCTTGCCGATCGCTTTCGTTGGCAGGCACTTCGGGCTCTTTCATGATGTTGTGCCCTCTGGTGAGACGTTGCTGTCCAAGGGTAGTTCAACCCAAAAGTGTGCGCCATTATCGTTGTAAAAGCCGACAGTGCCGTTCAGAAGGCCGGCAATCTGGCGGTTGATGGCCAGACCCAGACCAGTACCATTTGTTGCACGGGTAGTGCCCACTTCTGCCTGGGAGAAGCGATTGAAAATCTGGTTTTTAAACGCCGTCGGAACGCCTTTGCCCTGATCGCTTACCGTAATCCGCAACTTGCGTTGGTCAGTTTGTTCTGCGTGGAGCGTCACCAGGCCACCTTTTGGTGAGAACTTGATGGCATTGCTGACGAAATTGTCCAGGATTTGCCGCAACCTGTGGCCGTCGGTGTGCAGTGGTACCTCGGGAATGTCCGGGGCGGCGAGCCTGACTCCGAACTCCCGGGCCATGGTTTCGTTTCCGCAGACAGTTTCTTTCAGCAATTTGGGCAGGTTCTCGGACTGAAAACTCACCCGCATCTTGCCACTGGATAGCTTATTAAAATCGAGCATGTCGCCGATGAGCAATTGCAGGCGTTCGCCGTTGCGCAAGGCCAGCGTCACCATCTCTTTGGCGCGCTCAGGTAATTCGCCCGTGGTGCCGGATTGAAGCAGGCGCAAGGCACCATTCATGGAGGTCAGAGGTGTTCTCAGTTCGTGGCTGACATTGGATACAAAGTTGTCTTTGAGCCGGTTGTTGGCATCACGCCCATCCATCAGTTGGTTAAACGCCTGTGCCAGGTCCCTCACCTCTGGAGCACCTTGTTCATCGAGGCGGCGGGAAGATTCAGGTTTCTGGATCATCGACCGGATACGGCGGGTCATCCGGGTAAGAGACGCAGTTGTTGACCGAAGTGCCATGTAGGTCATCAGTAGAATGCCGAGGGTGACTGCGATACTGATCAGAAAGAATCGGCTGAATGCCTGCTTTGCGGGAGCGGTAGCCAGGGATTTGGGAACAGCACGGATAAACAGCCAGCCAAGGCGGTGCAAATGGCTTGTTGCATAGATGAGTGTTTCGCCTGTTTGGGTCTCAGCTTCACCAAAACGAATGCCGGACAGAGCGGCATCAATCAACAGGTCTTGCCCTGGGTCGGGCAGATCTTCGATCACTTCCCCGTTGGGGCCACCCTGGATAAACAGGAAGTTACCTGAGTCGACCACCAAAAATATGGCATCTTCACTTGCATCATTGCGCACGCGTTCGGGGATCAGAATTGATTGACTCATTACCAGGGTGCCGCACAGGAACCCCAGCAGCTCTCCGCTGCTGCTTTTGATAGGTGCGATAAATACCATAAGGGGTATGCCTGTTGTTCTGCCTATCAGAGGGCGACTGATAACCGGGCGCTGGGTTGCAATGGCCTTTGCCCAGTGGGGGCGGTCAGCGTAGTGGGTACCCAATCTGCCGGGCACGTATTTGTTCTCGGCAATCAGTACCGCTTCCGGGGTCATAACAGTCAGGCTGTGGGGGAAGAGATCCTCGAGGCTGTGCTGACCTTTCAGGAAATTCACAATCTGCTCCGGGGGTAACAGTTTTCCACTACTGCCCAGCAGGTCTGCGGATTGAGACAATACTCTGGTCCGGAATTCAAGATCCTGGCTTACCAGGCTGGATATGTGGGCTGTTTCCTGCTCCTGTTGCGCAGTCAGGTTATTTGAGAAATCTTCGAGCAAAGCGCTGTATGCGGCGTAAATAACAGAGCCAACGGTAGCCAGGCAACCAAACAGAACGATTATGGCCAGGCGGGTGCCCAGAGATAAATGATTCAAAGCGAACTCCTGTCTGGCAATTTGCATTAAAACTTGCTTTGATTGAACCGTAATTCAAACCGAATTCACAGCGTTTGCACGCGATAATTAACAAGAGCCCTTATGCCTGAAAGCCCTTCGTCAGAGGTGCGGAAAAAACTGGAGACTCTTCGTAATCGTTTTCAGGATAAAACGATAGGTGAAATCGAAGGTTTGGTCGCCAGTATCTTCAGCGCCTCCCAGCATCAGGAAACCATTGATGAGCTGGTTGCTGCCTATCAATTGTTGCACAGGCTTGCGGGATCTGCTGGCACTTTGGGTTTTACACAGCTGGGTGAGCAGGCAAGGACACTTGAGCTGGCTATCAAGCCTTTGGCTGATCAGGTTACCGAAGGGATTGAGAAGCATCATATCCAACTGCAGTTAAAGGAATTGCTGGCAGGTGGCTTTGACAAGGATCTGATTGGGCTTCGCAGTTTTCTGGGAGTGGCTGACCCGGTTTCAACCGGGTGGCACAAGCCGACGCCCGTGGAGTCTGACAATCAGTTTGTTTTGTTGATTCTGGACCCGGATCAACAGCATGGTCATCTGGTATCCCAGGGTTTGGCGCTCTACGGCTACGAGGTTCGCAGTCTGAGCAGCGCAGAACAGTGGACCGACAGCATGGATGATGTCGATCTGGTTATGATTCGTGACACTTTGTTGCAGGACGAGGGGGCCAGCTGGCTACCCAGGCTGCACAAACTCCCGGTGATTTGCTTCAGTGAGGCCCATGACTTTGCCACCCGCTACAGGCTGGCGCGTTTGAATGTCGATGCCTGTATTGACGGTGCTCTGGATATACCTGCGCTTGCAGACCAGGTAGAGCAGCTTCTGGCAGAAGGTGTGGCAACGCTGAGTGGCAAGGTAATGATTGTTGACGACGATAGAGAACTGCTTGAACACTATCGCGTTGTACTGACCAGTGGCGGCATGCAAGTACGAGCGTTTGATGACCCCTCCCGCCTGCTGTCGGAATTGGCGGAATTCCGCCCGGATATACTGCTCATGGATGTGCAAATGGGGCAATACGATGGCCCCATTCTGGCCCGGATGCTTCGGTTTCAGGCTGAGTGGCTGAGCCTCCCGATTATTTTCTTTTCGTCTGAGGCAAACCGGGATTTGCAGCTGGATGTTCTGGCTCGCGGTGGTGATGATTTTGTTACCAAACCTGTGTCCGATGAGTTTCTTCTACGCACAGCGAGAATTCGCTGCTTTCGCGCCCGGCAGCTCGACAAGCTGGTTTCGCTCGACAGCCTTACGGGTCTGTTGAAGCATGCTCTGGCGAAAACAGAACTTAATCGGGAGCATGCCCGTTGTACACGCAGTGGGCATAGCTCGGTTGTCGCCATGCTGGATCTGGATCACTTCAAGCAGGTCAACGACTCATATGGGCATGGTGTCGGCGATATGGTGATCAAGGCGTTATCAAACCTGTTGCGCCACCGGTTGCGCAACACGGATATTATTGGCCGTTATGGTGGAGAAGAGTTCGTTGTCGTGTTACCCGAGTGTTCGCTGGAGAAAGCTGTTGAGGTGCTTGAAGCGCTGAACCAGGACTTCGCCCGGCTGGTGTTCAATGGTGGCAGCGAGGAGTTTGCAGTGACCTTCAGTGCCGGAGTTGCTGCATTGAACGACTATGAGACGGGGGAGGAGGCTATAGACGCCGCCGACCGGGCCCTCTACCAGCGTAAGCGCGCAGGGCGCAATGGCGTTACTGTCGCGACTGCAGAGCATTCTTGAGACCAATTTTTATTTTTAATTGCAAACTGAGAACGTCGCGATGTATGTGTTGATTCTCGAAGATGATGAGCTGGTTGGCGACCTTCTTGAAACTGTTGTCGCCGGGGCATACCCGGGTGCCGTTATCCGGCTTTTCACACAGGTGCAGTCGGCAATCAGCAACTGGCAGAAAAAGCCGGCGGATCTGGTTATTGCTGACTGGAATCTCCCGGATGGCTCAGGGCTTGAATTGATTCGCGCAGTGCGGCAAACCAGCCGGGATGTTCCAGTGCTGATGATCAGCGGTCGTGCAGATCGTGACTCTATTCTGGCGGCCGCCCATCTGGGCATTAGCGGCTACGTGAGCAAACCGTTTCAGGTGGATATGTTGCACAAGAGGCTGTTAGAGCTGCTGCCCGCACCCATCGATCTGGATGGCACCTTCAGCACACTGGAAGAAAAAATGGAGGCGGCCTGCAACTCTGCAATCCAGTTGCCGGGCGAGATAGACACTGCCGCCTTGCTGGAACTTGTTGAAAAACGTGATGAACTGGATGCCGTTACCCTTGCCGAACATTGGAAGACCGACCCCGCTCTGAGTGCAAAGATGTTGGATGTGGCGAACAGCGCTTCTTTTCGCCGTTCCGGCACATCTGTAAAAACCCTCAGAGAGGCGATCAGTACGATTGGTATTGCCATGGCATTGAATCAGGCAATGGCATTATCTCTGGATATTGCAGGTAAGCTTTCTTGTAAGCGTTTGGCTGAAAGGGCGCAGCAGGAACAGGAGCAGGCCTTGAGGGTTGCGGAGGTAGCCAGTGGACTGGCCCGGAGAATAGGCGACGCGCCGGCACCTTATTACACCGCCGGCCTGCTGAGTCGAGCGGGGGAGTTGGCGGCTTTGAAGATTCTGCAAAACCAATGCGACGAGAGCGGTGAGCAACCAGAGGCTGAGCAAATTGACTCTGCCATTGCATATTGGGCAGAGAAGCTGGGCAATCGAATCAAAGTCCAGTGGCGGTTGCCACTCGACCTCAGGGAGTTGATAGGCGCTGTCTATTTCGTTAGCAGGGGCAATGTCAGCCAGTCGAAGTTGGTGATGCGAGCAGCGGCTCTGCTGGCGGCCGGCCAGGCAGACGATCCCGAGTGCATTACTTTGTTGAGACGGCTGGGGATTGAGCACAAGGAGGATCGCCGCGATGCCACCTGAAAATCTGAAACGAATTCTGATGGTAGAGGATGAGCCGGATATCCGAACCGTTGCGGAGCTTGCTCTGGAGGCAATTGGCGGGTTTGAGCTCACGGCGTGCGAATCCGGGCAGCAGGCGCTGGAACAGATCGAGGAGTGCCGGCCCCAGTTAATTGTTCTTGATGTAATGATGCCGGGGATGGATGGCCCGGCAACCTTGAAAGCCATCCGTAGTCTTCCGGATTACGCCAGAACGCCGGCGGTTTTCATGACTGCCAAGGTTCAGAGTGACGAGGTGCAAAGCTACCTGGAATTGGGTGCTGCCGGAGTCATTCCCAAACCATTCGACCCACTTACGCTGGCGGACCAGATAAGGGATATCTGGAACGAGGCCTGTGCAATCGGTTAAGCTCTTGCCGGTTAAGTTCTTGCTGGTTAATACAGTCGCTACTGCAAAAGGTTGTTATGTCGTCTTCCCAAAATAACGATGAAACCAAAGCCAAGCTCAATCTGGAAACCTCCCGCATACGTTGGCACGAGTTGCAAACCTACTACGCCCGAGGGCAGATTGTGCGTGTCGGCCAAGCGTTGGACCTGTTGGATGTTGCCTGTGAACTCACCGCAGATAACCGCGCCTTGTTCGAGCAATGGCTGGCAAATGGCGACGTGGGGGATGTATCTCCTGATCTGGCTCGTACCTGGTACGACCGCAATACAGAGCTCTGGGCTGTGGTTGTGGCGCCCTGGGTACTGGTTCAGGACCGCTCTGAGCCTTCTGACGCTTCGGTGCATTGATGCTCACCGGTGCCCTGCTGATTCTTGCTCCGTTGTTTTTTGGTTTTGCCCTGTCCCTCGAAAACCGGCGCCTGATGACCGTTATTCATTACACGGTGGAAGCTCTGGTGTATTTCATTCTGGCTCTGCTGGGGTTGGGGCTGGGCCAGATGGAAGGCCTGACGAGCCAGCTAGGCACAATGGCCAGCCAGATGGCAATTTTGGTGGTTGTTTTGTTTGCAGCTAATATGACCGGGTTGTGGCTGTTCCACCGCTGGCGGCCTATGGTGCCAGAGCATCGAGAGAAGCCAGCTGGTAGTACGGGTTACGTGAGGCTGTTTATGGCCGCACTCAAGCCATTGATGGCTGTTCTGGCTGGGTTATTGGCGGGTTATTTCCTTTTGCCACCGCTGCCGCAAGCAGAGCAGCTGGCTACCTGGTCATTGATGCTCCTGTTGTTTTTGATTGGCCTTCAGCTGCGTAATGCAGGGCTCTCGCTGCGAAAGCTCCTGATGAACACACAGGGATTGGGGATTGCCTTGATGCTTGTGGTTAGCTCTCTGCTGGCAGGTGTCTTGCTGATACCCGTATTGGGGTTGCCATGGCACGATGTGCTTGCTCTGGCCTCGGGGTTTGGCTGGTATTCTCTCTCTGGCATTGTGATTGGTGATGCCCTGGGTCCCGCTTGGGGCGGTGTGGCATTTATGAACGATGTGCTGCGGGAAATTATCGCCTTGGCGATCATACCTTTGGTGATTGGCAGCCGGCCGGCTATGGCCATTGGCTACGGCGGGGCCACGTCCATGGATTTCACCTTGCCTGTTATCCGCAGTAATGGTGGGTTGAGTTGTGTACCCGTTGCTATTGCGTCGGGCTTTTTGCTGTCGTTTCTGTCGCCGGTTCTTATGGGTGTTTTTCTGTCTTTTGGTTAGCCGAAAGAAATGGCTATCGCTCAGCTGAGGAAGGGGCGTACGTCGATTTTGTATTGCTCAGGGTCAACGGCGCGTAGTATCCGATCCTGGTTACCGGCTTTCGACAGATCAATAGTTGTAACCGTAATCGGCATCCGGAACTTGGTGTGGTACATCACCCTGACCACGGGTAGGCGCTGATCTTCTTCATTAATCTCGACCACCACGCCAAGCCGTCCGCTATCCAGCAGCACAAGTGAGCCTACCGGGTACAAGCCCAGGCAGCGTATGAATTGTCTTACCAGAGTGGGGTCAAGATGATCGCCGCTCCACTCCAGCAGCTTCTTCAGGCCCTGCGAGGGTGTCATGCCTTTGTGGTACACCCGGTCGGCGGTAATGGCGTCATACACGTCCGCAATGGCAACCATGCGTCCATACACCGAGATCTCGTCACCCTTCAGGCCCTCCGGATATCCGGAACCGTCCATGCGCTCATGGTGCTGCGCTGCTGTTATCACGGTGAGCTCACCAATACCCTCCGTTGCAGCCAGTATGTCACGGGAATGTCGGGCATGAAGTTTCATGACTTCATACTCTTGCGGTGAAAGCCGGCCGGGTTTGTGCAGAACCTCATCGGGGGTGAGAATTTTGCCCAGGTCGTGGAGCAGGGCGCCCATAACTATCTGGTGCATCACATCAGCTGAGAGTTTTCGGTATTGTCCGAATACGGTCATGAGCACGCTCAGATTTACCGAGTGCTCAAGTAAGTAGTTGTCTTTTTCGCGAATACGTCCCAGACAACTCAGTGCGTTGGCATTCCGTGTCACTGAGCTTTGCAGTTCGTCTGCAAGCTTGTGGATAGGTGCCACATCAACAGGCGTGCCCAGCTTTGCGCTATGCATGAAACTGTTCACCAGATCTTGAGCTTCCGTATGAATGCCCAGAGCATTTACCATTTCTTCAGAAAGAGGCACGCGAGGTTTAATGCCGGGTTTTAATTCACCTGCATTTTGCAGTTCTGCTTCATTGCGCGAGTCTACTTCTGCCGCAGTTTCCGAGTCCTGGCTATCTTTACCCTTTTCCACGTCGATATAGACAAACTGTACGCCCATCTTGCGGATTTTTTCGATAGTTTCATCGCGCTTGATAACACCCCGCCGGCGCTGGGAGTTATGAGGAATCCAATCGTTGTTGAGGTCAGTAATGTACATGCCGACCTTCAACGCGGAGACGGGGATGCGCTTGATCATGGGGCAGAGAAGAACGTTTTCAGACTGTTTTGGTAAGTCTGGACAATGACTTCTTCCAGAGGCAGTTCTTTCACTTCGGCAATTCGTTCAGCGATGAAGGGAAGGTAGAAAGGCGCATTCTCGCGGCCGCGATAGGGCACTGGTGTGAGAAATGGCGCGTCGGTTTCCAGAAGTATCTGGCTGATGGGAGTCATACGAACAATATCCCGCACGTTCTCTGCCTTGTTGAAGGTGGTGATACCATTAAAGCCCAGGTTCCAGCCCTGATCCAGTGCGTACTGTGCAAGACCCGGGCCGGAGGTGAAGCTGTGAATCACACCGCGTCGCTTGAGAGCTTGTTCGAACTCTTTGAGTATAGCGATTGTATCCTCATCTGCATCCCGGCTATGGATAACCACCGGACGGTCACTGTCGCAGGCAATCTGGAGTTGTCGCCGGAACACGTCCCGCTGAACAGCGCGATCTGCGTTGTCATAGAAGTAGTCCAGCCCAATCTCGCCAACCGCAACGATCTTGTCGTCCTGGGCGTGGGTGCGGATTTCTTTCTCTACGGCATCGTTGTAGCTTTCCGCCTCATGGGGGTGGATGCCTTGAGTGCCATAAAGCCACGGAGCCCGGGTACTGAGCTCGCGTACAGTTGCCAGGTTGCCCGGTGCCACAGCAATGGTAATCACCTTCTCGATGTTCACCCGCCGGGTTTCTTCCAGAATTTCCTCCAGGGGACGATCCTTGAGGTAATCCAGATGACAGTGGGTTTCAATAATCGGATGGTCGAATACGGGAATCTCGCGACGTTTCTTACTCATGGGCTGATGCTAGGCTCCAATACAGGCAGTCGGTTCAACTGCTATTCTGGTGTTCGAAGCTCTCAAGTTTATCAGTTGCCCATACATAGGCCTACATTGTCTCGTAGGGGCTTTCCTTGATGGTTGTTGTTGCTCGGGATTGATTCAGGTGGAGGTGTAGATGCACGTTGTTGTTATTGGTGGTGGCGTTGTGGGTGTAACCACAGCCTGGGAACTGAGCCGTCGTGGGCATCAGGTGACGGTGCTTGAACGCCATGGCGCGGCTGGGGATGAAACCAGTAAGGGCAATGCGGCCCAGCGCTCTTATGGTGTTGTGTATCCTTGGGCAGACCCGAGCATGGTTTTCAAGGCATTGCCCTGGCTTGTGCAGCAGGATCGCCCTCTCAAGCTCCGAATGCCGCCTTCTCTTGCGGCCATACAGTTTATGTTTTCAACGCTGCGCTATGCGTGGTCGCCTGGCCTTTTTGGTTTTAACAAGCGCGCTATGTTGCGCCTCGGAAGTCACTCCCGCGAGCGGTTTCTGAAGTTGGAAAACGAGCTGAACCTGAAGTTTGATGGCGCTCACAAGGGTTTGCTGCACCTGGCCAGTACCCCGGAAGAGCTGGAAGTACATCGTGGCACACATCGAATACTGAAAGAAATGGGCGTAGCGTCCCGACTTCTGACGCCGGAGCAGGTCTACGAGGCAGAGCCCGGAATGGCGAGAACCGGGCCACTGTATGGCGCGCTCAGTTACGATACGGATGGCACCGGCGATTGCCACCTGTTCACCAGGGCGCTTGCCAAAGCCTGTGAAGATAAAGGTGTTAAATTTCGTTACAACGTTCAGGTGGAGCAGCTAACTGCCAGCAGCCAAAATGTTGAAATGGTGGTTCTGCGTAACGAGCGTGGGCAGACAGAGGCTTTGGCTGCCGATGCCTTTGTGGTCAGCGCGGGCTGTTGGTCCCCGGAGTTGGTTCGGCCTCTGGGCCTGAAGCTGCCTATATACCCAATCAAGGGTTACAGCATTACGGTGCCCTTGAAAGACCCGGGCAAAGCGCCTGCTACCACCATTCATGATGACAACTACAAAGTTGTGTCTACGCGCTTGGGGGATCGATTGCGTGCAACCGGCTTTGTTGAACTGGCTGGCTTCAATCGGGATATCCCGGAAGCGCGAATAGCGACCATTCGAAAATCGGTTGAATCCCGTTATCCGGGCTGTGCAGATCTGGATCTGGCAGAAACCTGGACAGGGTTTCGACCTATGACTCCCGATGGCCCTGCGATTATCGGTCGCGGTCCGCGCCGTAATCTTTACCTGAACACCGGGCACGGTACCTTTGGGTGGACGTTGGCGGCGGCCAGTGCGGATGTGATTGCACAGGTAATTGACGGCGAAGAACCAGCTGTTTGCCTGGATGCATTCCGCCCGGGACGCTATCAGGAGTGACTGCTCGCGCGCCCACCGAGAGCTTCTTTTCTCGGTGGCAAACCCTCAATGATTGGTTGATAAAACATCGTTCCATCTGGCAGCCAGCTCCGTTTACGGAGCTGCGACCAGCCTGGGTTGAAAGCCATCCCGGGCTCGCGCAGATGATTGCAGGGCTCACCGGTGACGAATGCGCTGAGCTGGACGATGAGCCTCAAAAGCTGGCAGACATCGCTTCCCGATATGTGCCTGATCTGGCTCTGTATGCCCCTCTGACGGATTATCCAGACTTGGCACCGGAGTATTCAGATGTTTTGGCAGCAACGCTGCCGGAAGTCAGGGCAACCGATATGCCCGGGCGTAAGCGCGAGCAGGCGGGTGCATTTGCTGCCGCGCTGAAGCCTCTGCAGCAACCGATTCTGGATTGGTGCTGTGGCAAGGGGCACCTGGCTCGAACCCTGGCTGCGCAGAGCCAAAACGACGTGGCAGGCTATGAATGGAATCCGGAACTGGTCGCCGAGGGCAATCGGCTTGCCGCGCGTTTCGCGGATGCAGTTCAAATAGACTGCCAGGATGTGATGGCGAAGGATTTGCCCGTTCCCGAGAACGTTCACGGGGTCGCACTCCATGCCTGTGGAGACTTGCACCGGCAATTGCTGAAGCGGGGCGTTGTTGCTGAGCTAACACGACTAAGTGTGTCACCGTGTTGCTTTCACAAAACCGTTGAGGGCATTTATACGGTTCTTTCAGAAAGTGCGGCTACCCATGAGCCGAAGCTTGTACTGGACCGCAGCGACCTGCGCCTGGCAGTAAGGGAAACGGTAACAGCTCCGGCCGGAGTCAGACAGCAAACAAGAACGTTAAGTCAGTGGCGCCTGGGCTTTGACGGTCTTCAGAGAGACCTGCGGGGCGTGGATCAATACCTTCCCGTGCCTTCGTATCCACCAGGTCTCATTCAAAAAGGCTTCCCTGAGTTTTGCCATTGGGTCGCCAGTAAAAAGCAGCTTTGTTTACCGGCAAACACGGATTTCGAGTTCTGGCTTGCCTATGGCGTGCACCGCCACCGGGAAGTTCGCCGCTATGAGCTTATCCGACATCTTTTTCGCCGGCCTTTGGAATTATGGTTGGTGCTGGATTACGCGGTTTATCTGGAGGAGCAGGACTACTGTGTGCGGCTCGGTCGTTTTTGTGATCGATCGCTGACACCGAGAAATTTGTTGCTGGATGCGGTCAAAAAGAAAGGCGCCCGAGGGCGCCTTTGCTGACTTCATTTGCCTGTGTTCAGACTATTGCCGAATTAACGACGAACCTGAATACGCGCTTCAACCCGACGGTTTTCAGCACGGCCAGCGGCGGTGGCGTTAGTGGCAACGGGCTCTTCAATGCCATAGCCTTTGGCGCTCACGCGGGCGGGATCTACTCCCAGAGGACCAGTCAGGCGGCCTGCAACGGCTTCAGCACGACGCTGTGACAGGAACAGGTTGTAGCTTGCCTTACCGGTGTTATCGGAGTGGCCAGCAATTTCCACGATGGTCTCGGGGTTCTCATTCAGGAAGTCTGCAACACGGCGAATTTCCGCATCGTAGCTATTACCGATTACAGAGCTGTTGGTCGGGAACTGAACCTCAATGGTAAAGGTCTCGATGGTTTCGGTTACGCCTTCACAACCGGTTGCGTCTACTGTGGCGCCGGCAGGAGTGTTCGGGCAGAGGTCCTGGCTATCAACTACACCGTCGTTATCGCTATCCAGTTCACAACCGCGGCTGTCTACCTGGGCACCTGCCGGAGTGTTAGGGCAGGCATCACGAGCATCGGCTACGCCATCGCCATCTGCGTCTGGCTCACAGCCAGTGCTGTCAACGGTTGCGCCAGCTGGGGTGTTGGGGCACTGATCACGGGAATCGGGTACGCCGTCGCCGTCTGAATCAGCCACGCGCTGAGGTGCAGGCGCTGGCGTTCCAGCAACAGTGCGATTGAACGCAAAGCTGATACCGAGAGACACCTGGGTATCAAAGGTGCTGTCATCGATGCCGTGGAACTCACGCAGGTCGCCACGAATAGATACTGAATCTGATACGTTATAACGGAAACCAGTACCCACGTTTACGCGGGTTTCATCATGGTCAGTGCCCGTTGTGCTATAGCTGATGGTATCGCCCTTGCCAAACTCGGCATGCCCGGCGCCAACAGAGACGTATGGGTTCCACGCTTTGTCTTGAGGTGCGAAGTAGTAGATGCCGTCAATGCGAATCTCTTCAAAATCAGAAGAGCCGTCTACGTATTTTCGGTCTGCATCTGCGCGCGAATAAATGGCTTCGACCGCCCAATTTGGTCTGAAGCGGTATTCCAGTCCGGCACCAAACGTGCCGGTCTCGCTCAGATCACGGTCATCATCAAAAAGTTGGAAAGCGGCAAAAGGGTTGATATAAACCGTCTCTGTGCGGTCAGCCAAGGCTGGGGTAGCAAGAGTGCCGGCGATGGCGGCCATTGCGATAGGGCGCATGATGTTCATGCAGAACCTCCTGTTCGGTTATTATTAAGCATACTGAGTAATCAGGATGCTCACTTATCTATGCAATTTAAGCTAAAGAACTACAAAAAACAAAGAATTGATAATTAAGCTTACATTAGGAAATGTACTTGTGTCCGGTGCGGTAAGCTCTACCAGACAACATGTTACGAGGGTGGAAGGCTGAAATAGAGATGTGCACTTTTTTTACTGAAGTTCATTTTTTCACCGCCATTAAAATGCACCTCAAAAGAACCCTCGTCTTCAGCAACAACAGTACCTGTTCCGAAAATGGAATGACTGAGGCGTGATTGATGCCATAGGGGAGAGGTGCGGTTTGTATTTGTATGAACGCCGCCTTCCAGGGTTACGCCTTCCTGTAGTGCATAGCGTGAGCTCACTGGCGTGAGGGGGGCTGTCAGTGTCAGTGAGTGATCGGAATCTGGCGTCCGTTCATCCAGCCAACACCCGAACTCCGTCGCCAGATCAAAACAGAATTCTTCCACAAACCGACTGGGCCCCTGATCGCCATCCAGATGGGGCTGCTTGCTCACTGGGCGCGTGATCAGATGCAGTGATTGCCGGGTGCGTGTCATGGCAACGTACAACAGCCGCCGTTCGCTTTCGAGAATGGCCCGGGCATCGTCCTGTGGGCGCGGGCTGTGTGGGAGATACTTCTCCTGCAGGCCGGGTATGATTACCCTCTGCCATTCCAGGCCTTTGGTGCGATGTATGGTGGACAGCAAAACCCCCGCACCGCCCTGCTTTTCATTGGCCTGTTGGCGCAGGGCTTTGAGGTGGGCAAGCGCCCCTTGTGCGTCGGCACCCAGGCCTTTCAGGTATTCACGGAAGCCGTGAATGGTATCAATGCGTTCCTCCGCGCTGTCATAGGTCAGCGCCAGGCTGCGAACACCCTCATACAACTCGGTGTGCTCTGCGTAGACAGTAATCAACCCTGCTGCCGGGCCTGAATAACCGCGCAATTGTTCCAGAACCTCACCCAGCTTGCGCAGTTTGCGCGCCGCCATGGGCGCCAGTGCACCAAAATCCAGTGCCAGCAAGCGCTCGTGCCAGCCACCGGCGAACCCCGCGAGAAAACGGGCCAACTGCTCCAACTCCGGCTCTTTAAGGCCAACATGAGGGAAGCGCAGAAGCTGGCGGGCCAGTTCCAACCGGTCTTCTTTCGGCAGTTTTTCCAGCGCGCCGGACACCACTTTCAGCAACGCTGTGATGGCCTGAACTTCGCGACTGAACAGTGCCCCTTTGCCCGCATCAATGCGATAGGGAATCTGCTGTGCCAGCAACTTTAGCTCGATAGGCACACTCTGGCTCCAGACCCGGAACAGAATCGCAGTATCGGCCAGTGCGCTCTCTGGTTCCTCGCCAAGTATCTGTAGTACGGCATCCGCGTCATTCTCCACCCGATGCAGAGCAATCTCCGTGGCTGGCGTGGAAGGGTGGGAATGGCACAGCACATCCTTGCGCCCGGTGTTGTGGCAAATCAGATGGTTGGCCAGCAGAGCCACGCGATGGCCATAGCGGAAGGTGTAGCTGAGGGTTTGTTCCAGCGGGCTTTCAAACTCGTCGCTGAAGCGCTTGAGAATGAACTCCGGCTTGGCACCGCGGAATTCGTAAATAGTCTGGTCCGGATCTCCCACCACGGTTACCCGGGCCCGATCGCCTGCCACATAACGCAGCAGCAGGTGCTGAATTTCGTTGGTGTCCTGATACTCGTCCACCAGAATCAGATCCATCTTGTTACCCACCAACCGTTGTAACGGTGGGTTCTGGTGTATGGCCATCACCGGTTCGTACAGCATATCGGAAAAACTGATCCGGCTTTGTCCTTTGCGCCACTGCTCGAAGCTGTGAAACAGATCAATCAGGTATCGGTGTTTTTCTGAGTAGCCCAGATCTTCAAACACTATTTCGGCGGGCGACAGGGTGGTTTTCACCATGTCGATAAACCCGGTGGCTGTCTCTACAAAATCTTTCTTGTTGCGCCTTATCTCATCCGCCAGATCTTCTGGCGCCAGCCTCCGTATTAACAGCCAGACCTGAAAGCTGATTTCCTGCTCGGTCAGTATTTTTTCAGAGAACCCCGGCAGGTAACCTTCCTGAACAAACCGCTTATACAGTCGCAGCCCCATGGCGTGATAAGTGCGTATTTCAGGCAGTACTAACCCGCTTTGGTGACACACCTCTTGAAGCTTGCGCTCAAAATCCACCCGAGCGCTGCGGTTAAACATCAACACCAACATGCGCGCAGGGTCGTGCCCTTGCTGCAGCAAGTAGCGAATGCGCCAGGCCAGCGTGGAGGTTTTTCCACTGCCGGCGACAGCTGTGATTACCGAGTGCTCGTAGCCGGCGGTAATAATCGCCCGTTGTTCGTCGGTGAGAAAATCAGGCAGATCAAGGGCGGGGGATTCAAGGGTCTTTGTTGGCATAGGTGCTATTGTACTGGCCAACTGGTAGCACGGGTACCTGTGCCGTTAACATGGCTGATTAACTAAGCGAATCCACCTCATTAGTTGGAGGGCAGCGAGGCAGAACCTTCTCCAAAATCGTGCGGAGCCATGGATGGCGGAGCCGAGCGTACATGGATGTATTCACAGCGTATTTTGGAGAAGGTTCTGCCTCGCTGCTAACTCCCAAAGCCGGAGAGAGTAAACATGGAAACTGAAAAATCGATAAACGTACTTGGGGAAAAGCTGGAAACCTGTAGCACCGATCCGGAAACCGGCTTTTACCGGGATGGCTGCTGCAATACAGGGCCGGATGATCACGGATCGCATACTGTATGTGTTGTGATGACCGCCGAGTTTTTGGAGTTCTCCAAGTCTCGTGGGAACGACCTGAGCACGCCAGTGCCTGCGTTCGGGTTCCCCGGCCTGAAAGCCGGAGACGGCTGGTGCCTGTGTGCAGCTCGCTGGCATGAAGCTTTTGAGGCGGGCAAGGCCCCTCGGGTGCGGTTGCGTGCAACGCATCAGGCGGCGTTGGCGCACTGTGATCTTGGTGATCTGAAGTCTCATGGAATAGACCTCAGTTAATGAGTCCTGAAACAGAAACCTTTTCGCCAGACCTGGACGCATGGCGTTCTCTTCAAGCCGAACTTGCGGCTGCAGGGCAGCGGCGGCTGGTGTTGGTGGAAGGGGCTCGTGATCCTGCCACGCAGTGGTTGCAGGCACTGCTGCCAGCTTTGGAGTTGGAAGGCGGGCTTTGGGTTGGAGGGGCTGGTGATGCCCCGGACAGTCGCCTGACCAGTATTGAGTCCGCTAAGACGCGCCAGTGGCTGGGTCGGGAAACGTCGGTCATTGTATGGGATGGCTGGCGGGGCAATCCGCCGGATGGGTTTGCAGCGCTTTCGGGCACGCTGAAGGCGGGTGGTTTGTTGTTCTGGTTGATGCCTTCGCTGGAGGAGTGGGGGCATTTTGCTGATCCGGATTATTCCCGAACGGGTCTGGATCACGATGAGTCGCATCCTTTTGCGAAGCGAATGGCGGGCATTCTGGCGAAAGATTCGTCGGTGATCCGGGTGCAGCTCGGTTCGCCTCAGGTGTTGGTTCTGCCGGAGCTGCCCAGAGTGACGTCTGAGTTTACTGTAACCACAACACCGGATCAGCAAGAGCTGATCCGTAAGCTGGTGGCTTTCGGGCTTGGGCGCAGGCGTCGGCCAATGGTGGTTACAGCCGATCGGGGCCGAGGAAAATCTGCGGCTTTGGGAATGGCTGCGGCACAACTGCTGCAACAGGGTCGCCGGAACATTCTGGTAACCGCCCCTTCTAGAGATAATGTAAACAGCCTGTTCAAGCATGCCCGGGAAACCCTGGGCGCAGACGTACTGGAGGCGGGCAAGGATCTGATTGAAACCGTGACAGGCGCTCGACTGCGCTTTTTGCCGATCCGGGATTTGTTGCGGGAAAAGCCGGAGGCTGAGGTGGTGATGGTGGATGAGGCTGCCGCTATCCCTGTGCCTTTGTTAAGGCGTGCTCTTTTGGGTTGGCCGCGGGTAGCTTTTGCATCCACTGTGCATGGCTATGAGGGTGCCGGGCGTGGGTTTGCTATCCGCTTTCGCCAGATACTCGATGAGAAAACGCCCCAGTGGCAGTCGCAAACGCTGTCTGAACCAGTGCGCTGGGCAGACGGAGACCCGCTGGAAACCCTCATATCTGATCTTTTCCTGTTGGGTGCCGAGCACCAGCCAGTTGAGCTGGCAGATACAGCGGCGAACCAAGTCATGATTGAGCCCTGGCAGCCAGCCCGGGCTTCCGAGGCAGAGCTGGCGGAGGCATTTGGCTTGCTGGTGGACGCCCATTACCGCACAACGCCTGCAGATCTCCGGCAGTGGCTGGATGATCCTGCCGCCAGAAGCTGGCGAGCCACTGTGAATGGACAGACTCTGGGCGTGCTATGGGGCGCTGTGGAGGGCGGGCTGAGTAACGATTTGGCAGCGTTGGTTGCCAGCGGCAGGCGCCGGGTGCGAGGGCATCTTCTGCCCCAGTCTCTGGCCAGTCATAGTGGGTTCCCGGAAGCGGCCAGCCAGCGAGGTTTGCGAATTATCCGCATTGCGGTATCGGCTCCTGCCCGGCGCTTTGGTCTTGGGAGTTGGCTGGTTGATGAAGCGGCCAAGAGTGCAGAGCTCGAAGGCCTGGATTTTACGGGCACCAGTTTCGGCGGCAATTCCGACCTTTACGCCTTTTGGGCATCCTGCGGACTGGAATTTGCGCGCGCTGGGCTGCAGCAGGAGGCTACCAGCGGGGAGTATTCGGTACAGATGGTTCTGGCTCACAGCGCAGGAGCAGCCACTTTGGTTCCGCAGGTGCGAGACCGGCTGGCGCGACACTGGCTGACGCTGGTGCCACTGAACTGGAAAGATCTGGAGCCGGAATTGCTGCTTGAGATAACCGCTGGCCTGCCATCAGGGCGCAGGCCGGATGCTGCAGACATCCGGGACCTGCAGAATTTCTCGGCAGGGTACAGGGGCTTTCAGCTGATGCTTCCGGTTTTGCGGGAGCTAAGCATGGTTTCCGGCGTTTCAAGTTGGCTTCGACGGCATGATGAGGCGACTTTGTGGTGTCGGGCAGTGCTTCAAAACGAGAGTTGGGGGGAGCTTCAGCGCGAAGGGTTATGCTCAGGACAGCGGGATGGCGAGGATCGTTTACGCCAGGTTACCCGTGAACTTCTGCAGAAGGGGCCAGAGTTGTGACCCGCTCGATTTAATTATCAGGGCCACCTGCTCAGAATAGGCCACACTTACCTGATAGAGACTGCTCGTTATGGCCAAGGGAATCGGCTTCTCCCACCAATCGCTCCTGCTATCTGTTTTTTTACTGGCGTCAGGCCTCGTTGCTGTGACCGGATGTGCTTCAAGAGAGGCTCCTGCCAATCTGGGTCAACAGGCAGAAATCGCGTTGGGATCAGATCTCTATCGAGCAGCAGCGAAAGCAGACTTTGATGCAGTCAAAAAGCTGAAGGAATCCGGTGCGCCGCTGAATACGCTGACAGGAAACGGCACACCGCTAATGGCGGCAGTGCAAGCAAAGGCGGATCGTGTCGTGTGGTACTTGTTAAGCCAGGGTGCAAATTCCGATCTTGCTGAAAGCGATCAGGTTACGCCGTTAATGGTTGCTGCAGAGCAAGGTGATCGCCGGCTGACACGTTTGCTGCTGTCTGCTGGTGCCAAGGTAAACGCGACGGACCTGAAGGGCTATACACCGGTTATGCGCGCTGCGGAGACGGGGCAGCTCTCGGTCGTGAAAATACTTCTGACCGCTGGGGCGAATGTGAATGTCAGCCAGGATGGGGAGTCACTGCTGATGAAAGTGGTTGCCACTGGAGACCTGCTCACTGCAGAAATGCTGCTTGCTGCAGGAGCAGATGTAAACTTCCGGGCAGAGAATGGTGAAACAGCGCTCGACGTGGCTCGCGCAAATAACCATCAGGATCTGGAAATGCTGCTGGTACAGGCCGGCGCTAATTTATAAAGCCTTCAGATTTAACCCATATTATTCAAGCTGCATGGGATCGGTCTGATCGTCCCATACCGGCGGGAAGTGAGTATCAATTACCGCATCGGGTACATCGCGAATGTCGGCGAATGACCATTGGGGGCTTTGGTCCCGGTCAATCAGTTTTGCTCGAATACCTTCTGCCAGATCGGGCCTGCGTACACATTCCCAGGCCATGGCCAGCTCCATGCGGAATACATCTTTCAATGACATCTGCTGGGCTTTTTGAAGCTGGTTCCAGACCAGCCAGGCCGATACCGGGCATCCGCCTTCGAGAGTCCTGACGTTGGCTTGCCACCACTCAGAATTGATAGGGGCAGCCAGCAGTTGATCAACGATCTCGGGCAGGCTGGAACCGGCGCACAGCCTCGCAATATCACGTTCGTGCAGCTCCAGGTGGCTGGCGGGGAGCGCCGGATAGTCCGGAGTTTCAGCCTGGCTCAACAAGCGAAACAAACGGTTGTCATCGGCTGCTCTGTTACCGCTCCAGCGCTCCGCCTGCAAGCTTGAGAGCAGTCCTTGATGGTTGGAGTCTGGTAATGCCATGTCTGCCAGCCCAACGCGCAGGGCGTCGCTCACATTCAGGTGAGCACCGGTCAGGCCCATAAATAACCCGAGGCGGCCGGGCAGGCGATTGAGGAACCAGCTGGCACCCACACCCGGAAACAGTCCAATGGATACGGCCGGCGTGGCGAGCGAAGCCTCTGGTGTAAGTAATCGGTACCGGCAGGCGGAAAACAGACCAAGTCCACTGCCCATGATGGGGCCATGCCCGATAGCAACGACGGGCTTGGGGAATCTGCGCAGAGCATAGATTAGTTCGTATTCGAGCCTCAGGATGCTGAAGGCGCCTTCTTTGTTTGTTGAGCCCGTTACTGATTGATAAAGCCCGCGCAGGTCGCTGCCCGAGCAGAATCCGGTTTTGTCTGAGCCGCGTATCAAAACAACACAGATGCGTTCGTCGTCAGCCCAGCGCGCAAGGCAATCCCTTAATTGGGCGATCATCACACTGGATAAAGCATTTAGCGTTGTAGGGGAGTTCAGGGTCAGTGAGCCGATGAGGCCCTCACGACAAGGAAGTTCTTGAACCTCTACAGACATTAGTGGAGTCTCCGGGTGATAAAACGCTTTCTGGTGCGGTTTTTTGTTTGCATAGCGTCTGTAACTGGATAAAAGTCAAAGATGGCGAGTCTTGAAGGAATCGCATTGATCTATGGCATTTGCGACATGTTACGTCTGTGCTATAACTTCTCGCCAGTTCTCTATTAGGTTTAGAATACCTATACGCGACACTTAAAACGATGATGAGAGGTTAATCATAATGAAACTTAAACACTATGCTGTTGCAGGTCTTTTCGCACTGAGCGCCGCCGTTCCTGCTGTAGCTTCTGCGGCTGGTAATGTAGAGGCAGGCAAGGCGAAGTCTGCAGTGTGTGCTGCCTGCCACGGCCAGAACGGTATTGCACAGATTCCGATGTACGCCAACCTCGCGGGCCAGCATGAGCAGTATCTGGTTTCTGCACTGAAGGCGTACAGAAGCAAAGAACGTAACGGCGGCATGGCGGCAATCATGCAGGGTCAGGCAGCTTCTCTCAGCGATGAGGATATTGCTAACCTGGCAGCTTACTACGCAAGTCTGCCAGCTGGCGGCAAGTAAGCGTTATTGCATTAGTACAGCAGCTCAGGCTGCTGTACTAATGATTCGGTAGCTTGGGCGATAAGCCGAAGATCCCGGTAGCTTCATGCGGTTATTGGCAACAAACTGTTCGAGCATAGCTTCAAGAGGCTTGATCAGGGACGGATCCCCAGTGATCTCAAAAGGTCCCTTCTCCTGCACCTTTCGGATACCCCCATCCTTTACGTTACCAGCCACTATGCCACTGAATGCCTTCCTCAGATTCGCAGCGATCAGATGGACCGGCTGATCACGGTGTAGCTCCAGGGCCAGCATGTTTTCGTGATCCGGCTCGAAGGGCATCTGGAATACAGGGTCGATTTTCAGCATCCAGTTAAAATAATACGCATCCTGCATCGCACGGCGGAAGGTTTCGACGTCTTTGAGTCCCTTTTTCATGGTCTGGGCCACCAACACGGGGTCATCGATAATAATTTCGTACTTTTTGGCGGCTTCATCCCCAAGCGCTGTGCGGATGAATTTGTCGATCATCTCGAAGTACTCAGCATTTTCTTTTCTGCCAGTGAAAACCACCGGGAAGGGCAGGTCAGCATTGTCCGGATGCAGAAGGATGCCCAGCAGGTAAAGAATTTCCTCAGCGGTGCCGACGCCCCCGGGGAAGACAATAACGCCGTGCCCGCAGCGCACAAAGGCTTCCAGACGTTTTTCAATATCCGGCATGATAATCAGTTCATTAACGATGGGATTAGGCGCTTCTGCACCAATGATGCCGGGCTCAGTAATGCCTATGTAGCGACCGTTTTTAACCCGCTGCTTTGCGTGGCCTATTGTTGCGCCTTTCATCGGGCCTTTCATGGCCCCGGGGCCGCATCCGGTGCATATACTCAGCTCTCGCAAGCCAAGCTGGTGGCCAACTTCCTTGCTGTACTGGTATTCCTCATGGCTGATGGAGTGCCCGCCCCAGCATACGACCAGATCGGGCTGCCGACCTGTCTTCAGAGCCCGGGCATTGCGCAGTATATGGAAAACCATGTTGGTCAGGTCTTCAGGCCCGTTGCCTTTCAGAATTCCTGCAAACTTGGGCGTGGAGTGGGTGTACACGATATCCCGCAGAACCGAGAACAGGTGCTCCCGAATCGCCAGGAGCATTTCATCATCCACAAATGCATGGGCCGGCGCGTTAATCAGCTCAAGCTTTAACCCTCGGGGCTGGGGTATCAGGCGTATATCGAAATCCGCGTAGGTCTGCATCAGGTCCTGGCAGTCATCGGTCACAGCACCGGTATTCAGCACAGCCAGAGCGCATTGCCTGAACAGCTGATACAAGCCGCCCTCGCTTTTATCTTTAAGTAGATTGACCTCGTGATTGGACAGTATTTCCAAGCTGCCCTCAGGGGATACGAGGGCATTGATGGTGGGTGCAGTCATGAACGGAAAAGCTCCTGAGTGTTGCGGTAATACCCGATTTTGAGGCATAACGCCGAAGCGTTACACTATGCGCTCTCCTGATCATACACCATTCGACAAAACGCCCATTTATGAAACTGCTTATTCGTCCTGCCTCTGAGGTTGCTATCAAGAGCAAGCCTGTTCGTCGTCGCCAGATGCGTCAGCTGCGCCAGAACATCCGTAGAATTCTGACCCGGCTTGACGAGGATATTGTCGTAGAAGGCAGCTGGGACCGAGTAGATGTTGATGTGCCCGAAGGCCGCGGTCTGGCGGGCGCGGTGGTGGATGAACTGATGCGTATCCCCGGTATTTCCACTATTCAGGAAATCGCCGCCTTCCCGCTTGTCAGCCTTGAGGATATTGCCGAAAAAGCCGTGGCAGCGTTCGCTGGCCGCCTCGACGGGAAAACCTTTGCTGTTCGGTCCCGGCGGCACGGAAAGCATGACTTCCGCTCAGTGGACCTCCAGCGTTTTGTGGGCAGCGAACTCTACCTGTCCGCATCGGGTGCCAGCGTTGATTTGCGCTCACCTGAAGTAGAGGTGCGTATCGAGGTGCGGGACGACCAGTTCCACATTGCCAATCGCAAACATCGCGGCTTGGGGGGCTACCCGCTGGGCAGTGTCGAGAATGTATTGACGCTGATCTCGGGCGGTTACGATTCGTCGGTAGCGGCCTATCTGATGCTGCGCCGGGGCATGCGTAGCCACTTTTTGTTTTTCAATCTTGGTGGTGTCGCTCACGAAGTGGGTGTACGCCAAGTGGTTCACTACGTGTGGAGCCGTTACGGAGCATCCCACGGCGCCAAGTTTATCTCCGTGCCTTTTGATGGTGTGGTGGAAGAGATCATGAAGTCGGTTAGTCACCGGCATTGGGGCGTGGTGCTCAAACGGCAAATGTTGAAGGCCGCGAGTGAGCTTGCGCGCAGCAATAACGCCGCTGGCCTGGTGACGGGTGATGCGGTGGCCCAGGTGTCGAGCCAGACATTGACCAACCTGAACGTTGTTGACCGGGCCAGCGACGAAGTGGTTTTGCGCCCTTTGATCGCGATGGATAAGGAAGCCATCATCAAGCTTGCACGGGAAATTGGCACCGAGACATACGCGCGCAACATGCCTGAGTATTGTGGTGTTATCTCCCAGAAGCCGACCACCCGGGCCCGTTTGTACCGGGTGGAAGCCGATGAGGCCGAGATGGATCCGCAGGTTCTGGTGCAGGCTATTGAAGCCCGTGAAGAGACGCTGGTCAGTGATTTGCTGGATACAACCACCACACCCGAAGATGTGGAGTTGGTAAAAACACCAGCGGTAAGCGACGTGGTTATTGACGTGCGCCACCCGTCGGAAGGGGAGCAGTCGCCTTTGATGCTCACTGGCAATGAGATTCTGAAAATCCCGTTTTACGAACTGAACCGAAAGGTCCCGGAACTTCCTGCCAACCGCCAGTATCTACTGTATTGTGATCGCGGCGCCATGAGCCGGATGCATGCGGTGCACCTGAAAGCAGAAGGGCACGAAAACATTAAAGTTTACGCGCCCGCGTCATAGGTTTTAGCTGCCCATCCCTTTGAAGAACTGCTGTACGTTCTCGCTCAGGCTATCCAGATCATAGCCGCCTTCCTGCACGACCAGTGTAGGGAGGCCGAGCTGGCGCATGTGAGTGCCAAGTCTGCAAAATCCCTCCGAGGTTACTGACACTTTGGCTTGAGGGTCGTCTTTATAGATATCAAAGCCGAGGGTCAGAATCAGTGCATCCGGCTGGAACAGCTTGATGGCCGCCATAGCCTCCTCCACCTTCGTGAAAAAGTCGTCCTCTGATGAACCATGGGGCATGGGCAGGTTGATGTTGTAACCGTACCCCTCACCTTCGCCACGCTCATTCTCAAAGCCAGACACCACCGGGTAGAAGTTGGTCGGGTCGCCGTGAATGGATATGTAGAGCACATCGCTGCGCTCATAGAAGATTTCCTGAATGCCCTGGCCGTGGTGCATGTCGGGATCCAGAATAACCAGACGAGGGAACCGGGATTTCATGTGCTCGGCGGCAATGGCGGCATTGTTGAGATAGCAGAAGCCACCTGCGGAATCCTTACGGGCATGATGCCCTGGTGGGCGGCACACCGCGTAGGAGGTGCGATCTCCTGCCATGAGTGCGTCGGCGGCAGCCAGAGCGGTCTGAGCCGACCAGTAGGCTGCTTCCCAAGTGTGCTCCCCGATAGGGCTACTGCCATCGGCCTGGTACCGGGCCGCTTCTGCCAGGATGCCTGTCAGGTGGTTCGGGGAGCGAACGAAGATGTTGGACATGACTTCCTCGCCCCAATCGTCCATTTCCTTCCAACGACGGTGAGCTGACTCGAGAAAGCGCAGATACCCCAGATCGTGCACCTTGGCAATCGGCCTGGCTCCCTGGTCAGAAGGCTGCAATACCGGTATTCCTGCCGCTTTCAAACCCTCCAGCATTTGGTGGGTGCGATCTGGCACCTCTTGAGGCTGACGCATCTGACCCCGGGTGAAGTAGGATTGGGGGGAATGCTTGTCTTGAGCTGGATGGAAAAATGCTTTCATTATCCGACCTCCTGGTTTCCGGTGCTGCTGCGGTATTACCCAGTTGCTGTGAATGCAGACACTGTGAGTATGAGCACTTGGGAGTATAGGCACAGATTGGGATTGGTCAAAAGCCGGGCCATCGACTTTACAGGTAGTGATTCAGCATCCAAGATGAAGGACGGATTCAATTCATACAACCGTGCACCTTTGTGGGTGTCGTTACTGACTGAACAGGAGCCGAAATGATCGAGTCACCACTGCTGGGAAAGATGACTGGCTACATCGGCGGTCGCTGGACTGACAATGAACAGGGCAACACCTTTGATGTTTACAACCCGGCAACGGGCAAGGTGATTGCGCAGGTTGCCTCCATGCCTGAAAGTGAGGTGAAGGCGGCGATCGAGGCAGGCAAGTCTGCGCTGCAGCTGACCCACCCCTACTCCATCGAAACCCGCAGGAAATGGCTGGAAGACATTCGTGATGCGCTCAGGGCAAACAAGGAAGAAGTAGGCAGGGTCCTGTGTCTGGAGCACGGCAAGCCTTTGAACGAAGCCCAGGGTGAGGTGGATTATGCCGCGGGCTTTTTCGATTACTGCTCGAAGAATATTCAGGCGCTGGACGCTCACGAGCTCCCCGGAAAACCACGAGACTGTACCTGGACCGTTCATTATCGCCCGGTTGGGGTAACGGCTCTCATCACGCCCTGGAATTTTCCCATTGGTATGATTGCCAAGAAGCTGTCGGCGGCCCTGGCTGCTGGTTGTCCCTCAGTGATCAAGCCGGCAAGCGAAACGCCATTGACCATGATTGCGCTGTTCGAGTTGATGGACAAACATGTGGACCTGCCTGATGGCATGGTGAACCTGGTGATGGGAAAGGCCAGCGTGATTGGCAAGGTTCTGTGCGAAAGCCCGGATGTGCCCATGTTGAGCTTTACCGGGTCGACAGAGGTTGGCCGTAAGCTGGTTGTGGACACCGCTGACCAGATTAAAAAACTGGCTTTGGAGCTGGGTGGCAACGCGCCGTTTATCGTATTTGATGATGCGAATCTGGACGCCGCCGCAGACAACCTGATTGCCAACAAATTCCGTGGCAGCGGGCAAACCTGCGTGTGCGCAAACCGGATTTTCGTGCATGAGAAGGTGATGGACGCCTTTGGTGCGAAGCTTGCGGAGCGGGTGAACAAAATGACTGTTGGGGATGGCATCGCAGGTGATGTTGATCTTGGTCCACTGATTAATAAAGCCGGCTTCGACAAGGTAAAACGCCACTTGGAAGACGCCTTGAACAAAGGTGCTGCCCTGGTTGCGGGCAAGCAGCCTGGTGATCTGGGTGAGGGCCACCTGTTTTTCCCACCAACGGTTATTTCCGGCGTCACTCCGGATATGTGCTGTTCACGGGAAGAAACCTTCGGCCCCCTGGTGCCTATGGCCAGTTTCCGCACCGAGGAAGAGGTTATCGAGGCGGGTAACGATACTGAATTCGGCCTGGCTTCCTACGTGTTCACGGCAGATGCGGAGCGTGCCCAGCGGGTAGCTGCAGGTTTGCGGTTTGGGCACGTGGGTTGGAATACAGGTTCAGGGCCTACGCCTGAGGCGCCATTCGGCGGCATGAAGGCATCTGGAATCGGCCGCGAAGGCGGGCTTGAGGGGTTGTTCGAGTTTGTTGAAGCGCAAACGATACCGAGGGGCTTCTGATCTCTGGGCAGTCCTTTTAAACACAGAAGGCGAGCCAATGGCTCGCCTTCTGTGTTTTCGGCAACTGTTTAAGGTGTAAATATAACCTTAACAGAACTGTCTACATCGGCTTCATCAATGTAGCCGATGCTGCCTGGCGTCGATGAAACCCGCGCTTTCATTGCTGCGGCATTGTTTACTTCGGCGGGCGGTTGGCCACGGCCGGTAAACACCTGCTTGGACCAGAAGGCCTTGAGCTGGGCATCGTTGCGCCCGGTGATCTTGTCGTGGAACTGAGCGCGCACCGCGTCGCCACTGGCCATTTCAAATGTTGTGGCTTTCTGTCCGTCGGGCAGTTCATTACTGCGATTAAGGTACAGATCGCGCACTTGATTTTCGGTGATGCTGTCTGGGCCAGCACTGTGGCCGATCACTACAACATCGGCCAGAGCAAGGGGGCTAACCAGCAAGCTGGCCGCAAACATCAGGCTTAGCTTTTTCATAGGGGCCTCCGTTAAAACGCCGAGTCGAGTTTCAGGGTGTAGACGTTGGTGCTGTTTTTGCCAGCTGGCAGAACGTAAGCAGCATCCAGTCCTCCTGCAGCATTCTCAAAGCCGGTTACGTGAGTAACGTCCCCTTTGATTGCAACACCTGGTGTGATGTCCCAGCGTGCACCAATACTGTATTCGTCTCTCCGGGTGTTCAAAGCTGGTCCGAGAAAGGTGCGGTCGTCGTTATCCGTACTTTCGATCCAGCCAATTACCGCGTAGGGGGTTACGCTGCCAAACCGACGACCCACGGAAACGTATGCAGAGTCTGTATCTGCAAATTCTCCGTCGATTTTTGCCCGCGTTACTTCCGAGATAACCTGCCAGATGCCATCGTCATAGCCCAGGCCTAAGCCCAGGAACAAGGCTCGTTCACCATCTGAAAGGGCATACTCATGTACGCCATCCTGGTTAAGGTCAATATCAATGTTGACCTGAGCTGTTCCGACAATCGCTCTTGCAGTCCAGACATAGTCAGTCCACGAGAGAGTGGTGCCGAAAACGTTCCTCAATTCTGAAGGCCCAGTGGTTCCCTCTTCATCGGTGAATCCGGTGAAGAGCTGGCCTGTAACGGCTGAGTTGTCCAGATTCATTGTGTAGGTTGCATCTGCCCCTACATAGCTTTTTATAGAAATTGGGCCGTAAACGCTTTGTGGTGGCCGAGCCCAAGGCTGGGAGTAGCCCACTTCCAGGGAGTCGGAATACATGAACAGCGGCAGGCGCATTTTACCTGCACGGAGCTGCAGGTTGTTTATGGGGCGGTAGCTCAGGTAGGCCCACTCAACTACGGGGTCCCAGTCCTCTGCGCCGCGCCCTACCAGCTGGAAAACTGCCTGGCTCTTGTCAGAAACGTCAAACGTTCCTTGCAGAGCGAACAGGCTCAGATCTGCCACGCTGGTCTTTTCGGTTATACCGTCAAATCCCGCATCGTTGCTGGATTTTGCCACACCGGTGCTGAAGAAACCGTTGAAACGAACACGGTCATTCTTGGCGGTATTCACCTGCTGCTGCATGGAATCCAGCTGCTGCTGCATGCGGGCCAGGGTGTCTTCTGTGCTTTGGGCAGAAGCAGAGCTTGCTGCAATGGCCAACGCCAGAGGAGCAAGTTGTAGCAATCTTTTCATAGGTTTTCGATCCATACGTTTTTCATGGTTAATTTACACGCGGAACTGGCTGGCAACGGTTCGCAGACCATTGCTGACGCCCTGAATATCGCGGCTAACGCTATCCAGTTCGTCGGTGCTTTCCATGACTGCCTCGGCATTCCGGTGCATGTCCGTCATGTAAGTGGTTACTTCGTTAAATGTCGTGCTTTGTTCGTAGGTGGCAGCAGCAATCTGTTCATTCAGCTCACTGATCTGCTGCACGTTTTGCAGAATGCGGGACAAAATCTCACCGGATTCAGTGGTCGCTTCCACGCCCTCATGGGCTTTATTTACACTGGCTTTCATGGAGGTAACCGCTGAAGACGACAGCTTGGAGAGCTCTGAAATTACACCCTGAATTTCTTCCGTTGCTTTGTGGGTACGTACTGCAAGCCCACGCACCTCGTCAGCAACCACTGCAAAGCCGCGGCCATGTTCGCCGGCACGCGCTGCCTCAATCGCGGCGTTCAGAGCCAGCAGGTTGGTTTGTTCTGCAACGGTTTGAATGGTGTCCAGCAAACCCCCGACCCGGGCAGAGAACTCGTCGAACTGATTCACCAGACCAGCGGTATTCTCAATGTCGCTGACCAACTCGCGGATGGTGGCCACATTTTTCTGTACTTTTTCCTGGCCCGATTGGGCGAAGCGCGCTGCGTCCTGGGTCTGGTCCGAGGCGCTGGAAGCAAAACCTGCTACTTCTTCAACACTTTTTACCAGTTCATCCACAGAGTTACGGGTAGAAGAAATTGCCTGTGCCTGGCTGCTGATGCGCTCAAGGTTGGCCCGGCTGGCATCGGTCAGGTGGCCTGTTGCTGTGTTCAGTCCATTCACGTCATCGCTGATAGTGGCAAATGATTTATGCAGCTTGGCAACGAACAGGTTGAATTGATTAACCAGTTCCCGGAGTTCATCCCGGCCTTCATAGTTCAGGCGACGAGTCAGGTCGCCTTCGCCAGAGGCCATGTTCTTCAGGGAGTCGATAATCTGGGTAAGGCTGGTGGAGATGGAACGACCGATCACCAGGCTTATTGCGATCAGCACCACAACGGTAGTGACAAGAATAATCAGCGCCAGAGTTTGGGCATTTGTTGAGGCTTCAGCGGTTTCCGAAATGGCGCCCTGGAACCGTGCACGATTGTTTTCAAGCATGGCGTTCAGGCCAGCCTGCAGTTGCTCCAGACGGGCTGCGTTACGGGCTGCGTCGTCGCCAATGCGTGTGAAGTCCGCTGTGCCGTCGATAATGGAGGTGGCAAGGCGGGACGCGTTGTCGTAGTAGTTGTCGAGGTCCCGGCTCAGCTTTTGAATATTGCTGGCTTGGGCGGGGCTCAATTCCGCAATTTTTTCCAGGTTGGTCGCAATGGTGTCTCGGTAGGCCTGGGTTGCTTCCAGCTGCTGGTCGTCCCCCGTGGTAACCGCACCACTGATTTGTTGCTCCATCAGCTTTAGCTGGCCTTCATTAATAGTGGTCAGTTCCAGCGTCGGATAAAGGCGATCTTTTACCTCGCTCAGGCGTTCAGAGTTGGAGCGTTCTGTTATAAACGCGAAGCCCTGACTGATGACAAATGCGAGGATGGCAATGCTGACCAGTAAGCCAAGCTTTTGTGAGATTTTAAGTGATGACAGCATAGTCTTTTCCTGACGGAACAACCCAATGTGGCGGAATCAGCATATAGATTGCTATTAGTAGGCGAAATGGTGATTGTGTTTCGTACTGTTATGTACTGTTGTCGGCTGATTTTGCAGTAACTTTATAGTAAGGCGAGTCTAAAATGTTAAGCCATCGATCGGGATCGGGGCAGGCTCGGTCACGACTTGTTATAATCTTCGGCCAGAATTCCCCATTCTCCGGACTACAGTGATTTCCCCATGGATGTCTCCCACATTATTGATTCCCTGAATGATGCCCAGCGTGAGGCAGTTACGGCACAGAATGACCACTTGCTGGTGCTGGCGGGTGCCGGCAGTGGCAAGACCCGGGTGCTGGTGCACAGGATTGCGTGGTTGATGCAGGTGGATCGGGTTCCGCCTACGGGGATTCTGGCGGTCACCTTTACCAACAAAGCTGCCAAAGAGATGCGTTACCGCATCGAAGAGATGATGAATATTCCGTCTCGCGGCCTTTGGTTTGGCACCTTCCACGGTATCGCCCACCGTTTGCTAAGGGCGCATTCGAAGGATGCCGGGCTGCCGGAGAACTTTCAGGTGCTGGACAGCGACGATCAGCTGCGCATGGTCAAGCGGGTGATGCGGGAAGCGCAGATTGATGAAAGCCAGTTCCCGCCCAAGCAGGCTCAATGGTTCATCAGCAGCCAGAAAGACGAAGGTTTGCGGGCCGACCACATACAGGAAAATCCGGGCGACCACTTCACCTCCACCATGGTGAAGGTATACAGCCGCTACGAAAAACTGTGCCAGCAAAGCGGTCTGGTAGATTTTGGCGAGTTGCTGCTTCGCTCCCATGAACTCTGGCTGCACCGGCCGGAAATACTGGCTCACTATCAGCAGCGCTTTCAGCATATTCTGGTGGACGAGTTTCAGGACACCAACACGATTCAGTACGCCTGGCTGCAGGTTCTTGCGGGTAATCGTGTACCACTGACGGTGGTGGGTGATGACGACCAGTCTATTTACGGCTGGCGTGGCGCCAAAATAGAGAATATCCAGCAATACCAGAGGGATTTTCCGAACTCCCGGTTGGTGCGGCTGGAACAGAACTACCGATCCACTCAACTGATTCTGAAAGCCGCTAACGCCGTAATTGCCAACAACCAGGGCAGGCTCGGCAAAGAGCTTTGGACAGATGGCGTGGAAGGCGAACCCATCAGCCTTTATGCCGCATTTAATGAGCAGGATGAAGCCAATTACATAGCCGACAGCATCTCCAGTTGGGTGAACGAAGGCAACCTGCGAAGCGAATCCGCCATCCTGTACCGCTCCAACGCCCAATCCCGGGTGCTGGAAGAATCCCTGATGCGCCAGGGCATACCTTACCGGGTATATGGCGGCCTGCGCTTTTATGATCGCCAGGAAATCCGCAACGCCTTGGCTTACTTGCGTTTGGTGCACTACCGGCGGGACGATGCAGCCTTCGAGCGAGTGGTGAACTTGCCCACTCGTGGCATAGGCGCAAAAAGCTTGGCGGAACTGCGTGAATATGCAAGCAACCTGAGCATATCTCTATGGGAGTCGGCCGAGCGATTGCTGGCGGCCGGGCAGGTGAAAGGTCGTGCCAAAACCGGGCTGCAGACGTTCCTCGATATTATAGAAGAGCTGTCTGCGATGGCTGAAGGCGCGTCGCTTCATGGGCTTATGAAGCAGACCATCGAAGCCAGCGGCCTGAAGGACTACCACGCCAGTGAAAAAGGCGAGAAGGCTCAGGCGCGGGTGGAGAACCTGGAAGAGCTGGTTAACGCCCTTGCAGATTTTGATGTGGAAGAGGGTGTGGACCCGCTCTCGGAGTTTATTGCTCAGGCAGCTCTGGATGCTGGCGAATCTCAGGCGGAAGATCACGAAGACAGTGTGCAGCTCATGACTTTGCACTCTGCAAAAGGCTTGGAATTCCCGTTGGTATTCCTTGCCGGTGTTGAAGAGGGTTTGTTCCCTCACAGCATGTCTCTGGAAGAGCCGGGGCGCATGGAGGAAGAGCGGCGGCTGGCCTATGTAGGCATCACCCGGGCCATGAAAAAGTTGGTGATTACCTACGCCGAATCCCGCCGTTTGTACGGTCAGGAGAAGTTCAACGCGCTTTCCCGATTCGTTCGGGAGATTCCCGGCGATTGCCTGCAGGAGGTGCGCCTACGTAATACGGTAACCCGCCCGGCCATGATGGATCGCCCTAACGAAGGCCTGTTCAGCCAGGACTCTGCCCAGCAGACCGGTTTCAGCCTGGGGCAGCGTGTTCGGCACCCCAAGTTCGGCGAAGGTGTTGTGATGAATGCTGAAGGCACCGGGCACCACACAAGGGTGCAGGTGAATTTTGATGAAGGTGCCAAGTGGTTGGTGCTGGCTTATGCGCCGTTGGAGGCCTGCTAGGCTTTGGTGTTTGCAGATAGCGGGCTGCGCCTCCCAAAAAACGCTCCTTCGGCACATCCATGTGGCGCTTGGGCTCCGCCATCCATGGCTCCGCACATTTTTGGGAGGCGCAGCCCGCTATCTGCTTCGGACACGGTGCTGGCCTCAGCAAGACCTCACAGTGCCTACATCAACACCGCGTAAATAACCCCAGCCAGAATGACTCTGTAGATAACATAAGGCCACATGCCCACCTTGTTCAGCCATTTCAGGAAGAAGTGGATAGCGGTAATGGCAATAACGAAGGATGTAACGCCCCCTACCAGAAATGCACTCCAGTCCACGGCAATATCCGAAGTCGCTACTTCCAGAAGCTTAACTGCAGATGCCAGAGCGGTAATGGGAATGGCCAGCAGGAACGAGAAGCGGGAGGCGGTTTCCCGGCTCATGCCCAGGAACAAACCAGCAGTTATGGTAATTCCAGAACGAGAAGTGCCCGGTACAAGGGCGATGGCCTGTGCGATACCTACCAGTAAAGCGTCTTTCCAGTTCAGAGAGTCTATCGAGCGTTGGCGTTTGGGCATCCAGTCTGCAACACCCAGTAGCAAGCCGAAGAACAGTGTCGTGGCAAAGATGATTTCTACTGCACGCAGTTCGTTATCGATGATGTCCAGTAACGCCAATCCTGCAAGGCCAGCCGGGATTGTGCCAATCACCATATACAGCGCCAGTGCGCCCTGGCCGACTACGCGGCGTTGGCTCATGGATATGAGGCCGTCGCGGGCGATGCTGAATACGTCGGTGCGGAAGTAGATCACTACCGCCAATAGGGTACCCACGTGAACCGCAAGGTCGAACGCGACGCCCTGATCCACCCAGTCAAAAAATGCGGGTACAAGAATCAGGTGGGCTGAGCTGGAAATGGGCAGGAATTCGGTCAGTCCCTGCATAAGGCCAAGGAAAAAAGCCTGGAGAAAATCCATTCTGTTGGTTCCGTTCGGGTCAGAGGTTTGCGGTTCAATGGTAAGAAAGATGGGCGGGATATTAGCAGGGTGGTGGTTGGCTGAACAGGTCGCGAGCCCCGGCACTGTGCTTTGTAAGGTCGCCCCGGCCTGTCACCGGGGCTACGCGCAGCGGTCAGGCCGGGAATTTATCTCGGGTATTGTTGGCGATCCGCACCAGTACCAGCATCAAAGGCACTTCCACCAGCACGCCAACCACTGTGGCTAATGCTGCCCCGGATTGCAGGCCAAACAGGGCAATGGCTGCGGCTACTGCCAGTTCAAAGAAATTACTGGCACCGATCATGGCGCCGGGTGCGGCGATGCAGTGGCGAACGTTCCACAGTCTGGCCCAGCCGTAGGCGATGAAAAAAATCAGCACCGTCTGGATGATTAGCGGCACGGCAATCAGCGCAATGTGCAGTGGGTTTTCCAGGATGACTTCGCCTTGAAAGGCGAACAGCAACACCAGAGTGACAATCAGCGCTGCTGGCGTAATAGGCCCCAGCCGCTTCATGAACACTTCGTCGTACCACTGCTCGCCTCGGCGTGCGATTAATGTGCGACGGGTGAGATAGCCGGCGGCCAGCGGGATCACGATATACAACACAACCGACAGAATCACTGTATCCCAGGGCACCTGGATGTCGGAAATGCCCAGGAGTAAAACCACAATGGGCGCGAAGGCAAACAGCATAATGATGTCGTTCAGGGATACCTGCACCAGGGTATAAGCAGCATCGCCTTTGGTGAGGTAGCTCCACACGAACACCATGGCCGTACAGGGTGCTGCGCCCAGCAAAATTGCGCCCGCGAGGTATTCACTGGCCAAGGCAGGCGCAATCCAGGGCTCGAACACCACCATCAGGAAGAACCAGGCAATGGCGAACATAGTGAAAGGTTTGATAAGCCAGTTCACGATGGTGGTAATGGCCAGCCCTTTCGGCTCTTTTCTTACACCAACAATCGCACCAAAATCGATTTGCGCCATCATCGGAAAGATCATCGCCCAGATCAGGATAGCGATAGGGATGGACACCTGGGCGTATTCGAAGCGGGACAGGGTTTCGGGTATTCCAGGCGCTAACTGGCCCAAGGCTACGCCGGCAATAATTGCCAGAGCAACCCAGACCGACAGGTAGCGACCGAACAAATCCATGCCTTCTGAAGGGGTGCTCGCGGTTTCAGTATGTTGGCTCATGGTTGCCCTCAGATCGACCGTTGATTAACACGTTTTGATAAGTCTTCAGCGCTTTCTTTTCGCTCGGAGTAGCGGTCGGTCAGGTAGTCGCTGCGGTCACGTACCAACAAGGTGAACTTCACCAGTTCTTCCATCACATCCACGATGCGGTCGTAGTACGAAGAAGGCTTCATGCGGTCGTTTTCATCGAATTCCATGTAAGCTTTGGCCACGGATGACTGGTTAGGAATCGTCACCATCCGCATCCACCGGCCCAGCACCCGCAACTGATTGACCACGTTAAAGGATTGAGAGCCACCGCACACCTGCATCACCGCCAGGGTTTTGCCTTGGGTTGGGCGCACGGCACCGAGAGAAAGGGGAATCCAGTCGATCTGGGTTTTCATAATGCCGGTCATGGCACCGTGGCGCTCCGGTGAGCACCACACCATGCCTTCAGCCCATTCAGCAAGATCACGCAGCTCCTGAACTTTAGGGTGGGACGCGTCTTCAGCATCGGCCAACGGCAGGCCGCGCGGGTTAAATATGCGGGTTTCGGCACCCATGGCTTCCAGTAAGCGGGCGGACTCTTCTACCACGAGCCGGCTGAATGAACGGTCTCGCAGAGAGCCATAGAGCAGCAAGATGCGAGGTGCATGGTTTGAAGGCGCCGCTCCAAATACTTGCTCTGCAGTCGGTGCCTGGAACAGCTCAGAATCGATGTTGGGAGGTGCGGTCGGCTTCATGGTGTAATTTGTAATCTCGCTATCCGGGTGTCTTTACTTTGTCATCTTCGGTAATTAGTATCGCAAAAAAAACATATATGGAAAACCGAATATGAAAAAATTTCAGAATTGGTAGATTTCATGAATAGAGACTTTCTTTATCAGCAGGAAGCCGGGCTGAAGCTCGAAGACTGCAGCCCGGTCACCGTTTTCAAGGCCTTGAGCGATGAGTTACGGCTGGCAGCTTTGCTGCTTATTCGGGGGCAGAAGGAATTGTGTGTGTGCGAACTGACAGAAGCCTTTGCTGTGTCCCAGCCGAAGGTCAGTCGTCACCTTGCCACATTACGAGAGGCCGGACTGGTAGAAACAGAGCGTCGTGGGCAATGGGTTTACTATTCAGTGAACCCACAGTTGCCGGACTGGGTAGCTCGGATTCTGGATGAAACGGCGCAAAATAATAAAGCCTTGATCGAAACGCCTATGGCGAAGCTGCAGGCAATGGCCGAGCGCCCGGCACCGCAGTGCCCCTGAACATTCATTGGATACATCACCTGCGAAATTCGCAAGGAGAACACCATGAGCAAAATCAAAGTAGGCATTAACGGGTTTGGCCGTATTGGTCGCTTGGCGTTAAGGGCCGCCTGGGAGTGGCCTGAACTGGAATTTGTGGCGATTAATGACCCGGGCGCAGACGCTCATACTTTGGCTCATCTGCTGAACTTCGACAGTATCCATGGCCGCTGGAGCCGTGAGGCAGCTGCTGATGGCGATGACATGGTGATTGATGGCCAGCGCATCCGTGTCACTCGTAATAAAGCCATTGCCGATACCGACTGGTCTGGATGCGATCTGGTGATCGAAGCCAGCGGTGCGCACAAGACAGTGTCGGTGCTGCAGGGCTACCTCGATCAAGGCGTAAAACGGGTGGTGGTCACCGCGCCGGTGAAAGAAGCGGGCGCGAAGAATATTGTTGTGGGCGTGAATGAAGACATTTTTGATCCGGCCAGGGATCGAATTGTAACCGCGGCGTCGTGCACCACTAACTGTTTGGCGCCAGTGGTGAAAGTGATTCACGAGAAACTGGGTATCAAACACGGCTCCATTACCACCATCCACAGCCTGACCAATACCCAGACAATCATTGATGCGCCCCACAAAGACCTGCGGCGGGCACGGGCTTGCGGCAGTTCGCTGATTCCCACAAGTACCGGTTCTGCCACGGCGATTATCGAAATATTCCCGGACCTTAAAGGACGTTTGGATGGCCACGCAGTGCGTGTTCCCCTCACCAACGCGTCTCTGACGGATTGTGTGTTTGAGGTGGAAACGCCCACAGATCGCGATGCGGTAAACCGGCTGCTCAAAGAAGCCTCAGAGGGTGAATTGAAGGACATTCTGGGCTACGAAGAACGCCCGCTGGTATCCATCGATTACAAAACAGACCCGCGCTCATCCATTGTCGATGCCTTGTCCACGCTGGTGGTCAACGGAACTCAGGTGAAGATCTACGCTTGGTATGACAACGAGTGGGGTTACGCCAACCGCACCGTTGAACTGGCGCGCAAGGTGGGCCTGGCTTGATATGAATACCGCCATTCGTCAGTACCTGGTGATCACGGGTAATTATTGGGCCTTCACCCTGACGGATGGGGCGTTGCGCATGCTGGTGGTGCTGCATTTCCACCAGCTTGGTTACTCGCCGCTGGAAATCGCCCTGCTATTCGTGTTCTACGAGTTCTTCGGGGTGGTGACCAATCTGGTGGGTGGTTATCTGGGCGCTCGCATGGGTTTGAATCGCACCATGAACATCGGGCTGTTCCTGCAAATCGCAGCCTTGGCCATGCTGGCTGTCCCGGCGGCCATGCTCTCAGTGCCCTGGGTGATGGCGGCGCAAGCTTTGTCTGGTATTGCCAAAGACCTGAACAAAATGTCTGCCAAAAGCGGCATCAAATTGCTGGTGCCAGATGAGCAGCAGGGCACTTTGTATAAATGGGTCGCCATACTGACGGGATCGAAGAACACGCTGAAAGGCGTGGGCTTTTTTCTGGGTGGCGTGCTGCTGATGTCGGTGGGTTTCACCGGCGCGGTGCTTACCATGGCTGCGGCTCTCGGGTTGGTTTGGCTGGCCAGTCTATTTTTGCTTAAACAGGAATTGGGCAAGAGCACCGCAAAACCCAAATTCCGGGAGATTCTTTCAAAAAGCCCTGCCATTAACGTGCTGTCTGCAGCCCGTATGTTTCTGTTTGGTGCCCGGGATGTGTGGTTTGTTGTGGCTCTGCCCGTTTATCTGCATACGGTCTTTGGTTGGGATTTCTGGAAGGTCGGCGGCTTTATGGCCACCTGGGTCATCGGCTATGGCTTTATCCAGACCATAGCGCCCCGGATTACCGGCACAAGCGAAGGCAAGCAACCTGCCGCATTCTGGGCCGCAGCACTGGCATTGGTTCCTGCGGCTATTGCCCTTGGTCTGATGGCCGGCTGGTCACCACAGATCGTGGTTATCGGTGGTTTGTTGCTGTTCGGAATCTTGTTTGCCATCAACTCCTCCCTGCACAGCTATCTGATTGTCAGCTATGCCAGAGGTGATGGTGTATCCCTGGATGTGGGTTTTTATTACATGTCCAATGCCGCAGGCAGGCTGCTGGGTACGATATTGTCTGGCTGGGTGTATCAGGTTTACGGGCTGGAGGCATGCTTGTGGATATCGTCGGGTCTGGTATTAACAGCAGCGTTGCTGTCGTTGATGCTGCCGGAAAGGCATGTGGCTGAAGCATGACAGCAGGTGAAATCAAAAACGCAGAACCAGCCCTGCGCCTGCTTCAATCTGAAGGTAGCCGCTGCTGCGGTAGGTAAGTTCGCAGCCGCCGGAGCAGAGCACAGAACCGCCGGAATCCAGGGCTGTGTAGATTCCACGAAGGTCCAGTCGCAGGCGCAAGCTGTCGTTAAGTAAGAATTGATAACCACCTCCGAGGGAGAGCGCAAGGCGATGCTCCGTATCGAAACCTGAACCCTTTGGCTCAAGCCGCGTTACGCCCAACACCCCAGAGGCAAAGCCACCGTGGGTTTTTCGGCCCGGAAAGTAGAGCCCACCGAACTGCAGCTGATAAATCGTAACGTCAGTTGCCTGTGCTCCCGTGGTAAACAAACCGCTATCGAGCTTGGCCGAGGTATCCTGCCGGCCAAAATACAGTTCGCCCTGCTTGCCTGCTTCTGGCAAGTCAAAGTTTAGAACAATCCCTTGGCTAACAGAGTCCTTGAATTTGATTTGATCCTTGGTGCTGGCGCTGGCGGATTCAATATCGATAGAGCTGCCCATGCGGTAGCCTGCGAAAGGCGTGATGCCAAAATCGGCAGCTACTGGGCTCGAAATCAGGGAAAGGGCTGTCGTGAGTATAAATAGCTGCCTGAAGCTCATGGGCTGAGGATCTCTGATTTCTTGAAAGGACTGTGTCGGGCGATAATGTATAAGCATTACAGACTCGGGCAATCTTGCCAATAGGCTAGACTGACCCGGAAAGAAAGTTGCCCTGCTAGTCTATCGAACCTGTTCTGAAGGGAGTTTTTTCATATGTCCATTTCGAGCTTGGTAGTAATCACCGGCGCCAATCGTGGAATTGGTCTGGAGCTTGCCCGCCATTATGCTTCTGAAGGTTATGAAGTAGTGGGTGTTTGCCGGCAATCGTCTGATGAGTTGGCAAAAGTGGCGAGGCAGGTCATTGAAGGCGTTGATGTCACCACCGCTGAGGGGATCGCAAAACTGAAAACCGGGTTAGCAGGCAAACATATCAGCCTGCTGATCAACAATGCTGGCCTGTTACAGGATGAGGTGTTGGGCAGTATCGATTTTGACTCTATCCGTACACAAATGGAGATCAACGCCTACGCGCCCCTGCGTGTAGCTGAGGCCTTGATTCCTTTAATGGGGCAGGGCAGCAAGATCGCCAATATCACCAGCCGCATGGGTTCAATTGCCGATAACGATTCTGGTGGCCGTTACGGCTATCGAGCGTCCAAGGCGGCGTTAAACGCCTTTGGTAAATCTCTGGCGATGGATTTGAAACCCAAGGGGATTGCTGTCGCGCAGCTGCACCCTGGTTTTGTGAAGACCCGAATGGTGAACTTTGGCGGCCTGATCACTCCGGAAGAGTCTGCCCGCGGGCTGGTGGAGCAGATTGCCAGGCTGAACCTGGAGAATACCGGCTCTTTCTGGCATAGCAATGGTGAAGAGCTGCCCTGGTGAGTATCAAACCACGCATTCTGCTGCTGTCGGCGTACGACGCTGCCAGCCACAAGCGCTGGCGTGAACAGCTCATTGCACTGTTGCCGGAATATCACTGGCATACACTGATATTGGCTCCCCGGTATTTTCAGTGGCGTATCCGCGGCAACCCGTTGAGCTGGCTGAACGAGCCGTGTCTTCAGGAACCCTGGGATCTGGTTATTGCCACGTCCATGGTGGATCTCGCAACCTTGCGGGGCTTGCATCCACAACTGGCGAACACACCTTGCTTGCTATACATGCACGAGAACCAGTTTGCTTTCCCTGTCAGTAACCAGCAGCAGGGGCGGGTGGAGCCCCAGATGGTCAATTTGTATGGTGCGGTGGCTGCGGATAGCGTGGTATTTAACAGTGCCTGGAATCGAGACAGCTTTCTGAAAGGAGCATCAGAGTTTTTGGGCAAGATGCCGGATGCCGTGCCGGAAGGGCTGATTGAACGTCTTCGGCTAAAGTCCAGAGTGCTTCCGGTGCCTATCGAAGATTATCTGTTTGTGGACAATCCGGAACCCTTGAACAGAGCGTGTCCACATCTCCTCTGGAACCACCGCTGGGAATACGATAAAGCGCCAGACAGGCTGCTGGGCTTTCTGGCGCGACTTGAAAATCGGCAGCAGCCATATCGGTTAAGCCTGGTCGGAGAAGGCTTTCGTAATCACCCGAAATCGTTTGATCAGATAGCGACCCGGTTCAGTCATCGCCTCGAGAACTGGGGCTTTCTGGAAAGTCGGGCTGAATACGACAGGCTGCTACGCAAGGCAGATATTGTTTTATCTACCGCGCTTCATGATTTTCAGGGGCTGTCGATGCTGGAAGCTATGGCGTCCGGATGCGTTCCTCTGGCGCCCGACCGGCTGGCGTATCGAGAATATGTGCCCGACAGCTGTCGCTATGAAAGCCATGAGCAGGACGCTGGTGCGGAAGCTGAAGCTGCGATCAGCTGTTTGCAACGGATTCTGGAGAAACCGCCCAGCCGGTGTCGGCCGGACCCCTGGAAAGCATCGGTACTGGCAGAGCAGTACCGGTTGCTGTTTGGTGAACTCATCCGGGCCTGCCCGGATTGAGCTGGCACTCAGGCTGGCTGTTCGGGCACTTCCCGGATCCGACCTTGTTCATCAATGGCAACGTATACAAACCGACCTTCAGTGACCTTGCGCGGGTGTTTGGCTGCACGATCAAGGGTCCACACTTCCACATGGATTTTCATGGAGCTGCGGCCGATGTCTACCAGTTCGCAGTAGCAGCCCACCTGCGAACCCACTCGCAGAGGTGAGAGAAACTCCATTCCATCCATTGCCACAGTGGCATTGCGGCCCAGAGATATGCGGCCAGCCATAGTTGCTGCAGCAATATCCATCTGCTTGACTAGCCAGCCAGCAAATACGTCGCCATTGGCGTTGGTATCTTGTGGTAGGGGAACAATCTGAAGGGTCAAGTCGCCGCGGGGACTGGGTTTGTCGTCATCGTACGCCGTCATGAAGCCTGCCTTTTATTAGGTTCTGGAATTATTTTCTTAGCATGGTAACGACCTGCAGCACGGCTGCAAGCTTATTTATTGCTTCGGCACAATATTTCAGCAGGTGTAACAAAGCTGTCATACAGAAGCTCTAGTCTTTAGCCATCAGTAAACCGGTGCTGTACACAATTTTAGTGACTGATGGAGATTTAACGTGATTAAACCGAATACAGCTTTTGCTATTGTTGCACTGACTGGCGGGTTATCCATGCTTTCCGCTCCGGCATTGGCCCGTGACACCGTAAACGTTGTGGGTTCTTCAACGGTTTATCCTTTTGCCACGGTTGTGGCCGAGCGCTTTGGCCGCAACACCAGCTTCCCAACACCCAAGCTGGAATCAACCGGTTCTGGCGGCGGCTTCAAGCTGTTCTGTGCGGGTATTGGCACTCAGCACCCGGACATTACCAACGCCTCCCGCCGCATGAAAGCCAGCGAATTCGACATGTGCCAGCGCAATGGTGTGGAAGCCATTACCGAAGTAAAAATCGGCGCTGATGGCATTGTAATCGCAAACTCCAAACAAGCTGACCAGATGGATCTGAGCCTGCGGCAGGTGTTCCTGGCGCTGGCCAAAGAAGTTCCCGACCCAAAAGGCGGTGACAAGCTGGTTGCCAATCCTTATGAGAAGTGGAGCGATATCGATTCCGGCCTGCCAGCTAAGGCCATTCGTGTGATGGGGCCGCCTCCTACGTCCGGCACCCGTGACGCCTTCGTAGAAATTGCGATGGAAGGTGGCTGTAAGACCTACGGCTTCATCAAGGCCATGGAAAAGAAAGAAATGCGCGGTGTTTGCCACAATATGCGCGAAGATGGCGCATTTGTAGAGGCTGGCGAAAACGATAACCTGATCGTGCAGCGCCTGGTGCAGGACAAAGACACCCTGGGTATCTTCGGCTACAGTTTCCTGATGGAAAACAGCGGTGAAATTCAGGCGACAACCATCAACGGAGTGGCGCCAACACCAGACACCATTGCCGATGAGAAATACCCGGTTGCCCGCTCCCTGTTCTTCTATATCAAGAATGCACACGCAGGTGTGGTTCCAGGCATTGCCGAGTATGCACAGGAATTTACCACTGAAGGCGCGTGGGGCGATAACGGTTACCTGGTGGATGTGGGGCTGATCCCTAACCCCCGCAACGTGCGCATGGAAACCGCGAAAGCAGTTCGGGAACTCAAACCAATGACAGGTGATGAGCTTTAATGCAGACGGCTGATTTATTGCCCCTGGTTCTGGTGCTTGCCGCAGTAGCTTACGGGTTCGCTTATATGCGTTCCCGGGCTGTGGCAGCACCCCTGGGGGGCATCCGTAACCTCAAGGCCCTGCCGGCATACTATGCCGCCAGGGCTGCGCTTTGGTGTGCGATTCCAGCCCTGATCATCCTGGGTGCCTGGGCCGCTTTTGAAGGCAAGGTTATTCAGAACGTTGTGATGGCTTCCCTGCCGGCAGAGTTGACGCCGCAATCGGCAGGGCACGCCAGCCTGACACTTTCCCAGATCAGTAACCTGGCAGCAGGTAAGCTGAACCCCGCCATGGTGCCCGATGGCATTTCCAATGCGGCCGTATTGTTGCAGGAGTTGCGAGAGCAAAGCAGCCGCTTCAAAAGCCTTTTGGTTATTTTGATTGCCGTTCTTGGCGGCACCTTCGCCTGGACACGAGTGGCCCCGACTATAAACGCTCGCAAGAGCGTGGAGCTTACGCTTCAGCGCCTGTTCTTTGTGTGTGCCGCTGTGGCGATACTGACCACCATCGGCATTGTTTTTTCCGTTATTTTTGAAACCGTCCGCTTCTTTGGCAAGGTGCCGATGAGCGAGTTTCTGTTTGGCACCAACTGGAGCCCGCAAACTGCGTTGCGGGCGGATCAGGTAGGTTCAGAGGGTGCCTTCGGCGTTATTCCGCTCTTCACTGGCACCCTGATGATTTCCGCCATTGCCATGCTGATCGCCGTGCCGGTGGGCCTGTTGTCTGCGGTTTATCTTTCAGAATACGCTAGCCCACGGATGCGCTCGGTGGTTAAGCCATTGCTGGAAATGCTGGCGGGGGTGCCCACCGTCGTTTATGGCTTCTTTGCGGCGCTCACGGTAGCGCCTTTCATCCGTGATCTGGCTCTGATGGTTGGCCTTGAAGCTTCCTCCCAGAGTGCTCTGGCAGCGGGCTTGGTGATGGGCATTATGATCATTCCCTTCGTGTCTTCGCTATCTGATGACGTGATCAACGCAGTGCCACGCAGCCTTCGCGATGGCTCCCTGGCATTGGGTGCCACTCAGTCTGAAACAATGAAAAACGTGATTTTTCCGGCGGCGCTGCCAGGCATTATGGGCGGCATTTTGCTGGCTGCATCCCGTGCCATTGGTGAAACCATGATTGTAGTGATGGCCGCTGGCCTGGCCGCAAATCTGACGGCCAACCCTCTGGATTCTGTGACTACGGTAACCGTACAGATTGTCACCCTGCTGACCGGTGACCAGGAGTTCGACAGCGCCAAAACACTGGCCGCATTCGCCCTCGGCATGATGCTCTTTATCGTAACGCTGCTGCTGAACGTGATCGCACTGAAAGTCGTGCGTAAATACAGGGAACAATATGACTAAGCCAGGTTCACACGCGGAGCGTGAAGGCTCGCAGGCGGAGCTGATTCGCCGTTCGCTCAAGCGCCGTTATCGCAAGGAACGCCGGTTCCGCCTTTATGGCATCACGGCCATTTTCATTGCGCTCTTCTCGCTGGTGATTCTGTTTACGGACATTATCAGCAAGGGATACACCGGCTTCATCAAAACCACCGTGACCCTTGAGGTGCATCTGGATGGCGAACTGATGTACCTGAACGATGCCGCAGATCCGGAACAGATCGCCATGGCAGACTTCCAGGCGCCCATCATCAAGGCCATGCAGGCGTATTTCCCGGAGGCTTCCAGCCGGGCGGATATGCGGGAGCTCAGCCGCATGACAGGCAGTTATGCCAGCAACCAGGTTCGCGACTTGCTGAAGGAGAATCCGGATTGGCTGGGCACTACCCGCACCATTGAGTTCCCGGCCCACGATACGGTGTCCGTTTATGTAAAGCATGCCGGCGACCCTGGCTACTCCATACGCCTCACAGAGCAGCAACAGCGCTGGACGGATGAACTGCTGAGTAAGGGCGTTATCGATACCGGGTTTAACGATGTGTTTTTCACCAGTGGTGACTCTCGGGAGCCGTCTAACGCCGGTATTCTGGGCGCGCTGGTTGGCTCCTTGCTCACCATGGGCATTACCCTGGTCATTGCCTTCCCGGTGGGCGTAGCCGCGGCGATTTATCTGGAAGAGTTTGCCCCCAGCAACCGCCTGACGGACTTTATTGAGGTCAACATCAACAACCTGGCAGCCGTGCCCTCCATCATCTTCGGGTTGCTGGGGCTGGCGGTGTTTATCGGCCTGTTCGGTATGCCTCGCTCGGTGCCCGTGGTCGGTGGCCTTGTGTTGGCGCTGATGACTCTGCCCACCATCATCATTTCGAGCCGTGCAGCCATAAAGAGTGTGCCCCCGTCGATTCGGGAGGCAGCCGAAGGCATAGGCGCGTCAAAAATGCAGGTGGTGTTGCACCACGTTCTGCCCCTGGCCATGCCTGGCATGCTGACCGGCTCCATCATTGGTATGGCGCAAGCCCTGGGAGAGACAGCGCCTCTCCTGTTGATTGGCATGGTGGCGTTTATTGTCGAGATACCGGATGGCTTCTTCAGTTCCGCCACCGTGTTGCCCGTACAGATCTTCATCTGGGCCGGCAGTGCAGAGCAGGGATTCGTGGAGCTGGCCTCCGCCGGCATTATGGTACTGCTCGCCTTCCTGATCACCATGAACGCGTTCGCCATCTGGCTGCGTAAACGCCTTGAGCGCCGTTGGTAAAGAGACAACACTTATGAGTATTAGTATGAGCCCTGCAGAAACCACGATTGAAGAAGGCAAAACCGTTGGCATTCCCTTCTCCGACGACCCCAAATTTCATCTGCGGAATGTGGAAGTCTTCTATGGCGAATCGCCGGCCATTAAAAACATCAGCCTGGATATCGCCCGCAACGAAGTTATTGCGTTTATCGGGCCTTCCGGCTGCGGTAAGTCCACCTTCTTGCGCTGCCTGAACCGGATGAACGACAGTATCGAGAGTTGCCAGATCAAGGGCTCTTTGCTCTTGGACGGCCAGGACATCTACGACCCCAAACGGGATGTGGTGGAGCTGCGTGCCCGGGTAGGTATGGTATTCCAGAAGCCCAACCCCTTCCCCAAGTCTATTTACGATAACGTCGCCTACGGCCCCCGAATTCATGGCCTGGCCAACCGCAAGTCAGACCTGGACGACATAGTGGAAAACAGCCTGCGTAAGGCCGGCTTGTGGAATGAGGTTAAAGACCGCCTTGATGCCATGGCAACCGGCATGTCCGGCGGACAGCAGCAGCGGCTGTGCATCGCCAGAGCCATAGCGGTTAGCCCGGAAGTGGTGTTAATGGATGAACCTTGTTCGGCGCTGGACCCGATAGCCACTGCCAGAATTGAGGAGCTGATTGCCGAGTTGTCCGAGAGCTACACCATTGTGATCGTGACCCACTCCATGCAGCAGGCCGCGCGGGTTTCCAATCGCACCGCCTACTTCCATTTGGGCCATCTTGTGGAAGTAAACGACACCAGCAAGGTATTCACCATGCCGGAACATGAATTGACGGAATCCTACATCACTGGCCGGTTTGGCTGATTCAGGGTTTAAAGAACAGGGGGAGAGTCACAATGCCTACGAAAAAAGATGACGTTTATGGAGATCATATCTCCAATCGATTCAATGATGAGTTGCTGGCCCTGCAAACCCGATTCCTGAAAATGGGCGGCCTGGTGGAGACCCAGATAGACAGCGCCGTTAAGGCGCTCATTGAGGGCGATGGCCAGCTGGCGGAAGAGATCCGCTCCAAAGACAAGCTGGTGGATCGGATGGAGATGGATATTGATGAAGAGGCGATGCTGATCATTGCCCGCCGCCAGCCGACAGCTCGTGATCTGAGACTGGTTATTTCTGTGATCCGAATGGTTGCAGATCTGGAGCGGGTGGGCGATGAAGCCAAGAAAATCGCCAAGTTTGCCATCAAGCTCCTGGATGAAGGTCAGTCGCCCCAGGGCTATGTGGAGGTGCGCAATATCAGCGCCCATGTGATGACCATGCTTCACGATTCACTGGATGCGTTTGCGCGCCTGGATTCCGAGCAGGCACTGCGAGTAATGAAGGAAGACAAACGGGTGGATGAGGAATATCAGGCTGCGGCCCGCACCCTGCTGACCTTTATGATGGAAGACCCCCGTAACATCTCACGGTGCATGTCAGTGATGTGGGTTCTGCGGTCGCTGGAGCGGGTGGGGGATCACGCCTGCAACATTGCCGAGAACGTGATTTTCATGGTCAAAGGCGAAGACGTGCGCCATACACCCATGGAAGAGGCGGAGCGTGTAGTGGGGCGTTAAGCCCCACTCTAGCCAAGCCAGGGCTGCTTAGGCCTGCTTCATTTTGTCGGTATAAGGTGGCCAGCCCAGAGGTTTTCCTGCCAGCAAGTGCAGGTGAATATGGAATACCGTCTGGCCAGAGTTTTCGCCGCAGTTCATCACGGTGCGATAACCGTCTTCGGCAAAGCCCATCTCCTTTGCGAGCTTGGCGGCTACCCAGTACAGGTGGCCAACCAGCTCGCGATCCATCTCTTCGATGTCGTTAATGGTCGCGATCAGCTTTTTCGGGATAATCAGCAGGTGCACTGGCGCTTGCGGGTTGATATCACGGAATGCCAGGCTGATATCGTCTTCGTAAACGATATCCGCCGGGATTTCGCGGTTGATGATCTTGGTAAAAAGGGTTTCGGACATCCTGGTTTCCTTTTATTTGTTGTGACTCGATTGTTCAGGTACTTAAAGCTGGTTCAGGCCCGGTAGCCGGGCAGCTAACTGGCGGATAATCGCTGGCAGCTCATCGTCGATCCCCATGGCATAGCGTGCCACCCGGTTACGGGCAAAGGGCAGCGCGCGGGCGGCGCCCAGGCCGATGTTCCTGAGCAGGTGCAGCGGCGGAATCTGGTTGCTGAACAGGTGATAAAACGCATCCATGGCAAACATCATGCGCCGGTTGGCCGGTCGCCGTTGCGTCTCATAGCTTACCAATACCGAGGCGTCGGCCAGATCCCTGCCAGCCCTACGTGCTTCTTTCAGAATAGATTGCAGGCACTGGGCATCCTGAAATCCAAGATTCACACCCTGCCCAGCCAAGGGGTTGATGGTATGAGCCGCATCCCCCACAAGCACAATGCGCCCCGCCGAGTAGTGCTTGGCGTGCTGGCGGGCGATGGGAAAACTGGCGCGATCTTCAATATGGGTAAGGTGCGGCAGCTCTGCCGGGAAGCCCTGCTGTATTTCTGCCATCAGCGCTTCGTCACTCAGATTTTTAAGGCGGGCAATTTCTTCAGGCGAGTCGTACCACACCAGCGAAGCGCGGCTTTCACCTGGGTGGTTTGGGTCTGCACTGTATAACGGCAGGAAGGCTCTCGGGCCAGACGGGTAAAATCCCTGCCATGTAATGTCTTGCACGGGCCCCTGATAACGCACGGAAATAACCATGGCCTGTTGGCCGTACTGGTTTCTTGTAACCCCAATGCCGGCCATATCACGCACTCGGGATTGCGCGCCGTCGGCACCAATAATCAGGGTAGCGGCCAGTTCCTCGCCGTTCTCAAGCCCGACCCTGGCCTGTCCATCCACCTGTGTAATGCCAGTAACGCCATTGCCCGCCAGTATGGTAACCGAGGGCTCCGCTTCCGCCGCTTGCCAAAGGCCTTGCTGGGTTACGGAGTTTTCCACAATATGGCCAAGGTGAGAGGCATTCAGCCCGGCGGCGTCGAACTCCACCTGATTGGACGTGCGCGGTAGCAAGTTACTCAGGGGGTGGCGGGTTTCGTCCCACACCGCGAGACGGCGATAAGGCGTGGCGCGCATACCCAGGATATGATCCCAGGCGCCAAGGCTTTGCAGATAACGCTCACTGCCTGCGCTGAGAGCTGACACGCGGATATCGGGGGCCGAATCAGGGTCGAAACCGGGGGCAGGGGCGCGATCAACCATCGCGACGCTAAAGCCCTCTCGCCCGAGGCCAGTGGCAAGTGCGGCGCCGACCATGCCGGCGCCGACAATTACAATATCAAAAGCTTGAGTCATATCGGGTTCCTGTCTGATGCCCCACAGTTTACGCGATGGCAAGGATCAGACAAGCGACCGGGATCAAGCCTGTTATGAAAGCTCCGTTAACCTATCATGCCCGAGACCAATTGCTCGGAGGTTTCTCCTGGCTGGCGCCGACCTTTTTTAAGCCAGGCAGGCTTTTGGGCGCCAGGCTTGATGAAGCCCCGGTTGAGCACGATGGGCTGTACCAGGTTCAGGAAATCCCGGGTTTTCATGTGCAGGGTTTCGGTATGGCTGCCTGCGGCAAAGGCGAGTTCCGGCTGTTCTGTCAGCGGCTCAGCACAATACACCGTCATCCCGAACAAACTGCCGAAGGGCGGCATGGCGCCGACCTCACAATCCGGGAAACGATCCTGAAACTCCTGCTCGTCGGCAAGGTCGACAAAATCGGTATCCAGAATACGGGAAAGGCTTTCCCAGCGAACACGCCAGGTTGCCGGCATGACCAGCATGGCCATTTTTCCATCGAGCTCAATAATGACGGTTTTGACTACCTTGTCACCGGCAATCTTTACATGGTGAGCAAGCTCTTGCGCGGTAAACGCGGAGGGGTGGCTGAGGCACATGTATTCAACATTTGCCCCATCCAGAAATTCTTTTAACTGCTGAATCGGCATAGTGACAGCCTCCTACCAGCATGGACAGCAACCCGGAATGGCTTGATATGAGCTCCACTCCGACGACGTTCTGGCGGGGCCACCAGGCCCCGTCATTAATCGTCAGCTTAGCTGAGGTTGTGCCGAATGCGAGTAACGGGTTGTATCTATGCGATACGAATTGCTACTTCACTCGGATTTGTATAAGTGCACGTCGCGCTGGGGGAAGGGGATGGAGATACCTTCTGCATCAAACGCTTTCTTCACAGCTTCCTGCATGGCCCAGTTGAATGGCCACAGGTCGCCGGCCTTGGTCCAGGCGCGAACGGTCAGATTGACTGAGCTGTCGCCCAGACTACCAACAACCACGAGAGGGGCGGGATCTTTCAATGCACGCTCGTCTTCAGAGATAAGGCGTAAAATAATGTCTTTCGCCTTGTCGATGTCATCGCTGTAGCCGATGCCAAAGGACATGTCGCAGCGACGTGTTTCATAGACGCTCATGTTGGTCAGGCTGGCATTAGACAGCTGGCCGTTAGGGATCACCACGCGGCGGTTATCGAAAGTATCGATAATCGTGTACAGAATAGTGATTTCTCGCACTGAGCCGAGAAAGCCCTGTGCTTCAATTGCATCACCTACTTTGAATGGCTTGAACAGCAGGATCAGCACGCCGCCTGCAAAGTTGCCCAGACTGCCTTGCAGCGCGAAGCCAACGGCCAAACCGGCGGCACCAATGATGGCAACGAAGGATGTGGTTGCAATGCCAACCATGGAGGCGACAGAGACGAGCAGGAGAATCTTCAGAATGACGCTGATAAGGCCGCACAGGAACTTGTTCAGGGTCGGGTCTTTTTTGCCAAGCTTAGCGTCCAGCACGTTTACAAGGCGATTGATCAGCCACATACCGATAATCAGGGTGACAATCGCTAGCAGGACTTTCGGGGCATAGGTCATGACCAATGTGATGGCTTGATCCATATATTCTGATGCGCGCCCGTCCGCGCTGAATAGGTCTTCCATAGTGATTCCTTATTAGTTCCTGATGATGAATGCGTAACGCTTGCAGTTAAAAATCCAGTGCAACCGGATAGGTTAAAGACTCTATATAGCAGACAAACTGGCTAAGGTATATCTGAGTTGCAGAGCGCGCATGGCTCAAGCCGGGGTTTTTTCTGCAGCCCACTTGAGCAAGGCGCGAGAATCCCCACGAACAAGGATTTCCCCCTTCTTTTGCCCAAGCTGGTAATCGTACATAGGATCATAGTAATCCTGCAGCAGCGGCTGAATCCAGGCGTTATGACCTTCCAGGGTGCCGTTGTGTTCCTGTTGCTCGAGCGCTTGCTCCATAACATTGCGCAGCTGGCGGTACCGTTCGCCTCCCAGTCGTTTACTAATGCGTTCAAGCGAGCCCAGCAGGTAATCACGGAAGTTCAGCCAGCCAGCTTCTTCGCCATCTCTTTTTATATAATTGGAGGCCATGTGCTCGACATAGTCTTCCCGGATAATGCGGGTGCGGTCTTCCAGCGATTCCTCAAGAATGAGCAGGGGAGTGCGGGCCATCCGCTCTTTCAGTGCTTCGGGAAGGGCGCAGCGGCCAACCAGGCGGCTTTCATCTTCCAGATAAATCGGGCCGTCCTTCAGGTGGCGCGCTTTCAACAGGGCAATGGCCAGGCGATTTTCGAAATCTATTTGCGATGGCTGGGGAGTTACTTGCCGCCCAAAGCTGGAGCCCCGGTGATTTGCCAGGCCTTCCAGATCTACCGGGTTGGGGAGTTGCTGCAGTACACGGGTTTTGCCAGTACCTGTGCGCCCACTGATAATGCGAAAATCACTGGATTTGATGAGCGCGTCGAGGCTGTCGATAAGGAACCGGCGTAAGGCTTTATAGCCGCCCTTTACGAGTGGGTATTCAATGCCGGTATCCTTGATCCATTGTTGGGTTAGTCTGGATCTCAAGCCGCCACGGAAGCAGAACAGATAACCTTCTGGATGATTTGCCACAAACCGCATCCAGGTTTCAATGCGCTGAGCCTGGATATCCCCGGAAACCAGTTGGTGGCCGAGCCGGATAGCTTCATCCTGCCCTTTCTCTTTGTAGCAGATGCCGACCCGGTGTCGTTCTTCATCATTCATCAGTGGTGCGTTTATAGCGCCAGGGAAGCTGCCTCTGGCAAACTCCACTGGTGCCCGGACATCCATCAGCGGGGTGTCGTTCAGGAAAAGTGAGAGGTAGTCTTCAGTGTCGGGTCTGCTTGGCATTTCAGGGCTCAATCGCTTGCCAGAATGAGGCAGCAGTATAGCGGATGTGCAAAAATTCCGTGAAAAAAAGGGCAGCCCTCGGGCTGCCCTTTACCGGAACAGGTCGGCGCATCCTTGCGCTGAGTGCAACAACCGTGTTGCGAATCCTTTTGCCACTCCGTGGTGCCGGCTTCCGAGCCAGCGATCCGAATAGTTATCCCTAAGCCAGGTATCCCTGCTTCTCCCTGCTTCTCCCTGCATTCCATGCCGGGGTGCATCCAGTGCGTCGTCCTTATCCTTGTCATCCCTGACGAAGCCACTATAGCAACGGGTGAGTGTGGAAATGTGTGAGCTGTGCACGCTTGTGTCTGGCGCTTTCCCAAAGAGATTACTGAAGTGTAATTATATCAGTATGTTAAGTAATTCCCGGTGATGGCCTTAGTGGGTGCGCACGAGCAATTGCTGCAAAATCGCACACACTTGTGCGATATATCTCACACAGAATTGGGCGAATTTCTCAAGTCTCTTTTGTTGCTTGAGGGGAGGCCTGGCCAGGGCAGGAGTCCGATCAGTATTCCCACGCCGTCGGCAGCCACGTCTGCCAGCGAGAAGTCGCGGTAGGGAAGAAGGGCCTGAACAGCCTCGATGCCAAACCCGAAAGCCAGCAAGGCCGGTGCGTACCAAGTGGCACGGAGCTCCGGCCAGGCCAGTCGCGTAACCAGTGTGAGCTCAATAAACGCGATCAAATGGTTCACTTTGTCGCTGGGAGCAGAAGGAATGGGGTAGCTGCTGCTTGTAGTTGCCAGAAAGCCAATGGAAATTACCGATAGCAGCAGGGCAAGGCGCCACAGCGGCCGGAAGTTCAGCAAGCTTGTCAGTTGGTGTTTCAGTGTTGCCATTGGTGAAATCCGTCAGAGTTCTCTGGCTGTGTGAAGGTTTTCAACATGATATGCTTTGCGCCCCGTCACTGTCATTGAAGCGGAGGGCCATTCGGCGATGCTCAGAGGTAATTTTTTTCGTGGACTGGGCTATCTGGGTGAGGGTTTTCACCTGATTCGCCAGCCTGGTTTGCGGCTATTTGTCGTCATTCCGCTTGTTATCAACATTTTTCTCTTCGGGTTACTTTTCTATTTTCTGGGTGAACTCTTCGGCGCCTTGATTGCTACGGCCATGGGCTGGCTGCCCGATTGGGCCTGGCTGCAGGCGCTGGACTGGCTGTTCTGGATTTTGTACGGCGCTGTGATTCTGCTTATGTTGGCGTACGGCTTTGTGATAATTGCCAACCTGATTGGCTCGCCTTTCTACGGTTATCTGGCTGAGCTTACGGAGAAACACCTCACCGGCCAGGAAGTCAGCACTGACGAAGGCTGGACAGCCATCATAAAAGACATCCCCCGTGCGCTCTGGAGGGAAGTGCAGAAAATTGCCTACTACCTGCCACGGGCTATTGGTCTGTTTATTATTGGGCTTATTCCAGTAGTCAATCTGGTGGCAGCCGTGCTGTGGTTTCTGTTCAACAGCTGGATGATGGCGCTGCAGTATGTGGATTACCCCGCAGACAACCACAAGGTGAGTTTCAAGGCATTGCGCCAACTGCTTGCCGACACCCGCTTGTCTGCCCTGGGTTTCGGGTTGCCAGTAGCTTTGGCAGCCATGGTGCCTGTTTTGAATCTTATTGTGGTTCCCGCAGCTGTTTGTGGGGCGACCGCCTATTGGGTGCGCGAAAACGGCGCAACACGAATTTAAAGAGTTTGGAGGTTTTTTGGACGCATCGGAACTTGCTATTGGTCAGCGCTGGGTCAGCCACAGTGATACAGCGCTAGGCCTGGGAATAGTGACAGACATTTCTGGCCGCCGGATCACTTTGGGTTTTCCTGCGGCAGACGAAGAGCGCACCTACGCCATTGATAATGCCCCGCTTTCGCGCATCGTGTATCAGCTTGGCGAGGAAATAGAGACCTTTGACGGCGCCAGATATCTGGTGCGTGCCGTTGAGGATATCGGGGGCGTGCTGTTGTACCACGCGGAGCCCTTGGCGGAGGGGGCCGAACAGCCTGAGGCGAACCTGGAGCAGATCTCTGAAGTTAAACTCGCCGGCTCTGTCAATTTTTCTGCGCCCCATCAACGTCTCTTTGCAGGGCAATTTGATCGTAACGGCGCCTTCCGTCTGCGTTTCGCGACTCTGCAGCACATGGACCGGTTGCGGGCATCTCCCGCCCGCGGGCTGATTGGTGCTCGCACACAGCATTTACAGCACCAGATCTATATCGCCCACGAAGTAGCCAAACGCCACGCGCCGCGAGTGCTTCTGGCAGATGAGGTTGGTCTTGGTAAAACCATAGAGGCTGGTCTTATTCTGCATTATCAGTTACAGACTGGCCGGGCACGGCGGGCTTTGATTGTGGTGCCGGACTCTCTTATTCACCAGTGGTTGGTGGAGATGCTTCGGCGCTTTAATCTGCGCTTCTCGATTGTTGACCAGAGCCGATACGATGCTCTTAAAGACGCAGAGGATGATGTTGATGCCTTGATGGATCACATCTTCGGCGACGACTCATCTGTGAATCCCTTTGAAAGTGATCAGCTAGTACTGTGCAGCCTCGATTTTCTGGTGAACAGCGAGAAGGCCCGGGCAGATGTGTTGAAAGCAGACTGGGATCTGATGGTGGTGGACGAGGCCCATCACCTGGCGTGGAGCCCAGACGATGTTAGTCCGGAATACCAGTTGGTGGAGGAGCTTTCGGCAATCAGCGAAGGCCTTCTGTTGCTGACTGCGACGCCGGAACAGGTGGGAGTGGCCAGTCACTTTGCCCGCTTGAGACTGCTCGATCCCGCACGCTTTCACGATTTGCAGGCGTTTCAGGACGAAGAGCAACAGTACGAGGCGATTAACAGCGTGGTGCGGCGCTTGCAGGATGAGAGTTCAGACATCCATGAGGACGACCGCAAAGCACTGGAAGCTTGGCTGGGTGATGAGCTGGAGCAGCTGCTGGCGGGTGACTCACCGCGTCAGGCTGTTATAGATGCGCTGCTGGATCGCCATGGCACCGGGCGGGTTCTTTTCCGTAATACGCGGGCAGCAATTCAGGGTTTTCCAGAGCGTTGTGCCAATGCGATTCCGTTGAAGTGTCCAGAGATGTACCAGGGGCAGGAGTTTGGCTATGCCGGGCTGGCGCCGGAGCAGTCAGTGGCTGAAGAGCAGTGGCTGGCGGATGATCCCCGGGTTGCCTGGCTGGAAAAGAAGCTGGCCAGCCTGCGCCCGGCCAAGGTGGTGGTTATCTGTGCCCTGGCCGAAACCGCTATGGCGCTGGAGCACTATCTTCAGTTGCGTGCCGGTATTCGCAGTGCGGCATTCCATGAGCATTTGAGCCTGGTTGAGCGTGATCGCGCTGCTGCCTACTTTGCTGATAACGAACAGGGTGCCCAGGCGCTGATCTGTTCGGAGATTGGCAGCGAAGGCCGTAACTTCCAGTTTGCTCACCACCTTGTGCTGTTTGATCTGCCAGCAAACCCCGACCTGCTTGAGCAGCGCATCGGGCGGCTGGACCGTATCGGGCAAACTGAAACCATCGACATTCATATCCCTTACCTTCAGGGCACCTCGCAAGAGGTTCAGTACCGCTGGTTCCAGGAAGGTTTGAACGCGTTTTCGGAAAGCTGTGCCGTTGGTGTTGCGGTACAGGAAAAGGTTGGCGGGCAATGGATGAGTGCTCTCGAAGGCGATCTGTCTGTACTGGATGGCCTGGTTGAAGCCTCGGCAGCCGAGACCAGTCGCCTGAAAACGCTCCTGCAAAATGGTCGCGATGCGCTGATTGAGCTCAATTCCTGCCGGGGAGACATAGCCGATACGCTGATTGCCGGTATTGAGGAAGAAGAAGGATCGGCGCAGGTGCGTGATTACATGATGGAGGCCTTCGACATTCTCGGGGTGGACGTCGAAGACCATTCTGACCTTGCGGATATTCTGCGCCCCGGTGAACAGTATCAGGCGGGTCATGTTGCCGAGCTGCCGGAAGACGGTGTAACCATTACCTGGGATCGGCAGCATGCCCTTGAACGTGAAGACATCGCCTTCATGAGCTGGGAACACCCCATGGTAACGGGCGTAATGGATTCAGTAACCAGCTCCGGCTTGGGCAAAGCCGCTCTGGCCAGCCTGTCGGTGAAGGCGCTACCACCGGGCACTTTGCTGATGGAAGCACTGTTTACCGTACATTGCCCGGCCCCGGAAGCCCTGCAGTTGACAAGATATCTGCCGGTTTCACCCTTGCGGCTACTGGTGGATGTGAATGGAAAAGAACTCTCTGCGGCATTGCCTCATGATCGCCTGAATGACTTGTGTTCCAACATTCGCCGCCGCACTGCTCAGGCAATCGTGCCGCAGATCCGGCCCCAGGTGGAAACCATGGTGGATCATGTGGAGCGCTTGTCGGCACCACATCTGGATCCAATGAAGCAAAAAGCGCTGGCGCAGTTGGCCGCTAACTTTGAGCCAGAGATTCGCAGGCTGGAAGCCCTGAAAAAAGTGAATCCGGCGATTCGGGATGAGGAAATTGATTATTTCCGAAACCAGCTGGATGCCGCGCGTGAGGCTATTGGACACGCCAGCCTGGCTCTGGAAGGGATTCGGGTTATCGTCACAGCTTGATGCTGTTTTTTGAGATACCCTTAACGTAACATTTTGTAAATTGATCCATGGATGACAGAGAGACCCTATGATGACTTTGATTCTGTTTATAGTGGCGCTGACAGGCCTGTTGATTGTCATGCGGCGTGAATCCGGTGCCAAACCTGCCATTGGCGTAATGGTAGTCGTTGGTGTTCTGTCGATGATCTTTGCATCCGGATGGTTGGCACTGATTCTCTTTGTTGGCGCCGGAGTTACTGCAGCGGCGGGTTTGCCCGGCCTTCGCCAGGGCTGGCTAACGCCGCGTATTTTTGCCATGTTCAAAAAAGTCGCCCCCAAGGTATCTGATACCGAGAAAGTGGCGCTTGAGGCGGGCACCGTTGGCTGGGATGGAGAGCTGTTTACCGGGAAGCCGGATTGGCACAACTTGCTGATCAATCGCCACACAGGCCTGAGCGAAGAAGAGCAGGCGTTTGTGGATAACCAGTGCGTTCAGGCAGTGTCCATGTGTAATGCGTGGGACATTGCGGTAGAGCGAGCGGACCTTCCGAAAGAGTTGTGGGACTTCCTCAAGAAAGAGAAGTTCTTCGGCATGATCATCCCCAAAGAGTATGGCGGGCTCGGCTTCTCCGCAAAAGCCCAGACAGCGGTACTGCAAAAAATTGCCGCCAATGAAATGCTTATGGTTACCGTGGGTGTACCCAACTCCCTCGGCCCTGGCGAACTGCTGCTCAAGTACGGTACAGAAGAGCAGAAAGAGCACTATTTGCCGCGCTTGGCAGACGGCCGTGAAATTCCCTGTTTTGGCTTGACCGGCACTCGCGCAGGCTCTGATGCCACTTCGTTGCCGGATGTTGGAACTGTGTGCAAGCAGGAGATCGACGGCAAGGAAGTTATTGGAATAAAACTGAATTTCGAAAAGCGCTGGATCACTCTGGCGCCCATCGCGACCGTTGTAGGCCTGGCGTTCCGCATGTTTGACCCGGATGGCCTGGTTGGCGACACCAAGGATTACGGTATTACCTGCGCACTGATTCCCCGTGATACCAAGGGTATGGAAATCGGCCGCCGCCACTGCCCTATCGGAAGCCCGTTCCTGAACGGCCCGATCATCGGCAAGGATGTGTTCATACCGCTGGATTATATTATTGGCGGGCTGGATATGGCCGGGCAGGGCTGGCGTATGCTGGTTGAATGCCTCTCGGTTGGTCGCTGCATTACCCTGCCTTCCGGCGCTGCAGGCGCCGCTGCCTATGCTGTGGGCACTGCAGGTGGTTTCACCCGCATCCGGCGCCAGTTCAACACCCCTGTGGCCGATATGGAAGGTGTGCAGGAGCCCTTGGCTCGCATTGCCGCCAAAACCTATATTTCCCAAGCGGCGGTTAATCACACGGCCAACATGATTGATAAGGGCGAAAAGCCTGCCGTGCCCTCTGCGATCCTCAAGTATCACCTGACGGAATTCCAGCGTGGCATTATGGCTGACGCCATGGATGTTCACGGAGGCAAAACCGTGACTCTGGGGCCCCGTAACTATCTCGGCATAAGCTACAGCGGTTCACCGGTTTCCATTACGGTGGAAGGCGCGAACATCATGACCCGCAGCCTGATGATTTTTGGTCAGGGTGCTATCCGCTGCCATCCTTATGTGCTCAAAGAGCTGGCGGCCAAAGACAAGGACGATATCAATGCATTCGACGATGCCTTCTTTAGTCATGCCGGTCTGATTTTTGGTAACGCCGCAAGAGCCTTTACCCAGGCATTGAGTATCGGCCGTGCAGACGTACCCTTCGATAGCGCCAGCCGCAAGTACGCTCAAGCGGTTGCCCGCTTTAGTGCCGCGTTTGGTCTGTGTTCAGATGCAGCCATGACTACTCTTGGCAGTGAGCTGAAGATGCGTGAGCTGATTTCAGCTCGCTTGGGTGACATGCTGTCTAACCTTTATCTTGCCTCCATGGTGCTCAAGAACTGGCATGAAACCCAGCCAGTGGAAGGTGAGAAAGAGGTAATGCAGTACAGCCTTGGCTTGCTACTGCATCGCACAGAAGAAGCGTTGGACGGTTTCCTGCAAAACCTGCCAAATCGTGCGGTCGCTTTGGTTCTGCGTGGTATCACTCTGCCTCTTGGCCGGCGCTGGGGTAATCCCCACGATGACCTTGCCCGTAAAATCGCGCGGTTTATATCCACCGATACGCCCATTCGTCACAAGTTGCTTGCGGGCACCTGGACAACAGACGGTGAAGGCTCGGTGGAGAATCCTGTAGCGCGTTACAACGGCCTGCTGAAAGACTATGACAAAGCCGAGCAACTTTACCGCAAAGCCACCAAGGCATACGCGAAAGGCGAGCTGCCAATGACCGCTTTGCACCCGGAACAGCGTTTTGACGCGGCATTGGAAGCGGGTATTTTCACCAAAGAAGAAGCTCAGTTCATGGGCGAGTACGAAGCTGTTGTTTTTGACATGCTTACCGTGGATGACTTCCCGTTTGATGAGTTTGCCCGCAACAAGGACACGGTGATTGATCACAATCCAGCGTAACGGGGCAGGCCGCTAGTATGTGGTTGTCTTTTCTGGCCGTGAGTGTTGGCGCCGTTGTTGGCGCCAACCTGCGCTGGTTGTTGGGGTTGTGGCTTAATACCAGTTACCACGTGATTCCCTATGGCACCCTCGCTGCCAATCTTGGCGGTGGTTGGCTGGTTGGCTTGCTCATTGGCTATTTCAGTCATGCCAGCACCCTTGCGCCTGAGTGGCGTCTGTTTGCAATCACTGGCTTGTGTGGCGCGCTGACAACCTTTTCCACTTTCTCTCTGGAAATGTTTTCTGCTATTCAGGACGGGAAGTGGGCAATGGCCATAACCGGGGTTCTCGCTCACGTAATTGGCTCTATACTCATGACTGCATTGGGTATTTACACCTTTAGTCTAATGAAAGGCTAATGGGTACGACTACCTACAGGATTTATTTTAAATCTACTTGGCAAGCCAGTGATTCAGTAGTAGAGTGTTTTGGAAGGAAAGATTCAGCAAAGCATTTCATGAATAAGACGTACTCCGCAGTTAGTAGTCACCGTCCTGTTTTTGATTCCGCGAGTTCTGTATTTCCGTAAAACGCTGACCACTCACATTCAGTGAATGGCAGCAGTTAATATGATTGATTTCAGGAAGTTTAAGTATGTCTACTACTACCGGTACTGTTAAGTTCTTCAACGAAGCTAAAGGCTTTGGCTTTATCACTCGTGAAGGCGGCCCGGACGTTTTTGTTCACTACAGCGCAATTCAGGGCGGCGGTTTCAAGACTCTGGCTGAAGGCCAGCAAGTTGAGTTCACCGTTACCCAGGGCCAGAAAGGTCCTCAGGCGGAAAACGTTACTCCTCTCTAATCCCACTCGGATAGAGTAGTAACCGCCAAAAAGGCAGCTTCGGCTGCCTTTTTTTCGTTATAAGGCTAGGTTCTTTTCCTGCACTGAGGCACTGATGTGGTACATTTTCAGCCGGGCACAGTGAGTTGCCCAAAGAGAATTGCTGGCGATCGTCACCCATGAGTGTCAACAAAGAGTATCACTGGGTTACACAACCGGAGAGCTTATGAAGCTGATTGGATCAACTACCTCGCCCTATGTTCGGCGCATCCGCATTCTGCTGGACGAGGAGCGCTACGACTTCGTTAATCTCGATATTTACGGCGCAGACCGCGACGAAATCAGAAGCACCAATCCCGCACTGAAAATACCTGTGCTGGAGAGCGATGGTCAGCAAATTTATGACTCGCGGATTATTGCCCGCTATCTCAGCTCCAAACAGGGCAGAGACCCGCTTACCTGGGATCAGCAAAACCAGCTAACCCTGATTGATGGTGCTAATGACTCTGCAGTTATCCTGCTGTTGGCGAAGCGTTCGGGCGTAGATGTAGACGCACCCGGCGTGCTGTTTTTTGATCTGCAGCGTGAGCGCATCATGACAACGCTGCGCACGCTTGCGGCGCAAGTGGAAGATGGTCAGTTTGAAGAGTGGAATTACCCGGCTATCTGCCTCTATTGTCTGGTGGACTGGCTCGATTTTCGTGATCTTGTGGACTTCACCGGCATTGAAAGCCTGATTGCCTTCCGTGATAGTCATAACACCCTTCCGTGGGTAGCCGAAACCGATCCGCGTCAAGCCTAGGTTCAGGATATGCCGCGAGTGATCAGGGCAGGGTCACCGCGGCCTTCCACCGCTGCCAGTTCAGCACTGGATAGCCACTCTCCGGGTGGCTTGTCCAGAACGCTGGCGCATGCGGCCAACGCATGGCCCCAAGAGCAGTGATTGGCAAACAGCATTCCAGCCTCGTTTAGTGTTCCCCCTCTATTAATGTAGCCTAGCACCCTGCTGTGGCCGGGGTCGGGGAATAGAGTGTGCAAGTGCCCGCGGAATACCTCAGGGCGCATGTGAGTCAATGCCACTCGTCGGTGTAGCCGGCTCGGGAACAGGCGCTCGCGCTCGAATTCCGACATGCAACTTTCCGCTTCCAGGGTGTCTCTTGGCTCCCGGAATCGCCCTGGCTCCTGAATATAGACCAAGCGAAATGATGTGCCGGTATCGCGCAGACGTTCGCAGGCGCGGATCGCTTCTGAAAGTTGATAAGCGCCATTGGCGATCAGCAATATCGGTTCTCCCCCGGATGTGTCTTCGTCCACCACCAGGGCGCCATTCTGTGCTAGCGCTTCTGCTTCATGGGTATCAAACACGCAAGGCCGGTTTCGTTTCGGAATCACCATGCAGCTGATGGTTCCGCGTTTGGTAAATACCGAAGGAAGAACGGCGAGTGTGCTGTTGTAATCCACAGGAAAAATCACCCGGGAAACATCGTTCATTTCACCCAACAGGCTTTCACAGAAGGTGGTGTCCTGGTGGGACTGTTCGTTTTTGCCATTTTCCCAGGTGTGGGATGTGGCAATAATCGGCTGGCCAAGCCAGCGGGCGGGGCGGCCCACGGCTTTCTGGTGCCGTGCAAAAATCAGTTCCTGGCGGATGGCGCCCAGCATTTTTACGCAGAAAGCTTCGTAGCTGGCCACCAAATTGATTCCGGCTTTGTTCGCCAGGCAAGCAGAGACAACCGCTTCCTCATTCAGCACGGTGATGATTTTTCCATGAACCGACTCGGAATCGTTCTCGGGGTCAATCACCCGGTGCTTCAGATCTTCCAGTATGCCGGTCAGGCGGTTGCTGGCAAGTTCGTCAGGGTTGCCAACCCGAGCTCTAAGGTCCGGGTTCTGCACAACCAGGGCTCGGAAAAAGTCATCCACCGCCAACATTGGCGAAACTGGATCATTACGCTCAGGGAGGACTGGAATAACAAGGTCTGGCGGATTGCGCCTGGCCAAAGGGTGATCACGTTCCAAGGGGCGCGATTGCTGTTCGTGTTCTTTTAACCGCAGTACGCTTTGTGCAAGTTCTTCGGGCTCAACCCACAGACGAGAGGCGTGCGTCTGGAATAGTTCCCGGGCGCGGACGTCCAGGCGCGGATTGCCCGGGAGCGGCAGGTTGTGGGCCGGGTTTAAGCCGGCACCATAAAAACCGAAGCCTTTCACGGTTTCAGCAATGCCGTAGGGAATGCGAACCGGGTAGTCCAGCTCGCCTGCCAGCGCCCGGTCGCTCCTTTGCTGTAGTGAGTTTTCCATTTCTGCAAGGGCGCAAACGAAGGCCGCCGGGTCGCGGCCGTCAAATCGGAACGGCTCGAAGCCAAGAGCTTCCAGCCGGGCCTCGAATCGTTCAAGCCCTTCTCGGGTGCCTAGCTCGGTGCGTTGTTCAATGCGGCGACCGTTGGCAATCATTACGGGTGTCACCAGACCACAATCGGCTGCCCGCCACCAGCGGGGAATCCAGTCGCTGCCACGCTGTTCTTCGGCTGCGCCATCGGATAGAAAGGCAATCAGAGACTCGCCGGGCAGTGGCATGTGCGCGTACTGGAGTTCGGCAAAGCCCAAATAACCTCCTTCAATAATGCCACCCGCTGTGTATGGGTTAACATGGCTGCCCAATGGCGCCACCACACTGCCATCCGGTTTTTGCTGGTAGCTGTAGAAATCCGCTACCATTCGTGACAGCCCGTCTGTTGCGGTGTAGCGTTTATGCTGCTCGGGAAGAAGGTTGCCGGTCAGCACGTTCAGTGCATCAATGGCGGCTACGCAATGCCCCTGGCCCATCAGCCAACTGCGGGTTTGCCCCGTCAGATTATTGAGGGCCATATAAGCCGCGTAGGCCGGCACCATGTTCAGTGCCCCGCCGGTGTGACCTTCCGGAGTGCATTTGAAGTCTTTTGCGGCCAGTGGAGCACCAGAGCTGTCTACGCGGTTTGCGTAGGTCATGTGTACAACCAGCCACATGCCGGCACTGGTTAGTCGATCAAGATCTGCCAGCTTGCGGAAGACTGTAGCGGTGTCAGGCTGAAGATTTGCAGCGACGAGACGTGAAGCGAGTGCCTGAACGTGCTCGCTGGTTGCGTCGGTATGTTGGATGACGCCATAGCCAGAGCGCCAGAGTTCGTACTCGGAACAAGCCGTTGATGGCAAAATCGGGGATGACATGGCGTGCCTCCAAGGCATAATTATTGTGCAACGATTGTAAGAGGCACGCGCGTTGTGCCGGTTGATGCAGGTCAGTCGGGAAGCCTTCTGGCAACAACTGTGTTTTGTAACTGTTTTTTAGGAGAAACTGATGACTGATGACAAACGCCGCCGCTATTCCGCCCCCGTGGTGGATGGAGTGGGCAAGTCTGCCAGCCGGGCTATGCTGCGAGCTGTCGGTTTTACCGATGAGGATTTCCGTAAGCCGCAGGTTGGTATCGCTTCCACCTGGAGCAATCTGACGCCCTGCAACATGCACATTCACGAGTTAGCGGAAGCCTCTTCGGCGGGCGCGGATGCCGCTGGCGGCAAGTCATTGATCTTCAACACCATCACAGTGTCTGACGGCATCGCCAATGGCACCCTGGGCATGAAGTACTCCCTGGTGTCCCGGGAAGTTATTGCAGATTCCATTGAAACCGTTGCGGGCTGTGAAGGATTTGACGGACTGGTTGCCATAGGTGGGTGCGACAAAAACATGCCCGGCTGCATTATGGGGTTGGCCCGGCTCAACCGGCCGTCGGTGTTTGTGTATGGCGGCACCATTTTGCCCGGAGAAAACCACACCGATATTGTTTCGGTATTCGAAGCGGTGGGCGCCCATGCCCGTGGTGACCTTGATTTAATCGAAGTAAAGCAGATTGAAGAAACAGCCATCCCCGGCCCGGGCTCCTGTGGTGGCATGTACACGGCTAACACCATGGCATCGGCTATCGAAGCTATGGGTATGAGCCTGCCGGGCAGCTCCGCACAGAATGCGGTATCCAATAACAAACTGGATGACTGCCGTGCTGCGGGCGCAGCGGTTTTGAATCTTCTGGATAAAGACATCAAGCCCAGAGACATTATGACCCGAGAGGCATTTGAGAATGCGATTACTGTTGTGATCGCGCTGGGTGGCTCAACCAACGCGGTTCTGCACCTCTTGGCAATGGCCAGCACGGTCGATGTGGAGCTGAACCTGGAAGACTTCGTAGAGATTGGTAAGCGCGTTCCGGTCCTTGCGGACTTGCGCCCGAGCGGCCATTACATGATGTCCGAACTGGTGGCGATTGGTGGCATACAGCCGCTGATGAAAATGCTGATGGAGCGTGGCCTTTTGCATGGCGATTGCCTGACGGTGACCGGCAAGACATTGGCGGAGAATTTGGCTGAAGTTGAGCCTTATCCCGAAGACCAGGACATTATCCGTGCGTTCGACAACCCGGTGAAAGCCGACAGTCACTTGCGCATTCTCCATGGCAATCTGGCGCCGGAAGGGGCTGTTGCTAAAATCACCGGCAAGGAAGGCACGCACTTTTCCGGGCGTGCCCGGGTGTTCCATTCCGAAGAAGAAGCCCAAGAACGAATTATTGATGGGACCGTGGTGGCCGGCGATGTATTGGTGATCCGTTATGAGGGCCCGAAAGGTGGCCCAGGTATGCGTGAAATGCTCACGCCTACCTCGGCAATCATGGGCAAGGGCCTTGGCAACGATGTGGCTTTGATTACGGATGGTCGTTTTTCCGGAGGCAGCCATGGCTTTGTAGTGGGGCATATCAGCCCGGAAGCTGCTGAGGGTGGACCCATTGCGCTGGTTGAGGATGGCGATACAATTACCATCGATGCAGTCGCAAATACCATGGTATTGGACGTGTCAGACGATGAGCTTGAGCGCCGGCGCAAAGCCTGGGTTGCTCCCCAGCCACGATTTAGCCGTGGTGTGCTTGCCAAATATGCTCGCACAGTAAGCTCTGCATCCACCGGTGCGGTTACCGACCTGCCATGATGCACCGATAAAGCAACGACAGAGCGCAACATGCATAAAATGAACATCGCGCGGATACTGTTGTGGCTGGTCTTATGCCTGCCACTTGCAGTAAGCGCACAGCAGAAGGGTGCCAGCGTAGCTGGTGCTCAGAACCTCAACCTGGCATCGGTTAATGCAGCCGTGGCGATGGTAGGCAGCAATGAATTGGTGTTTGGTCGAAATGCAGACCGGCCGGTGCCTATTGCCTCCATTACCAAGGTAATGACTGCGCTGGTTGTGCTTGAATCCGGCGCTCCGCTGAATGAGTGGCTGGTGTTCGAGAAGCGACACACAGCTGCTGCCGCCAATGCCTACACTCGCATCCGGATTGGCTCGACGATGCGCCGTGCTGATGTGCTGCGTATTGCGCTTATGTCGTCTGAGAATTTTGCGGCCTACACCTTGGCCAGAAGCCATCCGGGTGGTTTCGATGCATTTGTTGATGCCATGAATGCCAAGGCAAAGGCCCTTGGCATGATGAACACACACTTTGTGGACCCTACAGGCCTTTCGGCAGAGAACCTTTCAACCGCAGGTGATCTGGTGAAACTTGTTAATGCAGCTGCAAAGCACCCGGAGATTCGAGAGTACTCCACAACCGGCTATTTTCGTGGCAGCTTCCGTAATCCCCGTTACAGTTTGTCGTTTGGTAACACCAATGCTTTGGTACACCGCGAAAGCTGGGGGGTGGAGTTGAGCAAAACCGGTTATCTTTCGGAGGCAGGGCGGTGCCTTGTGATGATCTCTGAAATGAACGGCAAACAGGTGGTCACAGTACTTCTCGATTCTTTGGGAACCCGATCCCCCATGGGGGATGCTGGTCGCATCAAGCGCTGGCTGGATACCGGAGCCAGTGGGCAGGTGGCTAAAGCGGCGCGGCAATATGCACAGGAAAAGAACGCGGCATACAATGCTGTGGCACAGAGCACCAGCACCACAACCGCTCTGAAGTAAAACCCGAGCGACATCGCACAATTCGCTGAACATGGCAGGAACCTTCATGATCCGGATTTTTACCACCGGTGGCACCATCGACAAGGTGTATTTTGACGCTAACAGCGAGTTTGAAATTGGCGAGTCGCTGGTGCCCGAACTGCTGGCAGAATCCAATATCCACAAAGGCTACAGCCTGCAGGGGTTATTGCGTAAAGATAGCCTGGAAATGACCGATGCAGATCGTGACAAGGTGTTTGCTGCAGTTAATGCCTGCGATAACAGCCGCATTCTGATTACCCACGGCACTGACACCATGGCGGAAACCGCTCAGGTGCTGTCATCTCTGAAAGACAAAACCATTGTGCTGACGGGGGCCATGCAGCCCGCGCGAATGCGTCGTAGTGATGCGGTGTTCAATATAGGTTTTGCCTGGGCAGCGGTGCAGCTATTGCCTCCCGGTGTCTATATTGCCATGAATGGAGAAGTGTTCGAGGCCGGCGCTGTGCGTAAAAACCTGAAAGCCCAGCGCTTCGAGCGTACCTGAGTTCAGCTAATCGAAGCGATTTCCTGCTCCGTCAGCTCCCGGAAAGCACCCGACTCCAGTGCCGGGTCGAGGGATATGGCACCGATGCTCTGTCTGTGCAGAGCTTCCACATGATTCCCTACCGCTGCCAACATGCGCTTGACCTGGTGATAGCGCCCTTCTGAAATAGTCAGTTCAATCAACTGTGGCTCCACAACCTTTACCTGCGCAGGCTTTGTGGGCTTGGGGTCGTTGTGGAGCAGAATGCCGGTTTCCAATTCTTTGATGGCTGAATCTGTTATAGGAGTGTTCAGGCCTACCCGGTAGGTTTTCGGGCAGTCCACTTTGGGTGAGGTGACCCGGTGAGACCATTTTCCATCCGTTGTCAGTAGCAGTAAACCTGTGGTGTCGGCATCCAGGCGCCCCGCAATGTGCAGATCCTGGACCAGCTCCGCAGGAAGAAGATCCAGAGCGGTAGGGTGATCACTGTCGCGGGTGGCACTGACAACGCCTGCAGGCTTGTTCAACATGAGATAGCGTTCACCCTGGATAGCCAGTTGCGCAGCGTCCAGAGAGATCTTTGCATCCTGAGGAACGTGCTTTCCTGTGTCTTTCCAAACCTCGCCGTTCACCTTAACCCTCCCCGCATGTATGGCACGCCTGGCCTCTTTGCGTGAAAGTGGTGAGCTGGTGGAAATAAACTGATCAAGACGCATGGTTTTTAACACTCCTGGCCTGGGGCTGGCGTTGCAAGGTTGGCAAGACACAGTACAGGAATAGCGCCGGTGGTGCGGGCCCAAAGTAAAGGCAGGGCACCGGTGTTCATGATGGGGCGTGGCGCACGTTCACCATTGCCGGGCATGATTGCGCCGTCTCGATCATCCGCCAGAATGAAGGTAAATGGGTGTGCCCCGGGGATGCCAAGGCGAACATCGGTTGCGGTGATCTCGCCGTTGTGTGCCTTGTAGTCGAGAAAGCCTTTGGTAAACCATTCGAGGCGACGGGTTTCGGGTAATTGCGCGACAGATCTCGCCAATTCTGGCTGGCGGGGGAAATATTCAAGGGTTAAAGGAGCGCCGCCATCCAGAAACCCGGTTACGATCTCGACTCGTTGATCATTCTTTATAGCCGTGGCACGCCATAACACCGTATTGAACGGCATGGGCTGCACCAGCAGTTCGGCCTTCTCAAAACCCGCTTCTACGAGAACCGGTTGGACTCGCTCGGTAATGATTTGTTGGGCCACGAACGACCAGCCGAGATACGCAGTGGACAGAACCAGTCCCGCCGCTACGGCGCGCACTGCCGGAGGGCGTATTAAAAAGGCGATGCAGCCTGCCAACAGCGGGAGTGTATACAAAGGATCGATGATAAAGATGCTGCTTATGGCAAGGGGCTGGCCAATCGGCCAGAAAAGCTGTGTTCCGTAGGTGGTAAAGGTGTCCAGAAGCGGATGCGTCATCAATGCCAAAGCTGTTAGCAACAGCCAGCGGGGAAACCCCGGCTCTGGCTTCCACCGCCAAAGCAAAACCGCAAGTAATACCGACAAAGGCGCGAGCGCAAACAGAGAATGGCTGAAGCCCCGATGCTGGGTGAAGTTAGCCACCGCCGTTCCGTAATCAATCAGCACATCAAGGTCGGGAAGCGTAGCCAGCAGGGCGCCGGTGAGTAGAACAGGCCGCCCGAGTGTTCTGCCTGCCACAAGGCCAGCGATTGAGGCGCCAAGAGCAGCCTGAGTGATTGAGTCCATGAATTCCGTAAAAGTAGAGAGTGGTAGTGGGTATTATGCGTGGAATGCGGGTTCAGATCACGGGAAGAAGGATGTGTTGAAAAAACGGGTGTTAAAAAAGCTGACACCCCGGGCTTGATGCAAGCGCGGGGTGTCAGCTTTGTACTCTGTGCACTGCAGGACTATAGAGACCCTGTTAGTGCGCTAGCCAATTAAGCGGCTTTGCGGCGACGTGCCATGCCGAGACCGGCCAGGCCCAGGCCGAGCAGGGCGATAGTGCCGGGCTCTGGTACATCTACAGGTACAGAACGTACGTTCAGTTTTGCAAGAAGGTTAACAGAGGTTGCATCGCCTTCTGAGGTGGATATTTCTTTGATACCACCTTCGAAGCCCAGGAGGGATAGCCAATAGATATTGGAACCATACTGAAACTCTGTACTTTCGATCATGCTGTCCAAGCGAACAACATCATCCACGTCGCGGCTTGAGCAGCCAAAAATAAACGCAAGTGGACCGCAGTGCTTGTTTGGCGTTTCAGTATGACTGAAATCAAACGTGTAAGGTCCAGTGATATTGCCGTTGCTTGGGTTTGTAGAGAACGAAGCATACACGTCAAGGGCGGCGCCAGAGATGCTATCGCCAGTAATACGGTTGTTAAAATGGGTGAAAGTTCCTAGCACGAACGGGTCGTTAGATGTCAGCGTTTGTGGCAGATTGTTAGGCCCTTCGAAGCTGAAACCACTTTGTGGCCCATTTGAGCACTCTCTCCACCAGAGAATTCCGGAGCACGATTCCTCGCCGGTACCCCAGCGAATGCTCTCTGATCCAACGCCTTGAACATTTGATCCGCCCACAGGCGACTTCCATTCGCCGCTCACAGAGTCAAGATTTACTGGATATGCAGCTACACTCATAGCTGCTGTCAGCAACAATGCACCAATGGATCCCTTCGCCAACATCTTCATGGCATAACTCCTAGCTTTAACAGTGAAATGACACAATTCGTTTTATGTCGTCAGTTGCTACCATTAAGCTAGTTTTGTGCCAACTAAATATTTTCCGATATATCAGTGTGTTATGCGTCGTTTGTTTTCTGGCTGTAAAGAAAGCTGACAGCCTGTTTTAGATGCTGACTCCAAGCCGATCAAGCAATTCCTGTCCCGGGAAGCCATCAGCGATCAATCCTTCAGCATGCTGGTACTTACGAATCGCAGAGCGGGTTGCGGGGCCCGTAATACCATCTGGCTTGCCGGCATCGTATCCGCGCTCGTTGAGAGCTGCCTGAAGTTCGAGAACCGTATCTCTGGATAGCGCGGGGGTGTCCTCTGGTGGCGGATTCTGCAGCATTCCGGCGCCCGCAATGCGGTCAGCCAGGTGCCCCACGGCTATGGCGTAGAACTCGGAGCGGTTCCAGCCCATGATCACTTTAAAGTTGTGATAGGCAAGAAAGGCGGGCCCGCGGTGGCCGGCGGGAACAATCAGTGCCGCCGTAATCTCTTCCTGGGCAAGAGGTTTGCCGAACGCATCGGTAATACCCAGTTCACCCCATTTGCTCAGTTCAAGGCGACGTCCATCAGCCAATGAGTAGTCGAAGTTCTTGGGCAGCAGCACTTCGCGGCCCCAGCGGTAGTCTCCGTCCCAGTTCATGGACTGAAGAAACTTGCCAGCAGACATCATGGCGTCTGGCAGGCTGTTCCACAGGTCGCGACGGCCGTCGCCATCGGCGTCTACCGCATGCTTCAGGAAAACGGTGGGCATGAATTGTACGTGGCCCATTGCACCGGCCCAGGAGCCTTCCATTTGCTCCACCGGAATTGCGCCTTCATCAATAATGCGCAACGCAGCAATCAACTGTTCGGTAAAAAATGTGCTGCGACGGGGATCGCAGGCCAGAGTTGTCAGCGAGTCTGGCACGGACATTTTGCCGAAGTAGCTGCCGAAGTTGGTTTCGAGCCCCCAAAAGGCGACGAGATACGGAGCAGGCACGCCGGTCTCTTCAGTTACCCTGGCCAGAAGTTCGCTGTGTTCTTTGATCAGCACCCGGCCTTTGCTCACCCTGTCGTCGTTCACCCTGCGGTTCAGGTAGTCTGCAAAGGTGGTAGTGAACTCGGGCTGCCTGCGGTCCAGCTCGATTACCCGGTTTATATGTTTGACCCCTGTCATAACCTCCTGGGCTGTTTTAGCGCTCACCCCGGCTGCAATGGCTTTTTCCTGAAGTTGCAGTTTGCACTCTTCAAAGCCATCCGGCGCCGCCAGTACGGCCTCATTGTCTGCCACTTTGGCCAGGGCAGGCAGAGCGGAGATGGCCAGAAGGGCGGATACAGATACATGGCATGCCATACGCCGGTTGGGCAGAATCCTTGCAAACTTGGTCAGCACGGAAAACCTCGGTAATAGAAGAAGGTGTGGACAGTAAAAGGTCATGGTAGCGCGTTTTTCAGCTTGTGAAACACTTTACAAGGTTCATGGGGGTGACAGTTCTTTAACCTGTTGCAGCACGTGGCCAATGCAACACACTTTTTGGCGGCTTGCAGGTTGTAAGTTTGTGGTTTTTTGTAGCATGCGGGTTTCCCCTGCGGGCCTTTGTTCTATAGTTGGGGCATACATTCATAAGAGTTCAAAACATGGCAACGCTGAAAGCGCTGGTGGTTGATGACGCCAGTTTTGTAAGGGATCTGGTTAAGCGGACGATACGCCAGCGCTTTCCAGTAATCGAAACTACCGATGCCCAGAATGGCCGCCGGGCCCAGTCGCTGATGTCCCGTGGGATGTTTGATCTGATTCTGTGCGACTGGGAGATGCCAGAGATGTCTGGCCTTGAATTGCTGCAATGGATGCGCCAGCAGCCCCAGTACGAAAAAGTGCCTTTCATCATGATTACCAGCCGGGGCGACAAAAGCCATGTGATTGAGGCCGTGAAAGAAGGCGTGTCTGAATATCTTGGCAAGCCGTTCAGTCCGGACGGGTTAAGCAAAAAAATCATCAAGGTAATGGGCAGTACACTGACCACAGCTATGGGCCAGAGTGGCAAATCCATGGCTGGGCCCGCCGATGCGTTCAAGGAGTCAGCGGCCCTGCTGACACAAAAGCGGGAGCCTGCGCCTGCGCAAGAGAGCCAGCCGACGCCCACGGCTGGCGCGCTTGTCCCTCAATCCGCAGAAGTGCCCAAGCCGACGATGGCCAAGGGCGCCATGAGTCTTGCTTCAATCCGTTTTGCAGACAGTACCCTGAAGTCTGTGGTTAAAGACATTAACCTGACGGAAGTGCGGGTGATTGCCAAGCGGGATCAAACCTTTCCGGGCATTCTGGATCAGGCGGTGGTGGATATAGAAACCGGCGAGGGTCAGATGGCGCGGCTGAATGGTTACGTGCATCAGTTGCAGGCCGTGGACAAACGCAAGGATACTGATTTTGTAAGCGTCACTATCCGGTTTGTGGATGAGGATCCAAAAAAAATGGAGGACCTTTCCCGGTTCATCGCCCGTTTCCGGGCAGGCAAGCGTTAGCTTAATCAGTCGTCTTCGACACTAAGCGCTCGGTTGGGAAATGACAGACAAATTCACTGCCTTCCCCGAGACGGCTTTTGATCTCCAGGCTTCCATCGTGATTGATCAATACATGCTTGACGATGGCCAGGCCCAGCCCGGTGCCACCGGTGTCTTTATGTCGGCTGGGATCCGCACGATAAAAGCGCTCGGTGAGCCGGGGGATGTGAACCTCATCAATACCGGCACCTGTGTCGTTAACTGAAAGGTGGCCCCCTTCACTGTCTGTGAACCAGAGCACCTTGATTTTGCCCCGGGCCGGGGTGTATTTAACCGCATTGAAGATAAGGTTTGAGAAGGCACTGCGTAGCTGGTTTTCATTACCGTTTATCAGGTACTCGCTGCTCGCTTCGAAGCTGATGTCATGCTGATTTTCACCGCTGAGGGTTCGCGCGTCCTGGCAGATCTGCCGCACCAGTTGGCCAACGTCTGTTGGAACGTCGTTCTCGGACTCTTCTCCGGTTTCAATCCGGGATAGAAGGATCAGGTCGGAAATCAGCGTTTCCATACGAAAAGACTGGGTGGCCATTGTGTTGATGGCTCTCCGCCACTTGGCGGGCAAATCATCGGCATTGTCCACCAGGGTTTCCAGATAACCGCTGATTACCGTCAGTGGTGTACGCATTTCGTGGGAAACGTTGCTCACAAAATCCTGACGCATCTGCTCCAGTTGATGCAGGCGGGAAACATCCTTGGCCACGATAAGACGGTCGTCTTCCCCGAACAGGCTGATCTGGATTTGCAGATGAATATGCGGTTTCGCGGGCGAACTCAGTTCCAGGGGGTCACGGTAGTTTTTTGCGTCAAAGTAGGCTTTGAAAGCCGGTGTGCGGATGAAGTTGTAAATATACTGCCCCTGATCCGTAGAGCGGCGAAATCCCAGCAGATGTTCTGCAGCCCCATTCCACCACTCCATAGCGCCGAGAGCATCGGTCATGATGACACCGTCGCGCATGGCATTTGTGGATTCCTGTATGCGATCTATGCGCGATCGTAGCCTTTCCTGGGTTTGCCGTGAGCTCTGGGTGAGCTTGTGCAGTTTTTCAAAGAAACTGCCCCAGATGCCCATGCTTTGAGGTGCTTCATGGCCGGTGTTCGGGTCTGCCAGCCAATGCGCCAAACTCCGGGTTTGATAGAGCGTCCACAACAGATAAAGCCCAAGGCCGGTGGTCAGGCCGTAAACCGGGTGGCCAAAGTACAGGCCGGCAAGCGTGCTGCCTGCAAGCCCGGCTAGTGTGAAGCGCAGATGTCGCGACCAGATATTCTGCATTAAGGACAGCCTTGTGGTGCTGTTGGTGAGCTGCAGGCGCAGATCAGGCGGGCTGGGTAGAGAACCGGTAGCCTGCGCCTCTCACAGTTTGAATCAGATAGTCGTGATGTTCACCTAGAGCTTTGCGCAGCCGTCGAATGTGCACATCAACCGTTCTCTCTTCAACGTACACATTCCCGCCCCATACCTGATCCAGAAGCTGGGAGCGTGTGTAAACCCGCTCCTGGTGGGTCATGAAGAACTGCAGCAGGCGGTACTCAGTGGGCCCGATATTCAGGGAGCGCTCGTTTGAAGTGACGCGATGGCTGGCTGGGTCCAGCGTGAGGCCATCCACTTCAATGGGGTCGTCGATGCCGGGGGGCGTTGCCCGGCGTAGCACGGCTTTGAGGCGGGCGACCAGTTCTCTCGGGCTGAAAGGTTTAGTGATGTAGTCATCAGCCCCGATTTCCAGGCCGCGGATTTTATTGTCTTCCTCAACCTTGGCGGTGAGCATGATGATGGGTATGTTTGCGGTGGTTTCTTCTTTTTTCAGACGCCTCGCGAGTTCTATGCCGCTGGTACCCGGGAGCATCCAGTCCAACAGCACTATGTCTGGCTGGCGGTCGACGATTAAGGCATGAGCCTCCAGGGCATCGGCGGCTTCGATACATTCGTAATCAGCCATCTCCAGCGCAACAACGATCATCTCTCGGATAGCGGGTTCGTCATCGACAATCAGGACGGTTTTTCCAGACATATTCTCTAACCTGTTTCAGACCATGATGTGTTGCTGAACTATTACAGCGCCAGAGTGTTACAGTTGTGTGACAGCTTTGGTATTCAGTGCCCTCAAGCGACAATCAGGTCAATAACCAGCCCGGCGAACACCGCAAACCCCGCCCAGTTGTTGTTCAGGAAGGCTTTGAAGCAACCATCTCGCTCGCGATCTTTAGCGAGATATTGCTGGTAGATAAACAGGCAGGCCATGGCAACCAGCCCAAGGTAATAGAAACTACCCAGTTCACAGCGGTTGCCCACAATTATCAGGATGAGCACCACCATGGCCTGGAGTGCGCCGATGATTGCACGGTCGCCATCGCCGAACAGGATGGCTGTGGATTTTATGCCGACTTTCAAATCATCATCGCGATCCACCATGGCGTAGAAGGTGTCGTAGGCCACAGTCCAGAGTACGTTGGCTGTGAACAGCAGCCAGGTAATCTGGCTGAGTTCGCCGGCTTCGGCAGCCCATGCCATGGGAATGGCCCAGGAAAATGCAGCGCCCAGGAACAGCTGGGGTAAATGGGTGAAGCGTTTGGAAAAGGGATAAATAAACGCCAGCGCTGCGCCACCAAAGGACAGATAGAGCGTGAGGGTGTTAGTGAAAAGCACCACCATCAGGAACGAGATAATACAGAGACCACCAAACAGGGCGACCGCTTCCCAGGCCTTTACCCGGCCGGTGGTTAGCGGGCGGTCTTTGGTGCGTTTTACGTGCTTGTCCCAGTCCCGGTCGGCAAAGTCGTTGATGGCGCAGCCGGCGGCACGCATAAAGAAAACGCCCAGAGTGAAGACGATGATGTTGCCAATGCCGGGGTTGCCCTCACCGGCAAGCCAGAGTGCCCAGTATGTGGGCCAGAGCAGAAGGAGAGTGCCAATGGGTCGGTCGATGCGCAGCAGTTTTGCGTAATCGGTTAATCGGCTCCGTATGTGTTCTGGCACGGCGTCAGGCAGCATGGGTCTATCCGTTTGGGGCATGGAACAGAATGTGTGGAAAGCAAATGTGCAGGGATTATAGCCAGTGGGCGGGCAGGGGTGAAAGTCGGAGCTTCCTCCGCAGCCCATCAGTTCCCGCGGTAAAGCACAGGAAGCAGGTATTCGCCGACCAGTAATGCGCTCTGCTTGTTGCTGAAGAGGGAGCGACGCGCAAGTTCAGGTTCCGATTGCCCGGCTCTTGAAGGAGCAGTGCAGAGCCCGGTTTCAAGAGGGCCGCGCTGCCAGTCGCGGCTGCCGAACAGGAAAGCGCCCAAGGGTTTGCTGCCAAGATTAAGCAGCCGCCGGCCTTCACCCTTGAGGCAAGCAAGGGGGATAACGGTGCGAGCAAGAACCCAGGGCTCGCCATCGCCACACAGACGTACTTCGCGAATCCAGGCGAGCTGGCGAAAAGGGATACCCAGGCGTCTGGCTTCTTCAAGGGTGGGTGTGGCAAAGCCTTCGCGCTGCACTTCTACGTGAAACGAACTCTCGCACTGTTTTTGCAGTGCCCGGGTGAAGGAGCCTTCAACTTTCAGCCAGTAACTCGCCGGACCATGCACCTCCGGGTTGCGCAACCCGGCAGCTGCAAAAGAGCTATACCAATTGGTTGGTGGTATCGCCGTGCCCGGCCTATCTGCAAAAGATTCGATATCAAAGGCCCTTAACGGCATAGATCCCGGGAGCGTTGCGCCAGTATCCTTTGTAGTCCATGCCGTAGCCAAACAGAAAGCGGTCTTCAACATACAGGCCGGTGAAATCAGCCTTCAGATTCGGGCGCGCCTTGCGATCGTGCTGCTTGTCTACCAGTACGGCCGTCAGAACCTCCTTTGCCCCCTGGTTGAGGCAATAGTCAGCTATCGCACAGAGGGTGGTGCCTTCGTCAAGGATGTCGTCAATAACCAGCACCGTGCGGCCTTTCATGTCGGCTTTGGGCTGAAGTGTCCATTCCAGAATGCCGCCGGTGGTTTCCTGCCTGTAGCGTGTTGCATGCAGGTATTCCGCCTGTACCGGAAAGTTGAGGCGGGGCAACAGCTGACCGGTAAAGATCAGACCGCCGTTCATCACACAAAACAGCAGGGGATTGCTGTCTTTGAGGCGGCCGGTAATGTCGTCGGCAAGATTGCGAATGGCAGTCTGTACTCGCTGCTCATCAACCAGGCAATCAGCTTCGGCCATAACCTGATTCATTTCGGCGACGGTATCGCTCATAACGGTCGGTCCTGTCGTAAAACGGGCGATTATACCGGAGAGGGACAGCGGAGGGGAGGGGGTATAATACCGACAATTGGCAGAAAAACCTTGCGAGAGCGTCTTCGCTGGCATTGGTCAATCATTATGTGCCGCGTATGATTGCGGCGCAGTGCATTTAAATGAACGGCGTTGCAGGCTTTGCTGTGTGCCTGCGCAAAAAGCGCTTGCTGGTGTATTGTTCGACAATTAACATTGCAGCCACAAAAAAGTGTGGTGGAGAGACTGTTTATGAAGAAGTGGCAGTGCGTAGTGTGTGGCCTGGTTTACGATGAAGCAGAAGGCTGGCCGGAGGATGGTATTGAGCCCGGGACTGCCTGGGATGATGTGCCCGAAGATTGGGTTTGCCCCGACTGCGGTGTGGGCAAGGAAGATTTTGAAATGATCGAGATCGGTTGAACCCGAACGGAGCATGGCTATGACAGAGCAGACCCCCATCGTAATTGTCGGAACCGGTTTGGCAGGTTACTCCCTGGCCCGTGAAATCCGTAAGCAGGATAAAGACGTGCGGATTGTTATGGTGACCGCCGATGATGGCGTCAGCTACTCCAAGCCCATGCTGTCTACCGGGTTTTCCAAAGGTAAGGATGCAGACGGTCTGGCTCAGGCAGCCACTGCGGCAATGGCTGAGCAATTGGACCTGGAGCTGCGTACCTTCACTACCGTGACCGGCATAGACACCAACGGCCACCGATTATTGCTGGGTGACGGAAGCCTGACATACAGCAAGCTGGTGCTGGCCTGGGGTGCAGATGTGATTCGGCTGACGATACCCGGTGATGGTCAGGAGCGAGTCTTCCCGATCAACGATCTGGAAGATTACCGGGTGTTCCGCAAGGCGCTGAAGCCGGGTGGCCGAGTGGCTATTATGGGTGCCGGGCTAATTGGCTGCGAGTTTGCCAACGACCTGCGTAATGGCGGCTACGAGGTGGATGTAATTGCGCCTTCCGATGCTGTCATGCCGAGTTTGCTGCCTCCAGTCGCCGCGAACGCGGTGCAGCAGGAACTGGAAGCCTTGGGCGTGCGGTTTTATCTGGAAACCGTGGTGGAGCGTTTAGAGCCGGCTGAGGCAGGTGTAAAACTGTTCCTCGCGAATGGTGAATCACTGCCAGCGGACATTGTGATTTCTGCTGTCGGTTTGCGGCCCCGTACGCAACTGGCGAGAGCAGCGGGGATCGAGGTTGGCCGTGGGGTTACAGTAAACAGGCTGTTGGAAACCTCGGCCAAGGATGTTTATGCCTTGGGGGACTGTGCTGAGGTGGATGGCCATGTATTGCTTTATGTTTTGCCGTTGATGGCATGCGCCCGCGCCCTTGCAAAAACCCTGACTGGAGAGCCCACAGAGGTAACCTATGGCACCATGCCGGTGATGATTAAAACTCCATGTTGCCCGGCAGCGGTGTGCCCACCGCCATCGGATGCGCAAGGCAGTTGGGAAACCGAGCAGGATGGCACCCATGTAAAATCCCTGTTCAAAAACCCGGAGGGAGATGTTCTGGGGTTTGCGGTTACCGGCCGGTTTGCATTGGAAAAGCAGGCGCTCTCCAAAGTGGTACCGCCCATTCATTCTTGAATGTGCTGCCTCCTGTTGGCGCTTTTCGTTGCGAAAGTTCCCCGCTTGCGGTAGAAAACCCTTCGTGAGCTAACGAATCAACAGGAGCAGGCATGCTTGACGTTACAAAAAAACTGGTGGAACTGCTGTATCTTGCGCCCACTGGCGGTGACCACTATCGGGGCGAGAGCCAGGATCTGGGATTCCCCCATGTGTTTGGAGGGCAGGTTCTCGGGCAGGCTCTAATGGCTGCCAGCCATACGGTCGAAGATCGCCTCTGCCACTCCCTGCATGCCTATTTCTTGCGGCCCGGCAACAAGAAAATGCCTATAGAGTATGAGGTTCAGCGGGTTCGTGATGGACGCAGTTTTTCTGTTCGCCGGGTCATTGCCCGCCAGGACGGCAAGGAAATCCTGACCGGCTCCATGTCGTTTCATGCCTCTGAGGAAGGTTTTGAGCACCAGGTGGAGATGCCCGATGCGCCAAACCCTGAAACCCTTCGCTCCGAGCAGGATTGGGGCAAGATGATGGCTCCACAGGCGCCAGAAGCCTTGCGGGAGATTATGACCCGTGACCGTCCTATAGAAATCCGGCCAGTGAACCCCACGAATCCGTTTCAGCCGGACAAGCGCCCACCCCTTAAGCAAAGCTGGATCCGTGCTTTGGGCCCTTTGCCTGACGACCCGGTTTTACACCGCTGCCTGCTTACCTACGCATCGGATTTCTCGTTTTTGGGAACATCCCTTAACCCCCATGGTGTATCGTTTATGAACAAGGAGTTGCAGGCTGCAAGTCTTGATCATGCCATGTGGTTCCACCGGGATTTTCGCATGGAGGACTGGTTGCTTTATGACAAGGACAGCCCGAGTGCGTCGGCCGGGCGGGGTTTCAACCGGGGTAACTTCTTTAATCAGGAGGGTGTTCTGGTGGCATCTGCTGTGCAGGAAGCACTGATTCGCAGGCGTTAACAGCCTTTGTTGATTATTATCCGGGGGCGTGTTGTTTGGTGACTGCTTCACGCCTTTTGGAGAGCCAGGCCAGCATTTGCTCAAGTGGCAGAGGCCGGCTCAGGAAATAGCCCTGAATCATATCGCAGCCCATTCCTTTCAGTAGATCTGCAGTAGCCTCATCTTCCACGCCCTCGGCCACAACCTGGTAGCCGAGGCTGTGACACATGTTGATTGTTGTCTGAACAATAACTCTGTCTTCTTCCCGGGTAGCCAGATCCGTTATAAGCGATCGGTCGATCTTGATCTCGCTGGCGGGTAATTGCTTGATGTAGGAAAGCGAGGAATAACCAGACCCGAAATCATCAATGGAAACCGGAATGCCTTCGTAAGCCAGTGAGTTAAGAGCTTTCAGGGCGTTGACTGGATCCTGCATCATCGATGTTTCCGTGACTTCAAAGATGATCGCACCTCTGTGCTGCAAATGAGCGCCCATCAGGCGTTTTACAAAAATCGGAAAATCCGGCTCCCGGAGGTTGTTGGGTGAAATGTTCACCGAGAGATCGAGAAGGTGGCCACTATCGAGAAGACGGCTTCGGAGCTCAAGTGACTGCTCCAGCACCCATCGGGTGAGTGGTTTGATCAGCCCTGTCTGTTCCGCGAGGGTGATGATCTCGTCTGCAGGAACAGGCTGTTCTCGTGCGGGCCAGCGAATGAGCGCTTCCACTCCTGAGATTCTGCTGGTTCTCAAATCCAGCTTTGGTTGCAAATGAAGCGCTAGCTCATTATTTACAAGGGCTTTCTGTAACGCTGAAACCATTGTGAGACGGCTGGCGCTGTACGAGTCTATGGAGGGGGTGTAATACGCAATTCCCCGCTCACGGGCACGCTCGGAACTCTCTGCTATTGAGGCTCTGCGAATTAACGAAGATGCGTCTGTGCCATGAGCCGGCGACACAGCGACCCCAAGCTGGGCATTTAGCGGGATCTGCATGCCAAGATAGTCAACGGGGCTTCGGATAGCGTCCAGAGCACGTACAACGGCTCGGCGGGCATGCTCTGATGTGTCCGCATCCACCACGCACACCAGGGTTTCCAGGTCGAGAGAGGCCGTGTAAAAGCTGCGTCCATTATGCTGCCCCAGGGAAATTATGCCCGGAATCTGACGCGCAATAGCGTTTGCATTCTTTGAGGCCAACTCCGATATAAGATCGCTGTTCTGGTGGCCAAGAGTCTTGGTCACAGATTGCAGGTTATTCAGGTGGATGACAACAATGCCATGTCGAGTGTCTGGTGACCGGCGAATCAGGTCATTCACCTGCATTTCAAAGTTGGTGCGGTTTGGCAGGCCGGTGAGCGAGTTGTGCAGTGCATTTTCAATGAGTTTGAGTTCAGCAGAGCGCCGGGCTGTCATGGCTTTCAGTTCTGCTTCGCGGGCCTCTACTTTTTCCTGTCGCTCCTGGTTTAACCTTGCCGCCAGGGCCAGGGCGAGCAGAACTGCCTGTAGTGCAGACCCGATTTCCATGCCGTAGGTGGTTATAAAACTGTTTGGGAGAAACCCGGCTTTATTGGCGGCAGTAATGGCACTGCCCACTGATAGTGCGCACCAGGCTATCGTGTAATAGCCAGCTTGGGGGTTGCCGCGTATCCACTGCAGCGGGCCAATTATGGTGAGAAGCAGTGTGCTTGGAATGGCCACAGCGACCGACAGGCGGATGGCTGAGCTGTAATCAAGCACGCCGGTGGCAGCGATCATAATGGCGTTTATGGCGACAAAACCAAGGGCAACCCGATTCAGTATTGGCCCGGACTGTTCAAGCTGGAGAAAAGATCGTGAAAACAGCAGGGTAAATATGACTGCTAAGGGGACGGAGAGCAGCATGGTCCAGCTATGAAGTTCCGGGCTTTTTGGCCATAACAGCTGGAAGGCGGTGCCGTTCAGGCTGGCAATCAATAACAGATAGCTTAGCGTTGATAGTACATAGAAGAGATAAACGTTCTCCCGCAGTGCAAAAAATACAAACAAATTAAAGAAGATAACGCTGATGAGCACGCCGTAATAGATGGCGTGGATTTGTTCCTCAATTGATGCATGTTCGAAAAACGTCTGGGCATTCCATAGTGTCAGCGGCACCTGCAACGTGCCTGTTGTTTTTACCTCAAGAAATATCTGTTGGTCAGTATTGATGTTTGCACTGAACGGGAACAAGAAATGGCGGTTGAGAACGGGGCGGCTTGTAAAGGGGTAGTGGTCCCCGGTTACGGTTGTCTCGGCAATCTCGCCATTTTCCATCAGGTAAAACGCAACGTGATCCAGATGGGAGTAGCTGATTTCAAGCAGATTAATCTGCCTATCAACAGGAACGTTGAAGCGGAACCAGACAGTATCACGGGTGTAGCCAAAGTTAGCGCTACTGTTTGTAAGAGGCTGCCAGCCCGTTGCAGCGGACGCCTCTTCAGGTGACAGCTGTGCGTCCGGTGCCAGACGCAGAAACTCGACATTAGGGTAATGAAAAGCCTCGGCGCCCTGGCAGTTAAACGCCAGGGACACAAGCAGCGTGAGTGCTGCCAGAATGCGAGACCATTGGAACCTTGTCACGATTCACCGCTAATTGTGATTGTTATCCAAAATCAGTATGAACTGTAGCAAATGGCGACTTAAGCCGCGCTTAGTTTGATACAGTGGATACCCATTCACGCACCCAGGGCAAAGCTTCTTCTTCTGGCTCCTGGGTTTCCAGCGCATCAATGCGCAGAGTGTCGCCAACCTTTCGGGCAGCGGTTTCATAAAGTGCTTCTTCCATTAGCTCGCCGGCACCACAAAACGTATCGCCGTAGGAGCTGTCCCCCAGAACAATGATGCCAAAGGGGCGCCCTGGCTGTTGCGGCAACTGGTCCCGTAAAGCGATATAAAAGGGTAAAAGATTACCCGGAATTTCGCCTTCACCGGTGGTAGATGTGCAAACCAGCAGGGGGGATGCATCACCCGTTATATCATCCAACACCGGGTTTTCCAGAACCTTAACTGAATATCCATCAGCATCCAGGGCCTGTTTGATGGCTCTGGCTGTCATTAGTGCGCCTCCGTAGACGCTGCCCACCAGAATTCGAATATCTGTCATGTCATTACCTGTTCTGTGCAAAGCGGATTGCCGGGGTTCCTTTGGTGCCGGATAGTATCGGCCTGGCCAGCCAGCCTCAAGCGCTTGGCGCATTTTGGGTGTCTGCAGCCTGGCTGCGCACCCGAGGTGCAATCCGGTTGCGCCCGGCTTCCTTGGCGCTGTATAGGTGTAAATCGGCCTGGCGAAGCATGTTATCGATGGAATCAGCTTGAGAAATAGAGCAGACACCTGCACTTATGGTTATGGGTAAATCCTGCCCCTGGAAACTGAAATTTTCCCGTGCTACTTCGCTGCGCAAGCGTTCGGCTAATGTGAGCGCTGGAATCAGGGAGGTATCCGGTAGCAGCAACAGAAACTCCTCGCCGCCCCAGCGTGCCGCCACATCTGTTTGGCGGATAACGGACTGCACAACTATTGCAAACTGTTTGAGAGCGGCATCACCAGCGCTATGGCCGTAATGGTCATTAATATTCTTGAAGAGGTCCAAATCGATCAGGACAATGGAGAAGTGATGTCCGGTACGCTGGTACCGGGAAAACTCTTCCGACAGCCGGTTCAGGATGTCGCGCCTGTTGGAAAGACCGGTGAGCTCATCGGTTTTGGCGGCGTGCTCGTGGGTCAGTGCTAGATCCAGTAATTCGTTACGAGCCTTCAGTCTGCTAGCTTCCAGAACAAAACAGAAAATAGATTCAAAGGTCAGCGTTGCAAAAAAGCGAAGCTTGAAGTCACTGCTGTACTCCGCTTGCACAAAAGGCAGGCCGGGAAACTGGAACACAATAATGGCAACCAGATAGACCAGTAGCAGAATCAGGGTGCCGGTTTTCAGATTGGTGAGGAAAAACAACAGAGGCGGAAACACATAGAACCACAGGGGGCCTGTGTTGCTCTCGCCACCGGAGGCTATCAGGTAAGTAAAGAGAAAACTGACAGTAACCAGAAGCCCGGTTTTTTGTACGTCCCGATTACGGTAGATGGCAAACCAGGCCATGTTTGCAGCGACCGGAAGAATAAACCCCCAAAGAGCAAAAGCGTGGCTGTAGTGCGCGGAGCTCCATGCCTTTGCGCCAATGCCAATCAGAGTCAGAATCGCAGCGAGTGACAGCCAGGTGAGCACCAGTGAAATCTGTGCGCTTTCGCGTTCCTGGGCAGCTTGGTAGCCCAGAGTTGAGTATTTTGTCATAGCGGCCCTATAGGTATATGCAACGCTTTTCCTTAGTACTCTGGCTCTTTACCCATTATGAATCAGGCAATGGTAGGTATGCATCTATTTCGAGTGTATTGTGTGACCGGGTCGCGCAGACGCACATTTGTTTCAATTTCAGGGTAAAAAATTTATAGTTGCGCGCAACACGGCGGTTCGTTCTCCATTCAGACCAAATGAGACCTATTCTGTTATGGCCCGTTCAAGCGGATTTCTGGATACCCTTCTTACCAGCAACTCTACAGAGCGATACAGGGTCGGGCTCAGCCTGTTGTTTCTGCTCGGTGTCTGGCTGGCGGTAGGTTCCTTCAGTGAAGGGTTGCCCAATAGCACGCTGCTCATGGCTGCGGCTGTCATCGGCGGCTATATGGCTATCAATATAGGCGCTAATGATGTTGCGAACAATGTTGGCCCTGCGGTGGGCTCTGGCGCTCTGTCTCTGGGCGCAGCGGTTATTCTGGCAGGTATCTTTGAGTCCGCTGGTGCGTTGATTGCGGGCGGCGATGTTGTCTCTACCATCAAGGGCGGCATTATTGACCCCACAAACCTGGAAGATGGCCGTGCCTTTGTCTGGCTGATGACTGCAGCTCTGCTTGCGGGCGCGCTCTGGCTCAACCTGGCAACCTGGATGGGTGCGCCGGTATCCACCACCCACTCTATTGTAGGTGGCGTTCTCGGCGCAGGTATTGCGGCGGGTGGCTGGGGCATCGCAGACTGGGGTGTTATGGCCAAGATTGCTGCCAGCTGGGTCATTTCGCCTGTTCTTGGTGGTGCCCTGGCTGCCCTGTTGCTATTTATTATCAATAAGACAGTGCTCTACCGGAAGAACGTAATACCTGCTGCGCGAACCTTTGTGCCCTGGCTTGTCGCCGTCATGGCGTGGGCTTTTGGCACCTACCTGATGATCAAAGGCGTAAAGAAAATTGTTGAGGTGGATTTCCTTCAGGCCTCTCTGGTCGGTTTGGGTGCCGCTGTAGTTTCCTTTTTTATCGTGCGCTCTCTGGCTTCCCGTCGCGCAGCTACCATGGAAAACAGTGCAGGAGGGGTAAATACCCTATTCACCTGGCCACTGATATTCGCGGCTGCGCTATTGAGCTTTGCCCACGGTGCAAACGACGTAGCGAATGCCATCGGCCCGCTCGCGGCCATCAACGATGCGCTATCTAACGGTGCGATAGCGACGGCTTCAAGCATACCTCTGTGGGTCATGATGATTGGCGCTTTGGGTTTAACGGTCGGCTTGATGCTGTTTGGTCCGCGCCTGATCAAAACCGTGGGCAGCGAAATTACCGAGCTGGATAAGACCCGTGCCTTCTGTATCGCACTGTCGGCTGCGCTTACAGTTATTCTGGCATCGCAACTGGGTTTGCCGGTGAGCTCTACGCATATTGCCATTGGTGGTGTTTTCGGTGTGGGCTTCCTGCGCGAATACCTGAAATCCAATTACGCGACTCAGTTGCACAAGATCATGGAAGAGCGTGATGAGGATGATCTTGAGCGTCTCAAGCCTTTTCTGGATGACTTCCGCAACGCCTCCGTTGAGGAGATGGAGAAGCTTCTCAAGCGGGCCAAGAAGAAGAAGCATGTGCCCCTGACCAAGTCGGACCGCAAACGCCTCAAGAAAATCTACAAAGAAGAAATGGTCAAGCGGTCTCACCTTGTGCGGATAGCGGCTGCCTGGATTATCACAGTGCCTGCCTCGGCCATTATGGCGGCGATACTGTTTTTCACTTTGCGTGGGTTGTTCGTCTAACGAGTTGGCTGGTTGTAACGCGCGGGTTTGGCCATACTGTGTCTATGCTACAGGAGCTTCATGCTCCCCCAGAACTTATTTGCCCGGAGGGTGAGGTATGAGTACACCGATTGAAAGCCGTCGTCAGGCCAAGGTGATTGATGAGCTTCGAGTGTTCATCAAAAAGGTGTTGAGCGATCCGACCATTGCGGTAAAGTCTATCGACATTGCCCGCAAGTATCGTTCACAGCCAGATTCCGACGAGCTGATAGCCCGGGAGATCAGTGCTAACACGACTATCCGTATTCCGGAAAAGTGGAGTGATGCGGATCGAATGTTCCTGGAAATTATTGACGAAGTGTTGGATGACGAAGAGGCGCTTTACTGAGTTAGTTGCCCCCGGAAATCCGGTATTAGAGGCTAGCACGGAGCGAGGGAGGGAATCAGGCTTCCAAAACCGTGCGAAGCCATGGGTGAAGAGCGAAAAGCTCTTCACGGGTTGGCCAAGGACGGCCAACCCAGGATTCTCACTGCGCCGCAGGAGCAATAAGCAGTGAGAAGCGGAGCCGAGCGTACAGGGAGGTATTTACAGTGTGTTTTGGAAGCCTGATTCCCTCCCTTGCGGTTCCTGAAGGGTAATTCCACTACGTCAGGCTTGCTTCTGACCCTGCTCATGCTGTTTCAGCACCGCATCCGCCATTTGGTGCAATATCCTGATTTCGTCCTGAATTCCTTCATCCCCTGAAAGCTCACGTTGCTCTTCCAGAATGTCGGCGAGGATTTCAGGCGTGGTCAGCGGGTTCGCCAGAACAACCCGGAACACAATGCACGGGAATTTGTAGTAACAGGCAGGCTCCAGCCGGGTTCTCGACACAAACGCCTTGCCCCGTTCCCGCTGGGTTTTCTGGATGAATTTTGTAATGCTGTTCAAACAAGCATTCAGCTTTTCTGCCTGCAGGGGATCAGCTAAAGCCAAGGCCTGCTGCACGTTTTCCGGGCAGTAGCGGTAGGTAAGAATGTTCAGCTCAGGGCGGGTCACCAGCTCGAAGTCTGGTTGGGCCTCGATCATTTCGGCGAAGCTTGCCGCCTTTTCGATGCCTTGATCAATCAGAATCTCGTAGCCTTCCCGGGCGAGGATTTTCAGGCCGGAATGGATCAGCATCGACATGCCGGGGCGCGAGCCTTCCAGCGTGGTAGAGCCCAGGTCGCGGGAGCCTTTGCGGATAATGTACTGGGCGTGGTGCTCAACAGCACTAGCCAGGCTGGGGTCTTTGAATACCACCAAACCAACACCCATAGGCACATACAGCTGCTTGTGGGCATCGAAGGTGACTGAATCCGCCTTCTCTATGCCCCGCAACAAATGCCGGTAGGTCCGGGAGAACAGTGTCGGGCCGCCCCAGGCTGCGTCTACGTGGAAATGGGCACCGAATTCCCGGGCGATGTCTGCCATGGCGTCCAGCGGGTCAACGTTGCCGGTCTCGGTGGTGCCGGCAATGCCGCAGATGGCCATAACCTTGATTTTCTGTTTCTGCAGCTCCAGACACTTGTCGCGCAGGGCGTCGGTCTGGATTCGGTTGTCGTCGTCTGTGTCTACCGCCACCAGGGATTCACGGCCAAGGCCTAATACATCGGCGGCTTTGCCCAGAGAATAATGCCCTCGGCGGGATACCACTATGGCAGCACCTTCGTAACCGTAGTACTTCAGTGCGCGGAACAGACCTTCCTGGTGCAGTCCACGAAAGCTGCCTTCAGCGGGGAAAGCGCGGTTGCGAGCAACCCACAGTGCTGTCAGGTTGGCGACTGTGCCACCTGAGCACATGGCCCCAAGGGAGTGGCGAGGGTCGTGCATCCACTTCCGGTAAAAGGCGCCGTCTTCCTGATACACCAGCCGGTGAATCATGCCCAGAACCTGTCGCTCCATGGGCGTAAAGGCCTTGGAGGTTTCAGTTTTTACCAGGTTCTGATTCAGGGCGATCATGATTTTCGACAGCGGCAGCATGAAGTAGGGCAGCGCTGATGTCATGTGGCCGATAAAGGCGGGTGATGCTGTGTGAACGGAGTTGGCAACCAGTTTGTCGAGCAGGAACTGAGCCTGCTCGGAAACGAACACGGGCTTTTCCGGGATGGCGTAGTCGGAGAAGTTTTTCTCGACGTCTGCAAGATCCCGTTCAACGGCAACAATGTGCTCCTGCAGGAAGCCTGCAAGGTTGCTGGAAATATTCTGGTCAATACGGCTAAGTGTGGACTCCGGTGCCTCGGGCACGGTGAACACGCGATACATGGCTTCAATGGAGGCCTGGGCCGTTTTTTTCTTGCCGGTCATAGATACCACACACGATCAGTGGTCATCCGCAGGGCCTGTTCCGGATGCCCGACGGATACAGCCGGGGTCTGTTTCCGGCATTGGTTACTTGTCACCTGTAGCTTCCAGGCACACTGGCATCCCTGAGGGGGCGTAGTATACGGGCTGCTCAAATGTTGTGCCACTGGGCTTGTTCAGAGAATTTCCCGGTGTATGTCGAGTATGGCTGCATCGACCTTTTCCTGAATGGCTTTTTCTACCTGATCGAGGCGCTGGGTGATTTGTTGCGAGGAGGTGCCGAGGGCTGCGATGGTCCAGGTGGCGCAGTCGAGAGCTTCCAGGTCAGCGGTTTCTGCCACGGCCAAGTCGGGCTCTTTGCCCCAGACAGCGCGTAGCGGGGTGAAGACTTTGCGCTTGGCTTTGAGGTCCTCACAGCCGTAGAGCTGGAAGTGCAAGGTGAGTACGCCTACGTGGGGTGTTATCGCGGTGTTGTGTTGGGGCGCTTTGCCCTCTTTCAGCAGTCTTCTGAGTGTTTCAGACATAGATTTTCCGGCTTTGGTGCTGGAACCGACGAGGCAAGGCTTTCCAAAACACGCTCCTTGCGGCACATCCATGTGACGCTTGGGCTCCGCCATCCCTGGCTCCGCACAGTTTTGGAAAGCCTTGCCTCGCCGGTTCTCGAACAATTCAAGTGGAGTCCAACAAGCTCATATATTGATGTCTTGGTGGACACCAGCTCTAGCCTACTACAGGCGTTGCCCGCTTGATAATAGCCGCAGCATCAATCCCCGAGGGCAGGTTGCCGTAGTTCATGCCGCCATTGGACTGCAGCCGTGAAGCGCAGAAGGCATCGGCCACGGATTTGTCACCGTTGCGTAATAGCAGGGAGGCTTGCATGACCAGGGCCAGCCGGTCAACCAGGTTGCGGGCGCGGTACTGGAAGTCGCTGATGTCGGCGAAGTCATTTTGCAGCTGTGCCAGGAACTGGTCGAAGCGGCGGTCTGCCCCCTTTGCCTTGGCGGCCTCCAGGAAGAAGGCATCGAGGGTTTCGGGTTCTTTCTGGATGGCGCGCAGGGTGTCCAGACACTGTACGTTGCCGCTGCCTTCCCAGATGGCATTCACCGGGGATTCACGGAACAGGCGGGGCATGATGCAGTCTTCCATCACGCCGCTGCCGCCAATGCATTCCATGGCTTCGTAGGCGTGGTTAGGTGTGCGTTTGCAGATCCAGTATTTGCCAACAGGTGTAGCAAGCCGTGCCAAAAGGCGTTCGTGTTCCTGATCCTGGCTATCCAGTGCTCGGGCGATTCGCAAGGTGTAGGCGAGGGCGGCTTCGTTCTCCAGGGCCAGGTCAGCAAGTACGTTTTGCATCAGTGGCTGGTCAATGAGCCTGTTGCCAAAGGCGCTCCGGTGACGGCAATGGTGAGTGGCCTGAGCGACGGCCTGGCGCATGCCTGCAGAGCTGCCAATCATGCAGTCGAAACGGGTCATGGCAACCATTTCTATGATGGTAGGTACGCCGCGGCCTTCTTCGCCAATCATCCATGCCAGTGCGCCGCGCAGCTCTACTTCGCTGGAGGCATTGGCTACGTTGCCCATTTTGTTTTTCAGGCGCTGGATCTGCCAGGGGTTTTTGGTTCCGTCCGGGCGCCAGCGTGGCATCAGGAAGCAGGACAGGCCGCCGGGGGCCTGGGCCAATACCAGAAAAGCATCGCACATAGGTGCGGAGACAAACCATTTATGGCCTACCAGCTCATAAGCCTGGCCCGGGCCTTTGGCTCCTACCGGGTAGGCCAGGGTGCTGTTTGAGCGTACGTCGCTGCCACCCTGCTTTTCGGTCATTGCCATGCCAATGGTTACTGAGCTCTTCTGGCTATCGGGGACGTTGCGGGAGTCGTAGCTGTTGGCCAGTATTCGGGATTCCCAGAGCGCTGCAAGCTCCGGTTGTTTGCGAATGGAAGGCATGGCCGCAAAGGTCATGGTGACCGGGCAGCAGTGTGCAGCTTCCACTTGGGAGTGCATATAGTATTTTGCTGCGCGGGTTACATGTGCGCCTTTGCCGGGGTTTGTCCAAGGGCTGCTGTGAAGACCGCTTTCAAAGGCAATGCCCATCAGTTCGTGGTACGAGGGGTGGAAATCCACTTCGTCGATGCGGTGGCCAAAGCGGTCGTGGGTATTGAGCACCGGTTTATTGTTATTGGCCCGAAAACCGAGATCGATGGTTGCGGCGCTGCCAGCCAGCGCGCCAAAGGCTTTCAGGTCGCTTTCCGCCTTCCCCGCTCCTTCGCGGTGCACAGCCTTCTGCAGGGCAATGTCCTGCTCATACAGGTTGTAGTTTTCCAGCGGTGGGGGCTGGTTGACTACCTCGTGGGTGATCGCCAAATAGCGATCACCATGTTCTTCGGGTGTTCCGGACGTGGGCTGTGGGGTATTCATAACTACCTCCTCGTGCCGGTCAACCCCTGTATGCAAAAGCAGATGATGGTGTTGACCAGCTGGTCGTTGTTCTCGGTTTCTTTTTCGGTTGCCTGCCCGATCTGGGTTGGTGATAAAGGCCCAACCAGGCTTTCCGCAATAGCCCCCACCAGGCAGGTGCTGCTTTGGCGGGGGTTCTGATCCGGAATGCACCCTTCTTCGATACCTTCCCGGATCGCCTGTTCAAACAGGCCGGCGTAGGCCTTTCGGTAAGCCAGCCGCTCTTCCTCAACTTTCGGGTCCACCGGCTCTGCAATGAGGGACCAGGCCATTACGGGCCCTTTCAATGCGCGCTCGGCAAATTGCCGCAATGCTTTTTCCAGTCTCTCTGTAGCACTTCCCGGTGTTGCCAGTGCTTTCGTAACCTTGTCTATTTCACGCTGCGTGGCCTGTCGGAAGATTTCAGCAAACAAGTCTTCTTTCGACTCGAAATGCCGGTAGATCGTTCCTGTGGCAACATTCGCAAGCTGCGCAATGCGAGTAATTCTTGCGTTGCGAAAGCCGCCTTCGGCAACGCACTCATAGGTGCACTCAGCGATCCGCTGACGTGCTGCGGCTTTACGCAGTCGCATCTTTTCCGTTTCACGATAAGCCATTTCGGGCTCCCGCTATTAGTGAATATTGATTCATTCTTTGGTTCAGGGCAAACACTTTTTTTTACCTTTATTTTATCTTTAAAATTCATCAGGTTAGTGGTTGTTACAAATATTTACAAAAAACATGTTGTCGGTAATAGCTCTGTCGTGAAAAGCAGATTATAAAGACGCCAAGACGGCGCCGCAGTAGCGGCTGGTCGAGGCGGAGTGCGGCTGCTTTATTTGGTTTGCCGCGCTTGTAACACTGTTTTCGTTGATGGAGAAAACCATGAGCGAGTTCGACGAAAGCAATCTGGAGCAATCCGGTAACTGGGCTAGTACGGGCAGCGAGAGTGACGATACACATTCTATCGCTGGCAGGGCACGGGTACGGGCGCAGCTACAGCAGGATATCGATGCTTTCCTGAGCCAAGGCGGCAAAATCCAGGAAGTTGAGACATCTTTCCGCGTTGACTCCCCTCGTAAGGTGGAGACAGGCTTTAATAACCGCGCGCTCTGAGCATTGTCTTTGCAGGCCGGGGCTGCATGCTCCGGCCTGTTTTTGCGGTCTGTCTCGGTCACGCGCCCAGTTTCCGCTTAATATGGCTCTTGAAAGCGTTACGGTCCTTGTTTCCCCGGATTGTAGCCAAGCCACCTATGGCCGGAACTGACCTCTATCATGAAATCTGTTTCCAAACTCTCCTTTGCCGTCCCCGTAATCATAGCAGTTGTGATTGCACTCTGGCTGCTGGCGGATAGTGCCCGAAATCAGCCTGTTTCCGTTCGTTCTGCTGAACGCCCCGATAATCTGAGAACGGATGACGCGGGCTTTGCTGCTGGCCGGCTGCAAAATCCTTCCAGACTTGTTGACGACTCCGCTGAGCTTGAGGTGCCAGAACAGTTACCGGCGTCGTTGGAAGGCACAACGGAGCCTGGCGGTTGGGCGATAACAGACCGTTTTGGCAACCTCATCCCCACAGGGGAGTTGCGGCAGTTGTTTGAGTACTATCTATCGGCTTTGGGTGAAGAAGATCTGTCGCAGTTGGTAGCAAGAGTACGGCTTGCCCTTTCAGTGCTGGAAGAGCCTGCGCGAGGGCAGGCTCTCGACACTCTTGGCCGTTACCTGGATTACAAGCTTGCCTTGTCGGATCTTGAGGCGGCTTACGGAGAAGCAGGGATTTCCGGTTCGGGTGAAATGGAGCGCCGGATGCTGGAGATTCAGGCGTTGCGTAGAACCTGGTTGGACGCAGATACGGCGGAGGCTTTTTTTGCGCAAGAAGAAGCCATAGATCGCTATCAACTCAGAAAGCGAAGCATTGCCAGAGACAGCAATCTGACGCACGAGCAGCGCGAGAAGGCCTTTGCCGAGGCTGAAATGGCCTTGCCTGAACCTCTGAGGCAGGCTCGCGAGGATACTCGAAAGTTTTCTCGCTATGAGCAGGCGCGAGAAGAGATGGCTAACGACCCGGAGGCTTTGCGAGCCTGGCGGCGTCAAGAATTTGGTGATGAAGCTGCCCAAAGGTTGGAAGCATTGGACGCAGAACAAAGGGATTGGAATCGTCGGTGGCAGTCGTATGCTCAAGAGCGTGATGCCTTGGCGGAGTCTGGCTTGGCAGAGCTTGAGAGAGAAAAAAGTCTGAGCCAGTTGCGGGAAAAGTATTTCAGCGAAGCTGAGCGAGTCCGGGCCAGGGCGCTCGATTCTATTCAATAGCAAAGCTTACAAAAAATGAGCCTCCCGGAGTCTGCTGCAGATTGAATGTTGCTCCGCAGACAGCGCTTGCCTACGTTGGTAGCCTGCAACCAGCAGCCCCGGAGGTGTATGATGGTGTCAACGGTGCCGCCAGGGTGCCAGGATTTCCAGTCCTACTCATTATTGTGCCATTCAGGAGGCTTTCTGTGTCTTTATCAACGCCACGTGTTTTTCCAGCTACCCGTTTGCGTCGCAATCGCGCCAGCGATTTTTCCCGTCGGCTGGTAAGGGAAAACCAACTGACGCCAGACAACCTGATTTACCCGGTTTTTGTACTGGAAGGGGAAGGACAGCGCGAGCAGGTGCCATCCATGCCGGGGGTGGATCGCCTGAGCATTGATTTGTTGGTTGAGCAGGCTGCAGAGCTGGTGGAGCTGGGGATTCCTGCAATAGCCCTGTTTCCAGTTGTGTCTGCGGAGAAAAAGAACTTGTCCGGCTCCGGGGCCTGGGATTCCGACGGGCTGGCACAGCGGGCTGTTCGGGCACTGAAAAAGGCTTATCCCGAGCTGGGCGTTATCACGGATGTGGCACTGGATCCGTTCACCACCCATGGCCAGGATGGCATCATCAATAACGAAGGCTATGTGCTGAACGACGTTACCGTTGAAGCCTTGGTTAATCAGGCGGTTTCACACGCTGATGCCGGTGCAGATATCGTTGCGCCCTCCGATATGATGGATGGCCGTGTTGCTGCCATTCGTGAGGCGCTGGAATCCGCAGGACATATTAATACGCGTATTCTGGCCTATTCTGCCAAGTATGCTTCCGGTTATTACGGCCCATTCCGGGACGCCGTCGGTTCGGCCGCCAATCTGGGAAAAAGTGATAAGACCACCTATCAGATGGACCCGGCCAACAGCAATGAAGCGATTCATGAAGTGATGATGGATCTTGCCGAGGGCGCTGACATGGTGATGATCAAACCCGGCATGCCGTATCTGGATATTGTGCACCGGATAAAAACCGAACTGCAGGTACCAACATTCGTGTACCAGGTTAGCGGCGAGTACGCTATGCATATGGCGGCGGAGCAGAACGGCTGGCTTGACGGAGACACTGTCATGATGGAGAGCCTGATGTCGATGCGTCGTGCCGGAGCAGATGGCATTCTGACATACTTCGCCGTGCGAGCCGCCCGCCTGATGCGGGACAAGCAGCGCTGAGGCTGTTAACGGACTACCCCTTGTCGGGAAGAGGCAGGGGGGTAATCAGACAGGAAATCAAAGGCCATGAGAGCGGAAATTGTCAGAAATCTCACAGCAAGCGGGGGGCAGAGCGTACCCGCTCCCATAGACCTTCCAGCTGAAGGTGAAGTGATTGATCTGGACGCCAGTGAAAACTACTTCAACCGTGAGCTGAGCCAGCTTCAGTTCAATTATCGAGTATTGAAGCAGGCGCTGGATACCACTCATCCGCTGATTAACCGGCTGATTTTTTGCTGTATTTTTAGCAGCAATATGGACGAATTCTTCGAGATTCGGGTGGCAGGGCTGCGCCAGCAGATCAAATACGGCCGGGAAACCCTGGGCGCTGATGGGATAATGCCGGAACAGGCGCTGAGCGAGATCAGCCGCATCGCCCATGAATATATCGACGAGCAGTACGACATTCTGAACCATGTGCTGATTCCCGAAATGGAGCAGCAAAACATTCACTTTGTGCGGCGTATGGAATGGACGCCGGAACAGGCAGAGTGGGTGCGCAATTATTTCGATGAAGAAATTCTGCCGGTGGTCAGCCCTATAGGACTGGATCCTTCTCACCCTTTCCCCCGGTTGGTTAACAAAAGCCTGAACTTTATTGTCGAACTGGATGGCAAAGACGCCTTCGGCCGGGAAACGGGGATGGCTATTGTGCCGGCGCCGCGCTCCCTGCCCAGGCTGGTGCGTTTACCGGATGAAGTCTGCAACGGCGGAGAGAACCTGGTTTTTCTGTCTTCAGTGATCCACGCCCACGCTGATGAGCTATTCCCGGGTATGGAGGTCAAGGGTTGTTATCAGTTCCGGCTCACCCGCAACGCCGACCTTGAGCTGGAAGACGACCTTGAAGATCTGGCGTCCGCATTGCGCGGTGAGTTACTCAGCCGGCGTTTCGGTGATGGTGTTCGGCTGGAGGTTGCGGATAACTGCCCTCAGGAGCTTGTGCAGTTCCTGCTCACGGAATTCGGCCTCGGGCAAAGAGATCTGTACCAGGTGAACGGGCCGGTTAACCTCACACGACTGATGGCGGTCACCGGCTTGGTGGATCGCCCTGATCTGCTATATTCCAGCTTTTCGCCCACCATACCCCGGCAGATCCGCAGCAAAGAAACCATATTTGATGCCATACGGAAACGGCCAATATTGCTGCATCATCCATTCCAGAACTTCAGCCCGGTTGTGGATTTGCTGCGTCAGGCCGCGAAGGACCCCCAGGTGCTGGCTATCCGCCAGACCTTGTACCGCACTGGCGCCAATTCGGAGGTTGTTGAAGCACTGGCCGATGCGGCCAAACGCGGTAAAGAAGTGACTGTGGTGGTCGAGTTGCGGGCCCGGTTCAGTGAGGCGGAGAACCTGGAGTTGGCCAGCCGTTTGCAGGAAGCCGGCGTGATCGTGGTGTATGGCGTTGTGGGCTATAAAACCCATGCCAAGATGATCCTGATTGTACGCCGTGAAGAAGGTCGGTTGCTCCGCTACGTGCACCTGGGAACCGGAAACTACCATGCGGTGAATGCTCGGCTTTACACCGATTACAGTTTCATGACCTGTGATGATTCCATTGGTGACGATGTTAACAAAATCTTTCAGCAGTTAACCGGTATGGGGAAGGCTCTGAAGATCAAGAAGCTGTTCCATGCCCCGTTCACCCTCCACAAGCGGTTGCTCAGCTTGATTGAGCGTGAGACAGCGTTGGAAGAAAAAGGCCGTATCATTTTCAAGATTAACGCCTTGACAGAGGTGCAACTGATCAAGGCCCTCTATCGTGCTTCCCAGGCCGGGGTGCAGATTGATTTGATAGTGCGTGGTATCTGCAGTATCAGGCCCGGGGTTCCGGGCCTCTCGGATAATATTCGTGTGCGCTCCATTGTGGGGCGGTTCCTTGAGCACACACGGGCTTACTATTTTGGTAACGACGGTAAGCCTGACGTGTACTGTTCAAGTGCAGACTGCATGGAACGCAACCTGCTAAGCCGGGTTGAAATTGCGTTTCCAATTGAGGACCCGGATCTGGTAGCGCGGGTGCGCGAAGATCTGGATACTTATCTGGCGGATAACTGCCAGTCCTGGATGTTGCAGCCCGATGGCAGTTACGTTCAAAATCAACTGGCCGAGGGTGAGGAGCGAGTGGCCTCGCAACTGGTTCTTCTGGAGCGCCTGACGGGCAAATCCTGAAATTTTCAGACGGAGAGAGTTCTTGAAAGCAAAATGGATCATTGGCGGTGCAGGTGTTCTGGTTGTCGCTGGCGCAATGCCATGGGTCGTGGGTTATGTAACCGAACAGCAGTGGCAGGAGGTTACCCATGAGCTGAATCAGTCGCAGCCATTTATCCAGATGCAGACGGATAACTATCGCAGGGGCTTTTTCGGCTCGGACATGAGTGGAGCCGTAACCATGGTTGACCCTGAGAGTGGTCAAACCCGCCGGATAGCTTACCGTGCCGGCGTCACCCATGGCATAACCGGTAGCTTTATGAATTTCGTGCCCGTTGATGGTTGGACACCGCAAGGCGCCGACTGGTTTCAGGAGCGGCCAAGGCTGACTCTGGAAACGCGCCTCTGGGGTACGGCTGTGCTGGAGCTGGAAGCGCCGGCTATGGCAATCACTAACCCGGAGAGCGGTGAATCACTGAGAGCCAGCGGCGGTGTTGCGCGTATTGAAATAAGTGACACAGGATCCCAGGCTGAAGCGCTGATTGTCTGGCCACAGGTTAGTCTGTCCGGGCGGGATATGAGCATCCGGGTTAATAATTTCCGGGTTGAACAGAGCATGGCTCATCTGGTGGGTGGCGTCTGGACCGGAACCATGGAAGCGTCGATAGGCTCTGTTGAATTGACACCTGCTGAGGCCTCCACGGTAACCATCGAGGGATTGCTCGCTCGCAGCAGCACCGAGGCGAAGGGCAAGGCGCAGCGCCTGGATTCCCTGTTATCGATTGAGGCGAAAAAGGTTCGTTATCAAGATCAGGCCTACGGCCCACACAAGCTGGCGTTCGCTCTGGAAAACCTCGATGTTGCCAGCTGGAACAGCTTAAGCACCAGTATGGCTGAACTTCAGGGCATGGTGTTGGCACCTGATGCCGGAGGTCGCGAAACCTTTGAGCGGCAGATGGAAGCCATGGGGCAGGTGAATACGGCAATGAGAAATCTGGCAGCAGCAGGGTTTTCGATGGGCGTTCCTGAGTTGTCTTTGGACACGCCGGAAGGAGCAGTAACCGGCAACCTGGTGCTCAGCCATCCAGAACTGACTGAAGATCAGAAAGAGAGCATGTTGATGGTGATGCAGCAGCTCAATGGAAGTATGAATTTGAGTTTGCCTGCCGTGCTGGTGGATGAATACCCGGCAGTGCGTATGCAGTTTGCGCCACTCATCAAAGAAGGTCTGTTGGTGCCCGATGGCGACCGGCTGGTGCTGGCAGCAAAACTGGCCGGCATGGTGATTGAGGTTAACGGCCAGGAAATCCCCTTGCCACCGGTGTTTTAAAGCGGTTCAAGGCAACAAAAAAGCCCCACGAAGGGGCTTTTTTGTTGCCGCCTGATAGACATCAGGCTTCACTGAATTTCTTTTTCAGAGCTTCTGCCACAACCGGGTCCACGAACTCCGATACATTCCCGTCCAGAGAGGCAATTTCCCGGATCAGGCTTGAGGAGATGTAGGAGAGGTGATTGGACGGCGTCAAGAACACGCTTTCCAGCTCCGGAGCCAGGCTGCGGTTCATGTCTGCAAGCTGAAACTCATATTCGAAATCGGATACTGCTCGCAGGCCACGGAGAATAACCGTGGCATTCTGGTCGCGGACAAAATCGGCGAGCAAATAGCTGAAACCGGTCACACTCACGTTCGGAATGCCTGCCGTTGCCAGCCGCACTAGTTCGCAGCGCTCCTCCAGATCAAACAGAGGCTGCTTCTTGGAATTGTAGGCAACGGCAACCACCACTTCATCAAACAGGTTACTGGCCCGCCTGATCAAGTCTGTATGGCCGTTAGTAATAGGGTCAAAGGTGCCCGGGTAAATGACTTTAGGCATGCACAGCTCCTTTTTTAACAGGCGCCCAGAGTATCAGTATTCAAAGAGTTTCTGTAGGCCGGGTGGCAAGCCCTTCACTGGCGTGAAGAACAGTGCCAACCATGGAGAATCAGGCTTTCAACCGTTGTGCCAGTCGAGAGCTGTTTCTCGCCGCCAGGGCATAAACCGAGAGCTGGGGATTTGCTCCAATGCTGGTGGGGAAAATCGATGCGTCGTGCACGCTGAGATTGCTCACGTGATGATGCTCACCAAATCCGTTGACCACAGACTCTTCCGGATTGCTCCCCATGGCGCAGCCGCCCATCTGGTGAGCGGTGAACAGGCGAACCCGGTGAGGCTCCATGGCAAAGCCGTCAATAGCAGCCTTGGCGTCGGCCCAGGTGGAATACCAATCCGAATCAAGGTGCATCAGGCGCACTTTGTCTGCGCCCGCGGCAAACTGGATTTCAGCCATGGTGTAGAAAGCTCTACGAAGGCCTTTCCAGAGATAGTCGCTTACCGGGTAATCAAGCATCGGGCTGCCATCGTCACGAAGTGAAACAGTGCCGCCAGGGCTGTCCTCATGAAAACCATCACGCACCAGAGCGATAACTGACTGCATCCAGGGTAAGCCGGCCAGGTTTTTAGCTTGTTCGTCGCCATGGCCCGGCACAACTCCTGCCGACATGGCCGGGTGTAAAGGAGGCACCTCCAGCTTGTAGCCTGCATCGCCATCTACGCCGTTGCTAAAGTTGAACTCGTCGGAATATACCGACTGGGGTGCACCATAGAATGGGTCAACCAGCTTGGGCATTTGTGCAACGCTGGCGTTAACGGGGTGAATAAATGAGCGCTTGCCAACCCGTTCATAGGGATCGGGCAGTTTGGAACGTAGCAGCAGGCCGGGTGAGCCTATGGCACTTGCGGCAACCACAAAGTGCCTGGCTTTGAGTGTTACCGTAACGCTGGTAGGCGTGATGCCATCGCTGGCCATAGCTGTGGCTTCGAGGGAGTCAATTCGATCCTGATTCATCACAAAACGTTCGGCGCGCAGCCCGTGGTACATACTTGCATTGTTATCTAGCGCGCCCGGGATGGTTGTCATCAGTGCGCCTTGTTTGGCATTGGTAGGACAGCCTACACCGCAGTACCCGAGGTTCCAGCAACCTTTGACGTTGCGCGGGATAATCTGCCAGCTAAAACCGAGCTTCTCGCACCCCTGTCGCAAAATGTCGTTATTGAGGTTGGGGGCCGTATCCCATGGGGCCATGGAATGGCGGGTCTCTCGGCCGTCGAACCAGGGTGCCATGGCTTCCGGGCTTACCCCGTCCAGACCAAATCGCTTGCTCCAGTAGTTAAGTGTTTCATCCGGGGTGCGGAAACTGCTGGTCCAATTGACTGTCGTTGAGCCGCCCACGCAGCGCCCCTGCAAAATAGCAATGGCACCATCTTTTGTAGTGCGACTCATGCCTTCCTGATAGAGGTTTGCGTAGGACGTAAGCTCGTCCATTTTGAAGTCTTTCTGGTAATACAGGCGACCTTCTTCCACCAGGATAACGGACAAGCCGCTTTTGGCCAGAATTTCAGCAGTGGTGCCGCCACCTGCACCGGTGCCAACAATAACGACATCTGCTTCAGCAGTATGATTTTCAGTAAGCGTGGCGCCGTCGATAACTTTCCAGCCAGACTCCAGGCCTTGGGCGATGCGATCGTTGAACGACATGGATGGTGGTTCCCCTTTTGGGTTAGATGGCAGTCAAAATAGCGGGCTAAAACAGCTGGCGGAGCGTCAGGCGCTGCGGAATTGCGGCAGGGCCTGAACCGCCCAGTCGGGTGGCCCCGGATAGCCTGAAAGCTGCCAGTTCTCCTGATGGCCGTAAAATGCCACGTTGCTTATTTTTGTCAGCGCCATATAGCCATTGTTGAAAAGGCCAATGCTGCTTGAACGCCAGCGCTGAAGGAATGCATCAGCTTGCTCCGCAGTGGCGTCGCGCCAAGCTGGCCAAACTCGGGCTATGGTGACACGCGTAAGACCAAAGTTGAGCAGGTCAAACAATTGCCTGAGCTCTTTCTGGTTCGCGGGGCCAAATTTGTGAATGCCCATATCAATGCGTTCGACGGTGCCTGCAATTGCGATGCGTCTCGCGTTAGCTTGTTCTGGAAGCGCGGAGCCGAGGATGGCCGGGAGCAGGGCTTCTAATAGTTCTATGTCATCAGCGGACAAAAACTGGAATTGGTAACGCGCATCCATGCGGGTGTCGACAGCACCAAGGCGGCCGGCGGGTGCTGTTGCACAGCCACTGAGGCCGGCAGTCAGGCTCACGGTGCCCAAAAAGAGCGCGCCCCCAAGGCCGGTACGAAGAAAGCTGCGCCGGTCGAGGCAAAGAGAATCCAGTTCGTCGGTTGGAGAGAGGGGGTCAGTCATAATCGGCTCGCTCTTGTTTTGGAGTAGGCGATTACCGGGGCGAATGGGCCCCGGTTGCAGTGCAAGGTGCTTAACGGATGAAAAGCTTGTAAATCATTCTGTGGGCAGATGTGCCATATGGGGGGTATACAAATTTGCCACTGTTAAACTTCTGTTTTGCAAAAATTGCGCGCTGGTGTGAGAAGGTCAAAAAACCTTCCTTGCCATGGTAATGGCCCATGCCGGAATCCCCTACACCGCCAAACGGCAGGTCATCCTGGGCGACGTGCATCAGAGAGTCGTTTATGCACATGCCGCCAGACAGGGTTTTATCGGTCACTTGGCTCTGCTGTTCGCGGTCGTAACCGAAAAAGTACAGGGCTAGAGGGCGCGGGCGGTCATTGATGAACTGTATGGCCTCATCAAGATTGTCATAGCTTACAATCGGAAGGATCGGGCCAAAGATCTCATCTTGCATGAGCTTCATCTCCGGTGTTGTTTTCAGCACCAGGGTCACCGGGATCTTCCGGGTACCATCACTCATGTTCTCTTTTGCAGGATTGATCTCTATCAGCTCGGCGCCTTTGGCCCTGGCATCCTCGAGGTAACCTTTCAAACGATTGTACTGGCGCTCATTGATAATGGCGCTGTAGTCGTCGTTATCTCTTATTGAGGGGTACATTTCAGAGAGCTGGGCCCGAAACTCGTCTACAAAGGCCTGTGTGCGATCAGCCGGACAGAGCACATAGTCTGGCGCCACACAGGTCTGGCCTGCATTGAAGGCCTTGCCGAAAGCGATGCGCTGGGCTGCGTCTTCAAGCGGGACATCCGGAGAAACTATGGCAGGTGACTTGCCGCCTAACTCCAGGGTAACCGGTGTCAGATTCTCGGAAGCAGCGCGCATGACCAGCTTGCCTACAGAGGTGGAGCCGGTGAATAGCATGTGGTCAAAAGGTCGCGCTGAAAAATCGGCTGCAACATCGGCTTCGCCATTAATAACGGCGACCAGGTCTTCCGGGAAAGTGGCTTCAATAAGTTCTTTGAACAGTGCGGATGTGTGAGGGGTGAACTCAGACATCTTGATCATGGTTCGGTTACCCGCTGAAAGAGAGGCAACAAGCGGCCCTACGGCCAGATAAAGTGGGTAGTTCCAGGGCACGATTACGCCGACCACGCCTTTTGGCTGATAACAGACTTTGTTGCTGGCAGGTTGAAAAAGGATGGAAACGTGCCGGCGGGAAGGCTTCATCCAGCCGCCGAGATTTTTCAGGGTGTAGTTGATTCCCTGGATGGAGGGCATCACCTCTGCAATCAGCGATTCATCTCGCGAACGACAGGAAAAGTCCCTGTCAATGGCATCCAGAATGCGATCCTGATAGGACAACAGGGCCTGCTTGAGGCGCTCCAGGTTTTGCTTGCGCTCGGCCAGCGTCGGCGATGGGTGATCGTGAAACGCTTTTTTCTGTATCTCAAACACCCGGTGGGTCTGTTGAATGTGACTTTGGCTCTCTGAGAGCTGAACAACGCTGGCACCCATGGTGTCCTCCTCTTGGCACCGCCGCACAAGGGCGGCGGCCCGATGTTATTTTGGTGGCGAAAAAACGCTCAATTTGCACTGTACGGTATTATTAGAGTATATACTCTAGGGAGTCAAGCGACTCCGATGGCCAATTGGGCCATCTGTGAGCTGCAAAACAACAAACGTCGATGAGCTTATGAAAACCAGAGACAAGATCTTACTGTCGAGCCTTGAGCTGTTTAACGAGCAAGGTGAGCGGAACGTTACAACCAACCATATTGCAGCGTACCTGGCGATTTCGCCGGGCAATCTCTATTACCACTTTCGTAATAAGTCCGACATCATTTACGAGATATTTCAGGAATACGAAAAGCTGGTGGATTACTACCTTGATATTCCTGAAAACCGGCCGCTGAATCTGGACGACATGACGTTTTACCTGGAGTCTGTTTTTGACGGGCTATGGAGTTACCGGTTTCTTCATCGGGATCTTGAAAACCTGTTGGACAGGGATCAGCGCTTACGAAATGACTATCGAGAGTTCACAGATCGATGTCTGGCGGCCATAAGCAGAATTTTCGAGAAGCTGGCGGAAGGCGGGGTTCTGGAGCCTCAGCCCGATACGCTTCGAGCCGCCATGTCGCTGAACGTCTGGCTGATTGTCACCAACTGGATGGCGTTCCTGAAAACCGCACACGGTGAAAAGGCGTCGGCATGTCTGACTCTCCGTGAGCTGAAACAGGGAATTTATCAGGTGCTGACGCTTGAGATCCCTTATGTGACGCCGGTTTATCGTGAGCAGGTTCTGGAGCTCAGGGAGAAGTATCGACCAACCATGCCGGAGCAGGAGGGTGAACGCGAAGTTTCGGTGGGCTAAATCCAGGTGCCTGCTTCGGAACTTTTCCGGGCGGTTGGTGTCTTAGTGTGTGGCGCGGGCAATTCGGACGTTTCCGGCGCCCCCCTGAGTGAGTTCTCAGGTTTTAACACGTCGCAAACCCTGACGTTTTACCGGCCTGTTTTCGCAGGCCGGTTTTTTCTTCGCTATTGAGTGCTTTCTGCTGAATCTTCCAGCCAGTCTGTCAGTGCCGACCGGCACTCATCAACGCCGCGTTTGGATGTTGACGAGAACATAATCAAATGCTCAACACAGGAAAACGCCTTCAGCTTTTTGGCGATCTCCAGCATGGTGGTTTTTGCTTGCCCGAATTTAAGTTTGTCGGCTTTGGTGGCCAGAATCATCAGTGGCAGCTTGTTATGTTCGCACCATTCCACCATCATTTGATCGAATTCGGTGAGCGGGTGGCGAATGTCCATCACCAGAACCAGGCCTCTCAGGCATTGGCGTTGGTTCAGGTATTGTCCCAGGTGCTTTTGCCAGTCATCTTTCATGTCCCGGGATACTTTCGCATAGCCGTACCCAGGTAAATCCACCAGCCGGGCGTGCTCGCGATTCAGGGAAAAAAAGTTGATCAGGCGCGTGCGACCGGGTGTTTTACTGGTGCGGGCCAGCTTCCCGTTCGCGGTAATTGCGTTCATGGCACTGGACTTTCCTGCGTTTGAACGCCCGGCGAAGGCGACTTCTGCGCCTATATCTGGTGGGCAGTCTTCCAGCCGGGGGGCGCTAATCAGGAAGCGAGCGCTGTTAAAAGAGATGCTTTTTTGAGTCAGGTCAGAGTCCACAGCGGTTGGCTTTCCTTTGGATTTCAGTTATTAGAGATTAATGTATAATGCTACACCAATTCCGGGCGGTACGCTTGGCGTAACCGCTGTCAGCCCTGGTCTTGAGCCTGACTGAACAGCGCCTGCCGGCTGTAAACCAAGAATATATTCGAGATGAGAGAAGCGGAGCGAGCATGAAGAAACTGATCGCAGGATTTGTTTTCGGCGTTGGCCTTACAGCAATGGCGCATGGGGCAGGTAATCCTGAAGCGGGAAAACAGGCAGCGGCAGCTTGCCAGGCCTGTCACGGTGAAGGTGGGGCAAAGCCAATCATGGGGTCCTATCCGAAAATATCCGGGCTGGGTGAAAGGTATCTGTTTGACCAGTTGGTGGCCATCCAGGAAGATTCACGTCCAATTCCTGAGATGACAGGCCAGCTTACTGGCAAGTCAAAGCAGGACCTGCAAGATCTGGCAGCATATTTTGCGCAACAAAAAATGGTTGTCAGTCAGGCTGATCCGGAGTTGGTCGAGAAGGGCGCCGCACTTTACCGCGGTGGAAACATGGCCTCTGGTGTTCCTGCGTGCGCAGCCTGCCACAGCCCTCAGGGCAAAGGCAACGAGCCGGCCGGGTATCCTCACATCGGTGGCCAGAATGCCGAGTATCTGGCCAAGCAGCTGGAAGCCTATCGCGATGGCACCCGTGCTAATGGCTCTCACGCGGCGATCATGGTGGATGTCTCTGCCAGGCTGACCGATGCAGAAATCGAGGCTGTTTCCAGCTACATTTCTGGACTGAACTGATCCAATCGTTCACGGCCTGACAAAAACCCCGCCCAGTGCGGGGTTTTTCGTCTGTCGAACCTGTAATCCGCAAGCAGTGGAACTTTTCAGGTTTGGCGGGTCATAATTCCCCTATAACGACATTTATAAAATCTGGAGATATTTCATGTTTCGAGCATTCAGAACGGTTGGTCTGCTGTTGGCGGCCCTGGCTGTTTTTGGCCAAGCCAATGCGGATGACTGGCAGGAAGGCGTGCATTACAAAAAGCTGGATACTCCGGTGCGCACAGACAGTGGTACCGACATTGAGGTGGCAGAAGTATTCTGGTACGGCTGCCCGCACTGCTACGACTTCAAGCCTCTGGCCGAAAGCTGGGAGGCCAATGCTCCGGATTATGTGAATTATGTACGTATACCTGCGGCTCTGGGTCGTTCCTGGGCGCCCCACGCACAGGCGTACTATGCGCTTGAAGCAATGAACTCGCTGGATAAAGTGCATGATGCCCTTTTTGAGGCTCTGGCAGGCCAGCGTCGACCGTTGAATGATGGTGAGTCTCTGGCTGACTTTGTTGCGGGTTATGGTGTGGATCGCGAAGAGTTCCTGAATAACTACAACAGTTTTGGTGTTAATGCGCGTATGCAGCAGGCGCAGGCCAAAATCCGGGGCGCGCGAATTACCGGCACACCGACTATGCTGGTAAATGGCAAGTACACGGTCAGTGCGTCCATGGCGGGTAGTCTTGAGGCATCGCTGGCGGTTGTGGATTATCTGGTGGAGAAAGAGCGGGCTGCGAATCCGTAACGCATGCCTCGCCTGGCGTTAGGGTTGGCAAACGGAGCAAGACAGCAGATATATCATGTATAAACGCTTCAGAAAGCAGCTCGATGGTATTATCAGTGCCCGGGGTGAGCCGAAAGGTTCAAACTCGGGCCTTGAGCACGTACCCCTGTTTGAGCCTCAGCGCCACCTTCGGCTGCTCACATTTAACATTCAGGTGGGCATCAGTACGTCGTCCTATCGCCACTACCTGACCAGAAGCTGGCAGCACTTTCTGCCCCATCGTAACCGTATCCAGAATCTGGACCGCATAGCCTCGCTACTGAGCAACTACGATGTAATAGCGTTGCAGGAGTGTGATGGAGGAAGTCTGCGCAGTGGGCACATCAATCAGGTTCAGTACCTTGCCGAAGCGGCGGGCATTCCATACTGGCATCAGCAGTTAAACCGTAATCTGGGGCAGATTGCCCAGCACAGTAATGGTTTGCTCAGCAGGTTCCGGCCTCTGGATGTAAAAGAATACAAGTTGCCAGGGCGGCTTCCCGGAAGGGGGGCCATTGTTGCCCGCTATGGCACCGAAGAAGACCCGCTGGTGTTGGTGATGATGCACCTTGCTTTGAGCAAGTCAGCGCAGCAGCGACAGTTGGGTTTTATCAGTGAGCTGATTTCAAAGTACCGGCATGTGGTGCTGATGGGGGATATGAACGCTCATGCAGAGCAGTTGTTGACTCAAACACCCTTGAAAGACACGGATCTGATCCCTCTGCCGGACAGCGCCCACAGTTTCCCGAGCTGGCGGCCTGAGAAGGCGCTCGATCATATTCTGGTGAGCCCGAGCTTGCAGATAAGGAATTCGGAAGTGGTGAGCTATCCCATGTCGGATCACTTGCCGATTGCCATGGATATAGCGTTACCCGATGGGTATCTGGAAAAGTTCTGAAGAGATTTTCTGAAAACTGGCCACAAAAAAACCCGACAAATTTGTCGGGTTTTTTTGTGGATACCAGATCAGGAATTACTTGATCTTGGCTTCCTTGTACGCAACGTGCTTACGGACAACCGGATCGTACTTTTTGATCTCGATTTTTTCCGGGGTGTTACGCTTGTTTTTCATGGTCGTGTAGAAGTGACCAGTGCCTGCTGATGAAACCAGCTTGATTTTTTCGCGCATGATGCAGCTCCTTATACTTTCTCGCCGCGGGCACGAAGATCGGCCAATACAGCGTCAATACCTTTTTTATCGATGATGCGCATACCTTTGGTAGACGTGCGCAGCCGAACGAAACGCTTTTCAGACTCAACCCAAAAGCGCTTGCTTTGCAGGTTAGGCAGAAAACGACGACGGGTGTGGTTCATCGCGTGAGAAACATTGTTACCGGAAACCGGACGCTTACCGGTTACCTGACAAACTCTGGACATACTTGCCTCCGACCTGAGCAATGGTCTTAATAAATACGAATTCGATTTTAATTGCGTCTCTGGTTGCCGAGGAGTGATTAGGCTCCTGTTTGCGCCCCTGAACTGAACGCTGCTCGCCAGACGCCGCCAGAAAGGGACGCTTTTATACCAGAACCAGCATCCCAACGCAAAAAATTGTTGGGAATTTGGCCAGTTTTCGCACATTCGCCTGTGACGGCTTACATCAATCCACGTTCTGCGAGGGATATTACCTCACCGTGACCGATCACCATATGGTCAAGAACCCTGATATCCACCAATCCGAGTGCTTCTTTCAGGCGCTTGGTCAGGGAGATGTCTGCCTGACTGGGTTCGGCTACTCCGGAAGGGTGATTATGGGCGAAAATAACCGCCGCTGCATTATCTTCCAGCGCTTGTCGCACCACTTCTCTCGGATACACGGCTGCGCCGTCAATAGTGCCTCTGAACAGCTCCCTGTATTGAATGACCCGGTGCCGGTTGTCCAGAAAAAGACCTGCAAATACTTCGTGGGGGTAAGTCCCCAGCCGACTGGTGAGAAAGCGTCGGGTGTCTTCTGGTGATCGAAGAGGGTCGCCTTGGCGTAGTGGCTCGTCCATTACGCGCCTGGCCATTTCCATGGCGGCTTGAACCTGTGCATATTTTGCGGTCCCCAGCCCTTTCACGCCACAGAACTGCCGCCTTGAGGCTGTCAGCAATCCACGCAGGCCGGAAAATTCCTGCAAAAGGGCGCGCGAGAGCTCCATAACCGGCATGCCGGTGGTGCCGGTGCGTAGAAAAATGGCCAGCAGTTCTGCGTCAGACAGGCTTTCGGGGCCGTGGGCGAGCAGTCGTTCACGGGGGCGCTCATCCATAGGCCATGCGGGGTTGGTCATGTTTGCTTCCTTGCGAATCGCTTTGGGGATTTTTGAGGGATTTAGCGCGTCCTGCGCATTCCAGTTACGAAGACTACTTCAAAAAGTAACAAATGGTAAACGAGGGGGCTGCCTTGCAGGCTGTCGGTATCCGCTGGGCATGCTATCTTATAAGCCTTTCATATTAAGCGGATACGGAGCCTTATGATGGCCGTCAGAAAAATTCTGCTGGGTATTACCGGTGGTATTGCAGCCTATAAAAGTGCCGAGCTTGTGCGCTTGCTGAAAAAGGCGGGCTATGAGGTAAGGGTTATCATGACGCGAGGCGCAGAAGCCTTCGTAACCCCTCTGACCTTTCAGGCGCTCAGTGGCGAGCCGGTGCGTACCTCTTTGCTTGATCCTGAGGCCGAAGCAGGCATGGGGCACATAGAGTTAGCCAAATGGGCTGATCAAGTGGTCATTGCGCCTGCTTCTGCAGATTTTGTTGCGCGGCTGGCCCAGGGCATGGCCGACGATCTTCTGACCACTGTTTGCTGCGCAACTGAGGCGCCCATCGCGGTAGCGCCTGCCATGAATCAGGCCATGTGGGGCAATGAGCGTACCCAGCGCAACATACGTTTGCTGGAGTGTGATCTGCAAATTTCTCTCTGGGGGCCGGCCCAGGGTGAGCAGGCCTGTGGTGACAATGGGCCGGGGCGTATGCTTGAGGCTGCGGAGATCGCGGCCCTGATCATGAATAAGCATTCCGGAGCTGGAGAGCTTGCGGGCAGGCGTGTCGTAATTACCGCCGGCCCGACCCGTGAGCCTATAGATCCTGTGCGCTATATCACCAACCACAGTTCTGGCAAGATGGGCTATGCGCTGGCTGTTGCGGCACGGGATGCGGGCGCCAGTGTTGTTCTGGTGAGTGGGCCGGTCAATTTGCCGGTTCCTGTGGGCATTGAAGTGCGCCCTGTTGTTACAGCCGAAGATATGCTGAAAGCGTCTATGGACGCAGTTGATGAAGGCTGTGACCTGTTTATTGCGACGGCTGCCGTAGCAGACTATCGGCCCGAGAATCGTGCTGACGACAAGATCAAAAAGTCCAGTGAGTCCATGGCGCTGCCCCTGGTGCGCAACCCTGATACGCTGGCTACCATTGCCGGGCGCCCCGATGCGCCCTTTACTGTGGGCTTTGCAGCTGAAACCACCGACGTGGCCAGCTACGCCAAGGACAAAATGCAACGCAAGAAGTTGCACATGATTGTCGCCAATGATGTCTCTGTTCCCGGCCTGGGCTTCAATAGCGACAATAACGCCGTCACGGTGTTCTGGCCGGATGGGCAGGAGGCGATAGGGCCAGACACCAAGAAAGCGATTGCATCGCGCCTCGTAGCGCTGATTGGCGAACATCTGAAGCAGGAATAACATGAGCAAAAAGAATTTACAGGTACGCATTCTTGATGATCGGATTGGCAACCAGATTGCCTTCCCCGAGTACGCCACCGAAGGATCGGCTGGGTTGGATCTGCGGGCTTGCCTTGATGAGCCCCTGACTCTGAATCCCGGGGATACCCAGCTCATCCGAACCGGGCTGTCCATTTATATTGCAGATCCGTCTCTGGCGGCCATGATTCTGCCCCGAAGCGGGCTGGGTCACAAACACGGCATTGTGCTGGGCAATCTGGTGGGGCTGATCGATTCCGACTACCAGGGCGAATTGATGGTGTCTTGCTGGAACCGCGGCAAAACTGCTTTCACGGTTGAAGTGGGCGAGCGGATTGCTCAGCTGGTGCTGGTGCCAGTAATTCAGGCGGATTTTGAAGTGGTTTCCGAGTTTGATGCCAGCGTCCGGGGCGAGGGTGGTTTCGGCTCTACAGGAACCCGCTAGCCTTTAGCCTTAGCGCAGAAACCCGCTGTGGCGTCTATACTTTGCCGACAAGTGCTTGTCCAGGACAAAAAAGATAATTGCAGGATGAACTATGAAACTGGGTAAGAAGAAAGTGACTGAGGCGTCCGTTGATGAGCAACCGACAGCCAAAGCAGAAAAAAAACCGAAAACCCGGGCTTCCGCAAGCTCTAAAATGATCCATCTGGGACAGACGGCGATCAAGCAGGCGCTGGTTGTTTTGGTGGCAGGCATTGCTGCAGTGGCTCTTGTTTATGTTCTGGTATTGCAGCCGGCATCGGAAGAGCGTTATCTCGCCTTGAAGGCCACTGAGGCAGATGCTGCGGCTCAGCGCATCAGTCAGTACCTTGCGTTCATGCAGCAGAGCGTGAATGGCTTGGCAACCCAGCCTCATGTTGTGGATGCCTTGATGGACCGCGCAGATCCCGGCATGGTCCAGCAAAGGTTAGCGACTGCCTTACCCGGAGTGCAGGCAGCGTATCTGTTCCCATACCGTCAGATTCCCAGGACTGGCGATGCAAATGGATTGCTTGGTTTTGCGGGGCTGGAGCTGGCCCGTCGCGCGGAGAACACTCAGCTTCTGCACCCGGACGCGTTTCCCCGTGAAAATCGCTGGTATGTCCAGATGGCCGTTCCGGTTCGCAATCCCTCCAGCAAGGCGGTTGTGGGTAGCCTCCTGCTGGTATTCGACGCATCCCAGTTTCAGCCACTACTCTCTGTTAACAGCACACAGCTTGGTGGCGAGTTAGCCTTGGTGCAGACAGTCTCCGGAACATCCCGCACGTTCGTCAGTAACGGCGGTGCTGGAGGAAATGCAAGCACAGCTGAAACCCGTACGCTCGCCAATCCGGACTGGACTCTGCGCTATACACCGAACGCTTTGCCTGAGCCCCCCATCAATATCTTGTGGGTTGCGCTGTTGATGGGTGTGCCTACCCTGATAGCCGCCATACTTGTGTGGGTCTTGCTGATCAGCGCCCAGAAGAATTTGCGCCAGGAAGTGACCAACCTGATTCAGTGGGCTCATAAGGTATTTGGAGGTGAGCGACAAAAGTTACCCGCCTTTCAGTGGGACATGGTTGCCTCCGCCGCTGAGGTACTTTACAGGCTTTCCCAGGTTGTCGAAAAGCGCATAACAAAGTCTGCAGAGACGGCGAAGCCAAAGCCCGTCAAGGGTGGTGGGACGGCCGAGCCTGGCGACGTTGAGCCGCTGTTTCAGGACAAGGACATACCTGATATTGATATGTTGGACGGCGATGAAGACGTTCTGGGTTTTGGCAGCGGCAGTAGTGACAGCTCCTTCTTTGCCGGCGGAGAAATGCCAGATGTTGAAGAGGTGGATGAGCCGGTGGTTGAGATGTCGCCAGACATTTTCAGGGCCTACGATATCCGGGGCATTGTTGGCGAGACCTTATCTCCTTCTGTTGTTCTGCAAATAGGCACAGCCATAGGGTCAGAGGCTATCAGCCGCGGGCTGTCATCTTTATGCATAGGCTACGATGGCCGCCATTCCAGCCCCGGGCTGGCAGATGCGCTGGCTCGTGGTGTGATGGCTTCCGGCTGCAATGTTATTCACGTGGGCGCAGTGCCAACACCGGTGCTGTATTTTGCGACCCATCATCTTGAGAATGGGTCAGGCGTTATGGTGACAGGAAGCCATAACCCGGCCAATTACAACGGCCTCAAGATCATGCTGGGCGGTGAAACCCTCTCTGGCGATGCCATCAAGGCGCTCTACAAGCGAGTGCAGACAGGTGATCTGGCCGCAGGCCGTGGTGAACAGTCTACTGAAGATGTTCGCAGGGCTTACCTTGATCGAATTGTCGGCGATATCGCTGTGGCAGCACCGCTCAAAGTTGTTGTGGATGCCGGCAACGGCATTGCAGGTGAGCTGGGCCCGATGCTGATTGAAGAGCTTGGCTGTGAAGTTATCCCGATGTACTGCGAGGTTGACGGGGACTTCCCGAATCACCATCCGGATCCGGGCAAGCCAGCCAATCTTGCGGATCTGATCGAAAGAGTGAAAGCCGAAGGCGCAGATCTTGGTGTGGCCTTTGATGGCGATGGCGACCGGTTGGGCCTGGTCACGAATACCGGCAAGATTATCTGGCCGGATCGTTTGCTGATGCTCTTTGCCCGTGATGTGGTGTCACGAAATCCTGGTGCAGATGTGATTTACGATGTGAAGTGTAGCCGACGGCTTGCCGGTGTGATTTCGGAAGCGGGTGGGCGTCCCATCATGTGGAAAACCGGCCATTCGCTGATGAAGGCAAAGATGAAGGAAACGGGCGCTTTGCTGGCAGGTGAGATGAGCGGCCATATTTTCTTCGCTGAGCGCTGGTACGGCTTTGATGACGGGCTATATGCAGCGGCCAGGTTGCTGGAAATATTGGGCATTGAAGACCGGCACAGTGACGAAGTGTTTGAAGACTTCCCTGAGGATATAAGCACGCCAGAGCTTAATGTTGAAGTCACCGAAAGCAGCAAGTTCACCATAATGGAGCAACTTGGTGCAGAGGGTGATTTTGGCGACGGTAACATCAGCAAGATTGATGGCATTCGTGTGGATTACGCCGATGGCTGGGGCTTGTGTCGTGCCTCCAATACCACACCCATGCTGGTACTTCGCTTTGAAGCTGAAACGGAAGAGGCTCTGGAGCGCATAAAAGATATTTTCCGGGCCCAGCTCCAGAAAGCAGCACCAGAACTTGTGGCTGACTTCTGACAACAGCTCTGTGGGAATCCTATTTTCATTCTGAATTATTAAGGCAAAATGATGACGCTGGATCGTGAAACAGCAATGCAGGTGGCTACCGTTCTTAGCCGTGGATTACCGTACATTCAACGGTTCACCGGGAAAACCGTGGTTATCAAGTACGGCGGCAACGCCATGGAAAACGAGGAGCTGAAAAGCAGCTTTGCTCGTGATGTGGTGCTCATGAAGCTTGTGGGCATCAACCCGATTGTTGTTCATGGTGGTGGCCCCCAGATTGGCGAGCTGCTGCAGCGCCTCAATATCCAGTCCCGCTTTGTGAATGGCATGCGAGTGACGGATGCCGCCACCATGGATGTGGTGGAAATGGTACTGGGCGGCCAGGTGAACAAGGAAATTGTGTCCTTGATCAACGCTCAGGGTGGCACAGCCATAGGTCTCACAGGAAAAGACGCCAACCTCATTCGCGCACGCAAGCTGGAAGTGGTTGATCGCTCACCGGAGTTGGAGCGCGCCGAGATTATCGACATCGGACGTGTTGGCGAGGTGGCCAGCATCAACGTGGACGTGATTGACATGCTCACCCGCAGTAACGTGATTCCGGTGATTGCGCCCATTGGTGTAGGGCCGGATGGCACCTCTTACAACATCAACGCAGATCTGGTGGCGGGCAAGGTCGCAGAAGCCATGAAGGCTGAAAAGCTCATGCTTCTGACTAACGTGTCCGGGCTCAAGAGCAAGGAAGATAAGGTGCTCACCGGGTTAACGGCACAGCAAGTGAACGACCTGATTGAAGACGGCACCATTCACGGGGGCATGCTGCCGAAAATTCGATGCGCCTTGAGTGCGGTGGAGAACGGTGTACGCACCTCTCATATCATTGATGGCCGCGTGGCCCACGCCTGCCTCCTGGAAATCTTCACCGATGAGGGTGTTGGCACCCTGATATCACGTAACTGATCGCGTCGCCTGAGGACTTTCCGGATGAAACGTCTGCTCACAACACTGATACTGGCAGCCCTGATTGGTTTTGCCGTATTCAAGGCCGGGGTCTGGTGGCTGGCGGACCAGCGCATGGCAGAAGCACGACAGGCGCTTGGCGTCAGCGGCGTTCTGGAGCGGGGAAAAATAGGCTCCGGTGTAGAAGGTCGACTGGTATTTACCGGGGCGTCCTGGCAGGGGTTTGAGTTGACTCAGCCTCTGGTTATCGGCCGTGCAGAATTTGAAGCCGGGTCTCCTGTGGCTCTGCTCCAGGCACTGGTGGACCCTGCCCAGTTGCCGGCCAGCTGGTCTTTGCAGGCCGAAGGGCTGGCGCTGGTACTTGAAGCAACCATGTTCCGCAATTGGGTAACGGAAGACGGTGCCGGTGGTCGTGAGCAGGCAGTCCTGTTTGCACTGCCCTGCGCGCCAGACCCGCGTCAGCATCTTGGTAGTGGCGATTTGTTACGCATGGGCATCACCCGCTTGTCTGGTGAGTTAGTGCTGAAGCAGACACCTGAGCGGCTTCACCTTGAGCTGAACTCGGCCAATACCGGTAGCCTTGAACTTGACTGGCCGGGCGCCCGCATCAATCTGGTATCGCCAGAAGCAACTTTGACGAGCTCGCCTCAGCCCTTGGACGTTACCATCAGAGATGGTGGGCTCATGCGCCGGGTGGCTGCCTACTGTGCTCGGGAATCCGGCTTGGGAATCTCTCAGTGGGCGGGTCGTGCACTGGAAACATTCGAAACCGGTTTGAACGCACGTGGTTGGCGCCCCAGCGAGCAGTTGCTTGCGTTGTATCAGCAGTGGTTGCTTGAAGGTGGGGAAATAACCGCGTCTGTGCAGCTGAACTCCGAAGCCCTTGGTATTCCGGTGCGGGCAGAGGATGAACCTGCTGATGGCACCCTGGCTTGGGCTGTAGAATACAATGGCGCCAAGGTGCCGGATGTGTTTCTCCGCAAGGTAGAGCCCGTCGTGCCTGAAATTCCCAAGGAGGCGCTTGAGCCGCTTGTACCTCGTGAGAATCCGGAGGTTGTCAGTTGGCATGCAGAAGATCTTGAAACAGCGCCTGCATGGGTTGGCCGTAAAGTGAGGGTGACGCTCTCAAACGGGAATCTGGTGCAAGGCCGTCTGGCAAGCGTCAGCGAACAGGAACTGGAAGTTGCTCGTGAAGTCGCTGGAGGCGAGGTGGCCTACCCGATCGTTATGCGTGCGATTGCAGGGTTTGAGGTCTGGCGACGCGGCCAGTCACAATAACGCTCCAGCCGGAGCGAGGAGACACAATGCCGCAGTTTGGCGACGATAACGACGGTCGTAAAGCGATCAACAGGGCCGATTCGGTTCCGGGCGTGCGTGACATGCTGACCACGCTGGTTTCGCTGCCGTCGATCAGCAGTGCATCGGCGGAGTGGGATCACAGCAACGAGCCAGTGGTACGGCGACTGGGAGAGTGGCTGGAGGCTCTGGGTTTTGCCGTTGAGCTTCTGGCGGTGCCCGACATGCCCGGCAAGTACAACCTGATTGCAACGCTGGGCAGTGGCTCTGGCGGATTGGTGCTTGCCGGTCACACGGATACCGTGCCGTTTGATGACCAGCGTTGGCAAAGCGACCCTTTCACGCTGACCGAGCGGGACAACCGCTGGTATGGCCTGGGCACTTGTGACATGAAGGGCTTTTTCCCGCTGGCGATTGAAGCCGCCAAAGCCTTTACTGCCGCCGACCTGAAACAACCCCTGATTATCCTCGCGACAGCAGACGAAGAAACCTCCATGAATGGCGCCAGAGCGCTCGCTGAGGCTGGCAAGCCGAAAGCCCGCTATGCGGTTATTGGAGAGCCTACCAGCCTCAGGCCTGTGCGTATGCACAAGGGCATTATGATGGAGCGGCTGACGTTTGAGGGCCAGTCGGGCCATTCTTCTGACCCCAGCCTGGGTCGCAATGCGCTGGAAGGTATGCACGAAGCTCTTGGTGAACTTCTGGCTCTGCGCACCGATTGGCAGGCGCAGTACCGCAACCCGAATTTCGAGGTGCAGGTGCCAACTCTCAACCTTGGCTGCATCCACGGTGGCGATAATCCGAACCGTATTTGTGCCCGCTGCGAGCTGCATTTTGACCTGCGCCCGCTGCCCGGTATGAGCATGGAAAACCTGCGTCAGGATATTCTGCACAGGCTTAGGCCGCTGGCTGAGCGGCGCGAATTAACGATGGAGTTTGAACCGCTGTTTGATGGCGTGCCACCGTTTGAGACGCCCGCAGATGCGGCCCTGGTGAAAGCCTGTGAAGCGTTAACCGGCCATACTGCCCATGCTGTCGCCTTTGCCACCGAAGCGCCCTGGCTGCAAAAGCTTGGTATGGAAACCCTGGTTCTTGGCCCGGGTTCTATCGATCAGGCGCATCAGCCTGACGAGTTTATAGAAATGTCACAGCTGGAGCCCACGGTGAAAATCCTCCAGGGGCTCATCCGGCAGTTTTGTCTTTAAGTTTCTTCGAGTATGCGGACGCGCGAAAAAAACACGTAAAAATACGATTGGGGAATAACACTTGAAACCAAACGACTGGCTGCATTCTTTTCGCCATTCATCGCCTTATATCAACGCGCACCGCGGCCGTACGGTGGTGTTGACGATTCCGGGTGACGCATTTGAGCACGAAAATTTTATTAACATCATCCATGACATCACGCTGCTTGCCAGTCTGGGTGTGCGCCTGATTGTTGCGTACGGCGCCCGCCCGCAGATACAGAAACGCCTGGATGAAGCTGGTCTGGAATCGTCTTTTTCCCGCAGTCTTCGCATTACTCCCGAAAACCATTTGCCTCTGGTAATGGAAGCAACGGGTGGTTTACGTGCACATCTTGAAAGCCAGCTGTCCATGGGGCTGGTGAATTCGCCCATGCACAATGCCCGCATTCGGGTCAGTAGTGGCAATTTTGTCACGGCAAAGCCGGTTGGGGTGCTGGATGGCATCGATTTCGGTTACACCGGCAAGGTGCGTCGCGTTGACGTGGCAGGTATCGAAAAGCTGCTGGAGCAGGGGCACATCATTTTGCTTCCGCCAATGGGTTATTCGCCAACCGGAGATGCCTTCAACCTGTCCTATGAAGATGTGGGTAGTCAAGTGGCTGCGGCGCTTCAGGTGGAAAAGCTGATCGTCTTTATCGACGACCAGGGCCTGCTTGAGCAGGACGGCTCCCTGATTCGCGAACTCCCGGCCCGGCTGGCGCCGGAGCGGTTGGCGGATGGCACGGTCACCGGGCATGACGCAGATCTGTTGCGCGCCGCCTGCGATGCCTGTGTGAAGGGCGTGCGGCGGGCACATTTCATCAGCTACGTGAACGATGGCGCCTTGCTTGAGGAATTATTCACCCGGGATGGCACAGGTACGTTGGTCAGCGGCGATCACTATGAGCAGATTCGTCAGGCTCGAGCTGAGGATATCGGCGGCATTCTGGGGTTGATAGAGCCACTGGAAGAACAGGGCATTCTGGTACGGCGCTCTCGGGAAATGCTGGAGACAGATATTGAGCATTATGTAGTCGCAGAGCGTGACGGCACCATTGTCGGTTGTGCCGCCCTGCACAATTACCCTGAAGATGGTGCGGGAGAGCTCTCCTGTTTCGCCGTAGATTCCGCCTATCGGCGGGCTGGCAGAGGCGACGATATATTGCTGATGGTGGAAAAACACGCCCGTAGCCAGGGCATCCAGAAACTGTTTGTGCTTACCACACAAACCGAGCACTGGTTCCGCGAGCGCGGATTCCTGCCCAGCACGGTTCAGGCATTACCTGGGCCAAAGCTTGCGGCCTACAACACACAGCGCAATTCAAAAGTGTTTTTCAAACCGCTCTGACAGTACTTCCAGTGACTGCTGGCGTTGAGCATCAGGCTTTACGGAGAGAGTCTCTACGGCGTCGTAAAATGTCGGGAAATCGTAGCCAGACTGCTTTAATAACTGCCTAAAGGCCGGTACGTGCTGGTTGTACTGGGAAAAAAGAGCAATCCTGGCATTGTTGAAGGCAACCGGAGGGTGGCCGAACGGGCCAATATTATTTCCTGATCTATTGGCTAGCAGCTGTTCATAGCTCGTATTAAGCTGATCAAAGAGGCGTTGTTTACGCTCTCGCAAACGGTTCTCCGTAAGCACACCCTGCCGTTGATAGAGCTGTTCAAGTTCAGCACTCGTTGCGGCTACCAGAGCGTGGGTGCTGTTGCGCAGCTCAAGCTGTTCCAGTGCCTGGATGAAGGCGGCCGGATCGCCTCTTTGATCCAGCCAGAGCCTCAGGCCCTCCAGCTCAACTGCGGTGGCAAAACTTTCATTGAAGGCGGTGTCCCCTTTGATATAGATCACCTGGTGAGCCAGCTCGTGGAACATCAAGGCCACCATGCGGTCATCTGCAAGGCTGGTAAAACCGGAGTGCAAGGGGTCGTCAAACCAGCCCAGTGTGGAATAGGCAGTTACTCCGCCAATGAAAGTGTCGTAGCCATTGGCGCGGTAGGTTTGCTCTTCTTTGCGGGCATCTTCCAGGTGAAAGTAGCCGCGGTAGGCTTGGCAGCCCAATACCGGATAGCACCATTGGTGAGGCTGAAGCGAAAACTCAGGCACTGCCACAAGATTGACTACAACCCAGGGGTGTTCCAGAACGACATAGTTGGTGAAAGCGTCTCCGGGCGAGAGCCCCAGCCGGTCACTCGCAAACAGCAGAGCCTGGCGAGAGAGCATAAGTTTGTCACGGAGCTCAGGGGGCGTGTCTTCACTGGCAATAAGGGTGTCGACTGGTTTACCAGCTATAGTTAAAGCCAGGTGGCCGTGAATGGCCTGAGTGTAATAGCTGATGGTCGAGCAGCCACTCAGCAGTGTTACCAGTAGTAAAACTGTATAGATCTGACTAAGCTGTTTCATAGAATCAGGATGTTATGGTTTGGCGGTATATGTGTCCGTCACAGATCGCTATAGTACACTTATAGTATTGGTTATAAGCATCAGCATTTTTTGTATAACAGCAGGTGGCAAAGGCCACTTTTCAGGGACGTTAGTCGCTGGCAGGCTGAACACCCAGCCCCTCCGACTTTACGCAATGTCAGGTAGTTCATGGATCCGAGAGAACGTCGAAGCAGCCCTCGTAAACCTATCAAGCTTGCTGCCCAGATTGATCTGGGTACGGGTGAGACATGGCCGTGTCAGATTGCGGACTTTTGCCCGGAAGGCCTTTTTGTCCGTTATTCCGGTGAGACATCCCGCAAGCTCGATCGGGCGTTTGCTGCCTCGAGTCGCCCCGAACTGACTGTGCGATTTCGCGACCCGGATGGCAAACGCCGGCATGAGGTTCACGTGAGTGTGGCCAGGCGTATTGATGGAGCCATGGGCGTGAGTTTTACCCGCGACAACCCGGAAGCCGTAGCGTCTATGCTGCAGCAATGTGGCGGTTCTGATAGTCAGGAGCGGGCTTCACTACGCGCGCCGAGTGAGCGAGTCCAGTTTGTCCTGCACCAGTCTGCGCGGGCGGTTATCCAGCACATAGAACCGCTTATGGATGCCTGCTTTGTGCAAATGGCCGATACCCTGAAAGCAGCGGCGCAGAAAGCGACGAACGACCAGCAAGCCAACGAGTTAATGGACTTTTCCGGTCAGGTTAAGGCTCGGCAACGGGTTATCTGGCATCAGATGGCTCGTAGTCTGGAATCACCACTTAAACCGGCGCCTAAAGGCTTTCCGGGCTCCGAACTCTCTGTTGTGGACAAAGGCGAGTTTGAAGACTGGCTGACCATCCGGGTAATGGTGACAAAGGCCGACACCCAGTATCGCAAGGATCTTCTGCAGCTCAAGCTTCGTTTGGACAAGTTGGGCATTGCCAATGCGACCGGGCACCACAATCCTCTCGGCCCGTCACTTGTGTGTGAATCTTTTCATGCCGGGCTGACCCAGCTCAAGGCCTCCAGAGAAGTAGAGAAAATTTGCCTGAAGGTGTTCGAGCAGTCAGTCCTGCACCACCTTGGCCCGCTCTACAAGGAACTGAACAATATTCTGATTCGTCATGGCGTGCTGCCGGAGCTTGATCTCAGCAAGTACCTGAGTGAGCAGGCCGCCAGTAGTCCAGCGGACAGGCCGGCCGCGGAGCAGAGCCAGCCAGAGCCTGCACAGATGGAAGCAGCGCGCAACACTACGCCGCAGAATGATCAGGCTCAGCCCGGAGCAGAGCCGCCCGTGCCCCGCGGAGCAAGCGTCGGGAAATCGCGATTGGGCAGTGAATTCCGGGGCTATGCCCAAGCTGCTCAAACCGCCTTTGCGACTGTGCGAAACCTTCTGGGAACACTTGCAGCAACTCGGGCAAAAAGTGGTGGCATCGAGCAAACGCCTTTTCCCGTCAACGCCAAGCCTGTGTCTACCGGCGAACTGCAGCGTGAACTTCAACAGCTGCAGGCGGAGCCGGTTGAGGCTGCGACTAATGTGGTCCCTTTGCGGGAACGGGTAGTGGAAAAAGTCCGCGAGATGGGCGGCAAAAAGCTGGATGATGAACAGCAAAGCACGCTGGATGTTGTCGACCGTTTTTTCCACTCGGTAACCGAGAGCCCGAAGCTCAGCGAATACGCTCAGCAGCGAATGCGCCAGCTACAGGTACCGGTTTTGAAAGTGGTGATGCGCGACCCTGCTTTTTTTGATGACAAAAACAGCCCGGTTCGAGGCGTGATGAACCGACTGGCCCAGTTGGGTGTCAAGGGTGGTCGTCTGAACCCGGTGGTGCAACGCAAGGTTGATGAGCTTGTCCAGCGTATTACTACCGAGTTCGAACAGGATACCGGCGTTTTTGAGAACACAGTACAAGAGCTTGATGGCTTGATCGACCGCCAGAATCTGGTCTATCGGCGCAACGTTGAGCGGGTAACCGCCGCAGCCGAAGGCGCCCAGAAAGTGGCGGAATCGAAAGTGGCCGTAGCGGAAGTGTTGAACCAGAAGCTGGCGGGCCGGAAGGTGCCGAAAGCGGTGCTTAGTCTCCTGGACGGCGGTTGGCGGGACCTTTTGTCACTGACCTGGATTCGCCAGGGTGCAGACAGCCAGATCTGGGAGGATTACCTTGCAGTTGTTGACTCCCTGCTGGCGTTTTCAGAAGACCACGACTCCGCCATAAACCTGCCTGAATTGCTCCGGGTTATTCAGGATGGATTGGCGTCTATTTCCAGTAACCACATGCCATCATCCCAGATACGTGATGAGCTGAAACAGTTTTTGGTGCGTCGTCCAGAGAGCCCGCCGGAAATGGTGGAAGTTCCCAAAGCACAACCTGCCAAAGACCTCAAAAAGGCACTGTCTGAGCGCGAACAGCGCAGTCTGCAGCGCTGGATCAATCGTGCTCAGAGGCTGCGGACGGGTGATTGGCTTCGGGATCAGGAAAAGCCTGACGAGCCTCAGTATATCCGCCTGGTTTGGGTGGCTCGTGGGTTCACCCGCTTTGTTTTCGTGAATCACCAGGGCATGCGGGTAGTGGAACTGGAGCTGGAAGCCTTGGCACGCCAGATGCGCAAAGGCGTTATCGTACCTGATAGCCAATACGAACGGCCCTTGGTGGATGAAAGCATCGACCGAATGGTGCGTAAGGTCTATGACCAGTTGTCCTGGGCCTCAACCCACGACGAGCTGACAGGCTTGCTTGGCCGCCGGGAATTTGAGCGCATGCTTGATCAGCAGTTGGCCAGGCGTGAAGATGAACGCTCCTTGGTCAGGCTGGATTTGCGCAAGTTCCGCTTGCTGAATGACACCGCCGGCTATCAGGCGGGTGACGATGCGCTCAAACGGGTGGCCGATTTGTTGCGAGAGCATGTGGGGGACGGAATGCCCCTGGCAAGGCTCGCGGGGAACGAGTTTGGCATGCTTGTGCCAGCGGAAAGCGCTGACGATGCGGCCCGTAATCTCATTCTGGCTGTTGAAGCGGCTGAGTTTGTCTACGGCGAACGTCGCTATCAGTTGTCTGCCAGTATTGGTGTTGTGCCTGAATTACCAGGCCTGGTTAGCGCCGAGCGCTGGCTGAGAGCATCCGAGCAAGCTTTAGCCAGCGCAAGAGAGAAAGGTCTTGGGAAGGTGTCAGAGTATTCTCTGGATGCTGGCGATCAGGCGCGGCAGGAACAGATCGCGGCCAAAGTGGCCAGCCTTGGCGATCTCGATGAAGAGCGCATGCTGTTGCGATGCCAGAAAATTATTCCGTTGCACAGCCGTACCAGAATGGCGGCACAGTATGAAGTACTGATCAGCATGTACGATGATGCCGGAGTACTGATTACCGGGCGTGATTTTGTGCGCATGGCAGAGCGGTATGATCGCATGCAAGCAGTAGATCGCTGGGTGGTAGGGCACATGCTGGACTGGCTGCGGGTACAGGCGCCAGACCCCCGCCACCTTGGTGGAGTGTGTATCAACCTCTCGGGTTATTCACTGAACGACCAGTCGCTGCTTGAGCATATCTATGAAAAGCTGAGTGAAAAAGACGCGCCCATTGAGCGTCTCTGGTTTGAAGTTACCGAAGCCTCGGCAATCAATGATGTGCAGGCGGTGGCGGACTTTATTATCGAGATGAAGGAGCTTGGTTGCAGGTTCTGTCTCGGAAACTTCGGCAGTGGGCCCAGCTCGTTCGAGTTCATGCGCTCGCTCCCGGTGGATTTGATAAAGATAGACAGCGCGTTCACCGGCCAGCTCAGCACCAGTGAAACAGATCGCGCCATGGTGCAGTCCATGGTGGATATGGCGCATTATATGGATCGGGAAGTGATTGCCAGCCAGGTTGAATCCCGCGACGTTCTGGATACACTGAGGCAGTTGGGCGTGGATTACGCTCAGGGATTTGTGATTGAGAAGCCCCGTTCGCTCGATAGCCTTGCCTGACGCCTTCAAGGCGCACACGCAACATTCACCAGAATTTTATACAACCGGCGGCGCACCTAAGCCATGTCAAAACGTCATCCCATTATTGCGGTAACCGGCTCCTCCGGTGCGGGCACCAGTACCACAGGCCAGATATTCCGGCGCATGTTTGCGAATGAGGGGCTGACGGCGGCGATGGTCAGCGGTGACAGTTTTCACCGCTATAACCGTGAGCAGATGGCCCGGCTGGCTGCCAAGGGGCAGTTTGGTGAACGCAATCACTTTGCTCTTGCCGCCAACCACATTGATAAGCTGGAAGCACTGTTTTACGACTATAGCCACACAGGCAATGGTCGATATCGCCAATATGTGCACGATGAGGATCGTGACTTGCAGGCCGAAGGCCATAAACCGGGCACCTTTACGACATGGGGTTCGCTGCAGGCAGACACGGATCTGCTGTTTTACGAGGGTTTGCACGGGGCGGTAGTCAGCGAAGCTTACAATATTGCCCAGTACGTAGACTTGATGATTGGCGTGGTGCCTATCGTGAACCTCGAGTGGATCCAGAAAATACACCGGGACACCCATCAGCGCGGCTACAGTCAGGAAGCCGTGGTTGCGACCATCATCAACCGTATGGATGACTACGTTCACGATATAGTGCCGCAGTTTTCACATACCCATATCAACTTTCAGCGTATCCCTCTTGTAGATACGTCCAACCCGTTTGTGGTCCGGGATGTGCCCACCGAAGACGAAAGCATGTTTGTTATCCGGTTTCGGGATGCGTCAGACGTGGATTTTTCCTACCTGCTGCAGGCGATACAGAACAGCACGCTGTCACGCCACGACACTCTGGTGATTCCGGGCACAAAAATGGCGCTGGCCATGGATCTTATTGTAAGACCGATGGTGCAGCGCCTTATTGCACAGAAATCTTTCGCCTGAATATGCCAGGGTTGTGCCTGGCAGAAGCCTGGCCGGGTACTCTTACTCCATGTTGCGTGAGTAGAATATCTCCAGCTTTTCGCGACGAAGCCGTTCTTCAATAGAGCGGGCAATCTCCGGATCCAGATCTTCGGCATTTTCACCAAAAACGTGATTGTCCAGGTTGAACTCTTTCACCATCATTTTGGTGTGGAAGAGGTTTTCCTGATACACGTTCACATCGATCATTTGATAAGCGTTCTGTGTATCTTCGGTCAGGTAGTTCTGGATTGAGTTAATGTCGTGATCAATGTAGTGCTTGGTGCCGTCTACATCGCGGGTAAAGCCGCGTACCCGGTAATCAACGGTCACCACGTCAGAATCAAAACTGTGGATCAGGTAGTTTAAAACCTTCAGGGGCGAAATCAGGCCGCAGGTTGATACATCGATGTCTGCCCGGAAGGTGCTGATACCCTCGTGGGGGTGGCTCTCGGGGTAGGTATGCACCGTCACGTGGCTCTTGTCCAGGTGGGCTACGATGGTGTCGGGCAGCGGGCCGGGTGATTCTTCGTTGTCTGGCTCTTCACCGTCGGTCAGCTCATGCTCAGCGATGAGCATGGTAACCGATGCCCCATGGGGCTCGTAATCCTGACGGGCGATGTTGAGCACGTTGGCGCCAATGATCTTGACCACATCGGTCAGTATCTGGGTAAGGCGCTCTGCGTTGTACATCTCGTCGATGTAATCGATATAGCCCTCACGCTGTTCTTCAGTCTGCGCATAACAAATGTCGTAGATATTGAAGCTCAGGGATTTGGTCAGGTTGTTGAAACCGTGCAACTGGAGTTTTGATTCCATGCTCAGCCCCTCCGATCTATGGAGATGAATGACGGCAGGGCGGTAGTAACACGCTCTGCGCAGGCCGCCGCCGACAAGGGTTCAGGTTGTTCACCTTTTGCACTAGCCGGCGGAGAAAGGGCGGTATTATGCACGCCCCGTTGTGCGTTGAATAGTGCTATGGGTCAGGCTTGATCCGCAGTGCGGATTTCGTGGCTGTGGGTGATTTCCACGCCGGCTTTTTCAAGCATGATCGAAGCAGAGCAGTACTTCTCGGCAGACAAACTGACGGCGCGTTTTACCTGGCTTTCTTTCAGGTTGTGGCCGGTCACCACAAAGTGCAGGTGAATCTTTGTGAACACCGAAGGCACGGCATCTGCACGCTCGGCTTCCAGCTCAGCATGGCAGGCAGTGACATCCTGGCGGCTTTTTTTCAGAATGCTCATCACATCAAAAGATGAACAGCCTCCGAGGCCCATCAGCAAAAGCTCCATCGGGCGGGGGCCCAGGTTTTCCCCACCGTGGTCAGGTGGGCCATCCAGCTGCACAGAGTGGCCAGTACCACTGGTAGCTCGGAAGCTGGCATTGCCGGTCCAGTCTACGGTTGCTTTCATCAAGGCTGTGCTCCTGTTGCGCGGTGGCGGGCAATGGCCCGCCTGGATAGTAGCGAATGGACAGGATGCTAGCATAACCGCTAGTCTCTGACAGTCGATGGCGAAAGCCCTTGATACATTTCGTATACTGTTTCCAGTTGCCCAGAGCTAACCTTCTTGTTATAAGTTGTTATGTTATTTGGCAAAAAAATAAACCCGCATGGAAAGCCGGGTGAACAACAAACATCGGATCCCGCCAGTATTTGAGGAGGCATAACCCGCACCATGGCCACAATCATTAAGCCAGTTGAGCAGAAAACAAAGCATCTCGACTATTTTCTTTCTCAGTGCCATCGCCGTCGCTACCCGGCCAAGAGCACCATTATTTACGCGGGCGACAAAAGCGACTCCCTCTTTTACATCGTTAAGGGTTCCGTCACGGTTATCATTGAAGATGATGATGGTCGTGAAATGATCATGGCCTACCTCAATGCCGGAGACTTCTTTGGCGAGATGGGGTTGTTCGATAATATGGATTCCCGCAGTGCCTGGGTGAAGGCAAAAACCGAGTGTGAGGTGGCTGAAATCAGCTATCCCAAATTCCGGGAAATTGCCCAGCAGGATCTTGGAGTTCTCTATTTTATTGGCGAGCAAATGGCGTCGCGCCTGCGTCAAACCACCCGTAAAGTGGGTGATCTGGCATTCCTGGACGTCACTGGTCGGGTTGCCCGTACCTTGCTTGATTTGTGCAAGGAGCCAGACGCCATGACTCACCCGGATGGCATGCAGATCAAGATCACACGTCAGGAAATTGGGCGAATTGTAGGCTGCTCCCGGGAGATGGTTGGCAGAGTGCTTAAAACCCTTGAAGATCAGGGGCTTGTGCGGGTAAAAGGCAAAACCATGGTGGTTTTCGGAACCCGTTAAGAGCGAATAAAGCTGCGTACTGCACTGGCAATGGCGTCTGGTTCTGTGAGCTGCGCCCAGTGCGGTGCGTTTAATTGCACTCGAGTAAGTTTGCCCACCCACTGGTTTAGCTGTCCGAACAAGTCGGCACCCACATAATTGTCTTGCTTCAGAATGATCAATTGCACCGGGCAGCTCGCGAACCTTGGTTGCGGCATGAGCAGACGGGACAGGAAGTTGGCCCGGTATAATCGCACTCCGTAACGTCCGTCATCCTTCTGAGTACTGCTGAAACAGGCATCTGCTACTCCCTCCCGCTTCTGCAATATGACCGGCCACTTTCTATCAAGCCCCAGGCTCCAGATAGCTTCCGGTACAACGGGTATCTGAAACAGAAATACGTACCAGGATTTAAGCAGCTGCCTGGTCATTCTCACTGGCCCACCACCGCTCAGGTTTGAAGACTGTGCTCTTAGCCAGGCCCCGACATGATCGAGACAGGGGCCGGAAATCGATGTGAAGGAGAGAATACGCTTCTGAAGAGGGCCTGAGCCCACAGACTCCCAACTTTGTATGGAACCCCAGTCGTGGGCCAGCAGATGAAACCGGCGGTTAGGCAACAACTCATCCACAACGGCTTCAAGATCCTGCGCGAGCAACGACAAGCGATAGTCCCGTGTGCGAACCGGCTTGTCTGAAAGGCCTGCACCCCGAACGTCGTAGCGCACGAGAAAGAAGTCTGAAGCCAGAGCGCTAACAACCTTGTCCCACACGCGGTGGTTGTCCGGGTACCCGTGAACCAGCACCAGAGGTATGCCGTCAGGATTCCCCTCGGTCACGGCATGCAGTGAGATGTTGTTACTGGTGATGCGGTGGGTGTTGTACATCATTGCAGGCCCGTTATCAGGAGTTGAACGGTGTATGCAAGGAAGCTTACGTGTCTGAATCCCTAGAGGCTGTGGCCAAAAGGGCCATAACCCGGTCCGGTTGATCAATCGACAATGGCGACTGACTTGATCTGCATCCAGACTTGCTGTCCGGGCTCAAGGGCCAGAGTGTGTACGGCTCGGCTGGTAAGGCGAGAAAGAAAGGGGGTTTGCCCTGCCAGCAAGCGCACAATGGATGTGCCCGGGCTGACCTCGAAAGCTACTTCATCAACGATTGCAGGCAACAGATTCTGGATGCTCTGATCGGTTTGCTTGCTCCGGGCCAGGCTGACATCCCTTGCGAGCACCTGCAGCCGAATTTTATGCCCGATCATCAGGCTCTCATCTGCACGCAGCCAGAGATGGCCGCCTCCAAAATCAGCACGGCACAGGTGCCATTGCTCATCCCGTTCTGACAGGGTGGCATCGAGAATCACCCCGGCATCTTTCTCAAGCCCGAAGGGTTGGTTCGTGCGTGCCATGATCTGTTGCAGTGGGCCTTCAGCAACAACCCTTCCGCCATCCATCATCACGATGTGGTCTGCCAGTCGTGCAACTTCAGCGGTAGAGTGGGACACATAGAGCATCGGGATGGCCAGGTTATCCCGCAAGGCTTCCAGGTAGGGCATGATGTCCTGTTTGCTGGCCTGGTCGAGGGCAGACAGGGGTTCATCCATCAGCAGCAACCTGGGGCTTGTGAGCAGTGCCCGGGCAATGGCTACGCGCTGACGCTCTCCGCCAGAGAGTTTTTCCGGCATACGGCCAAGCAGGCGCGAGAGCCCCAGCCATTCAACCGCCTGATCGAAGGATATTTGGCGGTCGCTTTGGGGAATGCGTTTGTACCCGTACATCAGGTTGCGCTTTACCGAAAGGTGGGGGAACAGGCTGGTTTCCTGAAACACGTAGGCCAGGGGCCGTTGATGGACGGGGCGGCTGCCAGTTTTGTTCTGCCATTCGTCACCGTTAACGCGCATGATTCCTTCTGCCGCCTGCAGGCCTGCCATGCAGCGCAGCAAGGTTGTTTTGCCGCAGCCTGAATGCCCGAAGAGGGCGGTGAGCCCGCTACCTGGCAGGTTCAGATCAACGTCCAGTTCAAATGTTCCAACCTTGCAGGCGAAACGTGCCTGTATTCCAGGTGCTGCCATCATTTCACCAGCCCCGACTGCAGCCGGCCATTGAGTGAATACAGGGTTACAAGTACAACAAAGGAGAAGACAACCATGCCCGCAGCCAACCAGTGAGCCTGGGTGTACTCCAGGGATTCCACATGGTCGTAAATGGCCACCGAGAGCACCTTGGTTTCGCCGGGGATGTTGCCGCCGATCATAAGTACAACGCCAAACTCGCCGATGGTATGGGCGAAGGTGAGCACGCTGGCGGTCAGAAAGCCCGGCCTTGCCAAGGGGATCACGATAGAAAAAAACTGGTCCCGGGGCGATGCCCGAAGCGTGGATGCGACCTCAAGAAGTTGCTGATTAATGGAAGCAAACGCATTTTGCAGGGGCTGAACGGTAAACGGCAGGGAATAGATTACCGATGCAATGACCAGACCTTCGAAGGTGAACGGCAACAAACCAAGCCCCAACTGCTCGGTGATCTGGCCAACCATGCCTTTCGGGCCCATCAGCACCAGCAGGTAGAACCCCAGAACCGTAGGCGGCAATACCAGGGGCAAGGCAACAATCGCTGCAATAGGCTGCCTTATCCAGTGATGGCTACGGGCCAGCCACCAGGCAATAGGTGTTCCTACAACCAGAAGTATGGCCGTGGTGAAACCTGCAAGCTTCAAGGTGAGCCACACTGGCTCCCAGTATATGTCCATGGAGTTGCCCGGTTTACGGTTTAATGATCGGTCTCATAACCAAAGCTTTCAATAATATTTCGGGCTTTGTCACCGCGCAGGAATTCAAGCCACTGATGGGCGGCATCGTTATTTTTGCTGCGAGTCAGAAGAATAGCCTGTTGGTTGATGGGGGAATAGTCGGCTTGCGGAATCAGCCATAGGGAGCCGCCTTTGTCATCCCAGGCGCGCACCTGTGAGAGCGCGACAAAGCCGGATTGGGCGTTGGTGGTTGCAACAAACTGGAAGGTCTGGGCAATAGAGTCGCCGCGTACCAGGCGATCCTGCAAGGCGTCCCAAACACCCATCTTGATGAGAACTTCCTGGGCCGCGAAACCGTAGGGCGCTGTTTTCGGGTTCGCAATCGCCAGGCGAGCAAACTCGCCAGACTCAAGCCAGGCCTTGGGGTCATCAAAGGTACCGGGTACCGGGCTCCAGAGCGCAAGTTTGCCGCGTGCATAGGTGAATCGTGTGCCTGCTACGCCTTGGCCATTTTTTTCAAGCAGTTCGGGGCGAAGGCTGTCGGCAGCAAGAAAAACATCGTACGGCGCGCCGTTATCAATTTGGGCGTAGAGCTTGCCGGTGGAGCCGTAGCTTGCAACTGCCTCCAGTCCGGTTGTTTCACCAAAGGCAGCAATGAGTTCACGTGTCGTGTCGGTAAAGTTGGCGGCCACGGCGATGCGCACATCGGCGGCGAAGGCAGTGCTGGCTGATGCCAGAGGTAGAAGGATTGTCAGGCATAGAGCTGCCAGCTGGCGATAGAGCTTTGTTTTCATGAGCATGGATCTTTCTCCTTGTATCCGCTCGGATATAACGCTGAGAATAATATAGTCGCCGTGGGTCGGATACAAGAGAATTAGCGTGTTGTCTGGAAAACTCAGGGCGCAGGCTTGTCTCTGAGTAAGGTCGCCAGCTCAACGAGTTCGGGGCGCTCTGCTACGGCTTTTTCGTACTGCCGATAGAGCGTGAGCACCTTTAGCCCCTCTTCTGAAAGCTCAGCACCACCGCCCTGATTGCCACCTGTGGCGGTGAGTACCAAAGGCTTCTGGAAGCAGGTGTTCATGGTGTCCACCAGCAACCATGCGCGCCGATAGCTCATTTTTAAAGCTCGTGCGGCCGCAGAGATTGAGCGGTGCTGCTGAATCAATTCAAGCAATTGAGCCTTGCCAGGCCCGAGAGCGATGGCGTGGCCGGCTTTGAGTCTTAGCCTTGGAACCAGGCGTTCATTACTATCAGGCATCGGTTATATTTCTCCGGGTAAGCAACGATAGCACGTGTTCCCGAACCTCTTCGGCGTTGGTTTCATTTAGCATCTCATGGCGGCCGCCTTCAAATAGCCGAAGGCTGGTATCTCTTACACCGGTTTGGCGAATGTCTTCAAAGTGCCGGGTAATGCCTTTGCTCATTTCCCCTACGGGGTCATCTGTGCCAGCAAACAGGTGAACCGGAAGATCTTTGCGCCACGCGGAAGGTCTGATTGTCAGCATCCCTTGAATGAAATCATGCCACAGGCCTGTGGTGCACTCGAATCCGCAGAGTGGGTCTGTAATATATTTGTCTACCTGGGTAGTATCCCGGCTTAGCCAATCGCAGTCGGTCCGGTTGGGCTTGAACATACGGTTAAACTTGCCGAAGGACATTTTTGCAATCGTTGGGCTTCGGTGATGCTTGCCGTGGAATCGCCGGATGCCGTTAATCAGGATTCCGGATACCCATAGCTGTGGTCGGTGAATGCGGTTGGTGGCACTGAGTATCAACATATCCAGAGAGGCCGGGTGTTGCTGTGCGCAACTTTGGGCTATGAACGACCCCATGCTGTGCCCAAGCAGGGCAAGAAGGATTCCGGGGAAGCGCACCCGGGTATCCAGTAATACGCGGTTCAGGTCGTCGACGACTTTCCCCCAGCCGTCTGTATCGCTGTAGTGCCCAAGCTGGTCAGGAGTGCAGCCAGGGCCATGCCCCCGGTGATTCATAGTCACAACGGCAATGTTCCGTTCTGTCAGCCACCGGGCGAAATCAGCGTAGCGCTCGGCGTGTTCTGCCATGCCATGGGCGATAACCAGGACTGAACGAGGCGTGTCCGGGGAAAAAATCGCGCCTGTAATGGTGTGGTTATTCTGGCCATTCAGGCTCAAAGATTGCTCTTGCATGGTGTGTACCGGACGCTATTGGGGGCAGTTAATGGTCTGCCACAAGGTTATCGATGCTCATTATAAACCCGGTTGAGTATCAGCAACTGTGGCTGCCACTGGTTGAGCCAGGCTTTTATTTCTTTCGGTATTCTCGCTGGCTTTGGCCAGGGAACCGGGTAGGCCTCTGGTTGAAACAAAGGTGCAAACAGGGATGCGGCTGTCAGATCGGCGCGGGAGAATGCGTCGCCGGCCAGAAACGGCTGCTGACTGTAGATTTCTGCCAGTTCCGTGAGTAATTCTTCCAGTACCTTCCGGGATTGTTCGGCGGTTTTCTCATTGATCTTCATCCACTTCCGCATAACTTCGTTTACCCGGCTGAATGCCAGGCTTAGCAGGATGCGATTGTAGAAGGGGGTACCTGCAGCGAGTAACGGTACCACTATTTTCGGGCGCTGCAGAAAATGGTGGTAGGAATAGCAGCGCACGGCTGGCCCAGCCAGATCATCGAGGCGTTTTTCCCACGCCAGAGCCTGAGCTTTTGCCGGCTCATCAACTGGGGTAATGGGGTTGTCGGGGAAGGTGTGTTCAAGATAGTCGAGAATGTTTGAGGAACCCTGAATAACCTCACCCTCGTGGACCAGAACAGGTACAGATGCCCCCGCGCCTTTGGTGAGCTTTTGCATGGTTTTTATATGCTGCCCAGGCAGAAGGTTTGTGGTTTCATAATTGAGATTCTTGTAGTCCAGTGCCCAGCGGACTTTTTCGCAGTAGTGGGATATTGCAAATTGGTAGAGCCTGAGTGCCATGGGCTGCCTCCTGAGTGAGAAGGCTCAGCATAGCGTCGTGCCCGATAGATAAAAAGTGGAAAGGGGTGCTCGGGTTGCGTGTTTTAATGGCTGCCGGGCCCCGGCAGTTGGTTTTTAGGCATATGAGACATTAAGATGCCACCATTCATTCACGATCTAACACTCAAGGTGTGTCTATGTATTTGCAGCGCTTTTTGAAGGCATCTGCCGTCGCCGCGACGGGGCTTTTTATCTCCGCGTGTGCCTCGGGGCCAAAGACCTCGGGTGCTATTGGCAGCTACCAGTGTGGTCAACTGGATGTCACGGTTGCCAACGCGGGCGATGGCGATTTACTGGGTGTTGATTACCAGGGCAAACGGCTACTCCTGAAACCAAAGCAAAGCGCGTCTGGTGAACTTTATGTGGCCACCGGAGATGATCAGACCCAGTTCTGGAGCAAAGGTGAGCGGGCCACCTTTACTGTAAAAGGCCAGACTTATCCCGAGTGTTTGCAGGCCGGAGCGCTGGAAATGCCGTTTGAAGCCACTGGCAATGAGCCTTTTTGGCACATCCGTGTAGATGGCGAGGAGCTGGTAATGAACCGCCCTTATGACACCGGAGAACCCGAAAGAGTTGCTCTGGAAACAACCGTTGCAAACCGCCACGGCCGGGAGTTTCGTGGCGAGCTGGAAGGCCAGGAACTTACGATGAAAGTTGCTCGCCAACTGTGTGAAGACAACATGTCGGGTGCCCAGTTTCCGGCTCAGGTTCGCCTTGAATTGAACGGTGAGGTGTTTCAGGGCTGCGGCGGTGATACGGACCGCCTGTTCCGGGGCGCTGAGTGGGTTGTTGAAGACCTCGCAAACGCGGGCATTATTGACCGCTCCCGTATAACCATCGAGTTTTTTGAGGACAACCGTGTTGCCGGCAGGGCTTCATGCAACCGTTACGGCGGGCAGTACGAACTCACAGCTGAAGGAGTGAGCTTTGACCACATGTTTGCCACGAAAATGGCTTGCGCGCCTGCTTTGATGAATCAGGAAGATCGTTTTCTGGAGCTCTTATCAAAAGTGAAGCGTGCTGCTATTGGGCGTAACGGTGAGTTGGTGCTGACAACGGACACGGGCGAGACCATCACCGCGTTTCAGTCAACTGAGAGTAAAGGCACCCCGTAGCTGGCAAGAATGTCATCGAACTGACCTGATTGTCGCAGATTTCTGATGCCATCCGACAGGATGCGTGCCAGCTCGGCGGCTTTCGGGTTTGCAGGTGAAAACGCAATATAGAAGGGTGCGCGGTGGATTTCGCCGGCGTCCCGAGGCGCAGGCAACGCTGCCTGGTTCTGCAGTGCCCAGTTCATCACAAGCTCATCTTCTACAAAAATATCTGTCCGGCGTTGATCAAGTAGAACAACTGCACGGCTCAGGGGAGCGGGTCCGGACAATAGCCATACACTGCCCTGATTTTGGTGGTTGCGCTCAATGTAACTGTCCAGCTCAGGTGAGTAGGAGTAGCCGTTAATGGCCAGCAGTGTGCGCCCCTTCAAAGAAGCTATTCCGTTATAAACCCACTGGCTTTCAGCGTTGGTGTAGAGATGTGTTCGTGAAATTCCAATGGGTTCCAGAGGGAATATGAAATCCGGTACATCCCCCCTGAATGCGCCTACTACAGCATCTGCGTGATTATCTTTGGCAAGCTGAATGGCTCTCGCCCAACCTGCATTCATGTATTCGACGCGGTACCCAGCGGAAGCAAAGACCGCTCTTGCTATATCTATGGCATAACCCTCGCGGCCGGAACCAGCGATACAGTTGTGAGGACACCAAGGGTCTGCGGCAATGATAACGGTAAACTTGTCACGATTTGCAGACAGGGTTACATCAGGCGTGTCAGCGGATTGTGATGTAATGCTGGCTGGCTTTTCATCCGGGGGAGAACAGCCGGCCAGGCTGATAAATAAGACTGCAAGTATCGCTCGGAGCATGTCAGGGGCCAGAGTACTTTGGGCAGGAATATGGTGGAATAATAGACCACACACCCCATTTTGTATCGGCCCCGAATAATTAATCCAGGCTGTCGCGGCGTTTATTAGTCGCTTGAGGGCACCAGCGCTCTTGTCAGAGCTTTCATGCACAGGCTTCCAACTGCCTCGCCGTTGCGTACCACTCTGAATACCTTGTCAGTATCGCCACCAGACAGAGAAAGCACAGTTTCCAGATTGTCTTTTTCGGAAAGGTCTCCGGCATAATCTGTGTCCTTATCAACATCGCGGCTCATGATCGAGCGTACCCGAAGAACCCGTGCGCGATTTATATCGTTTATAAAGGCGACTATGTAAGGATCGTTGGGGTTGAGCAGGATGTCCTGGGGGTCACCTTGTTGCACTACTTCTCCATCTTTGAGTATCACCAGGTGGTCGGACAGTTTCAGTGCTTCGTCCAGATCGTGGGTGATGAACACAATGGTTTTTTGCAGTTCACCCTGCAGTTCCAGTAGCAGATCCTGCATGTCTGAGCGGATCAGTGGGTCCAGAGCCGAGAAGGCTTCGTCCATCAACATCACGGGCGAGTTGGAAACCAGCGCCCGGGCTATGCCTACCCGTTGCTGCATGCCGCCAGACAGCTGGTGGGGAAACTGGTTTTCGTTGCCCTCAAGCCCAACTCTGGCCAGCCACTTTACCGCCTCACTTTCGAAATCTGCGACTTTCGAACCTCGAATGTTGAGCGCCATACCGGCGTTCTCAAGTACCGTTTTGTGGGGCAGTAACGCGAACTTCTGGAACACCATGGACATCTGTTCCCGCCGCAGCTGGCGCAGTTCTTCCTCGTTCAAATCCAGAACGTTCTTGCCATCAAGGCGAATTTCACCGGCGGTAGGTTCAATCAGGCGGTTCAGGTGGCGGATCAGAGTGGATTTGCCAGAGCCCGAAAGCCCCATAATAACGGTGATCTTGCCACTGAGGATATCTACGTTGATATCCCTCAGCCCAAGAACATGGTTTTGCTGGTCCAGAAGGTCTGCCTTGTTCATGCCCCGTTTTACATACTCAAGCGCCACGTCTGGCGTGGGGCCGAAGATCTTGTAGAGGTTTTTTATGGAAATCTTTATATCATTTGCCACGTTTCGTCCTCACTGCTTTTGGGTGGCATTGATGCGTGCCAGAGAAGCCTTGGTAACTCGGTCAAGGACCACCGCCAGGATCACGATACCGAGGCCAGCTACCAGGCCAACGCCGAGTTCCAGGTTGCGGATACCGCGAAGTACCAGAACACCCAGGCCCGGTGCGGAAACAAGTGATGCAATAACAACCATCGCGAGACTCATCATGATGGTCTGGTTTACGCCAGCCATAATGTTGGGTAAAGCCAGGGGAATCTGAACCTTGAACAGCTTCTGTCTGGGCGTCATCCCGAAGGCATCCGCCGCTTCGATTACATCCTTGTCTACCAGCCGGATACCCAGGTTGGTCAGCCTCACCACCGGCACAATGGCGTAGAGAATAATGGCGATACCGTAAAGCTTGGATTCCGTCACACTGAACAGGAAGATCAGCGGAATCAGATAAACAAAAGGTGGCAAGGTCTGCAGCATGTCCAAAACCGGGATTGTCAGCCGTTGCAAGGTGTCACTTCTGGACATGGCAATGCCTATGGGCACACCAAACAGTACACAAAGGAAAGCGCAGACGAAAATGATGGCAAGGGTCTGCATGGCGTATTCGTAGTAATCGATGAACGCCAACAGACAAATACTGACGCCCACAAACAGCACCAGTTTCCAGGATTTGGTGACCAGAAAAACCACCGCCAACATGATGGGGATGATGATCCACCAAGGCGTGTTGAGCATGCCGTAAAGGGCGCCATCAAGTGCCCAGCTTAGCGGCTGGGTTAGTGGGTCAAGCACCAGGCTCAGGTTGTCTTTTACTGCAAGGAAGCCCTCTTCAAGGCCTTTTGTAAGCTCTCTGGATTGGGGGAATGCGGCGCAGGAGTCGTTAAGCGCGTCCATCGACGGGAACGGAACGTCCCACAGGGATTCTGGCTCTGCATCTTTGCCCTTGGCTTTGGCGAGCAGATCAGCCATCGACATCGGGCCGTCTTCTTTACCTTTCGCGCACCAGTCTTTTAACCCAAGTGCTGAAAACAGGGAGTCGTAGGTTGCCATCTTTGTTTAGCCTCTTCTGCGCATGGGGAGCCATACGCCACAGATTCAGTTGTTCTCATTAACAGGTGTGCCCGGGGCAGATTTTTGCAAATGCTGCACCCGGGCAAGGGCGGGGCTGTCAGTTATTCAAGAATAGCAGCAAGCTTTGTTCTGGCTTCATCGTTCAGCCAGTCAGACCATTCTTCGCGGTGGGTGCTCAGGAAATACACCGCTGCTTCTTCCGCGGATGCGTTATTGGAGTCCATCCATGCCAGAAGGCCACTCATGGTGTCTGTTTTGAACGTCATTTTGCTGAGCATTGCGGTCACTTCAGGCTCGCGTTTCTTGAAGTCGGTAGTGACTGATGTAAGAACCGTTGCCGCCGGGAACTCGGAAACACCCGGGTTGTCGGCGTTGGCGTTCTGGTTTTTCTCGTGCACCTTCTGCTTGTAATCGCCGAGCTTTACACGGGTCATGTCGTACTTGCCCATAGGCACGGTGGGGCCCCAGTAATAGCCGAACCATGGTTCTTCTTTTTGTACGGCAGATGCCATTGAAGAAGCGAGGGTTTCGCCGGAACCATGGTTGAATACATCGATACCGGATTTTTCAAGATCCATGGCTCGAATCAGGTTGTCGTTTACAATTCTGCAGCCCCAGCCGTCCGGGCAGTTGTTGAAGCGCGAGCCTACCAGTTCGGGGTTGGCCATCACGCCCTCAATGGTCTTCAACTCAGGGTGTTTTTCAACCAGGTAGGTGGGCAGCCACCATCCTTCTTCGCCGCCGGGGTCCAGTACTTTAGCCAGCCGCTCAATTTTGCCTTCTTCTTCGAGGCGCAGGTACGCCTCGCCGGCCGAGTTCAACCACAGTTCGGTGACAATGTCGGGTTCGCCGTTTTCTGCAACCGACGTCACAGCCGGGACTGTGTCTGACGGGATGACTGACACGTCGCAGCCATAACCTTGTTCCATGATGAACTTGGCTACGTTGGTGACCACTGTATTGGAAGCCCAGTTCATTTCTGTAATGGAAACTTCGCCACAGTTGGCTTGTGCCATGGCGGGCACAGATAGCGCACATAGCAGTGCAGCAGACGTAAGCTTTCGCATAGTCACTTCTCCGTTTGAGGGTTGGTGAAATCGGGTATCAGTTGTTTTATGGGTTGTTGTATTACTGATATGGAGTAACCGGGAACGGCTCTCTGATTTGCAGTTTTCTGGCAAGGCCGGGAGTAGGGCAAAACGATTCATCTCGGTTACTACGTAGCTATAAGCATAAGGGTCCTGAGCTCAGTTACAAGGTTTTAACAAAAATGTGGCATTTATGAGGACGTATCCGGACCGCTGTTGGGGCTTCTGGCCAGTTGCTTGACGCAACCCTTTTTTCGGGCCAATCTCTCGAAGGCTTTTAACTTTGATTCATCCTGCTTTTCCGGAACGGAGCTGATAATAATGAAAATTTTCGAAACAAAAACCGCACCGAATCCTCGCCGCGTACGCATGTTCATGGCAGAAAAAGGGCTGCTTGAGAAAGCCGAATTCATCGAGATTGACCTGCAGAAGGGCGAAAACCTGACGCCGGAGTACGTGGCACGCAACCCTATGAAGAAAGTGCCGGTGATGGAGCTGGACGACGGCACCTGCATTGCCGAAACCATGGCCATTTGCCGTTATTTTGAAGAAAGCTATCCGGAAACGCCCACTCTGCTGGGAGATACTCCGCTGGAGAAAGCGCTGATTGAGCAGTGGGTCAGATGGGTGGAGTTCTACTTCTTTATGCCAACAGGCATGTGCTTTCAGCACACCAGTGGCTATTTCAAAGACAGAATGAACCCGATCAAGGAGTGGGGTGAAGACTGCGGGAAGAGTGTTGGAAAGTTTATGGCATTTCTGAACAATCACCTCGCGGACAAGGAATATCTCTGCTGCGACCGGTTAACCGCTGCTGATATAAACGCGTTCACTACTGTAGCCTTCGCCCGTGTAGTGAATATCCGCATCCTGCCGGAGCATGCCCATCTTCAAGCATGGTATGACCGTATCAAGGCGCGCCCGTCTGCGCAGGCTTGATATCGTCTGCGGTTACAGCCGGCTCCGAGCCAGGCGCAGCTATCACTTCAATGCGGTTGCGCCCATTTTCTTTGGCGAGGTACAAAGCATCATCGGCACGCTTTATGGCGCTTTCAATGTCATTGACCCCCTGGCAGCTCGTCATTCCCAGGCTAATGGTTTGATGAATGCTGTGCTCTCCGGCTTCCATGGGCTCGTCTGCCAGGGCAAGACGAGCCTTCTCGGCTACATGCAGGGCGCCATCCAGACTCGTCTGTGGTAAAAGTATAAGGAATTCTTCGCCACCCCAGCGACATAAGGCATCCTCGGCGCGAATTTGACGTTTTAGCCTGTGAGCGGTTTCCTGAAGCACGATGTCACCAATATTGTGGCCGTAGCGGTCGTTTACCCCTTTGAACCGGTCCAGATCACCAAGAATAAGGCTATAAGTGGCGCCGTAGCGCTGCGCCCTGGCGTGTTCCTGCTCCAGCAGCTGGAGCATGGCGCGTCGATTCAGTAACCCGGTCAGTTGGTCGGTTGTCGCCTGTTCCCTGAGTTGTTGCCGGGCCAGAAACTCACCTTTCCGGAGTTGCCTCAGTGCTTCACTGAGCACGAAGCCAATAACCATCATAACCATCGGGTCAAACAAAAAGGGAAGCAGTGCCTTTGTAGCAATGCCCATTGCCAGCGCCACGGGTACAAAAATGGCCAGCGGCACCGCGAACAGGAGCCAAAACTCTTTTGGGCCTCTAACTGAGAGAACGGTAACCCCGAAAAAGCTGATAACCATTCCGTTGGTTACTTGATAAATATTTTCATGCTGCCCACTGTAGTGAACCAGAAACAGTGACAGTATCATGGTCATCACCGAGAGCCCCATGGCTCGGAGCAGATAGCGGCTCTGGCATCTGGGTTTTCCGGTGTAGTGGGAGACGAGCGTGAGCAATGCGCATAGCAAAACCGGTAACCGGCACGCCGCCTCGGTCAGCCACACGTCAGCGTTGTGGCCAAGGCGCAACTGGCGGGTAAACTGATAAAAAACCACGGTGATCAATAGCACCCAAGCCGCAACAACGGCAACTTGTCGTTCTACTATCTGGATATGCGCCTCATAGGCCGCGCGCCATGGGGCCGGGACCTTTCTATATGGTGTTTTGGGGATTGAAATATTCACCATGGTCTTTATCCGGCTGCCAGTAGTTTTGATCATCAGATAATACGAGGTTCGGCGCAATAGCCCTTGAGGGGTAATTGTGTCGTAAAAGGAGACAGTATGAGTGAGGCATCTCTTAAATGTGTTCTGGATGCGATTGATGGTGCAAATCGCGCAGACCCGAATGAGGAGGTTGTAGCAGGCGAGTCCATACCAAGGGAATATGCCTACAGTTTGCACATGACTCGCTGGCTGTATGAGCTGGAGCCAGCCCCCTCCGAACGAGTGCAGATAGCCTGCCGTGCCCAGCATCTTGAACGCTGGAAGATGCCCCGCAGTGATTACCCGGAGGGCCGAAAGTCCTATTACGAGTGGCGTCTGGCCTGTGGGCGCATGCACGGGCGCAGGGCCGCTGAGATTATGGCGGAGTGTGGCTACCCCGAGAGCGAATGTGAGCGGGTTGAGGTGATTGTGACCAAGCGGGAGTTGCGTAAAGACGCAGACACACAACTGCTGGAAGACGTCGCCTGTATGGTGTTTCTCGAGAAGTATTTTGCCCAGTTCTATGCGGATAACGCGGAATATGATCGGGAAAAATGGCTCCGGATTGTGCGACGAACCTGGGGCAAAATGTCGCAGCGGGCCCATGAGCGGGCCTTGGCGCTGGCAGTGAACCTGCCAAGCCATCTGCAGGCGTTGTTACAGGAAGCATTGACCTCTGAGACAGGTGATTAAACACGACACTTGAGGCGCTTTTATCTGGTGCGTATGATACTCATTATCATTTGATATCCGGTATCATTAGATGGCTGTGCCTGCCAATAACAACCCAAAGATCCTGATTGCCGAAAATAACCCGGTCCTGAGGGGGCAGTTGGCAAGCGAGCTGTCCTCCCGCGGGTATCGAGTACTACAAAGCCATGACGGTGATCAGGCGTTGGTTGCCGCTCTGGCCCAGCGGTTCGACTTAATCCTTCTTGACATTCTTTTGCCAAAAATGACGGGTTTCGAAGTGCTCAAAAGGCTTCGCAAAACCAGTCAAACCCCAATCATGATGCTGACTGCGTGCGATGCAGAGGACGAGCGCATCATGGGCTATAGGGCAGGCGCCGACGACTGTTTGCCCAAGCCTTTCAGCTTTACCGAATTGTTTCTGAGAATTGAGGCGCTGCTTCGACGAACGCGAGGCGATACCGACCAAAGAGCTGAGCCATCAACATTGCAACTCGGTGAGCTGCAACTGGATCGGCAAAAGCTACAGGTAAGCTTCCAGGGGAGGCTGGTGAGCCTCACCCCCATTCAGTTTCGTTTGCTCTGGATTCTGGTTCTGCATCAACGAGAGCCTCTGAGCAAGCCCTACCTGTACCAAGTGGTGCTCGAAAAAGAGTTCAATCGGTACGACCGCAGCCTGGATATGCATCTTAGCCGCATCCGCCGCAAGCTGGTTGCGGCGGGGGTGGCCAGTGACCGCCTGCAAACCGTACACGGCAAAGGTTACTGCTTTCTGTAAAGCGATGGATACGTGACAGAGCGAGAGCAGATGTAACAAATGTAAAACCGGTTTCCTTAGCGACACAAGTTATCGAGAATGCATGCCAAATACGAATCATTATCATGATGGAGTTTGGTCGCTATGGCAGTTTTTTCCACAGTCGCACAACCGAAACACTTTCGCCGCAGTGCTCTTTGGTTGGCTCTTGTATCCAGCCCTGTTGTGTATGCTGAACCCGTTGCCCTGGAAACGATACAGGTAACAGCCGAGCGTGAGGCAGAGGCCGACGCAGTGGTGGATGCTAAAAGTATTGAGCGTTTTCTCTCTGCCGATCTGGAAGATATCTTTGCCGGCGAGCCGGAGGTGAGTGTAGGCAGCTCTGTAGGCGTCGCCCAGAAAGTCTACGTTCGCGGTTTGGAAGATCCACTGCTGAACGTCAGCGTGGATGGTGCCACTCAAGCAGGCGTATTGTTTCACCATACCGGCCGAATCGCGGTTGATCCGGACCTGCTGAAACGAGTGGAGGTGGATACCGGTGCCGGTAAAGCCACGGCCGGTGCCGGCGCTCTGGGTGGGGCGATTCGTTTTATTACCAAAGACCCGGAAGATCTCCTGCGTGAAGGTGAGACTGTCGGTGCTTTGGTCAAACTGGGTTCCTTCTCCAACACCAAAGGCTACAGTGCCAGTACCACAATTTTTGGGCGCCTGAACGATCAGTGGAGCACTCTGGTTTCTGTAAATCAGAGCGATCATGAGCGTTATGAAGACGGTAACGGTGACGAGGTGCCCGGCACTGATGCCCGCCAACAAGTTGGTATGGCGAAACTGGTGGGGCACTTCGCCAATGGCCAAACACTGCGTCTGAGCCACGAAATCCGCAACGATGAGGGTGAGCGGCCGCAGCGCCCCCAGTGGGCCGTCAGCAGCTTCAATAAACTCTACGACCTTGATGGCCGCCGGGATACGACCACTCTTAACTATGGTGTGGCGCCGGAAGGCAATCCCTGGTTGGACGCAGAATTCACTTTGTATCAGAGCAAAGCGGAGCTGGAGCAGAATGTGGCAGATCGCTGGGGCCGGTACTTCGGTTTTACTCGCAGCATCGGTGGGGATCTGCGCAATACCAGCCAGTTGGGCAGCCACAGCCTGACCTACGGCGTCGATTACCGTGAAGACAAAGTCAATGCCGGTGGGGAAGCTGATAAGCGGGCCGAAGAAGAAACCGGTGATGTCCTGGGCGTATACCTGCAAGCGGACGTTTGGCTTACACAGCAATTGTTGCTCAGCGCAGGCGCCCGTTATGACGACTACAACTTGCAGGATAACAACGACCAGACATTCAGTGAGGATGCCGTTAGCCCGAATGCAAGTCTGGCTTGGCAAGTTCTGAATGGTTTGACGCTGAAAGCTGGCTACGCCGAAGCTTTCCGCGGGCCTATGCCGCGTGACGCCTTCAAGGTAGATCTTGCGCAGAACGATCCTGACCTCAAAGGTGAAAGGGCGAAGAACACCGAAGTGGGCTTTGATTATGTTTACCAGAACTTCTCCCTGTCGGCGGAGGTTTACCGGTCTGAAATCAAGGATGCTATCGCCGATGTTCTGTTCGGGCCTGCCATCTACCGGAACATTGGCGATCTGAAATCTGACGGCTATCGCATTGCAACCGGCTACCAGTGGAATGCCTTGAGTGCCGGCTTGAGTTTTCACAGCAATGACGCCGAAGTCGATGGCCAGCCTTTGACCGTGTACGAGCATAACCTGCTGGGCAATACCATCGGTGATACCTGGGTCGCTGACCTGATCTACCTCTGGAGCCATAACCTGGAATTTGGGTGGCAGGGCCAATTTGTGCAGGGAATCGACGACCTTGAAACCACTGTGGGCGCGATCGATAAGCCAGGTTACGGGGTGCACGACCTGTTCGTGAACTGGCTGCCAACGGGTAATGAAGATCTGCGTCTGACTCTGGCGGTGAAGAATGTTGGCGACAAGCAATACCTCGACCATGCCAGTAATGCCGATTATCAGGGCATAGCAGGATACGAAGGTGTTGTGGGTATGCCCGCACCCGGTCGGGATATTCGCCTTGGTTTGGCCATGCGCTTTTGAGGCCGATGATGTTACGCATTCGATGCATAGCCGCCCTGGTGGGCGGCCTTTTCTGTTTGTGGGCTGACCTCTCTCTGGCTGCCCGCACGGTCACTGATTTAGCAGGTCGTTCGGTTGAGTTGCCAAGTGAGGTGAATCGGATCGTGCTGGGTGAAAGCCGCTATATCCCGGCGCTTGCCATACTGGACGGAGACGCGCTACCCGACCGCTTGGCCGGTATGCTGCCAGATTTCGAGATGACCGATCCGGGCGGTTACGCCCAGTACCTGAAAGCCTTCCCGGCACTGGCGGATGTGCCCCGGGTGGGGCACACCTCGGCCGACAGCTTTAGCCTGGAAAGCGTGCTTGGTCTGGGTGCTGATCTGGCTATCTTCAGCCTGGAGGGACACGGCCCTGGCGCCCGTAACAAGATGTTGATTGATCAGCTTCAGCGAGCCGGTGTAGTTGTGGTGTTCATTGACTTCCGCCAGAACCCCTTGGTGAATACACCCAAAAGCATGGCGCTTCTGGGTGAGGTGCTCGGGCGACAGGAGGAAGCGCAAACGTTCAACCGGTTTTACCAGCGGGAACTGGCAAAGGTGACCGATGTGGTTGTGCAGATTCCCGAAACTGACTGGCCGAGCGTCTTCCTCCATAGCCGTTTGGGACTGCACGACAGCTGCTGTGAAACCATGGTGGAAGGCATGATGGGGCATTTTCTCAAGGCCGCGGGCGCGCGCAACGTGGCGGAAGGGAAGGTGCCGGGTGTGAGCGGGGTGCTGAACCTGGAATACCTGATCAGCAACCCGCCGGACTACTATGTGGCGACCGCTATCGGCTCCCGCAAATACACCACCTCGGAATCCGACTACAGCTACGTGATGCTGGGCGCTGGTATCGATACGGCGACAGCCCGGGCCTCACTGGCACAAGCCACTGACAGACCCGGACTGCGAGCGGTAGAACCCATCCGCGAAGGCCACGCGATGGCCATTTGGCACCACTTTTACAATACCCCGATGAATGTGATCGCCGTTCAAGCACTGGCCCGCTGGTTTCACCCGGAAGCCTTTTCGGAACTGGATCCGGAGGCCACACTGGCGGAATTCTACCAGCGCTTTCAGCCGATCGAACTGGATGGTATCTACTGGGTTCGCGCCCGGGAGCCAGCTGAATGAGTTCAGTGTCGCCGGCGCAAATGACTAAATTGGGCGACTCTGCCCCTCACACAACACTGGCAAGCGAATACCGGCGTTTTGTCTTGCGCCGTGTTGTGTGTCTGGTGGCTTTGGCAGTGGTGGCGGTGGTGGCCTTGCTGGTGAACATAGCCAGTGGGCCCTCCATGCTGGGCTTGGCCGATGTGGTTCATGGTTTGTTGAACCCTGAAAGCATCGACGCCGGTACCCGCGTCATCATTGAGGACATTCGTTTGCCTTATGCCTTGATGGCCGTGGTGGTAGGGGCTTGTTTAGGCCTCGCGGGGGCAGAGATGCAAACGGTGTTGAACAACCCGCTTGCCAGCCCCTTTACCCTGGGCGTGGGGGCGGCGGCTACGCTTGGTGCGTCGCTGGTGATTGCCTTCAATATTTCCTTTCTTGGGCTGGCGGCCCATATTTTGCTGCCGTTGTCGGCCTTTGTGTTTGCGGCCGTGGCATCGCTGTTGATTCTGATTCTGTCGCGCTCTCTGGGTGCCTCGGTGCATGCCGTAGTGTTGTTCGGCATTGCTTTGCTGTTTGGTATTAACGCCGTGGTGGGGTTGATCCAGTTTGTTGCAGATGCCGAATCAGTGCAGCAAATTGTGTTCTGGACCATGGGCAGTCTGGCCCGGGCGAGTCTCGATAAAGTACTGATTGTGGCGTTGGTGCTGGCAATCTGTTTGCCCTTTTCATTGCGTAATGCCTGGGCCATGACTTTGTTACGCAGCGGTGAAGAACAGGCCCGGAGCCTGGGTATTCGCGTTGAGCGGCTGCGCCTGACGGTGTTGATGCGCGTCAGCCTGCTCACTGCCGCAGCCATGTGTTTTGTGGGGGAAATAGGGTTTATTGGCTTGGTGGCGCCTCATATTGCCCGCCTGATGCTGGGCGAAGACCATCAGTTTTTGCTCCCGGGCAGTGCCCTTGCCGGTGCGGTGCTGCTGTCGCTGTCATCCATTGCCAGTAAATTGCTGGTGCCGGGCGTAGTGTTGCCGGTGGGCATTGTCACCGCATTGGTGGGGATTCCGCTGTTCATCCTGCTGATCATTGGCCGCAGCCGGAGGGTCGCCTTGTGACCCTGAAGCTGGAGTCCGTTACCGCAGGCTATCGAAATCGCGCTGTATTCAGCAACCTGTCACTGCCGGAAATACCTGCGGGTGCATTGGTGGCCGTGATTGGGCCGAATGCGGTGGGTAAGTCGACATTGCTGAAGTCCATCGCGGGTTTACTGCCCATCTCCGGCACCATGACCTTCGCCGGGGAAAATCTGGCGGGGCTCACATCCCATCAGCGTACCCGCCGTGTTGGCTATCTGCCTCAGCCGTTGCCGCAAGCTATCCCGCTGGTGGCCTACGAAACCGTGTTCAGTGCCTGCCGCTCGGCCCGGGGCGACTGGTCCCGCGAAGAGACCGAACAGGCCATCGAAGAGGTGTTCGACACACTGGGCATACGGCAACTGGCCCTGCGACGTCTGTCTGAAATGTCCGGTGGCCAGCGGCAAATGGTGGGTCTGGCCCAGGTGTTGGTACGCCAGACGCCGTTGATGCTGCTGGATGAACCCACCAGTGCGCTGGACCTGCATTGGCAATTGAACGTGTTGAACGCCGTGCGCGATGCCACCACCCACGCAAAGTCTATCGCGCTGGTGGCGTGCCACGACCTCAATCTGGCCCTGCGCTATTGCGATCAGGTTCTGGTGTTGTCACCGGGCGGGCAAGCCGTGCTGGGCACCCCGGAACAGGTGCTAACGCCGGAGCTGCTGGCCCGCACCTACGGCATTGAAGCCCGTATTGAACGCTGTTCGCAGGGCCAACCCATTGTGCTGGCGGACCGCCCGTTGCCCGCCAGTGTTCGCTGAACCCACGGAGATTGTTATGCCGTTTATGAGCGCAAGCGTATCCACTACGAATCCAAGCCGTTTGATTAACCGCTTATGCAAACATTTCAGCCATAAGATTGAAGCTGAGTGGAGCGAAACCAGCGGTTTTCTGACCTTCTCTATTGGCGAATGTCAGCTGAGTTCTGAAAACGGGGCGCTGACGTTGGTGTGCGAGTCTCCAACAGCAGAAGAATTGGAAGATCTGGGAAAGGTTGTGTCCTCCCACCTCATCGGCTTTGCTGGCGAGGAGGTGGCAGAAGTTAACTGGCAACCTGGTAGCGCCTGACTCAGTTGGTGACGGGACCTACCAAACGCCGGGGACGAAAACGGAAAAATAGCGCGAGAGCAAGGCCGAAGGTGAGCCACTCAGCCAGCGGCAGTGCCAGCAGGAGTGGCCAGTCCGGTGCAAACCGCGCAAGGCCCATCAGCAACAGGGCCGGCAGTACCAGGCTTCGAGAGAAGGCTACAAGGGCAGAGGGCAGGGCGTGATGTGTGGCAGTGAGATATACTGACAGCAGCACGTTAATTCCGTTGACCACAAATAGTGGCCAAAGGATAGTCAGGAACTGATCTGCCAGCAGGGCGATGGCCGGGTCGCTAGAAGTGTCGAGGAAGAGCCGGACTAACTGGTTGCCGAATAACCAGACACTGCTCACCAAAGCCAGGGCCAGAGTCAGAATCACCGTGACACCGCAACCCATGAACTGACGTATACGCTCGGTGTTGCCGGCCCCGAGGTTGTGGCTAATCAATACGTGCATAGCATCTGATATTCCGTAAAACAACATCAAACTCAGAAAAATCAGATAGTTAACTACGGTGAACGCTGCAACGCCTGCCAGCCCCTGAGAGGTGATCAACAGCCAATTGATCAACAGCATCACCAGGCCTGCAGACATCTCGTTGATCCATTCAGACACGCCGTTGGTGAAGGCCTTAGCCACCTCGCACCAGTTGTGCTGACGCAGCCGGAATACCAGCTTGCGAGAGGGTTTGTGGAAATAGAGCATCAGCACGGCAAGCTGTAGCAGCTGGGCCAGCCCTGTAGCGATGGCTGCACCACGCAATCCGTAATCCAGATAACCCACCAGAAGGGCGTCCAGCACAATATTGCCGGCAGCTCCCAGCACCAGTGCGGTGGTGGCCAGCTCGGGGAATCCATCTACACGTACGAAGTAATAAAGCACCATGGTGAACAGCTGCAGCACCATCACCCATATGATCACCAGAAAATACTCTGACATCAGTGGGAAAACAGCAGGGGAGGCGCCCAGTAGACGATAGATGGGCTCGTGACACAGTAACCCGAGTAGCGCCCCGGCCAGCGCCAGTGCAACTGTAGCCATCAGGCATTTGCTGAATATCGCCGATGCGGCGTCACGCTTGCCTTCACCAAGATAGCGGCCAGCACGTACGGTGCCGCCGATAGCTAGCGCCAGAGCCATGCCAAACAGTAAGGTGAACCAGGGAATCAACAGGTTCAGTGCTGCGAGGGCATCGGCACCGGCGAAATTACCAATGAAAATGCCATCGACTATGTTGGCAGTCGTCAGTGCGAGCAACCCGGCGACAGACGGAATGGCGTAACGGAAAAAGGCCGGCCAGCAGGGGCCGGCCAATATCGGGTCTGAAGCTTGGTTGGGGGTGTTGGCCATGAAGCTGAAGTTTTGTGCGGATCAGCCGAACAGTTCTTGCAGCTTCTCGCCCGGGTCAGCAGCGCGCATGAAGGATTCTCCTACGAGAAACCCATATATTCCGCGGCCGGTCATGGCTTCCACATCGGCGCGGGTCATGATGCCGCTTTCGGTAATGGCCATGCGTTCTTTGCCGATGCGCTGGTGCAGGTTGAAGGTGGTCTCGAGCGATACCTCGAAGCTGTGCAAGTCGCGGTTGTTGATGCCCACAAGAGGTGTGGTCAGCGTGAGTGCATCGTCCATTTCTTCGCTGTTGTGCACTTCTACCAGTACGTCCATGCCAATCTCATGGGCGATACCTTCCAATTCCTGCATCTGGTCTTTGGTGAGGCACGCTGCAATGAGCAGTATGCAGTCGGCACCGATGGTGCGGGCTTCGTATACTTGATAAGGCGCAACCATGAAGTCTTTGCGGATAACGGGCAGGCTGCATGCGTTGCGGGCGGCTACTAGGTAATCTTCGTGGCCCTGGAAGAAGTCGTGGTCAGTGAGAACTGACAAACAGGCGGCACCGCCTTTTTCGTAGCTTTCGGCGATTTCGGCGGGCTCAAAGGGGTCGCGAAGTATGCCTTTGCTGGGTGAGGCTTTTTTGATTTCGGCAATGACGGCTGGTGTGCCGGCTTCGATGCGCCGGCGCAGGGCGTTGGCGAAGCCCCTTGTCGCAGGCTGGTCGCCAGACATGGCCTTGAGATCTTCCAGGCTCGTTTGCCGTTTGCGAAAGTCGATTTCTTCCCACTTTCTTTCTACGATTTTGCGCAGGATGGTGGGGGTTTTGTCGTTTTGCTTGTTCATTCGAGTTTTCCTGACTCAGAAGCAGTGTGAAAAATCTGCGAGTTCTGCGAGTTTTCCAGCTGCGAGGCCGGAGCCCATGGCATCCAGGGCCATTTCAACGCCCATCTTCGGGGTTGGTGTCAGGCCGGCAACATAGATTGCTGCGCCGGCGTTCAGGGCGATCATGTCTCGGGCTTTTTCGGCCATTTCGTCGTGGCCTCGACCGAAGGCGGCTTTGATCAGGTTGAGGGATTGCTCGGCAGTATCAACAGACAATCCCACCAGAGTCTGGCTCTTTATGCCCAGGTCTTCCGGGGTGAGCTGGTATTCGGTGATCTCGCCATCTTTCAGTTCAGCCACGTGGGTGACGCTGGCCAGGCTGATTTCGTCCAGGCCGTCTTTGGAGGCGACCACCATGATGTGTTCGGAGCCGAGTTTTTGCAGCACTTCGGCCATGGGGCGGCAGAGGGCTTTACTGAATACTCCCACCAACTGGCGTTTAACGCCCGCCGGGTTAGTCATGGGGCCGAGGATGTTGAACAGGGTGCGGCAGCCCATTTCTTTACGTGGGCCCACGGCGTGTTTCATGGCACCGTGATGGGATGGAGCGAACATGAAGCCTACGCCGATTTGTTCTACGCAGCGGGCGACTTGTTCAGGCGTCAGGTTCAGGTTGATGCCTGCTTGTTCGATCAGGTCGGCACTTCCGCTTTTGGAAGACACCGCGCGGTTACCATGTTTGGCAACAAAGCCGCCAGCGGCAGCAACAACGAAAGCGGAGGCGGAGGAGACGTTGAACAGGTTGGCGCCGTCACCGCCGGTGCCCACGATATCAACCAGTGGCTCGGCTTTAATAGTTACGCCAGAGACCAGTTCGCGCATAACTTCCACAGCGCCGGTGATTTCATCGACGGTTTCACTTTTTATCCGCAAACCCATGAGCAGGGCGCCAATCTGGGCATCGGTGGCTTCCCCGTTCATAACGATGCGCATCACGCTTTTCATTTCTTCCCGGGACATATCGAGGTTTTCGGCCACCCGGTTCAGTGCGTCTTTCATGTTCATTCGTAGTGCCTTTTCTTATTGGGTTCGCAGGAAGTTGCGGAGCAGCTCGTGGCCCTGTTCGCTCATGATGGATTCGGGGTGGAACTGTACCCCTTCAATGGCCAGGGTTTTGTGGCGCACGCCCATGATTTCTTCCACGGTGCCATCGCTGTTGCGAGTCCATGCCGTCATTTCCAGGCATTCCGGGAGGCTGGCTTGCTCGATTGCCAGGCTGTGGTAGCGGGTAGACTGCAAAGGGTTGTTGAGGCCACGGAATACGCCAGTGCTGTTGTGAAACACCGGGGATACTTTGCCGTGCATGACACGCCCGGCGCGGATAATTTTACCGCCGAATACCTGCCCAATGGCCTGGTGCCCGAGGCAGATACCGAGAATGGGAATCTTGCCGGCAAAGTGGCGGATGGCCTCCATGGAAACCCCCGCTTCATTTGGTGTGCAGGGGCCTGGAGAGATTACCAGCCGTTCGGGTTTAAGCGCCTCTATCTGTTCCACGGTGATTTCGTCATTGCGGTGCACCTGTACATCGGCGCCCAGTTCCGCAAGATATTGCACCACGTTGTAGGTGAAGGAATCGTAGTTGTCGATCATTAGTAGCATGATGTATCCCTCGCCTCAGTGGTTAAAATCGTTGTAGGTCATGGCCACCGCGCGGAAGATGGCGCGGCCCTTGTTCATGGTTTCTTTCCACTCAAGGCGAGGAACTGAATCGGCAACTATGCCGGCGCCGGCCTGTATGTGCAGGGTATTGTCCTTGATAACGGCGGTGCGGATAGCGATTGCGGTATCCATGTTGCCATTGAACGAGAGATAGCCCACAGCGCCGCCGTATACACCACGCTTCACCGGCTCCAGTTCATCAATGATTTCCATGGCCCGGGTTTTCGGGGCGCCGCTCAGGGTGCCTGCAGGCAGGGTGGCCTTGAGTACATCAAGGCAGCTGATGCCGTCTTTTACCTGGCCAGTCACGTTGGACACAATGTGCATCACGTGGGAGTAGCGCTCTACCGCCATTTTTTCGGTGAGCTTCACGGTGCCGGTTTCCGATATGCGGCCGGCGTCGTTGCGGCCCAGGTCTATCAGCATCAGGTGCTCGGCGATTTCTTTCGGATCGGCCAGCAATTCGGCTTCAAGCGCTCGGTCTTCTGCATCGGTGGCGCCGCGTTTGCGGGTGCCGGCGATGGGGCGAACAGTGACTTCCCGGTCTTCCATACGCGCCAGGATTTCCGGGGAAGAGCCCACAATGTGGAAATCGTCCAAATCCAGGAAGTACATGTATGGAGATGGGTTAAGTACCCTGAGTGAGCGATAGAGATTAAGTGGCGGTGCTTCAAACGGAATCGACATGCGCTGGGAGATGACGGTTTGCATCACGTCGCCGTCCAGCACGTAATCCTTGATTTTACCAACAGCGGCTTCGAACTTTTCCTGGCTGAAGCCTGATACAAACTCGCTTTCATCCACCGTTTTCCCGCGCAGATGAGCTGGCGTTTGTGGAGCATTGGCGGTTTGCCGGTGTAGTTTCTGTTCGAGTTCGTCGAGCCTTGATTGTGCTTGTTCGTAGCTACCGTCATCCGCCGGATTCACATGCACTATCAGGTGCAGCTTGCCCCGCAGGTTGTCGAATACCACCAGTTCGTCGGAGACCATCAGCAGTATATCGGGGGTGCCTATGCGATCCGGGGGGCAGCTGGTAGCCAGGCGCTTTTCGATATAGCGAACCGTGTCATATCCGAAATAGCCCACCAGACCGCCATTGAAACGGGGTAGCTCTTCCAGATCCGGGGCGTTGAAGCGTTCCTGGTAACTGGCTACAAATGCCAGAGGGTCTTCTACTTCAGCAGCTTCGATTAGTTCGCCGTGCCGACGAATCTCGATACGGTGGTCGAACACCTTGAGCACTTCCTGGCTGGGCAGACCAATGATGGAGTAGCGGCCCCATTTTTCGCCACCCTGAACGGATTCAAACAGGTACGAATATGGCCCGCTGGCGAGCTTGAGGTAGGTGCTTAAAGGGGTGTCCATGTCCGCGAGGACTTCACGATACACGGGGATACGATTGAAGCCGGCCTGTGCCAGCTTGCGGAACTGTTCGGAGTTCATGGTCGGGTTTCCTGGGATCTGATCTGCGTTCGAGCAGGCAAACGGTACTGTAGGTTTCGCCTGTCGGGTGGTGGCGTTAAGCGGGCAGGGGCGCGCTTTTCGCCGGGCTGAGATTATTCAGCCGGTACGCCATCGCCACCATCGTGTTGCGCGGGTAGTCAGGATGCCTCGCGCGGCAGTCAGATTCAGTCCCTGCACGGCAGGAATCTCCCGAATTGAAAAGAATTAAAGTCCAAGAGTTGAGAGGTTACAAAAGCTCGCTCAGGGAATCAACCACAGCGTCCGCTCCAAGCGCATGTACTCGTCGGCCAAAATTGTAGCCATAGGTGACAGCAACACAGGGAATACCTGCAGCCTGGGCAGCGGTGACATCTGCAGCAGAGTCACCAATCATTACGGTGGTGCCTCGACTGCCTTTCAGTGCTCCCATGGCGTGAAGCAAGGGGCCAGGGTCTGGTTTTCTTGTTTCCAGCGTATCGCCACCAATCACCAGTTTAAAGTGGTAATCCAGCCCCAGCTGTTTCAATAAAGGGCCCACAAACTGTTCTGGCTTGTTGGTTACTACGGCCATGGGGCAGTTACGCTCACTCAGGAATTCCAGGCAGGCTTTAACACCGGGGTATACCACCGCATGTTGGCCGTTGAACTCCCGATAGTTGGCATAAAATAGCGCCAGCGCGTCGTCAAAAAGAGCATCGTCGGCTGCACGTGCAGGTTCCCAGTCGGCTTTGCCAGCCAGGGCACGACGCATCAGAATGGGGGAGCCGTGACCCACCCATTGGCGCACCTGTTCAAGGCCGGCGGGCTTGCGCCCAAGCTGCTCGAGGGTGCGGTCAACCGCCGCGGCAAGATCCGGTGCACTGTCTACCAGAGTGCCATCCAGATCAAACAGGGCAACCCCGGGCCAGCGGGCGTTAAACAGGCCAGCCAGGCTCATTGGTTTGGCACCTGGTGACCCAATGCAGTGCGGGCCTGCTCCAACTCCTGACGCATGGCGTCAATGGTGGCTTTATAATCGTCAGTATTAAAAATAGCGGAGCCCGCAACAAAGGTGTCTGCACCGGCTTCGGCAATTTCACGAATATTGTCGATTTTTACGCCGCCGTCGATTTCCAGCCTGATGTTGTAATTGCTGGCGTCGATGCGCTTGCGGGCATCCCGAAGTTTGTCGAGGGTGCCAGGAATGAACTTCTGACCGCCAAAGCCCGGGTTGACCGACATCATCAGCACCATGTCGAGCTTATCCATTACATGGTCCATGTAATGCAGTGGTGTGGCGGGGTTGAATACCAGGCCTGCTTTACAGCCGCCCTCACGAATCAGTTGCAGTGAGCGGTCAATGTGCTGGGACGCCTCCGGGTGGAAGGTGATGTAGCTGGCACCGGCGTCGATAAACATGCGGATCAGGTCATCCACCGGCGATACCATCAGGTGTACATCGATGGGTGCGGTAACACCATGTTTACGTAGGGCTTCGCATACCATCGGCCCAATGGTCAGGTTGGGCACATAATGGTTGTCCATAACGTCAAAGTGCACCACGTCTGCGCCAGCGGCCAGTACGTTATCCACTTCTTCGCCCAAACGAGCAAAATCAGCAGACAAAATGGATGGGGCAATCAGATAAGGATTCATCACGGTTCTCGCAAACAATTGGCAGCCATTAATAATAATGACAGTCTAACAGCACCAGAGCGTGTTTTCGTAGCCAGAGGAGCTGGAACTGTGCGCCGAATCAGAACAATTAGTAAAAGCATATACCCTGGGCGCATTACCGGTTGCCTGTTGGCCTTTATGCTGGCAGTTGCTGGGACGTCAGCATTAGCGCAGGATCAGGACAAAGATGCAGAGCCCGCGCCATCTGCTTCTACCGAAGTGCGGGGTGTCGTCTCTTCCGGACAGGGTGAGTGGGGTTTGAGCCAGCGATTTCCGGATTCTGCGCTCTGGCTTGAGCTGGAGGACGGCACACGCACGCTGGCGCTGTTCTGGCCCGAGATGGAAACGCCGGCACGAGGCGCCGTGATCATTCTGGCGGATGAAGGCGAGAACGCGGAATCGGGGCTGGCTGGTGCTCTTGCCCGGGAGTTGACCCATCGTAAACTGGCTGTGCTCAGCCTGGGGCTGGAAACACCGCCAGCGGCCCTCAAGAGGATACTGGAACGTCCGCAGCTTGCACCGGAAGCCAAGCCGGAAGGGCAGAGCCCGGAAGCTGCCATTCCGACCACGATTGACGTTATGGCGGTGGAAGCCCCGGGAGATCAGGAAACCGCCTATCGGGAGCGAATTCGCGATGAACTTGCGGCCGGAGCCGCGGAACTTAACACGCGTGAATACGAGCTGGTAGCCCTGGTCGGTATAGGGCGAGGCAGTAATCATGTTGTGTCCTACGCAGCTGGGTTGGGGACACCTCCTGCGCTGATATGGGCTGGGCCAAAGTTTTATCCGGGTGATGCTGAGCGGCTTGCCCCCACACTTGAGAAAGCCTCGGTGCCGCGTATTCTGGAGTTGTCGTCGTCTGGTGAAGGTAGCGACCGAAGGGCAAGTTTGGCGAGAGCCGGAGTGCAAGGCTTTAGCCTGCAGCCAGTGGGTTCGGGAACGGGATTTGTCCCGCGAGATGGGAAGGCTCTTGCGGGCAGGATAGCCGCCTGGTTAGCACCGGATGCACGACAATAGCGGATGCTGCGACTTCAGAGGCGACGCCGGATCATCTCCCAGGCTTGTTGGTAGGCTAGCAGCCGCTCTTTGGCCAGGGCCCGTTCGGCGGAGGTGAGTTGCTGTTGCGCCAGCTTGTCCGGATGGCACTCGGAGACTTTTTTACGGTATGCGCGCTTGATGGTTGCCACAGGGTCCCGCCGTGTAACGCCCAATAGGGCGCAGGCCTGCTCGAGGTTGACTGGCGTGGACGGCGCGTTGCTGATGTCACCCCATACCCGGCTGGCGTAACTGTCGAAAATGTCTTCGCTGATGCTGACCGGCATGCCAATGTGGTCAATCGTATCCTCGCAGCGGTAGCGGCGGGGTTTGCCTGGTCGGCCTTTGAGTTGGGCGGCATGGCACAGGCAAATGGCCATTTTCAACGCAGGGGCTGGCCAGACGCGATGGCTGAGCCTGAGTGTCAGCCCGGTAAGCGGAGGCAGGGTTTCCGATGCTTTGCCTTGCTGGAAGCTGCTGATGGCCTTGCGTCTTTGGCGCTTGGACAGCCTTAGCGCTGTAATAAGGTTTTCTGCAAACCCTATGTCCTGCTCCGAAACTCGACCCTCCGATTTCGCAATGTAACCCAGAAAGAAAAACAGAGGGCGCCGGCACCAGCGGGGCAGGCTGGTTTTGCCAATCAGAGTGTGCGCCTGGTGGCTGGATGCTGAAAGCTTGTGCAGCAGGGTAGAAAATTCAGCTTCCATTCGCGGCGGCAGGGCGGGTTGCGCTGAATGAGTCGCCATCGGGCTAAGGCTCCTGAGCCGCCAGTTGCTGATCCAGCGCCCGTAACCGCTCAGGCGTTCCGACATCAACCCAGCTGCCAAGGTGGTGCAGGCCGGCTACCCGGCTTTTTGCCATGGCCGCTCGTAGAACGGGCCCAAGCTTGCCGGCCTGATCCGTCAGCCCCTCAAACAACCTTCGGTGAAGAAGGCTGATGCCGGTAAAGGTCAGCTTCTCGCCCTCTTTGCCAGCACATTCTTCGGAAAGCAGGCCGTTGTCGTTCAGGCAAAAATCACCTTTTCGGTGATGCACCGGGTTGTCTGCCATCACCAGAATTGCGTCGAGAGACGCTTGTTCACCCGAGGCTGGTGGCTGTAACCGGGTCAGGTCGAAGTCGCTCCAGATGTCCCCGTTGATAACCATAAACCACTGGGTGTCGCTGGATTCAAGTAGCGGTAAGGCGCGGACAATGCCGCCGGCAGTTTCCAGTGGTTCGCCTTCTCGTGAGTAGTGCAGGGACAGGCCGAACCGATCACCTTCACCCAGGGTGTACTCAATTTGCTCGCCGAGCCAGGCATGGTTGATGACCACATCCCGGAAACCGGCACGGTTCAGATGCTCAAGATGATGCTCAATGAGCGGTTTGCCGCCTGCACTGAGTAAGGGTTTTGGCGTGGTCAGGGTGAGTGGCCGCATGCGCTCTCCCTTGCCGGCTGCAAGAATCATCGCTTTCACTGAGTTTGCTCCTGGGCCGGAATTGGGCCTATCAACTCTTCAATCCGTGGCACGGCAACTGCAGCCAGCCAGTCATGGAAATGCCTCAGTGCAGGTTGCCGCTTGCTGGCGGTGAGCAGGTAGCCGACAGTGCGGGGAATGTCCTCAAGATAGCGAGTTTTGCCGTCACGCATGGCCAGGCGGGCAAAAATGCCTGCGGCTTTCAGGTGGCGCTGCATGCCCATCAATTCAAACCACTGGCGGAAAGTGTCCTGGTCTGCACGATGCAGTCCTGCTTGCTGGCTCTTTTTGCGGAAGCTTTCCAGCCACTCACAAATACGCTCCTCAGGCCACTGGATGTAGCAGTCCTTGAGCAGTGACACTGCGTCGTAGGTTACCGGGCCGGATACGGCATCCTGAAAATCAATTACACCAGGGCGAGTGTGCTGTTCTCGCACCAGCAGATTTCGGGAGTGGTAATCCCGGTGTACGGTGACCTCCGGTTGGGCCAGAGCGCTCTCGCGGAGCAGTGCAAAGGTGGTGTCGAGCATGGATTTCTCAACATTATCGAGCGTCAGCCCGAGGTAGCCCTCCAGCAACCAGTCCCGGAATAGAGCCATTTCGCGGTTCAGCAGTGCTGCATTATAGGCTGGCAGAGGGTGGTGGGGTTGTGGGGGGATTTGCTGGATACGAACAAGCTCGTCCAGAGCACCCTGATAAAGAGAGTTTGCTGTATCCGGGGTTAGCTGGCCCAGCATTAACCTGTCGCCAAAGTCCTCCAGCAAGAGAAAGCCGCGCACCGGGTCGGCTTCGAATATCCGGGGAACTGCAATTCCGGACTGACGCCAATACCTGCCGATGAGCACGAAGGGTCCACAGTCCTCCAGCTCGGGGGGTGAATCCATAACAATAAATGGGGTTTGGTTGCCGTTCGCCTCCGTTTTGCAGACCCGAAAGTAGCGCCGGAAACTGGCATCGCCGGAAACGGGTTGGGCTTCGGCGTTCTCAAAGCCGGGGAACTGGCTGACCCAGGCGGTCAGCATCTGCAGGCGGTTATCCATAGCTCGGGCTGTTATCCTGGAAAAGTGTGCATTGTAAACATAACGTTGGTTAGCCGGAGTTGCACCGATTAAAAGCGCTCTCCTGTTGGCTTCTTTGCATGGAGTATAAAGAGGGTAAGCCGGATTTGCAGCGGAGTTTCGTTTATCCGGTCCCGTTTCCGTTAACAAGCCTTCGGGGCACGTGTAAACTAGGCCGCTGTTGTTTGTGTTTAGGCGCTCTGTTGCACTATCCACACTCCTTCATGCACCTGGAACAGGAACCTCGCTACCGTGCCAATGTCCGACAGCTATCTGCAGGCGCAGAAAGGCACGTTGCAACGCCGGTTTGCGAGCCTGTTTGCCGGGTTTGCCCTGATGTCGGCTGCCAGTTTGTCTGCTGGCGCAGATACGCCATCTGCGGCCGAGCTGGATTGGCGCCCGAAAAGCCAGCTTCCCGATGCGGTCAGGGATTCATTGCCGGTATTTTGCTCCGGCGGGTACCTGCCTTCGGGCTTTGGCGAAGATGACTCAGCTGTTTTTGGTGAAAGCCCTGATGGCGCAGCGGCCCTGCAAGCCAGCGGCTTGAACGCCCGTTATGAAATAGATCGGGAACTCTATCTGCAGGGCGATGTCCAGGTGCGCCAGGGTAGCTTTCAGGTGACCGGCTCTGAGGCCCGGTATAGCCAGAGTGCTGGCCAGGTGTCGATTCAAGGCCCCTTGGTGAGCCGTGGTGACGGGTTTTTGTTGACTGGTGAGCGCGCTGAATACAGCGTCGACTCCGGGCGATTTGATATCAATACCGCGACTTTTCTGCTGCATGGCCCGGAAATGCGGGGCAGTGCCGGAAGCCTTTCCCGGGTGGATGATTCCCGGGTAGAAATTCACGACGGCATGCTCACCACCTGCGGCCCGCAGCAAAATGACTGGGCGATTGTGGCCTCCGAAATCGAGCTGGATCAGGCAGAAGGTTTTGGAACCGCCAAGCATGTTCGCCTGGAGGTTCTGGATGTTCCGGTGTTTTACTGGCCCTACGCCAGCTTCCCCATTGATGACCGCCGCAAAACCGGTTTTCTGTACCCGCAGTTTGGTTCCTCCAGCGCGGGCAGCGGCGCATTCATTGCCACGCCTTATTACTTGAATCTGGCACCTCATTACGATGCCACATTTACCCCCCAGTACATCCATGGACGTGGATTGTTTAACGAAGTGGAAGGCCGGTATCTCAGTGGACTGGGCGAGACCACTTTGCAGTTGGGGTATATAGATAACGATTCTGCCTACGCAGACGACAACCCTGCGGAGTCCGGTCAGCGTTGGGCTTTGGATGCTTCTACGCGGGCTGCGTTTGGCAGTGGTTGGAACGGCTATGGTGATTTTTCTGTAGTCAGTGATGAGGATTACCTGAGCGATCTCAACCGCAGCCTGGAAATTAATCAGGCCACGCACCTGCAGCGCAAAGGAGGCGTGCGCTATCAGGGGCAAGACCAGTATTTTGATGTGTATCTCAATGATTATCAGACCGTCAGCGACCGCATTGCCCAGGCAGACAGGCCCTATGCTCAGCTACCGGATGTGGTGTATGCCGGAACCGCCAAAGCCGGCGTGTTTGAGGCAGAGCTGGAAAGCCAGTACACCTGGTTCTATCGCGACAACGACACACTGACAGGGCTCGACAAAGCAAATGGCCAGCGCTTCCGTGCACGCCCGGAGCTGGCCCTGCCAATGCGCGCCCTCTGGGGTTTCAGTCGTCCATCGGTGAGTCTGGATTACACCCGCTACGAGCTGGAAGACTACAGCGCCGGCACGAATGGATTTGATCGTACGGTGCCTGTGGTGGAATGGGACAACGGCCTGTATTTTGATCGTCAGGCGAGCCTGTTTGATGTGCCCTACAACCAGACCCTTGAGCCCCGCTTGTATTACGCCTGGGCCGATGCAGAAGCAGATCAGAACTACATTCCGTCGTTTGATACGGCCTTGCAGACGTTTCGCTTTGAACAGCTGTTCCGTCCAGATCGATTTGTTGGGGGCGACCGTGTAGGGGAGGCTAATCAGTTGACGGTGGCGTTAACCAGCCGTTTCAACGATTTGCTTACCGGCGCCGAGCGGGCTCGTTTCAGCATTGGCCAGGTCCAGTACTTCGAGGATCGTGAGGTGACGCTGTTTGGTGAAGGCGGAAGTGATCGCAGCCGTTCGCCACTGGCGGGAGAGGTGGTGCTGAATCCCTTGCAGAATTTACAAATCCGGTCTTCCGGGTTGTGGGACCCTGAAACCGGAGATACAGAAGAAGGTCGCAGTCAGTTGATTTTCCATTCAGAGGACTACCGGTATCTGGCGAGTGTTGGCCACAGTTACAGCAAAGGCGAGCTGGATCAGTCTGATATTGCGGCGGTTCTCCCGGCAACAGACCGTGTTAGTCTGATCGGCCGCTGGGTGTACGATTCAGATCTGGATCGTACCGTCGGCTCTTTGGCCGGAATTGAGTACAACAATTGCTGCTGGAGTGTTCAGGTGGTTCACCAGAATTACCTGACAGATGATCAGCAGCTGGACAGCCGTATACTGTTCCAGATTCAGCTAAAAGGCCTGGGTGGTAGTGGTGGGTCCTCTACGTCGATCTCCGAAGCTATATATGGGTTTGATGAGCGCGAGCGGCGCCGTTTCGGAACCCGCTGATTCGTTTTGCCCTGACGGTAACCGTGCCATTCCGGTACCCTGTCCGCAGGCTTATTTCTTCATTATGAGGTGATTATGAAGGCGACGATTCGCCAAGGATTTCAGGCACTGCTGATGGTGTTGGCAGTGGTGCTGTCTTTTTCGGCTCACGCTGAGCGCAAACTGCTCGACCAGGTGGTTGCCATTGTGGATGACGACGTGGTTCTTCAGACTGAACTGGAAGCGCGGGTCAGCACCATTACTGGTCGCCTTGCGGCTCAAGGCACTGGCTTGCCGCCACGTCGCCTTCTTGAAGAGCGGGTTCTGGAACAGCTGATTACCGAGTCTGTCCAGTTGCAGATGGCCGACAAAATGGGCATGCGCATCAGTGATAACGAGCTGAACGAAACCCTCGTCAACATTGCCAAGAGTAACGGCATGAGCCTGTCTGAGTTTGAAAGCCAGCTGGCCGAGGAAGGCGTAAGCTACCGACAGGCCCGGGAACAGATTCGCCAGGAAATGCTCACAGGCCGCGTACAGCAGCGGCTGGTTGGTAACCGCGTTCGCGTGACCGACCGGGAAGTTGAGAACTATCTTCTGGCTTTGGAGTCTGGTGGTGGTAACGACGCTGAGTATCGCCTGGCCTACATATTTATCCAGCTGGATAACCCGGCTGACGATGCCGCAGTAGATGCCACTCGCGAGAAAGCTGAAGCGCTCCGTACCGCCATACTGAATGGACGTGATTTCCGTGAGGTGGCGGTGGCTGAATCCGATGCCAGCAATGCTCTTGAAGGTGGAGATATGGGTTGGCGCCCTGAAAGCCAGTTGCCATCACTGGTTGCGCCAGTTGTACCTGCGCTTGAAATTGGCCAGCCTTCGGAGGTTTTGGAGAACAACAGCGGCTTCCACATGGTTATGGTGATGGACAAGCGCGGTGGTGCCCAGAAAAAGGTCATACAACAAAATCGTGTGCGCCATATCCTGATTCGGCCTTCTGGAGCGGTCACCGAAGCGGAGGCGGAAGCTACCATTAGGGAGCTTTATCAGCAGTTGCAGGACGGTGCTGATTTTGCAGCCCTGGCACGGCAGTATTCTGACGACCCGGTTTCCGGATCTGACGGTGGTAATCTGGACTGGGTGAGCCCAGGGCAGATGGTGCCAGCATTTGAGCAAGCCATGCAGGAAGCTGAAGTCGGTGAGATCAAAGGACCGTTCCGTTCCCAGTTTGGTTGGCACATCCTTCTGGTTGAAGAGCGTCGCCAGAAAGACATCAGTGTTGATGTGAAACAGGCGGAAGCGCGGCAGGCTATCTATCGCCGCAAGTTCGACTCCGAGTTGCAAAACTGGCTGAGGGAAATCCGGGATGAAGCCTTTGTTGAACTTAAAGGTGAGTATGCAACCGACACTGTGGAAGACGAACCAAGTGACTTTCAGGATTCTTCAGAATAATGAGTGATGAGATTGTTCTGGCGCTCACGGCGGGTGAGCCTGCCGGCATAGGCCCCGAGCTATGTCTGCAACTGGCGGCAGCTCAACGTGACGCAGGTGTGGTAGTTATCGCCAGCCAGCCGTTGCTGGAGGCTCGGGCCCAGCTTCTGGGCATCAACGTCAAACTGCACCTCTGGCAACCCGGCATGATGCCAAAAAAAGGTGCGGGAGAGCTTTCTATTTTGCATGTTGAGGGCTGTGCATCGTTTCAGGCGGGCAAGCTGGATGTTGCCAACAGTCACTATGTGCTGGAAACCCTCAAAGTTGCGGCCAACGGCTGTCTTGCGGGTGATTTTGATGGCATGGTTACTGCGCCCGTTCACAAGGGCATCATCAACGAAGCCGGAATTGAGTTCAGTGGCCATACCGAATTCCTGCAGGAGCTCTGCGGGGTTGAGCGAGTGGTCATGATGCTTGCCACAGAAGAGCTGCGAGTAGCGTTGGTAACAACTCACTTACCCTTGAAGGACGTATCTGCGGCGGTTACACCAGAGCGGATTACTCAAGTCACCAGGATTCTGAATGCCGATCTGAAAAAGTTTTTCGGCATTGAGAGGCCAAGAATTCTCGTTACCGGTCTGAACCCCCATGCCGGGGAAGGTGGCCATCTTGGTCGGGAAGAAATTGACGTTATTGAGCCAGCACTTGAGAAACTTCGCGCTGAAGGCATGCAGCTGATTGGTCCGCTACCGGCGGATACACTGTTCACACCGCACTGGCTTGATGATGCTGACGCAGCTTTGGCCATGTACCACGATCAGGGGCTGCCTGTTCTCAAGTTTCAGGGTTTTGGGCGAGCTGTAAATATTACCCTGGGTTTGCCCATTGTGCGCACATCGGTAGATCACGGCACAGCGCTGGATCTCGCCGGTACAGGCAAGGCAGACTCCGGCAGTCTGTACACGGCTATCCGGGTGGGTGGGCAAATGGCTCGCTCCCTCAAGTCTGCGAATCGCAAAGCCCCCAACAAAGAGACATCTGAGTGAGTAAAAAAGCCGGCCATCAGGCCAGGAAACGGTTTGGCCAGAACTTCCTTCACGATCCGGGCATCATCGAGCGTATCATTCGGGCCATTCACCCAAAGCCGGATGATGCCATTGTTGAAATCGGCCCCGGCCTTGGTGCGATCACTGAGGAAATCCTGGCGGTTAATCCAAAACTGCAGGTTGTGGAGTTGGATCGAGACCTGATCCCTGTGCTGCGCACCAAGTTTTTCAACTACCCGGAATTTCGCATTCACGAAGCTGACGCACTGAAGTTCGATTTCAGCCAGCTTGTGGATGACAAGCCTCTGCGCATTATTGGCAATTTGCCCTATAACATCTCTACGCCGCTGATATTCCACCTTCTGGCGCAATCGGGTGTGGTGCAAGACATGCACTTCATGCTGCAGAAAGAAGTGGTGCAGCGGATGGCAGCGGTACCTGGTGATAATAATTATGGCCGGCTGGGCATCATGACCCAGTACTTCTGCAAGGTTCAGCCGTTGTTTGAAGTGGGTCCTGGTGCATTCCGGCCCGCTCCAAAAGTGGATTCCGCCATTGTACGGCTGGTTCCTCACAAGGAACTGCCGCATCCGGCCAAAGATCTGGTTACATTGCAGGCGGTTGTAAGAACTGCATTCAACGCTCGCCGGAAAACCTTGCGTAAGGCCTTGGCCGGCATGGTGACCCTGGAGCAGTTGCAGGCTCTGGGTATTAACGACGGCTTGCGGCCCGAAAACCTCAGCCTGGCGGATTACGTTAGCATTGCGGATTTGCTGGCAACTGAAAAAGGTAATGACCCAGCAGCTGTTCAGACTGGTGAAGCTGGCGCAGGAGACGTAAGCGGAGATAGCCATGACTGATTACGCCATAGGCGATATTCAGGGCTGCTATGACCGTTTGCAGGATGTCCTGGCCAAGGTGGGCTTTTCGCCTTCCCGTGACCGCCTCTGGGTGGCGGGAGATTTGATTAATCGTGGCCCATCCTCCCTTAAAACCCTGCGTTACATCGAGAGTCTTGGCGATTCTGCCGTGGTGGTTCTGGGTAATCACGACCTGCACCTTTTGGCAGTAGCGTTTGGCGGCCACGAGCCAAAGCGCAAGGACACGCTCAAGGGAATCCTGAAGGCGCCCGATCGCGATAAGCTCTTGGGGTGGCTACGACAGCAGAATCTGTGCGTGCATGATCCTGAGCGCAACCTCATCATGGCCCATGCGGGCGTGCCTCACATCTGGACTGTTGAACAAGCTTTGGCCAGCGCCCGGGAGGTGGAAGAGGTCATTCGTGGCGAGCACGCCAAGGAATATTTTGCGTTGATGTACGGGAATATTCCGGAAGGGTGGGACGCAAGCCTCACAGGCATGGATCGCTGGCGGGTGATAACCAATTACTTCACCCGGATGCGTTTTATTGCACAAGACGGCAGGCTTGAGCTCACCGCTAAAGAGTCCGTTGGCAGCGCGCCCGAGGGCTATGCCCCCTGGTTTGAATTTCCCCGCCCGGATGACTTGCGCGTGATCTTTGGCCATTGGGCCGCTATCGAAGGTGAGACAGGCAAAGACCGCTTTATAGGCCTGGATACTGGCTGCGTTTGGGGCGGAGCGCTCACCATGATGAACCTGGATACCGGAGAAAAAATCCACTGTGACTGTTGAAGCCTCAAAGCCACACACCTCGGGCCTTATGCGCCTGCCCATTATGATCGGTTCGTTTTTTGCCCTCACTGCGGTCATGGCTGGAGCATTTGGTGCCCATGGCCTGCGTAACCTGGTGAGCGAGCGCAGCCTGGAAGTCTTCCAAACGGCGGTTACCTATCAGATGTATCACGCCATTGCGCTGGTACTGGTTGCTTTGCTGGCAGGCTTTGGGCTTTCGCGGCGATGGCTCGGGCTGGCTGCTGGATTCTTTGTGGCAGGCATTCTGTTGTTCAGTGGCAGCTTGTATACACTGGTGCTGACCGAAATACGGTGGATTGGCCCGGTTACACCCATGGGCGGTGTATGTTTTATGATCGGCTGGCTATTGTTGCTGACCGCTGGCGTGGGCCAGCAAACGAATCAAGAGAGAGGTTAGGGGCGTTATGCAGGTTCAGGTAAATGGCGAAGCCATGGTGCTCACAAAAGGCGCCACCGTTTCATCATTGTTAGAAGAAATGGCACTGACAGGTAAGCGACTGGCGGTGGAAGTAAATGAGGACATAGTGCCTCGCAGCCAGCACGTCGAGTTTACCCTCAATGATGGAGACCGCGTTGAGGTGGTACACGCCATAGGGGGCGGTTAATCCCCATTTAGCCAGGCTGGCTCCTGGCTGTGTTATGCATGTTCAAGAGATTACATCCTTACGTTTTACCAATCCGGAAACACTATGACCGACACACCAGAAATCCTGTTGCCCGAAGATAAACCGCTTGAAATTGCTGGTCGCGTTTATCAGTCGCGGCTGCTGGTTGGCACCGGCAAATACCGTGACCTGGCGGAAACAGGCCGTGCCATCGAAGCGAGTGGTGCTGAAATTGTGACTGTGGCGGTTCGCCGCACAAACCTGGGCCAGAATCCGGATGAGCCTAATCTTCTGGATGTGATTTCCCCGGACCGCTACACCATCCTGCCCAACACGGCAGGCTGTTATACCGCCAAAGAGGCAGTGCGCACCTGCAAGCTGGCGCGGGAACTTCTAGACGGTCGCGATCTGGTAAAACTGGAAGTGCTGGGCGAACACAAAACCCTGTACCCGAACATGCCGGAAACCCTGGCAGCTGCGGAAGAACTGATTAAAGACGGTTTCAAGGTAATGGTTTACTGTTCCGACGATCCTTTGCTGGCCACAATTCTTGAGGAAATGGGCTGTATCGCCATCATGCCTTTGGGCGCGCCTATTGGCTCCGGGCTGGGTATTCAGAACCGTTATAACATCCGGTTGATCGTCGAAAATGCCAAGGTTCCAGTGTTGGTGGATGCGGGCGTAGGCACAGCCTCCGATGCCACCATCGCCATGGAACTGGGTTGCGACGGCGTATTGATGAATACCGCCATCGCGCAGGCCAAAGACCCAATCAGAATGGCCAACGCCATGCGTTTGGCCATTGAAGCGGGCCGTGAAGCCTATCTGGCAGGGCGGATGCCCAAAAAGCTGTACGCCAGTGCATCTTCGCCTCTTGATGGTACTTTCTTTTAAGTCAGGCTCTGATTGAGAGAACTGTAGTATGGCTGTAACCGATCAGAAACCGAGTCGCCGGGAGGCTATCCTCCACGCTCTTCTTGAGTTGCTGGAAAAGGAACCTGGCGCCAGGCTTACCACCTCTGTGCTCGCCAAGTCCGTTGGTGTAACAGAGGCGGCGCTGTACCGCCACTTTCCCAGCAAGCGGAAGATGTTTGAAGCGCTTCTGGAGTTTGCGGAGGAAGCGGTATTCTCCCGCTGCCAGGTAATCCTGCAGGAGCAGGAAGATGTGCGCGTGCGTTTGCAGCAGTTAGCCCATCTGGTTTTGGTATTCGCCGAGCGTAATCCGGGCTTGTGTTGTGTGCTGACGGGCGATGCTTTGGTTGGCGAAAACGAGGCGCTGCGCAAGCGTGCTTCCCAGTTTTTCGAGCGCCTGGAAACCCAGGTTCGGCAAACCCTGAAAGAAGGCGACATCCGTCAGGGCTTGCGGCCGCGTACCAGTGCGACTCGGGGTGCGGATTTTGTTCTGGTGTTTATGGAAGGCCGAATTCAGCGGTTTATCCGCTCATCGTTTTCTCGTTTGCCCACGGCTGAGTTTGACGAGAGTTGGGAGTTGGTTGCTGAAGCTGTTTGGCCCAAGCCTCACTCATACCCGGAAGCAGACCGAAGAATCTGACGTATGGGCTCCCAGATGGCAGGCGCCGAAATCAGAATGTCACGGCCCCAAAGGTCTGCCGGGTAACCCTCAGGCACTTCGCTGAAGTGGCCGGCTGTGGCACCAGCCTCGAGGGCGATCAGGCGCGCAGCGGCGAAATCCCAGGGGCTGACGTTTTCGTAGTAGATATCCAGTCTGCCGCAGGCTACCCAGCAAATATCCAGGGCGGCAGAACCGATTCGGCGCAGGTCGCGGCATTCATGGATCATTGCGTTCAGGCGGTTAACCAGTGGGGCCAGGTTGTCTTTGGTGTAAGGGAAGCCAGTTGCAAAGAGTGAGTCTCTGGGAACCGTTGCACCGCTATTGTGAATAGGATTACCGTTGAGCGTGGCGCCGTCGCCGCGGGTGGCGCGGAAGGTTTCGCCGGGGAAGGGTGCATGTACCACGCCGGCTTGCACGCGGCCGTTTTCTGCGTAGGCAATGGACACGGCAACCTGCGGATGGCCGTAGGCGTAGTTTACGGTGCCGTCAATCGGGTCAACGATCCAAAGAGGTGTTTCGAGGTTCTCGGCCTGGCTGAGGTCCGGAGTGTTTTCCTCAGACAGAATACGATGATCCGGGAAGCGTTTCTGAATGGCGCTGGTGATGAATTCATCGGCCATTATATCGGCATGGGTCACCAATTCAGCTTCGTATTTGTATTCAGTGCGGAGGGTGGTTTTATCACGCTCCCTGCGAATCAACTCTCCGGCTTCAGTAGCCAGATCTTCTGCGAAATCGGTAATGTCCCGCAGGGAAACAGAATCAGACATGGCGCCCCCTTTGAACCTTCTCTGAAGAGTGAGAGCGCCAGTCTACCACGGCTGGATCAGAGGCTGTTCAGCCAGGCTTCCATCTTGTCCATAGCTTTCACCAGGCGTGGGCACGCCTTTTCGATAAAGTCGTTGCCCAACTCCTGACCTGTCTGGTCTTCACCGGCCAGTTGCAAGGCGTCAGCACCGTCAAAATCAACGAACGCCAAGCGCGCGCCCAAGTGGTCGGGTGCAAACCCGAAGTCGCTGGCAGGCAGAATGGCGACACCGGTGTTCTCCAGTAAAGACTGGCAAAACGCCTGGCTGGTCTTGATGTCTTTTCTTGCAAGCTCGTCCCGGAAGTTGGAGAAGTCCGGGAATACATAGAATGCACCTTCGGGCTTTTGCACAACCGCGCCCATGGCGCTCAGGCGGGAGTGCATGTACTCACCAACCACCTTAAGCACACGGCGGGATTGCTTGAGGTACTCCTCAATGTCATCACCACCGTCAAAAGCAGCGATGGCAGCGTACTGTGTGGGTGCGCTGGTGGAGGTGTAGGTTTCGCTGGCGATGATGGCCATGGCGTCCTGCAGGGCACGCAATTCCTTCGGGAAAATGAAAGTACCCAGTCGCCAGCCGCCTGCGCCCGCCCACTTGCTCAGCCCGGTGCTGATGATGGTGCCTTCCGGGTAGTAGCGGGCGATGGACTTGTGCTTTCCATCAAACTGCACTTCACCATAGATCTCGTCGGAGAGCAGGATTAGCCGGTACTTTCTGGCCACATTGGCAATGGCCAGCAGCTGGTCGTCCGTGTAAGTACAACCGGTTGGGTTGGACGGGTAGTTGAGTATCAGAATGCGCGGACGAGAGGCATCGTCCCGGCAAATGATGTCCAGCTCTTCAGCGGTCAGCTGCCAGTTGTTTTCGGCATGGGTGGGCAGCCAGTGTACTGAACGGCCAATAATGCGTGCCTGGGGCGCATAGGAAACCCAGCTTGGGCGTGGGATAAGCAGGTCGCCGTAGTAGGCCAGCTGCAGAATAAACAGCAGCTCCTTGGAGCCAGGGCCGATCAGAACATCTTCCCAGGTGCACCGCATGCGCTCACTGCGGTTAATGTAACCGGCAATGGATTCACGCAGGCTTTTCAGGCCCTTGACCGGCAAGTAGTCTTTTTCGTGAGCATGGTCTTTAAGAGCATCCACCACGCGCTGGGGAACCGGGAAGGGCGATTGGCCCAGCCCAAGCTTGATGATGTCCTTGCCTTCGGCTTTGAGCTGGTTGCTCAGCTCGTTGATCCGAAGCGTGGCGGAAGGCTGAATGCCTCGAACGTTCAGGTTAATTGCAAAGCGCTGGTCGTTATGAATGTCCATTGTCTCTGTCTGTTGGTTGGGAGTGGCCCCGACAGTATAGGAAACCCAAACATATCTGTGAGCGCTATAAGGATAGGTGATTGCCGAAGTGTCACCTCGCTTGGCGGTCGCGAATCCATACCTCCACTCGCCCATTACGCAGTTGGCCGCTTTTTCCACCTGCCATGCCCACAGGCATATAGTGTCCGTAACCGGTGTAGCGGACATCCCGAACGCCGAAGTCAGCGAGTGCCTTGCGCACAGAAAGCGCCCGCAGTTCCGAGATCATCTGTGCACGTAATTCATCTGTTTGCTGGTCGGCAAAACCGATAAGCATCAGGTCATTTGAGGTGAGGCCTTTCTTGCTGAGGAAGTCAGCAATTCGTTGTAAATCTCTCTGCGCCTTGTTGTCCAAAGTAGTCCGCCCCTCAGAGAAGCGGAAGTTGACTGTCAGTCGACTGTAATTCCGTGTTAACACTTTAAAGGTGGGAGGGGTGCTTTCAGCCAGGTCGGGTTTAACTGCAAGCGGATTTTGGGAAACAAAGCCAGAGGTTGATACAAGGGCCTGACCTTCTTCACTCAATACGAACTCAACAAAGTCCTTCGCAAGAGTCGAGGCGGAATTGCCATGGGTGTATATGAACAGGCGCCTGGAGAGCGGGTAGTCTTCACTGGCAACGGTTAGTCTGGAAGGTTTTAGTGCGGGCGCCTGGCCATCAGAAATCGCCAGCACTTTGCTATCGCGAACAGAAGCAAGCCCGGAAAAGCCAATGCCGCCGGGGTCGATGCTGACATCATCCGAGAGTTGGTCATTTGATTCATAACGCCGGGCAGAAGAGTGAAGGGAGTGCGGCTCGCTCAGAACCAGGCTTTTGAAGGTATCCCAAGTCCCGGAGCGACCATCCCGGGCGTACAGGTTGATGTGTCGGTTGGCGCCGCCGACCTCTGACCAGTTGCTGATTTTGCCCGAAAATATTCCGGCCAGAGTATTGATGTCCAGTTGATCGACTGGGTTTGACTGATGAACCAATACCGCGAGGCCGTCTATGGCAACCACATGCTCGCTACCGGAATCCCTCAGGTTGGTTTGCCCGGCCATTTTTTGCACCTCAGCCGGTTTGACGGGGCGGGAGGAGGCCCACACATCTGCTTTTCTTGCCTCCAGTGCTTTGAAACCAGTGCTGGAGCCATGGGCGGCTACCAGGATTCTCAGGGGCGTGCCGCTCTGATTTCCAATCAGGAGTTTCTCATTATCTTTGCCATTGGCAAGAATCCTTACCGGATCGCTACCACGATTTTTCAGGAAGCCTTCAACAAGCAGAGGGGCGAGTTCGGCGCCAATGGTATTGGAACCGTGAATCTGCATACCTTCGGCCTGGATTACAGGTGCATTGAATATCAAAAAAAGGCAGAACACGCCCAACAGGGCGCTCTGCAGATGGAGCGGGTGGTGTTGCAGCATCGTAAAACCTCATAACAACAGATAGTTAGCGTTGCGGGAAGAATGAGGCAGAATTATTACAGGGATGTTTCAGTGATGATCTGAGATGGTTTTAGATCGGGAACTGCAGTTATACAAGTCAGGAAAACCGGTGAGGGTCCAGTTCCATGTGCAGGATGCGCGGGCCAAGCATGACAATCCGGCCGCTGTAGCGCTCTTCACCCGTGGATGTGAAATCGAACAGGAAGCGCCGCCAAACGCGGAGTTGGCCCTGATCATCCCGCTTGAACCAGATCCCCCTGAGATAGATAGCATCATCAAGGAGCATCACATCCATTGTTTTGCAGTAGCGGTGAGCAGCCTGTAGCACCGAGTCCTTAATGGCCTTGGCACGCCACCAGTACCAGATAGCAAAACCAGCTGTAAACAGCCAGAACAGTGTCCCAAGAGTCATAATAACAACACGATAGTGGCAGATTTCCGAAAGTGATAGCGGGTCGAGTTCCAGCCTACCTTAATTGTGGGTGTTTGGGGAATCACTATGGGGCGGACTGGCTGCAAACCTGCATTGGGAAATTGCTTGCGCCTGTAGAATGGTGAATCGTTGTTCATTTGGTTACTATTTACCATTACAAGGAAGTTCATCCAGCTTACATGCAACACGGAATGTTAAGCGGGCTGCTTCCCTCTAGAGTGAATAGTGCGCAGAAGAGAGCATTGCGGACTGAAGTACCAGGAGCATGTAGTTCATGCAAATTGAGCAGCCGCACGATTTCAGGGCATTGGTGGATCAGTATCCGCGCGCAATCATGATTGCTACCAAAGAGCCCAGAATTACCTACGTAAACCACATGTTCTACTCTGTCACTGGCTACCAGTCTGACGACGTGGTGGGCAAATCCCCTTCGGTTTTGAGTTCCGGGCTTCATACGCCAGAGTTCTACAGAGTTATGTGGCAGTCTCTTGCCAGTGACGGGCGTTGGGAAGGGCTGATCTGGAACCGGAAAAAGAACGGTGAAGACTACCCACAGTGGCTCAGTATTTACGCCATGGAAGACAACGGCCAGCATGTGTATGTCGGAATGTTTATGGATATGGGCGAGAGAGCAGGGGCAGATGAGCGCCTGGCCTCACTTGCCTATTATGACCCGCTTACGGAACTACCTAACCGCTCGTTATTCAAGGAGTTCCTGAACGCTCGCGTCAGCCAGCACATACGGGGTGAAGCCTGCTTCGCTGTTCTGTTTGTTAATCTCGATTTTTTCAAAATGATCAATAGCTTGCATGGCCACGAACGTGGCGACGGTGTGCTGAAACAGGCGGCAAGCTGCATCCAGAGTGTTGTGGGCAAGGATGACATAGTAGCCCGGCTTTCAGGTGATGAATTTGCCGTCATTGTGGAGCTTCAGCAATACAGCATGCTGCATGAGATATGCGAGCGCATGATTCAGGCGTTTCGTGCCCCCGTGATTGTTGGCGAGCGTGAGTGTTTCATCTCGGCATCTGCAGGGGCTGCGGTATATCCGGTACATGGTGAAAATGGTACAGAACTTCTGCAAAAGGCAGATCGTGCCATGCACATGGCCAAACTGGCAGGGCGCTCGTGTTATCGCATATACAGTGAAGAGGACGACGAGAAAGGCCGCCGTGAGCATGAGCTTTCTGAAGCTCTGACGGTTTCGCTTAAAACCGCATCTGACGAGTTTTATGTGGTTTACCAGCCACAGTACGACCTCTGCTCAGGGCAGGTTGTGGGAGTTGAGGCCTTGTTGCGCTGGGAACACCCGGCGTTCGGGCCTGTGTCCCCCGGCGATTTTATTCCGTTGGCGGAACGCCGTGGTCAGATTCATGAAATCACCCAGCAGCTGGTGCGCGGCATTATGGGGGATTTACGGGATGCACGCCCGGCGTTGCAGGGCAGGCCTGGCCTGGCAATCAACATATCTGCGCGCCAGATCACGGATGCCCGGTTGGGCTTAGCGATAGGCCCTTTATTTGATCGTATTCGTGAACTCGGCTGGCGCCCGGAAATAGAGATCACAGAGACCCATGTGATGAACCTTTCTGACCAATGCCTGGAAACACTGAGAGCGTTGCGTGAGCAGGGGGTCGGGATAGCGATTGATGATTTTGGAACCGGTTATTCATCGCTGGCGTATCTGCAAAACCTGCCAGTGCAAGTTCTCAAGATTGATCGCCAGTTCATTAGCAGTCTTGGCGGCCAAAGTGGTGGTTCACAGATTGTAACGGCGATTCTGGGAATAGCCGAGGCGCTAGATCTTGATGTGGTTGCAGAAGGTGTCGAAACCCAGGCGCAGTATGAGGAACTATGTGAGTTGAAGTGTCAGCGTGGGCAGGGCTTTTTGATGGCCCGGCCGCAGCGTTGGCAACAAGTACAAGACATAATTGCTGATCCCTATCGTAGTAGCCCTGCTTGAGCTTTAGCCAATACCGGCGTTTGGCCATTCTTCTCTTATAAAAGCCTTTCATAAAAAAACCCGGCTCACCGTTCAGTGAGCCGGGTTTTCCTACTTATCCGCTACCCGTCAGGACGTCACGGGCAGGGGTTTTGGATCACCATCCTGTTGGTCTTTACCTTCGTTGTGATCACGCGCCAGCAGAATGTAGAACGCTGGCAGCACGAAAACAGTGAACAGTGTGCCAATGCCCAGGCCGGCACAGATGGTCAGGCCGATAGCAAAGCGGCTTTCTGCGCCTGGGCCAGCGGCCAGCAACAGAGGCACCATGGCAAAGATCAACGCCAGCGAGGTCATGATGATTGGGCGCAAGCGAATGGCCGCTGCCTCAATAACAGCATCCGTTTTGTTCATGCCTTTGTCTTTCTGCAGCAGGTTGGCGAACTCTACAATAAGTATGCCGTTCTTGGAGACAACCCCGATCAGGGTAATCAAGCCTACCTGCGTATAGATATTCATGGTCGCAAAGCCAAGTACGATAAACGCCATTGCGCCGGCGATCGACATGGGAACCGAAACCAGGATGATGAACGGGTCGCGCCAGCTCTCAAACTGCGCCGCAAGCACCAGATAGATGACCAGTAGCGACAGGAAGAAAGTAACAACCAGTGCGCTGCCTTGAGTGGCCAGCTGTCGGCTTTGACCGGTGTAGTCGTAAGTGAAGCCCAGAGGGAACACTTCGTCAGCGGTTTGTTCCATGAAGTCCATGGCTGTACCCGCAGCGACACCTGGCATAACCACGCCCTGCAGAGTGAGGGAGTTCTGCTGGTTGAACTGTGTGCGGTTGGACGGCTCAACATCGTGGGTGAAGCTCACAACGCTGCCCAGTGGCACCAGATCGCCCTTGCCGGTACGAATGTAATAGTCGTTCAGCGCCTGCTCATCCAGGCGGAACTTCTGATCCACCTGCGGGATGACCTGATAGGAGCGGCCTTCCATGCTGAAACGGTTGATATAACCGCCACCCAGCATACTGGAAAGCGACTGCCCTACGTCCTGCATTGATAGCCCGAGATCGGCAACCCGGTCGCGATCCACGTTGATACGCGTAACCGGACGGTCGAAGTTGATGGATTTTTGCAGGAACATAAAGTTGCCGCTGGCCATTGCCTTGCCCAGCATCTCGTCGGCCACCTGGTCGAGCTGCTCATAGCTGCTACCTGTGGTGATCACGAACTGGAACGGCAAACCGCCACCAGATCCGGGAAGCGCGGGAGGCGCAAATGCTGCGGTTTGCAGTCCTGTTACTTTCTTGAGGGCAGCATCAAGCTGTGGCTGAACCTCAAACTGGCTCACGTCACGCTTGCTCCAAGGTTCCATTTTGAAACCACCGAATACGGCGTTGGGTGCGGTTATGCCCACGATCATAAAGTCTTCAGCATAACCCGGGGTCGCAGCCAGGCGGCCCTGTACTTCCTCACCATGCTCAAGCAAGTAGTCCAGCGTGGCTGTCTGGGGCCCAAGACCCTGGTAGAACAGAATGCCCTGATCTTCAGTGGGCGCCAGCTCGTTTTGGCTCATCATGGCCATGAAGTAGATGGAGCCCAGGACAATCAGTGCAAAGAACACCACAACGGATTTGGTTTCCATCAGAGAGCCAAGGGCCGACTTATAGCCAGAAGCAATGCCGTTAAACGTGCGTTCTACCAGTTTTTCAAACTTGCCGGGGTTGCCGTGGGGCTTGAGTACCATGCCAGAAAGCATGGGAGACAGCGTCAGGGCAACGATGCCTGAAACAACGACCGTGCCCGCAAGGGTGAAGGCGAATTCAGTAAACAGAGAGCCCACAAGGCCGCCCATGAACCCGATGGGTGCGTAAACGGCTACCAGGGTGGTGGTCATTGCAATGATTGGCACGGCCATCTCACGGGCACCGTGTAGTGCTGCCTCATACCGCGATTCACCCGCTTCAATATGCCTGTGTACGTTCTCTACCATGATGATGGCGTCGTCCACCACCAGGCCAATGGCCAGAACCATGGACAGTAATGTGAGCAGGTTCAGCGAGAACCCGAACATCAACATGATAAAGGCACCGCCAATCAACGACAGCGGCACGGCGACCGAAGGAACGATTGAAGCACGAATTGAGCCCAGGCAAAGGAAAACCACCACAAGCACAATACCCATGGCTTCAAGCAGGGTACGGATGACCTCGTTTATGGAGTCTTCAATAAAGTCTGACGCGTCATAGGCCAGGCGCACATCCAAATCGCCTGGCAACTGGCTTTTGATTTCGGGGAGGTCGCCTTTAACCAAATCAGCCACGGTTAGCGGGTTGGCGCCGGGCGCCAGTTCGATAGCGACATAGGTTGCCGGCTGTCCTTTATACAGGGCCAGCGAGCTGTAGGTTTCTGATCCCAGCTCTACTCGGGCGATGTCCTGTAGGCGAATCTGGGTGTCATTAACCTGTTTGACCACCAGATTACGGAACTCGTTCGGGTCCGCCACATCTGTGTCACTGGTCATGCTGACTTCGGTATAGGTGCCCTTGGTGTTGCCAACAGCGGCCTGATAGTTGTTCGCGCGCAGCTTGGCGACCACTTCCTGGGGCGTCATGTCCACAGCTGCAAGGCGTTCCGGGTCGAGCCAGACCCTCAAAGCAAACTTACGGCCAAGGAGTTGTGCCTTACCTACGCCCGAGAGTGCCTGAAGCCTGGGTTGAACCACCCGGGTCAGGTAATCGGTAATCTGCGGTACGGCCATTTCCGAGCTGTAAAAGGCAATGTACATCAGGGCCGTGGAGTCACCGGTGGTAGAGGTAATAACCGGGTCTTGGGCGTCTGCAGGAAGCACGTTACGCTGGCTGGCGACTTTTGCCTGAATTTCAGCAAGAGCTGCGTTGGCGTCGTAGTTCAACTCCATCTTGGCTTCAATGGTCGACACGCCCTGAGAGCTGGTAGAGGTCAGGTAGTCGATGCCGCTTGCTTCGGCGATTGCCTGTTGCAGCGGTGTGGTAATGAAGCCCTGGATGAGGTCTGAGCTGGCGCCAGGATAGGCTGTTGTAACCGTAACCGTTGTACTTTCGAGCTCCGGGTATTGCCGGATCTCCATTTCCATGGCGGCACGGGCACCGAGCAGCAGGATAAGTAGGCTAACCACCGTCGCCAATACGGGACGATGGATGAAAATGTCGGTGAATCGCATTACTCAGATGCCTCCTGCGGCTGCTTTTCCTGACTTTCGTCCTGAATCTTGACCTTCTGGCCTGCGCGGAGTCTCAGCAATCCTTTGGAAACTACTTTCTCGCCAGCTTCGAGGCCGGAGAGAATAGCCACATAGGTGTCTCGGGTTTGACCTGTGGAGACGCTGCGGCGATTGACCGTCAATTCACCTTCGTCATTTTCTTCAATAACAAATACGAAATCACCGTAGGTGTTGTAAGACACAGCTGTGCGGGGCACGGTAACCACTTCGTTATCGTTTGGCTGCAGGGTCTGAATGGTTGCAAACATGCCTGGCCGCAGCAGTTTCTGCGGATTGCTCAGGGTAGCGCGCACACGCACGGTGCGGGTTTCCGGATTCACCGAGGTATTGATGGCGCTGACCTTACCCTCAAATTCCTGTTCAGGAACTGCAGCAACGGTTGCGACAACAGAATAGCCTCGGGCAACACCCTGCAAGTTCTTTTCAGAGAGAGTGAAGTCGACGTAGATCGGGTCAAGCATGTTAATTTCGACAATCGGTGTGCCTGTGGGAATGTATTCGCCCTGGTCCACCATACGAATGCCCAGAGTACCGTTAAAGGGTGCTCTGATAATCTTCTTGCTCAGTTGCGCTTCAGCTTCATTTACACGTGCCGAAGCGGCATCAAAGTTCGCCTTGGATTCATCATACTGGGACTGTGACACGGCACGTTTTGGCAGCAGATCGGAGATGCGCTTGAACTCTTGCTCAGCCAACTGTGCTTCTGCACGGCGGGTGCGCACCGCTGCTTCATCAATTGCGGTGTTAAGGCGAATGAGTATATCGCCCTGTTTTACGACATCGCCAGACTCAAAGTTAATGGTTTCGATAACGCCCGGCATCTCATTCGCCACCTCTATGCCATTTACCGCCTTGATGCTGCCTACCGCTTTGATCGACGGTGTCCAGCTTTCAGTGCGGGCGACAGTTGCAGCGATTTCTGCAGGCGGTTGGGGTTTGGACAGCATTTCTCCCATTTGGCCGAACTGGTAAAACTTGTAGCCGAAGATGCCACCAAGCACCACGCCAAGGAAAATAATTGCGATCAGGAAGCGGGAAGCAGTGCGCATAATTCTGGTCCTGGAAATCTCTGTTTGGATGCGGGAAGGATTGATTCGCGACAAAACATAGCATGCTACAAAATTCCGCGTGCTGTTGTCACCGGTTTGTAGGTACTTTTGGCGAACATTGTCGTTACACTAGGTGCCAGAATTACGTTCTTTTAGCGGCAAGGGATCATTCATGCATTGGATATTGGGAATTGCGCTGGCGGCAGCCGTCTTTGTAATTCTGAAACAGTGGGGCAGATTGTCTGCGGAAAAGAAGAAAGCCGCAACCTGGAAGCTCGTACTTATTGTTGGCGGGGTGTTTCTGCTTGTAATGGTTTTAACCGGCCGGGTGCATGTGCTGACAGCCTCCGTTGCAGCACTGATCCCGTTGCTGCGTAAATTGCCCGAGCTTGCCCGTTTCTTTCCGGCGCTTAATCGCCTGTTTACCGGAAAGGATAGTGTCGGGCCAAATGCAGATCACGCCGGGGCCGGGCAAACGCCCGGTAATGGCATGACAGAGCGAGAGGCCTGCGAAATACTGGGTGTTACAACGGCTTGCTCAAAAGAGGATGTTGTTTTGGCGCACCGCCGCCTCATACAGAAGCTGCACCCGGATCGCGGCGGGAGCGATTATCTGGCCGCAAAAATCAACGAAGCCAAAAGTGTATTACTGCGTACCAGGGAGTGAAGGTTAGTGGATGACGTCGACCTTGACTTCAAAGCTGCGATTATCAGACCGGCTACTATTCACGCTGTAAGCAATGCCTGATTGCCTGCTGGTAGATTCCGTTGACGTGCTGCCAAGGGAAATCCACTGTCCAGGCTCTACTCTGCGAATGGTGACAACTGCTTGAGTATCATAGCCCTTCAGTTCGGCAGGGTCGGCCTCGAAAGACACAATGTTCAGTTCCACCGAGCGATCTGAAATCACCTGTGGGCTAACCACGAACCCACTGCGCGTTTCTACCTGGGTCAAAATAGCGGCAGGGTTTCGGCCACCGCGCACTGCGAAGGGCAGGGTGCGTACCTGGCCTGAGCTGATATGAGCAGACTGCCCATCCATAACCACAAGGCTTCTTTCCCGGGAGCCGCCGGTGCTGGTAACCCTGTGCTCTGCGGTTACGCCAATTTCGTTGCGTGTTGAGGTAACACCAGCGCCGGAGCGCTTGCCGCCAATATCTTCTGTAGACCGCACAGTGATTCGGAGTTGTGCAGGGGCCACATCGAGTGTGTCAATCAGGGTTGCTATTTCATCCAGCAGTTGCTGTTCGCCGCGGATAACCAGCTGTTGGCCCCGGGTGGTAATAGAGATGGGCTCACCCTGGTAGAGCTCCCTTACCTGGCTGGCAACGTCTGTCGCGGGCCGGTTTTTGAGCTGATAAGCCCGGGATTCAGCGTGTGCAGTGCCAGCTCCGGAAAAAAGTACAAGCGCAGTTATAAAAAGGAGCAGGAAGCTGAGATTCCTTGATTTCAGTGCCATAGCTGGTTCCCATCCTTCTGATAAAGCCGGTTTGTTTGTTAAATAATCCGGTTTACGGGTTGCCAAGTTGAAAACCCGGGGTATATATTGATAAGCATGAAGACGACACAAGCGATCTGTCAATTGAATGTTTTGCAAGCTTTCGGCCAAAAACCGTTGGCGGCAGTCGCTGCTGTATTTTTTTGGTGGTTTGGTTATGGCTTTTATTATAGCCAGAGCCAGGGCCGCCCATAACATCTTCAAAAAACGAACAACGAGGATGGCAGCCCGGCGAAAAACCAGGCTGCCGTCGGAATCAAAAAAGCCCCGACTGTAGCCCAGCCGGGGCTTTTTTGATTCTGAAGCAAGGAAACGGGAACACAGACATGAACATGCCTTTAAACACTGTTGGGGAACGTCAGATGCAGAGTGCCGCCGCAACACATCGGCAGGAAACTGCATTACCAACGCCGGCTGAGCTGCGCCAGCGCCTGCCTGTCGATGAGCGACTTGCCCGGCAGGTGGGCAGGCACCGGCAAGCTGTGCGGGATATTTTACACGGCTCAGACGAGCGCACGCTGATTGTAGTGGGACCTTGCTCGGTTCACGATGAGGTAGCCGCGCTGGAGTATGGTGAAAAACTCAAAGTTCTGGCCGATGCGCTCAGCGACCGTTTTCTGATTGTGATGCGAGCCTACCTGGAGAAGCCAAGAACGACAGTAGGCTGGAAGGGGTTGCTGTACGATCCCGAACGCACGGGATCGGGCGACCTCAACGAAGGTTTGCTGCGCTCGCGCCGCCTGCTTCTGAATCTGGCCGAGATGGGATTGCCGCTTGCCACAGAAGCGCTGAGTCCCTTTGCCATGGACTACCTGGGCGATCTCGTAAGCTGGACGGCGATTGGAGCCCGCACCACTGAATCCCAGATTCACCGTGAAATGGTTAGCGGCTTGCCCATGCCTGCCGGGTTCAAGAATGGTACCGATGGCGGGATCAGCGTGGCTATCAACGCGATGCAGTCTGGTGCTCATCCGCATCACCACTTGGGCGTATCCAGCCACGGAACACCGGTTATGGTCAGCACTCGTGGCAACCCGGACACTCACCTTGTGTTGCGTGGCGGCCGTGGCATCACCAATTATGACGAACAGAGCATTCAGCATGCCACGAAGAGTTTGTCTGATGCCGGCCTGTGTGCCGCAATCATGGTGGATTGCAGTCACGATAATGCCTGTAAGCAGGCTGAGCGACAGATCGACGTAGCCCGTGAAGTGATGCGCCAGAAGCATGCGGGTTCTGCAGGTATTCGGGGCCTGATGCTGGAAAGCTTTTTGGAGGCAGGCCGGCAAAATGATGGCGACGACCTGCGTTATGGCTGTTCTATTACTGACCCATGCCTGAGCTGGGATCAGACGGAGGCTCTGCTCCGCTCACTGTAGAGAGCAAAAGTTGGCCAGCTAACAGCAGCAGCACACCGCCCATGAGCCGGTCCAGCCAGTGGCCAAAGCGGTTAAAGTTTTTGCGCACGGCAGGCAGCGTGAAAAACACAGCAACCAGGGTGAACCAAAGCCCGGTTGCCAGCGCCATATAAGCGCCGTATCCAGCCTGCACAGCAACAGGTGTGCCTGGGCTTATGATCACCGAGAATAGCGAGACAAAGAACAACGTAGCCTTTGGGTTCAGGGCATTGGTCAGAAAACCAAGCCTCAGAGCAGCAAGTCCTGTCTGTTGAGAGCTGTTTTTTGTGTCCACGTAAACCCCACCTTCCTGGGCTCTCAGGCACTGCACAGCGATCCAGGTGAGGTAGAGCGCACCTGCAATTTTGAGAATGGTGAACAACAAGATCGACTGCTGGATGATCAAGCCAATACCCAGCAGTGAATAGCTGACGTGCACCAGAATACCGACCCCGATGCCGGCTGCGGTGAGCAGCGCATTTCTCCGGCTCTGGCACAGGGCCTGCCTCAGCATTACAGCAAAATCCGGCCCCGGGCTTGCAACAGCGAGCAGGTGAACGAGTGCCACAGTAAAGAATTCCGGCCAGTAACTGTTCATACGCAAATTTCTCTCTGGGTTCTTTGTATCTGGACTAGGCTGTATCAGGCATTGGCGCAAAGGCTTGTGGGGAATCAGAGTGTGTCAGAACCTTTGCAAGCCTGTCAGCATAAATCCAGCCGTCGGTTTTTTCACGTACCGAATAAAATAATTCCGGCTTCTATACTGGTGTCATCACGATAGGAAATTTCACCCACGTTCCCGGCTCCCGGGAATAACGGTCTGGAGACTGTTTTATGGAAAAGCGAGAAGTTGACGTTGCCATTATTGGTGCAGGTACGGCGGGAATGGTTGCCTACAGTCGTGTGCGAAAGGTCACTGATAAAGTAGTGCTAATTGAGGGTGATCAGTATGGCACTACCTGTGCTCGAGTGGGTTGCATGCCGAGTAAACTGCTACTGGCCGCTGCAGACAGCGCATATCAGATGGCACACGCAGGCCAGTTTGGAGTATCCCCAGGCAAAATTTCAGTGGATGGCAAGCAGGTTATGGAGCGGGTTCGTTCGGAACGTGACCGCTTTGTTGCTTCGGTTATTCGCACAGTGGAGGCGTTCTCCGAGGAGCATAAGATTATGGGCCACGCACGTTTTGCTGGGCCCAACCGGCTCATCGTAGACAACAAAATCGAAATTAGCGCTCAGCGCATTATCATCGCAACCGGTTCCCGCCCGAATATTCCGGGCTTTCTGAAAGAAGCAAAAGATCGTCTGGTGATAAATGACGATATTTTCGATTGGCAGGACTTGCCAGAGTCTGTGGTGGTTTTCGGGCCGGGTGTGATCGGGCTGGAGTTGGGCCAGGCGCTCAGTCGCCTGGGTGTTCGGGTACGCATGTTTGGAGTGGGCGGCGCTGTGGGCCCGATTCAGGATGACAGTATCCGAGAGTATGCGCTCAAACGCTTCAATGAAGAGTTTCCCCTGGACCCGGATGGCGACGTGAAGCGGGTCGAGCGTGTGGATGGTGGAGTGGCCGTTACATTTAGCAATGGTGATGCGGGCGAGAAAACCGAAACCTTTGAGTACCTGCTCGCGGCCACGGGCCGCAGACCCAACGTAGATAACCTGGATATACAGAATGCGGATATAGAGCTGGATGACAGGGGCATGCCTTTGTTCGATGCGCACACACTGCGTTGCGGCCAGAGCCATATCTTTATTGCCGGGGATGCCAACAACAATTTGCCGCTGCTGCACGAAGCCGCAGATGAAGGGCGAATTGCCGGAAATAACGCAGCGTCTTACCCGGAGGTAAGGGCCGGTAAGCGAAGCACGCCCCTTGCAGTTGTGTTTACCGACCCCCAGATAGCCAGTGTGGGCTTAACAATCAATGAGGTGGACAAGCGCTGTGGAGGCTGCTTCGCAGTTGGCGAAGTGTCCTTTGAAAACCAGGGCCGGAGTCGGGTGATTGGTAAGAACCGAGGCCTGCTTCGAGTCTACGCCGAGCATGGCAGTGGGTTGTTCATGGGGGCTGAGATGTTTGGCCCGGCAGCCGAGCACATTGCACACCTCTTGGCCTGGTCGGTACAGCGGCGGTTGACGGTCAGTGAAATGCTGGAAATGCCGTTTTACCACCCGGTTATTGAAGAAGGAGTTAGAACGGCGCTCAGAGATCTGAATCGGAACCTCAACATTGGGCCGGTTCCAGAGGGTGATTGCACCGATTGCGGCCCTGGTGTCTAGGTTTTCTGCCGGGGATTGATTCCCGCTATGGCGTGTATGCGATAAGTTAACTTCACGCACACCTGAAGCCTTGGTTATATTGGTTTCAGGTTCGAATTAACAGCCACGAAGGAGATGTACGATGACTAAGAACTTTATTGGTCTGGATAAAGAAAAAACAGTAAAACTGTCCGACTCTCTTAATGATCTGCTGTCCAACTACCAGATTTTTTATATGAACGTGCGCGGTTATCACTGGAATATCAAAGGCGATAACTTTTTTGAGTTGCACGTGAAATTTGAGGAGTTGTACGACGATCTTCTGCTCAAGATTGATGAAATTGCAGAGCGCGTTCTTACGCTTGGGCACCGTCCTTCCCACGCATACAGCACCTACATTGAGCGCTCCGAAATCCCGGAGCAGAAAGACGTTGCTGATGGCAAAACGGCCATGAACAATATCGTCGACAGCTTTGCCAAGCTGATTGGCAAACAGCGGGATTTGCTGAATCTTGCGGGCGATGCTCAAGATGAAGGCACAGTGGCACTGATGAGCGATTACATATCCCAGCAGGAAAAAACGGTCTGGATGTATCGCAGTTACCTGGGGCACTAAACTCAGGAAGCAGTTACGAGGCGGCCAATCGGCCGCCTTTTTTATGCCTGATCTTTTGATACCCGCCTACAGTGCGAGTATCACGAGTTTGCAGCCAAGGCTGGTAGCTCCTGGTGCAGGAACCACTTTTCAGTCACTACCTTGCGTGTAAACCAGTGCGAACGCATCAAAGTGCCTGCCAGAGGCATTTTGATCCAGTCCGGCACCTGAAAACCCTCCTCGGTAACAGATCGTCGGTGCCCAAAGCGCGCTGCTATGGCATCGCCATAGGCCTGCAAGGTGGTAGCAGAGAAATCCTGTGCGTGCCGGATAACGTCAGCTGCCAGCAATGCGGACTCAATGGCTGGGCGAATCCCTTCACCACTTTGGGTATAGGCAAGCCCAGCCGCATCGCCAATCAGGAGCAGACCATCGTCTACCAGCGCTCGTGCGGCATGATCATAAAGCAAATAAGCGTGCCCCTTGAAGCGACCGGGCAAGTCGGAAGGAATCCTGCCCGTTGTTTTCATGGTCTCGACAAAATCCTGTAAATGTTCGGTCAGTTTGTGATTATCCTCGCGCCCAAGGCCAATGTTCAGAAAATTGCCCTTACGAAATACCCAGGCGTAACCTTTGAGGTCTTTGCAAAACCAGAGCTCGGGTGTGTCTCCCCGGGCTTCGCAGGCTTTGGCCTGCTCCGGAGTCATTTCGAATTCGATTTCCTTGGCGGCCACGACAGTTTCATGGCCTCCCGGGCCATCACCAATCAGCCTCGCAACCGGGCAGAAGTGCCCGCCGGCACCCACCAGTAATGGGGCACTGAAGGCGTTATTGATCAGCCAGTTATCATCCTTTCGAACAATGCTTTTTACGGGTGTGCCGAGTTGCTTTGGCACGCTGGTTCTCGCCAGAAGATAATCGTCAAACTCACAGCGCCGGATACCATAGCTGATGGTGCTGCCATGATCGTTTTCCACTGCCGGCTGCCCCATCATCCCAATTCGAAAACGGCGTATAGGTTGAAGCGTTCGGGCATTGCCGTACTCAGCCAAATCAATGTCGAGGGCATCAATGACTGCAGGGGTTACCCAGCCGGCGCAGGTTTTGTCCCGAGGGAAATCCTGCTTATCAATCAGCAGAATACGCTTGCCACTATTTTCCAGAGATTTGGCCAGAGTCGACCCCGCCGGGCCGGCACCAATTATAATCAGGTCATAGGATTCCATAGCCGGTAACCTCAAGCGTTTTCGGGGGCAGCGGGGAAGTGGTACAAGTCCTGTCGAGTTTTGGGCAGCTGGTGGTTGTCGCCGTGGGTGAATACAACCTGGAAAAGCTGCAGCGAACCTGCCCGAAAGGCGGCAATGGAACCGGCCAGATACATTCGCCAGGCGCGGGTGAAGTGCTCGTCGTACATGTCAGTGATGTTTGCTTCGACTGTATTGAAGCGCTCCAGCCACTCACTGAGAGTTTCGGCATAGTGAAGGCGGAGGTTTTCTACATCGAGTACGGAAAAACTGCTGTGCTCACACAGCGCCATGATTTCGCCAATGCTCGGGGGATAGGCCCCGGGGAAAATGCGCTTTTCAATCCAGGCGTTCATCAGCATGGGCGTGTTTCGACCGATGCTGTGAAGCAACGCCATGCCATTGGGGCTGAGCGTGCGTTTTATCAGTTCAGATAACTCCAGGTAGTTCTCCTTGCCTACGTGTTCCAGCATGCCCACCGAAACGAACGCATCATATTGTCCCCGGATGTTTCTGTAGTCGTCTTCAATGTACTCAATCTGGCTTTCCAGCCCTTGCTGGCGCGCCTGTTCGCGAGCATAGGCGATCTGCTCCCTGGAAATGTTGTAGGCATGAACGGTTACCCCATAGTTTCGAGCCATGTAGCGGGCAAGCCCACCCCAGCCACAGCCGGCTTCAACCACGGTCATGCCCGGTTTGAGCCTGAGTTTTCTGCATACATGTTCCATCTTTGCCAGTTGAGCCTGCTCCAAACTCAGTTCTGGCCGCTCGTAGTAGGCGCAGGTGTACTGCATTTCGGCCTTATCCAGCCAGAGCTGATAGAAGTCATTACCCAGATCATAATGGTGGTGAATATTGTCTCGAGCTTCCATCAGGCCTGTTGAGCGGGGGGTGTGGTTTCGCCATAAGGCTTCAAGCCATCTTGGCCATTTCTGTCGGGCTTGGTGGATAGCCTGATAGATAGTAACCATTAGCTCTGGCAGATCGCCTTCCACATCCAGTCGGCCCGCGCTGTAAAGGTCGCCAAAGGCCAGGTTGGGGTTGGTAACCAGAGCATAGAGCGCCTTCGGGTCTGCAAGCCTTATGGTAAACCGGGCCGGCTGGTCCGATGGCTCAATCACATCGCTATTCCATAGCTGAAAGCGAATCGGGGGAGACCCTGCCATACGCATCAGCTTGGCGACAAGCCAGCGCTCATGGGTATGGGGTGCGCGCTCTACGTGGGTATTCTGTAAAGGAAGGTTGAGGACATGGCGTTGATTTGAGTGTTCGTTAAGCCCAGTGGCTTGAGCACTCCTTTTGGTGCTCTTTTGGGCACTGTTCTGGTTCACGGACTTTTCCTCTTTTACCTTAACATTGCTGTTCAGGCCGGCGGCTCTACGCCAAGGCTAATCCCGAATACTTGTCTGAGAATGTTTGATTGTCTGTTCAGTATAGAAAAGGTTTTGCGTTTGTCAGGTCTGTGCGGGGAGAGAAGTTGCAGCCGGATCGGGCGACCCGGCTGCGTTCAGTGTCAGTAAGAGGAACTCATGCCAAACCACTCCGGGAATATCACGATCATTGCCAGTACCAATACCTGCAGGAGGATGAACGGCAAGACCCCTTTGTAGATGTCGACCGTTCGCACTTCTGGCGGCGCAACTCCTTTGAGATAGAACAGGGAGAACCCGAAAGGCGGTGTGAGGAAGCTGGTTTGCAGGTTCATGGCGATGAGTATGGCAAACCAGAGCATATTGATACCCAGGGCTTCTGCTACCGGCGCCAGAATAGGCACGATGATGAAGGAGATTTCCACAAAGTCGATGAAAAAGCCCAGAATCATAATCACCAGCATGGCGAGGATGATAAAGCCCCACTTCTCGCCCGGAAGCGCCAGCATCCATTCCTCCAGCAGATAATCGCCACCGGTGTAGCTGAACACCATTGAGAAGGCGGTTGCACCGATCAGGATGGCAAACACCATGGCGGTTACTTTAACCGTATCTTTCGAGGCGTCCCACACCATCTGGAATGAGAACTGACGATAGATAATGGCCAGAATAATGGCGCCGATGCCGCCCAGTGCGGAGGATTCTGTGGGTGTCGCTATGCCAGTAAAGATCGAGCCAAGCACTATAACAATCAATGCCAGTGGCGGAATGATCGCCAACAGAGCGTTCATGATTTCCTTTTTACGGGACACGCTGTCGTCTTTTGGCATAGCCGGGGCGGTCTCCGGCTTGAAGCGTGTTACCACCAGAATGTAGACAATGTAGAGGCCAATAAGAACCACGCCCGGCCCAACGGCTGCCTTGAACAGATCCCCTACGGGGAGCCCAAGCACGTCGCCCAGAATAATCAGAATGATTGATGGGGGAACTATCTGCCCCAAGGTGCCCGCTGCACAGATGGTGCCGGTTGCCAGGCGTTTGTCGTACTTGTGGGCCAGCATGACAGGTAAAGAAATCAGCCCCATAGCCACCACGCTTGCACCCACAACACCGGTAGAGGCTGCAAGCAGGGCACCCACAAGAATGGTTGAAATGGCCAGGCCACCGGGCAGGCCACCAAACAAGCGACCCATGGATGTTAACAACTGCTCTGCCAGGCGCGTGCGTTGCAGAACAACGCCCATGAATATAAACAGGGGTACGGCCATCAACACCGTATTCTGCATTACGCTCATGATGCGATAAGGCATGAAGGCGAACAGATCCATGCCTTCTGCAAATACGCCGAAGAACAAAGCAACGCCGCCAAATGTGAAGGCAACAGGGAAGCCCAGCATCAGCATGAATAGGGCGACGAGGAACATAATCATGCCGATCATGCGAGGCCCCCTCCGCTGTGCTCTACATCGTACTGCTTGTCGCCAGCCATTACGCGCAGGGCAAAGGTGGCCATATTCAGGCCGGCAATGGCGATAAAAAACGCCGAGAGCGGGATTACAGATTTGATCACCCAGCGATACGGCAACCCCCCCGGATCACCACTGCCTTCGCCCATGGTGTAAGCGTCCAGTGCAAAATCATACCCATAGATGCCTATCAGCCAGGCAAATGGCACAACGAACAGCAGGGCGCCTGTCAGGTTTACCCAAGCCTTGGCCTTGTTGCTCCAGCGCGTGTAAAACACATCAACCCTTACGTGGCCGTCGGTGCGCAGTGCATAGGGGATGCCGAGCAGAAACACCACTGAGTAGAGGTGCCATTCCATTTCTTGCATGCCAATGGACACTTCATTGAATGCGTATCGGGCGACAACGTCGTAAAACACATTGCCTGCCATCAGCAGCATTGCGACGCAGGCAATCCAGCCGCAAAAAATGGATACGCGGGCCAGGCCCTCATCCAGCTTTATAATCCACTGCATTCACTATCCTCCGCCTGGGGGTTGGCGATTCTGCTATTGCTATAAACAACAAAACCGGGATCACCTTCAGAGCGATCCCGGCTCCTTTTCAAGCGCTATCTTACTCGACTGTGCCCATGGTGTTCAGGTAGGCGCGTTCAGAAATATCGGTGTAAGCACGGCTTTGCGCCAGATAGTCCTGTTGCGACTTCACAATCCGGGCTGCTTGCTCGTTGCTCGCAGACGCTTCTTTCAGGAGTTTCTTGTTGGCATCGTACATGGCCTGGAAGATATCCTGTGGGAACTGTTTGATCTGCACGTTGGGATAGTCTTTCTTGATGTTGGCCCAGGCTTCCGCATTGGCGTGCTGGGAAAGAACCAGCATGTCGTAAGAGGCGGTGCGCATGGCAACACGCAGGATTTCCTTCAGATCAGCCGGCAGCTTTTCCCACACTTTCTTGTTGATCAGGAACTGCAGTTCGGTAGCTGGCTCGTGCCACCCGGTGTAGTAGTAATCGGCAATCTGCTGAAAGCCAAGGCGCAAATCCAGGGCCGGACCTACCCACTCAACCGCATCAATGGTGTTGCGCTCCAATGCGGTGTAAAGCTCCCCCGGTGCAATGTTGGTGGGATTCACGCCCACTTCTGCGAAGACTTCACCGGCGAAGCCAGGGATACGCATTTTCAGACCTTTGAGGTCGTCCAGCGATTTGATTTCCTCGCGAAACCAGCCACCCATTTGAACGCCTGTGTTGCCGCCGGGGAAAGACAGCATGTTGTGGGCGCCGTAAACTTCCTGCATGAGTTCCATGCCGCCACCATGGTAGAACCAGGCATATTGTTCCATAGCATTCATGCCAAAGGGCATGCTGGTGAAGAACAGGGTCTCAGGAACCTTGCCTTTCCAGTAATAGGAAGCCGAGTGGCCCATGTCGTACTGGCCAGCTTTCACCATATCAAACACGCCCAGAGGTGCTTTGTGCTTGTTGGCGGAATCTATGCGAATCTTGAGGCGTCCGTTAGACATGGTTTCGACGGACTTCGCAAAGTTCTTGGTTGTGTCACCAAAAATCGGGAAGTTCGGGCCCCAGGTTTCTGCCATTTTCAGGGTGAAGGTGTCTTGTGCAAAGGCTTGTGCGGAGGTGAACGTAGCAGCTACGGCGAGCACGGCTGCCGATAGAACAGAACGGATTTTCATTGCTCTTGTGTCCTTTTGTCATTGTTATGGATCGAGCTGGACCTTCTTTTGAGAGGTCTTTCAACTGGTTCACATTAACAAGTAACCTGCGCCAGTAAAACGAAAAATCACCCTGGGTAAGACATAGGTCGTAGGCCGAAGAGTGGCCTCAAAGGTCGTTCATCCTGCCAATCTGGCTGGAAAGCTGCATGGCGTGGTGTTGTTCCAGGGACAGGAGATCCTCTAGCAGTGTCTTTGCGCCCTCGATTTCAGCCTTGCCAATGAGTGTTTTGTACAGCTCCATAATCTCATCGTGAAAGGTAAAAACTTCTTTGGCTATGTCATCAAAGCTCATGGTCGTAAGCCGAGGATCGCAGGCCGCGCCAGGGGTAAAGGGCTTGTGCGTTTGATAGTCATAAAGCCGCGTTTTCAGTACTTTTGGGTCAGCCTGTTTTTCGAATTCTGCCACCGCCTTGGCTAACAGGGTTTCGTGGCTGGCAACGTAGTCCATAAGCGCACTTGCGCGTTCATTGCTGTGTTTCTCTGCTGCATCGTGCAGGCACCTAGCCAGGTGAGCGTGCAGCTGGCGGGTCCAGTCAATCAGATCTTCAAAGGTTTTTATTTCCATGGCCAAACTCCGGCAGTCGGGTATTTAGTCAATCCAGTGATCAAAGGTTAGCCTATTCGACGGCTTTTGCTGTTGTGCCTGCAGTTCTGACGGCCTCAGAACGACGGCGCCAGCTACGGAACTGGCGCTGAGTGGGCTTTTCAACGGTGTAATGAATCAGCGAGGCAAGCACAAATGCCGTGGCGAGCGCGAGAATTACGCCCAGCCAGCCCGGCAGGCCCGCGTTGTAGCTCCAGCTGATTACCCCATATCCAATATTCTGGTGCACCAGATAGAGGCTGTAGGAGAGGCTGCCCAGCCACAGCAGGGGCCGGTTTGCCAGCCAGTTAAGGCGACCGGCTACAGCGAGAGCAAACACAGTGAAACACCCCAGTACAAAAAAACTGTAGGGCATTTTGTAGGCAAGCAGGCCGTGGCAAACCGCCAGCGCCAGCAATGCGGTATCTGCTATCGCTGGCCGGCCGTATTTGTAAATGCGGTAAATCAGTATGCCGCCCATAAACAGGGGGGCATATTTTACAAACATCAGGTCCTTGACCAGAAACTCCACGCCCTCAGGTATCTGCTTCCACCAGATCACGCCTGCATAGCTCACCAGCATCCACACCCAGAAGGCCAGGCGCAGCCGTGACCAGTCCCGCAGGGTATAAAACAATAATGCCATCCAGCTGTAGAAGGTCACCTCAACGACAAGGCTCCAGTAAGCACCATCCACATGCTCGGCGCCAAAATACTCATGCAGCAAGGTTGCGTTGAGCAAGGCGGTTTCAAAACTGACCGCGCGGCTTTCGGGGCCAAGAAGATGCACAGAGGTGAACGTAAGAATAATGCCGGCCCAGAGTGCTGGCAGCAGCCGCACCGCCCTCGCCAAACCAAACCAGGCGGCATTGCGGGTGCGTTCAAGGGTCATGAAGATGACAAAGCCGCTGAGAATGAAGAACAGGTGCACACCGTAACGGCCAAAGAGCAGAGCCTCTGTCAGCAGCTGCGGCAACTCGAATGAATGGCCAAAGAGCTTGTCGTAATAGGGCAGGTAATGAAAAAGCACCACCCCCAGAGCTGCGAGGCCACGCAATGCATCAAGACTGCCCAGCCTTGCCTGAGATGGATTCATAGCCGGTTCCGTCGGGATTTCGCTTTATAGTAGCTTGCTTTTGCGGCCGACAATACGGATGAGATATACCATTCGCTTGCGGTAGGTATACCATGTGTTAACACACCGAGCTGATAGGGAGAGCGCCATGGGTACAACACTTGGCATTATCGAAGGCTTTTACGGGCCAGTATGGAACTGGCAAGAGCGACAGCAGCTGGTTCGCGCGCTTGCGCCCCATGGATACTGCTTTTATCTTTATGCACCCAAGGCCGACGCCTTTCTGCGCCGGCGCTGGCAAGAGCCTCACCCGCCGGAAATAGTTTCAGAATTAGCGGAGTTTGGTCGGTTTTGCCGTAAACAAGGCCTGCGGTTTGGTATTGGCCTGAGCCCCTTCGAAATCTTCAATAACTTTGATGATGACGCCCGCAGCGCACTGGCCGTGAAGCTCGAACAGCTTGACCGTATCGGGATTGATGAACTGGCCATACTGTTTGACGACATGCACTCCGACACCCCGGGGCTTGCCGAAACTCAAGTAGAGATCATGCACTGGATTCGGGAGCGCACTCAGGCTCGTATCCTCTCAATATGCCCCAGCTACTATTCAGATGATCCGGTGCTGGATCGGGTGTTCGGTGAACGCCCGCCCGGCTATCTGGAAACCCTTGGCCGCCTGCTGCATCATGACATCCAGGTTTTCTGGACAGGAGAGGAAGTTTGTTCCAGAGAAATCTCCCCTGGGCATCTCAAACGTGTGAATGAACAGCTCGGACGCAAACCCGTGCTCTGGGACAACTACCCGGTAAACGACGGCGACCGCATGTCGCAGCACCTTCACCTGCGAGGGTTTACAGGTCGCCCGGCGGCTAATGGTGCCTATATTTCCGGCCATGGCATCAACCCGGCGCTTCAGCCCACGTTAACCAGAATTCCTGCCATAACTCTGGCAGATTCTTATCGTCAGGGTTCTGAATACCAGTACGGACATGCGTTTTTCAGCGCTGCCAAAGAAGTGCTGGGCAGGGAATTGGCAGAGCAGCTTCACAGTGATTTGCTGGTGCTTCAGGATGCAGGGCTGGGGCGAATCAGCGAGGAAAAGCGGCAAAGCCTGCTGCGCACATACGATGCCTACGATCACCCGGCAGCCACTGAAATTCTGCGGTGGCTAGTGGGTGAGTACAAGGTGACGGATGAGATGGTTCAGACACAGTGAGTCGCGTTTCATGAGCTCGATACTAACCCCCACGCAGACTCTTTGTTTTGCTGGCCACTTCCGCATTGCCTAAGATTCAGGTGGTACCATTGGGCCCTGCTTTATCAAAAAACGCAAAGGAGTGCTCTGAGTTAATCAGTGCTTGCGGTCGTTATGAAGTACCTTGTTGTGCTGTTGTTACTGGTCACCATGCCATTGGCCAGAGCAGAAGTCTCACCGGATGACGTAAAAAAGCTCGTAGAAGCCAGTCGACTTGACCTGAAAGTATTATCTTTCCGCCTGAGCGTTTCTGAGGCCAACAACCGGACTGCCCGGGGAGTACCCACCGAAAAGCTTGCACGGATTTTCCGCGACTTCGCCGGTAAGCTCGATATTCAGGCGATTTTTAGTTATTCGGTGCAGGAATTCACCAAATCTCTGGAACAAAAGCATGTGGCGGGCCTAATGGAATGCTTCACCAGTGATTCCATGAAAAAATACCATTTCGCTCAATACCAGCGACTGACCAGGCAGGGCGCACAGGTCTTTCGCGATAAACTGGTGCCCCTCGAGCTGGGCATTACCGAGCCAGACCCCGATCGAATGGAAAAAGTGAAGCCTCTGCAGAGCCAATATCGCAATCCGGAAATCTGGCTGAAGACCACAAAGCAGATGTTCTGGCTGATGAATCTGGACATGAAGGAAAAGTACCCGATGTTAGGGCGAACCCGGGAAATGATGGACTCATACTATAATGAGGCCGAGTTCGAAAAGATGTCCGGTGAAACGACAAAATATAGCCAATTAGTCAGTTACGTTATGCTGGAGCAACTGAGTGATGAAGAACTGGCTGAACTCAAGGAGTGCCATTCAACACCGGAAATGAGGATGTTCGATGAGAGCACAATCCGGGGGCTCTACCAATACCTTCTGGACGCAGAGGCATCCTGGGTTACTTTGGCCGCGAGGGGTGAACGTTAGCGCTGAGCTTGGCGGCGCCACGTCAGTGGCGTCCGGTGGAGGCCGCAGGCCGGAACGAACTTGATTGACTGGTTAAATGTCGTCACGCCATTCTCTGTGCTTGCGCCGGCCTCTCTGCCACCAACTGAGACCCACAGCATTTGCAAAAATGACGCAACTTCCCTGGCGAGGACTCGAACGTTGAAATGGAACTTGCACCCTTCAGCCAGCGGAAATTCTCGCGCTTTACGCCAGCCGTAGAGGCAAATGGAGCAGCGTGGGCTTTAAGACAAGTTTGGCAGTGGCAATGCACAATGGGCATATCCACAGAGTCTATTTCGTAACTTATCTCACCGCACAAACAGCTTCCCTTCAGCCCCATGAGGGGATCTCCTTCTGTACATTTATTAACGCTTGCAGCATGCGCGCCCATAGAATGGAGCCGAAGGCGCTATGTAATGGGCGTTGCCGTGCATGCATTGGTTAGCACTTGTTGACGGCAACTCCCGCAAAAACGCGGAGAAGCATGGCGTCAGCCAGTCCGAAGCTGAAGCCTTCAACCAAGACTATCTCACTCCGTTTGCCCGAAACGTTGCTTAATCGGATCAAAATCGAAGCCAACAAGCGAGACATGCCCTATCAGTCACTGATTAAGGCTTGGCTTGCGGACGAGGTGAACGACAACCGTCGGGGATGAGGTGCTAACGCTGAAGGTAATCGGCGCCGGAGCGCAGCGGAGGGAACCAAAAGCGGTGCGCTTTTGGTGTCCGGTTGTCCGACTGGTTATACGGTATTTCACACCACCTCAACTGTGAGCGGTCGATTGAGCTTGATAGCCAAACGCTCCAGCATCTTTTTTTTGCTCTCAGTGTTGCTGTGAGTACAAATGAAAAAATTGCCAACGCGAGTTTGCCCGTATTTTGGGTGTTTAGACGTAGACACTAGCTCGATTCCGTTCACAGTGAACTGCAGAGCACGAACATTTTCCACACCAAAATATTCGATCGTGTCAGCCATTGTCTGAGCTGCAGTATTACTCTGAATGACACAGCCATTAGCTAAAGTCACTCTGAGAGCTGTACGAGCTCCTTTTGAGTGCGGCTTTAACGAGTATCCAGGCTCGATCTTCACTCTTTCTCGAGTTTTTACGTCAATTCCTGAGCTCCACTCACTATGAAGCTTTTCAAGTTTGGAGCGAAACTCTTCAAGCTTTTTCCCAGAGCTACTGATGGCCGCAGCATCGTCATACTGACTTTTGCCAAATGCAATCGCGCCTTCACGATTTAACTGGACTTCAACGGCCTCAATTTCATCGAGTATTAAGGCAAAAGCAGCTGAAACACCATCAGATTTCATTATCTACTCCAAATTTTCATACCGTATAACGCTTTTGTTCAGCGCCCTGACAAGGGCGTCCGGTGGAGGCTATAGGCCGGAGCGAACTACAACAACGTGTTAAAACTTGCTAGCTCCCAGACAAGTATTGAAATGCTGTAATCGCCAAGGCAACCAACGCAATAATGTTTGCCCAGACTGCATGACGCTTTGCCTCTCTTGCGTCCTTCTCCGACTCCTCTGCCCTTTTCTCCATTGAAGCAGCACGTTCATTCGCCTCCTTCAACAGCTTGGTCTGCTCATCAAGCAGAGACTCAAGTTTGATAGATGATTGCTTGGCCCTCTTATCAAGCTTTGCCTCGTCTAAGGCCTGCTGCTTCATAAGCTCAATAACTTGATATGCGGATGTCGCTTTCTGTGAAATATCGTCTTTCATAGGCAACTCGGCAATTTAACCGCTGAGCGCACCGGTGGCCTTTACAGAGCGAAGCGGCGTAAAGGCCATCCGAGTGACGCGACTGGTTAGGGTCTCACTCCAGTCCAAGATCCTTCAGCGTGAGCTCGTTGACATTTTGCCGCCGTCTAAATGTGTCGATCAGAACCCACGAGTTGGTTTCGGAGTCATAATACTCCCAAAACTCCCACCCGTTTGTGCTTGAGGCAGAACCTTTCGCACCAGCTAGCTTCTTTGCATGAATCCCGGCAGAGGACGGGTTATCAAAGACTTCACCGTCAAACTCAATACCTTTTGAAGTGACTTTAGCATCAAATTTAAATGCTTTATTGCCACCTCTCGGCTTGTACGTTGCACGAAGGTTTCCGAAAGGAATCGTGGCACCGCGGAATGACGCTAACCCTTTTTCACTGGGTGGTGCTTCTGGCCTTGCCTCCTCTTGATCAGGTCTCAAGGCCTGCTCAATCAATCTCTTAATTACGCTACTCGGGGTATCGACAAATGGTTTTGCCAAACGCTGCAGCGCTTCGAATACATCTTTATCCAACTCAATACTTACGGTCTTAGCTGACATAACAACCTCTCACTCCAGAGAAACTATAGTTACTATAGTTTACTCTAAGCAAAAGGCAAGAGTTTTTTTACCCTAACAGTGGTTAGGTGGAAGTAACTTTTACGGCACAAACGTGACTTCCACAATTCATTCAGCCCCTTTCTGGCCGCTGCAAAAAATAACATCTAATAACAATGCCTTATGCGTGTCCAGGCTTTCCCGCTATGTAATCGCGTGACCTCTTCATCATTGCAATAGCACCGAGCCATGCGTTCCTCTGGCTGGTTCGCGAGCCGGCTACCGCAAATAATACTCAACAGTTGAAACCACCCGCACGGTCTTTACCGGGTGCTGTTGTTCAGAAACTCCCGGTGCCTGGTCCCTGGCCAGTATCTGGAATACGCCCTGGTTGGCCCTGCGAAGATCGCCCAGCTCGGTTTTCGCATCTTCGGCAAACTGGCTGGCGGCTTCGCGGGCGGATGCTGTGGCTTCGGCAATCATGGCGGGCTTGATGTCATTCAGGCCGTTAAACAGATAGGTTGGGCCACTTGGGCCGTAGTCTGAAGACAGCACCACGCCGGAATCCACCAGTTCGCTCACGCCCTGTGCGGCCTGGCGAATCTTTTGAATGTCATTGCTGCGCACCATCAGAGTCTGGCTGACGATGAATTTCTGTTCGTTATTGTTGTCCTGGTATGGGTTGGCGCGGGTGTCGGTTACATCAAGGCGCTGCAACTCCACTGAGTTGTCACCGATGGCCTGCAGTTTCAGAAATGCCATGATGGCGTTGCGGCTATTTCGGGCTTTTTCCTGGGCCTCGCTGAGGCTGGCCCCGGTGGCCACAAATCGAATCGGCCACAAGGCCAGGTCGGCATTCACTTCCCGTTCCGCCACACCTTTCACGGTGACATAGCGATCACCGGTGCGCAGGTCTGTGAGGCCGCTGCTGATCAGCGAGGCTGAAATAATGGCGCTAACACCCAGGATCAGGGCAGCAATGACTTTCATAAAGTGTCTCCCTCACAAGTTTCTATATTAGGGCGCCGGAACCTTGCGGACATCGCCTTGTGTTCGCGATCTTCATCAAGGAATTCCTGCGGCAACGGCTGGATGAAGTAGAGGTAGTCGCCTTTTAACCGGTTTTTCTGCAGAGGCATCTTGCCGGCATCCGCTGGCCATACTACCGGTGAAATCACCGCGACTGAAACATCTGGCGCCCGCTGGCTGAGAAGTGCAACGGTTCCCAGATGTTCTTCACTGTGGAAGGTGCCGGTGGTGTGAATTATCTGTGCGTTCGGGTGTGCTTTGCGGGCCTCCAGTATACGGTTGGCCATGGTGTTGTCGCGCAACAACTGGGCTTGATAGGTGTTGTGCATTCGCTCGCTCATGGCGTCGTTTGCTGCGCTGTGGCTGCTGTTAATAGCCGCATTGAATTTTTCCCGGTAGGCGGGGGTGTCCAAAAATGCATCGCTGGGTAACTGTGCGCGTTCGTTGGCTGGCAGCTTGTTCAGGTAGTCCGGTCCTGTACGGCCGACGCAACGCACAATAGCGGCGGGGGCGTTAGCCGCCACTACGGGCAGGCCATGCTGCCGGGCAAACTCCACCAGTGGGCGGTAGGAAGCACGGTAATTATCCCAGGCTCCGCTGTCTTCAATGAACTCGGTTTCGCCGGTTTTGCCACTGAGGTAGGCATCAACGGCAGCTTGGCTGTCCAGGTTGAACTGTTCCATGGACAACACCTGCAGAGGATGCTGGCGATAAAGCGCTGCCTGAATCCGGGATTGCAGCAGATGGGCAGCCTGGTGGCCGTGGTACTCGCCAATAACGACTATATCCGTATGGGCAAGCCTTTGAGCGAGCGCATCCACGCTCAGCTGCGTGCCACTGTTGGCGTCTACCAGCTGAGCCTCGTAAAGGGTTTCTGGTCTCGCGCCTGTGTTGCTTTCACTGGAATGGAATGCGGTGGCACACCCAGCCAGGGTGCCTGTTAGTAGAGCCAGTGCAGTGATGAACAAACTTTTCATGGAAAAATTATATATGATGTAAGGCCTCGCTACTTGTATGTATTCCCAGACACGAGGCCAGTATGCCCCATCGCGCCCATCTTTTTTCTCTCCGGCTTGCCCATGCCTTCCGGGAAGCCTGCATTGACCAGCCGTACAACAGCCGCCGGTTCCTGCGGGATCTTATGGCTGGCGTTACCGTGGGCATTATTGCAATTCCACTGGCCATGGCGTTGGCGATCGCCAGTGGCGTTGCGCCTCAGTACGGTCTTTATACAGCGTTCATTGCCGGTTTTATAATTGCCCTTACCGGTGGTAGCCGGTTCAGCGTTTCGGGCCCCACGGCGGCGTTTGTGGTTATTCTTTATCCTATCGCTCAAACCTATGGTCTCGGAGGGCTTTTGCTCGCCACGCTGATGTCGGGTGTGCTGTTGGTCATTATGGCACTCATGCGGCTGGGACGTTTCATCGAATACATTCCTGAGTCGGTCACCCTTGGTTTTACCAGCGGCATTGCCGTGGTGATTGCAACTCTGCAGGTGAATGACTTTTTTGGTTTGTCTGTTGAGAGCATGCCGGAGCACTATTGGGACAAGCTGGCGGTGCTGGCGCAGAGCTTTCCTGCGCTGGATAGCATGAGCGCTTTGGTGGCCTTGGTTACGCTTGCGATTATGCTGATCTGGCCACGGCTCAGAACCCCGGTTCCGCCGCACCTGCCAGCTGTGATTGTGGGTAGTCTGATTGCCATATGGTTAAACGCCAATGGTGCCTCAGTGGATACGATTGGGTCGCGCTTCAGCTATTTGTTGCCTGGTGGTGGCACGGGTGCAGGCATCCCGCCGTTTTTGCCGGAATTTGCCTGGCCTTGGCAGCAGGCGGATGCCAGTGGTAACGCCCTTGGGCTTTCCTGGAGCATGGTGCGGGAACTCTTACCGGCTGCTTTTGCCATTGCCATGCTTGGCGCGATCGAATCCCTGCTCTGTGCCGTGGTGCTTGATGGCATGACGGGGAAGCGCCATAGCGCCAACAGCGAACTGATGGGGCAGGGGCTGGGTAATATTATTGTGCCGTTTTTCGGAGGCATTACTGCAACAGCCGCCATTGCGCGCTCTGCAGCTAATTACCGCGCTGGCGCCGAATCCCCGGTCGCCGCAATGATCCATGCCATGGTGGTACTACTAGCCCTGGTATCGCTGGCGGGCATTCTGGCCTATTTACCCATGCCTGCCATGGCAGCCCTGTTGATTATGGTGGCCTGGAATATGAGCGAAGCGCCCAAGGCGGTGCGCCTGCTGAAAACAGCGCCACGCAGCGATGTGTGGGTCTTCCTCACCTGTTTTTCCCTCACTGTGGCACTGGACATGGTTATTGCCATTACCACCGGCGTTCTGCTGGCAGCGGTGCTATTCATGCGTGAAATGGCAGAGATGACCAAGGTTACAGACATCACTACCGGTAAGCGGGTCAGTGATGAAAACCTGCCTGCAGGATGGCGGGTGTTTAAAATCAATGGCCCGCTGTTTTTCGCAGCGGCGGACCGTATTTTTGGCGAGCTTGCGGAGCTGTCCCGCAACGTAGAGGGAATCATTCTGTATATGGATGGGGTTACCGTTCTGGATGCTGGTGGCCTGTCTGCCCTCAACAAACTGATTGCAACCTGCCAGAAAGACGGTACTCGTATTGTAATTGCCGACCTGCAATCCCAGCCCCAGCGAGCGCTCGCGCGGAGTGGCCTTGGGCCGGTGGAGGGCGTGTTGCAGTTTGCGCCCACATTACGAGAGGCCCTTGCGCTGCCTTTGTCATCCATGGCTAAGCAGGCCCCAACGCTCACCGGAGCCCAGAGATGAAAAAAAACGCCATGTTGCCGTTTCGCGTTGTCGACAGAGTGAAGTTTATTGTTGAACGGCAGCTCGTAAAAGGGGCGGGCTTTCAGCTTTTGGTGGTGGGTGTTTTTATCGGTTTGATTTCGTTGATTGGCGGCCTTCTGGTTGTCCCTCAAGGCGGTGACTTCGACGATCCGGGGTCCGCTGTCTGGTGGGCATTTCTGCGCCTGACGGACCCTGGTTATCTGGGTGACGATGTGGGCACCTGGCAGCGGTTTGTTTCAACGCTCCTGACCATCAGCGGTTATGTGGTGTTCATGGGCACTCTGGTGGCCATTCTTACCCGCTGGCTGATTGCCAAAATGGCAGAGCTTGAGCGTGGGCTTACGCCAGTTACCCTGAAAAAGCACGTGGTCGTGCTGGGCTGGACCAGCCAAACGCTACCTTTGCTGTCCGAGCTGCTGGGCTCATCCGGGCGTATGCGCCGATTCCTGGAAAAACATGACACCCAGAAGCTTAATCTGGTGGTGCTATCGGAAGAGGCTTCTGCGGAACAGGTCCATGAACTGCGTAATGAACCCGGCATCGGGCGCCGCGCCCGGCAGATAATCCTGCGTTCCGGCTCCGCCATTCAGCCGGATGCCTTGCACCGGGTCGCCTGCCTTGATGCAGCAGCGGTGATTGTGCCCAGTGCCGTGTATGCAGCGGGAAGCTTGATAACCTCGGATGTGGAAACCGTTAAAGCCTTGTTGTCGATTGCCGCCCAGGCCAGACAGTACCAGGCACCCCTGCCATTTGTAGTGGCCGAGATTCAGGATATCCGCAAGCTTCCAGTGGTTGAGAGGGCTTATCCCGGGCCTATTGAGGTGGTCGCAGGCAATGCGACTATAAGCCGTCTTATGGTGCAAAATGTGCTGCATCCCGGCCTGTCTGAAATTTATAACGAACTGCTCACAGCGGGTGAAGGTAACGAGATTTATGTTCGCGGTGGGGAAACAGTGGCGGGTCTGTCTCTTGGTGAGTTGGCCGCTGAGCGCCCGAACGTAATCATTCTTGGGTTGCTTCGTAGCAGTGAGCAGGGGTGGGATATCCGTTTGGCTGCTCCTTCTGATACTTGCATAGAAGCTGAGGACAGGGTCGTTATGATGGCCCGGGATTATTCCGAAACAGATGCGGATCCAAAAGCCGAGGCATTACCCCGTATAACCCGTGGAGAAGCGAAACGCTCTGTGCGCGGCGAAGGGCTGGAGGGGCATCGTATTCTGTTGCTTGGTTGGAATCGCAGGGTGCCCAGCCTGATGGCCGAGTTCGCCAGTTATGGCCCCGGGCAACCCCTGCTGGATCTTGTTTCTGTTGTGCCAGTGTCTGAACGTGAGCAAGCGCTCAGCCGTTATGAAAAACACAAGCTTCTTGATACGTACAGCCATATCGAAGCCGACTATATGGTTGAGGATGAATTGCGCCGGATCAACCCTGCGAGCTACGACACGATTATACTTCTCAGTAGTGATCGATTGGCCTCTGGGGAAGAGGCCGATGCACGGACCATGGTGGGCTATCTCCAGCTTGAAGACATACTGGCAGAGTCGCCCGGGCGCCCGCAGCTGATTATGGAGCTTAGCGATCCGGACAATCGCCAACTGCTGTACGGTCACCAGAGTGAGGTGCTCATCAGCCCGATGATACTTAGCCACATTCTGGCGCAGGTGGCTTTGCGCCGGGAACTCAGAGCGGTACTGGACGAGCTGTTTACAGTAGGCGGCGGTGAAATCAGGTTCAGCAATCCTGATGACTATCCGCTGCCAGCGAGTGCCGACTTCCATGTGCTGGAAAAGGTGCTGGCAGCTGAGGGTGAAGTGGCGCTTGGAGTTTTTCGTGCTACCGCAGATGCCCGCGGCAGGCATCTGCTCCTGAATCCTCCGCGCAGGCAATATCTTGAGTTGCAGCCTGGGGATCGGCTGGTTGTGCTGTGCCAGTCCTGAAACCTTGTTCGATAAAGCAGTTATGCTGAGCATTCATAAGATAAATGCTGAAAATACATCATATAAATTTCAATTATAAGTTCTGGGCCATTAAAGTACTGCCAACGCTGACAACCAGCTCGGTGTTTTGCCCGGGCTCAAATCATTAACCCCCTTCATCAACACACAAAGGATCGAGACCATGCCATACGCACAAGACGTCGATACTATTGCTTCCATCGTGAAGCAAAACCCTACCTGGCACGCGATTAACCCTAAGCACGCTGCTCGCATGCGCGCCCAGAACAAATTCAAGACTGGTCTGGACATCGCCAAGTACACTGCGAAGATCATGCGTGAAGATATGGCTGCTTACGACGCCGACTCTTCCAAGTACACCCAGTCTCTGGGTTGCTGGCATGGCTTTATCGGCCAGCAGAAGATGATTGCTATCAAGAAGCACTTCGGTAACACCAAGCGTCGCTACCTGTACCTGTCTGGCTGGATGGTTGCTGCTCTGCGTTCTGAGTTTGGCCCACTGCCTGACCAGTCCATGCACGAGAAGACTGCTGTTCCTGGTCTGATTGAAGAGCTGTACACCTTCCTGCGTCAGGCTGATGCATGGGAACTGAACCACTTGTTCCGTGATCTGGAAGCTGCTGAAAAAGCTGGCGACAGCGCCAAGGCTGCTGAGCTGGTCAAGCAGATCGACAACCACGAAACTCACGTTGTACCGATCATTGCTGACATCGACGCTGGTTTCGGTAACGACGAAGCAACTTACCTGCTGGCCAAGAAGATGATCGAAGCGGGTGCTTGCTGCATCCAGATCGAAAACCAGGTTTCTGACGAGAAGCAGTGTGGACACCAGGACGGTAAAGTAACCGTTCCTCACGCCGACTTCCTGTCCAAGATCAACGCTGTTCGCCTGGCGTTCCTTGAGCTGGGTGTGGATGACGGTGTTATCGTTGCTCGTACCGACTCTCTGGGTGCTGGCCTGACCAAGCAAATCGCTGTAACCAACGAGCCGGGTGACCTGGGTGACCAGTACAACAGCTTCATCGATGGCGAGTACATCGAAGATGCTTCCCAGATCGAGAACGGCGACGTTGTAATCAAGTCTAACGGCAAGCTGCTGAAGCCCAAGCGTCTGGCTTCTGGCCTGTTCCAGTTCAAAGAAGGTTCTGGTGAAGATCGTGTTGTTCTGGACTGCATCACTAGCCTGCAGAACGGTGCAGACATGCTGTGGATCGAGACTGAGAAGCCTCACGTTGGTCAGATCGCTGCCATGGTAAACCGCATCAAGGAAGTTGTTCCCGATGCCAAGCTGGTTTACAACAACAGCCCATCTTTCAACTGGACTCTGAACTTCCGTCAGCAGGTGTTCGACGCCATGCAGGAAGAAGGCAAGGATGTATCTGCTTACGACCGCGCCAAGCTGATGAGCGCAGAATACGACAACACTGAGCTGGGCAAGCTGGCTGACGAGTGGACTGCTAACTTCCAGCGCGACGCTGCGCGTGAAGCGGGTGTATTCCACCACTTGATCACTCTGCCGACTTACCACACTGCGGCTCTGTCTACCGACAACCTGGCCAAAGGCTACTTCGGTGCTGAAGGCATGCTGGCCTACGTTAAAGGCGTACAGCGTGAAGAGATCCGTCAGGGCATCGCTACTGTTAAGCACCAGGATATGGCTGGATCTAACATCGGTGATGACCACAAGGAATTCTTCGCAGGTGATGCTGCGCTGAAAGCCGGTGGTGCCGACAACACTATGAACCAGTTCTAAGAGAACAGTTTGTAGCAGGGTTATAGCACCCTCACTCCCGGGCTTGTTCCGGGAGTACAAAACCCCGCAACTGGAAACAGTTAGCGGGGTTTTTGTTTTGGGCTTTGTTATATTCTGTTGATCATCCATTAACAGGAGTTCGCCCCTTGAGTATCGAGCAAGGCATTGTGTTTGCGGTACTCGGAATCACCCTCGCCATGTTTGTGTGGAACCGCATCCGTTTTGATGTGGTGGCTATGCTTGCCCTGCTTGCGGTTGCCATATCCGGACTGGTTCCCACCGAAGAGTTGTTTGCGGGGTTTGGTCATCCCGCCGTGATTACGGTGGCTGCTGTTCTTGTGATCAGCCAGGGGCTGGTGAATGGCGGTGTGGTGGACAACATTGCGCGTCTACTGGGAAAAATTGGCCACCGGCCTACACTTCAGGTACTCACGCTGACCAGCGTAGTGGCGCTTTGCTCCGGCTTTATTAACAACGTAGGCGCGCTGGCGTTATTGATGCCGGTAGCCATCTGGATGTCCCGGGAAGCAGGGCGTTCGCCTTCACTGCTGTTGATGCCTCTGGCCTTCGGGTCATTATTAGGCGGCACCATGACCCTTATTGGTACACCGCCCAATATCATCATTGCTTCGTATCGTGAGAGCGGAACCTTCGGGTTGTTTGATTTTGCACCTGTCGGTGTAGCAATTACGCTGGCCGGGATCGTCTTTATTACCCTGATTGGCTGGCGTCTTACCCCGCGCAGGGAGGAGGCTTCTGCGAATGCCAAGCTGTTCAGCGTTGGCGAATATCTGACAGAGCTTCGTCTGCCGAAAGACTCAAACCATGCGGGCTCAACGTTGCACAGCCTTTTGGCAGCAGCAGAAGATGAAGCAGACATTGTTGTTCTCGCCCTGATTCGCGATGAGAAGTTACAGGCAGTTCCGTCTACCTATAAAATCCTGCGTGAAGGGGATGTGCTGCTTGTAGAAGCCGACACCTCCAGTTTGCAGGTGTTTCTCGACAAAACGAAGCTTGAACTGGCGAATCAGGCTGTTGAAGATGAAGGCGCAGACGACGCTGAAAAAAGCAAAGATAAAGTCATTGGCGATGCCAGCGAGGGTAATGGCAAGAACGTTGAAAAAGACGATGAAAAGGCAGCAGCCCGGATAGACAAAGGCGAGCTGTATCTGGTGGAAGCCGTTATCGCCCCGGAGTCTTCTCTGGTGGGGCAAACCGCTAACCGGCTGAGATTGCGGGAGCGTAACCAGCTCAACATTGTTGCCGTAGCGCGGCTGGGGCAACGGCTCAAGCGGCGCATTGGTGACATCAGGTTCAATGCGGGTGACATATTGCTGGTGCAGGGCTTTGAGGATTCGCTGAGTGGCACCCTGGCAGAGCTAGGTTGCCTGCCACTGGCTGAGCGAGGGTTAAAGCTTGGCTCTCCCCGCAACACTGCGATGGCTTCCGGCATCTTTCTCGTCAGTATTGCAGTTATCGTGGCCGGCCTGCTATCTGCCCCCGTTGCTCTGGTTGCGGGGGCCGTGGCAATGGTTCTGGTGAAGTTGATGTCTGCTTCTGAAGCCTACAAGGCGATTGACTGGTCTGTGATCGTTCTGCTCGCGGCCATGATACCGGTCGGCCAGGCGATGGAATCCACCGGCGGAGCTGCTTTGATAGCGTCACAAATGCTGGTGCTGGGTGAAAATCTGTCGATTGCTTCGGTGCTGGCCATGATACTGGTGGGCACAACACTGTTATCCAACGTAGTAAATAATGCCGCCGCCGCTATTGTGGTTGCGCCGATTTCCCTGAGCCTGGCCAGCGAATTACAGATGCCATCTGATGCCGTGTTGATGGCGGTTGCGGTTGGTGCCTCGTGTGCGTTCATGACACCAATAGGGCACCAGTCCAACGCGCTGGTAATGGAGCCGGGGGGCTACGAATTTGGCGACTACTGGCGCCTGGGATTGCCCCTGACAATCATAGTAACCATTGTTGCCGTACCAATGATTATGCTGGTCTGGACCTGATCCTGTGAAAACGAAACAAGCTTGAGGAACCATGATGGAGGCAAAGCCAATGCACAAAGCTGAATTGCTGGCAGAGCTTGAGAACACGCGAAAGCGAACGCGGGAGCTCATTACATCGCTGGGCGAACAACAGCTTGATGTGCCATATCACCCAGGTGTGAATCCACCACTGTGGGAAATGGGCCATGCCGCTTTTTTCTATGAAGTGTTTGTGTTCAATCTTCTGGACGGCGACGCCAGTTTTGACCCTTCCATGGACGATCTGTGGGACTCGTTTCATATTGATCATCCGGATCGGTGGCGCCGGGACATGTTTCCCGGCCTTGAAAAGACCCTGGCCTACTTCGACCATGTGTACAAAAAAATGGCCCAGCGCATTGAACAAGCACAACTGAGCGATCAGGAGGTCTACCTGTTTCGCTACGCCATCTATCACCAGAATATGCACATAGAGTCGTTGGTATGGTGCCGCCAGACTGTTGGGTACGCGTTACCACCCGGGGCAACCTTTGAGCGCCCGGCGCCGGGTGAGATGTCTGCCAACCCAAAGCAATCGGATGCCTTGCTTCCAGCCGGCGATTGGCTGATAGGCATGCCGGGAGATTCCGGGCACTACGCAACGGAGGATTTTGCGTTCGATGCCGAAAAGCCTCGCCATGTTGTGAGCCTGAATGAGTTTGCGATATCCAGGTGCCTGGTGAGCAATCATGAGTTTATGGGGTTTGTTGAAGACGGCGGTTACCAAAGGCCCGAGCTCTGGTCCTTTGGTGGTCAGAAATGGCTGCGAACGGAAGTTGATATGGCGCTGGCTCAGGGCTTGCCAGAACCAATGCTGCAAACGCCAAAGCATCCGGTTTATTGGCGCCTCTTCGAAGGCCGGTGGCGAGAGCGTCTGTTCGATAAATGGCAACCTCTGAACCCCGATGCGCCAGTTTCCCATGTGACTTATTGGGAGGCCGAAGCCTATTGCCATTGGGCGGGGCGGCGGTTGCCTACAGAGCAGGAGTGGGAAGTGGCGGCGCTTGGCAATCGCAACGGTGAGGAATTTCGTAAATTCCCCTGGGGTAATGAACTGCCGGATTCCAGGCGCGCTGATATGAACGCGAGCGGCATGGCCCAGAACCCGGTGGCGGATTATCCTGATGGCGCCAGTCCTTTCGGCTGCCGGCAGATGATCGGCACCCTATGGGAGTGGACCAGTAGTCAATTTCTCCCCTACGACGGCTTTCGCATCGACATGTACCCATTCATGTCCACGCTTCAGTTCGGGGATCACAAGGTCAGCCGTGGAGGCAGTTGTGCCACGTCATCCAGTCTCATTCGTGGTACCTACCGTCAGGCGTACCTGCCGCAGAGAAACGATGTATACACGGGCTTCCGGACCTGTGCCTTGAGCTGAAGCAGGCCTCAGCTCGCCTTGTCTGAAACCGGCGCGGGCATGGTGCCCGGGGAGCGTTCAAGAAGATGACTGGCCAGAGCCACACCTGTCTCACTCATGGTGAGATAGGCCTCGTCAGCGCCGGCTTCGCAAATGCTCCTGGCTTCGTCTTCGAACATGGAATGGGCAACAATGTAGCCAGTAAAACCATATTTCCGTAATTTTTTTGCAGCGATCAGCTTTGCTTCTATATCGCTCATGGCAAGAATGACAGCGTCCAGCGAAGGCATGTGTAGTGCTTCCCAAAAGGTTTTATCTTCAGCGTCGGCATAAACTACGTTCCGCCCCTCTTTCTGGTGCCGCATCACTTTTGCAAGGTCAGAATCCAGCCCCATCAACCTTGCCTCTGAGATTTTCAGCCAGTCATAAGCCGCTGTGCCTGTACGCCCCATGCCCATCACAAGAACCCGGGTGTCACCTAAAGAGATGGGCAATTCATCAGGGTGACGTTGTTTGCTCTCGAAGGGTACAAGTCGATTACTCAGCCGGTCATACAGTGGGTGAGCAAGCCGGTTCAGTGGTGCAGAGATAAGGAAAGAGAGGGCAACTGTAATGGCCAAAGGCACCAGCCACTCCGGCAGCGCAATACTGGCAACGATCAGCCCGAACTCACTGTAGTTGGTGAGTGCCAGTGCGGTAAGAAAGCCACTGCGGGCGCGCAGGCGGAACAGCAACATCAGGAAAAAGAACAGCATGCCCTTTATGGGCAGCACCAGAGCGGCCACCACGGCAAAAATAATGGCATTGGTATCGGGCAGGCCGCCTATGCCGATTTGCAGAAAGAAACCAACCAGGAAGATTTCCTTCACGCTCCAGAGAGACTTTGCCAGCTCCTGGCTACGAGGATGGTTGGCAAGAATAGCACCGAATACCAGAGCGCCCAGTTCTGAGCTAAGCCCGACGGACTGAAAGCCCAAACCGCCGATAACCAGAGCGAGCAGCAACCCCAGAAGAACCAACAGTTCATCGTGCCCACTGGCGTCCAGCAATTTGTACAGCAGCGGCCGCAGCAGCGGCAAGCCAAAGACAATCAGTGCCCATTCCGAAGGTGTCTGGCCTGCCGCCAGGCTCATAACCAGCAGCGCAATCAAATCCTGCATGATCAGAATGCCGATGGATACCCGGCCGTGAAAGGCCCTTAGTTCGCGCTTGTTTTCCAGTACCTTCGCGGCCAACACAGTCGATGAGAAAGACAGGGCAACAGCCAGCATAAATGCTACGTACCAGCTTACGTCCATCAGCAGATAGAGGCCGGGGGTAAACACGAAGCAGGTGATGGCAAAGTGCAGAAGACTGCCGCCTATGACTTCCGGGCTGATAACCGATTTGAGTTTAAGCTTGAGGCCCACGGTGAACAGCATGAGCAGAACGCCCAGGTGAGCTATATGCGCCAGTACCGCTGTGGGTTCTGCAGAAATGCCAATAGATGGACTGGAGGCAAGGCCACTGAGCACAAAGCCGGCTGCCAGATAGCCTACCAGTGGTGGCAGGCCGACAGACTTGATCAGAAGGCCAAGGCCGAATGCAAAAGAAATCCAGATAGCTTCAGGCATGGGAGGTTCTTTAAGGGAAAAATTAGCTTCCGTGTAAGGCTACCTTGTTTTCCCCAACCGTTGAAGACAATAACGGCACAACCTCTTGCCCAATTGACTTAGTCGGCTTTTGATATGAAGGGTTTGGCGAATTCAAGGAACAGACGTGCAGATTCTTCGGGTGCCTCAATCATTGGCGCGTGACCAATGCCTTCCAGTATCTCAAGCTGTGAGCCGGGAATCGCCTTCTGAAAGACAGCGCCATTGCGGTAGTCAAGTATGCGGTCTTCTTTACCCCACACTATGAGAACGGGGGATTCTATGCGTTCAATGGCATTGCGGAAATCCGGGGTAAAGCCAACTTCTTTTATGGCGGCAAAGATTACTTGGTTCACTTCTTGATTGGCGATGGCTTTTTCTTCCATAACACCCAGAATCGGCCAGGGAACAAAAGGCCTTTTTTCAAGGGCAAAATCCATCAGGCGATCGAAATCTCCAGGCTTGCCGGGTATAAGCGGGTTGTCGCCTGCGAGCACCATGCCCACCATTTCGTTTTCATAATCCAGGATGCCCGCGGGGTCGAACAGCACCGCTGATTTAATTTGTTCTGGGTGGGTGGCGGTGTAAAGGGCGGTAATGCCGCCGCCCATGGAGTTGCCCATCATATGCATCTCGTTGATGCCCAAGGCTTCAAGAATACCGGCTAGGTGGGCGACCTGCTCTTCAAAACGGTATCCCAAATCCAGCGGTTTACTGCTTTCGCCGTGGCCTGGAAGGTCTATGGCGTAGACATTGAAACTGTCGGTGAGCTCTCGGGCGATGCGTGTCCAATTGTCTTTGTTCGCGCCAAAACCGTGTACCAGAACAATGGTATCACCGTTGTTTGCTTCGGCGTTTCGCAGGTACGCGATCTCCAGATCACCCACAGTGATATTGTCTGCTTCAAGGCCGGCAGAGGCGCGCTCAAAGCCAATGGCTGTTTCATAGATGCCCTGGCGGGAGCAGGCGCTGAGCAACATCACAGATAAAAGCAGAGCAACGGCAGTAAAATGGGATTTTTTCAGCATGTGGGGCGAATCCAGGTTGTTTGTATTTTGTGCCGGCTGGGCGACTGCATGTACATTACTCTATAAAAAAGCCCGGACATTGGCCGGGCTTCAGTATGCAGTGCGTCGTTATGATCCTTCCCGCGCGATCGCACGATAGGCAATGTCCTTGCGATAAAATACGCCATTCCAGTGTATTTTTTTCGCGAGTGCGTAAGCCTTCTGTTGAGCTTCCGTAACGCTATGGCCCAGCGCGGTTGCGCAGAGTACCCGACCGCCATTGGTAAGCACTTGGCTACCATCCTGGCTCAGGCTGGTGCCAGCATGAAACGCCTTCTCACCTTCGGTGTCCGTTACCGGCAACCCGGAAATAACATCGCCTTTGTTGTAGTCGCCAGGATACCCGCCTGCGGCCAGTACAATGCCGACTGCGGCGCGCTCGTCCCAGTCTGAACTGCATTCATCCAGTTTTCCGTCGATAGCCGCCTGGCAGAGCGCAACAATGTCTGACTTCATGCGCAGCAGGATTGGCTGGGTTTCCGGATCGCCAAAACGGCAGTTGAATTCGATAACCTTCGGGGCTCCGTTGGCGTCTATCATCAGGCCAGCGTACAGGAAGCCCTTGTAAGGAAGGCCTTCAGCAGCCATGCCGCGCACAGTTGGGTAGATAACTTCATCCATAATGCGCTTGTGCACTTCAGGGGTTACCACAGGCGCCGGAGAATAGGCTCCCATGCCACCTGTATTCGGGCCGGTATCGCCGTCACCAACGCGCTTGTGATCTTGTGAGGTGGCCATAGGCAGAACATTCTCGCCATCCACCATTACAATAAAGCTGGCCTCTTCGCCCTCAAGGAACTCCTCAACCACAACACGGCTACCGGCTTCGCCAAACGCGTTGCCTGCCAGCATGTCTCGAATGGCATTTTCTGCCTCTTCAAGGGTCATTGCGACGATAACGCCTTTGCCGGCGGCCAGGCCGTCAGCTTTGACCACAATAGGTGCGCCCTGTTCACGAACGTATGCCAGAGCTTCATCTATATCGGTGAAGTTTCCGTAGCCGGCTGTCGGGATTTTCTGACGGGCAAGGAAGTCTTTGGTGAAGGCTTTCGAGCCTTCGAGCTGTGCTGCGTCGGCCGTGGGGCCAAAGACGCGCAGGCCGCGCTCTTCAAACAGATCCACAATACCGGCAACCAGCGGTGCTTCCGGGCCAACGATGGTCAAACCTACGTTGTTGTCGGATGCGAATGTGGCTAAGCCTCCAATATCCAGAGCATCTATGTTGACGTTCTCAACGCCCGGCTCGCGAGCAGTACCCGCATTACCAGGTGCTACAAACACTGTGCCCACGCCCGGAGACTGGGCTGCCTTCCAGGCCAGGGCGTGTTCGCGCCCGCCACTGCCGATTACCAGAATATTCATATCTTACTGCCCCGTAGGTTTAAAAAGAGCTGTTATAAAGTGGTGTCATCAGTGCCGGAAATGGCGCATGCCAGTGAAGACCATAGCGATGCCGTGTTCGTTGGCAGCGTCGATGACTTCCTGATCCCGCATGGAACCACCGGGTTGGATCACCGCAGTAATGCCAGCTTCGGCGGCCGCATCAATGCCATCCCGGAACGGGAAAAACGCATCGGAGGCCATAACCGAGCCCTTCACTTCCAGGTTCTCATCGGCAGCTTTGATGCCGGCAATGCGGGCACTGTACACGCGGCTCATCTGGCCTGCGCCCACACCGATGGTGCGGCCCGAACGGGCATAAACGATGGCATTGGACTTAACGTACTTAGCCACTTCCCAGGCAAACAGCAGGTCGTTCAGTTCGTGTTCGGTTGGCTGGCGGGTGGTTACGACTTTTACGTCGGCCATAGCCACCATGCCCAGGTCACGATCCTGTACCAGAAGGCCGCCTGTAACGCGCTTGTAGTCCATGGACTGGGCGCGTTCACCATTCAGATCACCACAGGCCAGTAGCCTCACGTTCTTTTTGGTAGCTACCAGTTCTACCGCTTCTGGTGCGACGCTTGGTGCAATGATGACCTCAACAAACTGACGATCAATAATTGTCTTGGCGGTTTCTGCATCCAGTTCCCGGTTAAAGGCAATAATGCCGCCGAACGCCGAGGTGGGGTCGGTAGCAAAGGCCAGATCATAGGCCTGAAGAATATCCGCACCGATCGCAACACCGCAGGGGTTGGCGTGCTTGACGATTACACAGGCCGGGTCTGCAAAAGGTTTGACGCATTCCAGAGCCGCGTCTGTATCTGCCACGTTGTTATAGGAGAGCTCTTTACCCTGAAGCTGCTTTGCCGTGGCAACACTGGCTTCCTTCGGGTTGCGCTCGGCATAGAAGGCCGCGCGCTGGTGCGGGTTTTCACCGTAACGCATGTCCTGCACTTTTACATACTGGGCATTAAACGTGCGGGGGAAATCAGCGTTGTCGTTATCGGCGGTGCGGCCACCCAGGTAGTTGGCGATAGCGCCGTCATAGCCTGCGGTGTGCTCGAAGGCTTTAACGGCCAGGTCAAAGCGCGTGGCATGGGTGAGCTGACCATCAGTGTCATCCAGCTCTTGCAGAATGCGGCTGTAATCAGATGCGTTGACCACAATGGCTACATCATTGTGGTTCTTGGCTGCGGCGCGAACCATTGTTGGGCCGCCGATGTCGATGTTTTCAATGGCGGTTGCAAGGTCGCAATCCGGATCAGCGACGGTAGATTCGAACGGATAGAGGTTAACCACAACCATATCAATCGGGTTTATACCGTGCTCACCCATGATGGCGTCGTCGGTGCCTCTGCGGCCTAAAATGCCACCGTGAATTTTCGGATGCAGGGTTTTTACCCGGCCGTCCATCATCTCCGGGAACCCGGTGTAGTCGGAGACTTCCGTAACGGGAACGCTGTTTTCTTTCAGGAGGCGGAACGTGCCTCCGGTGGAGAGCAATTCGATGCCGCGGTCGGTAAGGGCGCGGCCGAACTCGACGATGCCGGATTTATCACTAACGCTGATGAGTGCGCGACGGACGGGGGTATTAGCCTGGTTTGCCATGGGGTCACATTCTTCACTTGGGGTGAACGAACAAGGGCCTCGCGAAGGGTGTCCGGGAGGCCCTCTTCAAGTCAGGGCGTCTCGATTATAGCAGTCCGTACTGCTTGAGCTTCTTGCGCAGGGTTCCGCGGTTCAGGCCTAGCATGGTGGATGCTTTGGTCTGATTGTTGCGGGTGTACTTCATTACCTGCTCCAGCAGCGGCGCTTCCACTTCCGAGAGTACCAGCTGGTAAACCTCTGTAACGGGCGCTCCATCAAGTTGGGCAAAGTAGTTCTTCAGAGCCACTTCAACGTTATCGCGCAGGGTAACGGTGTTGCCGCTGCTATTCACCGTTTGCAACTGGTGTAGATCATCGTTGGCTGGGGTGTTCAAGGTGTTTTGTACCAAAGTCTCAGCGGTCATGCTGCGAATTCCTCTCCATTTCGTAAGCCTGAAAAATACTGTTGGATACTGTCTTTCTGCTCCAGCGCGGTGTCGAACGCGTTGAAGCGACTGCGGAACTGTTTGTCCGTGTCGTGGGACTGCAGGTACCAGCCCACGTGTTTTCTGGCAATACGCACGCCCATGAGTTCGCCGTAAAAGCTGTGCAGGGCAACCAGGTGTTCGCTTAATATCTTTTCCACTTCATTCAGCGGGGGCGCTGGCAAGTGTTGTCCGGTTTCGAGGAAATGCAGTATTTCTCTGAAAATCCAGGGACTACCTTGAGCCGCACGGCCAATAAGCAGGCCATCGGCACCGGTATATGCCAGAACTTCACGTGCCTTTTCCGGTGATGTGATGTCGCCATTGGCGAAAACCGGAATGCCAACACTGGCTTTAACTTCAGCGATGGTGTCGTACTCTGCATCGCCGTTGTACTTGTCGGCGCGGGTGCGGCCATGAACGGCCAGAGCCTGAATGCCGATATCCTCTGCCATGCGCGCTATTGCTGGTGCGTTACGGTAGCTTTGGTCCCAACCGGTACGCATTTTCAGGGTAACGGGTATGTTTACCGCGCTGACCACCGCTTCCAGAATTTCCCTGACCAGGCGCTCATCTTTCATCAAGGCTGAGCCGGCAGCTTTATTGCACACTTTTTTAGCCGGGCAGCCCATGTTGATGTCGATTATCTGAGCACCGGATTCGGCATTAAGCCGCGCCGCATTGGCCAGCATTTCCGGGTCACCACCCGCGATCTGGACAGACCTTGGTTCGGGCTCCCCTGCATGATCCATGCGGGTTCGGGATTTGCGCGTATGCCAGAGCTTGCTGTCTGCTATTACCATTTCCGAGACCGCCAACCCCGCGCCCATCTTTCGGCAAAGCAGTCGGAATGGTCGATCTGTTACACCGGCCATGGGCGCAACAATCAGCGGATTGGGCAGCGTGTACGGCCCGATTTTTGCCGTCGGCAACATGGTTTGAACCCGTATCACAGCAGAGAATGCAAAAGTCGGAGTGGTGCGGTTGTTTAATAAATAACCGATGCCAGTTCCGAAGGGCGCTAATGATACCGCCGGGGGCACTTTGATTGAAGGGGCAAGGGAGCGAAAAAACTGATTATTTTTCGCTCTTTTTGGTTGACTTTTGTTCTACGGGGTGGCGAGTGGAGTGCCTGCCGGGTGATCTCCGGCAGGTTCGCTCAGGGGGTGTAGGGGCGGAAAATTATATTGTAGTTGACCGCGTCGCGACCTGGGTCGCGAATGGTGATGGCGATGCGCACAGGGGTTTCCACGGGCATGATGTCGAGTTCTTCAGCTTCGCCGGCAAGGTAGTCCGAAGGAGTGAAAATACTTTGGGCAACGACGTCTCCGTTCAGGTTGGAGAAGGTCAGAGCAATGGCGGGGAAGGGTTGCTGAAACACTGCCCGGTTGATGATGACTGCGTCTACCACCAGTTGGTTTCGGTTTTCCGGATCGGTGCGAACGACTAACTTGCGGCTCTGAATAGCCTCAACATTGATCAAAGGCTTCAGCTCGCAACCTGCCAGTTCGCAGCCTTTTTCATAGAATGGTCGTAGTTCGGGTATTGCAGACAATCGGTCAAATTGGAACCAGGTGACTTGCGCAACCAGAACCCCGATAAGGCCAAGCACAATGACAGACCAGGTCAGGGTGCGGAGCCAGCTTTTGTTGCCTCCGCCCATGGAAATCGGCTCGTGTCGGAGATCCCCAAAGGGTGCGCCCGCTTCAAAGGGCTCCTTTTTAGCTTGGTGTCCGCGATCTGGATCTGGCTCATGCTCATTGGCGAAGGACTCAAGCGCCGGATCGGCCTGCTCGTCAACGAAGAAGCCAGAAGGATCTTCTTGCTGGAGTTCCTGGGGGTTTTCTGTAGGGCTGTCGTCTTTTTCTGGCTCAGCTTCTTTAGCCAAAGGTTCAGGCTGTGGCTTTGATTCTGAGGGTGCTTCTGTAGCAGTCTCAGGGCCGGGTTTTGCGGGATCGGCTGGAGCGTCGTCTTCCCGGAGGATCGCTTCGGCCCAGCTTTCATCAACATCCCCAGTGGGGTCGTCATCGCTGGTTTCATCCAGCGATGACGGATTTCGGTCGTCGAAGCTACGGAAGCTGTCACTCAGTTCGTCATCCGAGAACGTCAGTTTTGTGCCGGCATAGCGCCCTTCTTGAGCATCTTCTTCGGGGTTATCCGCGAAGATGAAGTCATCTCCCGAGGTGTCGCTGACGAAGCCGCTGGCGGACTCTTCAGATGATTCACGCTCCGGAGGCGTTTTACTGCCTGTAACCGAGGGTGCTTTCTGGGTGCCGCTTGTGGCACTTGCTATCTTGTGCTCAATCGCGTTGAAAACAGCCATGCAATGACCACAGCGCACCTTTCCCTTGGCAAGGCCAAGCTGCTCATCGGTCACCCGGAAGCGGGTATGACATTTTGGGCATTCGGTTTGCAGACTACTCTGGGCCATGCTTTGTTCCTGAAAGCGACTGAGCTATGAACTGAAATACGAGTTGGGAGTTTAGTCTTTAAGACAGCCTCCGTCATCTGTCATTGCGCCGTCCTGTGAGGCGTACCCACTCTTCGCGCTGTGCTGGCTCATCCATAATAAACCAGGGCTCGTAAGCAGCCATTACCGAGCGGGCCTGGTAAGAAAGAATGCCCGAAAGTACCAGGTCACCCCCGGGGTTTGTCAGCTTGGCCAGATGAGGCGCAAGGCCAATCAGCGGTTGTGCAAGAATATTGGCCAGCATTACATCGGCTTTGCCGTCTGGCTCATTTTCAGGAAGGTACAGATCCAGTCTGGCTTCGTCCACACCGTTGCGACGGGCGTTTTCACGACTGGCTTCGAGTGCCTGGGGGTCGGTGTCTACGCCGGTAACGTGATTGGCGCCAAGAAGCAGAGCTGCCAGGCCGAGTATGCCCGAGCCGCAGCCATAGTCGATTACCTGCTTGTCTGTAACATCCGCACCATCCAGCCACTCCAGGCAAAGGGCAGTGGTGGGGTGCGTGCCTGTGCCAAAGGCCAAACCTGGGTCCAGCATCAGGTTGGCGGCATCCGGATCCGGAGCTTCATGCCAGCTTGGCACTATCCACAAGCGCTCGCCGAACTGCAGCGGATGAAAATCGTCCATCCAGGCGCGCTCCCAGTCTTTGTCTTCTACCAGGGTAACGTCTATATCGGAGAGTGATTGTTGGGTTTGCTGGTGCCAGGCATTGCGTATGTCTGAGCACAGCTGGTCTATATCGCGGTCGGCTTGAAAAAGCCCGGTAACGGTGGTCTGGCTCCACAAGGGTGTGGTGCCGTGGTCGGGTTCGTAGAGCGGTTGATCGGCTGCGTCTTCCATGGAGACGGCATCAGCGCCCATCTCCATAAGCAGATCTTCAAGCTGATCCGCGGTCTCGGGATCAGCTGGGATCTGAAGTTGTATCCAGGGCATAGCTCTTCCTGCATTGCGATGCAGGAGGTTAGTCCCGCATCAGTTTCTCAAGGTAGTGGATGGTGAAGTCTACCGTTTTAAAGCCGCCATCGCGTACCAGTTTCCGATGCAGAGGCTGATTGGTCTTGATGCCCTCAATCAACAGCTCGTCCAGAGCGATCTTCATACGCCGGCGGGCCACCTGTCTATCGTCGCCCCAGGTGATCAGTTTGGCAATCAGGGAGTCGTAAAACGGTGGAACGGTATAGCCACTATACAGGTGGGAATCTACTCGCACACCGTAACCTCCAGGAGCGTGAAAATATTTCACCTTTCCGGGGCTTGGCACGAAGGTATTCGGATCTTCCGCGTTGATGCGGCACTCCATTGCATGGCCCCGGATCTGGATATCTTCCTGCTTGTATTGCAGGGGCAGGCCGCTGGCAATGCGCAACTGCTCACGAACAATGTCGACACCCGTGACCATTTCGGTGATCGGGTGTTCTACCTGAACCCGGGTATTCATTTCGATGAAAAAGAACTCACCGTCCTGATACAGGAATTCAAAGGTGCCGGCGCCGACATAGCCAATCTCTTTGCATGCATCTACACAGGCTTTGAGTGTGCGCTCGCGGGCTTCCGGGTTGATGTTGGGCGCGGGCGCTTCTTCTATAACTTTCTGGTTACGGCGCTGGAAGGAACAGTCACGGTCGCCCAGATGAATACAGTTGCCGTGCATGTCGGCCAGAATCTGAACTTCAACGTGGCGTGGCGTTTCAAGGAACTTTTCCAGATAAACCGTGGGGTCGCCAAAGGCATTTTGAGCTTCGGTCTGTGTTATCTGCACGGCCTTGAGCAAGGCAGCCTCGGAGTGAACTACCTGCATACCGCGACCACCGCCGCCGGAAGCGGCCTTGATCATCACCGGATATCCGATTTTGCGTGCCACTTGCAGAGTGCGCTCGTCGTCGTCGGTCAGCGGGCCGTCTGAGCCCGGCACGGTCGGAACACCAGCACGAATCATTGCGTTTATGGCAGACACCTTGTTGCCCATCAGGCGGATGGTTTCTGCTCTGGGGCCGATAAAGCGGAAACCGCTTTTCTCGACCTGCTCGGCAAAGTCCGGGTTTTCTGCGAGAAAGCCGTAACCAGGGTGTATGCCTACGGAATCGGTTACTTCAGCAGCACTGATAATGGCTGGAATGTTGAGGTAACTTTCCAGAGGGCTGTTGGGGCCGATGCAAACAGATTCATCGGCAAGGCGAACGTGCATCAGGTCGCGGTCAACCTGTGAGTGAACCGCGACGGTCTTGATGCCGAGTTCTTTGCAGGCACGCAGAATCCGGAGGGCTATTTCACCCCGGTTTGCGATCAGAACTTTTTCTAACATGGCCATGAGTAGCTATCACCGGTTCAGGAAATGATTAACAGCGGCTGGTCAAACTCCACGGGCTGACCGTTTTCAACCAGAATTTCTGTAATCGTGCCGCTCTTGTCGGCTTCGATCTGGTTCATCATTTTCATGGCTTCTACGATGCAGACGATGTCGCCCGCTTTTACCTGCTGGCCAATCTCTGCAAAGGCGTCGGCAGTGGGAGAAGGCGCCCTGTAGAAGGTTCCAACCATGGGGGAGCGTAGCGCATGTCCATTGTGGACGGGTTGCGGTGCACTATCTTCCTGAACCGGGCCCGGGGTCTCTGGTGCCGGCGCATACTGCGGTGCTGGTGGAGCGTATTGGCTAATGTACTGGGTACCGGAAGCCTGTTCACGACGTCGGGAGATGCGAACAGAATCATCTCCTTCATGAATCTCAATCTCTTCGACGTCAGACTCTTCGATGAGTTCGATCAGTTTCTTGATTTTGCGAATATCCATAGTCAGTCCAATCCCGTTGTATCAGGTCTATCGGTGAATTCGTTGCATGGCGGCCTGAAGGGCGAGTTCGTACCCCTGGCTGCCTAATCCGCAGATAACGCCTACGGCGATATCAGAAAAATACGAATGATGGCGGAAGGCTTCCCGCGCATGCACGTTGGAAAGATGCACTTCTATGAACGGGATTCCTGTGGCCAGTATGGCGTCCCGTAAGGCAACACTGGTATGAGTGAAAGCGGCAGGATTGATAATGATGAAATCCACGCCCTCTGCCCGGGCTTCGTGGATCCGTTCAATCAGTTCGTATTCGGCATTTGATTGCAGGTGCAGCAGGTGATGGCCCTTTTCTGCGGCTATCCCTCGTAACCGGTCATCAATATCCGCCAGTGTCTCGTGGCCATAAACCTCTGGCTCGCGAATACCGAGCATGTTGAGGTTGGGGCCATGGAGCACGAGAATTGTCGACATGGTTGCGTCTGCCTTTTTCACTTTATAAACAGAATCGCCGAATATAACGGCATTTTCCACCCATGGTGTGTGCTTTTATTCTTCAGATCAACACTTTTTGACAATGTTGCATGCTAGCGATCGGCCACATCCCAGAGGCTGGAGGCGCCCGCATGTTCTTTTTGCTGATACTTATCATTGTCGTTAACGGAGGAGGGGACTTCTATACGACGATGGTTTCATACGGGCAGCCTTGTGTGGGCTGCCCGGTCAGTTGCCTGAGCTGATCAGCTGTCGGCCAGGGTGACGCAATTACGCCCGCGTTCCTTGGAAACATAGAGCGCGCGGTCGGCACGTTCGCATAGAGTATGGGCGGGGTCATTATTCCATGCAGCCACGCCACAGCTGAAGGTAACATTAAACTCCCGGTCACCGGCAGGCTGCTGAAGTTCGGCAAAACGCTCCCGGATTTCATTCAAAACGTTGCGCGCATCGCTTGGCCGGGTATTGGGAAGAATGATGGCGAATTCTTCGCCACCAAAACGGCCAATATGATCGGTTTTGCGCAGGCGCTGTTTGAAAAACATGGAGAGGCTGCGAATAACACGGTCGCCAATGGGGTGGCCGTAGGTGTCATTCACCTTCTTGAAGTAATCAATATCGATCATCGCAAAGCACAGTGACTGGCCTTTTTGCCTTGCGCGTGCGATTTCCTGATCCAGCAAATACAGGGTGTGAGTGTGGTTGTAGAGCCCGGTGAGACTGTCGCGGATCATCAGCGCCAGGAGAGAACGTGCGCGACGGCCGCGGTTATGGAGTGTGGCAATCAGATGTTTGGGGTCTACGGGCTTGGTCAGGAAGTCGTCGCCGCCAAGGCTCATGGCGTGCAACTGTTTGGTGACATCTTCTTCGCCAGAAAGGTAGATAATCGGCACGCTGTGAAACCGGTCTTGCTGCCGGATAACGCGCGCAATCTCCATGCCGGTGCAGCCAGGCATGTACATGTCGAGGATGATGATCTCTGGTGAGAATGTGTCCAGTGCGTGAATGATTTCCATGGGATCGGTAATTATGTGGGCAGTCATGCCCGCTTTTTTGAGAACCGTTTCCATGAATTTGGCCTGTGCCCTGGAATCGTCCAGAACAAGTACCCGGTAAGGCTCCACAGTATTGCCGTGGGTGTAGGTTTCAATCTTCTCGATAAGCTGGCCCGGATCAACCGCAGGGTAGAAGAACTCTTCGCCGCCGCAGCGGGAGGCGCGCAGACGGGTTTCAATGGTGCCGTCTTCGTCGCTCATGAAAATAACTGGAACAGGCGTGTCGTGCCGCTCTTGCAGTTGCTCGATGGTGGCTATGCCGGCGTTCGGGGCACCTCCGAAATTTACATCCATAAGGATGGTTTCGGGCTTATGCAGGGCGCAGGCTTCGGTCAGTTCTTTAGCCGAATTGAACGCCGCAGCACGAAAGCCGAAAAACTCAAGCTGACGAATTAACCTGTTAGCCATCTCGGAGTTGGTGAGTGCTATGTATACCGGGGTGCGCCGGAACTGGTGAGGTGCTTCTGTGTCACTGTGGTCGGTTCGTCTCAGGGTACTTCGTGCAAGTGCGTCAATGGCATCCTGGAGCTGTAGCTCCGTGGCGTCGTCTGGTGCAGTCTCGCCCGACCAGTTTGTTACAGCGTTGAGAATCTGGTTGCCTGCTTCCGCATGGTCTGCCATCTCAAATCTTTGGGCATAGCGCACCAGTTTGTCGGATGCGGCCTGGAACTCCTCGCGAAGCGCGGGAAATGATCCGCTGTTGGCATTAATCTTCTGCCAGGTGTCCAGTACAACCCGGGCCTGAGTGGTCACGCGGCGTGCAAAATGCTGCCTGAGTTTTTCTTTCTGGCTTGCGTCGCTCATTATTCTCGGGGCTGCCTCTTTTCATTATGGGCCGTCCTTCAGGGCGTGGACGTTTTTTCCAACTTTAGTCTGTTTTTGGAGTCTATAGTGTTTAGAGTTGTGGGCGTAGGTTGCACCATGTAATTGTTTGTGAATTCTGAGGTGTGTATATAGAAAGCGCCATGGGTTAGGATCCATACAGACCGTAATGCAGTCAATTAACAGACAAGGGGCTTAACGTAATATGCCAGGCAAAATCAGACAGTATTTCAGAGACAAGAAAGAAGACGCTCAGGATTTTGCCGGCAACAACGGCGTGATCGGCAAATTTGTAGCTGTTGTCTTGCTGGTATATTTGCTGGTAACGGTTGTACTGGGGATCTATTGGAGCAGTGAGCCCGAGGCCTTCTCTGTGCGTGAGCATACGCGGGCAGTGGCCAATGAAATGCAGCGGGAACCCATAACCGGCTTTGCTACAACGGTAACCATGATCCGTATAGCCGAAACGCTTCTCGATAAGCCAGGTGGCTACCTGTCCAACGATATATTTCCCCCGGGGCTTTGGCTGGATAACCAGCCCAACTGGGAGTACGGCGTGCTGGTGCAGCTTCGCGACCTGTCTCGGGCCATGCGTAAGGACATAAGCCGCTCTCAGAGCCAATCTGCGGAAGACCCGGATTTGATCATAGCGGAGCCCCAGTTTCACTTTGACAGCGAGAGCTGGGCTATACCCTCCACAGAGGCGGAGTATCGTCGTGGTATTGCCGCGCTGAAGCGTTATCTTAATCGGCTGTCCAGCCCGGAGCAGGCAAACGCCCAGTTCTTTGCCAGAGCCGACAACCTGAGCAACTGGCTTGGTGATCTGGAAACCCGGCTGGGCAGCCTTTCGCGCACACTTGGTGAGAGCGTTGGTAAGGCATCGGTGTCAGAAGCGGTAGCCAATGTGGATGCAGACAATCCGCTGAACGAAGAAACCGGTGGCGGCGATATCAAAACCGACTGGACCAAGATTGACGATGTGTTTTATGAGGCTCGGGGCAGTTCGTGGGCGTTGTTGCATATTTTCCGCGCGATTGAAGTGGATTTCCGCAAGGTTCTCCAGGACAAGAATGCTATTTCCAGCGTGAAGCAGGTAATCATTGAGTTAGAGGGTGCCCAGGGCGAAATGTGGAGCCCGGTTATCCTCAACGGCAGTGGGTTTGGGGTTCTGGCGAACCACTCGCTGACGATGGCGGCTTACCTTTCCCGCGCTAATGCGGCAATTAGTGATATGCGGGATCTGCTGTCACGAGGCTAAGCCAGAGGCGTTTGTTCAGGCATAAAAAAACCGGGCTTTTGCCCGGTTTTTTGCTTTCTGCAGATCAGATCAGCCTTGGTAAGCTTTGATCGAATCAACAATGGCTTGTTTGGCTGCAGCAGCGTTGTCCCAGCCTTTTACCTTGACCCACTTGCCTGGCTCAAGTGTTTTGTAATTTTCAAAAAAGTGGCGGATCTGGTCGCGCAGCAGAACAGGCAGGTCGTCGATTTCGTGAATGTCCTGGTACGAGTTGGTCAGCTTGCTGTGGGGTACGGCTACCAGCTTGGCATCGCCACCGGCTTCGTCGTCCATATTCAGCACGCCTACCGGGCGGCAGCGGATCACTGAGCCCGCCTGAAGCGCGTAAGGGGTAACAACCAGAACGTCCAGCGGATCGCCGTCTTCACCCAAGGTGTGAGGGATAAAACCGTAGTTGGCTGGGTAGAACATAGGCGTTGCCATAAAACGGTCTACCAGCAGAGCGCCCATGTCTTTGTCGAGTTCGTACTTGACCGGGGAGCTGTTAGCCGGGATTTCGATGGCTACGTAGATGTCTTCTGGTGGGTTTTTGCCCGCAGGGATATTGCTGAATTGCATGAGAGTTCCTTCCTGATACGTTAGGTTCGTTTAACTGTGCTTGAAAAGTGAGCGCAATTATACGGGACTCTGCAGGCATTCGAAACTAAACCTTGGTTGGGGGGCTTTAGTGCACGCTGCCCTCTGCCGGTAGTGCCCAAAAAACGCCCGTAAATACTTCCCTGTAGGGCTCGGTCGCGCCATCCTTGGCGCTCCACGTTTTTGGGCAGTACCGGCAGAGGGCAGCCCGAGCATTTGAGCAAACCTGATTTCGACGTGATCGAAGCCTACAGCCGGATCTGTTTGGCAATTAGCTCCTTCATGATTTCGGTGGTTCCGCCGCCAATCGACAAAATCTTGGTATCCCGATATAGCCTATCCACTACAGATTCCCGCATAAAGCCCATGCCGCCAAAAAGCTGCACCGCTTCCCTGGTGACTTTTTCGCAGATATCCACTGAGAAATTCTTTGCCATGGCCACCTGTTTGATCGGGTTTTTGCCAGCCTGCATCAATGCTGCGCAGCGGTAGGTGTATTCACGAGCCACGTCGATCTGGGTGGCCATGTCGACCAGTTTGTGGCGAGTTACCTGGAAACCGGAAACCGGGCGGCCGAATGCCTGGCGCTGTTTTACGTACTCCATGGCCGCTTCGTACGCCAGCTGTGCGGTCATGTAGGCCATGACGGATAAGCTGAGGCGCTCCGCCAGGAAGTTGCTCATGATGGCTATAAAACCCGCGTTCTCTGCGCCGATCAGGCGGTCTGCAGGTACTCGGCAGTCTTCAAAGAACAGCTCAGCGGTATCACTGGCCCACCAGCCCATCTTTTTAAGCTTGTTGCCATTGGAGAAGCCGGGCATGTCGCGGTCGATCAGTAGCAAGCTGATGCCAGCATGGCCTTCGCCCCCGGTTCTTACGGCTACGGTGAAGTGGTCGGCCCGTGTGCCGCTGGTGATGAAGGTTTTGCTGCCGTTCACTATGTAGTGATCGCCATCTTTTACCGCGCGGGTTTTCAGATTGGCTACGTCGGAGCCGCCGCCCGGTTCAGTGATCGCCAGCGCAGAAATTTTATCGCCACTTAGAATCGAGGGGACAATCTGTTCCCGGATTTCTTTTTTAGCCCACTTGGCAACCGGTGGCAAACCAATGTCGAGAGAGCCAATGCTGGCAACAAAGCCGCCAGATGTGGAGCGCATAAGCTCTTCGGAAACCGCTACTTTCAGGAAGATGTCCCCTTCACCAACACCGCCCAAGGCCTCCGGGAAACCAATGCCCAGCAGGCCAGCATCCCCGGCTTTTTTGTAGATCTCGCGGGGAAACTCGCCGGCTTCTTCCCATTCATCGATATGAGGAAGTACATGCGTAGAGATGAATTTGCGCGCGCTCATGCGTGCCTGTTCATGGGTTTCATTGAAGTAACTGGACACGGTGGAACACCTCTATATTTGTATTTGGCAGGCCTTAGTGTCGCTCAATTTTTAGCACCAAGCAAGCGCTTGGTTTGGAGTCTGGCAGGCATAAAAAAACTGGCATGTAGCGCCAGTTTTTCGTGGGGTGGCGGGGATCAGGTGTCTTTGCGAGGAATGCTCTGAACGCCGGTGCTGGTGCCCAGCAGCAACAGATCTGCTGGGCGACGGGCAAATAAACCGTTAGTGACAACGCCCACTATATTGTTCAGCCGTTCTTCAACCTGAATCGGGCGGGAAATATCCATGTTATAAATATCCAGGATAATGTTGCCGTTGTCAGTGGTGAAGCCGTCCCGGTAAACGGGGTCGCCACCCAGTTTGACGATTTCGCGGCCAACATGGCTCCGTGCCATGGGAACTACCTCTACAGGTAGCGGGAATTCGCCCAGTACGCCGACCTTTTTGGATTCATCGGCAATGCAGATGAAGGTCTTGGCGACCTCCGCCACGATCTTTTCGCGGGTGAGTGCGCCACCACCGCCTTTGATTAGCTCAAGGCGTTCGTTGGTCTCGTCGGCGCCGTCAATATAAAACTCCAGTTCGCCGGCACCGTTCAGGTCATACACAGGTATGCCGTGGCTTTTCAGGCGCTCTGCCGTTGCTTCTGAGCTGGCGACAGCGCCGTCGAATTCGTTTTTCAGATCTGCGAGCATGTCGATAAAGAAGTTGGCGGTGCTTCCTGTGCCTACGCCAATAATACTGTCACGCTCCAGGCGCGGTGCAATGTAATCCACAGCCGCTTTGGCAACGGCTTTCTTTAGTTCGTCCTGAGTCATTAGGCGCTCCGGGGGGGCAAATCGAATGAGTTCGGGGTCATTATAGCGCTTAAGAGCCGCCTGCTTATAGACGACTGTGGTGCAAACTTCCTACACTGTGGGTTTTCTCCGACCATTCATCCAATCAGCAACCGGAACCAACATGCCGCAACGCTACATCAAGAAGATTCTCGATGCGCGCGTCTATGACGTGGCCATTGAAACACCCCTCACTGAAGCCCGTAGTCTGTCCAAGCGCTTTGGCAACAATATTATGCTCAAGCGGGAAGACCTTCAGCCGGTGTTTTCTTTCAAGATTCGCGGCGCGTACAACCGGCTTGTTCAGCTGTCGGAAGAGCAAAAATCCAAAGGGGTTATCTGTGCTTCCGCAGGCAATCATGCGCAGGGTGTAGCGCTTGCTGCCAAAGAGCTGGGTATCAAGGCCGTTATCGTGATGCCCCAGACCACACCTGAGATCAAAGTACGTTCAGTCCGGGATCATGGTGCGCGGGTAGTATTGAAGGGCGATGCCTTTGATGAAGCTGCTACCCATGCCGAGGAGCTGGTTGAGAAGCATGGTTACACCTACATTCCTCCCTATGACGATCCCGATGTCATTGCCGGGCAGGGTACAGTTGCCATGGAAATGTTGTGGCAGTTCAGCAAGCCTATCCATGCGGTGTTTATCTGTGTAGGTGGGGGTGGCCTGATAGCTGGCATGGCGGCCTATATCAAATACCTGCGCCCTGAAATCAAGGTGATTGGCGTAGAGCCGGAAGACTCCAATTGCCTGCAGGCCGCTATGAAGGCTGGCAAGCGTGTGGTTTTGGACGAAGTGGGCATCTTTGCTGACGGCGTGGCGGTAAAGCAGATTGGCAAGCACCCCTGGGAGATCTGCAAGGATAACGTGGATGAGGTGATTACCGTTTCCACTGATGAGATCTGCGCCGCCATCAAGGACATCTTTGAAGATACACGCTCGATCGCGGAGCCTGCAGGTGCATTGGGCGTTGCCGGTATCAAGAAATACATCGAACGGGAAAAGATCGAGAATGAAAACCTGATCGCCACTCTGAGCGGTGCCAATATGAATTTTGACCGCCTGCGCTATGTTTCAGAGCGCACGGAGATTGGTGAGAAGCGTGAAGCTATTCTGGCGGTGACCATTCCGGAGAAACCGGGTGCTTTCAAGACCTTTATCAACGCTTTGCATAAGCGCAGCATTACCGAGTTTAACTATCGCTATGCCGATGCAAGCAAGGCAACGATTTTTGTAGGTGTTCAGGTTCAGGCTGGCGGTTTGGGCAGAGACGAGTTGGTGCAGGATCTTCGTGAAAACGGCTATTCCGTTCTCGATCTCACCGACAGCGATATGGCCAAACAGCACATTCGCCACATGGTCGGTGGCCACGCGCCCACCATTACCAATGAGAAGGTATTTCAGTTTGAGTTCCCGGAACGCCCTGGGGCGCTGCTGAAACTTCTGATGTCGCTGGGAACGCGCTGGAATATTTCGATGTTCCACTACCGCAATCACGGTGCCGCATACAGCCGAGTACTGCTGGGCGCGCAAGTGGAGGATGATGAAGTAAAGGACTTTGAAACCATGCTGGGCAAGGTAGGCTTCCGTTATGAAAATATGACAGATAACGAGGCTTACCAGATGTTTTTAGGTGCAGGCAACGGCAAGGCATCCTGATACTGTCAATCGGCCAGCCCGGGCGATGGCTTCCGGGCTGGCTATTTACTATCCCTATCCCTGTTTTTTTCTTACTGAACTTTAACCTGTCAAAAATTGTAAAATCCAGTATGCGTGTTAATCTTTCGACAAATTCTTGGAAACAAGAATAGTCAGCTGATTTCTCGCAGATTTAACTTTATTTGGAACAGGAATAAGTGTCATGGGTGGCAAGCCTGATATTATCCGGGCCATTGTGCTGATCTTCGCTGTCGGCCTTGTAATTACAGGGTTTACTTCGCTGCAGGCATCGGAAGACAGACCCGCGACCGTAACGGAAAGTTCTGCTGCGCCAGTTTCCACCTATATGGCGACTACCCGATCAGAATTCCGTTGACCCTGTAACGCTCTCCGCCTTACTTTACTCGATACACCTGCTCGTCCGTGACAACGCTATGCAGTGGCACATCCCAAGGTTCGATGGGTAGTTTGTTTACCTGCTGACAGTGGTGAGCCAGGCCGATGAGTTTTGGTGCCAGCCTCGGGCGCAGGCGGGTGAACGCGAACGTGCGATCGTAAAAACCGCCTCCCATCCCCAGTCGCCCGCCATGGGCATCAAACCCTACTAATGGAAACATCACAGCGTCTAGTGCCCATGCTGGTCGCCTGAGTCCTTTGCTGAATGCTGGCTCGAGGATGCCAAAGCGGTTGGCTGTCAGTACGATACCATCGTAGTAGGGGCTGAAAACCAGTCTGCCAGGATGGATCGGGTGCAGTACGGGCAGGTAAAAGTGAACGCCTTTGCTGCGGGCCATGGCCATGTACGGGTGCGGGTCAATCTCGCCATCGTTGGGCAGGTAGACGGCAATGTGTCTGGCTCTGTGCAGGTCCGGATTTTTCAGCAGGTTCAAAGCGAGAGAAGCCGAGGCCTGTTCCTGCTCCCTTGCCGACAGTGCACGCCTGAGTTGGCGCAAATGCTTCCGTAGTGCGTTGCGAGACGAGGGAGTTAAATCTAATTCGGAAGGGTGTGAGTCGGTCGTCTGGCTCAAAATAAAGCTTCCCGAGCTGCCGTTATCGGACGTGGCCCTTGAACCCAAAGTTCAAGGTCGGCGGCCGCTGTGACATATTAGGCTTTCCCCCTGCGGGGACATGCTCACAATGCCCTGTAGTGGCCACCTGGGTAAAGCGCATCGGCTCGAGGACGAGTCCGACCAGCGAACAGCCCAGGAAGTGATTCCATTATAGGGCCAGATCCGGGTGCGATTGCAACACCTATCGGGGAATCTACCATAAATCAGTGGTTTGACTGCTCTCCGAGGGCGTTTTCCAGCTTGCTGTCCATGGCTTTCAGGAGCGTGCTGGTGGCTTCTGACATGGTGTCCCGCTCTAGCAAATCATGGGTCATATTCAGTGCTGCCATCACGGCAATGCGCTCGGTTCCGAATACCTTGCCGCTGGTGCGTATTTCCCGCATTTTGCTGTCCAGATGCCTCGCGGCCCGAACAAGTGCCTCCTGTGCTTCGGGAGGGCAGGCGACCAGGTATTCCTTGTCGAGAATTTTTACCTCAACGGTGGTGGGTTGCTTGGACATCAATGGTGCTCCAGTGCCCGAAGGCGACCGATCATGGCTTCGATCTTGTTTTTGGCAAGATCATTTTTTTGCATAAGCTGGGCCCGTTCCCGGTTCCAGTCATCCTGCAACTGCCTCAGGGCAGCGTTGCTCTGCTCCAGTTTTTGGCAGTGTTCGATCAGCTTGTCCAGCTTGTCCGCTAATGCTTGTACTTCGGACTGTTCCATGACGTGCCCAGCATAGGTTGAAGTTATTGCGACTAACTATAAGTGCGCGCGCCATAGCGGTCAATTTACACGCGTGTCATAAGTTGAAGCCTTCCGTTCTTTGACGCTTCTGAGCACGATTCTGTCACGTCCCACCGGGGCTTCCAAAGCCCTGAGAACGGCTTTGCCGCCAAGCGCTGAAGGCGGGAATAAGTGCTACTAACAGGGCGGCCAGCGGCACGGATATCAGTAGAGACCATTCTTCGAAGGTTAATGGGCGTAATTGAAGCTGAATTCCATAATTTGTCAGCAGCCAGGGGCCAAACATTGAAATCGCCAAAGCACCCAATGCCAGCGAAATTACACAGGCTACAAGGGCAAGTGCCAGGCACTCGATAAGGTAGAGGCTTGCAATCAGGCCGGGAGAGGCACCTGTAGCACGCAAAATTGCGATTTCGTGGGCGCGCTGGGTTTGCAGTGTGAGCAGTACCGCAATCAGTCCTATCAGGCTCGTCACCACCACAAATCCGGTGATGCCAAGCAGTGCCTGCTCAAACTGGCTCATCAGTCGCCACAATTCACTCAAGGCCACGCCGGGCAGAATGGCCGAGAGTGGCTCGCCCGCGTATTGGTTCAGATCACGCTGCACGCGGAACGTGAGGATCTTGCGATCCAGCCCGGCAAAAACAGCGGTAATGGTTTTGGGTGTGAAGTCGCGGTTTTGTGCCTTCTCCGGGGTGAGTGTGCGACCAGGAATGGCGACGCCCGATTCCCAGCCAACGTGTATAGCCTCCATGCCTTGCAGGCTGATATATACCGCTTGATCAACAGGTGTGCCCGTGGCTTCAAGAATGCCGGTCACGGTGAAAGGCGTGTCTTTGTGATTCGAGAAGCTTGTGCGCCCGCCGCCATGGGACAGTATGATTTTATCTCCGAGGCCATGATTCAGGGTTCTGGCAACGCCGGCACCCAGTACCACATCGAAAATTCCGTCAAACCACTGCCCCCCAGCCAGGTTCAGAGGCTGGCCCCGGCCAAACCGGAAATGCTCGGCAAAACCTTTGTCTGTGCCTACAACCCGAAAACCCTTGTAACTGTCGCCCAGGGAAATGGGAATCAGCCAGTCAATGCGCGTGTCCTGTTCAAGATCCTGAAATGTGCTCCAGCGGATGTTGTTGGTGGCGTCGCCGATATGGAACACCGTGTACATCAGCAGGTTAAGTTGGCCGCTGCGGGCGCCGATAATCAAATCGGTATCGCTGATGGTGCTGGTAAAGGACTGCTTCACTTCTGTGCGCAAATACTGGATTCCAAGCAGAAGGGTGACGCTCAAGGTGAGGGTGAGGCATACCAGAGCCAGCACTTTGCGCCGGTGCCACAGGCTGGCACTTGCCAGTGATAATGCGAGGTGAATCTTCATGCCGCCACCTGCCCGAGTTCTAGCTGGTGATGAAAGTGCTGGGCCAGCGAGCGGTCATGGCTGACGAACAGCACGGACGTGTTGCGTTGTTCAGCCATGGTTAGCAATAGCTGAATGAAGCGGTCGCGATTATCACTGTCCAGCGCGGATGTGGGCTCATCTGCCAGAATAATCTCCGGCGCCCCGATCAGCGCCCGTGCAGCGGCAATGCGCTGCTGCTGACCAATGCTGAGCTGAGTAACCTTGCGTTGCCAGTGGCTCTGTGGAATGGCCAGAGCCGCCAGTAATCTCTGAGCGGCGGCAGCTGGCGCTTCGCCGGTGGCAGCCTTGCGCCGATGTGACAGCCTGCAGGGCAGGGTCACATTGGCCTCGGCTGTGAGGTAGGGCACCAGGTTGAACTGCTGGAATATAACGCCCATGTGGTCCGCCCGGAAGCGGTCACGTTTGCTGGCCCCCAGTTGGTGGATGTCAGTGCCCAGTAGCTTGATGGAGCCCGCATCTGGTGCGAGCATGCCGGCAAGAAGGCTCAGAAACGTACTTTTCCCCGTGCCACTCGGGCCATGAAGAAAAAGGTGTTCGCCCTGAGGTAGTGTGAGGTCCGGGAACAGTAATGTCGGCTGTTGGCTGCCCCAGCTAAAGCTGAGGCTTTTGACGTCGATCGCCGCTGGCGCATGTTCTCGAAGGTGCGCGTTGGTTTCTGACTGGTTGTTCATGTTGATCGCTATCTGCCCCGTGTATTATGTCTGGCTACTATTCATGTGCACTGAAATGGCTGTTGGTTTTCCGGAGAGCTTTGCTAATGATCCCCACTTCATGTTCCTCTGCCCGGGTTCGGCTTTCGGCGTTGTTTATTCTCTTGCTGAGCGTTTCCATGCCGGCCTACTCAGAACTCCGGGAGATCGACTGGCTGGAGCTGATGCCGGCAGAAGATCTGGCCCTGCTGGAAAATATGCCTGAACTGGAGCATGAGGGCGACGGCCCTGCCTTGCTGCCAGATGAAATCATGACCGGCAGGGTTGTCCCCGAGATGGCCAGTGTTAAAGGCCGCATCCCGGGTTTTGTGGTACCCCTCAAAACCACCAACGATATGCGCATTCTGGAATTCTTTCTGGTGCCCTATTACGGTGCCTGTATCCACGTGCCACCCCCGCCGCCCAATCAGATTATCCATATTAAATACAAGCAGGGGTTCAAGCTCGAGGCCCTGTACGATCCTGTCTGGATTGAAGGCACGTTGGTGATAGATCGAACAGAAACCGATGTTGGCACGTCATCCTACTCAATGGTGGCGGAAACGGTTGAGCTCTATGAGGAGTAGCTTCAGCGCCCCAGTTTGAAAGAGCTTTCACCTTGCCCCAGGCGAGCTGCACCCTGTCCATCCGGCCCGGCCCAGGCAATATCGAGATGCTCCAGAGCCGGAAAACGGGCGGTAAGTGGTGTAGTCAGGGAAACAGAATGATCCAGCCCGGTGCAGTTCAGAATCTGGGTGACGGTGATATCGGCGTGCTGGCTCTCGTCCCCGTGGCTGTGCCCCCCATGATCGTGACTGCCTGCAACTTCGTGCTGAACCGTGGTGGCATGTATCTGACAGGTTGATTCCGGAGTGTTAATCAGCGGATTTTCGCCTAGCCAATGGGTAACGAGCTCTTCAATCTGGTGCTGCTCTGGCGTGCGAGGGTGGTGCTCGAACCCCAGCATATTGCCAGCCGGGGATGTGAGTAGTACTTCAACCTGGTTATCCGCGAATGCGAGTTGCATTTCAGCTTGGCCATGTTGGTGTGAGCCCGGGTTGTCGGCGGCCATAAGTGGGGTGCTGGCCAGTGCAAAAGCGATTGAGAATGCGCGATGGTTTTTTGAGAGCATGCCCGTGTCCATTAGTGATGAGTGTTATGTTATAACATGATCTTCTCTTGCTCCTCGAAAATCAACCATTCAGTGCCTTGAAGGCGCCTGAATGCTAGGATAGTTGCCTAACTTCTCAACACAGGATTGTTAAGGTCCATGTCAGAAACCGACACTGTTGGCGCGGCCTACGCCGCTGAATTTGAGCGCTGGGCGAACGTTTTCACCGCGCACAAAGCGTTCAGCCATCCCTCCGAGCTTCATGGTGCCCTGTGCGGGCGACTGGCTGCCGGTTCTCGCATCGAGGAAGATGAGTGGCTTGCCATGGTTTGCGAGCACATGGGTTTGCCTGAAAGCGCAGCTGCGGAGGCTGATGGTCTGTCTGTGTTCATGAATGAAGCCTACGAACAGACCTTGGCGTTTTTGAAGTCGGCGGATATGAGCTTCCATCCGCTGCTGCCAGACGATGACTATGCTATCGACCAGCGCCTTGAGGCTCTTGTAGCCTGGGTGCGTGGTTTTCTGGAGGGCATGGCCTTGTCTGCCGGAGAGTCTCTGGGTGAAGCGCCGGAGGAAATTCGCGAACTTATCGAAGACATGGTGGCCATAAGCCAGGTATCTGAAGATCAGGAATCAGACCAGGAAAGCGAGCAGCAGCTGGTGGAGATAACCGAATACATCCGGCTTGGTGCTCTGGCCGTGTTTACCGAATTCAATCCGCCCGAACGACCGGCGTCACAAGTATCAACACTGCATTGATCATGTCACACACTGCGGGAGAACCTATGTCGTCCATTATACCCGTCAAGGAATTTGCCGAGCGCCGCCGCAAACTGATGGAGCGCATGGCGCCAGACAGTATTGCCATTATTCCGGCTGCGCCGGAGCGCGCTCGTAACCGCGACGTTTTGCACCCGTTTCGACAGGATAGCGATTTCCAGTACCTGACCGGCTTTGGTGAGCCCGAGGCCGTACTGGCGCTGATTCCCGGCCGTGAACACGGCGAGTCGGTGCTGTTCTGCAAAGAGAAAAACCCCGAAAAAGAATTGTGGGATGGGTTTCTTGTGGGGCCTGAGGGCGCGATCGAGCTTTACGGGCTGGACGATGCGTTCCCCATTGCCGATATCGACGACATTCTGCCCGGCATGATTGAAGGTCGCAGCCGGGTGTATTACCCGCTTGGCAAAGATCAGGGATTCGATACCCGGGTGATGGACTGGGTGAAGGTTATCCGCAGCAAGGTCAAAAGCGGTGCGCACCCGCCTGGTGAGTTTGTGGCGCTGGAGCACCTTCTGCACGATCTTCGGCTTTTCAAGAGCGCAAACGAAATCAAGGCCATGGCCAAGGCAGGTCAGATCAGTTCTGAAGCCCATTGCCGTGCCATGAAGCGCGCTCGAAAGGGTGGCTACGAATACAACCTTGAGGCCGAACTGATTCATACATTTATGGACCATGGTGCCCGCTCTACAGCTTATCCGTCTATCGTCGGCAGCGGCGCCAATGGCTGCATTTTGCATTACATTGAGAACACAGCGCCTTTGAAGGACGGCGATCTGGTGCTCATCGATGCGGGCTGTGAGGTGGAGTGTTATGCCTCGGATATTACTCGCACTTTCCCGGTCAACGGCAAGTTCAGCCCGGAGCAGCGGGCGCTCTACGAGGTGGTGCTGGCGGCCCAGTATGCAGCCATTGATGCGGTGCGCCCCGGTAATCACTGGAACCATCCCCATGAAGCGGCTTTGAGCGTGCTGACCGGTGGCCTGATCTGGTTGGGCCTGCTGTCGGGCACCGTTGAAGATGCCATTGCAAGTGAAGCCTTCAAGCCTTTCTTCATGCACCGCACCGGTCACTGGCTGGGCCTTGATGTGCACGATGTGGGCGACTACAAAATTGGCGACGCGTGGCGGTTGCTCGAGCCGGGTATGGCGCTGACGGTTGAGCCTGGCCTGTATATCTCGCCGAGCAATACCGATGTGGATGAAAAGTGGCGTGGTATCGGCATTCGTATCGAAGATGACGTGGTGGTTACCAAGGATGGTTGTCGGGTGCTTACGAATGGCGTACCCAAAACCATTGAAGAGATTGAAGCCCTGATGGCGGGATGAGCCTGTGAAACACTCTGATACCGATGTGATCATTGCAGGTGGCGGGCTGGCGGGCGCAACGCTGGCCTTGGCACTTGCCAAAGTTGCTCCTGCATTGAGGGTAACGGTGGTCGAGGCTTTTCCGCTGTCTGCGGATGCCTTGCCGGATGCTTATCAGCCCAGCTACGACGCACGCTCCACTGCGCTGGCCTGGGGTTCCCGGCTGATTTTTGAAGAGCTTGGGCTATGGCAGCGGATATCAGAACATGCGACGCCCATCCAGCATATTCATGTGTCTGACAGGGGCCGGTTTGGCGCGACCCGCCTGAATGCCAGCGAGTTCCAGCAGCAAGCCCTGGGCTATGTTGTCGATAACCGCTGGATGGGGCTATGCCTGATGCGGGAGTTGCTTGCAACCAATATCCAGTGGCTGGCGCCCGCCGAAGTGACGGATATGGCGTCTTCCGAACAGGGTGTGAGCGTTGCGGTAAAAATCGGCAGTGAGACCAGCACCCTGAAGGCCAAATGCCTGATTGTTGCAGATGGTGGTCGTTCCGGGCTGAGAGAAAAACTCGGCTTCCAGACAAATCACCACGGCTATGATCAGAATGCCCTGATCGCAAACGTTTCCACCAGCGACAGCCACGAATTCACTGCTTTCGAGCGTTTTACCGATGCCGGCCCTATGGCATTGTTGCCCCATGGCTCACCTTCTCGCGCCGGCCATCAATCTGCATTGGTGTGGACGCTGAATGATAGGGAGCTTGAAGAGGTTCTGGGCATGTCGGAGAGCGACAAATGCCAGCGGCTTCAGGAGCGCTTTGGGTGGCGCTTGGGCCGATTCACCCGCATAGGTGAATGCAACCACTACCCACTAACGCTGACCACAGTAGACGAGCCGGTAAGGCCGGGTGTTGCGCTTGTGGGTAATGCTGCCCATGCATTGCACCCGGTGGCGGGGCAGGGCTTCAACCTGGCGCTGCGGGGTTTGATGACTCTGGTGGAGCAGTTCCGGTTGGCCGTTGAACAAGGCCGGTCGCCGGGCGACTTCCAGATTTTGCGCTGCTATCACGAGTTACATAAGCCGGATTGGCAGCAAACCGTGCAGTTCTCGGATTCACTGATCCGCATCTTTGGTCATTCATTGGCACCTATTGCGGCAGCGCGGGATGCCGGGCTGGTAGGGCTGGATTTGCTCCCCGGTGCAAAGCGCTTGTTTGCGCGAAAAGCGATGGGCACAGCCGGGCGCCGTGCTGTTATCAATGGGCCAGCAACGAGCGATAAGCAATGAGTGATACCAAGGTGTTCGATATTCTTGTGGTTGGCGGCGGCATGACCGGCACAGCTCTGGCTCTTGGTTTGTCGCAGCAGGGCTGGCAGGTGGGATTGGTAGAGGCCGGTGAGCGCGCTGCATTGTTGCAGGCCCCGGTGACGGTGAAGAGCGTGGCAGATTTTGAGCCTCGCGTCAGCGCTATCTCCATGGCCAGCCAGCAGTTGCTCGATTCATTAGGCGCCTGGCAGGGCGTTGTAGCGGGCCGCCATTGCCCCTACCAGGGCATGACTGTGTGGGACGGTGATGGCACTGGGCGTATTCACTTTGATGCTGCTGAATTACAGGCCCGCGCTCTGGGCACGATCGTTGAAAACCGCAGCCTGGTTCGGGCACTGTTCGAGCTTGTGGAAACCAGTGGTGTTGAGCTGATTGATGGTGTGCAGGTTACCGGCTGCTCCCAGGAGGGCGACCAGCGCAGCATTGAGCTTGCCGATGGACGCAAACTCGGGGCTCGTCTGGTTATTGCGGCCGATGGCGCAAACTCCCGGCTGCGCCAGTGGGTAGGCTTGCCAACCCGCGAATGGGATTACGACCAGCAGGCCATTGTATGTACCGTGCGCACAGCTCAAAGCCATGGATACACAGCCTGGCAGAGATTTTCGCAAACCGGGCCCTTGGCGTTCTTGCCGTTGGCCACGGAAAACAATGACGAGCACTTCTGTTCTATTGTTTGGTCGCAGGATACCGAAGAAGCCCGCCGCCTTATGGCTCTGGATGATGCAGCCTTCACTGCGGAACTGGAGCGGGCAATTGAAAGAGAGCTGGGTGCCCTGGAGGCGGTGTCCAAACGCTTTGCCTTTCCTCTGCGACAGCGGCATGCGAAAGACTATATTGCGCCCGGTTTTGCGTTGGTGGGCGATGCGGCCCACACCATTCACCCGCTTGCAGGCCAGGGTGCCAACCTCGGATACGGCGATGTCCGGGTTTTGCTGGAGGGGCTGGCCAAGGCTAAACGCAGTGGCTTGAGCCCAGCTAATGAACTGGTTCTTGCGCGCTATCAACGCCGCCGAAAAGGCGAAAATCTCGCCATGATGGTTGCTATGGAAGGCTTCAAACAACTGTTTGGCCGCGATGAATTGCCACTCAGATGGCTGAGAAACACCGGGATGCGTTGGCTGGACGGCCTGGGCCCCATTAAGAACAGAATTGCCGCCGAGGCCATGGGCCTTGATGTTTAACCTACTATCACACTGAAGGATCTGCGCTTATGGCAGGAACCAGTCTTCTCGCGCTATTCGATGATATTGCCACTATCCTCGACGACATCTCCATGATGACCAAAGCGGCGGCCAAAAAAACTGCCGGGGTGTTGGGGGATGATCTGGCACTGAACGCTCAACAGGTAACTGGAGTAAGAGCGGCGCGGGAACTGCCTGTTGTCTGGTCTGTAGCCAAGGGGTCATTCGCAAACAAGGCCATATTGGTGCCAGCCGCAGTGGCCATCAGCTTTTTTGTGCCTTGGCTGGTTACGCCCCTGTTGATGCTTGGTGGTGCGTTTTTATGTTTTGAAGGTGCGGAAAAAATCATTCACAAGTTCTTCCATTCGGAAGAAGAGACGCAACGGAAGGACGAGCTTCTCAAGGCATTAAAACAGCCTGATGTGGACTTGAGAGTTGTAGAAAGACGAAAGATCAAAGGCGCTATACGCACCGATTTCATCTTGTCGGCAGAAATAATTGCCATCACTCTCGGGGTCGTAACCGCAGAAACTATCGGCATACAGTTTGCTGTGCTGGCGGTGGTCGCAGTGCTGATCACAGTCGGTGTTTACGGCTTGGTAGCCGGCATAGTAAAGCTGGATGACGGCGGGCTTTACCTTACCCAACAAAAGAGCGCGGTGGCTCAGAAGATAGGCCACGGCATACTGTGGTTTGCGCCTTACTTGATGAAAACCCTGTCTATTGTCGGCACCATTGCCATGTTTTTGGTGGGTGGCGGCATTCTTGTTCACGGGGTAGCGCCCCTTTATAACGCTATCGAAGACTTCGCCGCAGGATTTGGCGGTGTTCCCGCTGTGCTGTTCAGCACGGTTGCTAATGGGCTGGTTGGCTTGCTGGCGGGGGCTTTGCTTGTGGCAGTACTTACACCACTGATCAGGATCTTGGCATCCAGATCAGAGGCAAGCGTCGAATAAACGGCTTACGAGAACGGGAACGGCTGTTTCCACCCGAAGAATGCGAGGCCCAAGGTGAACGCTTTGGCAGCCTGCCTCTTCAAGCTTACCTACTTCGTAGGGCGTAAAACCGCCCTCAGGCCCAATACATAGCGCGGTTGGCTTGTTGAGGTGGGTAGGGCAGGGGGTGGCCGTACCGGGGTGCGCAACCAGGGCCACCTTGCCTTGTAACAGGGCGGGTAGCTCATCTTCCACGAAAGGTTTGAACAGCTTGCGTATATGCACCTTCGGCATAGCCGTATCTTTTGCCTGCTCCAGGCCAAGAGTAAGGTTTTCCCGCAAGTTGTCATCTGACAGCCAGGGCGTTTGCCAGAAGCTTTTTTCCACCTTGTAGCTGTTGATCAGCCAGATATCCTTAACCCCAAGAGTGGCGCTGGTTTGCAGAACCCGGCGGAACATTTTAGGCCGCGGCATGGCCAGAATGAGTGTAAAGGGGAGTGGTGAGGGTGGTGGTTGGTCCAGAGTAACAAGCAGCTCAGCTTCCGAAGCGGTGAGCGTTACAACTTCACCCCACCCCATAAGACCGTTTACACGGCCAACCGGCAACTGGTCCCCCTGGGTGGCGCCCAGCACAGATCGCATGTGCTCAAGCCTGCGCCCCCGCAGCACAGCACGGTTAGGCGCAACAAAATCCTCATCGAACAGTAAGGCGAGATTCATTAAGAGGAAGGCTCGTCCGTCTCTGCTACTTCGCGTACTGCCAGTCTGCCAAACAAAATGCCCAGCTCGAACAATATCCACATGGGCACAGCGAGAAGTGTCTGGGAAATGATATCCGGGGGGGTCAGCATCATGCCGATTACAAAGCAGCCCACCACAACGTAAGGACGTTTTGCTGCAAGGTCTGACGGAGTCGTTACGCCACTGAGAATCAGCAAAATCGTCGCGATGGGGATTTCGAAGGCAATCCCGAATGCAAAGAACATTTTCAGTACGAAATTCAGGTAACTGCTGATGTCTGGCAGCTCAACAATGCCTTCCGGGCCTATCGCCGTAAAAAAGCCGAACACCAGCGGGAATACCACGTAATACGCAAACGCGGCACCAAGGTAGAACAGGATCACCGAGGTAAACAGCAGTGGAAACGCCAAACGCTTTTCATGGGCGTAGAGGCCCGGTGCAACGAAGCTCCAAAGCTGGTAGAGAATCACAGGGATGGCGGCGAATACCGACAAAAACAGGGCCAGTTTCAGGGGCGCGAAAAACGGTGAGGTAATATCCGTTGCGATCATGGTCTGACCTACCGGCAGCAGTGACCGGATAGGCTCGGATAGCCAGAGGTACAGTTCATTGGCAAACGGATAAATGGCGGCAAAACAAATTACTACCGCCAAAACCATCTTCAGTAATCGGTCGCGAAGTTCCAGCAGGTGCGCAACCAGTGGCATTTCCGGCTGTTCGCCATCTGTTTTTGCATTCATGAAGGCTTATCCGACGGGTTTGGTGCGGCGTTTGGCTGGGCCGGCTTGTCTTCACTTGGGGGGGCTATGGAGTCGCCTTTCTGATCCTGGTCCGGCTCAGACTGTTGCGCGCTCGCTGACTTGCCGGCAGGTTTATCCGACAAGACCATATGCTCATATTTTTTGGCTTCATCCAGAGCACCACGCACGGTCTTTTTTACGTCATCCAGGCCCACATCACCGGCTTCGCTCAGCTCTTTCCTCAGCTCTTCGGCTTTCAGTTGGCGATCCAGCTCCGAGGTGAACTGGGTGACCATGCGGCGCGCGCCACCAACCCAGCGCCCAGCCGCCCTCGCAGCCGTGGGAAGCCGTTCGGGGCCAAGCACCAATAGAGCTATAACGCCGCAAATCAGCAGCTCAAGAAAGCCGATATCAAACATCTTGTCTGGTCTCAGCTTTTGGCTTTTTCCTTGGGCTTGTCTTCAGCCGCCTGTCGCGTCTGTTCTTCCTGAGTGCCTTCCAGCGAATCCGGGTCGCCCGGTTTGCTGTCTTCGTCATTCATGGATTTTTTGAAGCCGCGAATCGCTCCACCAAGATCGGTGCCAATGTTGCGCAGCTTCTTGGTTCCGAACAACAGAATCACAATGCCCAGTACAATAAGAAGTTGCCAGATGCTGATGCCCATTACGGGATCCTCGTTTTGATGTTTTCGTAGATTAGCATTATACGTTACCAGAGCCGGGTGGCGGAAACCCCCGTTAGGGGTATTACCTGCTCACTTGCTCCGGGACGCCTTTTCTTCCAGCCCGGAAAGGTCGAAACGGCTGCTCAACTCAGCCAGTATATCCTTGGAACTCAGGCCCAGGTTGGAAAGCATAACCATGCAGTGAAACCAGAGATCTGCTGTTTCACTGATGACTGCCCTGGTCTCCCCCGAGTGCTCCGCATCCTTGGCGGCCAGCAGTGTTTCTGTACACTCTTCGCCAACCTTTTCCAGAATCTTGTTCAGGCCTTTGGCGTGGAGGCTGGCGACGTAGGATTTCTCAGGGTCGGCTGATTTACGGGCTTCCAGAACCCGTGTCAGATTTTCCAGAACATCACTCAATACATCCACTCCTCAGTTACTGCCATAAATGGCATCCGGATCTTTAATGACGGGTTCAACGCCCACCCACTGGTCGCCCTTTAATGAGCGGTAAAAACAGCTACGCCGGCCAGTGTGGCATGCAATGCCGCCTTTTTGCTCTACTTTTAGCAGGATAACGTCCTCGTCACAGTCGAGGCGAATATCCTTGACCACTTGCTGGTGCCCGGACGTTTCGCCCTTGCGCCAGAGTTTACCCCGTGAACGTGACCAGTAAACCGCTTGGCCCTCTTCAGCTGTGAGGCGAAGGGATTCCCGGTTCATCCAGGCCATCATCAGGATATCGCCCGTGGCAGCATCCTGTGCGATCGCAGGAACCAGGCCGTCCGCAGTCCAGCGAATGGCATCGAGCCAATCAAGGGTGTCTAGATTATCAGATAAGTCTTTCATTTTTATGAATCCTGAGCATTTAGTCGCCGCAATCCCGACGCCATGGCCGTCGCAGCGAACACGAGCATAAGCGCGACAAAGGTAATGGTAATTTGATACCGGCCATTCAGAGTGTTGATCACAGCCTCGTAGGGGGGCTTCGGGTTGACCAGCAATGGCACCTCGTCTCCCGTTTGTAGTGATTTAAGGCGCCCGAAAAAGTCCAGAATCCCGCGCCTTGTTACAAACTGATGGGTCTGGCCCTGAATACTATAACGGATAGTGTAATCCCTGTACTGATGGGCGGTTACATGGCCAATAGTTGGCTGCGATTCAAAATGCTTTGAGGTTTCCCACACGAAGGACAGGGCACAGACAACCAGTAGAAGGACGAATATCCGGGTCAGAGCAGCGTGTGGGGATGCGTTCATGGAGCTTTTGCCTTGTATGATCTATAGCTTCGCACGAAGCAGGTTCAAACCAAGCCCGATGTACACAAGCCCAGTGACTTTACTTATCACTCCAGACAGGCGCGAGTCCGACCTGGCTGCGCTTGAAAAGCTGGCAGCAGATGTGACTAGAAAAAGACACCACAAGGTGCCACCCAGCACAAAAATACCGCCTAAAAACAGAAATACTGCCGAGCTGTTACTGGCTCCGGGCGCCACAAACTGCGGCAGGAAAGCGAGAAAGAAGATTGCGATTTTCGGGTTCAACAGGTTGGTCAGAAAACCCTGGTAGAACAGCTGTGAGCGGCGCCGAAAGGCGGTTACAGAGGCTGGCGCGAGCTTGTTGTGAGCGCGCAGGGCCTGGATGCCAAGGTAGGCCAGATAGGCAGCTCCAACAAACTTGACCGCTGTGAATGCCAGTGCAGACGTTGCCAGCAGTGCTGATAGCCCGATTGCAGCAAACAGGGTGTGTGCCAGTATGCCCGCGCTTACACCGAACACCGATAACAGCCCGGCAACGCGCCCCTGGGACAGGGTTCTGGCTAAAATGTACACGGTGTCTGGTCCTGGAGTTATCCAGAGTAAAAAGCTCGCACTGAAAAACAACCAGAACTCGTGGGCCTGCAGCATCTGAGGCTCCTGCCTGTATTTGTGACTTCGCCGCCAATATACCCGCTATAACGACAATTCATCCAGAGCAGGGTGTGTTCTTCGAATGCGGCACCGGACCCTGGCAAACGACTCGGGATGAATTTATCGCAACCTGGAAAGCATTGTTAAACGCAGGCTGCTGTGCCAAGTTTACTATCGATGTTGCGGCTTGCGGTAGACATAGCAAGCTGGATATTCCTTTTATCCCGGCGGCGCTTTGTTTTTACGTCGCCCTGTTAACTTGAGGAAATCGTTATGAACAAAGACATCATTGAAGGCAATTGGAAGCAGCTTAAAGGTAAGGTACGCGAGAACTGGGGCAAGCTGACAGACGACGATCTGGATGAGATCGCCGGCCGCCGCGACCACTTTATTGGTAAGGTTCAAGAGAAATACGGCACCACGAAAGAGGACGCGATGAGAGAGTGGGAAAAGCTCACTAATTCCTGAGCATCCATAGCCGCTAAGACCTTCAAAGCCGGTATCTGCTCAACCACAGGCACCGGCTTTGAGCTACACACCCGGAAATAAAACTGTGAGCAGTTCCCAGCGAAGTGGCAGGCATCAGGCAAAGCCTGATGGAAAAGGTTTACACCCCAAAAATCTTCACAAGCAAGGCTACGATTTTACATCCCTTATAAAAAGCCACCCGGCATTAACACCCTACGTTAAAGCAAACGCTTACGGTAACCTCTCCATAGAGTTCGCAGATCCAAAGGCAGTAAAATTGCTGAACGCCGCCCTGTTGAAACACTACTACGGCATTGTTGGCTGGGATATTCCGGAAGGCGCGCTTTGCCCTCCTATTCCGGGGCGAGCAGATTACATTCATCACGTGGCTGAACTGTTTGGGGAGCTTGAGCCATTTGCGAATCAGGCTAGCACCCAAACCGGCATAACCTTGCTCGATATAGGCACAGGGGCTAATGGCATATACCCGATACTGGCATGCCAAATGTACGGCTGGCATTGCGTTGGCAGCGATATAAGTGCTCAGTCGCTTGAAAACGTGGCCCGGATTATCACCAACAACCCCATACTGAAAGACCGTTTCACCCTGCGTATGCAAAGTGACAGGCACAAGATCTTCGACGGAATTATTCGGGAAGGAGAGTTTTTTGATGTCAGCGTGTGCAATCCCCCCTTCCATGCTTCACAAAACGAAGCACTCAAGAGCAGTCAGTTAAAGCTGAAAAACCTTGCGCGCAACCGGGGTGAGACAAAGCCCGGGGCTGCATCGCAAGCTCTGAACTTTGGTGGCCAGGAAGCGGAACTATGGTGCAAAGGCGGCGAACAGATGTTCCTTAAAAAAATGATAAAAGAGAGCCAGCTATTTGCAGCGCAATGCCGTTGGTTTACAAGCCTGGTTTCGAAAGCCGAGAACGTAAAGCCCTCCACCAAACTGATGCGCAAGCTTGGGGCGACCGAGGTACGGGAAATCGAGATGAGGCAGGGGCAAAAGGTTACGAGAATATTGGCCTGGACATTCGCATAGGCTAATCAATTATGCCTTGGCCGACACTTCTCAGAACCTCGGGATCAATATGAATTTCAAACGCGATAGATGCTGCTTTAACAGCAAGTGCCACAAACAGGCCTGTTAGCATAATCCCGCACCAGGCAATGGCGATAGAGAGTACTTTTGAGGGTTTACGCAACGGGCGCATGTCTCCGTAGCCAACAGTAAAGGCCGTTATAAACGCCCAGTAAAGCGCATCGAACCTTCCCCAGGACTCCAGGCGGCCAACAAACAAACCGAGAGCAATAATGGAAACACAGATCGAAAGTAGAATCGGGAGCGAGAAGTACGTTCCCCAAAGAAACAATTTAAAAAATGTAATCGAAAAATCCATAGTTTATCTGCTTTGGGTCAGGTTTTTTGGCTACACGTTTAAATCAAATCCAGCGCCGGACACGTGCCTTGTACGCAGTATATTCTGAACCGAAGCGCGCATCGAGAGCGCGTTCTTCCGGAATAATCTGAAATCGGGTTATATAGAGCGCAAACCCGATAGGGCCGAGCAATGCTCCGGGAGAGGAAAGAAAGACAGCCCAACCAATCAGCACTAGCACCATGCCCACGTACATGGGGTTACGCGTAACCTTGAATATTCCGGAAGCTACCAGCAGAGATGCCTTTTCCGGTCTGGTTGGGTTGATGGTAGTTTTCATTCGGCGAAAAGAGATAACGCCAACCAAACTTATGCAGCCGCCAAGTAGTGCGACTGAGGTGGCCGCAATGACTCGAATGGTGTCGTGAAATTGGAGTGGCGGTGTCACCAAATCCATGCCCCACATGATAAGCGCCGCAATAGCGGCAACTGCGGGAGGTGGGATTCTAAGCTCTAGTGACGACATGCTTGTGATATAACTCCTAGCGTTTTCTCGAACTATGTCATATCCGATGAACAAAGATAATACTTGGAATACGATGCCGGAGCCTATATGAAACGTGTGATCATACCTAAAGCTGGAAGCAGCAGTGTACTGGCACTCAAGGAGTTTCCAAGCCTGGAGGTTGGGCCAGGTGAGGTGCGAATTTCGGTTAAAGCCTCGGGGCTGAATTTTGCCGATATTATGGCGCGCCAAGGTTTGTATCAGGATGCCCCAGGCTTTCCCTTTACGGCCGGGTATGAAGTGTCAGGTGTGATCGACTCCATTGGCGACGGTGTCGAAGAAAAGTGGTTGGGTAAGCCTGTAATGGCTTTGACCCGTTTTGGCGGCCATGCCTCCCAGGTAGTTGTTTCGCTCAACCAGATCTTCGAGAAACCAGGCCGGCTCTCCTACGCGCAAGCTGCAGCTATCCCCGTGAACTACCTGACCGCATGGCAAGCCCTTGTTATTTGCGGCGCACTGCAACCGGAAGATACAGTGTTGATTCACAATGTGGGAGGTGGAGTAGGCCTTGCCGCATTGGATATTGCACAACACATTGGTGCCACCACCATTGGGACAGCCAGCCCTGGAAAGCATGAATACTTATTGTCTCGCGGGCTTAACTACGCCATAGATTACCGAAATAGCGACTGGTACACAGAGCTGATGCACCTGACTGATGGCAAAGGCGCTGAGCTGATTCTTGACCCGTTGGGTGGAGAGAGCTGGCGTAAGAGTTACAAGGCGTTGCGTGCGTCCGGGCGCTTGGCGATGTTCGGAATATCGGCCGCATCTGGCAATGGCATTGGCAGCAAGTTGGCGCTGGCGAAAACCGCAGTGATGATGCCCATTTTCCACCCCATCAGTTTGATGAACGAAAACAAATCTGTATTCGGAATTAATATGGGGCGGCTTTGGCATGAGCCTGAAAAGATCCGTGTGTGGATGGGCAAAATCATAGCAGGCGTGGAGGAGGGTTGGATCAATCCCACCATCGCCGAGTCCTTCAGCTTTGAGGATGCCGCATTGGCCCACGACTACATCGAAAGCCGTGCCAATATAGGCAAGGTAGTGTTAACCCCCTAGCTGCGTTGGCAGCGCTGAAGCGTACCTGTGATCACAGGAGGGTGCCGGGATTATGCGCGCCCTTCCAGCTTGGACACCGCATTTGAAAGGTTCTCCCTGGCTTGGCGCTCACGTGCTTCCGGGAATATCCCGGACGTGTAAATCTGCGGGCGCTCCATAAATCCCCGGAGCACAGCGGCACGCTTCTTTCGGTAGATAAACGAAGGCACGAGCCGGTACTCCTTGCGAACCCCTTGCTCAAAAATCTCGTAGGTTTCCGGAGACGTTCCCAGAATCGAAAGATCAATATCCACAAGAATCGATTCGTCACGGGATTGGGTAGGTGCATCATGCTCGGTGACCATAATGAGCCTGTGAACACGATCGATTTCTTCAGCGCTTGCGCCGGACTCTGCCAAAAACGAAGCTGCCCAATCGGCGCTTTCCAGTTCATTTTTGCTGGATAAAGGCTTGTAAATGGCATCGTGGAACCAGAATGCGAGCTCCACCTCTCGCGGGTGGTCAAGCAAGGCCGAGCAGTTATCCAAATGCCGAAGGCAGGCTGAGATATGCTCCAGCGTGTGGTAATGCCGGCCCTTCCCGGAATAGGCGGTGATCAGGGAATCATAGGTTTCCTGATGCGGGGCAAAGCCCCAGGTACCCATAAGTTGCGCCCACCGGTCATTATCCATTGTTGCCTCTTGAAAATTTTTTGCGCCAGGAACCAAGCGCCAGCTAAGCGCAGGGCTTGCAAAGAAAACAGGAAAAGCCCGAACCAGACATTCGCTAATAAGATCAAAACCTTTATCGCATCTCTGGCAAATGACGGAATGTCTTTGGATTGGTGAAGATAGCCGATGACGACCCACTGAATAAATAGCCACGCATACGTGAGGTAGAGAAAACCCTTGTGGCATGCTGCATTGGGCGATGTGTAATAGGTGTAGAACCAAGCAAACGCAGTTCCTGTGACCATAATCAGGAAAGCCGCGGTAGAGAGCAGGTTTCGCCATTGTGGATAGTCGGTGCTTAATAGATTCTCTTTGACCTGCTTGAGTCCCATGGTCGCTCTCAGCGGCTGCCACGCCAAACCAACGCCCCTGCTGCAGCAAGCAACACCCAAGACCACACTGGCGCGTGTTCTGCCCACTCACGGGCTTCTGGCTGGGTTCCGATAACAGCTGCGGCAACCAGTGCTATCGCTGCAATCCCCCGGCGCCAGCGGCGGTCGCTTCTGAGCTGTTGTTCGCGGAGCAGTGCCAGGGTGTCCTGGTTCTGTTTCTCGGTGGGGCCGGCGCTGCGCAATTGCAGTAGAGCATCGTGAACCAGTTGGGGCATTTCAGGGGACTGTTCCAGCCATGAGGGCAGGTGGGTTTGCAGGGATTTTATCAGGCCGCTTGGGCCTATCCGCTTGCGCATCCAGCCTTCCAGGTAAGGTTGGGCCGTGCTCCAAAGATCCAGTTCCGGGTAAAGCTGGCGGCCAAGGCCCTCTACGTTCAGCAGGGTCTTTTGCAGTAGAACCAGCTGTGGCTGCACTTCCATGTTGAAGCGTCGCGCGGTCTGGAACAGGCGTAGCAGGAAGTGGCCGAAGTAAATGTCTTTCAGGGGCTTTTCAAAAATCGGTTCGCATACGGTGCGGATGGCCGCTTCGAATTCGTTTACCCTTGTATCTGGTGGTACCCAGCCAGATTGAATGTGAAGCTGCGCCACTTGCCGGTAATCCCGGCGGAAGAAGGCCAAAAGATTGCGCGCCAGGTAGCTTTGATCGTCCGGCGCCAGGGTGCCTACTATGCCAAAGTCGATGGCGATGTATTTCGGGTCTGCGGGGTTGGAAACGTCGACAAAAATGTTTCCCGGGTGCATATCGGCGTGGAAGAAGCTGTCCCGGAATACCTGGGTAAAGAAGATCTCGACGCCTTTTTCAGCCAGCACTTTCAGGTTTACGCCAGCCGCTTCCAGTGCGGGAACATCGGCAATGGGAATGCCGTAGATACGCTCCATTACCATCACGTTTTTGCGGGTGTAGTCCCAGTCGATAAACGGAATGTAGATCAGCGAGGAGCCTTCAAAGTTGCGGCGCAACTGGCTTGCGTTGGCCGCTTCCCGCTGCAGGTCCAGTTCGTCATGAATGGTGGAATCGTAGTCGGCCACCACTTCTACCGGGTGCAGTCGCTTGCCTTCTGTCCAGTATTTCTCCAGCAAGTTGGCCATCAGGTACATCAGAGCAAGGTCCTGCCGGATCACTTTCTCAATACCCGGGCGCAGTACTTTCACCACAACATCCTGGCCGTTCAGCAGAGTAGCCGCATGAACCTGTGCAACGGAAGCCGAGGCCAGCGGGTCTGCGCTGAACTCTTTGAATAGCTCAGCTACCGGCGCTCCAAGAGACCCCTCAATAATGTTGCGGGCAACGTCGCTGGAGAAGGGCGGAACGCGGTCCTGAAGGGTCTTTAGGGATTCCGCCATATCGTCTGGTAACAAATCGCGGCGGGTGGAGAGTATTTGGCCGAACTTTACGAATACCGGGCCAAGCTCTTCCAGGGCCAGGCGCAGGCGATCACCGCGGCTAAGTTTTGGTTGCGGAAAAAGATGCCAGGGCGCCAGCAGAAAAAATACCTTCAGCGGTGCGGGAAGCTCCGCTATTGGTAAAAACGTGTCCAGCCGGTAGCGGCAGAATACCCAGGAAATGCGAATCAGGCGTTGCAGGCGGGTCACGGAGTCTCCGGTTTGTCAGTAATGCCGCGGCTTTCAATCTGGCTTATGCGCGCTGCCAGGCGCTCGGTGCGCAGGTTCAGGGCGTCTATGTCTTCGAACGTGGCTTCCAGTTCGCGGCGGCCGGGCAGGGCGCGGCTTTCCTCATGCACATATTCTTCAATGTTTGCGTTCAGAGCGCCGAATGCCTGTCGGCTCCAGCTGACTGCATTGCGAATTCGCTTGCCGATGAAGTGAGCCGGCACGTCGCCTATGTGTCTTGCCATGGCCGCTTCCCAGTCCGGGTTCAGCTTATCCAGCGCGCGTTGGAACTGGTGTGCCAGGGCGGTGTCACCGGTAACGCTCAACCGGTTATCGGTGAATACACGGTTATCACCGGTGGCCAACGCTGCGAAGGCCAGGGGCTTGCCACTGATTTCCAATGCGGGATCTTCAACTGGCTGGCTGCGCACCTGCACCTGATTGCCTGCCCTGTGCAGTGAGCAGGTAAGAGAAATCGGGTGGGTAATGCGGAACTGTACTGGCCCTTCAAGAGAGCCCAGCAGCGCCTGCTGGCCGGCGGGGTCCAGTTCAAGCGAGTGGTTCAGTGCCCGCTCGATTATGGCAGTTAGCGCCGTAAGCAGGGTCGGGCCGGGAAACATCAGGGTTTGGTTCCCACGTGCAGGGCAACAATACCGCCGGTCATGTTGTAGTACTTGCAGTTCACCATGCCCGCGTTTTCCATCATGCCTTTGAGCGTGTCCTGATCCGGGTGCATGCGGATGGATTCGGCCAGATACTTGTAGCTCTCGCTGTCGCCGGCGATGAGTTGGCCCATCAGAGGCAGGGCTGTAAACGAGTAGGTGTCATAAGCCTTGCTCAGCAGCGGGTTGGTGGGCTTGGAAAATTCCAGCACCATCAGCTTCCCGCCGGGCTTGAGCACTCGCATCATGTCCCGCAGAGCCTGATCCTTGTCGGTTACGTTACGCAGGCCAAATGCAATGGATACGGCGTTGAAGCTGTTGTCCGGGAAGGGTAGGTGCTCTGCATCGGCTTGCACGTACTCAATGTTGCCGGCGTAGCCGCGATCGGTCAGGCGGCTGCGCCCAACCTGCAGCATGGAGGCATTGATGTCGGCGAGAACCACTTTGCCATCACGCCCAACAAGATCAGAGAACTTCATGGTGAGATCGCCGGTGCCACCGGCAATATCCAGAACCTGGTGCCCCGGGCGAACGCCGGAAAGTTCGATGGTAAAGCGCTTCCACAACCTGTGAACACCCATGGACATAAGGTCGTTCATGAGGTCGTATTTGCCTGCGACGCTATGAAAAACCTCGGCTACCTGGCTGGCTTTCTGGCTCTTGGCCACATTGCGGAATCCGAAGTGTGTAACGTCGTCCTGGCTGTTGCCGGGAATGGTTGGCGTTTGTTGCTCGCTCATGGGGCATGTCCTGTCAGAATCTGAACCCCGTATTCTAACGCTTGACGGAGTTGCTACAAGGGTAGCTACACGTTTAATACCGCCTTACACTGTAAAACCGTTCAATTTTGAAGAGAAAACTGATTCATGTCCGTAATCGATGTACATCGCGCCCACACTCTTGATAAAGAACATGCTCGTGAAGCTGCAGAAGCGCTTGCCAAGGATCTTTCCAGCAAGTTTGAGCTCAATTACCAGTGGGAAGGTGATCAGCTCAAGTTCAAACGCTCGGGCGTTAAAGGGCACTTGAACATTACCAGCAACGACCTCAATGTGCGCCTGGAGCTGGGTATGCTGCTACGGCCTTTCAAATCAAGGATTGAACAGGAAATTCACAGCCAACTTGATCAGATTCTGAAGGCTTGATCGATCAAAGGTCACCCGGGAGCGCAAATGGCTCAGGGTGGCCGTTGAGAATGTTTTCCATAACCCGCTGTTCACGGGTTACCAGCCGCTCAATCAGCAAGTCCACCTTGTCCATTTTGCGAAATGCAGAGTAACCCCGATGCAGGAAGTTGTGCAGATCACTCAGGTCGGCCATTTCCGCGGGCGCTCGGCTCATTGCAAGCAGCCAGCCAAGGGTTCTGTTGCGCACATAACGATCCAGCTGCTGCCCCACATCGGCGACTAACACAACCTGCCTTCTGCGCTGTTCCAGTTTCTGGCTGGCACGGTAAACGTCACAGTAGTGTTCTGCGGTGACCAGGTGTGCAGGGATGCGGCGCTCATCAAGCAGCTCCGCCAGCTCAAGATCCAGTTGCTGGGTAATCAGGTTCAGCTCCACCAGTCCGGCCAGTACTTCAAGTTGTTGATCCGGCAGCCATTTGACCATTTTCGGGAACACCCGATCTATGTTGTCGTCGCGGCGGGTCATGCTCGAGGGTGCGTAAAGGTCAGTTAGCAGAAACTCCAGGCCTTCGTGATAGCCAGGGTGCTGATACAAATCCTGATGAGTCGCCTTCAGGCGCCCAGCCTGCCAGTCAGCGATAACAAATGTGTTATCGAGCAGCCGGTGATTCGTCTTGTGGAGGCGGAAATCGTGATATTCCAGCAAAAGTTTCTGCAGGCGGCTGGCGCTTTCTGAGCGCACGACTGTGCCAACAAGGCGCTCACGATACATGGTGCCAACTCCGGTGGTTCTGCTTAGAAGCGGACAGTTTACCGAAGGGGAGCTCTATGTGCAGCAAACCCGGCCAAGTGCCGGGCGCTGCATCATGAGCAGAGGTGTTTAGCCCTAGCCTTGAGCAACAGCGGCCAAAGACTCAAAACCCGGCAGCCACTCTTTGCTATCGAGAGTTACGAAGTGGCTGGGCGCGCCTGTTTCGATAATGCGCATGGTGGTGGGGCTCTGCCGTGCGCTGGCAAGCATGGCCTGCCGATCCAGTATGCGGTCTACACCGGGAACCAGGAAGGTGCCGTGGCGCACGTGCTTGTACACGTTGGTGTCAGTGCGCTGCATCCAGTCCAGTATGTTCTCTATGTTGCGAACAATCGTCAGTTGGTCACGTGTAGAGTAAAACAAACTGGCCAGCAACTGCTTTTTACGCGGGTTCATTTTCCCGAAGAAGGATTGGCCGTAAGCAGACGCGGGTGCGTTGCTGATCAGGCGGATCAGCCAAGGCCACATACCGTGGCTGACAGGCTCCAGAAGAGCAGATATTAAAGGGCTGATTTTGCCTTGGGGAAGTGCCGGTGCTTCAAGAACCACTTCAACGTTTTCGTAAAGCTCCGGGCGCTGTTTTATTGCCTCCAGCGTCACTGCTCCGCCCCGGGAATGGCCGTGAATGCGCACATTTCGGGTGCTGGGCAAGTTTGAAAGCGCCTGGTTCAAGATGCAGGCATCGTATTCAATGGTGCCTTCCAGGTGCTTGATCGGAACTTCCCATTCGGGGGTTTCCGGCGTTACGCCATTCACCGGGATGTGATAATTGCTGCAGGTAAGCAGGATCAGTTCTGTTGTTGGTGCGTCATAGGTCTGAGTGAAGTAGCAATGATTTTCCAGAAAGCCATGAACGCCAATAACGGTATGTTCCGCCTCGCCACTGTGATTGCGAATAGACACTGCACCTTCGCCAACACGGTATACGCGCCCTGAGAACATCTCTGAATAGGCGCTGTCGATTGGTCTGATGAGCTTGCGAATGTGGCTTGCTTTCATACTGCATCTCCTCCCAGCACGGCAGTTGCCTGTTTTTAGAGTGTGGTCATTTGACCTTGGTTGTGCTGGTAACCTTGTTGTACATCGCTTCGCTCTGATCTTTATTGGCGCTGGTAACTCAGTTTTTGCATGCCTGCGGCCAATAGGCAGTCGAAACCTTATGCTAATAACTATTACACCAAGCCTTATAACCAGTATAGGGTGAAGGTATATATATGTGTAACATTTTGTAATCTTGGGTGCCGTGCAGCTTTGTGGAGCCAGTAGTGTATGTCTGGCACAATGTCCGACTCTGTGTTTTTCACTTCACCACTTCCGGGGATGTTCGGGTTTGAGTCACGAGCAAACGCACCTCATGCTGCCTGCGGATTCCGCCTGGCTGGCCTTGGAGTCCCCCAAAAACCCTATGACTATCACCGTCATGTTTCGGGTCGAAGGCCTTACTGCGCCCAGACTCCGGGAGTTTATGCAGGTTTACTGGATGGCGTGGGAGCGCTTCCGGTATATGCCGGTCAAACGTGCGCCAGCGTGGTATTGGGAGCCAGATCCGGTTTTTGATATCCGGCACCATCTGGATGTGGTGCTTGATCGCTTCACGGAAACGTCTCTGCAGGAGTGGGTTTCAGAGCGACTTAATCAGCCATTTCCTGCCTACCGCCCCCCATGGAAGTTTTGGTTGGTGCCTAATGCTGAGGGCGGCGCCGCATTGTTACTTCGAATACACCACTGCTATGCCGATGGCGTTTCTCTAACGGGTATTTTTGATCGCCTGTGCTCGGCTTCGCCACAGCAATACCCGGCAATATATGGCGTGCAGCAAACGGAAGGCTTTTCCCCTTGGGTATCCGCGGCCAAAGACCGGCTTGAGCAACTGGTTAGCGGAGACTTGGCTTCTGATGCGGGTACTGATAACCAGAGCCCGGAATCGGAAACTCAGGGGGGCAGCTGCAGTGAATGGTTGGAGAAGCTGGCTCACAATGGTTTGAAGTTGGTTAATGAGATGAGTGATTTTCTGGCTGAGCCGGAGGATACACCGTCAGATCTCAAGCGGCCGTTACTGGGCCAGCGCCATTGTCGCTGGTCGGAACCAGTCCCTCTCGACCAGTTTCGGTCAATTGCCAAGGCGACCAATGTCACCATTAATGATGTTTTGCTCAGTTGTGTAGCGGCAGCAGTTCGACCCCGCCTTGGAATTGCTGGACCGGCACTGGACGACGCCATGTTGCATGTTGCGGTTCCTGTGGATATTCGCAGCCGCCTGCCGGAAGACCTGCAACCAGAGCCGGGAACACTTGGCAATTATTTCGGTACTGTGTTTGTCCCTCTGCCCATCGATGGTGAGAGTGCGTTGGAGCGGCTCTATCGCATCAAGCAGGAAACCCGTCGCCTCAAAAAGAGTTGGCAGCCCGGCATAGCCTGGGGTTTGGCGGCCTGTGCCTCTCTTATCCCGGAAGCATTGCGCCAGCCACTATCGGATATGTTCTATCGCAAAGCCAGTGCTGTGGTCTCCAACGTTCCCGGTACACGGGAGGCGCGCTACATTGCCGGTTGCCGAATAACCGAACAGATGTTCTGGGTGCCTCAGGCAGGCGATATCGGGCTTGGAGTCAGCATTGTCAGCTATGCCGGGCAGGTTCAGTTCGGTGTGGTTGCAGATGAAGCAATTCTGACAGACCCCCAGGAGTTTCTTGAAGACTGCGTGCAGGAGTTGTCAGAACTCCCCGGAGGTTCACCTATTGTTGTTTGAGGTCTACAGTGAATGAGTAAACGCGTATGACCGCGTTGTCATTCACAACCACAACAAAAGGTGACGACCATGATATATGCACAACCTGGAAAAGACGGCTCCGTCGTTTCCTTCAAAACCCGTTACGGAAACTACATTGGTGGCGAGTGGGTTGCTCCGGTTAAAGGTGAGTATTTCGAGAACATAACGCCGGTGACTGGTGATGTGATTTGCGAGATTCCCCGTTCCACCGCTGAAGATATTGATTTGGCTCTGGATGCTGCGCACAAGGCTGCACCCGCCTGGGGCAAAACCTCTCCGGCAGAACGCTCTAACATTCTGCTCAAAATTGCTGATCGCATTGACGCCAATCTGGAAAAGCTGGCTGTCGCAGAAACCTGGGACAATGGCAAGGCGATACGTGAAACCCTGAATGCTGACATTCCATTGGCAGCAGACCACTTTCGTTATTTTGCCGGTTGCATCCGCGCCCAGGAAGGGCACATGGGCGAGATCGACCACAATACGGTGGCCTATCATTTCCATGAGCCCCTCGGAGTGGTGGGGCAAATCATTCCCTGGAACTTCCCGATTCTGATGGCTGTATGGAAGCTTGGCCCTTGCCTGGCGGCCGGCAACTGTACGGTGCTCAAGCCGGCAGAACAGACGCCCGCCAGTATTCTGGTGCTTATGGAAATCATCGGTGACCTGCTGCCGCCGGGCGTCGTTAACATTGTTAACGGCTACGGCATCGAAGCGGGTGAAGCGCTGGCAACCAGCAAGCGCATTGCCAAAATTGCCTTCACAGGCTCAACCCCGGTGGGCTCGCACATTCTTAAGTGCGCGGCGGAAAACATCATTCCGTCAACGGTTGAGCTGGGTGGCAAATCTGCCAACATCTACTTCTCTGATGTTATGAAGTCTGAGCCTGAGTTCGTGAGCAAGTGTGTGGAAGGTCTGGTTCTGGCGTTCTTCAATCAGGGTGAGGTGTGCACCTGCCCATCTCGAGCGCTGGTGCAGGAAGATATGTACGAAGAGTTTATGCAGAAGGTAATTGAGCGAACCAAATCCATCAAACGTGGTAACCCGCTGGATACGGATGTGCAGGTGGGTGCCCAGGCCAGCAAGGAACAATACGACAAGATTATGTCTTACCTTGAGATTGGCAAGCAGGAGGGCGCCGAGCTACTCACCGGAGGGTTCAAGGAAGAAATGGGTGCCGAATTCAAAGACGGCTTCTATATTCAGCCCACTCTGTTCAAGGGCGACAACAAGATGCGGGTGTTCCAGGAGGAGATCTTTGGCCCGGTTGTAGGCGTGACTACGTTCAAAACCGAAGAGGAAGCTGTGGCGATTGCCAACGATTCCGAGTTCGGCCTGGGTGCGGGCGTCTGGACCCGCGACACCAATCGAGCTTATCGGGTAGGGCGTAACCTTGCGGCCGGCCGGGTGTGGATGAACTGTTATCACGCCTACCCGGCACACGCAGCCTTTGGCGGTTACAAGAAATCCGGTATTGGCCGTGAAACCCATAAGATGGCGCTGGAACACTATCAGCAGACCAAGTGTATGCTGACCAGCTACGACATCAACCCGCTGGGCTTTTTCTAAGCCGGCCATAACAAGCAGGCCCATGCATGGGCCTGCTTGTGTTGATTTCACTCCTTTGATCAGCCCCACGTAAGACCTTCTTACAGACAGCTACGCTCTTGCCACGGAATACTGCCCCCAACCGGCCCTGATACCGGAATGATTTCAAACATCTGAGGGGGAAGCAGATGAAAGCAAGAGCGAATTTGTGCGGCAGTAGATTTAAAACAATCAGTTACTTGGTCGTGGCCATGCCTGTGTTGTTTTTTGCCGGGTGCGGTGGGGATACAGAGGTGTCCAGCCCATCTGATTTCGAAGCACCGAGAGAGCCAGTAAACCTGGGCGGCGATGGGGATCTATACGCCCCGAATCGGTTGCTGGAGATTAATATATCCATGGCCGCCAGCGAGTTTGACCAGCTCCGAGCTGAAGGCCGAACATTGGCCAGTACGGCGCGAGAGTGCCTGTCCGATTACGACTACACCGAGTTTTCAGCCAGCGTCACCATCGATGGTGTTGCCATGAAGGATGTGGTGGTTCGCAAGAAAGGCTATATCGGCTCGCTCAGCCCGAGCATCCCCTCCCTAAAACTGGATTTTAACGACCTTTGGGATGGCAGAACCTATCAGAACAGTTCCCGGATGACCCTGAACAACAACCGTCAGGATCCATCCAATGCCCGCCAATGTCTGGCTTACGAGCAGTTTCGTCAGGCCGGCATTGCAGCCCCCCGGTGTAATTACGCCCGGGTTCGGGTGAACGGCCAAAATCTTGGCATCTTTACCAATGTAGAGCCCATCAAAAAGCCATTTCTTGCCCGTGCCTTTGGTAATGATGACGGCAATCAATATGAGGCACAGACTTCTGATTTTGGCACCTGGTTAAGCCAGAGATTCGAGAAGAAGACCAACGAAAAGGAAAACGACCGCAGTGATCTGCAATCGGTGACCGATGCGCTGGCGCTGCCAGATGACCAATTGATGAACGTGCTGCCGCAGCTGGTGGATGTGGATCAGTTTATTCGCTTCTGGGCCGTTGAAACCCTTATTGGTGCCTGGGATTCCGCTACCGGCAACGCCAATAACTTTCATATCTATCGATCCCCGGCTGATGGCCGCTTCCATTTCATTCCCTGGGGGGCAGATACCGCCTTTCGTGGAGAGCACCCGCTGAAACCGGGCACCGGGGTGTTCTACAGAAACTTTTCTCTGGCAGACCGCCTGTTTAATCTTCCGCAATACCGGGCTCAATACGAAGCTGAGTTGGAGGATTTGCTGGCGACCCAGTGGAACGAGAGTCAATTGCTACAGGAACTGGAGCAGGTTCGGGTGCTGACGGGTACCTCTGAGGCCAGTGTGGCCAGCCTCAAAGCATTTATAGCGGGCAAGGGTGAGCCCGCAGATGACAGTTATCGCATGCCTCGCAGAGTTGCACTGGAGCAGGCGCTGGCGGAAGACCCACCTTCTGGTGCGGTATACCGGCTTGCGGATACCCGGCCCGATTGCAGTGCGCCGGTTACCACACCTTTAACCGGCAGAGTGGCTGCGTTGAATGGCACGGATACTGGAGCTTTCCAGTTCAATCTGCCGAGTGGGCAACCTGTAACGGCCAGCCTGACCTTTGCGTCCTTCGGTGTGGATAGTCTGGTTTACTCCGTGGACACTGAGTCCTCACCGGAAGTTATTAGCTTGTTGCTTATTGGTGTGGATGCAAGCAACGCCTATAAGCCCTACGTTCTGCAACTGTTTATCGAAGCATCAGACTATGTGCCAGGCACCCATGAATTTCATGGTTTTGCCACCAACGCCTTGCTGTTCGAAGTGGATGAGAGTCTGCCTGGCGATGTGCGCACCTTGGCTCTTGGGGCGAAGGGCAAGGTCACTTTCATCAAGGTTGGCACAGGTGCCAGCGCAGGCGATGTTGAGTTGACGCTGGATGCGACACTTGAGTATGGGCCTGATGTGCAATGAATATGGCTGTTCTCAATCCCCTGGCAGGCTTTTGTGGCCACGGCCTGGCCGACCAGATGCGGGTTGCTTTGATGGACCGGGTCGATGCCAAGTTCGTGGTGCAGCCTGGGGCTCTGGAGCAGTGCCTGCAGGGCCTGCGAGGTGCCTACACGATACTGGATATGGATGGATGCCGGCGCTTTGTCTACGACACCCTGTATTTTGATAGCCCGGATCGGCGCCTGTTTCTGGACCACCATAACGGAAAGCTCAATCGGCTCAAGGTTCGGCTAAGGCACTATCGCCATAGCAAGATCATGTTTCTGGAAGTGAAAAAGAAAACCAATCGCCAGCGCACGGTAAAAACACGGGTGCCGGTTACGTTTGAATCCTTCGTGGATGGCTCGGCCACAAGGTTTCTGAAAGAGCAATCAGGCCTGCCGGTTGCAGGGATGCAGCCGGCTCTTTTTGTGTCCTATCAGCGCATTACCCTTATTAGCACCCAGAACCCTGAGCGGATCACGATAGACACTCAGCTTGCCTTCCACTCCCCCGACCGAACCCTGTCTGTTGACCTGTCTGGCGTGGCCATTGTGGAAGTAAAGCATGATCGTCACTCAGGGTGCTCCCCCATGCTGCAAAGCCTGGCCAGGCACGGCTGCCGCCCGGTGGCATTCAGTAAATACTGCGTGGGCACGAGCCTGCTTTATGGGTCTCAATTAAAAACCAATCGTTTCAAGCCGTTGCTAAGGAGTCTTTATGGAATCGGCAGTTGATCTCTATTTTGTGATCCGGCTGATCATCAACACGGTTTCCGTATTTGTTCTGATTCGGTGCTATTACGCCTTTTCTCGTCACAGGGAGAACGCGGCCTCTTTCATTCTGTTTGGGGTGGGCGTTTTTCTTGTTACCTCGTTACTGCACTCGGTTACGGTGACCATGGGCTTTGCGTTCGGTCTGTTCGCAGTGTTTTCAATGTTGCGCTATCGAACGGAGGCGCTTGGCATCAAGGAAATGACTTATCTCTTTCTGGTGATTGCCATGGCACTGCTGGCGGCAGTGGGCACTATGCAGCACTACGAACTGGCGGGGCTGAACCTGCTGATTATTCTTTTGGCACGGGTTCTTGAAACCCGACTATTGCTACCCCGGCACGGAGAAAAAGAGGTCGAGTACGAAAAAATCGAGAATGTACATGCCCGGCAACAAGCGGTGTTAATTGCAGATTTGCGCGAGCGAACCGGGCTGGATGTGTTTCGGGTAGATGTGGTGTCCATCAGCTATCTGCGGGATACCGCTATGCTCCGCATGCATTTTCGTCTGGAAGGGCACAATGCTTGCTGACCTCCACCGGACCTGGCTGATAGCAGGGTTGGCGTTGGTTGTTTTGCTTCCGCCATCAGCGTTGAGGGCTGACCCGCTGGAACTGGATCTTGGTGGGTATATTGCCGCCGGAGTTGACCGTTTTGGGCCTTTTTATAATGAAGAGGGCGACCCTGATACCACCAGAGGCATCGTGCGCAACGCCAAACTGGAACTTGAAATGGAATGGGGAAGCAATTGGGCTGCAGAAATAGACGGAAGCTACAAGGCTCGGGGTAACCGCGGGGAAACCGAACTGGGTGATGCGTATGTTCAATACCAAGGCGCGAACGGGTTTGAGGCAAAGCTGGGGCGCTTCAAAGAGCCTTTTGGGTTTGAGCGTCTTACTGGTTATACCAACATCAGCACCAGTGAGCGCTCGATGGTGACATCGGCTTTTGCGCCAGGTCGTTCGCAAGGCCTGGCGATTGGGCAATTGAATAAAGCCAACACCTGGTTTTTCGGCGTGTTTACCAAAGAACCGGAGGGGGAGGAGACCCGGGCAGTGACGGGCCGCTACACCGTTGCTCCCGTTCAGAATAATCGGCGCACACTGCATTTCGGCATCGCCGCATCCTGGCGCGATTTGAATGGCGCTCGGTTTCAGGTCAAAGATAGAGGTGAGGTGTTCAGTGCTGACAATATCCTGCGCAGTCCGCGCTTTGAGGCCCGGCACACTACCTTGGGAGGGCTGGAAGCAGCCTGGTCGTCAGGGCGGCTAACTGTGGTGAGTGAGGCGATGGCGCAGCAGGTTGAACGTGAGAACGGAGAGCACTGGCGGTTTAGCGGTGCTTACCTGCAAGTAGGCTTTTTCCTCACCAATGACCACCGCCGATACAAACACGGTGAGTTCAAGGGCCCCGATTCGCCGGGGCCGGCGGGGGCCGTTGAATTGGTGGCTCGCTATAGTGCGGTCGACTTGCAGGACCGGGATCTAGGCGCGCGAGCGGCGATTGCGCTGGTCGGGGCAAACTATTACCTGGGTAACCAGTTTCAGCTTCGGCTGAACTGGCTGGTACCAAAGGTGGAGGGCACTATCCTCGCACCAGACCCGACTGGCAATGCGTTCACGCTGAGAGTGCTTTTCCGGTATTAGTGTGGTGACTGAGGCAGAGTAAGGATAACTTCCGTCCACTCACCTGGCTCGCTGCAAATCTCCATCTGGCCGTTATGGTGACGCATGATGGTCTGGCAGATACTCAGCCCGAGGCCAAGATTGTCCGGCGTCCTGTTGGTTGAGTAGAAGGGGTCTGTCAGCCGTTTAATGTCCTCGGGTGCTATGCCATGGCCATTGTCCCGTATGCCTATAGTCAGGTTCTCAGCCTTTGGCGTAGCCGTTATGTCGATGCGCCGCGACGCCCGCCCCTTTTCCAGTGCGGATGCCGAATTCAGCAACAGGTTTACAAAAACCTGGGTCAGCGCCGACGGATAACAGGCCACCGACATATTTGCCGGAATGCCAAGACGCACATCCGTGCCCCTGAGTTGGTGTTTGCATAAGCGCAGAGCCGTTTCAAAGAGAGCGCCCAAATCGGCTGTTTCTATACCGTGATCCGGCTCTGGCCGCGAGAAATCGATCAGGTCAGACACTATGTCGGCGATGCGTTTCTGGTGTAGTGCCGCATCGTCCAGTGCTTCTGACAAGTCGCTGTTCCGGTTGATGGCACTGGCGTAGTCCACGGCCTGGCTGGCGCAGTTCAGCGGGTTCATGATTTCATGCAGAAGACCTTTTGCCATATGGCTCAGGGCCTGATGCTTTTGCTCCTGGGCCAGCCTGCCTTCGGTTATCTCCAGCGCATGCAAGGTCCGAGATAGTGTGCGGTTGCGATCTTTGAGCAGGAATTGCAGGGCTAAAAGATTGCGCAAGAACATGCGAAAAAAGTGAGCCGATACAGGGGCAATGAGTAGGCACATCAACACCAGCCAGTTGGTGAGTATTGCTGTTAGCGCGCTGCCAAAGTCACTGGCCGGTACAGCCAGTGCAGTAGCCACCGTCAACAGGCCCAGGTTAATCACCAGTATGATGATGGTATGGACCATGGACAGGGTGATGATCCCTACGGAGCTTATGAAGAGAAGCAGGCCCACGATAGGGGGCAGCGAAGCACTGGTGACGATGTAACCCAAATAGCTGAACAGTGCCATGTGGAAAAACACCAGATAGACAATCAAAGGAGACGCTCGTCGCAGCCCCGTAAAGCGGTGAGCGGCTATCAGCCCTGCAAGAACGGCGGTGTAAAACAGGTGAGTACCGCTAATACCCGGCGCTGTGGGCGATAGGGCAAGCCCAGACAGGAATATGAGAGTCCCGATAAAGGTGATGCCCAGAGACACATCCGCAAAAAGTGGCAGCACCCGGAACCGGGACTGGCTGCGATAGAAGCGCTCGTAACGTCGCTGCTGGTGTGCTGGCAACTGTCGAACCTGATCCATGCCGGAGAGCAATGTCATGCCGCGGCTCCATTGTGGTGGCGTTTCATGAACAGGATCAGTTCTGGCAGGCGCTCGAACCCGAGCTTGACGAAAATTCTGTCCTTGTAGGAGTGCACTGTTTTGCAGGACACACCTAACTGTTCGGCAATATCCTTGATGGGAGTGCGGCTGGCTATCAACCGGGCGACTTCTCGCTCACGGCCTGACAGCGCATTGTAGGCATTCAGCATACCTTGCGATGGCGCGTCCGGCTTTTGCCAGGCTCCCACATATACTTGCCCGTTGCGGATGTAGAACAGAGTTTTAACCAGATCTTGAATGGGCTGGTGTTTCGATACAACGGCCTTGATGCCAGCCTCCAGATAAATCGCCAGCCTGTTGGCGTTAACCGGGGTATCTGAAATCAGTAACACCGCAATGGTCGGGTGTTCGCTCAGTGCATGCTCAGCAATGGTCAGGCCATCGTTGTCCGGCAAATTCTCTTCAATAATCAAGACGCCTGGTCGGGCAGATTCCAGATTTTTCAAGGTGTCGATTCCGCTTTCGGACTCACCCACCAGATCAATTTCGTTGTGCAACAGGAGCTGGAATAGCAAGCTGTCCCGAAACAGTCGCTGGCCAATGGTTACGTAAAGCCTTAGCTTGCGGTTACTCTGAGACATCAGACCACCGTTGCTTTAGCCAGCGGCAAGGAAAGCACAAGTTCGTACGACTGGGCCGCGCCGCTGATCTGTAGCCAGCCCCCCAGCTGGTACGTGGTTACGACAAGCAAGAGAAGCGCCACCTGTTGCTCCAGTAGTGGTCGGGATAGCCTCGTCAGTGGTGCAAGCAGGTGTGCATAGAGCTTCAGCGGAACTGTGCTGGCCAGTACCAGTTGATTGTCAGAAGACTGGCTCAGTTCCAGATTGCGCCAGTCCTGCCCGGAAGCTGCTAAAAGCGTTGTGAGCGTCTGGCAGAGCACTGACAGTGTTGATGTTGCGTTGTAGCGTTCATCTTTGGCCAGCCCGGCGCTTTGCAATGCAGCGCGAACAGACGCTTCGTCAAGCTTCGTGCTGGCAGAAGCGGTTACTTGCAACCGTGTTAGTTGCTGCTGTACCTGTTCACCAAATTGCTGAACCAGGTCCTTCTCAAGGTTGGTTTCGAGGCTCGCTCTCAGGTGTGATGAGTTGGCTGCCAGGCAAGGGATGGCATCCAGGGCCTGCAAAAAAAGCGACATGGCTGGTGCGCCAGCGGCGGCATTTACAGAGTCTGAAAGATTTTCCAGAAGCTGTGCACGGCGCTGTTTGCGTAGCTCTGAAAATTGGCGCTCCAGTTGAGATAATGTGTTTTCCCTCGCTGACGCCAAGGTCAGGTGCCGGGACACGGCCTCCTGAAAGAGGGGCAACAACTCCGTTGCCCGCCAGGGTTTCTTTTGGTATCGGAAAATCTCCCCCTCGTTCACGGCATCAAGCGCTACGCGCACTTCGCCGTATGCCGAGGTGAGGATGCGGATAGTTGCCGGGTGTGATTGTTTGAGTTCATCGATGAGTTCCTTGCCCTGCATGCCCGGCATTCGCTGGTCTGTCATTACTACAGCCAATGTTCCACTTTGTGACTGGATGGTTTCCAGAGCCTGCTCGGCACTGTCGGCGCACAGCACACGAAAATCGTTCTGCATGCGCTCCAACTGGCGGGCAAGGTACTTTGTGGCCGTCGATTCATCATCCACGATCAGGACGATCGGTGCTTCTGCGGCAGGCACTGAAACCCTGCCGGGCAAACCGGGTTTGCTGGCCAACGCGGAGGTAAGAACGTGGGAGCGTATGAGGTCCGGATCCACCGGCTGTTCAAAACAGCGATCAACCAGTCGCTGTTCCAGCAAAGAAACCAGCATGTCCAGCGGAACAGTATCGCTGATCAGGATTTTCAACAGGTCGGGGTGGGTATCTCGCGCATGCACCAGCAGCGGGGGGCTGGCTTGGATTGGCGACTGGCTTGCTAAAATGAACAAGGCGTTGGGTGACGCTGGGCCGCGTTCCAGGGCCGAGATAGCGGCTTGATCCGTTGGAAATGCATCAATGCGCAGGTCGTTACCGAGCTCTTCTTCAAAAATATTGCGCGCATTTTCGCAGTCGTAACGAAGGAAAATGTGTGGTTCTTCCGTAATGGCCATTGTGGGTGCAGTCCTGAAATCTCGCCTGACAAGAAGATTAGCAATCCCGGCACGCTTTGCTGTAGGAATTTCCTACAAACGTGCCTGGAGTCCGCTGTTCGTTGGGGTTATGTGACTGCATTGGCGTTTCTATCTTGAGAAAATATGCCGAGCTTTAGTTGATACACTAACGCGGTCGTGCCATACAGATGCATAACCTGATGCGTAAACGGATGGATAGGAGGGAGTGATGAGCGAGTACAGAACAGAAACCGACAGCTTGGGCGATGTCCACGTGCCGGCAGACGCTCTTTGGGGCGCCCAGACCCAGCGTGCCGTTGATAACTTCCCGGTTAGTGGTCAGCCCATGCCGCCGGCTTTTATTGCGGCGGTTGCCCACGTTAAACAGGCCGCTGCGGAAGCCAATGCCAGTTTGGGGCTGCTTGATAACAACCGTTGCGATGCGATTACCGACGCATGCCGAGCGCTCATTCGCGGAGAGTTTGCTGACCAGTTCCCGATTGACCGTTATCAGACCGGCTCGGGTACCAGCACCAATATGAATGTGAATGAGGTGATTGCGTCCATTGCCGGCAGAAACGGCGTAGAGGTGCACCCTAACGATCATGTGAATATGAGCCAGAGCTCTAACGATGTGATACCAACCGCTATTCACGTGAGTTCAGTAATAGGCATTCGGGAGCGGCTCATTCCCGCACTCATGCATATGTGCGGCGTAATATACGAGCGCGAAGCCCAGTTCTCTGAACAGGTGAAAACAGGCCGCACCCATCTTATGGATGCCATGCCGATTACCCTTGGGCAGGAATTGCGCACCTGGCGCGAGCAGCTGCTGGCGGTTGAGAAGCGCCTCGATGCTGCAGCAAATGAACTGCTTGCCGTTCCTCAGGGCGGCACTGCCGTAGGTACCGGCGTGAATGCCTTGTCGGAGTTTTCCGGTCAGTTTGTGAAGTTTCTCAAAGCCAACACCGGATACCCGTTCCGTTCCATGGAGCACAAGTTTGTAGGGATAAGTGCAGTGGATGGCCCGGTGGCGCTGTCAGCTCAATTGCGCGGGATGGGCATCGTTCTAACCAAAGTTGCCAACGATTTGCGCTGGATGAACAGTGGCCCGATTCATGGGCTGGCGGAAATCAGCCTTCCAGCCCTGCAGCCCGGTAGCAGTATCATGCCCGGCAAGGTAAACCCGGTAGTTCCCGAGTCTGTGGCCATGGTGGGCGCACAAGTAATGGGGCTGGACAGCGCCAATGCGATCGCAGGGCAGTCTGGTAACTTTCAACTCAACGTTATGCTGCCGCTTCTGGGGGCTAACCTGCTGGACATGATTGGCCTGCTTGGCAATGCAACCAACATGCTGGCGGACAAGAGCGTCCGGGGTTTTACTGTGAACACAGACACGCTGAATGCCAGCGTGGGCCGCAACCCGGTGCTGGTAACAGCACTGAACCCGGAGATTGGTTACAGCCTGGCGTCGGAGATCGCCAAGGAAGCATACAAAACGGGTCGTCCGGTTATTGATGTTGCAGAAGAGAGAAGTGGTCTTGCCCGAAAGCACCTGGAAGAGCTTATGGACCCGCTAAAGCTGACACGGGGCGGAGGCGATTGATGGGGGAACATTGATAAACTGATCTGTTTGCGGCCACAATCAGTAAACTGGTAAAGACACGCACACTACTAGCAGAGGTCATTATGACATCATCTTGCAGCATTCCAGGCCTGACAGTACCTCGCAGCCGCTTCCCGGAGCCGGAGCAGGATCTGCCAGCGGGAGACAGTGAGCAGAGAGTGGTTCTTGCCGGTGGCTGCTTCTGGTGTGTGGAGGCAGTGGTTCTGGCTCTGGATGGCGTTACACGGGTTGAATCCGGTTATGCCGGCGGATCAGCAGATACAGCCAATTACGACGCTGTGTGCTCGGGCACCACGGGCCACGCAGAGGTTGTGAACGTTCACTACGACCCCCGCCAGATTAGTTTCGGGGAGATACTCAGAGTGTTTTTCTCGGTGGCGCACGATCCAACCCAGCTGAATCGGCAGGGTAACGACCGGGGTACGCAATACCGCTCTGCGGTGTTTTATGAAACACCGGAACAGCGGCGGGTGGTGGAATCCTACATTCGTCAGCTTGATGAAGCCGGGGTATATCCTGACCCTGTTGTAACAACACTGGAGCCTCTGCAAGCATTTTATCCGGCTGAGGCACATCATCAGAATTTTGCGGCGAGGAATCCGTACCAGCCATACATCATGGCTGTTGCCGCCCCCAAAATGGAAAAGCTGGTTGAGGGCTTCAGTGATCGGCTAAAACCGGAATACACCGATTCCAACGACAACCTGGCTTGAGGAGATAGGTAATGAGCAGTTCTGCTGCAGGTTATGACCTGACACCTCTTACAGAGGCACAGATTCAAGAGAAAGCCGCAAGCCTGACGCCAGAAGAGCGTCAGGTATTGCTGGATCATGGAACGGAGCATCCATTTTGTGGCACTTTGCTGGATAACAAGCTGGCTGGGGTCTACCACTGCCGGCTGTGTGATCTTCCGTTGTTCAGTTCAAGCGCAAAGTTTGATTCCGGCACTGGCTGGCCGAGCTTTTTTCAGCCATTCGACAAGGAACATATTCACTACATTGAGGATACAAGCCTGGGAATGTCTCGCACGGAAGTACGTTGCCCCCGTTGCGATAGCCACCTCGGACACGTATTCCCGGATGGCCCGCCTCCCACGGGGCAACGCTATTGCCTGAACTCCATTGCCATGGTGTTCAAAGAGGGCGATTGAGCGTCGTTTATCATCAGCAGCAACGACAGTTGCTGTCAGCTAGCGCTGGCAGCAACAACGGTTGATAGCAGGTAGCCGGTATAGGCAACGTAAACCAGCAAAAGAATAGAACCATCAAACCGGCTGATCATCTTGCGCCAACCGGTCATTCCGAAACCCATCACCAGCAGGCCAACCGTTAGCGCCAGCATCAGCGTCCAGTCCCGGTAAAGGACCTCCGGTTCTACCGATAGCGGTTGAATAACCGCAGCCAAACCCACAACCGCAAGCGTATTGAAGATGCCTGAGCCGAGAATGTTGCCCAGGATCAGGTCATGTTCGTTCTTCCTTACAGCGGCCAGAGCTGAGGCCAGTTCCGGCAGCGATGTGCCAATGGCTACGATGGTCAGGCCGATTACCAGGTCGCTCACACCAAGACTTTGGGCAATAGTAACTGCGCCCCAGACCAGCAGGCGGGAGCTGACAACAAGGAGAATGAGGCCAATGATCAGCCAGATTATGGCGGATCTCATGGGCATCAGATTATCGGTCAGCTGGGCATCGGTTTCTCCTCCCAGCGCGTCCCCCTTGCCTCGTAAGCCCTGAAAGATCGACCAGCCCATTACCACAGCAAACACACCCAGGAGTATCCAGCCATCCAGCCTGGAGAGTTCACCATCCAGTAATTGCGCACCGGCAATCAGGGTAAGGACCACCAACAGGGGAAGTTCTTTGCGGATTACCTGGGAGTGCACGGCGATAGGTGCGATAACGGCCGTAAGGCCAACAATTAACGCAATATTGGTGATGTTGGAGCCATAGCCATTGCCCAGGGCGAGCCCCGGGTTACCATCGGCCGCGGCCATAGCGGATACGGCCAACTCGGGTGCAGATGTGCCGAACCCGATGATGACCATGCCGATAAGTAGCGCGGGCATGCCCAGATGCTTGGCAACGGCGGCAGCGCCTTCAACAAATTTGTCTGCACTCCAGACCAGTAATACAAGGCCGGCGATAATTGCGCCAATAGCCATAACCATAGATTCAGCCCCAGTCATGTTGCATCTGAAAAGCAGGTGCATGAGCGCTCTGTGTAATCAGAGGCGCAAGCACCGGAAAGGTGTGCAAGATACCGCATATGTGCGGTTGAGGTCAGCCCCTTTCGGATGAGCTGGCGTGATCACAGGTTCACGGCGGCCTGCCGCCAGCCACATCAGGATTATTACCTATGATTCAGCGCAAGCCACCGTTCGTATGCAGGGCTAACAACCGTTAAACTAACGTGCAATTTACGCACAGGTCCGGGTTCTTTAATAATCACAATTTATATTTTTGTGAAAACCCGGATAATTACGCGCTCATTCAAAACGGACGCCCAAGGCAGCGCCACTTACCTCGCGACTTGCCCGCGCCCGTCAGGCCTCTTCTTGAATCTTGAAGGGGCGAAAGGCTCAATACTAGCTAGGATGAAAAACCAATGGCCGCTAAACAGGCAGACGTAGTGCTGGTCGGAGGTGGTGTCATGAGCGCCACCCTCGGCGTAATGCTCAGGCAGTTGGACCCGTCCCTGAAAATTATCATGCTGGAGCGTTTGGATCACGTTGCCCATGAAAGTACGGACGGATGGAACAACGCAGGAACGGGGCACGCAGGATACTGCGAGCTGAATTACACGCCCGAGACCGAAGACGGTGATGTAGCGATCGAGCGTGCGCTCCAGATCAATGCGCAATATGAGGTTTCGCTTCAGCTGTGGTCGCATCTGGTAGAGCAGGGCATGCTGCCCGAGCCATCAAAGTTCATAAACCGTACGCCGCACCAGAGCTTTGTTTGGGGTGAAAAAGATGTCGCCTTTCTCAAGCGTCGTTATGAACTTCTGAGCGCACACCACCTGTTCCGCGAAATGGAATACACCGAGTCCCCGCGAGAGCTTGAAAGCTGGATGCCTCTCGTTGTTGAAGGCAGGGACCCAATGCAGCGGGTTGCTGCAACCCGCATTCGCCATGGCTCGGATGTGGATTTTGGTTCGCTTACCCGCAGCATGGTTGAGTACCTGCAAAGTCAGCCCAACTTTGAGTTGATGTTGAGCTGCCCGGTGCATTACATCGACCAGCGCGATAATGGCCGTTGGAAAGTCAGGGTTAAAAACCAGCACACCGGTGAGCTCACAAAGCTGGAAACCGGCTTTGTATTCCTGGGTGCCGGTGGTGGTGCGCTACCATTGTTGCAGAAATCCGGCATTGCAGAAGCCCGAGGCTATGGTGGCTTCCCCGTTAGCGGGCAGTGGCTGGTATGCCGCAAGCCTGAGGTCGTAAAACAGCACCACGCCAAGGTATACGGCAAGGCACCCATTGGCGCACCGCCCATGTCGGTACCGCACCTGGATACCCGTATAATCAACGGCGAACCGGCACTGCTGTTTGGCCCGTTTGCCGGCTTCACGACCCGCTTCCTCAAGCAAGGCTCCATCTTCGATCTGTTTGGCTCGGTGCGCACCAGCAACCTCAAACCCATGTTGTCGGTGAGCAAGAGCAACATGGATCTTACCCGCTACCTGATCGGCGAAGTTTTCCAGTCCCACAGCGACCGTGTGGAAGCGCTCCGTAACTTCTTCCCGGAAGCTGAGGAAGAAAACTGGGAGTTGCGGAATGCCGGTCAGCGCGTGCAGATAATCAAGCAGGCTGAAGGCGGTGGCGGGAAACTGGAGTTCGGGACTGAAATCGTGGCCTCGAAAGACGGTACCCTGGCGGCTCTTCTTGGGGCATCCCCTGGTGCATCGACAGCTGCAAATGCAATGATCAGCGTTATTGAGCGCTGCTTTGCACAGAGCATGCAGACACCTGAATGGCAGGAGCGCATGAAGGTGATGGTGCCTTCCTACGGCCAGTCACTGGTGAATGACGGTGAATTGCTGGCGAAAGTACGAGAAAGAACGCTCTCTACCCTGAAGTTGAACGGATAATCGCTGAAACATCAGGGCGATCGGGATATCTATGTATAATCGGGTGATGCACTAACATCTAAGGGGTTTGGTGCAAGCCCCGAGGAACATCGTTTGAACGATCAATCATCTGACCATGCAGGTCCGGCAATGGATCTGCATGGTTTGGCGCACAAGCTGGATGATGCTATCCGTGCCTTGGACGAAAGCGAGAGTTTGGCCAGATTTGGCAAGCTCACCCTTGTATTCGAACTTGTGCGCCAGATACTCGTGCAGCCGGAAGGTTGCGCATTTGTTGAAGCGCGCGCAGAGCGCCTTGAAAAAGCCGGTGTATTCACAGGTTCGGACTGGGCAGAGCCCGCCACCTTGCTCCCCTCCTTAACCACCCACTCTTTGCAAAGCCCGAACGCAGATACGGTAGTAATCGAAGCACTTAGCGAGCTTCGTTTGCTGGCGGTTGTCCGGGGCGCCTATTTGCATCCTCTGGTGTCTGCTGAGCAGGCACGGGACTACCTGACGCAGGTTCTGGCAATTAACCTTGGCCTGCTGTTCGGTATGGCCGGCGAGGCGGAGCGTGAGCAGGGCAAGCTGGCACTTATCAGCCAGCACGTTGTGCAGCACGTGGCCGAGCATATTGGCTACGAACACGTTATTGATAGCCTGATTGAGGAAATTTGGCGGATTCTGCAGCAGCGCCCGATTCAGGTGGGTGACGCGCGCAAGATGATTACCCAGATTGCCATTTGCAGGGCTGAGCCCAATGTCGATTTGGGCAACGCGGGACGTGGTGCGGACCGACTCATCTCCAGCTTGTACGGGCCGACTCGGGCGTGCAGCGAAGACCCGGGTATTGTGGTGTACCAGCAGCGGCTGGAATCCATGGATGGCCCAACGCTGCAGAATGAAGCTACCGGCTTTGCCCGTTCCATGCACGATACCGGCCTGGTGTCGCCCTACCATGCCTGCTTTGTGCGCTACATACTGGAGGGGCAGGATTACCTGCTAAGCGAAGCCCTGGGGCTCTCGAGTACCGGCCGCGATTGCATGATGTGCTACCGGGAACTGGTGTATGCCCTCATCACTGAAGGTGTTTTTCCTGAGACAGCGCAGGGGCTGTATGGCCTTGCACTGATGCTGGAGCGGGGCATTCTTTATCAGCCCCCAGTGGCACCCGCGCTCTGGCGCCAAGCAAGATTGAATCTTTGCCCAGAGGCCCGTGAACGCCTGCAGCTTGCCTATGGCTATCAACCTCAGGCAGGCACCTGGTTGATCCAGGGTGTGCTTAATATGCTGGGGCAGCCTTTGGGCGTGGGGCAGGGTAACAATCCAACCTGTCAGTCTGCTCGAGCTCTGTCCATGTGGGCCTACAACGACCCTGACTATCTCTTGCAGATGGTTGCCTGGGCGGCCAGAGACAACGAAATTGTCATGCATTTTGAAGGGCAGCCGGTTTCTTCAACGCAAAGCCTTGGTGGTGTTGCTTCGGAAGTGACCTTGGATCTCGACCCGGTCTCGCTGGTTGTGGTGCCCCACCTTGACCGGGTATACGGGGAGATGGGCCGCATGTGCATAGGGCGTGAGGGCGACCCGCACCGGTGGGTAAACCCGGAATTCCATGGCTGGTCTGCCGGGCGAGGGTTTGCCATCAATGTGGATGTCGCTACCGGTAACCTGCAGGATCTCGAGGGGTTCATCAGGCATTTCTATGCCAGTTACCACCCTTATTACAATGGCAATCAACCTCTGATACACCCCCAGCCTGCAGGGATTGCCGTAACCGACAGGGCCGCACGTTTCATTGGCTGGCACGCGATTACCATTCTGCGGATAGCATTGGATCCGGAAGGCGAGATGCGCGCGTATTTCTACAACCCAAATAACGACAGTGGCCAAAACTGGGGTGATGATGTGCACGTGAGCACGGAAGGCATGGGGGAGCGGTTTGGAGAAGCGTCTCTGCCGTTCGAGCAGTTTACCTCCCGGCTATACATCTTCCACTTCGATCCACTTGAGCGGGGTGAACCGGCGGATGTTGGTGAGGAAGAGCTAAAGCGGGTAATGGCACGGGTCTATCGTAGTTGGGGAGAAGACCGGATGCCCGTTAATCATCTTCAGGCTGAACCACCCCAAGCAGAATAATCCGGTCATTCTCCTATTGCCTGGGCGGGCAGCCTCTGAGCATGGCGTTTAGCAATTCGTCTGCATCAAACTTGGTTAAGGCCTCGTTTGCGCCTACCTGATTGGCATAGCTCAGGCTCATTTGGCTGTTCAAGGATGTGTGCAGAATGATGAATGGCTGTTTCAGAGTAGCCCTGTCCCGAACGTTAAACGTCAATTCGTAGCCGTCGAGACCGGGCATCTCGATATCGCTCACCAGAATATCGACCGGTCTACCGAGTTCGTTATCGTTCAGCAGGATTTTCAGCGCTTCGTCACCGTTGGTGGTGACCTGGTAGGGGATGCCTTTGGCGTCGAGCACATCACACAGTTGCTTGCGAGCAACTCTGGAATCATCCACTAAAAGAATGTTCAGGGCTTTCAAGGCTTCGCGCTGCACGTCTGTGAGCGCAACATCGCGGGTTTCCAGCGAATCGGGGTATACGTTCGCCAGCAGAAGCTCAACATCCAACAGCTGAACAATCTCGTCATCCACGTTCAGCAGGCCGGTAATAAATGCCCTGTCGCCCAGCATCGCCGGTGGGGACGTCACCTTCTTCCAGTCTGTCTCGATGATTTTCTGCACACTACGCACCAGAAAGCCTGTTTCCTGGCGTTGAACGTCCGTGATAATAATGGTCGACGTTTTTTGCTCGTCTGCGGTTAACGCCGGATAACCAACGGCCGCAGCCATATCAATAACCGGCACGGCTGAACCACGGAAACTCGTTGCTCCTACAACCGCGGGATGACTGTGAGGCATTTTGGTGAGCGGTTTGAAGGGCAGTATTTCGCGGATTTTCAGTGTGCCAATCCCGAATAGCCGCTTGCCGGACAGGTTGAATAACAGCAATTTCTGGGATTGTGTGGCTTTACTGGACATAACACCCGGATCCTTGAAGATAGCCCCCCTCATAATGCCAGAGCGAGTAAGGGGAGCAGATCACATTCGATACGGGCTAACGATAGCAAGCTTACGAGCCGTTATCATCAGAAAAGTTAGAGCAGTGATGGCAATGAGTGTTCGTGGCTTAAGGTACAACCGCATACGCGAGGATTTCCACCAGCATTTCTTCACGGGCAAACCCGGACACAATAATGGCGGCGCGGTTGGGGTAAGGCTCGGATACAAAATCTGCATATACCCGGTTCACCACAGCAAGATGTTCCCGGTCGGTCACGTATATAACAACCTGGGTCAGGTCGGATACACGGCTCCCCGCGCTTTCCAGTGTGTGCTTCAGATTGGCCAGGGTCTGGATAATCTGAGGCTCAATACCACCATCCACAACCTTTCCCTCTGCATCAATGGGAATCTGTGCTGTAAACAGCATGCCATTGCCCACGGTTGCCCAAGCCAGAGGGGACTTGGAAGCAGGTAAGTCTGTTTTAACCGGATATGGATTCATCAGTGACTCCTTAGTCGTTATCGGTTGTTCCGGCGCCTGCGCCCTGACGTGAATCGTCGGAAGCTTCCACCAGCATTTTCGTTGCCAGTACTTTGAGTCGCTCCCAAAGAACAGTGTCTACTTCGATGCCATCAACGAGTGATCGTTCATGCCAGTCCAGCATTGCGGCGCGGTTTTGCAAAATCAGGTCATTTGCTGGCGCTTCGGGCTTAAGGTTTGGCAGAAGGTCTACGTGGTTCACCATCACCAGTGTTATGCCGTTATTGGGCTCGGTGTCATCTGGAATGGATGGCAAGCCGTACATGCATATCTCTGGCTCAGCCTCGCCTGATTTAAAGCTCACCAGAATTTCCGTCAACGGCTCGTGAGAGTTGCGCCAGAATGCGGTAACACTCATGTCACGGCGGGCGATGCGGGAAAGGTATCCCACAATCAGCATCCGGTTATGGCAGTGGCGAATTTTGGTAACCGAGAGGCCTCTGGCCCGGCACTTTGCATAGCCCAGCTCAATTGCCAGGCTGGCGTGGCCAAGAATCGTCTTGTTCTGGGCATCTACAACGCACAAATCCGCATCCTGGTAGATCAGCTTGGGTGGCTGGGATTTGTCTTCGTTGAGCAGAAAGTCCAGACCTTTGCCCAGAGCCGCCAAGCCATTAAGGCCATGGGCTTCCATCCAGGCCACCATGTCAGCCGCATCGCTGGCATCGCCATCGTCAAAACCAATGCCTATGAATGCTTTTCGGGAGAGCCCTTGCAGCTCGTTGTATGACACTTTCATAGCTTGCCACCCAGGGTTTTCTGGTCGTTCACAATACTTTCGAGGCCAGGTTCCAGAGGAAAGCCCCAGTCATCCAATTGGTGTAACGGTAGCCTCGGATCGTTCAGCTCACAGGGTAGCGGCGCCCCCTGAAACAACGTGATGCGAACCCAGCGGTCAGACTTCGGATCAAACCGGCTGGCGCCAAAAAATGACAGTTTGGTCCTTAACAGGTGCATGGGTTTCATATCCCTGTGCCAGAGGTTTGCGCGGATCTCTCCGTAAGGTGTATCTCCGATGGTCTGGATGCGGCGTACGCACTCCTTTTGCCCCGGGTTGGCCAGGAGGAACTCCACTACTATGGCATTCGGGTTGCTCTCCAGAAATTCATCGAGCTTTGTAAGACAGCGGCTAATCCGTGGGCCAACCGCGAGGGCCAGTTCCTTCTCGGCGCCGGACTCCGTTCCGCGAATGCCTAACCTGGGTTCTTCTTTTTCGACGGAGCGATACCAGAACCAGTAGTTGTCATCCGGGCAGTCCTCGCGGTAACTCAGAGCCCAGTCAAACTTCTCGTGAATCAGGTCGCGCAGTTTCGAGGCTTTCATGTCGGGCTTCAGATCCATGGATTCCTGACAGCCCAGTTCATCATCAATAGGCTCAACCAGTTCCGGGTACAGCTCTATCAGCATGGTGTTGATGAGTTCCTGGGCTTCCAGGGAACAGTGATTCCCGGCCCAGCTTATGAGTTCTTTATAAAGCCCCTGGTGCGCTGGCGTGCGATCGAGCCATTCAATAACTTCAATAACCGACTTGGCTGTTTCCCGATTGCGCAGGGTCTGTTCTTCATCTTCAGTGATGGTCTGCTGCAGGTGCTTCAGAGCGCGAGCCATCAGAGATCGCAATGCCTTGTGGGTTTGTTCATTCGCAGGCTCTGCACGGGCAAAGGCCAGAGCGCGCTCCCTACCGTAAACCCACTGCTGAATCAGTTGCGGGTGGTCGATAAGAAACGGAGCCATACCAAGCCCCGTGGAATTGCCAATGCCCAAATAGCGTTGCAGCTCCGGGTGCAAAGGCACGGCCCGATCGGGCGACTGCACTTTTGCCAGATGATTCAGCTGTTCCACTGAGAACTGCCGTAGCACGTAAACGGCCAGCATCTGGGCTGCAAATGGACGATTAAAATCCGGATTGCGCTCAAGCCGGGCAAAGTCAGCAATGCCAAACTTGCCGTTGCCATAAACCGCCGTGGTTCTGTAGAGATAGCCAACGGCCGTTAGCCACCCAGGATCAGGTTGTTTTCCCGCAGAAAGAGCCGCCAGAAACTGGCTGAAATTGCGCAGGCTTCTGTTGGCCCGTGAGAGCACAAGTACCCTCGGGTGCTGGCGGCCGGCTTCCTGCAAGGGTACGTTGGCCGCCATTTGTTCCAGCAGCGAGCTTTCTGCTTCGCCTTCAACCAGGGCAAAGGTGACATCCCATGCTTCCGCTATTACCCGGTCGGACCGCTGTTCTGGCTCCAGATCCCTGGAAAAAATCACACACTCGTAGTAGTTACCCGGTGTTGTGATGCGGTAGATCGCCAGGCCGTGGCCCTTTGAATCCAGATCAAACACCGTATTGGTAATCTGCCAACTTTCAGCGATCATTTTTCGCATTAGCGATCTGACAAAGCTGAGCCGGCTGGCAAACATGCTGCCCAGCCGTTCCAGCTTCATCACCTCACTTGCAGGGCGTAGGTTGTCGTGTGGTGCGGATGCTGAGGTTGCTGAAATCATGATCTCACCCTTGCCCTTACAGGCATATCTACAGGCTAGTGTTCAAAGTTATCAGGATATGAGTTTCTGCTCTCGTGCCATGGCATAGGCCGCTTTGGGCCCAAGCCACAGCGATGGCAGCAGTACCAGCGACACCGGAATAGCGGTGATCACAATAAACTGTTGAAGCACACTGATCTGCCCGGCGCCCATGTACAGCAGGATGGCGGCCATGCCGGCCATCGCCAGGCCCCAGAAGGCCCGCACAAAGGTATTTGGCTGGTCGTGGCCTGAGCTTACTACGGCAATGGAGTAGCTCATGGAGTCACCTGTGGTGGCGACAAAAATGGTAGTCAGCACCAGAATTGCCAGCGCCATGAATGCGCCACCGGGAAGGGATTGGGCGACCGTGAGGGTGGCCACATCAAAGCGGAAGTTGTTCAGTGCTTCGGCAAGATCAATCACGCCGGTCATCTGGTAGTAAATGCCTGAGCCGCCCAGCAAGGTAAACCAGATAGTGGTGGCAATAGGCGCCATCACGGCAACCGCCAGAATCATGTCGCGGATGGTTCTGCCGCGAGAGATGCGGGCCACGAAGATTGCCATCAGCGGTGCATAACCAATAAACCAGGCAAAGAAGAATACGGTCCACCACTGCATCCACCAGCCCGGCGCCGTTTCAGCGGTCATGGTGGCCATTTCCATGAATGAAGACACATACTGCCCCATGCTCTGGAAATAGGTGTTGGTGAGGAACAGTGTTGGGCCAAACACGAAAATGATCGCGGCGACAGCCAGCGCCAGAAACACGTTTAGCCGGCTGAGGAACTGTATGCCGCGGTGAATACCCGTTACCGCGGAGGTCACGTAGATAATTGCGAGAACCACCAGAATGGCCATTTGTGTGGCGAGGCCGTCTGTCATGCCGAATAATTCGCTAAGCCCAAAGCTCATCTGGGTGGCCAAAAAGCCGATAGGGCCAACGGTTCCGGCAACGACAGCAATCACGCAGCAGGCATCCACCACACTGCCCAGCCAACCGCACATAATGCGTTCACCAAATACCGGGTACAGCAGTGTTCTTGGCTGCAGCGGTTTGCCCTTCACATAGTGAGCATGGGCCAGAACAATCGCCGCGAGAGTTCCCAGAACCGCCCAAGCCAGAAAGCCCCAGTGCATGAAGGACTGTGCCATGGCATTGGACACCGCCGCTGCGGTACCAGGTTCTGTTGTATACGCAGGAGGTGTCACAACAAAGTGATAGATGGGTTCACCGGCCGCAAAGAACACGCCGCCGCCGGCCAGCAAGGTGCACATAATGATGGAGAGCCAGCGGAAGGTGCTCATCTCCGGCCGGTCGAGGTTGCCGATTTTGGCCTTTGCTGCTGGTGTGCAGGCGAGACCCATGGCGATAAAGAAGGTTGCCAGCAGTAACATCTGGAAGTAAGTGCCAAACACTTTGGCCGTCCACGCAAAGCCACCGCCAATCAAATCAGCCACGCCTTTGAGATCAAACAGCGAAAATCCGACAAACAGAACGATAAAGCCCACGCTTAACGCAAGGACAATGGGGTCGCCAAGTTGAGCTATAGAATAGTCTCCACCGGCCTTGATGTTGTTGTTTTTCATGATGCCTACCTTTGTTGTTTTTGCACCTTGCTCTATCTGTGCTGTTTGGCCATCCGTGCATGCTGGCATTTCAGGATCATTACAAAGGCTTGGTACCGATTTTCAGTTGGTTCAGCCAGTTAAGACCCATGATTTTCTCTATCTCTGTCTCGTTAAATCCTTTTTGTCGCAACCCCTCGATAATGGCAGGGAAGTCGCGGTTGTCCTTGAACCACGACAGAGGCCTGGGCCATCCGGCGTTGTTCTTGTTGCCCTCGCCAAAGTCCATTTCTTTCGACCAGCGGCCGTTGCGCATCCAGTCCAGAACCGACTGCGGCTGACCTTGGCACAAATCCGTGCCAATGCCGATGTGGTCTATGCCCATCAAATCCGCGGTATCGGCCACCATGTTGCAGAAGCTTTCGAGGGTGCAGTCCGGCCCGTCTTTCAGGTGAAAGGGGTATACGGAGAAACCAAGTAACCCGCCGCTTTCCGAAATGGCCTTCAGTACCCTGTCTGATTTGTTACGCTTCGCCGGATGAAACGAAGCCGGGTTGGCGTGGGAAATAATCACCGGCCGGCTGGAGAGTTCAATGGCATCCAGCGTAGATCTTTCCGAACTGTGGGACATATCGATGATCATGCCCACACGGTTCATTTCCGCGATGGCCTGTCGACCAAACCGGCTCACGCCACTGTCTTCAGCTTCATAACAACCAGCGGCCAGCAGGCTTTGGTTGTTGTAGGTGAGCTGCATGATCATCAGGCCAAGGCGGCGCATCACGGCAATCATGTCGATGTCATCTTCGATGGGCGAGCAGTTCTGGGCGCCAAAAAAGATGCCGATTCGGCCAGCTTCCTGTGCTACCTGGATATCCTCGGCTTCATAGACCGGCATGATCAGGTCGCTATGTTGTTCGAAGCGCCGGTTCCAGTCACCAAATCGTGAGAGAGTCTCCCGCGTGTTCTCGTGGTAAACCAGAGTGGCGTGCACAGCGGAAACACCGCCGGCACGCATCTGCTCGAATATCTCCCGGGACCAGTTGGAGTACTGAAGCCCATCAATGGTGAGCATGGAGTTCATCCTCTTATCAGGCCCGCACGTAGCAGGTTTTCACAACGGTGTAGAATTCGCGGGCATACTGACCCTGCTCACGGGGGCCGAAACTGGAGTTTTTGCGGCCTCCAAACGGAACGTGGTAATCCGTACCTGCGGTTGGCAGATTCACCATCACGCAGCCGGTTTGTGCCCGGGCTTTGAAGTCTGAAGCAATTTTTAATGAGTTGGTGATGATGCCGGCTGTCAGCCCATATTGGGTGTCGTTCAGGGTGGACAGCGCGGTTTCGTAGTCGGGTACCTTGATGACGCACGCAATGGGGCCGAATACCTCATCCCGGTTGATTTCCATATCATTAGTGGTGTCGGTGAAGAGCGTAGGCTGCATGTAGTAGCCATCGGTTTTGGTGTCTACTCTGGAGCCACCAAACGCGAGTGTTGCGCCGTCGGCCTTGGCGCGCTCAATCCACGCCATGTTGGATTCCAGCTGACGCTTGTCTGCGATGGGGCCAATCTGTACACCTTCTTCAAGCGCGTGACCGACCTTGGCCTGCTCAAGCCGTGCCTTCAGTTTTGATACAAACTCATCATGAACAGCTTCTGTCACGATCAAGCGCGAGGATGCGGTGCACTTTTGCCCACTACCTGAATAGGCACCGTTGAATGCGGCTTCTACGGCAAGGTCGAGGTCTGCATCATCAAGCACGATCAGGGCGTTCTTTGAGCCCATTTCGAGCTGGCACTTAACCAGATTGCCTACGGTAGCTGCTGCAACCCTGCGGCCTACCTCGAGGGAACCGGTAAAGGTAATGGCTTGTATGTCCGGGCTGTTGATCAGGGTTTCGCCGGTTTCGCCACCGGAACCCATCACCAGGTTAAAGGTGCCTGCAGGCAGGTTTTGTCTGCTGATGATTTCAGCTAGCGCCCAGGCGCTGGCAGGAACCAGGTTGGCGGGCTTGAATACCACCGCGTTGCCAAAGGCCAGTGCAGGGGCGATTTTCCAGACGGCGGTTGCCATCGGAAAGTTCCATGGGCTGATGATGCCCACAACACCAAGTGGCTCACGCCGAACGTCGATTTCCACGCCAGGGCGAACGGAGTCTGCACGCTCATCAATCTGGCGCAGAACTTCGGCGGCGTAGTAATGGAAAAACTGGCCAGAGCGATAAACCTCGCCTTTGCCTTCTGCTAGAGGCTTGCCTTCCTCTCTGGAAAGCAACTCGCCCAGTTCATCCTGGCGGGCAATCAGCTCGTTACCGATTGCCATCAGAATGTTATAGCGCTGCTCAAGGCCACTTTGGCTCCACTGGGCAAAACCGCTTTGGGCGGCACTGATGGCCTCTTTGGTTTGCTCGTTGGTAGCCTGATCATACTCGCCGATAACATCGCTGAGATCAGACGGGCTGGTGTTGGTGATACTGCTAGCCCCGGTTACCCATTGGCCATTGATATAAAGCGGATGCGAAGTGGACATGACGACCTCCTTATTTACGATGCATGCATACTAGTCAAGATGTAATAATAAGAATAATCAATTATAAAGATTGAGCGATAAGGAGTGCTTATCAGGTGAGTGCAATATTGCCAGAGCTGAAAATTCAGCAGTTACGCTATGTGATCACGGTTGTGGAAGAGGGTAGTTTTCACGGGGCATCCCGGCGATTGCACCGTACCCAGCCAGCCATCTCAATGGCCGTGCGTGAGCTGGAAAACCGCCTTGGGCAGAACCTGTTTGAGCGTGGCGCACAAAACAAGTTAACGCCGTTTGGTGAGTACTGCCTGCCAAGGTTCCGTGATCTGGTAGGCCAGCATGACCGCACTGCAAAAGATGTGGTGAGCCAGGCTGGTGGGCAGCAGGGCCACATACACATTGCCACCGTGCCCTCGGTGGCCAGTCGGATTATGCCGTCGTTCCTGGCGGAGTTTATTGAGCAGTTTCCCGGTCTCAATATCAGTTTGCATGATGAAAACGCCCACTATGTTTGTCAGATGGTGGCGCACGGTGAGGTTGATCTGGGAATAACCAGTCTTTGGCAAAATACTGATGACTTGGAATACACCCACCTCTTTGAGGACAAGGTTGGGGTGGTGTGTCGTAAGGATCATGTCTTTGCTGCGGCAACGTCGCTGGATTGGCGCAGCTTGCAGGGTGAAAAGTTGATTCGGAACGGAACATCCCGGCTATTGATGGGCACTGAGGCTACGGAGTTGGTGGAGAACAGCGCTTTTTACATTTCCAATATGATTTCACTGATTGCCATGCTGGAAGCGGGTGCTGGCATAACAACCCTGCCGCGATTGGCGTTCCCGGAGCACAGCGCTAACCTTTGCTTTATCCCGTTAAGTGATCCGGATGTGGTGCGCAGAATTGGATTGGTGCAGGCGGCAAACCGCACGCTCAGCCCGGCAGCTCAAGCTATGCACTCTTTTGTTCTGGAGAAGTTGCAGTATGACGTGGTGTGACGGGGCAGGGTGCTGATGTGCTTGCCCCTCCCGCAAAGCAGAGCGCTTGTCGGGAGGAGCAAGAATGTTTCACAGCCTGAGAGCGACGCTCCCGAGGCTGCTGATCAGTATTGTTTATTCAGGAATCAGCTTCTGTTCCCGCGCCATGGCATAAGCCGCTTTGGGGCCGAGCCACAGAGAAGGCAGCAGGATCAGAGATACCGGAATGGCTGTGATCACAATGAACTGCTGAAGCACACTGATCTGCCCCGCACCCATGTACAGCAGAATGCCTGCCATGCCTGCCATTGCCAAACCCCAGAATGCGCGCACAAAAGTATTCGGCTGATCGTGGCCAGTGCTCACAACAGCAATGGAGTAACTCATGGAGTCACCGGTGGTGGCAACAAAAACCGTGGTTAGTACCAGAATAGCCAGTGCCATGAAGCCGCCGCCTGGCAGAGCCTGGGCAACCGTCAAAGTTGCTATATCGAAGCGAAAGCTGTTCAGAGCCTCAGTCAGATCTATCACGCCGGTCATCTGGTAGTAGATGCCTGAGCCGCCCAGCAGGGTAAACCAGATGGTAGTGGCAACAGGTGCCATAACCGCAACCGCCAGAATCATTTCACGAATGGTTCTGCCGCGAGAGATACGGGCAACAAAAATGGCCATCAGCGGTGCATAGCCAATAAACCATGCGAAGAAGAACACAGTCCACCACTGCATCCACCAGTCCGGGGCGGTATCGGCCGTCATGGTTGCCATAGCCATGAAGGAAGAAACGTATTGGCCCATGCTCTGGAAGTAGGTGTTGGTGAGGAACAAAGTAGGGCCGAAGACAAAAATAATGGCTCCGATGGCCAATGCCAAAAACACGTTCATCCGGCTCAAAAACTGAATGCCACGGTGAACGCCGGTTGCCGCTGAGGTCACGTAGATCATAGCCAAGGCAATCAGGATGGCCATTTGTGTTATCAGGCCATCAGTCAGGCCAAACAGTTCGCTGAGCCCAAAGCTCATCTGGGTTGCGAGAAAGCCGATGGGGCCAACAGTACCGGCTACAATGGCGATTACGCAGCAGGCGTCTACTACACTGCCCAGCCAGCCACTCATAACGCGCTCACCGAATACCGGGTAAAGCAGTGTGCGTGGTTGCAGTGGTTTGCCCTGCACATAGTGGGCGTGAGCCAGAATGATTGCGGCCAAGGTGCCGAGAACGGCCCAAGCCAGGAAGCCCCAGTGCATAAAGGACTGAGCCAGTGCATTGGAAACTGCAGCCGCAGTGCCCGGCTCTGAGGTGTAGGCAGGCGGTGTTACTACAAAGTGATAGATGGGCTCGCCAGCCGCAAAAAATACGCCACCACCGGCCAGCAGAGTACACATAATGATAGAGAGCCATCGAAAGGTGCTCATCTCTGGCTTGGCAAGGTTGCCAATCTTGGCTTTGGCTGCCGGGGTACAAGCCAGACCAATAGCAATAAAGAATGTGGCCAACAACAACATCTGGAAGTAAGTGCCAAACACTTTGGCTGTCCAGGCAAAACCGTTACCAATCAGCTCAGCTACGCCTTTGAGATCGAACAGAGAAAAGCCAACAAACAGCGCAATAAAACCAACGCTGAGCGTGAGTACTACTGGGTCGCCAAGCTGAGCTATTGAATAGTCTCCGCCTGATTTGTCGTTGCCCTTAATCATAAACTAAACCTTTTTTAATAAATTCTGGCGCGGGACAGTGCCATAAAAACCCTGCCAATACCAATCCAGGCCCGGTTTTTCTGCCCATGGAGGCGCTCGTTTGGCGGCTTCTGGGAAGCATGCTGAGGAACATCCGAACTCAGCAGTCATGTCGAGGTTCAAGAGTGATATCGGGAGGGCTATATCCAGTTGATGCTCGCAGGCTAGCTGGGCATTTCGACAGCTACGCTCAATCCCCTGGAAGTGCATGAGAAGGTTATGTTCCCACCGTACCGCTCAACGATCTCACTTACGATGGCGAGTCCCAGGCCATGCCCGGGTATCTGTTCATCCAGACGCAACCCGCGCTGGCCCAGGCTGGACATTTCATGAGCTTTGACTCCGGGGCCGTCATCAGTCACAACGATGCTGGCAATGCTTTTTCCTTGTGTCAGAGAAAGTTCAACGCACGAGGTCGACCATTTACCGGCATTATCGAGAAGGTTCCCTAATATTTCGTTCAGGTCCTGTTCCTCGATTGGCCAGTGACACTCGCCGCTGAGTGACGTTGACAGTTCAAACGACTTTTCGGGATAGAGCCGGCCCAGCATCCACAGGAGATCGCGGGCTTGCTGAACGGGATAGGCGCTTTTACCCACCTGAGGACCCGCAAACCGGCTGCGCCGCATTTCCGCTTCCAACTGCCGGTCAATATCACTCAGGCGCGATCCCATCTCGTGCCTCAGATCATTTTCCAGCGGGCGGCTGGTATCTTCGAGAACCTGCCTGACGGCAGCGATGGGCGTTTTAACGCTGTGAGACAGGTTTGCGAGCGCTTCCCGGGAGCGCTCAAGCCGCTGGTCCAGGGAGTCCAGAAGTTGGTTGAGTTGTTGCACCAGTGGCCGGAATTCTTCCGGAGCCTCCACGTTTATCCGGGAAATTTCACCGCTCTGCAGGCGCTTGAGAGCAGCTTGGAGCGAGACCACGGGGCGCATCGACAGATTGATGCCGAACCAGATAATCCCCACAAGCAACAAGATCAGCAAAATCGATACGATTGCTGTCCAGGCATGCAGTTCGGCTTGGCTGTTTTGCAGCGCGCCCATATCTTCTGAAACGATCACGGTGAAAGGTATATCGTTTGCCAAAAATGATTTTCGATAGGCGAGAATGTCGGAGGGCGCATTCGGAATCTCAGCACCGTGTACCCTGATGCTGTTCTGGTCATTCGATAACAGCATGGGGCTCAGCAACGGTTGCCAGGATTGTGGAGATATGACTGTTTGAGCCGGAGACTGGATAGCAAAAGCATGATGGAATACTTTCTCAAAATAATCTCCAGTCTTGAACATGTCTGTCTGGCCATCAGCCTGGCGAATATGATGCTCCAGAAAAGCCACTTCATCCTTTAGGCGGCTCTCGACAAATTCCCGGGACATTCGTTCCAGAAGCAATCCATGCACAAACCATGCGATGGCCATCAAGCCTATGCCTGCGGGTAATAGCAGGAGCAGAAGTGCCCCTTTTATGGAAACAGGCTTTCTAAACAGTGTCATTAAACAGATATCCCTGACCGCGCCGGGTTGCGATGGTTTCTGCGCCAACCAGCTTTCGCAGGCGTCGGATGTAAGCTTCGATGATATTTTCGTTGGGGCTTTCGTTTAGATTATATAGCTGCTCCATGAGCTGCTCTTTGGAGAAAATATGACCAGGCCGTCCCATCAGACAGCGCAGTAACCGGAATTCCGTACCGGTCAGGCTGTGTTCCGTGCCATCTTCGATTTGCAGGCACTGTCGATTTTCGTCGAGTTCAAACCGCCCCACTTTTACCGTTGAGTGAACCCTGCCTTCGCTTCTGCGCATGATGGCATTCAAGCGGGCAATCAGCTCCTCCGTTTGAAAGGGTTTGGCCAGGTAGTCATCCGCGCCTGCTTTGAGGCCGTTTACCTTATCTTGCCAGTCCCCCCTTGCGGTCAGGATCAGTACCGGAAAGGCAACTTTGTTTGCGCGCCACCGTCTCAGCACATCCAGGCCATTTCCGTCTGGCAGCCCGAGATCCAGCACGCCTGCCTTGTAGTCTTCCTGCTCACCTAAAACCCCCGCTTCTTTGGCTGTGTGGGCGATATCCACACTGAATCCAGCCTTCTCAAGTTGGCTAGAAAGCCCCTCCGCAAGCAGTTGATCATCCTCTACCAGCAGCAGTCTCATGTGTCGCTTCCTTCTTACGTCAAAACAGTCGGCAGCAGTGTCGCTTATCAAACTGAACTGAGCCTGAACTGCAAATAAATCCGGATTTTCAGAAAGAGTTCAGGTTCGTGCGCGATGGTATCAGGCGTTTTAGCACAACATTCACGTTGCGGGGCAAACACAGGTTTTGAACGCACGTTACGCCGCACCACAGGAGAAGATTTGATGAGTCTAGCAAAGTTCGCAGTTGCAGCAGTTGCCATTTCAATGCCCTTGGCAGCACTTGGAGCAGGTACCCACGGAGGTGGGCATGGTCACAGCGCCAAGAGCGGCGAACCGGGTAAAGCGTCTGATGTCAGTCGCAGCATTACAGTGGAGATGTATGACAACTACTACGAGCCTGAAGCTATCGAAGTCAAACCAGGAGAAACGGTGCGTTTTTTGGTTCAGAACAAAGGTCAATTGGTGCACGAATTCAACATTGGCACCCCCGATATGCACGAAGCACATCAAAAAGAAATGATGATGATGGTTGAGCACGGCGCTATTCAGGGCGGCAAGCTCAATCACGACATGATGGAAATGGATATGGGGCACGGCAAGTCCATGAAGCACGACGACCCGAACAGCGTGCTTTTAGAGCCGGGAGAGAGCCAGGAAATCATCTGGACGTTTTCCGAAAAGGGCAATATCGAGTTTGCCTGCAACGTTCCAGGGCACTATCAGGCAGGCATGTACGGCGAAGTGAATTTCAACTGAATCCTTTTGAACAAGTAAGAGTTTAGCGCGCCCGCTCAATAGCCGGCGCGTCGGGATCTTTGAATACGACGAAGTAGTTCGGGAGCAGTTGATCATGATGAGGACCCTTGTCGCAGGCGCATTGAGCCTGCTTTTGCCCGCTATTGGCTTAGCGGGTGAGTACAACCTGACCGTGGACCGAGTGACAATCGATACCGGGGAATTTGTGAAAGAGGGGGTTGGTTACAACGGTACATCTCCTGGCCCCACTTTACGCTTCAAAGAGGGAGAAGAGGTTTCTATCAACGTCACCAACAACCTTGACGAGATGACCTCTATTCACTGGCACGGTTTGATTCTTCCCTTTGAGCAGGATGGTGTTCCAGGGATCAGCTTTCCTGGCATCAAACCCGGAGAGACGTTCACCTACAGGTTCCCCATTACACAATCGGGAACCTACTGGTTTCACAGCCACTCGGGCTTTCAGGAGCCGGAGGGGGCCTCTGGTTCCATTATCATCGAACCAGAAGGGCGAGAGCCGTTTCGCTACGATCGCGAATACGTGGTTCAGTTGACGGATAAACACCCGCACGCCAGCGAACGGGTTATGCGCAACCTCAAGATAACGCCGGATTACTACAACCGTAAACAGCAAACCGTGGGGGAGTTCTTTTCGGACGTTTCAGAAAACGGCTTCCTGAGCACGGTGAAAGAACGCCTGGCATGGGGCGACATGCGCATGATGCAGGCCGATGTTGAGGATCTGCAGGGTTTTACCGGCATGATTAATGGCAAAGGTCCGGAACAGAACTGGACCGGTCTCTTTGAGCCCGGCGAGCGAATTCGGCTGCGTTTTATAAACTCATCCGCAATGACCTATTTCGACATCCGGATTCCGGGCCTGAAAATGACCGTTGTCCAGGCTGATGGCAATAACGTACAGCCGGTCAATGTGGATGAATTCCGTATTGGTGTTGCGGAAACCTACGACGTGATCGTTCGGCCCAAGGACGAGCAAGCCTATACGATTTTTGCCGAGTCTATGGGGCGTTCCGGCTATGCGCGAGCAACGCTGGCGCCAGAGGAAGGAATGGAAGCGCCTGTTCCCGGATTGCGCGAGCCCGCACGATTGACCATGGCGGACATGGGCGGCATGCCGGGAATGGATCACGGTGACATGGGCAGTGCAAACAAAATGGCTGAGATGCCCGATATGGACCATTCCAATATGGAGGGTATGGATCATAGCGCCATGATGATGCCTGAAGGCGGTGCAAGTGATCCGTTTTACGCTAAAGGTAGCGGGCTGGTTCCAACCGCAGCCAATGGCGGCAAATTTCTATCCTATGCCGATCTGAAAGCACAGAAGCCTCTTTATGAAGAACGGGAGCCCGCACGAGAAATCGAGTTGCGGCTTACCGGCAACATGGAACGCTACACCTGGAGTATCAATGGCGTTAAATACGAGGACGCTGAGCCCATACGCCTGAAATATGGCGAACGAGTTCGCTTCAAATTTGTAAACGAAACCATGATGACGCACCCCATGCACCTGCACGGTATGTGGTCGATTCTCGATGTCGGTGCTGGCCAATGGAATCCGATCAAACACACAGTCAGTGTGCAGCCTGGTACGACGGTTTACATGGAAACCGAAGTGGATGCGCCTGGGCAGTGGGCCTTCCATTGCCACCTGACTTACCACATGGCGGCTGGCATGTTCCGAAAAGTGATTGTTGAGGGTGGGCCGGAATCCACTCAGGCCGCATTCAGTGAGCAGCCGAGCGAAATTGGGGGTGACGTATGAAGCTTTGGATGCCGTTGATTGCAAGTGCGGTTGTTAGCTTGAGTGTCATACCGGCGCTGGCGTCTGCTCAAGAGCGGATGCCGGATACCACCCAGCGTAAGCAGCCGCTGAAGGTGTGGGGCGCGCAGTTCGAAGAACTTGAATACCGTTACAGTGACAGTGATGAAGAAATAGGTGTTTGGGATGCGGATTTCTTTTATGGCACTGACAATTTCAAAGCTCGCTGGCTTTCCAGTGGGGAGTATTCCTTCGAAGAGCAAGCTTACGAAAAACTCGAAAACCAGTTGGTGGGGCAAATCCCGATATCAACATTCTTCGATGCAAAGGCCGGGGTACGATTCGACACTCCGGAAGGCCCGGATCGAACCTATGCAGTTCTCGGTGTGGCAGGCCTGGCGCCGCAGTGGTTTGAAATCGATGCGAACCTTTACGTGAGCAAGGACGGCGACACTTCTGCTGATCTGGATGCAGAGTATGAATTGCTACTCACCAATTACTGGATACTCACAGCTACTTTCGATGCAACAGCAGCGTTCAGCGAGGATCGGGAAATTGGAGTAGGGAAGGGCCTGGTGTCCACAGAAACCGGGTTACGGCTGAGCTACGACCTAGTTGACCGCGCTTTCTCGCCTTACGTTGGTGTTGTTCACGAACGCAAATACGGTGATACAGCGGATTTTGCCAGGGCCGATGGCGGTAGCACGGAGGATTGGTTTGTAGTCGTTGGGGCGCGGCTCTCCTTTTAAGAGAAGAAGCATAAAGGAAGATAGATGAACACCACCACTGAATAACTTGGGTGCACGAATTGAATGCGTAAGGTAAAAATTTCATTTGGAATTCTTTTAGTAGGATTGATCAGTGGTTGCAGTGACGGGACGGTAGATGGCCGCTGGTACACCCAAGCCCAGGTCGAGCGTGGCGCAACCGTATTCGACGACAACTGCGCAAGCTGTCACGGCTCCAACGCCCAAGGGGCCTTTAATTGGAGAAAGCGGCTCGAAGATGGCTCCTTCCCGCCGCCACCGCTTAACGGAACGGGGCACGCCTGGCACCATCCATTCGACATGCTGATGGGCACGATCAATCAGGGTGGCGCTCCCATGGGTGGCCAAATGCCCCCGTTCGGAAATGAACTCTCCAGGGACGATCAAAAAGCCGCCATCGCGTTCTTCCAGAGCAAATGGGATAAGCGGATTTATGATGCATGGTTTGAAAGGAGTGGGATGTAATTTGGCTTTTGGATCATTATGGAATGAATAGGCATAAAAAAGCCCCGTTTCCGGGGCTTTGGGGCGTTTCAGTGGGTCTCGCTGGACCCCTTGAAACTCTTGGTTGGTGGAGACGGCGGGAATTGAACCCGCGTCCGCCAGCACTGTGCCTTGAGATCTACATGTTTATGTCCTTCTATTGATTTAACCTCGAACGACCCGAAGGCCAGGGTGTAAGAGGCGAGTTCTTTAAATCTTAGCCGTTAGCCAGTGAACTCTGGATAACGGAGCATCCCGTAAGCGATGACGTCCTGAGATGTAGCTCTGGGCTACGGGCGACCCAGTCAGGACGACTAGCGGCCCTTAGGCTGCTAGTGCGTAGTTTTCGTCGTTTGCGACTATTGCGTTGCAGCTTTGGATTTACGAGATTCGCTGCCATCTCGACATGCACCCAAGGGTTCGCCACCAGCGTCGAAGCCATGTCGTCCCCTTACTCACAGTATATGTGGCCGCCTCGCTTAACTTCAAGGCCTCATTGTTGTTGTTTTGTGCGGTCTTGCCTGAAGGGCCAATGATTCTCAGGCTGACTGGTGTTTTTTGCTCTCATGCCGGCCTGCCAGAGCTGCGTGGCTCAAGGCCTCGAAGCTGTCCCGGAAATAGTCCATCACGTCATTCGGGTCGGCATGAATGGCTTTGTCCACAGTAATACCGAACTGCACCGTACCGGCGTAGCTGAAAATGCTCATGCCAATACCTATGTTGCCGCTTTGTGGCACCCAAAACATAGGCTGCACCAGTTTGCTCCCAGCCAGATAAACGGGTTCTCTTGGGCCCGGTACGTTTGTGAGTACCGCCGAGGCTTTATTGCTGAGGAGGTCCAGGGCTCGCCGCTCCAGAATGTCCGGGCCACGCCCGAACAGGTCCAGCAGGCTGTAGGTAACCTGGGCCTGATAGGACTGTTTGAGGCGGTTCATGTTCTCCTGCACCTGCTGGAAACACATTATCGGGTCTGCGATTTCAATCGGCAGGCATACCAGTACCAGGCCAAACTGGTTTCCAAGCGTTTCGATGGGCTGGTTAAGTGGCCGCAAGTTGAAGGGCACGGCAACACGTATCCCGCAGCCCGGGATAACTTCCTTGCTCGCTTTAAAGTGCCTGTGGAGTGCGCCGGTTGTGGCGCACAGGAGGACATCGTTAATAGTGCCACCCAGCGCCTTGGCACAGGCTTTTACTTCCGCAAGATCCAGTGGTTCCGCCCACGCTACCTGCTTGCGGCCAGAAAGTGGGTTTTTGAGGCCTGTTTTGGGTTCAAAGGGCGAAAGGCCCAGCTTTAGCAGGTCCACTGCAACACCGCTGGCAGTGCTGGCAAGCTTTAGGGGGTAGTTGGGTTGGTCCCTTACCGCCTGCATAAACAGGCGAGCCTGCTGTGTTGCTGCTTCGGTGGTATCAAGGGCGCGATGTAGAACCCGGCCCACGATTGAAGATGAGGGCTGTTTTTGGGCTCGTGTCGGGAATGCTCTCTTGCTGCCGGGTTCCGGTGTTTTGTCTGTGAGTGACAGCAGCACCCGTACAAGGGAAATGCCATCTGCAATGCAATGGTGGATGCGGATCAGGAGCGCGCATCCGCCCTGGTAATTATCGATGTAATGTATCTGCCAGAGGGGGCGACGAAAATCCAGCGAGGTGCTGTTCAGATCACTGGTCAATGCCTGGAGTTCATTCTTTCCGGCTTTGCCAGGGAGGGCTATCCGGTGCAGGTGGTTGTCAATATCGAAGAGCGGGTCGTTCTGCCAGTATACCTTGTCACCTTCATCAACAATGTGCTGGCGGAACCTCTGAAAACGCAGGAAACGCTCATTGAGGATGAGCTTGAGGCGGCTTGTTGCGATCGGTTTATCGAAAACCAGTACCGCCGAGATCATCATCGGGTTACTGGCCGTGTCCATCCGCAACCATGAGCGGTCTACCGCCGTCATTGGGGTTCGTTTAGGTGGCATAGTTCCTCCCTCCGAGGTGCACCGAAACCGCAGTATAGGCAGGATAAAAAACGGTGCATAGAGAGGGAGTATGCGACACAAAGCACCTGCACTTTATGACGCGGATCAGTATAGGGTCGGCTAAAAACTGGTGTCAGGCGTTGCCATCACGCAGAATACGCTGCTTCTGGCGGTCCCAGTCGCGCTCTTTCTCAGTAGCGCGTTTGTCGAATAGCTTCTTGCCCTTCACCAAGGCGATCTCGCACTTTACCTTGTTGTTTTTCCAGTACAGTGCCAAAGGCACGCAAGTCTGACCTGCCTGGCTTGTTTCCCCGATCAGCTTCGCCAACTCCTTGGCGTGCAGCAGCAATTTGCGGGTGCGAGTAGGATCGGCAATAACATGGGTGGAGGCTTCTGTAAGGGGCTGAAAATGCCCGCCCAGCAGAAAAGCCTCGCCGTCTTTTAATAATACATAGGCGTCGGTTATCTGGGCCTTGCCGGCTCGCAGTGATTTCACTTCCCAGCCGAGTAAGACCATACCCGCTTCGAAGCGTTCTTCTATGTGGTATTCGTGTTTCGCCTTTTTGTTCAGGGCGATGGTACTACTCGGCGTACCGGGTTTTTTCTTGCTCATGAATCAATTATCCGGATGCGGACGAATGAACGGGCCGGCCTGTCGCAGGTCGGCAAAAGGCGCATTGTAGCTCAGGAGTGCCAGACTGGTCACGAAATCACCCTCAAAGGTACAGGCGGTTCGTGCGTGGAGGAGTCCTTCGGCTACAATACTTGGCCAGACACTTTCCGAGGCGAAAATGCCTACGCCATACCAAACACATATCGGGTCGTTTACCCGAAAATCAACCTTTTTCTGGGCTGCAGTGGGTGCAACTGTGGGCTTGGCAAACCTGTGGCAGTTCCCTTATCTGGCGAGCTTGCATGGTGGTGGGCTATTTATTCTCCTGTATCTCGGATGCCTGTTGCTGGTTACCCTGCCTCTAATGATTACTGAGGCGGTCATTGGCCGGCATGCCCGTCACGGTATTGTGTTGGCGATGGACGGGCTTATACGCAGCGCTAAACGTTCGAGAGCCTGGATGGCCGTGGGTCGACTCAGTATTTTGGGCGCATTCCTGGTCCTGTCGTTTACGGCGGTTTTCGGGGCGATTGCACTGGCCTATGTGTTTTACGGTGCCGTAGGACGGTTTTCCGGAGTTGGTCATGCAGAGGCTACCGGGATTCTTGCTGCGCTGGTTTCCGACCCCCGCGAGTTTCGCGTATTCATGGGTTGGCATGGGTTCTTCCTGGTGATGGTCTTGTGGGTGTCTGGGCAGGGTGTAGTTGGCGGGCTTGAGCGGGCCTTCAGAATCGTTGCGCCAGGTACGCTGATGCTTATGCTGGCGCTATTTGGGCTTGCTGCCTGGTATGGCCGGATTGATGGCGCCATGAGCCAGATACTCGAGATGCATCCACAGGATCTCACATGGGGCAGCCTGAGCGCGGCATTGTTTCATGCCTTTTATACCCTGGGATTAGGTATGGGTGTGTGGGCGGTTCTGGGTGCTTACACCACACCGAATACGCAACTCAAACGATCCATTCTGGCCGTTGTGTTGATGGATACGCTGGTTGCGATTCTGGCGGGGTTAATGATTTTCGCCATGGCGACGCAAGGCAGTGCTTTTGATGGTGAACGAGGCTTTAGCCTTCTGTTCGTATCGCTTCCGGTTTCGCTTGCTGAACTGCCTGCGAGTCAGTTTGTGATCGCAACTGTCTTTCTGATGGTAGTGATGATCGTCTGGTCGACGGCACTTGCACTGCTGGAGCCGGTCGTTGGCTGGTTCCGTGAGTGGACGGGAGCGCCCCGAGGGTTGTCTGTTTTGTTAGTGGGGTTGGTCGTGTGGCTTGCGGGGCTCGCTTCTTTGTTTTCATTCAATTTGTGGTCGCAATACCGGCTTGGAGGCGCCACGGTATTCCGCTGGCTTGAGTTGTTAACCGGCGGGTTGATGATTCCTTTAGTTTCGATTCTTATAGCGCTCTTTACTGGCTGGTGCCTGACACGCAATCTCTCAAAAAGCATGCTCGGAAAGACCCCGGGGCTTTTTGGCACAATCTGGTTCTGGGTTATGCGCCTGGTCCTGCCTCTGGTCGTTGCTTACATTGGCGTTCACTACACTGCAGGTTCACTGGTAAATATGTGCGACACAGGCAGTGAGGCACTCTGGTGCGAACCCGGGCCTGGGCTGGTGCTCCAGGAACAAAATGGCACTCCACCACAAATAATTGAAACGGGTAGTGCGGGTGTTGTCGACGACGGGGCAGGAGAGGGTGCGGGTGAGTTGCTACCAGCAGAGCAAGCGACTGAGAACAAACCTGACCTGCCTCAGTCCCTCCCTCAAAATGCCCCTAAAGACGGTGATATCCTTTATCATAGCGTTTGATCGCAGGTGTGATTGTTGTTGTAGGGCCTGTAGTCGGCCTTAAAGTGTATTTGTAAGCAGGACAACCGGTTCCGATGGCTCATCAGATTGATAAAACAGCCCTGGTTATGCACTCCGCGGAGCGCATGTTTCACTTGGTTAACGATATTGCCCGCTACCCCGAGTTTCTTCCCTGGTGTGCGGGTGCTGAGATTCATCAGCAAAACCCTGAGCAAATTATGGCGTCGCTGGAAATTGCCAAGGGAGGCGTTCGCCATAAGCTCACCACCCGCAACCAGTTGCTGATGCCCGAAGCCATTGAAATGAATCTGGTGGATGGCCCGTTTCGCAACCTGAAGGGCCGCTGGCACTTTAAAGCTCTGGATGAAAATGCCTGCAAGGTGATTCTGACGCTGGAATTCGAGTTCTCGGGTTCTCTTTCGCGCATGACCTTCGGGCCTGTATTCAATCAGGCAGCAACAACCATGGTGGATGCCTTCTGTCGTCGTGCGGATGACATCTATAAAGGGGGTGGCTGATGCTCAGGGTTGAAGTGGCTTACGCGCGGCCAGACAAGCAGGAAATAATATCGGTACAAGTGCCTGATGGCGCGACAGCCGTCGACGCTGCCCGGCTGTCAGGAATTGCCACTATTTTCCCGGAGATTGATGTGGACTCCATCAGTATGGGGATATTTGGCAAGGTGATAAAAAAGCCCGCGGATCACGAACTGCGAGAAGGGGATAGAGTTGAGCTATACCGCCCGCTCCAGATTGATCCGAAGCAGGCGCGATTGAACCGGGCTAAAAAGAAGCCCGCAGCTGATCAGTAGGCCGGGGTCTCGTTCAGGAGTTCTGCTTCATAGTGGGTATAACGGTCAGCGTCGTAAAAGACGATGATGCGTTGCTCTTCAATAGAGCCGCCTCTGCGTTGGAAGGTGTATACATAGTACTCCCGGGAGCTATCAACCGGGTTGAGCATTAAAGGGGTCCCGAGTAACGCCTGAACCTGGCTACGGGGCATGCCTTCGTTAAGTTTGGACAGCTCTTCATCGGTAACAATGTTGCCTTGCTGGACATTGATCTTGTATACGCCCGGGAAAGCGCAACCGGAGAGAATGATAGTAAGAATGAGAGCTGTGAGCTTTTGCATCGCCGGAGGAAATCCTCTATCTTGAAATCGCCTGCCAAGGGCAGGTGTGGCACGGGTTAACCGTTAAATGGCGGCTTCATCATACCGGAAGCCGTGAGGCACACCAAAGAGTGAATAGTAACATGTCATCTGAAAACGCCGAACTACGAAAAGTCGGTCTCAAGGTAACTCTGCCAAGAGTGAAGATCTTCAACATCCTGGAAAACGCCAAGGACCATCATCTCAGCGCAGAAGATGTGTACAAACGGCTCCTGGATCAGGGTGATGATGTGGGTCTGGCCACCGTATACCGCGTACTTACTCAGTTTGAGACAGCGGGACTGGTGTTACGTCACAACTTTGAAGGCGGCCATGCAGTATTTGAGATGGCCGGCGAAGATCATCATGATCACATGGTTTGTACCCAGACAGGGCAAGTGATTGAGTTTGTTGATGAAGTGATTGAGGAGCGTCAGCAGATAATTGCGAAAGAGCACGGCTATGAAATAGTCGAGCACAGTCTGATTCTGTATGTGAAACCCCTGAAGTCCTGAAGCTGCAGAGTTATCCCCGAATAAAAAAGGGGCAGGCCGTGAAGCCTGCCCCAACAGCTCTCAGGGTCGAGAGGGGGAGTGTTTGGCGGCATCCGTTCAGTGGTGGGTCGCCTGTCCTTTGGAAAACATTTCTGTTGCGTGGGCTATGGTGTGCTCTGTCATATCAACACCCCCCAGCATTCTTGCCACCTCACTGATTCTTCCCTGATCGTCCAGCGATTCGATTTTCGAGAAAGTTGCGTCTTGCTGGGTGAATTTGCTCACAAACAAGTGCTGGTGACACTGGGCCGCAACCTGCGGCAAGTGAGTGACGCAGATAACCTGTCCGTTGGCTCCCAGCGAGCGCAGTAGCTTGCCAACCACCTCAGCTGTGCCGCCGCCAATGCCCACGTCGACTTCGTCAAAGATCAGGGTTGGAGTGGTAGACGTTTGCGCGACTACTACCTGAATTGCCAAGCTGATTCGTGAAAGTTCGCCGCCGGAGGCAACTTTTGCCAAAGGTCTTGCGGGTTGCCCCGGGTTTGCGCTAACCAGAAATTCCACTTCTTCCAGCCCATGAGGTGCCGGTTCGTTCTGGTTGTTGTTGCTCAGGTGGGTAACAAACTGAACCGATGGCATGCTCAGCTGGGCAAGTTCACCGGCAATGCGCTGATCCAGCTCAGCTGCTGCTTTAGCGCGGAGATCGGAGAGTTTGCCTGCCAGTTCATTGAAGGTGGTGCGGTGGCTTTCAAGGTCTATTTCCAGTTGTTCCAGGCTGCCTTCGCCGCCATCCAGTTCGGCCAGTTCCGCACTTTGCCGCAAATGAAACTCCGGGAGATCTTCGGGGTTGATGCGGTGTTTGCGCGCCATCTGGTAGATGGCGCTTAGTCTGTCTTCAACTTCGGTCAGGCGCGCAGGGTCGGCTTCGTAGTCATCTACAAAGTGGCGAAGGTTGTCGCCCGCTTCACTGATCTGGATCTGCGCTTCGTTGAGCATTTGAATCGTGTCGGCCAGCGCAGGTATTTCAACCGGTAACTGCTCTAATTGCTGTAGCGCCTGGCGCAATAAGCCAGCTGCGCTGGTTTCATCTTCTGTGCACAGCAGTGCTGCCTGATGGCTATTGTGAAGAATTGCATCGGCCTGGCTCAGTTGTTCCTGCTCTTGCTCAAGTTGCTCTTGCTCCCCGATTTCGAGAGCAAGGCGGTCAAGTTCTTCCACTTGATAGCGCAGCAACTGCAGTCGGGCTTCAGACTCCTCTGCATTTTGCTGGCGCTCGATCAGTTTTGTGCGAATCTGGTTCCAGGCTTTCCATGCTTCGCGAGTCTGGTCTGCAAGATTTTCCGCGCCCGCGTATTCATCTATCAGCTTGCGATGGGTTTCTTTTCGCAGGAGTGATTGGTGCTGGTGTTGACTGTGGATGTCCATCAGCAGTCCACCCAGGTCTTTCAGATGCGCGAGAGGGCAGGGTTGGCCATTAATGTATGCTCGAGACCGACCGTCCTTGCTGATGACGCGGCGCAAAATGCAGTCGTTGTCGTCATCCAGCTCGTGGTTTTCCAGCCACTGTTGGGCATCTGATATGCCCGAAACATCAAAAGTGGCTGTAATGTCTGCACGCTTGGCGCCATGGCGCACAGCACCCGCATCGGCGCGCCCGCCCATGGCCAACCCCAGTGCGTCCAGCACAATGGATTTGCCTGCTCCTGTCTCGCCAGTAAGAGCTGTCATGCCCTTGCTGAATTGCAGTTCTACTCTTTCGGCGATCGCGTAGTTGGAAACGGTGAGCTGTGTGAGCATGCAGATAACCTCCGCTCTTGAAAATATACTGTTCGTTCATACAGTGACTGTGAATATATACAGGGGTTTTCGGGTTTGCAATCACTTCGCAGATATTTTCTCAAGGAATGGTGCTTTTAACGGTTGAAACCTGAGCGCTGAACCCCATATCGGTTCGCAATAGCATTCTTCTGGCTCCGTGGGGTCAGAGCCTATGTTCAATTGGCCGCGTTCAAGCCGGCCGCCGAAGATCTGGCAGGAGTATTCATGAGCACCGAAGAAAACCGCAACGAGCAGTTGGATGAGTTGAATGAAGCCGCCAAGGCAGCAGCTGAGGATGCGCAGGCTGGCGAGCAAGGAGTAGAGCAGGAAGAGGTTTCCGAGCTGGACTCCCTGAAAGAGCAGCTTCAGGATTCGCAGGAGCAAATGTTGCGCTTGCATGCGGAAATGCAAAACGTGCGTCGCCGCGCCGAGATGGATGTTGAGAAGGCGCATAAGTTTGCCTTGGAAAAGTTTGTTAAAGAGTTGCTGCCTGTGGCAGACAGTCTTGAGAAGGCGGTTGAGAGCACAGAAGGGCAGGAAGGTGCTGGTGAGTTAGTGGCGTCTATCCGTCAGGGCGTGGAAATGACGCTCAGCTTGTTTGTTTCCAGTCTGAAAAAATTCAATGTGGAGCCGCTGAACCCTGTGGGCGAGCCGTTTGATCCCCAGCAGCACGAAGCCATGTCGATGGTGCCAGCACCCAATGCTGAGCCCAACAGCGTGGTAGCGGTAATCCAGAAGGGCTACCTGCTGAACGGGCGCGTAGTGCGTCCGGCAATGGTGATGGTGGCCAAGGCTCAGGATGCACCAAAAATTGATGAGCAGGCTTGAAAAGTCACTTAAAGCGCCAATATAGCCATTAAGCAAAACTAACCGGATTTATATTTTTCCGGGCAACCATTAAGTACCGCATTCAGAAGAACTGGAGTGATTAAATGAGCAGAATTATCGGTATTGACCTTGGAACAACGAACTCGTGTGTCGCCATTATGGATGGCGATAAAGTCCGGGTTATTGAAAACGCAGAGGGTGATCGCACCACTCCATCTATCATCGCTTACGCTGATGACAATGAAATTCTGGTGGGTCAGTCTGCCAAGCGTCAGGCGGTTACTAACCCGCAAAACACAATCTTCGCTATCAAGCGTTTGATTGGTCGTCGTTTTAAAGATGATGTTGTTCAGAAAGACATCAAGATGGTGCCTTACAAGATTGCCGAGGCAGATAACGGCGATGCGTGGGTAGAAGTAAAGGGCCAGAAAATGGCTCCTCCCCAGGTGTCTGCAGAAATCCTGAAGAAAATGAAGAAGACTGCAGAGGACTATCTGGGCGAGAAAGTAACCGAAGCGGTAATTACTGTTCCGGCCTACTTTAACGACAGTCAGCGTCAGGCTACTAAAGACGCGGGCCGGATTGCAGGTCTGGATGTGAAGCGCATCATTAACGAACCGACTGCCGCAGCCCTGGCTTATGGTCTGGACAAGAAAACTGGCGACCGCACAGTAGCAGTTTACGACTTGGGTGGTGGTACGTTTGACCTCTCCATTATCGAAATTGCAGATGTTGATGGCGAGCACCAGTTTGAAGTTCTGGCGACCAACGGTGACACCTTCCTGGGTGGTGAAGATTTCGATATGAAAATCATCGAATTCCTGGCCGACCAGTTCAAGAAAGACAGCGGCATTGATCTGCGCGGTGACTCACTGGCCATGCAGCGCCTGAAAGAAGCGGGTGAGAAGGCCAAGATTGAGCTTTCCAGCAGCCAGCAGACCGACGTTAACCTGCCGTACATCACTGCAGATGCTAGCGGTCCCAAGCACATGAACGTGAAGCTGACCCGTTCCAAGCTTGAATCTCTGGTAGAAGATCTCGTTGAACGCAGTCTCGAGCCTTGTAAGGTTGCCCTGAAAGACTCAGGTTTGAGCGTTGGTGAGATCGACGAAGTTATCCTGGTTGGTGGTCAGACACGTATGCCGCTGGTTCAGGAAAAAGTTAAGGCATTCTTTGGCAAAGAAGCGCGTAAGGATGTGAACCCGGACGAAGCTGTTGCAATGGGAGCAGCGATTCAGGCGGCCGTACTGTCTGGCGATGTGAAAGACGTTCTGCTTCTGGACGTAACTCCTCTGACCTTGGGCATTGAGACCATGGGTGGCGTTGCTACACCAGTAATCGACAAGAACACCACGATCCCGACCAAGAAGTCGCAGACCTTCTCTACGGCAGAAGACAACCAGACAGCGGTTACCATTCACGTTGTTCAGGGTGAGCGCAAGCAGGCGACGCAGAACAAGTCCCTGGGACGTTTCGATCTGGCTGATATTCCACCTGCTTCACGTGGCGTGCCGCAGATCGAGGTTACTTTCGATATCGATGCCAACGGTATTCTGAACGTGTCTGCGAAAGATAAGGCTACCGGCAAAGAGCAGTCCATCGTTATCAAGGCCTCTTCTGGCTTGAACGATGACGAAATCGAAAAAATGGTGCAGGACGCCGAAGCGAATGCTGAGGAAGATCGCAAGTTTGAAGAGTTGGTTCAGGCTCGCAACCAGGGCGACGGCATGGTTCACGCCGTGCGCAAGACCCTGACTGACGCTGGAGACAAAGTCAGCGACAGCGAGAAAGAGTCTATTGAAGCGGCCATCAAGGACTTGGAAGAAGCACTGACCGGTTCTGATAAAGACGACATCGAAGCTAAAACGCAGAAGCTCACGGAGGTTTCTGGTGAGTTGGCTCAGAAGATGTACGCAGATCAGGATGGCCAGGCACAGCAGGCTGGTGGACAGGAAGAAGCTCAGTCCGCCGACGATGCAGTGGATGCCGAGTTCGAAGAAGTTAAAGACGACGAAAAGAAGTAATTCGGACGTTTATCAGGTAGTTGGTTGGAAAACGCGGAGTTGATCCGCGTTTTCCGCGTTTAAAAAACAGGGTTTTGAAGCATGGCCAAGCGCGATTATTACGAAGTTCTCGGGGTTTCCCGGAGCGCGGACGAGAAAGAGATTAAGCGAGCTTACAGAAAGCTTGCGATGAAATACCATCCCGATCGCAACTCCGAAGACAAAGACGCCGAGAGCAAATTCAAAGAGGCCACTGAAGCCTACGAAGTGCTGGCAGACCAGACCAAGCGTGCGGCATACGACCAATATGGCCATGCCGGCGTAGATGGACAAGCCGGCGGTGGATTCGGCGGTGGTGGTAACTTCTCCGATATCTTCGGTGATGTGTTTGGTGACATCTTTGGTGGCGGTGGCAGAGGCGGCCGCAATACCCGTGGTTCGGATCTGCGTTACACCCTGGAACTGGATCTTGAAGAAGCGGTAAAAGGCAAAACCGTAAAAATAACCATTCCCGGACACAGGGAGTGCGATACCTGTGATGGCAGTGGTGCGGAAAAAGGCTCCCGTCCTGAAACCTGCGGTACTTGTAAGGGTATGGGGCAAGTGCGCATGCAGCAGGGTTTCTTTGCCGTGCAGCAGGCGTGTCCCACTTGCCGTGGTTCCGGTCAGATTATCAAGAACCCCTGTAAGTCCTGTCATGGACAGGGCAGGGTGCAGGAAGAGAAAACCCTCTCTGTTAAAGTGCCGCCCGGTGTTGATACTGGCGACCGTATAAGGCTCTCCGGTGAAGGCGAGATGGGCATAGATGGTGGTCCGCCAGGCGATCTGTATGTGCAGATGTCGGTTCGTGAGCACTCAATCTTTACCCGCGACGGGCGCAACCTGTACTGTGAAGTGCCGATCAGCATTATTGACGCCACGCTGGGTGGTGAGCTGGAAGTGCCAACGCTGGATGGTCGCGTGAAGCTGAAAATCCCGGCCGAGACCCAAACAGGTAAGTTGTTCCGGTTGCGCAACAAAGGCGTTAGCCCTGTGCGCGGTGGCCCATCAGGTGATCTCTTGTGCCGTGTGATTATCGAAACACCGGTTAACCTGACCAAACGCCAGAAAGAACTGCTTCAGGAGTTTCAGGTAACTCTCGACGGCAGCAACAACGGCACGAACCATGCCCCGAAGAAAACGTCCTGGTTTGAGGGTGTTAAGAGCTTCTTCGACGAAATGAAATTCTGATCAGCTTCACATAAGGAAAAGGCCATGAGGGTAGCAATCATCGGCGCCGCCGGGCGCATGGGTAAAGTGCTGATTGAGGCGGTTAACGGCACAGAGGGGCTCGAGTTGGGCGCGGCCATTGTCGAGCCAGGCAGCAGCCTTATCGGAGCCGATGCCGGCGAAATGAGCAGCATCGGCAAAACCGGCGTAAAGATGGCGGGCGCCCTGGCTGACGTGAAAGATGATTTCGACGTGCTTGTCGATTTCACCTTCCCGGACCTCACCCTGGAAAACGCCGAGTTCTGCGCAGCCAACGGCAAAATGCTGATTATCGGAACCACCGGCCTGACCGATGCCGAAAAGCAGCAGTTGGCCATGGCGGCAGAATCTACCCAGGTAGTATTTGCGCCCAATATGAGCGTTGGCGTTAACGTAGTGCTCAACCTCCTGCGCACCGCTGCAGCAACGCTGGGTGACGACTATGACGTCGAAATCATCGAAGCCCATCATCGCCATAAAAAAGACGCGCCCTCCGGCACAGCTCTGCGCATGGGCGAAGTGGTTGCTGATGCACTGGGCCGCGATCTCAAAGAGTGTGCAGTCTATGGCCGTGAAGGCTTCACTGGCGAGCGTACCCGCAAGGAAATCGGTTTCGAAACCATCCGCGCCGGTGACGTAGTGGGCGATCACACAGTCCTGTTCGCCACCGAAGGTGAGCGCATCGAAATTACTCACAAGGCAAGCAGCCGGATGACCTTCGCAAAAGGCGCCATGCGAGCAGCTCTGTGGCTGAAAGACAAGCCTGCTGGCTTGTACGACATGCAGGATGTTTTGAGCTTGAAGTGAGCTCTCTTTCCGAGGGGTTCTGACGACTTGCTCTGAGGCAGGGGCTTGGGATCTTTGCTCCGGGAATGTCGTAGGCCAAGGACGGCCGGAGACAAGCGCACATGGATGTGCTCGTAGCGGTTCCCGGAGCAAAGATCCCAAGTGCCGGCCGGTGTTTCAGCCGTACTCTAAAGCAGGGCGATTTTACATGGACACAAAACCGCAAATTTCATACAATAGGGCGGTTTAACTGCACCAAGCGTAGGCTTCGAAAAGCCCAAGGGACCAAAAAGTCCCCGGATAACAATAAGCGGGACGGAGTTTTTACTCCCTCTCGCTTTTTTGCGACCTGAATTTGCGCTTGCGTTCCTGCACGTGACGAAACGAAACGCCACTCGATGAGGATACAAGCCTTGAGCACACCCGCAATCCTTGCACTCGCAGACGGAAGCCTGTTTTATGGCACCGCCATTGGCGCTGACGGCGAAACCAGCGGCGAAGTGGTGTTCAACACCGCGATGACCGGCTACCAGGAAATACTGACCGATCCGTCCTACGCCCGCCAACTCGTTACCCTGACCTACCCGCACATCGGCAACACAGGTGTAAACGAAGAAGACGTAGAATCAGACCGTATACAGGCTGCCGGCCTGATTATCCGCGACCTGCCACTGGTTGCCAGCAACTGGCGCAGCACCGGATCGCTCGACGAATACCTGCGAAGCAACAACATTGTCGGAATAGCCGATATAGACACCCGACGCCTAACGCGCATCCTCCGCGACAAAGGCTCACAAAGCGGCGCCATTGTGGCTGGTGCTGACGCCACTGCCGAGCGCGCACTGGAACTCGCAAACGCGTTTCCCGGGCTCGAAGGTATGGATTTGGCAAAAGTGGTTAGCTGCGAAAAGCCGTACAAATGGACCCAGGGAGACTGGACGCTCGGTAAAGGATACGCAGAAGGCGGCGAAACCAGGTTTAAAGTAGTGGCCTGGGATTACGGAGTTAAGTTCAACATCTTGCGCATGCTTGCCTCCCGCGGCTGCGAAGTCACTGTTGTGCCTGCCCAAACCCCTGCTTCAGAAGTGCTGGCCATGAATCCGGATGGCATCTTCCTGTCTAACGGCCCGGGCGATCCAGAGCCCTGCGATTATGCAATCAAGGCAATCCAGGAAGTGCTCGAAACCGAAATTCCAGTGTTTGGCATCTGCTTGGGGCATCAGCTTCTTGCCATTGCCAGCGGTGCGAAAAGCATGAAGATGAAGCACGGCCACCACGGTGCTAACCACCCGGTTCAGAGGATACCCAACGGCACAGTCATGATTACCAGCCAAAACCACGGCTTTGCAGTGGATGAGGCATCCTTGCCTGCGGTGTTGGAAGTTACCCACAAGTCGCTGTTTGATGGCACCTTGCAGGGTGTTCGCCGTACCGACAAACCAGCATTCAGTTTTCAGGGGCACCCCGAAGCAAGCCCGGGTCCCGGTGATGTGGCCTCATTGTTTGATGAGTTTGTCCAGCTGATGGAAGCCAGAACGGCCTGAAGCCGATTCATGGCAAAAGTGCCACACCAGACACGCGCCGCGTTTATGCGCTGCAAGAATTTAAATGTTGCTGACAGGTTTACCAAGACATGCCAAAACGGACCGATATTAAAAGCATCCTGATTCTGGGCGCAGGCCCGATTGTAATCGGGCAGGCGTGCGAATTTGACTACTCCGGAGCCCAGGCCTGTAAAGCCCTGCGTGAGGAAGGCTACCGCGTCATCCTGGTTAACTCGAACCCGGCCACCATTATGACCGACCCGGTGATGGCGGATGCCACCTACATCGAGCCGATTACCTGGCAAACCGTTGCCAAAATTATAGAAAAAGAAAGACCTGATGCCGTACTGCCAACCATGGGCGGCCAAACGGCACTGAACTGCGCACTGGAACTGGAAAAGCACGGAGTGCTGGCCCAGTACGGTGTGGAAATGATTGGCGCCAACGCCGACACCATCGACAAAGCCGAAGATCGGAGCCGTTTCGACAAGGCGATGAAGGCAATTGGTCTTGAGTGCCCTCGTGCCTCCATTGCACACACTATGGAAGAGGCGTGGAAGGTCGCTGCAGACATCGGCTTCCCGTGCATCATTCGTCCCTCGTTCACCATGGGCGGCTCCGGCGGTGGTATTGCATACAACCGGGACGAGTTTGAGGAGATCTGCACCCGCGGGCTTGATCTCTCGCCCACCAACGAGCTGCTCATCGATGAGTCGCTGATTGGTTGGAAAGAGTATGAGATGGAAGTTGTGCGCGACAAGGCAGATAACTGCATAATCGTGTGCTCCATCGAGAACTTCGATGCCATGGGTGTCCACACGGGCGACTCCATCACCGTCGCACCAGCGCAGACGCTGACTGATAAAGAATATCAAATCATGCGGGACGCCTCCCTGGCTGTACTGCGTGAAATCGGCGTGGAAACCGGTGGTTCCAACGTGCAGTTTGGTATCCATCCGGACACCGGCCGCATGGTTGTGATTGAAATGAACCCAAGGGTTTCCAGGTCATCGGCGCTGGCCTCCAAAGCAACGGGTTTCCCGATTGCCAAGGTTGCTGCCAAGCTGGCCGTTGGTTACACGCTGGACGAGCTGCGCAATGAAATTACCGGTGGTATAACACCGGCATCGTTCGAGCCCAGCATCGACTATGTCGTTACCAAAATCCCCCGGTTTACATTCGAAAAATTCCCCCAGGCCGACGCCCGCCTTACCACCCAGATGAAATCTGTGGGTGAGGTCATGGCCATCGGTCGCACCTTCCAGGAATCCCTGCAGAAAGCCCTTCGTGGGCTGGAGGTCGGCTCAGACGGATTTGATGAGCGGCTCGAAGAATTTACCTCGGAAACCTCTCGTGAAACCCTCACTCGCGAACTCAGTGTTCCCGGTGCCGAGCGTATTTGGTACATCGGTGATGCGTTCCGTGCCGGGCTAACCGTGGAAGATGTATTCGAGTACACCCATGTAGACCCTTGGTATCTGGTGCAGATCGAAGATCTGATTCGAGAAGAGCAGGCGCTGAAATCAGCCGGTAAGGCCGATATTGATCACGCCACCCTGTTCCGCCTGAAGCGTAAAGGCTTCTCGGATGCCCGTTTGGCCAAGTTGCTGGGCATTACGGACGTGAGCATGCGTAAGCTGCGGCACGATCTGAATATTCGCCCCGTATACAAGCGTGTTGATAGTTGTGCAGCAGAGTTTGCCTCCGATACCGCTTACATGTACTCCACTTACGAGGAAGAGTGCGAAGCAGAGCCGACTGATCGCGAAAAAATCGTGGTTATTGGTGGTGGCCCTAACCGGATTGGTCAGGGCATCGAGTTCGATTACTGTTGTGTTCACGCGGCACTGGCCATGCGGGAAGATGGCTACGAAACCATCATGATCAACTGCAACCCGGAGACGGTATCCACCGATTACGATACCTCTGACCGCTTGTACTTTGAGTCAATTACTCTGGAAGACGTGCTGGAAATTATCCACATAGAAAAGCCCAAGGGCGTGATTGTCCAGTATGGCGGGCAGACACCCCTGAAGCTGGCTCGTGGCCTGGAAGCCGCCGGTGTGCCCATTATTGGTACCAGCCCGGATGCGATAGACCGCGCGGAAGATCGTGAGCGGTTCCAGCAGATGATTCAGCGCCTTGGGCTCAAGCAGCCGGAAAACGCCACCGTGCGCAGTCTTGAAGAAGGAATTGTTGCAGCCAGTAAGATTGGCTATCCGCTGGTGGTTCGCCCCTCCTACGTGTTGGGTGGCCGGGCAATGGAGATTGTTTACGGCGAGGACGAGTTGGTGCGTTACATGCGCAGCGCCGTGCTGGTTTCCAACGACAGCCCGGTTTTGCTGGACCACTTCCTGAATGCAGCCATTGAAGTCGATATCGATGCCATCTGCGACGGTACCGATGTCGTTATTGGTGGAATCATGCAGCATATTGAGCAGGCGGGTATTCACTCCGGTGACTCTGCGTGCTCCTTACCGCCATACACGCTGCCGCCGGAAGTTCAGGATGCCATGCGTGATGCGGTCAGGAAGATGGCTCTCGAGCTTGAGGTTGTCGGGTTGATGAACGTTCAGTTGGCGTGGCAGGATGACGAGATCTACGTGATCGAGGTCAACCCGCGTGCTTCAAGAACGGTGCCTTTCGTATCCAAGGCTATTGGAGTGTCTCTGGCCAAGGTTGCAGCGCGTGTTATGGCGGGCACCTCACTTGCCGAGCAGGGCTTCACCAAAGAAGTCGTGCCCAGCTACTATGCGGTAAAAGAGTCTGTATTCCCGTTCAACAAGTTCCCCTCGGTTGATCCGATCCTGGGGCCCGAAATGAAGTCCACGGGTGAGGTAATGGGGCTTGGTGATAGCTTTGACGAGGCCTTTGCCAAGGCGTCGCTGGCGATTGGCGAGCGTTTGCCGTCCAGCGGAACCGTATTTATGTCGGTTCGTGATGTAGATAAGGCAGGTGCAATTCAGGTTGCCCGTGATCTGGTGGCTATTGGCTTCGAACTTGTTGCTACCACTGGAACTGCGAAAGCGCTCCGTGCTGAGGGCATCGAAGTGGAGCGGGTTAACAAGGTTGGCGAAGGGCGCCCGCATATTGTGGACGCCATCAAGAATGGCCAGGTTCAGCTCATCATTAATACTACCGAAGGTCGCAAGGCTGTGTCTGATTCGGCGCAGATTCGCCAGTCAGCTCTGCAGACCAAAGTAGCTTATACAACAACACTGGCGGGCGGCGAAGCCTTCTGTCGGGCCATCAAATTTGGCCCGGAGCGTACAGTACGCCGCCTGCAAGACCTCCACGCAGGGAAGTAAGATTATGAGTGATAGAGTGCCTATGACCAAGGCGGGGGAAGCCCGCTTACGTGAGGAGCTCCAGCAGCTGAAATCCAAGGATCGGCCGCGGGTTATTGCGGCCATTTCGGATGCTCGCGAGCACGGTGATCTCAAGGAAAATGCTGAATACCATGCTGCCCGTGAGCAACAGAGTTTCATAGAGGGCCGCATTCAGGAAATCGAAGGCAAGCTTTCGGCGGCGCAGGTAATCGACGTAACGGAAATGGAAAATACCGGCAGGGTGATCTTCGGCACCACGGTCCATCTGTTGAATATGGATACTGACGAAGAGGTGGTTTACAAAATCGTCGGTGAAGATGAGGCGGATATCAAGGAAGGCAAACTATCGATCTCTTCGCCCATTGCGCGGGCACTGGTAGGCAAGAGCGAAGATGATGTTGTCGCCATCCGTGTGCCATCAGGTACTGTGGAGTACGAAATCGGAAAGGTTGAATACATCTGATTTTGCAGCGCTGGTCAATCCAGTCCACAAAGAAAAGCCGGCTGAGTGATATGCAGCCGGCTTTTTGTTTTATGAGTTACGGGAAAGTCAGTTCCTGAGGCGCAAGAGGTTAGACAGCTTCGGGTTTGGCTTCTTGGCTCTGCGCAGCAACACAGCAATCTTGCCAATGGTTTGCACTAGCTCAGCGCCACTGGCTTCGCACAGGGCAGTGATTGCTTCCTGGCGGGCTTCCCGATCCTGGCTCGCCACTTTGATCTTGATAAGCTCGTGGTCGTTCAGGGCGCGCTCCAGTTCTTCCTGGAGGTTTTCGGAGAGTCCCTTGTCGCCCACAATGATGACGGGTTTCAGGTTGTGGGCGATGGCCCGGTATTCCCGGCGCTGTTCCGCTGAAAGGCTCATGATGTATTCTCTTTATCGGTGCAATTAACAAAAGGTCAGCGGCATATTCGCTGGCAACGTCGTATAATCGGCGGATTGTAACAGACAACCTTGTATACAGATCACCCTGCAGGCGTTGTAATTTCCGAGATAAGGCCCACATACAAGGAACATGGGGATTTATCCGGCGTTCAGGAACGTCTTCAGGTTGATCCGCAGCTACGTTTTTCTGTGGCCGTTACGGATGGGCCGTTTCTGGTGGATAGACGTATAATTGGTGTAAGGTGTCAGTAAAGAGTAGTTCCTTCGATGGCCTGCTCTTCAATTCACAGGTGATGATCCTTGAACGATATGGCAAAAAATCTGGTTCTCTGGCTGATAATAGCCGCGGTACTGTTGATGGTGTTTCAGAACTTCTCTCCCACCACCACCGGTCAGCAAGTCAATTACTCCCAATTCGTTGAGATGGTCCAGCAGGGCCAGGTCAATAAAGTCACTATTGATGGTCTGGAAATTCAGGGCACCCGTGGCGATGGTTCCCAGTTTCAGACAATTCGCCCACAAGTGGCGGACAACAAGCTGATGGACGATCTGCTGGCGAACAAGGTGGAGGTGATCGGTAAAGAACCCGAGCGCCAGAGCCTGTGGACGCAGTTGTTGGTTGCAGCTTTCCCGATTCTGATCATTATTGCGCTGTTTGTGTTCTTCATGCGCCAGATGCAGGGCGGAGGTGGTGGCAAAGGCCCCATGTCGTTCGGCAAGAGTAAAGCGCGCCTGATGAGCGAAGATCAGATCAAAACCACGTTTGCCGATGTGGCCGGTGTGGATGAGGCCAAAGAAGATGTTAAAGAACTGGTGGATTTTCTTCGGGATCCCAGTAAGTTCCAGCGTCTTGGTGGCAGCATTCCCAAAGGCGTATTGATGGTGGGGCAGCCGGGTACAGGTAAAACCCTGCTGGCCAAGGCCATTGCCGGCGAAGCGAAGGTTCCGTTCTTCTCGATTTCCGGTTCGGACTTTGTCGAGATGTTCGTGGGTGTTGGTGCATCCCGTGTGCGGGACATGTTCGAACAGGCGAAGAAACAAAGCCCTTGCATCATCTTCATTGACGAAATTGATGCGGTCGGTCGTCACCGTGGCGCTGGCATGGGTGGTGGTCACGACGAGCGTGAGCAGACCCTTAACCAGTTGCTGGTTGAAATGGACGGTTTTGAAGGCAACGAAGGCGTTATCGTTATCGCTGCCACTAACCGCCCGGACGTTCTGGATCCGGCGCTGCTGCGCCCAGGTCGTTTCGATCGCCAGGTGGTTGTTGGTCTGCCCGACATCATTGGTCGTGAGCAAATTCTCAAGGTGCATATGAAAAAAGTGCCCCTGGATGAGAACGTTGAACCTGCGCTGATTGCTCGTGGTACTCCGGGCTTCTCCGGTGCTGATCTTGCAAACCTGGTTAACGAGGCAGCGCTCTTTGCAGCTCGCCGGAATATGCGCCTGGTATCCATGGAAGAATTTGAGCTCGCGAAAGATAAAATCATGATGGGCGCCGAGCGCAAGTCCATGGTGATGAGTGAAAAGGAAAAGCTGAATACTGCTTTCCACGAGGCGGGCCACGCGATTGTTGGCCGGTTGATGCCTGAGCATGATCCGGTTTACAAGGTGAGCATTATTCCTCGTGGTCGCGCTCTGGGTGTGACCATGTTCCTGCCCGAAGAGGACAGGTACAGCCACAGCAAGCGCTTCCTGATCAGCTCTATTTGTAGTTTGTTTGGCGGTCGTATTGCGGAAGAGTTGACGCTAGGCTTTGACGGCGTTACCACCGGTGCCTCGAATGATATTGAGCGTGCCACCAGTCTGGCGCGTAATATGGTCACTCGTTGGGGCTTGTCCGAAAAGCTCGGGCCATTGCAGTACGATACTGACAGCGAAGAGCCGTTCCTTGGTCGTTCGGCCGGCCAGGCGCAAACGGTATACTCTCCCGAAACGGCGCAGCGTATTGATGAGGAAGTCAGAAATATCATCGATTCGTGCTACGAGAAGGCGACAGAGATTCTGGTCGCTAACCGGGATAAGCTCGATGCTATGGCAGAAGCCTTGATGAAGTACGAGACCATTGATCGTCATCAGATCGATGACATTATGGAAGGTCGCACTCCGCGTCCGCCCAAAGGCTGGGATGATCGGGATTCAGCAGGTGGTGCCAAAGCAGGCGGTTCCGACAGTGCTTCCGAATCCAGGCCGGCTGACGATGGCAAGCGGCCAGATGTAGGTCGTCCAGCGGGAGAGCATTAAGCTTCCTGGCTTCAAAGCGCTCAAGCTGATTGACGCCGCCCTGACTATGGGCGGCGTTTGTTTTTGCAAGTTGCTCTTCCCCCGGTTCAGGTATGCCAGTCCAGAAAGGTTTTTTATGGAAATGAAATTTGCCGGACGAGCGTTGGACATGTCCCGTTGTCATGTAATGGGTGTCCTTAACGTGACACCAGATTCGTTCTCCGATGGCGGTCGGTTCAATCAGCTTGATGTGGCGCTTCTGAAAGCCCGTCAGATGGTCGCTGATGGTGCAGCATTTATTGATGTGGGTGGTGAGTCAACCCGCCCTGGTGCTGCAGTTGTGTCGGTCCAGGAAGAGCTTGATCGGGTTTGTTCTGTGGTTGAGGCTATTTCCCGGGAGCTGGATGTGGTGGTTTCCGTCGACACAAGTACTCCGGCAGTCATGGCTCAGACGGTTGAACTGGGGGCTGGGCTCATTAACGATGTACGTGCACTGCAAAGAGATGGAGCCTTGGCTGCAGCAGCAGCTGCCGATGTGCCTGTGTGCATTATGCATATTCAGGGGGAGCCGCAAACCATGCAGGAGCGCCCCGAATATCAGAACGTAATGCGAGAGGTGGGGGAGTTTTTGGTTCAGCGCGTTCACCTTGCAGCGAAGGCTGGAATTTCTGCGGAGAACATCATTCTCGATCCTGGCTTTGGGTTTGGGAAAAACCTTGAGCATAATTTGCGCCTGCTGGCTAATCTGGATCAGCTTCGGGCGCTGGGGCATCCGTTGCTGGTGGGTATGTCCCGAAAGTCCATGCTTGGCCATATTACGGGTCGGGACGTTGATGAAAGGTTGCCGGCGAGCCTCGCGGCCGCGACAATATCTGCAATGAAGGGTGCCAGTATTATTCGTGTGCACGATGTCAGGGAAACTATAGATGCCGTCAAGATTGCGGCGGCCGTAAAGGGGGCAAGTTAATGGCCGGAAGAAAATATTTTGGAACCGACGGCATACGCGGCAGAGTGGGTGAGCATCCAATTACCCCTGAGTTTATGTTGCATTTGGGTTGGGCTGCCGGACAGGCATTCAAGAAAGCAGGTCAGCGCAACAGTGTGCTGATTGGCAAAGATACCCGCTTATCTGGCTATATGTTCGAATCTGCGCTCGAGGCAGGTCTGTCAGCAGCGGGAGTGGATGTGAAGCTTCTGGGGCCAATGCCCACGCCGGCCATAGCCTATCTGACTCGTACATTTCGGGCATCTGCAGGTATCGTGATCAGTGCCTCCCACAATCCCCATCACGACAACGGTATCAAGTTCTTCTCCGCTGAGGGCACCAAACTCGATGATGCTCTGGAGGCAGAAATTGAGCGTTGGCTCGAGACGCCCATTGAGGTTTGCGGTCCGGGAGAGTTGGGTAAGGCCTCAAGAATAGAGGATGCGCCGGGGCGTTACGTTGAATTCTGCAAGAGCACCGTGCCGAATGAGTTTACCCTGGATAACCTGAAGATCGTACTTGACTGCGCGCACGGCGCTACGTACCACGTAGCACCAAAGGTATTTCGCGAGCTGGGAGCCAAGGTGTTTGTTATTGGTGCGGAGCCAGACGGGCTGAACATCAATCTGAAAGTTGGCTCTACACATCTGGATGCTCTCAAGCAGGCAGTTATCGATAAAGATGCTGATCTGGGAATTGCCTTCGATGGCGATGGTGACCGGGTACTTATGGTTGACCGTGACGGCTCCGAAGTTGATGGCGACGAGTTACTGTACGTCATGGCTGCCCAGAGGTTTGAAGAGGGGCGTCTCAAGGGTGGCGTGGTTGGTACGCTTATGACCAATCTTGGGGTTGAGTTGGCCCTGACAGAAATGGGAATATCATTCGAGCGTGCCAATGTCGGTGACCGCTATGTGATGGAGCGGTTGATCGCAAATGATTGGGTGCTAGGTGGCGAGGGCTCTGGGCATATGGTCATTCGGGATTGCACCAGCACCGGTGATGGTATCGTTTCGGCGCTCCAGGTGCTTTTGTCAATCTGGAAGTCTGGAAAAACGCTTGCTGAAATGCGCAAAGGCATGAGTAAGTTGCCCCAGACCATGATAAACGTGCGCGTAGAGCAGCGCTTTGATCCATTCAGTCGTGCGGATATTGTTGAGGCCGTGAAGAAAGCAGAGCTGGAGCTTGGTGATGCGGGCAGGATTTTGCTGCGGGCATCGGGGACTGAGCCCTTGATTCGAGTGATGGCGGAAGGCCGGAATGCCGGAGATATACATCGCGTTGTGGAAAAGCTGGTGAAAGTTGTAGAAAACTCAACGCCCTGATTTTGTTGAATTCAGGCGGTTGTCTGTTATGAGGGACTGCTGTATAGTGCGCCCTCCCTTACATTCGGGAACTGTTATGCGTCGCAGGATTGTAGCCGGTAACTGGAAAATGAACGGGTCGAAAGACCTTTCGGAAAAACTGGTTGGCTATGTCCGGTCTGAGGCCGGATCTCTTGATAATGGCGTGGAGGTTGTTATTATTCCTCCCGCACTATATGTCGGGGATGTGTTGAGGCTGGCGCAGGATGCTGTTTCAGTTGGCGTCCAGAATGTAGGGCAGTGGCAGGCAGGCGCCTATACCGGAGAGATTTCTTCGGAAATGGCAAAAGATGCCGGCTGTCGTTATGTGCTGGTTGGGCACTCGGAGCGACGTCAGCTTTTCGGTGAAACTGATGAGCAGGTCGCTGAGAAGGTGTCGCTGGTTCTTGCCAGTGGTTTGACGGCCATTGTGTGTGTTGGCGAAACGCTCGAAGAGCGGGAGTCCGGGCAGGCAAAATCGGTTGTTGCTGCTCAGGTTCGTGCAGGATTGTCGTCAGTAGTTCGGGCAGCAAGTAGCGCAAGTGCATGGAAGAATATCGTAGTCGCCTACGAGCCAGTTTGGGCTATCGGTACCGGTAAGACGGCTACTGCAGAAGACGCTCAGGCTATGCATGCATCAATACGCGGCGTACTTAAAGATATGGGCGCCCCGGCCGAAGAGATTTCATTGCTTTACGGCGGCAGTGTAAAAGCGGATAATGCAGCGGCGCTTTTTTCTGAGCCCGATATAGACGGCGGTTTAATCGGTGGCGCATCGCTGGTCGCAGAAGATTTTGTTAGTATTTGCCGGTATTTCCCGGCGGGTGCATAAAGTTAAAGGTTTGCGAGAATCGATATGGATTGGATGGAGACACTGGTAGTCGTTGTGCACGTGGTTATCGCGGTGGCACTGGTGGGTCTTGTTCTGATCCAGCAAGGCAAAGGTGCGGACGCAGGTGCAGCCTTCGGAGGCGGCGCGTCGCAAACGGTATTCGGTAGTCAGGGTAGTGGCAGTTTCCTGACCCGCATGACAACCTTGCTTGCAATCGTGTTTTTTGTAACAAGTTTTTCGTTGGCAGTATTTGCCAAGCAGCGCGCTGAGGTGGCTGGAGAAGCCGGTATTCCAACTGTTAAGGAATCCCGCCAGGCTCCGGTTCAGGATGCGGCTGGAAGCGAAACCGGGAGCGGGGAGTCTGATCTTCCCGAGCTCGAGTGAGGTTTGCCCAAGTGGTGGAACTGGTAGACACGCTATCTTGAGGGGGTAGTGGCGAAAGCTGTGCCGGTTCGAGTCCGGCCTTGGGCACCAATTGAATGAGAAAACGGCTTGGATTATCCAGGCCGTTTTTTTGAGCAGTCCTTGACCAGTCCGTTCGGCGTCTCTATACTCCGGCGGATATTGGAGTCTGACATCTTTTGTTGTTGGGCTTCTGGCAGGCCAGGTGTCTGTCAGCAGGAAGCGGTTTACCGGTTTGCTTCCTGCGAGTTCTTGCAACAAAAGGCCCCGGTTATCGGGGCTTTTTGATTAAGGGGCCTGGCGCAACAGGCCCTGGTGCGTAAAAAGGGCTGATCAACAGCCCTTTTTTTGTTTTTTGGGCCGGTAAATTTCATACGGAGACCGCCTAACTTGTCAGGCAAGCTTAAACAACTGGAAGACATTCTTCGCCCTGTGGTCGAAGGCATGGGTTACGAGTATTGGGGTATTGAGTATCGCTCCAAGGGCTATCAGTCCATGCTTCGGGTATTTATAGACGATGCCGAGAAAGGCATTGGTATCGACGATTGCGAGAAAGTCAGCCGTCAGATTAGTGGTGTTATGGATGTAGAAGACCCCATCCAGACCGAGTACACGCTTGAGGTTTCATCACCGGGAATGGATCGACCGCTGTTCCGGCCTGAGCAATATCAGGCGTTTGTGGGGCATCAAGTACAAATTCGCTTGCGCATGGCGTTTGAAGGTCGACGCAAGTTTCAAGGGCTTATAAAGGGTGTGGAAGACGACGAAGTTGTGATTGTTGTAGACGATCATGAGTATTTGTTGCCTTTTGACAGCATTGAAAAAGCCCAAATCATTCCGGTATTCGAGTGAGCTATTTGAACAACTCAGTAGATGCACAGTTTATTTTCAGGGCAGGGCAATCCAATGAGTAAAGAGATCTTGCTGGTAGTTGAGGCCGTCTCGAACGAAAAAGGCGTCGAGAAGGAAGTGATTTTCGAGGCAATCGAACTGGCACTCGCCACCGCGGCAAAAAAACGCTACGAAGATGAAGAGTCGGATGTGCGTGTTTCTATCGACCGTCGCACCGGAGAGTATGAAACTTTCCGTCGCTGGCTGATCGTTGATAACGATGCGGTGCCTGCTCTTGGCACCGAGCTGACGCTTCAGGAAGCCGAAGAAATTGATCCCGAACTGAAACCGGGCGATACCTATGAAGAAAAGGCTGAGTCGGTTGCCTTCGGTCGCATCGGGGCTCAGGCCGCGAAGCAGATTATCTTCCAGAAGGTTCGTGAAGCTGAGCGCAGCAAAATTGTCGACAGCTACCGTGACCGTGTTGGCGAGCTGGTTTCAGGTACCGTCAAAAAGGTTACTCGGGATAACGTAATTGTCGATCTTGGCGCTAATGCTGAAGCCTTGCTGCCCAGAGAACACCTGATTCCGCGTGAAACCTTCCGCATGGGCGACCGGGTTCGTTCGCTGTTGCTGGAGATCCGCACGGATCACCGCGGTCCACAGCTGATTCTTAGCCGTTCGGCTCCGCAGATGTTGGTTGAACTGTTCCGCATTGAGGTTCCCGAGATCGCCGAGGACTTGATCGAAATTCGTGGTGCTGCCCGTGATCCTGGCTCCCGCGCCAAGATTGCAGTGAAAACCAACGACCGTCGTATTGACCCTGTTGGTGCTTGTGTAGGTATGCGCGGCTCCCGTGTTCAGGCTGTTTCCAACGAACTGGGCGGTGAGCGTGTTGATATCGTTCTTTGGGACGACAACCCCGCACAGTTGGTTATTAACGCCATGTCTCCGGCAGAAGTGGCCTCCATTGTGATGGATGAAGATCGCCACACCATGGAAGTAGCTGTAGCGGCAGACAACCTGGCTCAAGCTATAGGCCGTAACGGTCAGAACGTGCGCCTGGCGACCGAGCTGACAGGCTGGACTCTTAACGTTATGACTGAAGAGGAGGCCGGTGAGCGTCAGGAGCAGGAGTACAATACTCTGGTTGAAACATTTACTGCGCATCTTGATGTGGATGAAGAATTTGCCGGCGTGCTCATTGACGAAGGCTTTACCTCTATTGAAGAGGTTGCCTATGTACCCATGGAAGAAATGCTGGCAATTGAAGGTTTTGATGAAGACACAGTCACCGAGCTGCGCCGCAGAGCCAAAGATGTCCTATTGAACCAGGCTCTGGCTAGCGAAGAGGCCCTCGACGGCGCAGAACCCTCAGAAGATCTTCTGGGCATGGACGGAATGGATCGTGGTCTGGCGTTTAAACTCGCCGGCATGGGTGTACGTACCATGGAAGATCTGGCGGAGCAGTCGGTTGATGATTTGCTCGATATCGAAGGTATGGATGAAGAGCGTGCAGGCCAGTTGATTATGGCAGCACGCGCCCCCTGGTTTGAAGACCAGGCTTAATTCGGGAGGAGACCAGTATGGCTGAAGTAACGGTAAAACAACTGGCCGAAGATGTAGGCGCTCCCGTGGATCGTTTGCTGAAACAGATCGTGGAAGCTGGCCTGAAAGCCCGCTCGGAAAACGACGCTGTATCCAGTGATGAGAGGCAGCAGCTGCTGACCTATCTGAGAAAGACCCACGGTGAAGCAGGCGCTGAGCCGAACAAGATTACTCTCAAGCGTAAGACCACTACCACGCTCAAGGCTGGTAAAGCCAAGACCGTTAATGTGGAAGTACGCAAGCGCCGCACTTATGTCAAGCGTGCGGAGCTGCAACCGGAGCCAGAAGTGGCAACGCCAGCACCAGTAGCAGAAGAGTTGCCGGAAGAGCAAAAAGTAGAGCAGTCCCAGGCAGAGCAGGCGCCAAAGGTAACTGCGCCTCAGGCCGAGACGGAAGTGCCTTCTGAGGCAGCCAAGGTGGAAGCACCGGTTGTGGACGAGCCGGCAGCAGCTGAAAAAGCTGAGCCCAAGAAAGCGGCAGAAGCTGATCCGGTGATTGCTCCGGAAGATATCCCGATGCCGCCGCCTGAGGGTGATGGTAAAGATCGCAAGCCCAAGAAGAAGAAAGAAAAAGTTCGCGAACGTGGCGACGATGCTGAAGATGGTAAGCCCAAGAAAAAGCAGGCTGGACATCGTGGGCCACGCAGTCGTCCTGCAGATGCACCGCTGGTAGTCTCGGAAGATGATGATGACACCACGCTGCGCAAACCACTGCGGGCGAAAAAGAAACCCAAAGAGAAGCGTCATGGCTTCGAGAGGCCGACCAAACCAATGGTCAGAGAAGTAGAAGTTCCCGAAGTGATTACCGTTGGCGATCTTGCCCAGCGGATGGCCGTCAAATCCGGTGATGTCATCAAAGCATTGATGGGCATGGGCGTGATGGCAACCATTAACCAACCTCTGGACCAGGAAACATCGACACTGGTTGTTGAGGAGCTGGGTCACAAGGCCAAGCCGATTAGCGATGACGCTTTTGAGCATGACGTGCTCAGCGAATTCAAAGTGGAAGGCCAGGAAAAGGCCAAGCGTGCCCCTGTTGTGAGTGTTATGGGCCACGTTGACCATGGTAAGACGTCGCTGCTGGATTACATTCGGCGTACCAAGGTCGCTTCAGGTGAATCCGGTGGCATTACGCAGCACATTGGCGCATACCACGTTGAAACCGACCACGGCATGATTTCGTTCCTGGATACCCCGGGCCACGCGGCTTTCACAGCGATGCGTGCTCGTGGAGCCCAGTGTACGGATATCGTTATCCTGGTAGTTGCATCTGATGATGGCGTTATGCCACAGACTAAAGAAGCGGTGCAGCATGCCCGCTCTGCTGGTGTGCCCATTGTTGTGGCAATCACCAAAATGGACAAAGAGCAGGCCGACCCGGATCGCGTAAAGAACGAGCTCTCTGCTATCGAAGTTATCCCGGAAGACTGGGGCGGCGACGTACAGTTCGTACCAATCTCCGCGCACACGGGCGAAGGCGTTGATACGCTTCTGGAAGCAGTTTTGCTTCAGGCCGAAATTCTTGAGCTTGAAGCCTCTCCTGACGCGCCAGCTAATGGCGTTGTTGTTGAGTCCAGTCTTGAGCGCGGTCGTGGTTCTGTAGCTACTGTATTGGTTCAGAACGGTACATTGCGCCGGGGCGATATGGTTGTAGCTGGGTCCTTCTTCGGTAAGGTCCGGGCAATGACTGATGAGGCTGGCAAGCAAGTTAAAGAAGCGGGTCCGTCTATCCCTGTTGAGATTCTGGGTTTGAACGGTACGCCTAACGCCGGTGATGAGTTCTTCGCTGTAGCTGATGAGCGCAAGGCGAAAGAGCTGGCAGAGTTCCGCCACGTACGTGAGCGCGAGCAGCGTTTGCAGCGGGCACAGGCAGCCAAGCTTGAGAACCTGTTCGAGAACATGGGTAAGGATGAAGTTAAAACCCTCAACCTGGTTCTCAAGACAGACGTGCGCGGTTCTCTGGAAGCGATTACCAAGTCGCTGCAGGATCTGGGTAACGAAGAAGTTCAGGTGAAAATTGTGTCGTCTGGCGTTGGTGGTATTGCTGAGACAGATGTAAGCCTGGCTATGGCAACCAATGCCGTAATTTTCGGCTTCAACGTGCGTGCTGATACATCAGCCAAGCGCCTGGTTGAACAGGAAGGTCTGGATCTGCGCTACTACAGCATCATTTACAACTTGCTGGACGATGTTAAAGGCGCGTTGACAGGTATGTTGGCACCGGAATTCCGCGAAGATATTGTTGGCATTGCCGATGTTCGCGACGTGTTCCGTTCACCAAAGTTTGGTCAGGTAGCTGGCTGCATGGTGACCGAGGGCAACGTATACCGGAACAAGCCGATTCGTGTGCTGCGTGACAACGTGGTTATCTTTGAAGGTGAGCTGGAATCCCTGCGCCGCTTCAAGGACGACGTACCCGAAGTCCGTAACGGCATGGAATGTGGTATCGGTGTTAAGGGATACGATGTGAAGGTCGGTGACCAGATCGAAGTCTTTGATCGTATCAGGGTCGAGCGTAAGCTCGAATCCACGGGGGCCTAATGGCTAGAGAGTTCAGTCGTATTGATCGCATTGGCGATCAGATGCAGCGTGAGCTTGCCCTGCTGATTCAGCGTGAGGTCAAGGATCCGCGGTTAGGCATGGTAACGGTGAATGCGGTCAAGGTCAGTCGTGACCTTGGCTACGCCGATATCTATGTCTCCCTGTTGACTACCGAGGAGCTCACTGCTGAGTCTCCCGAGGTCGTGGATTCGATTTCCGTACTGAACAGAGCGGCGGGGTTCCTGCGTGGGCAAGTGGGAAGAGCCATGAAACTGCGGGTTATACCGCAACTTCGCTTCCACTTTGATGCGCTTCAAGGCTACAGCCGCAGAATGGACAACCTGATTCGCGAGGCGGTTGGCGACAAGCCAGCCGTTACGCTGAATGAAGAAAGTCAGGACGACAGTCAGAGTGATCCGGAGTCAAACGCTTGAGCCGCAGACGCAAAGGCCGTGAAGTTAATGGCATTCTGGTAATCGATAAGCCGTTGGGTATTACCTCCAACGGCATTTTGCAGCAGGTAAAGCGCCTTTACGGTGCTGCCAAGGCTGGCCATACCGGTGCTCTCGACCCGCTTGCAACTGGCGTGCTTCCCCTGTGTTTCGGCGAAGCGACAAAGTTCTCCCAAATGATGCTGGACAGCGATAAAGCCTACATCGCTACCGCGCGGCTCGGTGAGCGTACCGAAACCGGTGACAGTGAAGGCGCTGTGGTTGCTACCAAACCAGTACCTGAAAATCTTACACCGGAAGTGCTTGAGCCGGTGCTTGAACAGTTCCGTGGTGATATCCAGCAAGTCCCTTCCATGTATTCCGCGCTCAAGCACAATGGACGTCCGCTCTATGAATATGCCCGCGAAGGCATCGAAATTGAGCGCCCGGCACGCCCGGTAACCATTTACGAGCTTGAGCTTCTGGCTGTGCGCGAAAATGAGCTGGATATTGCGGTTAAATGCACCAAGGGTACGTACATTCGCTCACTCGTTGAAGATATCGGCGAGGCCTTGGGTTGTGGGGCTCATGTGATTGAGCTGAGGCGCACTCTGGCTGCCGGGTTTACCCTGGCGGATGTGCATGCAGTGCCTGATCTTGAGGCTATGCGAGAGCGTGATGAAAGTCTGGATGGCCTTCTGGTTGCACCGGATGCAGCACTTTCGATGTTCCCGGAGCACCGCCTGTCGGGGCAGCCTTTGGTGTCGATATTGAATGGACAACCGGTTAGAATACCGGGCCAGGCTTATGACGGCTTCGTTCGCATTTATGGCAACGAAGGTTTTGTCGGGCTGGCAGAAGCATTGCCGGAAGGCGAGGAGACCAAACTGGTTCCACGTCGGCTGGTGAGTGACAGCGGCAAGCGTTAAGCGCGCCGCTGTTTAGCCGGGCTGTAGAGATGCGCGGTTCGGCCGGATTAGACAGCATCGCAAACATTGAGGTGAGTTATGGCATTGTCTGCCAATGAGAAAGCACAGATCGTTAAAGATTATCAGCAAGCTGAAGGTGATACTGGTTCTCCGGAAGTGCAGGTTGCACTGCTGAGCGCCAACATCAACAAGCTGCAGGATCACTTCAAGGTTAACAAGCAGGATCACCACTCCCGCCGTGGCCTTATTCGGATGGTAAACCAGCGTCGTAAGCTGCTGGACTACCTTCGTAAGAAGAACGGCGATCGTTACCTGGAGCTGATCAAGCGCCTGGGTCTGCGTCGCTAAATCCGGTCTTACGACCTGACGGCTGCTCCGGCATTGTTCCGGAAGTAGCCACCAGCCGGCGGGTTCCTCAGGGGGCCTGCCGGTTGTGCTTTTCATCACTGCATTGAGTAATTTGGTGAAACTGGGCTTTTCTGTCGTATTGGAAAGCTGAATTAGATAGCAGGTTGTTGAAAGCCCGGGCGGTACGCGATGTCAGCGTGCCGACTATCCAGCCGGGGTTTTACAACAGCCTGTTAGCTTTCAGGCAGAGTGTCTTCAGAATCACACTTCAATCATTCTGAACAGATAACGCAGGAGTTCGTTGTGGATCTGCAACCGCGTAAGAAATCATTTGAACTGGGTGGCGAAACCGTCACTCTGGAAACGGGCCGTATTGCTCGTCAAGCTACAGGTTCCGTTCTGGTCACCATTGGTGATATTTCGGTTCTGGGTACTGTTGTTGGCGCCAAAGAAGCCAAGCCGGGTCAGCCATTCTTCCCGCTGACTGTTAACTATTTTGAAAAAACCTACGCTGTGGGCAAAATCCCCGGCGGTTTCTTCAAGCGTGAAGGACGTCCTTCCGAGAAAGAAACTCTGACGTCCCGTCTGATCGACCGTCCGATTCGTCCGCTGTTCCCGAGCGGGTACATGAACGAAACCCAGGTCATCTGTACGGTAATGTCGTCCAGCAAGAAGCAGGATCCGGATATTGCTGCCATGCTGGCTGCTTCAGCCGCTCTGGCTATCTCCGGTATTCCTTTTGACGGCCCTATTGGTGCTTGTCGCGTTGGTTACACCAACGAAAGAGGTTACTTCGTAAACCCAAGCTTTGAAGAGCTGGAAAGCTCACTGCTGGATATGGTTGTGGCCGGTACGGACGAAGCCGTACTTATGGTTGAGTCTGAGGCCAAAGGCCTGACCGAAGACCAGATGCTTGGCGGCGTGCTTTATGCTCACCAGGAAATGCAGGCAGCCGTTACTGCAATCAAGGAATTCGCAGCCGAAAATGGCAAGCCCCGTTGGGATTGGCAGCCAGCTGCTGAAAACACTGAACTACTGGGCGCGATCAAAGCCGAGTTTGCCGGTGCGATCGAAGAAGCCTACGGAATTCGCGACAAGATGGCTCGTTACGAGCGTCTTGGCGAAATCAAAGCCGCTGCGGTTGAAAAGCTTGCCGGCGAAGAGGAAGGCGAGCCTTCTGCGGAAGATGTTAAGAAGAACTTCGGTAAGATCGAGAAGGCAGTTGTTCGTCAGCAGGTTATCGACGGTAAGCCCCGTATCGATGGCCGTGACAACAAGACAGTTCGTCCGATCGAAATCGAAGTGGGCATTCTGCCAAGCGTTCACGGTTCTGCACTGTTTACCCGTGGTGAAACTCAGGCAATCGTTACGACGACTCTGGGTACTTCCCGCGACGTGCAAACTATCGATGCACTCGAAGGCGAGCGTAAGGATCCGTTCCTGTTCCATTACAACTTCCCTCCGTACTCGGTAGGTGAAGCGGGCCGTGTTGGCACCCCAGGTCGTCGTGAAGTTGGCCACGGGCGTCTTGCCAAGCGCGGTGTGATGGCTGTTATGCCGACTTTGGAAGAATTCCCGTATGCCGTTCGTTCGGTGTCCGAGATTACTGAGTCCAACGGCTCCAGCTCTATGGCGTCTGTTTGTGGTTCAAGCTTGGCGTTGATGGATGCTGGTGTTCCGCTGAAGGCAGCAGTTGCCGGTATCGCCATGGGTCTGGTCAAGGAAGGCGACAAGTTTGCCATCCTGACCGACATTCTGGGTGATGAGGATCACCTGGGTGATATGGACTTCAAGGTTGCTGGTACCAAAGACGGTATTACTGCACTGCAGATGGACATCAAGATCCAGGGTATTACTGACGAAATCATGGAACTTGCTCTTGAGCAGGCTTATGGCGCGCGTCAGCACATTCTGGGTGAGATGAACAAGGTTATCTCTGAGTCGCGTACCGAGCTTTCTCCGCGCGCTCCAAGCATCACTGCGATCAAGATCAACCCTGAGAAGATTCGTGACGTTATCGGTAAGGGCGGCTCCATGATCCGTTCTATCTGTGACGAAACTGGCGCTTCCATTGATCTGGACGACGACGGTAACGTGAAGATTTACGCAGATAACCAGGAAGCGGCTCAGGCGGCGGTTAACCGGGTTAAGGAAATTACTGCTGAGATTGAGGTTGGTGCTATCTACAAGGGCCGCGTTGAGCGCATTGTGGACTTTGGTGCCTTTGTTAACATTCTGCCTGGCAAGGATGGTCTGGTGCACATTTCCCAGATCTCCGAGCGCCGGATTGAGAACGTGACTGACGAGCTGAGTGAAGGTCAGGAAGTTCTGGTCAAGGTTCTGGATGTTGATAACCGAGGCCGTGTGAAGCTGTCCATGAAGGAAGTGAAAGAAGGCGAGCAGCCGACTGACTTTTCTGACTGATAGTTAGCAGCTAATAAAAACCCGCCTTTCCTATGGATTGGCGGGTTTTTTTTGCCTCCCTGCTTGGGTGGCGGCCTCAGTCGAAAGAACCTTTTCAAAACACGCTACGAGCACATCCATGTGCGCTTGTTTCGGGCCGTCCTTGGCCCTCTACAGTTTTGAAAAGGTTCTTCCGACTGAGGCTTATGTATCCGAGTTGCCTATTTGCCTTCTAAAAACTCCAACACGGCGTCCTTATACGCAGGAATTATGAACGTAGCCGTATGAGGCGTGTCTGTCGGCAGGAATTGCTTTGGTTCGCCAGCAGCTTCATAAAGCGCCTGCCCGTGATGGAAAGGGATGATACCGTCGCGCACGCTGTGGATGATCATAATCGGGGTGGGGCTAATATTGGCGATAAGGTCTACGCCTTCGTATTCGTCCGGGATGGTCCAGCTCAGGGGGACCTGGAAGGCCCAGGTTAGCCAGAAGTCTGAGAGCTTTTCTCTCGCAATGCCACGGAAGCCGGAGAAGGTGCCGTCGAGGATGACGCCGTTGAGTTCCGGGGTTTCGTTTCTTTGTACCCATTCGCTGGCGAGAGTTAGCCCTAAGGCGCCGCCCAGGCTTTGGCCCAGGAGGAAGATGGGGGTGTTTTTGGTTTCAGGCTTTGTGGCTAGCCAGCGCAGGCCGGTTTCGGAATCGTGCAGGGCGCCTTCTATGTCGGGCGCGCCTGTTGAGTTACCGTAGCCCCGGTAGTCGATGGCGAATACGTTGTAGCCTTCGGCTGGCAGCCAAGCCACGTTGAGCAGGTGGCTGCTGATGTTTTGGGCGTTGCCATGGAGGAAGTATACGGTGCCTTGTACTACTTCGCCCTTTGCGGGTAACCACCAGCCGTGGAGGGTTTCACCGTCTGCGGTGTTGAGGTGGATGTTTTCGTAGGAAAGATTCAGGCGATCGGGGGTGATGTAGGTGTTCTTGTCCGGAAAGAAGAACAGGCTGCTGCAGCCGCCCTGCATAAGTACTGCGGCTGAGACGAAAAGCGCCAGCAGGGGCGCTTTCAGCGAGCGTGTTTTCAGAAGTAAACGTGGAGTCCGGCGTGCCATGCGCTCTGGTACCTGTCGTAGTGATCTTCTCTGGTAAATTCGGCGAACAGGCTGAATTCGCGGCCGAAGTGCCAGTCGCCTTTGGCGTAAAGTTGATCTTGCCGGTGTTGACTGCTGACGATCCAGGCCTTGGCTTTTGCACCGGCCAGCAGGCTGAATTGGTTGTTCTGGTGCAACAGGCCGATGTCAGCGCCGGGTGCCGCATCGTAGCCGCGACGAAGGTCGTCATCGATTTCCACATCTGCAGTAAAAACGGCGAAGGCCTGCGTTTGCTGGCCCAAGCGCCAGCTCCCACCTGCACCACCTTCCAGGTAGGGCGTCAGAACCCGTTTGTAGCCGGTATCGGTACGACGACCACCAAAGCCCACCTGCCAGGATAAAGGTGAGAAAAACGCATCTCTCGGGCTCAGGGAGCGGATTTCAACGCCAGTAAGCTGCTCTAGCTGAAGTTCGTCGTTGTTTGTGTAGTAGCGAGCATCCAGGCGCAGGAATTGTAACTGTGCCCCACTGCGATAGCCGGCCGGTGGGTCAAGAACGTCGTGGTAGGCCGGTCGGAATGTGAGCTGGGTAAACTCACGATGGTCCAACTGGCCGGCTCCCAGGCTTATGCGGAAAGTGTCATGTCCCTGATCGTCACGCACCTGAGGTTCTGGTGGTTCATCAAGGGAAACTACACCGTGAATTTTGCTGCGCTCGCGTAGAAGGTTGTGGGATAGAGGAGCAGCGACCTCTCTAGGCCAGCTATCCGCCTCAGTTTGATAGCGCACGTAATCGTAGGTGGCGTCTAGCAGGTGCGCCCGTTCTTGAGCTGGCAGGGCAAGTACTTCGTCGCTGTCTGGCTCCACATAGCCATTTGCGATGGCTGCGGCAAGAGTCTGCTGTGGTTTGGGTAGCGCATCCAGGCTGTGGGCTACAGCCGTGGCGGCAGACGCACGGTAGTGCACCTTCTCAACCAGATCTTTATCGACCACCCAGCGCACGGTGTCAGAAGGAATGGCGTGAGTGCTGACTTCGCCCAGGAGGTTGGTGCCAGGGCGCGCGATGTCGATGAGTGCCAGCAGCCGGTAGGCGCAGTTTTCATCGAAAAAGTAGTAATCAAAATTCCGGTCCCGGATTTCCCAGGCGTGAGCCAGCATGAAGTCTACTTCCTGCTGATTCAGGTTGAGTTTGTATTCCCAAAGATCCCGGTGCTCTATATCCGAGTAGAGCCGGATTTTTTCGTAATAAGGCTGAATGGTTGTAATGCCGGGGTAACCACCAAAGATTCCACGATAGGCGAACAGCAATTCGCTGTCGTGGGCAGCGGCATCAGCCGCATAAGAGATCGTATTGGCGAGCAGCAGGTTGGTTTGCTCGTCTTCCTGGGGTGGGTCCAGTCGCAGAAATGTGTGCCCGAACATTGATGAAGGGCTGTTCAGATATGAGGCAGCAAAAACCAGCGTAACGCTTTCAGTATTCAGCGTTTCCGTCCATTTCTGATAACCCGGGCACGCTGCTGCCGTTGCCGGTAGCTCCAGACGTTCACGAAGCCAGGCATCCCGCGCAGGAAAACGGCATCGGGCATGATTATCGCCGCTGCCAGTTTGTTGTATTGCTGCCAGTGTCGCCTCCAGTTCTGCCTTGGGGGAGGTTTTGCCATCCTCGCTCAGAAAAAAGTCCGGGTCGTCGGCTTGGCTGGTATGGCCATTCCCGAGCAGGTCGGGCTGATAATGAATGAGTGTGAGCCAGGCCGGATCCAGATGGAGCGGGTCTTTGGTGGCCTGAGTCTGAGCCTGTAGAGGTAAACTGGCGATGAGCCAAAGCACCACTGGCCCAATGCGAAGCGTTTTGCCCATGGGTTAATACAAGGTCCGGTCGGGAGTTATGAAGCGAGGGGAGCGCGCCATCCTTGGCGCTTGGTGCATCCCTACGGTTTAGCTATCAGGCCGCTACGTATTTGCTCAGCGACTCATTCTTCTCCAGCAGGGCGACGATTGCGTCTACTGCTTCACCAGAAGTGGTGTCGGAGCTTGGGAAGATAGCAGCAAAGTTGTCCTGCAGAATCTGACGGAAATCGCCACGATCTGCTTCTTCAACACCCAGAAGAACTGCCAGAGTCTCCAGGTTCTCGCCGTTGCCGCGAGACATGTCGCGAGCTACTTTGTCGATGTTGCTGTCCATGTACATCGCCATTGACTGAACAGACTCGTTGGTCGTGCAGCCCAATGTGCCAGAAGTCATGCCGAAGGTCTGGTTGCCGAATGTGCCGTTAGTTGTAGCAGCCAGTACGTGCGGAGCAATACCTGATTGGCCTTTCCAGATCATGGCGCCAACGCCACAGCCAGGCTGAGCAAAAGCCATGGAAGAAGCACCCAGAAGAATTGCACCTGCGATCAATTTTTTCATTATCCACTCCTTTGTATTTTATACAGTCGTCGCAAAATCCACATGGCCAGCTCGGTTGCTGGCTGTGGGGAACGGCCCTGACGGGCTCCCGTGGAGACAGGCATTAAGACCGTTGCCTTGAGTATAGTGCAGATTTGATAAAGGCAAGTCTACACTTCTGTGACTATTTGATTTCGCCAGACTATTTGCCTTTTTTCATTTGGCGGGATAGAAAACGGGCATAAAAAAACCGGAGCAGGCTCCGGTTTTGAGTCACGCGAATTGACGCTTAGCCCCCCAGATAGGCGTTTTGCACGTCCGGATTGGCGAGCAGGTTTTTGCCTGTGTCATGCAGGCGAATTTTCCCTGTTTCCAATACATAGCCACGGTCGGCGAGATTCAATGCCTGGTGAGCGTTCTGCTCCACCAGGAACACCGTAATGCCTTCGTCCCGCAGGTGGCCGATGATCTCGAAGATCTGTTTGATGATCAGTGGCGCCAGCCCGAGTGAGGGTTCGTCCAGGATGATCATGTGGGGGCTGCTCATCAGTGCCCGGCCTATGGCCAGCATCTGCTGCTCGCCACCAGACATGGTGCCCGCACGTTGATTCTCACGTTCTTTCAATCGCGGGAAGAGTTCGTATACATGGGCCTGGCTTTTGCGAATCTCGGATTTGCTGGTGAAGAACCCGCCCATGTGCAGGTTCTCTTCAACCGTCAGGCCAGAGAATATACGCCGACCTTCTGGCACTATGGCCAACCCTGAACGCATGATCTGCGCGGTGGGCTCGCGGGTGATATCCCGGCCTTCCAGAATGATGCGCCCGGACGTGGCTTGAGGCATTCCGCATACTGTCATCAGCAGCGTTGTTTTCCCAGCGCCGTTGGCCCCGATTAACGAGACAATTTCCCCTTTGTTTACCTCAACAGATACCCCATGCAGGGCCTCAATCTTGCCGTAGTGGGTGTGGACATCTTCTAGTACAAGCATGCTCATAGTCAGGCCTCGCCCAGGTAGGCTTTGATCACGTCGTCGTTGTGGCGGATTTCTTCCGGGGTGCCGCTGGCCAGGGGTTTGCCCTGGTTGATGACGTTAATCCGGTCGGAAATATCCATTACCAGGCTCATGTCGTGCTCAATCAGCACCACGGAAACGTTGTAGTCCTCTTTCAGGCTCACAATCAGCTGGTTGAGTTCTTTGGTTTCCGCCGGGTTCAGGCCAGCCGCGGGCTCGTCGAGCATTAGCAGTTTGGGCTCGGTGACCATGCAGCGAGCAATTTCAAGCCGCCGCTGCTGGCCGTAAGCCAGATTGCCTGCATCCCGGTTGGCGAGATCCAGAAGGCCAACACGCTCCAGCCAATAGGCTGCGCGATCCAGCGCTTTCTGTTCCCGTTCCTTGTAATTGGGCGTGCCCAGCAGGCCGGCAATCATGTTGGTGTTAAGGTGGCGGTGCTGGGCTACAAGCAGGTTCTCCACAACGGTCATCTGAGTGAACAGGCGCACGTGCTGAAAGGTTCGCACCATACCCAGCCGGGAAATCTTGTAGTCTGGTATACCCTGTATCTCTTTGCCTTCAAAAATGACTTTGCCGCCCGTGGGCTTGTAAAACCCGCTCAGGCAGTTGAATACGGTGGTTTTTCCGGCGCCGTTAGGGCCGATGATAGAAACGATTTCCCGTTCCTGCACGTCCAGTGAAACGCCGTCAACTGCCAGCAGGCCGCCAAAACGCATGGACAGATTTTGTACTTCAAGCATCGTCTGTCACCCCTGCTTGTTCAGTGTGATTTGGACACGGCGCACAGGCAGCAAGCCTTGTGGTCGCCACACCATCATCAGCACCATGGCAGCGCCGAAAATAAGCATGCGGTACTCGGAAAACTCTCGTGCCAGTTCCGGCAGGATGGTTACCGCAATAGCCGCCAATATGACGCCAAGCTGAGAGCCCATGCCGCCCAGAACCACGATTGCCAGGATGATGGCGGATTCAAGGAACACGAAAGATTCGGGGCTGATAAACCCCTGCTTGGAGGCAAATACAGTGCCCGCAAACCCGGCAAAGAAAGCGCCAATGGTGAAGGCAGATAGCTTGACGGCCGTTCGGCTAAGGCCAAGGGAGCGAGCTGCGATTTCGTCTTCCCGCAAGGCTTCCCAGGCCCGGCCAACGGGCATCCGCATGAAGCGTCGGATGATCAGCGCCGTAATAACCGCAAGCACCAGAGCAATCAGATACAGGAAGATAACCTTGTGCTCGCCGCTATAAGCAATGCCAAAGGTTTCGTGGAAGGAGGTGTTGCCTTCTTCCTTCACGCGACGGCCGAACTCCATGCCAAACAGGGTGGGCTCGGGAATGCCGCCAATGCCATTGGGGCCGCCGGTCAGAGTTGTCCAGTTGTTGAGCAGGATGCGGATGATCTCGCCAAAGCCCAGGGTGACGATCGCCAGATAATCCCCCCTCAGCCGTAATACCGGGAAGCCCAGAATCATTCCGGTCAAACCGGCCAGCAAGGCCCCGATAGGCAAGGCCATCCAGAACGAAATGCCAGTGTACTGGGACAGCAGGGCGAAGGTGTAAGCACCAACTGCATAGAATGCCACGTACCCGAGATCCAGCAGGCCCGCGAGGCCTACGACTACGTTAAGGCCCAGAGCCAGCATGATATAGATCAGTACCAGCGTTGCCAGATCCACCGAGCCCCGTGACACAAGGAACGGCCAGAACAGTGCAAACACCACGATACCTGTCAGTAACCAGGATTCGAGCTTTACCCGTTTGTTCTGTTCCATTGGCTCTCTGCCGGCCAAGGGGTTGAGGTTGGGTAGCTTGCCCAGCGCGCCCATGAATGTATCGCGGAAGATCTGGAACACAAACACGGCAACCGCAGCCAGCACTATGGCGACATAGGTTGAGGTTTTTGCGCCGGAGAGCGTGATGTTTACGCCCTTGGCTTCGAGGCTAAGGCCAAGAATAGGGAAAGAAATGATTAGTGTGACAATCGCGCAGAACAGGGCGTGTCTTATGTTGTTAGCAGCCATCAGATCTTCTCAACCTCCGGTTTGCCGAGCAGGCCCGTGGGTTTGAACAGCAGTATGAGAATGAGCAGGCCGAAGGAGACCACGTCTTTATACTCACCGCTGAGATAGCCAGATGTCATGCTTTCCGAGACCCCGAGAATCAGGCCGCCAAGCATGGCGCCGGGAATGCTGCCGATACCTCCAAGTACTGCCGCGGTAAAGGCTTTGAGCCCCGCGATAAAGCCGAATAATGGATCAACCGAGCCGTAGTACATGCCAAGGAGCAGGCCGGCAACTGCTGCCAGTGCTGCGCCGATGATAAAAGTGGCGGAAATGATGCGGTTGGTGTCTATGCCCAGCAGGCTGGCCATGCCGATATCCTGGGAAACAGCCCGGCAGGCTCTGCCTGTGCGGGAGCGGGAAATAAAGAGCGACAGTGCGGTCATACAAATCAATGTGGTAATAAAGATGGTGATTTGCATATAGGAGAGCGACATCTCGAATGCACCATCAGCGCTGAAGTTGAACCCGCCTTCTATGAGCGCAGGAAAGCCGATGTTGCGGGAGCCCTGAGCCAGGTGAACATAGTTTTGCAAAAAGATGGACATGCCGATTGCAGAGATCAATGGGATCAGGCGGTGACGGCCGCGAACTGGCCGATAGGCGACTCGTTCTACTGCCCAGCCCATGGAACTGGAGACGAGCATGGCACACAGAAGTGCAACGATAAGAATCAGTGGTAGCCAGGCAAGGCCGAGAGCTGTCAGGCCGGTAATGGCGATGAGCGCGGTGTAGGCGCCGATCATGTAGATCTCACCATGGGCAAAGTTGATCATGCCAATGATGCCGTAAACCATCGTGTAGCCGATGGCGATCAGGGCATAGGCACTCCCGATCGTAAGCCCGTTAATGAGCTGCTGAGAGAAATAAAGGAGGTCTTGCATTATTGTTTGACTCCGGAGGCCCGCTCCCTCCGCTGTTTCAGCCTGGCGCAGGATAACTACGCCAGGAATGAGACAGAATTAACGGGAGCCTAGAAAAACACCTTCTCCCGGATCGCGGTGAGAAGGTGCTCTTTTGATTACCGTTTAGTAACGATCTGGCTTAGTTTACCGGAGTTTTGCTGCCATCTGAATGCCATTCGTACACAACAAACTCGAATGACTTCATATCGCCGGCTTTGTCGTACTGCACTGTGCCGATTGGCGTTTCAAAGCTGCCACTGCGAAGTGCTGCTGCCACGTCGAATGCATCCGTGGATTTCGCTGCTTCAATGCCTTGGGCAACCAACTGGACGGCGGCGTAAGATGTCAGCACAAACGGGCCTGATGGATCTTCACCTTTGGCTTCGAATGCTTTAACCAGTTCCTTGTTCTCGGCCTTTTCATCAAAGCTGGGTGGCAGAGTTACCAGAAGGCCTTCTGCGGCTTCGCCGGCAATAGTGTTGATGTCTTTGTTGCCAACGCCTTCAGGACCCATGAACTTGGCTTTCAGGTCTGCCTGGCGCGCCTGGCGCAGAATCAGGCCCAGTTCAGGGTGATAGCCGCCAAAGTAAACGTAGTCCACGTCGGCTTGCTTGAGCTTTGTCACCAGAGAAGAGAAGTCTTTGTCACCGGCGGTGACACCTTCAAACATGGCGATTTCGACGCCTTTGTCTTTCAGAGTGTCGCGAACGGCGGTGGCGATACCTTCACCGTACTGCTGCTTGTCGTGCACGACAGCAACGCGCTTGGGGTTCTGGCTGGCGATGTAGTTGCCGGCAACCGGGCCTTGCATGCTATCGAGGCCGATGGTGCGGAACACCAGTTCATAACCACGCTCGGTGATTTCCGGGCTGGTTGATGCAGGAGTGATCATCAGAATGCCTTCGTCTTCATAAATGTCAGACGCAGGCTGGGTTGAACTTGAGCAGAGGTGGCCAATGACATACTTGACGCCATCATTTACCAACCGGTTCGCAACAGTAACGGCCTGTTTGGGGTCGCAAACGTCGTCGTACTCTACAGCGACGAGCTTCTCGCCCATTACACCACCGGCTGCGTTGATCTGTGCAATGGCCATACGGGCGCCGGAGAACTGCATGTCGCCATACTGGGCAACCGGGCCGGTCATTGGACCAGCGATACCAATCTGGATGTCTGCAGCTGCGTAGCCTGCGCCCATGAGTGCAACGGAAGTGCTAACGGCGGTTACGAGTTTTTTTAGTGAAGTTGTCATTGAGTCTGTCCTGTTAGGTTCAGGGTTATTCTTATGTTCTCAGATAGCTAAACAAACACTACACATCCTGCCTTGTCAAGCTAGCCCGAGGCTTCTGCGATCATTTAACATTTTCCAGTTAAAGTCCCGGTGATGTAGAGATGATCTGTGAGTGCCAGTGTGCGGAAGCTTTCGTTGTCGCGCAACTGTTCAAAGCTCACATTAAAAAAGTATTGCGTGCAGTGGGGAAAAAAGGAAGCAGGCGCGTGTATTTGCTTGCATTCAGGGGTACGAAAACCTCTAATAGTTAGTGGTGTAAGCAATGGCCGGTAGGCCTTATTGGAGCAGTAATACAGTGCAGAATTATGAACATGTTCTGGTGGCACTCCGACGTGTTATCCGGGCAACAGATCTTCATTCCAAGCGACTCAGCAAGAATGCGGGGCTTACCGGGCCGCAACTCCTGATTATGCGGACCATCCGGGATCTGGGTGAAGTCACGATTGGCACCATTGCCGACAAGGTGAGCCTGAGCCAGGCAACCGTCACTACCATTCTTGATCGCCTGGAGCATCGGCAACTGGTTTACCGTGTTCGCAGTACGCAAGACAAACGCAAGGTTCATGCGCATCTGACGGAGAGTGGTGCCGACATACTTTCTCGCGCGCCCAACCCCTTGCAAGAAGACTTCATCAAGAAATTCCAGAGCCTTCATGAATGGGAGCAGAACATGATTCTGGCCTCCCTTCAGCGAGTCGCCAACATGATGGATGCCGACGACATTGATGCTTCACCCGTGCTGGATGTCGGCCCTGTGCTGAAGGATGATGGCTGGAAAGAAAAGGCCTGAGCCTTTTCTTTCCCCGGCCTCAATGCACCACTGAACCGGTTTTGGGTTTGTTGCCAAAGCACACCTGGAACACATCGTTATAGTGTCGGGCAAAGTTAACGGTCAGACCCTCTTTGAGATAGTCCGGTAGTTCGTCGTAATCTCCTCGGTTCGCTTCCGGAAGAATCAGGTTGCTGATTTTCTGTCGGCGGGCCGCGATGACCTTTTCGCGAATGCCTCCCACGGGTAGCACTTGGCCGGTGAGTGTCAGCTCTCCTGTCATTGCTGTGTTTTGCTGAGGTGCTTCCCGGCGGGCAATGGAAAGCAGTGCTGTTGCCATGGTGACACCTGCACTTGGCCCATCCTTAGGTGTTGCGCCTTCCGGTACATGAAGGTGTACGAATGACTTGTCGAAAAAGCCAGGGTCACCCTTGAACCGCTTCAGATTCGAGGCAACGTAACTGTAGGCGATCTCTGCGGATTCCTTCATGACATCACCAAGCTGGCCGGTCAGCTTGAAGCCTCGTTGGCTACTATGAATTCGTGACGCCTCAATGCTCAGCGTTGCGCCGCCCATAGAGGTCCAGGCCAATCCGGTGACCACCCCAATTCCTTTCAGGGCTTTCTCTTTGCGGAACGCAGGCTGGCCCAGATATTCCTGCAAGTCCGATACGCCTACCCTTATTGGCTCGTCCGGGGATTCGAGCAGCTTTACTATGCCTTTTCGCATGACCTTGTGAAGCATCTTTTCCAGATTCCGCACGCCCGCCTCCCGGGCATAGCCTTCAATAATCTGGCGGATGGCAGCATCGGTAATATTGAACTGCTTCTTGAGCAATCCGGCCCGCTTCAGTAGACGTGGAAGCAGGTGATGTTTGGCTATCGCCAGCTTTTCTTCGGTGATATACCCGGACAGGCGAATAACATCCATGCGATCCAGCAACGGGCGGGGAATGGTATCCAGTTGGTTGGCTGTGCAAATAAACAGCACCTTGGACAAGTCCATACGCACATCCAGGTAGTGATCCAGAAACTCCTTGTTCTGTTCCGGATCCAGGGTTTCCAGCAGTGCAGACGCGGGGTCGCCCTGATAAGACGCACCGATCTTGTCGATTTCGTCCAGCATGATCACCGGGTTGGCCACTTTTGTGTCTTTCAGTGCCTGCACAAATTTACCGGGCATGGCGCCGATATAGGTGCGCCTGTGGCCCTTGATTTCAGCTTCATCGCGCATGCCGCCAACGCTGAATCTGTAGAACTTGCGCCCGAGCGCGTCCGCCACTGAGTGGCCAATGGATGTTTTACCCACACCCGGCGGGCCAACAAGCAGTAGTATGGAACCGCTCACTTCGCCCTTGAACGTACCCTCGGCGAGGAACTCGATAATCCGGTCTTTTACATCATCGAGGCCATCGTGATCGCGGTTCAGAATGCTGCGGGCTTTTGCCAGATCAAACTGATCCTCGGAATGCTGGCCCCAGGGCACCTGGGTGAGCCAGTCGAGGTAGTTGCGGGTAACACCATACTCCGGCGATCCCTGTTCCAGAATCTGCAGCTTTTGCAGTTCTTCATCAAAGCGCTCCTGCACAGCCTCGGGCGGATCAAGTTCCGCCATGCGCGCTTCGAAGCGCTCTGCATCGGCCGTTTTGTCGTCTTTCGACATGCCCAGTTCGCGCTGGATAACCTTGAGCTGTTCTTTCAGGAAGAAGTCTCGCTGGTGCTTCTGCACCTTCTCATTCACTTCGTCGCTGATTTCAGTCTGGAGCCGTGCAACTTCCAGCTCTTTGCGCATCAGTAACAGCACCTTTTCCATGCGTCGGAGCAGCGGGACAGTGTCTATAACTTCTTGCAGCTCCGTGCCGGGCGCGCTGGTCATGGATGCGCCAAAATCTGTCAGCGGGGAGCTGTCTTCCGGACCAAAGCGGGAGAGATACTGCTTTACTTCCTCGCCATAGAGCGGGTTGGTGCGTAGCAGTTCTTTAATGGCGCTGATGATGGCAAGGGTGTATGCCTTTGTTTCATCGGCGTCTTCTTCGGGCTCCTGAGGGTATTCCACTTCGACCAGATACGGCGGTTTGCGGCGCAGCCACTGAACTATGCGGAAGCGCTGCAGACCCTGGGCTATAAATTGAACGTTGCCATCCTTGTTCTGCGCATGGTGAACCCGTACAGCGCAGCCAATCGTGGCCAGTTCGCCGCTCTCGGGTATGTTCTGCCCAGGCTGGTGATCATCGACGAAACAAATGCCAAGCATTTTGTGGTCGGTTTCGGCTACGCGTTTGAGGGTCTCCTGCCATGGGTTTTGATTAACCACGACAGGTTGCACCTGTGCCGGAAAAAATGGCCGGTTTGATACAGGCAATACATACATCCGCTTGGGCAAGGATTGTGCCGGCAGTGCCAACTCCTTGCTGTGTTCATTTTTGCCAATGTATTCGGTGATGTCTTCCTCGAATTCTTCCAGCGAGTCTTTGTCGGTGTCGTGATTCATGCTGCTAATGCTTCCTGATAAGAGGCGTGTCTGTTCACTACCTAGAGCCTAAAGTTATATTTTCAAGCTCAAGGGCACACAAGCCTTGGCCTGACGCTCTTGAATTCCAGTTCTGTAACCCCATTTATGCTTTAACCAATATACGAACATTTCAGGTGCCCTACATGAGCAGCTCTCCCCATATTTTTGAAGCCACCATGGAAAACTTCCAGCAGGAGGTTATGGATGCCTCCTCTACCACGCCCGTACTTGTGGATGTGTGGGCCGAGTGGTGCGCGCCCTGCAAACAGCTAATGCCTTTGCTGGAAAAGCTGGCTATCGAGTACGAGGGGGCCTTTCGGCTTGCGAAGGTCAATGCGGATGAGCAGGAGCAGCTAACTACCAGCCTGGGTGTGCGCAGCCTGCCAACCGTTATTATGGTGAAGGATGGACAGGCCGTTGATGGATTCAACGGGGCATTGCCTGAGAGTGAAATCCGCAAGGTGCTAGAGAAACATGTTGAGCTTCCTGAGGAAGCGCCATACGAGAAAGCCCACCGCATCTGGGAGGAAGGTGATGTTGATGAAGCGTTGGCTATTCTCACTGAGATGAACCGGAAAGATCCGGAAAATATGAAGGTGCTGATCGATCTGGCCCAGCTGAAAGCCGAAAGTGGTGACATAGAAACCGCCGAGCAGGTGCTTGAAAGCCTTCCGCCAGAGGAAAAGCTGCAGCATCAGGCAAAACAGCTGGCGGCCAGAATAAAGTTCCTGAAGCAGTCTGCAGAGCTACCGCCCATGAAGGATCTTGAAATGGCGCTGGAGCAGAACCCGAAAGACCCCAATGCCTTGCACCTTTTGGCGCTGCACAATGTGCTGCAGGACAAAAATGCGGAAGCGATGGAACTACTCATCAAACTTATGCAGGTAGACAGTAAATACAAAGACGAGGTGGCTAAAACCACCTTGGTTGAGTTGTTTGAGAAGCTGGGGAATAACAACCCGGATGTGCGCGTATACCGGCGCAAGCTTTATACCCTTATGCACTGATCCCATTATTTAGCGGGTTGTCCGCCATGACGATGGCCCGCTAACTTCCTCGAAAATCCCTGATAGCCCGTTTTTCTCTACATATCGTTGAGTTTCTTCTATAGTTTGGTTAGCGGAAGCAAGTAATAAGTTCCCGTAACAATAAAAACCAACTACGTGGGAGAGCTGATGGAGTCTCAATCGCTTCATGGGGCATATAGCCACCAGGAAGTCCTTCCAGATGAGCCTGAGTTGATTCGGTGCCTGTATGAGTCTTTACAGCACCAAGCCGGCTTCCATGATTTTCTGGCTATGCTGACGGCCGCCATTAACGGATGCGCAGCCCAGCTTTCCTTCATCCGCAAGGCGCCCCGGGCGATAGAGCATCTCTGGCACGCCGGGCTCTCTGATGAGGTTCTAGCCTGGTATCTTGACAACAATATGATTGAGCATGATGCAGTCACCAATTATGCGATTACTCAGCCGCCAGGCGAGTTCAATTCCGCCTTGCCGCTATTGGAGAATGGCCCGTCCCGGCGACGATTATGATCGGTGGGAGTCAGATCAGAGCATGCTTGATTCGGCGTGGTTGGTGGTTGATGCATCAGGCACCCACATTATATTGCTTACCGTTCAACGTACTGTCGCTCAAGGCCCCTATGTACCGGGAGAGCTTGAAGCCTTGAACCGCCTTGTGCCATTTGTACGGCAAACGGTCGGCCTGGCGCAGACCTTTCACCAGCATCCAAGCGCGGAACAATCACTTTCAGCAATAGCAGAGCTGATTTCCGAGGCGGCGTTTGTTTTGAACAACCGGGGGCATGTGGTGCTTTCGAATCAGCGAGGTGATGAGTTGATGGGCCGGGAACAGTGCCTGGCTATTCGGGATCAGCGCATCTGCTTTCAGTCCAGTGTTGTTCAAAAGGCCTTTCTTGGTGCAGTTACGCGCGCTTCTGGTGTCGTTGTAGGCGATGAGACCGCGCGTCCTGAAACCCTGATCATTGGTCGGGATAAAGAAACCCCGCTGGTAATGACCTTAAGGCCTCTTGAGCATAATGATTTGCTGACCGGGGGTGTATTGATAACGGTGATAAATTCAGATTCGAGAGTGTTTCCCAGTGCCGAAGAGATTGCCGAGTACTTTTTACTTTCCCCGGTGGAAGCGGAGGTTTGTGAGGATCTTGTTACCGGCCTCAGCCTGAAAGACATTGCCGCAAAACGGCATAAAAGTGAGGCGACCATTCGTAGTTATCTGAAACAGATATTCCATAAAACCGGTCAGAGTCGGCAGGGGCAATTGATTAGTACGATTCTTTCGGCTTTGTTGCGGTAGATGTGCTGCTTGTGTGGTGAACAGCAGGGCGCTCGGATAAGGGGCGCTCTGCTGTTTCGGGTGTTTATTAACTGTTGGTTTTTACCAGAATAACGATGCCGAGCTCGTCAGGATCGCTTCCAGAATCAGCATAGCGGAGCGTGAAGATACCCAAGGTCGCGCCATTGTTGAAGAAGCCCTCCATGGTCATTGTGCCTTCAGTGTCTCCTACTGTAAGTGTCGCCGCCCCATTACTGGCGATATTGGCTGTAAGATCTGTACCTGACTCTGTATACGTCTCGACTGAAATGTCGCCACCAAGATTCGGCTTTATGACTTCAATGAATGCGCCGTCCACAGTTCCCTCTATGGCGGAACTCATGTTCACATAACTGTTAAATTTGCTTGAAGAGAGAATGAGTTCGCCACTATCACTCAGCTGCATAGCCACCAGGAGCATTCGGTATTTGTTGTTCGTTACATCGGGCGCGACAGTTGGGAGCTTCAGCAAGAACGTCTGGCCAAAGTTTGCATCTTGCGTATTGGTGCCGTCCGCATCGGTAAAGGCGCCGTAAGTGAAGGTGCCGTCCCCTGCAAACGTGAGAGTGTTGGTCTCCGTGAGTAGTTCAATATGACTCGTGGACATGCCGGCCTCGATATAGACTCGGCCAAACTGGCCCACTAGATCAGTGTCGCTGAAATTTGTCGGTTGACGACTGAACATTTCGAGATTTCGGAAGATTTCGTCGCCACTTTTTTGTTGTGGGTCGATTGCATCCTTTATTCCATCGCCATTGGCATCAATGGTGACATACCGGACAGACGCTTCGTTAGTAAGAAGAAAGAAAAGCCCCGAATCGCCAACTTGTGAAAAGTTGTATGCCATTGGAGGGTAGCGCCAGCCAAAATCGCCATCGATATCTTCTTCGAACTCGCCAGAAACGGAAAGGATGCCATTGGCAGAGAGTTTCCCGGGGAAGGTCTCGTTGATATTGGGCTCCACCTCGCTCTCATAGTAAACGCTACCCTGGTTTACTGCTGTACCACGTAGGTCGCCGAATGCGCTTTCCTCGTTTAGAATTGTGAGTGAAAGATTGTTGGCTCCATTGTCTGCAAACGCAAAATCGCCCGTCCATACGTCGATTGCAAAGGAGCCATAGCCATTGCTCTCACTGTCACTGAGCCCGAATGAAAAAGCGGCGTTACGGTAATTTCCTGCAATGCTGGCAGCGTTACCGGCAGGTGCGGTGGAAACGGCCACTTCATTTTCAACGAAATCCCCTATTTCACTTTCCAGGGCTGCAAAAACGGCGTCCAGATTGGCTGCGGTTGCCAGAGTGATGTCAAACTCCTCCACTCGGCCAGAAAGCTTAACAACATCCGATACTGCCAGTTGGTCCAGTGCTGCGCCTTGGTCGATGAACTTCTGCAGCACGAACTCGGATACCGGCGAGATGTCCACTTCCCTCTCTACTACTTGGGCGTGGAGAGCATCATTGCTACCGGTAATTCTTACAACCAGGTTGCCTGCAAGATTGACTCCTTCAGGAAGGGTGAGGGTATAGTCCCCGGTGATTGAGGTTGCTGTAGTTGCCAGCACACCCCCTACTTGGGCCCCACTATTGTCGACCCGGATAAGTTCAACCGTCGCACCACTCTCGCTGCTCGATGATCCACCGCAGCCAACAAGTAACAATGTGGAGGACAGCGCGCCCGCCATAGCAATATGTTTTATTTTTTCACTGGAAACCCCTTATGAATCGACAATGTTAACGGCGAAGAAGTTAGCATGTGCCTTTTGGGGTGCATGCCCCTATATGGGGGTGTCCCGGGTTCAGTATTTTCGAGGTGGTTTTAGCAAAAAGAGGGTTTAGCCCAGTAAGGGCAGGCTTTCGAGGGGGATAGGTGGTTAAACTGCAGATATATAAAGAAACACAATTCTACATTGTTTGACAGATTTTGAAGAGAAGACAGCATACTAAAAGGCCGGGTTAATCCTTCCACCCGGCCTCACTCGCAATCTGCGATGCTGCTCATGCAGCAGCGTTAGCCAATCCCCTGCTTCATCGCCTCAAACTCATCCTCAAAGAAGAATTTCTCCTCACCAAACGCTGGCTCCAGCTCATGCAGCCAGGTAGCCGTCTCGCTGTATTTGGCGAAGAAAGGACGCTGTACCCAGTCCGGGTTGCGGCCCTGCAGGAAGCGCAGCACGAAGACTTTCTCGCCAGCGACTTCCGTAATGCCCTGAACTTCAACCTTGCCGGGGCCTGCGCTCATGCTGGGGCCGCGGGCGGTTCGGGCCAGGCCGCTGACCTTTTTCATGGCCTCGCGGTAAATGTAAAAGGCTTCGGCCAGGGGCACTTCAAAGTAGTTCTTGGCGCCTGTGTCCCGCTCCACAAACATGTAGTAAGGGATGATGCCCAGCTGTACTTCTTTCTTCCAGAGCCTGGCCCAATCATCCGCATTGTCGTTAACGTGCTTGATCAGCGGGCCTTGCGCGCGAATTTCAGCGCCCGTGGCGCGAATGCGGCGAATGGCCTCTTCGGCGATGTCGGTGGTGATTTCCTGCCAGTGGTTGTAATGGGCCATGATCGCAATGTGTTTGCCCGCATCCACCAACTTGGCGAACAGGTCAATCAGCTCATCTGCATCCTTGTCGGTTACAAAGCGGTAAGGCCAGAAGGTCAAAGCCTTGGTGCCAATGCGAATGGTCTGGATGTGGTCGAATTCCGGCTGCAGCAGAGGCTCAAGGTACTGAGCCAGGCTCTTGGTTTTCATCACCATGGGGTCGCCACCGGTAACCAGAAGGTCAGTTACTTCGGTGTGCTCCTGCAGGTAGCCGTGCAGCTTGTCTGCCTCGGTGCTGGACATCTTCAGGTCTTTGTCGCCCACAAACTGCGCCCAGCGGAAGCAGAAGGTGCAGTAGGAGTGGCAGGTCTGGCCCTGGGCCGGGAAAAACAGCACGGTTTCGCGGTATTTGTGCTGCACGCCGTCGAGCACTTCGCCTTCCAGTTCCGGCATGTTCATTTCCATCTGGCCAGCCGGGTGCGGGTTCAGGTCGTCGCGAATTTCTTTGGCGACGGCCTGAATCTCTTTTTTCTCGGCACCTTCACGGTGCAGCTTGGCCATGCGCTCAAAGTGTTCGTCTTTGAGCATGCCCTTTTGCGGGAATACCAGTTGGTAGATGGGGTCGTTGGGTACTTTGTCCCAGTTGATCAGCTCATTGATCACGTATTCGTTTACGCGAAACGGCAGCACGCTGGCCACCACCTTCATTTCAAACAGAGTCTCTTCCGGAAGGTTCTGGATGATTTCGATTTTGTCTAGCTGGCGGTCTGTATAAACCTTGAAGCGTCGCTCCTCGAATTCTGTGGTGGGAATCCGATTAGGGAAGGTGACGATTGAATTCATAGTTCGCCCTCTGTGGTTAAAAGAATGAAGTGACTGGAGGGCAAAAGTAACGCCGCTCCGATGGTCAAAAAATGGGCAGGCGAGTATACATAAATTGTTGTTTAGTTTCAGGTCTAATTAAAAATGAGTTGAATAAAGTTACTCCAGGTTTCAGTTGTTTTCTATAGCGTTGAAATATAAGAGTATTGTTTGAGTTTTTTCTCGGGTAGTTTCTGTTTTGATCATTTAGCGTGGTAATTAAAAAGTGATGGCTTGCGGGACTAAGACGTTGGTCTGAGGCTGGTTGTTTGGTGTTCGGAAAAAAGGCATTATTGCGTAACTAATCGAAATAATTTTGCTGTTTTCCGCAAGGCATCACGTTCTCAAGGGTAGATTTGGAGTTTTGTGTAGTAAAAAGACTACGGAATTTGGGCTCTTGTCCAGGGGGTTGGTCGAGTTCGTGTTGCAAGTTGGCCATCCTTACAGGGGGCAGGCAGTAAAAGTGGAAAAGCTGTTCTATGCTTGATGAATACAGTTTGTACCCTTGGCCGGTAAGTTTTCCGGCAGAACACTCATAGAAAAAACTGTCGTTGTCACAGTTTTTATTGTTACCGCATGCGCGGATGCCACGACTGGCACCTGCAGCATTTTTGGATGCGAAGGGGGAAGGTTTGATGTACCAGGATGATGATCCCATTGAAACGAGCGAATGGCTTGAAGCGCTTGAATCGCTCATGGAGAACGAAGGAATAGATCGGGTTAAGTACATTCTGGAGCGCCTCTCCGAACGCGCCAGCCGGGATGGTACCGAATTACCTTATTCGATCACGACGCCTTTCCGGAACACCATTCCAGCAACGCAGGAAGCGAGGATGCCGGGCGATCTGTTTATGGAGCGCCGGATTCGTTCGCTGATTCGATGGAACGCCATGGCCATGGTAGTGCGGGCGAACAAGCGCCCGGGCGATCTGGGCGGCCACATTTCCACATTTTCTTCGGCAGCCACGCTTTACGACGTGGGCTTCAACTACTTCTTCCACGGCGGTGATGAAAAGCGCGAGTCTGATCTGGTTTATTTCCAGGGCCACGCATCGCCGGGGAATTATGCCCGCTCCTTTCTGGAAGGGCGGTTCACAGAAGAGCAGCTTGATAAATATCGCGAAGAAGTTGACGGAGACGGCCTTTCTTCCTACCCGCACCCGTGGTTGATGCCGGATTACTGGCAGTTCCCTACAGTTTCCATGGGCCTTGGGCCGATTCAGGCTATCTACCAGGCCCACGTAATGAAGTATCTGGACAGCCGCGAACTCGTTGAAATGGGTGACCGCAAAGTCTGGTGTTTTGTAGGTGACGGTGAAACTGACGAGCCTGAAACGCTCGGGTGTATTTCAAAGGCTGGTCGGGAGAATCTCGATAACCTTGTGTTCGTAGTGAACTGTAACCTGCAGCGTCTGGATGGGCCGGTGCGGGGTAACGGCAAGATTATCCAGGAACTGGAAGGCGCCTTCCGGGGTGCTGGCTGGAACGTGATCAAGGTAGTCTGGGGCAGGGTGTGGGACACCTTGTTCGATCAGGACGAACACGGCGTTATGCAGCGTGCCATGGACGAGATCTGCGATGGCGATCTGCAGAACTTTACCCACAACGGGCCTGCTCACACCCGCAAGCATTTCTTCGGCAAGTACCCGCAGTTGGCCAAGTTGGTAGAAGGCTGGACGGACGAAGACATCAACAAGCTCAACCGTGGTGGTCACGACCCATACAAAGTATATGCCGCGTATAAAAAAGCGGCGACTGATGCCAATGGCAAGCCCACTGTTATTCTCGCCCACACCATCAAGGGCTACGGTTTTGGTGCAGCGGGTGAGTCCCAGAATACGGCTCACTCCTTGAAGAAGCTGGATCTTGAAACCCTCAAATCATTCCGTGATCGCTTTGCGATTCCGCTGAAAGACGAAGAGCTGGAAGACGTACCCTATTACCGCCCGGCGCCAGACAGTCCAGAGCTGACGTATATGAATAAGCGCCGGCAGGAACTGGGTGGTTTCTATCCTCGGCGCCGCAAGGACTGCCAGCCACTCCAGATTCCTGATCTGGATATTTTCAAGCAGGTTCTGGAAGGTTCAAACGGCCGTGAAATATCCACAACCATGGCGTTTGTGCGGTTGCTTGGCGCGCTGGTCAAGGACAAACGCATTGGCAAGCGCATAGTGCCGATTGTGCCCGATGAAGCCCGCACCTTCGGAATGGAGGGCATGTTCCGCCAGCTGGGTATCTACACATCTGAAGGCCAGAAATATGTGCCCCAGGATCGTGAACAGATCATGTATTACCGGGAGGACAAGAAGGGGCAGATCCTGCAGGAAGGTATCAATGAAGGTGGTGCTATGGCCGCGTGGATAGCGGCTGCGACATCCTATAGCAACAACAACTTCCCGCTGATTCCTTTCTATGCTTTCTACTCCATGTTTGGCTTCCAGCGGGTGGGAGATCTGGCCTGGGCCGCGGGCGATATTCAGGCGCGTGGCTTCCTGATTGGCGGTACCGCAGGGCGCACCACGCTGAATGGCGAGGGTTTGCAGCACCAGGATGGTCATAGCCATGTGCTGGCAAACACCATTCCCAATTGTAAGGCCTATGACCCTGCCTTCGGCTATGAAATGGCTGTGGTAATTCATCGCGGTTTGAAGGAGATGTTTGAAGAGAACAAAAACGTTTTCTACTACATCACCATGGAAAACGAGAACTATGAACAGCCGGCCATGCCCAAGGGTTGTGAAGAAGACATCATCAAAGGCATGTACAAGTTCGAATCTGTTGAAGTGAAAGGCGGCAAGAAAAAGCTGCGTGTACAGCTATTGGGTGCAGGCGCCATTCTCAATGAAGTGCGGGCTGCTGCTCAGATGCTGAAAGAGGACTGGGGTGTTGCCTCGGATGTCTGGAGTGTGACCAGCTTTAACGAGCTTGCCCGTGATGGTCAGCACGTGGAACGCTGGAACTTGCTGCACCCGGATGACAAAGTCCGCAAGGCCCATGTCACTCAGTGCCTGGAAAACCAGGTAGGCCCGGTCGTCTCGTCGACAGACTACATCAAGCTGCACTCCGAACAGTTGCGGGCGTTTATCCCCAAAACATTCCTGACATTGGGTACAGATGGTTTTGGTCGCAGTGACACTCGCGAGAAGCTGAGAAGCTTCTTCGAGGTGGATCGTTATTACGTAACGGTTGCTGCTCTGTCTGCCTTGGCGAAAGATGGCGAGGTCAAGCAGGAACAGGTTCTTGAAGCCATGCGCAAGTACGGTATCGATCGTAACAAAACGAACCCGGCGCACTGCTAAGGAGACCGTCATGAGCGAACAGGAAATCAAGGTTCCCGATCTCGGCGGGGCAGATGAAGTTGAGATAATTGAGATTCTGGTAAGTGTCGGCGATTCGGTGGAGGCAGAGGACTCGATTCTGACTGTTGAAACCGATAAGGCCTCCGTAGATTTGCCATCCCCTGGTGCCGGTAAGATCACCAAGCTTTCCGTGAAGGTTGGAGACAAGGTGAAAGAAGGCGACGTGGTGGCGATGATGGACGCGGAAGGCGCCGCTGGCGGAGCGGAGGATGAGCCGGAAGCGAAAGCAGAAAGTGGCGCCAGTTCCGAGGACAAATCAGAGCCTGAAAAGAGCAAGCCGGAGCCGAAGAAAAAGTCTGGCGGCTCCCGCAAGGAAACGGTGCTGGTTCCGCCTCTGGATGGGATGGAAGAAGTGCCGGTTATCGAAGTCAACATATCTGAAGGCGATACCATTGAGGTAGATGCATCTTTGGTGACGGTTGAATCTGATAAGGCATCTATGGATATACCGTCACCTTATGCTGGCAAAGTGGTAAAGGTTCTGGTTGCCGAAGGTGACAAGCTTTCAGAGGGTGACAAACTTCTGGAGATGATGGTTGCCGACGACGGTGATGAAGAAGTTGAAGAGCAGAGCGAGGAATCGTCAGGCTCCAGCCAGGATTCGAAGCCTGAGCCCAAGTCAGAGGGAGCACCACCGAAAGAGCCGGAGGTGCAGCCGCAAAGTTCAACCTACGAGCCACCCTCACCGGGTGCCAGAGTTCATGCTGGCCCGGCTGTGCGCAAACTGGCTAGAGAGCTGGGTGCAGATATGACTCGCATCAAAGGATCTGGCCCGAAAAGCCGGATTCTGAAAGACGATGTGAACGACTATGTGAAAAGTCAGCTGCAACAGACTCAGCAGGGAGGCTCGGGCGCTGGTACGGGATCGGGAATACCGGGTGTGAAGCTGCCAGATTTCAGCCAGTTCGGCGACATAGAGCGAGAGCCTATGTCACGGATGATGGCGGTTACTGCCAGCAACATGCAGCGTAGCTGGCTTAATGTGCCCCACGTAACCCAGTTTGAGGATGCGGATATCTCCGATATGGAGGCATTCCGAAAATCCCAGAAAGCGGCGGGTGAGAAGAAGGGCGTGAAGATGACGCCTCTGCCGTTCATTCTGAAGGCCTGTGCAACGGCACTGGCCGAGCTGCCGCAGTTCAACGTGTCTCTTGATATGGAGCGCAAAGAGGTGGTTCACAAGCAATACATTCACATTGGTATTGCAGTGGATACACCCAACGGGCTGATGGTTCCGGTGATTCGTGATGTGGATCAGAAGGGACTGTGGGAGCTGGCGGCAGAAAGTGCCGAGCTTGCCCAGAAAGCCCGTGACAGGAAGTTAAAACCTGCAGAAATGCAGGGCGCCTGTTTCACCATCACAAGCTTGGGCGGTATCGGTGGTACGGCATTCACGCCGATTGTGAATTCGCCGGAGGTAGCGATACTGGGGGTTTCCAGAGCGGCTATGAAGCCTGTGTGGGATGGAAGCGAGTTTCAGCCAAGGCTGATGCTGCCGCTGTCTTTGTCCTACGATCATCGTGCCGTGAATGGCGCTGATGCGGCGCGCTTTACCTCGCTGCTCAGTCAGCTACTAGGGGATATTCGTACCCTGTTGCTCTAAGCTCTGGTAGGTTGATAACGTTGAATCCGCCTTCAGTCTTCCTGGCTGGGGCGGATTTTTTGTATTCTGTCACCATAAAGTGATTCAGAGACCCATCAGAGATGCTCGTCATGAACCCCGCTGAAGTTCTTTCCAAACCGCTAAAGCTCAAGAACGGATCCGTTATTCCCAATCGCTTCGCCAAGTCTGCCATGAGTGAGGCTCTGGGCACGATTGATAACCGGGCTACCCAAGAACTGGTTACGCTCTACCGCACCTGGGCTGAAGGCGGAACGGGGTTGTCGATTACCGGAAACGTGATGATCGATCGCCGGCATATTGGCGAGCCACAGAATATTGTGCTGGAGGATGAGCAGGACATCGAGCTTCTCAAGGCGTGGGCTGCAGCCGGCAAGGTGGGGGGTAAGCAGATCTGGATGCAGCTGAACCATCCGGGTAAACAGATCCCGAAGATGCTCAACAAGGCGCCGGTGTCGCCGAGTGCTATCCCGTTCCGCAAGGAAATGCAAAGCATGTTCGGCACGCCCAGAGCACTCACCGGGCCAGAAGTTGAGGACATTGTTCAGCGGTTTGCCCGCAGTGCCGCCATTGCCGAGAAGGCAGGATTTGATGGCGTGCAGATCCACGGCGCTCACGGGTATCTGGTAAGTCAGTTTTTGTCGCCGCACCACAACCAGCGCACGGATGAGTGGGGCGGATCCGCAGAGAAACGGATGAGGTTTGTGCTTGAAGTTTATCGAGCGATTCGTGCGTCAACTCAACCCGGTTTTTGCGTGGGTATCAAATTGAACTCGGCGGATTTTCAGCGTGGTGGTTTCACCGAGGAGGAGTCCCTGGCGGTTATCGATGCTCTGGCGAGCGAGGGAATTGACCTGGTTGAGATCTCAGGGGGCAATTACGAGAGCCCTGCCATGGCGAAGGGAACCAATAAAGGCAAAGGGGATGGAGACGTAAAGCAGAGCACCCTGGCACGGGAAGCATACTTTCTGGCATTTGCAGAGAAGGTGCGCAAGCGCGCGGATGTGCCCTTGATGGTTACCGGGGGCTTTCGTACCAGCGAGGGTATGGCCCATGCTCTGGCCTCCGGAGCGACGGATCTGGTGGGATTGGCCCGGCCGCTTGCAGTGGAGCCGGATCTGCCAAACCGGGTCATGTCGGGGGAAGCCTTTACCAGCCTTGTAAAACCGATCAAAACCGGTATCAAGGCAATCGACAACATGGCGTTGATGGAGGTGAGCTGGTACGCGCGCCAACTTGGGCGCATGGGCAATGGCAAGCCGCCTCGACAGCACGACCGGGGGCTGTGGTCACTGGTTGAAGTACTGGGTGTAATGACAACCAGGGGCGTCAGAACCCGGTTGCGCGCTGGTGAATAGGTCCGAAATTATGAGCACAGAATTGAACCTCGCCGCTGTTATCTACGACAACGACGAGCAGCCCGTGGATAAACTGCTGCACATGGTCGCAGCGACACTGAACCAGCGTGGTGACAGAACCGCCGGTCTGGCGATGGTATTGAATGAACAGGGCCTGCGCCGAGCGCCAATGGCGCTTCAGGATCTGGAAACCGGCAAGGAATATTCCATTGCCCAGAACCTGGGGAAGGAGTCGCAATCCTGTTGCCTCGACCCGCATGGGCTTGCGGATGCAACCAAGGTGTTGCGTGCGTTACTGAATCAGCCGCCGCGGCTGGCTGTTGTGAATCGGTTTGGGCAGCAGGAAATAGATGGCAAAGGCTGCCGCGCAGAGATTATTCAGTTGCTTGATGCTGGTATTCCGGTTTTGACGGTGGTCAAGCGCAAGTTCCTTTCCCAGTGGCATGAGTTTGGTGGTGGCCAGGCAATAGACCTGCCTTTTTCAGAAGAGGCTGTGTTGCAGTGGTGTGACGGAACTTTACAGCGGCGATAGCGCCAGATGTGCTGAGGCATCAAGTGGCGTAGTATAAGTGACTGATCCGCACACCTACTTACTTGCCTACGCCGGCAACTCTACTATTTTTATAGGCTTAACTGCTTTTCCGAGAGAGATCTATGAACAAAGAACCTGTCAGCCGAGAACTGTTTGATGAAGTTATGGTCCCCAACTACGCACCGGGTTCTATTATTCCCGTGCGAGGCGAGGGTTCCCGGATTTGGGATCAGGACGGCCGCGAGTTTATAGATCTTCAGGGTGGCATTGCCGTGAGCTGTCTCGGGCATTCGCATCCCGGGCTGATTGGTGCATTGATGGAGCAGGCAGAGAAAATCTGGCACCTCTCTAACGTGATGACTAACGAGCCGGCTTTGCGTTTGGCCAAAACTTTATGCGATCTCACGTTTGCCGAGCGAGTGTTCTTTGCCAACTCCGGTGGTGAAGCCAACGAGGCGGCGTTCAAACTGGCACGTCGTTATGGCTGGGAGCACACAGGCCCGGAGAAGCACGAAATTATCTCCTTCAAGAACGCCTTCCACGGCCGTACCTTGTTCACCGTGAGTGTGGGCGGACAGGCAAAATACCTGGAGGGATTTGAGCCTGCGCCAGGTGGTATTCACCACGCAGACTTTAACGACCTGGAATCCGTCAAAAAGCTGATCTCCAAGGCGAAGACCTGCGCTGTGGTTGTGGAGCCGATTCAGGGTGAAAGCGGTGTGGTTCCGGCTGACCCTGAGTTTCTGGAAGGTTTGCGCAAGCTCTGTGATGATAACAATGCCTTGCTGATTTTTGATGAAGTGCAGTCTGGAGTAGGCCGTACAGGCCATTTGTATGCATATCAGATGTACGGTGTGGTGCCTGATATTCTTACCAGCGCCAAAGGTTTGGGCGGTGGTTTCCCGGTAGCCGCCATGTTGACCACGGCAAAAGTGGCAGCCAGCCTTGGTATTGGCACCCACGGCAGCACCTATGGCGGCAATGCGCTGGCCTGTGCCGTTGCCCAGAAGGTACTCGATACCGTGAGCCAGCCCGAGATCCTGAAAGGCGTTAAGGCCCGCGCTGATCACCTGCGTAAAGGCATGATGGATATTGGCAAGCGTTATGATGTCTTCAGTGAAGTGCGCGGTGAGGGGCTTTTGCTGGGTTGTGTGCTGACTGAAAAATGGAAAGGCAAGGCGAAAGAGTTTCTCAACGCTGGCCTGGATGAAGGTGTGATGGTGTTGATTGCTGGCGCTGATGTGATTCGGTTGGCACCTTCGCTGATCATTCCGGATACTGATATTGATGAAGCGCTTGAGCGTTTCGAAGCGGCGGTGAAGAGACTGACTGCCTAGGAGATCTTATGTGGTTGGTACGTCCGGCACTACCGGATGACGTGAACCAGATACTGGAAATTGCAGGCGCGGCTGGTTCAGAAACCGCCCGCCTTTCATCCACGCTGCCCCGGCAGCGTGAAGCCCTTGCCGAAAAAATAAAACACTCGCTTACTTCTCTCGCCGGTAAAACCATTGCTGGCGGCCCATTGCCAAGATTTCTGTTTGTTCTGGAAGATACCGCCACTGGCAGGGTTCACGGCGCAGCTGGTATCGATGCCCGTGCGGGCAATGGTCAGCCGTTTTATAACTACCGCCGTGATGCATTGATTCACGCCTCCCACGAACTTGGCATATCAAGCCGCGTAGACGTTCTCTATCCCAGCCACGGATTGACCGATCACACACTGCTGTGTTCGTTTTCCATTACCCCGGAATTGCGCAACACGGAAGCCTTTGAACTCTTGTCGAGAGCCCGAATCCTGTTCATTGCCGGGCATCGCGACTGGTTCACCCAGCGCGTTGCAGTGGAAATTCAGGGCGTTCAGCATGCAGATGGCAGCGTGCCATTCTGGGACAGCCTGGGGCGTCACTTTTTCAATATGGACTTTGAAACGGCGGACCAGCACTCGGGTGCGCTCAGTAAAACCTTTATTGCGGAGCTTATGCCGCCGCATCCTGTGTATGTCACTTTGCTTTCCGAGGCAGCGCAGGAGGCGTTAGGGCAGCCCCATGAACTGACAGTGCCAAACCTTGAACTGCTACAGAGAGAAGGGTTCCAGGCCGGCTGTTATCTGGACATTTTTGACGGCGGGCCAGTGCTGGAAGCGCGCACTGATGCCTTACACACGCTGGTGACCAGCCAGCTCAAAGCTCTCCATGGTGCTGTGGGTGATGCTGACGATGGAGGTGGGGATCTTTGCCTGATTGCAGCGGGTGACGGCGCCGGATTTCGTTGCACTCTGGCCCGCGCAGCCGGCACGCTTGAGGGTACCCTTAAGGTACCTGTGAAGGTCTGGAGTTTACTGGAGAAGACCGCTGGTGATGAAGTGAGGGTAGCGCCATGTTAGTCATCCGACCGCTCCAGCAAAGCGATCTTGAAGATCTCTATACTATGGCGCAGAGAGCGGGCAAAGGACTGACTTCGCTGCCAGCCGACCGGGACATGTTGCAGCGTAAAATTAACCAGGCACAGGAAACCTTCAATCAGCGCTGTGCACCGGAAGCGGGCCTGTACCTGTTTGCTCTGGAAGATACAGATACTGGCAAAGCTGTAGGGATTAGCGGTATTCAGGCCCGTGTGGGCCTGGATGAGGTGTTTTATAACTATCGGCTCAGCGTTACCGTAAACGCCTCCAAAGAGCTGGGTGTGCATGTGCGTACGCCCACACTGCACCTTTCAAACGATATGACAGACACCAGCGAGATATGCTCGTTGCTGCTATCCAGCGATTACCACGGCGGTGGCAATGGTCTGCTTTTGTCCCGTTGTCGCTTCATGTTTCTTGATGAGTTTCGAAAGCACTTCTCTGAAAAAGTATTTGCAGAAATGCGCGGCGTGTCTGATGAGCAGGGAATGAGCCCGCTTTGGGATGCGCTGGGCAGCAAATTTTTTGATATGGAGTTTATAGAAGCCGACATGCTGTCCGGGCTTGGCAATAAATCGTTTATTGCTGAGCTGATGCCCAAGTACCCAATTTACCTGCCCATGTTGCCGGATTCGGCCCGGGCAGTTATTGGGCGGGTTCATGGCAATACGGCTCCGGCGCTCACCATGCTGAAAGCCGAAGGATTTAACTTTAATGGCATGGTCGACATCTTTGATGGTGGCCCGGTAGTTGAGGCGTTCGTGCACACCATTCGCACAGTTCGGGACAGCTTCAACCGCTATGCCTCGGTGACCCGCAAAGCCATTGATCTTGATGTGCCAGCTGATAAGCGGGTGATGATTTCCAATCGTTCGTTCCGTAACTTCCGGGTAACAACGGTGCCGGCCAGTTGCGTTGGCATAGATACGGTCAGTCTGCCACCGGAAGTGGCAGAGGCCTTGCAAATCGAATCTGGCGATCCGGTTCGGTTGGCGCCTCTTAAGGAAAGGTCTCAGGCACCGGCAAAGGCCGCAAACTAAAAACTTATTATTCCAGCAGCAGGAGAGTTAGTGATATGGCAAACCTGACAGGCGAACTGTTTATTGGCGGGCTTTGGCTGCAAGGCCACGGGGCCGCGTTTGAGTCTGTTCAGCCCGTTACCGGTGAGGCCGTATGGGAAGGCACCGGCGCGAGCCTGGCCGATGTGGATGCAGCCGTGCGGAGCGCGCGGGACGCCTTCCTGAAATGGCGACGCAAGAGCTTTGCCGAACGCCTGGCGGTTGTTGAAGCTTTTGCTGAGTTGCTGGACGCAAACAAGGAAGATCTGGCCCACCAGATTGGCCTGGAAACCGGCAAGCCCCTGTGGGAGTCCCGCACGGAAGTGGCTGCCATGGCAGGCAAAATCGGCATTTCGGTGAAAGCCTATAATGATCGCACCGGGCATTCTGAATCGGATGTCGCCGGTGGTCATGCAGTACTTCGCCATAAGCCCCACGGAGTGGTTGCTGTATTTGGCCCGTATAACTTCCCCGGCCATCTCCCTAATGGCCATATTGTGCCTGCACTGTTGGCGGGCAATACGGTTGTATTCAAACCCAGTGAGCTGACCCCCGGCGTGGCGGAACTGACGGTTAAGTTGTGGGAAAAGGCGGGACTGCCGGATGGTGTAATCAACCTGGTTCAGGGTGCTGCGGATACAGGCAAGTCGCTTGCGGGCCACCCTGCAATTGATGGTTTGTTCTTTACGGGTAGCTCAACGGTGGGCCATAAGCTGCATGAGCAACTTGGCGGTCAGCCGGAGAAGATCCTTGCCCTGGAAATGGGCGGCAACAACCCGCTGATTGTGCAAGATGTTTCGGATGTTGATGGCGCGGTCCATCACGCTCTGCAGTCCGCATTTCTGTCTGCTGGCCAGCGTTGCACTTGCGCGCGAAGGTTGCTGGTTCCAAAAGGCGCGAAGGGCGACGAGTTTCTGGATCGCCTTGTGACTGTGTCTGCCCGTATCCAGGTGGGGGAGTTTGATGACAAACCCCAACCGTTTATGGGGTCGGTAATCTCCGCACAGGCGGCGGAAAAGCTTTTGGCGGCTCAGGCCAGCATGCTCGAAAAAGGCGCAATATCGCTATTGGAGATGAAACAACTCAAGCCAGATACCGGCCTTCTTTCTCCGGGCATTGTGGATGTAACCGGGTTGGAACTGCCGGATGAGGAGTTCTTCGGGCCCCTGTTAACCGTCTACCGGTACAAGAGTTTTGATGATGCCCTGGAGCTGGCTAACAACACCCGTTATGGGCTTTCTGCCGGCCTGCTTTCAGACGACAGAAAGCTCTACGAACGATTACTGGAAGAGGCAAGGGCAGGCATTGTTAACTGGAACCGCCCTCTGACCGGCGCCAGTAGTGCCGCACCCTTTGGAGGCGTAGGCGCCAGCGGAAATCATCGGGCCAGCGCCTACTATGCGGCTGATTACTGCGCCTGGCCTATGGCCTCTCTTGAAGCGGGCAAAAGTGAGGTGCCGGAAAGCCTGGCGCCGGGCCTTAACTTCGATTCCTGATTGGCAACGTTGAGATTTATTCCCTGAATCCGGATGGACGGAATTCCCAGACATGGCAAAACATGCGGTAGAAGCAAACTTTGATGGCCTGGTTGGCCCAACCCACAATTATGCGGGCCTGTCCTGGGGCAATGTGGCATCGAAGTCCAATGTGAATGCGCTATCCAACCCCCGGGAAGCAGCGCTTCAGGGGTTGGCGAAAATGAAGCGCCTGGCAGATCGGGGCTACGTTCAGGGTGTATTGCCACCCCATGAGCGCCCTCATATACCTTCTCTGAAAGCGCTTGGGTTCAGCGGCACGGATGCACAAATTCTGGCGCGAGCAGCTAAATCCAGCCCGTCGATCTTGGCGGCTGTGGCCTCGGCTTCGTCCATGTGGACAGCTAATGCGGCTACGGTTTCACCCAGTGCCGATACAGACGACCACAGGGTGCATTTCACCCCCGCCAACTTGAGCGCCAAGTTCCATCGCTCCATTGAGCACAGGGTAACTGGCCGCATGCTCAAATCTATCTTCGCGGACGAAGGGTATTTTGCCCATCACCCGGCGCTGCCTTCGGTCAGTCACTTTGGTGATGAAGGCGCAGCCAACCACACCCGTCTTTGCGGCGGATATGGTGACCCGGGGGTGGAGCTATTTGTGTATGGCCAGATTGCATTCAACGAGCAAGCCCCGGCTCCGAAAAAATACCCGGCCCGGCAGACTCTTGAGGCCTCACAGGCTATCGCCCGCCTGCACGGCCTGAAAGATGGGCATCTGGTATTTGCTCAACAAAACCCGGCAGCCATTGATGCGGGAGTGTTTCATAACGACGTTATCGCGGTGGGTAACGGTAATACGCTCTTCTATCACGACCTGGCGTTTCTTGATGAACAGCGGGTGCTGTCAGATATTCGTGCCCGGTTGACTGGCGCTGAGCTGGAGGCTGTTCGTGTAAGCAGTGCGGAAGTGCCTGTTTCAGACGCGGTGGCTTCTTACCTGTTCAACAGCCAGTTGCTGAATACGCCCGATGGCATGCTGCTGGCGGTTCCGGGGGAGTGCAGGGAAGTGCCCTCTGTGAGCAAGTACCTCGATAAGCTGCTGGCCTCTGGCGGGCCTATTACCTCAGTGGAAGTGTTTGATGTGAAGCAGTCCATGCGCAATGGCGGCGGCCCTGCTTGCCTGCGTTTGCGAGTGGTTCTGAATGACGACGAACTAAAGGCCATGCATCGGGGCGTGATTCTGACCGATGCGCTCTATGAGCGCCTGACAACCTGGGTTGAAGCCCACTACCGTAGCGAACTTGGCAGGGAAGACCTGGCCGACCCCATGCTGCTGGAAGAAGTGCGCAAAGCGCTGGATGAACTGACCGGAATTCTGGGGCTGGGTTCTATTTACGATTTCCAGATGTAGCAGCCTTCCCGGTTGCTCCGAAAAAGCATGGTCAGGGTGCCGCAATCGAAGAAGCCAGCATATCCATCGTGTGTCGGATAAGGCTTTCGGCCGGGAAGTTATCGCCACTCTCGCTGGCTTCGGATTGGCACAACAAGAGAGCGCCGTGCAGTGCCCCGCGTAGATAGAGCGCGGTCTGCTCCGGGCTGTGGATACGTTGACGGCTCATGGTGCCATCTTTCAGCCCCAGCTCTATGGCCTCAGTCATCAGCGCCATCAGCTCTGTCTTTGAGCAAAGCATTTCTTTGGCTTGGGTTTCATCTGCCTCAGCCATAGCGGTGGAGGCTTTGGTGAGGGCAGAGAAATAATCTGGCTCATCCAGATAGAAACGATAATAGGATTCCCCCATAGCGCGAATTTGCGCCAGCCCCGTATCGGCAGTCAGCCGTGCCTTTCTGAAGCGTTCATACAAGCTATGCCCTGCACGCAGCATGATGCCCCGTTGAATTGCCGCCTTATCTTTGAAGTAGACATACAGTAGAGCCCGGCTCAGGCTTGCCGTGCGGGCAATGTCATCCATGGAGGTGCGTTCGTAGCCCTTCTCTGAAAAGACCCGTTCAGCGGCGTCCAGAATCGTGTCGTAGCGGGCCTGTTTTTCCCGTTCACGGCGTGTTTTCAGCGGTTCAGTCATCGGGTTCTCTCGTCAGGCTCTTTCAACGGTTAATTTTTCAATTGGAGAATGAAAGCTGATTATTGACATAATGTCAAAGAATGACATCATGTCGGGCTTAACGCCCCGGATTTCCGCAGGAAGCGGTATCAACAACAACTTGAGCACGGACGAAAGGATACTTTATGACACCATCGCGTACCCCTGCTGCCCTTTTATTTCTTGCTGCCTGCGGCCTGTTTTTATCTGGTTGCCTGGCTGATGATGCCCCCGCTGCCTCGGGTGGGCATGTGGTTTCGGTGCGTGTTTCAGAGGTTACGGGTGGCGAAGCTCAGGAAATCACCCTGCGTTTTTCCGGCATTGTAAGGTCAACCCAGCGTGCAACGCTTACCTTCCAGGTTAGCGGAACGCTTCGGGAACGGGCAGTGGAATTGGGCCAGACCGTCGCCGCCGGCGACTTGTTGGCGCGAGTTTACAATCCGGCGTTGGAACCGGCGCGAGATTCGGCAAAAGCCAAGCTGGACGAGTTGAACACCCGTTATGATCAAGCCAAGCGTGAGTGGGAGCGTTCGAGTCGTCTGCACGAGCGGGGTGTTGTTTCAGAGCAAAACCTTGAGCAGATTGCGGCTCGCCGGGATTCGTTGAAGGCCAGCGTAGCAACAGCCCAGGCCGCATTGGCTGAGGCCGCTCAACTGTTGGAAGAAAGTGCTTTGCGAGCGCCGTTTGGTGGTCGTGTGGAAGCGCTACTGGTCGAAAGAGACGAGTTTGTAGCGGCCGGCCAACCGGTAATGCGTCTGTCTTCTCCTGAAGGTAAGGAAGTAGAGGTACGGGTGCCTGCCTACCTGCTCGCCCATGTTGCGGTAGATGAAGAATTGCCGGTATGGTCTGTGCAGAATCGAATTGAGGCTCCGGTACTTGGCTCGGTTGTTGAAATTGCTCAGGCGGGCGCTATCCGGGGTGAGTTGCATCCGGTTCTGGTTAGCTTGCCGATCAATACCCTGGATACCGGTGAGCCTGTTGAAGTGGGTATTACACCCACTCGGGAATCAGCCATGACAGTGCCGCTTTTGTCCGTGCTCCGCAGCGCTGATGGCATGACGGTATTTCGGGTACGTGAGGGCATTGCCCGGCGAGTTCCCATACAGGTTGAGCGTGTTGTAGGTGAGCGCGTTGTGGTGCGGACAGGTGAGCTGGAACCCGGCGATCAAGTGGTTTATGCAGGTATGACGCGCCTTGCAGACGGTGATGCCGTGGAGGTGCGCTGATGACGCGCCGTTTGCTCAATTACCAGCGATTGTTGGGCATGGTGGTTACCATGCTGTGTTTGCTGGGTATCGCGGCATACAGCACCATGCCGCGCCAGGAAGATCCCTCATTTCCCTACCGGGCCGGGCTGGTCTCGGTAAGCTACCCGGGGGCCAGTGCCGATGCTGTAGAGCGACTGGTACTGAGACCTCTTAGCGATGAGCTGCGCCAGGTTGAAGAAGTGGATGTTGCCCAGGGCACGGCGCGCACCGGCGTTGCCCTTGTAAGATTGCGCCTCAACGATAACATCTACAATACAGACCCTGCCTGGGATCGAGTTCGCCAAGCAATGGAGCGTGCACAGCAGGACTTCCCGGACGACGTTGGTCAGATGGCTCTGGATGATCGCCTGATCGATAACCCGGCCATTGTTCTGGCTATTGGCGGCGCGCCTTCGGTGAGTGAGCTGACGGGTGTGGCGGAACGCCTGAAAGAAAACCTCTCCGATCTCAGCGGTGTATCCCGAATTGAGCTGGAAGGTGATGCCGACGAGCAGATTACCCTGGCTCTGGATGATGCGGCGCTTTACCGCCTGGGCATCTCGCCGGCGCGAATTCTGCAAACCCTTGCCCAGCGCAACCAGACCACCCCCGGCGGTTTTGTGGTTGTCGACGGCCGGCGATTGTCAGTGCTCCCCAATACCGAGTTTGCGGATATTGATGCCATTCGAGCGACACCGATCGAACTTCCGGACGGCTCTCAGGTGCCGCTGGCGGCGGCGGCCGATGTATGGCGTGGCCCCGCAGAGCCACGCCAGCCAGAAACCTGGTTCGATGGTGAGCGAGTTGTATTGCTCTCGTTGATTATGGAAGAAGGTTCGACTGACGCGATCCGCTTTGGTGAACGGGTGCGAGAACGGCTTGCCCAGATTCGCCCTGACTTTGAGCCCTACGAAATCCGCGAGATGTTCTTCCAGCCGGATAAGGTCTCGGAGCGCCTGGATAATCTGGCCTGGAGCCTGGTGCTTTCGGTGTTGATCATCGTGGCTGTGGTGTTCACCGGCATGGGTATTCGAATGGGCCTGCTGGTGGCTTCCATTCTGCCGATGGTGGCTCTGATCAGCGTTGGGCTTTACGATCTTGGCGGTGGCGTGCTGCACCAGATAGCCGTTATCGGGATGGTTATTTCCCTGGGTATCCTGATCGACAACGCCATTGTGATCGTGGAGAACATTCAGGGCCATCTGGATGAGGGCATGCGCCGTTTGGATGCTCTGCGCAAAGCGGTTAGTGAGCTTGCGGGACCACTGGGAGCTTCTACCGGCACTACACTCGCCGCCTTTGCTCCGCTTTTGCTTGCCAAGGGCGGTGCGGCAGACTTCACGCGGGGCGTGCCAGTGATGATCATGCTCACGTTGTCTGTGAGTTACCTGTTGGCGATCTCGGTGGTGCCCCTGCTGGCAGCACGCTTCCTCAAGCCCCGCCGCAATGCCGAGGCCGACCGGCTGCTAGGCCTGGCGCGTTTTCTTGGTGGCATGGTGTACCGCCATCCAAAGCGTCTGATTGCTGCTGGCGCTTTTCTGGTTGTGATCAGTTTGTCCATGACGACATTTATGGCACAGCAGTTCTTCCCCAATGCCGATCGGCCTCAGGTGATTGTCGAGCTCTTTATGCCCGAAGGCACAGATCAGCAGCGCACTGCTGAAGCGGCCGCCAATCTGGAGCACGCCATACGTACTCAGCCCAAAGCGCTACAAATTCACCGGTTTGTTGGCTTTACCGGCCCCGCATTCTATTACAACCTCCAGCGCGCACCTCAAGCACCAAACAGAGGCCGGCTAGTGATAGCGACACCAACGCTGGAAGACACAACCGAAATGATTCGCTGGATTCGTGCCCACGTAGATGAACAGATGCCCGAGCTGGATGTTGGCGTAGGTGTTCTGGGACAAGGGCCGCCAAGCATTGCCCCCGTGGAGGTGCGCGTTTATCACGCCGATGAACAGACCCGCACGCACGCGGTGGAGCAGTTGTTCAGTGCATTGCGCCAAGTCGAAGGCACCGTGGATGTGCGGCACGACCTGGATATTGGTGTGCCCAGCATTGCCATAAATGTGGACGATGCCACCGCTGCAAGATACGGGCTTACCCGTGCGGATGTGGCCCAGAGCCTGTATGGCCAAAGCTTTGGTGTGGTTGCCGAGCGTTACCGCCAGGAGAAAGACCCCATACCACTGGTGCTGCGATCCCAGGAAGGCACGTCGCTGCCACTGGAACGATTGCTTTCGGTGAATATCTATAACGATCAGGGGCAAGCTGTTCCACTTTCTGCTGTTGCCAGTGTGGAGACCACTTGGGAGCCCGCCGCCCGCTATCTGCGCAACGGTACCCGACTCAATACAGTTACGGCTAACCTGCTGACGGGCTACAGCTTCAGCCAGGCGCTGGACGGATTGCAGCGCGCGCTGGAAGATAATCCTCTGCCTGAAGGTACCCGTTTGGAAATGGGTGGTGATGCTGAAGGCTCCGGCGATGCTAATGGCGCACTGCTAACCGCAGCACCCATCGGCATACTCTTGCTGCTCTTCTTCCTGTTGCTGCAGTTCAACTCATTCCGCCGCGTGGGCATTATTCTGCTGACCGTACCCTTGGCCACTGTGGGCATAATCCCCGGCCTGGTGCTTTCCGGCTCACCCTTCGGGTTTCAGTCGCTGTTGGGTGTGATTGCATTGGTGGGCATTGTGGTGAACAACGCCATAGTACTGCTCGATGTGATGGACAGAGAATTGGAAAACGGCGAGAACATTCACGAAGCCATGCGCAAAGCCGTGATCCAGAGAACCCGGCCCATCCTGCTGACCACGGCAACCACCGTAGCCGGCCTGTTGCCACTGGCCTTCTCCAGCTCCACACTCTGGCCACCCATGGCTTGGGCGATCATCTCAGGGCTACTGGCTTCAACTGTACTGACCCTGCTGGTCATCCCCGCGGTGTGTACGCAGCTGATCAAGGTGAAAGTGGCTGAACCGGAAAACGCTCCGGCGTAGCGTTGTGCCGGCGGGGCTTAACGGGGCCTGATCAACAGGCCCACCCGCTGACCAACCGGCACATCCCGGTTTGGAAACACAATCGCCTCTGGAATCTCGCCAACCTTGTAACAGGTATCGTCATCCTCCCAGATGACGGTACCCGGGGCGTACTCGGTAAAGTTGGCCACATCATCCGGAATGTGAAACTGAAAGTTTTTCCCTGTATTCAGAATCTCGTACACCACCTCAAACACCGTGAGATGGTCAAAGGGTGGTTGTGTGGCAGGAGCGGGTTCACCACAAAACCGCCGCCGAAGTGCATTTTTAACACCCTCGAATCGAGTGAGATCATTCATACCGAAAGGATGAACCTTGCCCAGCTCCACCGTAAAACTTTCAGCGTTCAGCACGGATGAGGAAAACGACGAAAACGTAGTGCCCACCTTATGCTGCAACAGCAGAGTTTCCACCTCCGCCTCCAGCAAGAAATCACACTGCACCTCCGGCACCTGCCTGCCTTCAACAAACGGATAAAGCGCAAACTTCTCCCGCTGGGAAGGCCTTATGGCCGTATGCAAATCATAGTGGGAAAGGGCATGCGGATGCGCTGTAGCAAACTGCCGACAGGCCTCCTCAAGAAACTTCGCCCGACCCGCTTCCGGCAGCCCGTCATACTCCGGTTTGCCATGGGCACCGTTAAACAAACGGTTAAGGTTCACATCCAAAAACCGCTCCCCCGCCACCATGGCTGGCGGGTTTCCCATAATCAGCAACAGCGGACAAGCCAACTGCCACTCTCCGTTCACTAGCTCGCTGAGCAGCGCGTTAAGAACTTCTATGGGAGCGGTTTCATTGCCGTGAATTCCGGCTGAGACAATCAGCGCCTCTTGATTCGGATTGGCACGATCAGGTGGCGGCGTAAGCTGTAAAACACCAACAGCTTTGCGGCTGATGCAGGTGCCATCAGAAAGGATGGTTTTGGTTTCCGGGAGATCGACTGCGGCGTGGGCAAGCGTATGAGCTAGCCAGTCAGGATTGGGTTCAAATAAGTGTATTTGTGCAGTTGCTGTCATGAAGGCTCCCCGAAGAGCTCGGAGGGCGGGCGGTTACGCTCCTTCCGGGAGTGTCTGAAGCCATGGATGGCTTCAGTCAAGCCCACATGGATGTGCTCGTAGCGTCTCCCGGAAGGAGCGTAACCACCTGCCCTGGCACATTGTTTCAGGCGGTGCTTTTAATCATTGATCAAGAGCCCACAGGCCGCTGATGCCGCAACAAATGATTCTCAAGTTTGCGGAACGCAAACACCAGAATAAACGTAAGCACCATGTAGCAAAGCGCCACAAAAATAAACGCATCAAACGGCGCATAAAACCGGGAGTAAATATTCCGCGCAGCCCCCGTAAGATCCACAATCGTAACCACACTCGCAATCGCACTCGAGTGCAGCATGAAAATAACCTCATTGGAATACGCCTGCACCGCCCGCCGCGCAGCACTGGGCAACACAATACGCCGCATCCGCATAAACCAATTCATACCGTAAGCCTTCGCAGCCTCAATCTCACCATGGGGTGTCGAAATGATCGCACCGCGAATAATCTCAGTGGTGTAGGCGCAGGTATTCAAAGTGAATGCCAGCAGGGCAGGGTAGAAGGGCTCCCGGAAAATCTCCCACCAGAAAGTTTCCTGAATGCCGGGAATCTGGGCAACGCCATAGTAAATAATGTACAGCTGAATCAGCAGCGGCGTGCCACGGAAAAGATAGGTGTAAAGCCACACCGGGCCAGACACAAACGGGTTCTTAACCGTACGAAGAATTGCCAAAGGAACCGCAAACGCCAACCCGATAATCAGGCACAGAAATACCAGTTGAACAGTCGTAACCATCCCATCCCAGTATTCCATGATGGTCATGGCTGTAAAAATATCGTTTTTGTTGAGCCAGGCAGCAATAAAGTCGGGTGGCATCGTCAAGTCTCCTGAATCACGCCGACATTGGCTCGTTTGTCGAGCCACTTAATGAAAAGCTCGGAGCCTGCCGTGAGGGCGAGATACACAAACGCCACCGGAATGAAAAAGTGAAAGGGCATGCGCTCCGCCTTGGCCGCCTCCTCCGCTACACGGACCATATCCGTGAGGCCGATAATAGACACCAGAGCTGTGGTTTTGAGCAGTACCTGCCAGTTATTGCCGATGCCTGGCAGGGCATGGCGCAGCATTTGTGGAACCATTACTCTGCGGAAGGTGTGCCAGGTACTGAATCCGTAGGCGCGGGCGGCTTCAATCTGCCCGGTTTCAACCGCCAGAAAAGCGCCCCGGAAAGTCTCGGTCATGTAGGCGCCGAAAATCAGCCCTATGGTTATTACGCCGGAAATGAACGGATTAAACTGGAAGAAAAAATCGACTTCGTACGTCTCCCAAATATAGTCGGAGAGCATGTTCACGCCCACCTGGCCGCCGTAATAGAACAGCAGCATCATCACCAGATCAGGAACACCACGAATCAGGGTGGTATATGTGGTCGCAAGGCCAACAGCTACGCGGCTGCCAGACAGCTTGGCCACCGCACCAATCAGCCCCAGAACGAGTGCCAGGGCAAGAGACAGGAAGGCCAGTTCAATGGTGACAACTGCTCCGTTCAGCAGCTCCGGGCCATAGCCTTTCAGATCAAACATGGGAATGTCCGGTAGTCAGGTGCAGCCGTTAAGGCTGCACCTGAGGCTGGTAGTGTTAAATCCTGACGGTCAGACTTTTACGTCGTAAGCGAAGTACTTCTTCATGATGGCGTCGTAGGTGCCGTTTTCCTTCAGCTTACGCAGTGCCGCGTTAACCTCTTCGGCAACATCTTTGTCGCGCTTGCGCATGGCAACGCCAACGCCTTCACCCAGCTTTACGGGCTCGCCAACTTCCTTGAAGCCTTCTTTCGTGAGAACAGTCTGTTCGCCTACCGGGTAGTCAACAAACACAACATCCAGACGCTGGCCTTCGAGATCCAGAACCATGTCATCTGCGGTGGTGTAACGCTTGATGGTTACTACGCCGCTCATTTCCTCGGTGACAAAGGTATCCATGGTGGTGCCACGCTGAACACCTACGGTTTTACCTTTCATGGCGCTCATGTCGGTAACGTCTGCGTTGAAGCTGTCAGGGCCAAACCAGCCGCCTGGGGTGTTGTAGTAGGGCTCGGAGAAAAGAACCCGCTCAGCACGCTCCGCAGTGATCGACATGGAAGACATGATCAGATCGAATTTACGGGCCAAAAGACCGGGAATCATGCCGTCCCAAGCCTGAATAACAAACTCGCAGTCTGCTTTCATTTCTTCGCACATGGCAGCGGCCAGATCAACTTCGAAGCCTGTCAGCTCACCATTTTCATCTTTGTATTCAAACGGCTCATAGGGTACGTCGAAAGCAATGCGCAAATTACGCTCATCTGCCTGTGCACCTGTGGCAAACATGGCCAGAGCGCAGCTTGCTGCAATTATCAGTTTTTTCATGTGTCACTTCTCCAGTGGGTCGCCTCTAGGGCGTTATTTTTTTGGAAATTATATGTCCAACAGCGATAAAGATAGCACCGCCTGTCAGAACTTGGGAGCCAGGAACTGTTTCATGCGCTCCGAGTCAGGGTTATCAAACACCTTCTGGGGTGTTCCCTGTTCCTCGATAACGCCCTGGTGTAAAAACAGCACCTGAGTCGACACATCCTTTGCAAATGCCATTTCGTGAGTTACTACGATCATGGTGCGGCCTTCCTCAGCCAGACTTTGCATAACTTTCAATACTTCCCCAACCAGCTCCGGGTCCAGTGCTGAGGTTGGCTCGTCAAACAGCATTACTTCTGGTTCCATCGCCAGTGCTCTGGCTATGGCTGCCCGCTGCTGTTGGCCACCGGACATCTGAGCCGGATAATAATCCTTGCGCTCGTATATTCCCACCTTGTTCAGGTAAGCCTCTGCCCGTTCAATGGCTTCCTTTTTTGGAACCTTGAGCACGTTGATTGGCGCTTCAATGATGTTTTCCAGCACCGTCATGTGAGACCAGAGGTTGAAGCTCTGGAATACCATGGAAAGCTTGGCGCGAATCAGTTCTACCTGCTTGTTATCTGCCGGAATACGCTCACCCTTCCGGTTGGTGGTGAACCTGATGGGGTCGCCGTGCACAATAATGTCGCCAGACGTTGGGGTTTCCAGCAGGTTAATGCAGCGTAGAAAGGTACTTTTACCAGAGCCGGAACTGCCGATCAGAGAAACCACATCGCCTTTGCGGGTTTCGAGTGAAATACCTTTGAGCACTTCGAGCTCGGCAAAGGTTTTGTGTATGTCTTTGCAGATCAAAGGCGCTTGGTCCGCCATGGAGGGCTCCTGAAACTGAAATTCAAGGGCGCTTTAAGGGTTGTGGCGGCAGAAACCAATGCCGTGCGCACATACAATATTACTATTTCCCAGCGCCTCTATTTGAGATCCCGTATTGTGGCGGAATGAGTGTTCAATGCAAGCATTTTGCAGGTGTCAGCCGATGCTGGAGTGCTGGCAGCCTGCAGTTTCCGGAATAACCGGAATGCGTATAAGTTCGCTGCCTTCGTTCTCCATGTCGCGCAGTGATTCACTTACAAAGCGAACATGCGCCATGGCAACCCTTTGAGCACTGGCCGGCCGCCCGGCCATAATAGCTTCATACAGTTGCCGGTGCTGCTGCACAATTTTCTTACGCTTCTCGGCCCGAGGGTTGAGATTGGCGACCGATGCTTGCACCGTCATCAGCATCATGTTCTTAAGGCTGTTGAGTACATGAACCAGAATCGGGTTATGAGAAGCCTCAACAATTGCCTGATGGAAACCGTGATCCGGGCGTGCATTGCTTAGTGGGTCGGTTTCTTCCAGTGCCCTGAACGCTTTGGTGATCCGGTGATGGTCGAGGCTGGTTGCACGCTTTGCGGCCAGGAACGCTGCTTGCCCTTCCAACTGCTCACGAACTTCCAGCAAATCGTAGAGGGTTCGTGGATGCCCTTCAAAAAGATGCATCAAGGGGCCCTGCTCGCGGAGATCGTCAGATCCGGGCACCATTGTAGAAACGAAGGAGCCCTTGCCGTGGCGGGTTTCTATCACACCGCGCCCCTGAAGCTCATGAAGCGCTTCACGAATCACCGACCGCGAAACCCGAAGGCGCGCTGCAAGTTGCCGTTCTGAAGGTATTTTTTGTTCCGGCGCCAGGCCCCCATCAAGGATGAGCCTTTCCAGCCGGTATGAGACTTCACGTGAAATTGCCATTTTCTTGCCTGCGGGATCACTGGTCTGACCAGTGATGGTTGTAATTGTTGTTATCAGGTTAACGCTGCCCGCAATACGACAGCCCTTTGAATATGGCCGATTGGGCCGCGTTCGTCCATTTTGCCAGTTACAGAAACTGGTCGGACCAGTTGTCTCTTTGCTGGACTAAACAGGTACTGCCAACGAATATCGTTTTTGATGCCGGGTATGAAGCCGGTGTTGCTCAGAGCTCTACAAAAAACATAACAACAATTTTAACGGAGATGTCTCGATGAAACCGAGCAAGACCAATACTAATAATTGCGAAGCCGGTGCAGCTTCGCAGCGCAGGGGTTTTCTGAAAACCGCAGCCCTTGGGGCCGCTTTGGCTGGTGCCCTGATGATGGGGGCAGGCCAGGCTCACGCTGCAACAACCTGGAAAATTCAGTCAGTTTGGGATGCGGGCACTGTCGGTTACGACCTGTTCGAAGAATGGTGCGAGAGCATCAAGGAAAAAAGCGGCGGAGAGCTTATTTTCAAGCCGTTCCCGGCCAAGGCGGTTGCTGCCGATAACAACGCCTTGTTTGAGGCTGTGCGTAATGGCGTGTTGCAAGGTATGAACCCGTTCACCTTGTATTGGTCTGGCAAGATTCCAGCATCGGTATTTTTGTCTTCCTATCCTGCAGGCCCGGATCAGCCGCACCAGTGGGACACTATGTTCTACTCCATGGGCATGTTGGAGAAGACCCGGGAAATCTATAAAAAGTACGGCTTGTTTTACGTAGGCCCCATTCAGCACGATGCCAACATCATTCACTCCAAAAAGCCGGTTAACAAACTGAGCGACTTGAAGGGCATGAAGATTCGTGTGCCCGGCGGAATGGTCGCCGAAGTGTTCCAGCAGTTTGGTGTCTCGACTGTAAGCTTACCCGGCTCTGATATTTTCCCTGCACTGGAGAAAGGCACCATTGATGCGGCGGATTATGTTGGCCCGGCGGTGAACTATGAGCTGGGCTTCTCCCAGGTAACCGACTACATCATGTTCGGCCCTCCCGGTGTTATGTCTATCTACCAGCCAGTGGACTTGATGGACCTCACCGTCAACTTGCGAAACTGGAACAACCTTGATCCGAAACTGCAAAAACTGGTTGAGGATGAAGTCCGCAATTATTCCCAGATTCACTACCTCACCATTCAGAAGCGCAACATCGAAGCCATGAAGAAGTTCCGGGCCGACGGCGATACGGTAACCCGCCTCAGCCAGGATGACCTTGCCGAGTTCCGCCGTGCCGCGATTCCCATCTGGTACAAGTGGGCAAACAAGGATGAGGATGCCCGCGCCATCTTCGACATGCAGCTTGAGTACATGATGAACGACACCGTTGGTTATGTGAGCGAGTCTGATCTGGAAGGCGTCAAAGGCAAGTAAGCCTGCGTTATCTGACAACAATAAAAGCACAGTGGGGAAGGCTAGGGATTGCTCTTGAAAAGCGGAGCGCCTCCTTCCCCGTTTTATGGCTGAGGTAGTAACGACATGTCTGATCTGGAAGGCTTCGGATTTGTAATGCCGCACTGGATGTATTGGGGCTGGCTGGCAGTGATGCCGCTCATCATGATGGGATGGCATAAGTGGGCTTGCGCTCGCGGCGGCGAACCCGCAGAGCCTGGCATGACGCCAGGTGAGTTGCAGGCTATGGAAGATGACCCTCTGGTTTACCTGAAGTTCGAAGGTAACTGGTTTACCCGCATTATTGACTGGATCAGTGAGAAATCTGGCGAGTTTGTCGCCTTTTGGACGGTCAACGCAGTGGTTTTCTATTTTTTCGAAGTTGTCATGCGGTACATGTTCAACCAGCCCACGGTGTGGGTGCATGAAGCCAGCTTCCTGTTGCTGGGGATGCAGTACCTGCTGGCAGGCGCCTTTGCCATGCTCCATGGCGCTCATGTGCGAGTGGATGTGGTTTACAACCTCTTGCCGGTGCGGGGCAGGATTGGCATGGATATTTTCACTTCAATGTTCTTCTTCGTGTTTGCCTTGGTACTCATGGTTACCTCCTGGACCTTCTTCGAGAATTCATACTCCATGAATGAAACCACTGTTGAGACCTGGGGCATTCAGTATTGGCCGGTAAAAGGCATGATGATGCTTGGCTCCACCTTGTTGCTGCTCGCGGGCATATCCAAGCTCATTAAGGATATTGTCCTGTTTGTTCGCCTGGGACAGGAGCGTGTCGCATGACTACCAGTACACCGACTGCTTCAGGTCCTACTCTGTCGGGTAAGCTCGGCACCTGGTTGATGATTCTGGCCACCATAGGGTTCGGGTTTGTCATCTGTGTCGAGATGATCAATATCCTGTTCTACGATCCATTCAGCGACGAGAAATTCCTTTTCAAATTTGCTGGCAGCCTTGCCAGTGTTGAAATCGGCCCGCTTACTTATCTGATGTTTGGCTCGCTTTTCGTTGCCCTGATGATGGGCTTGCCACTGGCCTTCGTTACGGGCGGCCTCGGGGTGCTATTTGTGTATCTGGTGGGCGATTCCATGATGCTCAACATCGTGCCCAGCCGCATATTCCCGATGATGACCAACTCCGATCTGGCTGCGATTCCGCTGTTTATTTTCATGGCGTCCATGCTGGAGCGTGCCGGGCTGATCGAGGAAATGTTCAGTGTGGTCTACAAATGGATGGGCGGCCTAAGTGGTGGTCTTGCAACAGCAACCATACTGGCCTCTACGCTTTTGGCTGCCATGGTTGGCGTAATCGGTGCTGCGGTTGTAACCATGGGAATCATCGCGTTGCCTGCCATGCTGAAGCGTGGCTACGACCACAAAATTGCCATTGGCTCCATTATGGCGGGCGGTACCTTGGGTATTCTTATCCCACCGTCCATTCTTGCCATACTCTATGCAGTGGTAGCGCAGCAGTCGGTGGGCGAGCTTTACCTGGGTTCAGTTATTCCCGGGCTAATGCTCTCCGGCCTATATATTGCGTATGTTCTGATTCGCAGTTGGCTGAACCCAAGCCTTGGGCCTCCTGTTCCGGTTGATGAGCGTATTTCCCTGAGGGAAAAGCTGCTTCTGCTGAAAGGTTTGATTGCTCCTCTGATTCTGGTGGCGCTGGTTCTTGGGCTGCTGTTCGGTGGCATAGCCACGCCGGTTGAGGCCGCGGGTATCGGTTCATTCGGTGCCATTGTGGTTGCCATCATGCACGGCAAGTTCAATATCAGTGGCCTGCGTGAAGCCTCCATAACCACGGCTAAAGCCTCTGCCATGGTGTTGTGGATCATGTTCGGGGCTTCTGTGTTCGTTGGCTTCTACATTCTGCAGGGTGGCCAGCAGTTTGTAACAGATTCCATTCTGAGTACCGGCATGTCCTCCTACGGCATTCTGTTTCTGCTGATGGGACTGTTGATCGTGCTGGGCATGTTCCTGGATTGGGTTGGCATCCTGCTTTTGGCTGTTCCTATCTTCATCCCGATTGTGAAAGCGCTGACGTTTGAAGGCCTTTTCGGATTGCCACCTGTAGAGGGTGATGACGTCGTGCTCTGGTTCGGGGTGCTGTATCTGGTGAACATGCAGATGTCGTTCCTTAGCCCTCCCTTTGGCTATGCACTGTTTTACATACGTGGCGTGTGCCCTCCGGAAATATCCATGGGCACTATCTTCAAATCCTCCCTGGTGTTCCTTGCCATTCAAGCCTTTGGTTTGATGGTGTGCATCGCTATTCCGGGTGTTGTTACCTGGTTGCCAGGGCTGGTTTACGGCTGATCCATTCTGGAGGTTAGTAACATGTTAACTATCAAGAGACTTGATCTGGCCGAAGCCCGGCTGTTGATTGCCGGGGCGGCTGAAAAGGCCCGGGAAATCGGAGTGCCCATGTGCATCGCGGTTGTTGATGAGTCTGGCAACGTGATTGCCTTCGAGCGCATGGATGGAGGCAAAATCACGAGCGTTACCATTGCCCAGGACAAAGCGTTCACGGCGGCAGCGGCCAGGAAAGCAACCCATGAATACAATGCCGTTAACGTACCTGGCAGCCTGGCTTTTGGTATCCATACAGAAGTAGGCGGGCGCGTAAGTTCTGTGGGTGGAGGTTTGCCCGTGATCGTCGATGGCGAGGTTGTGGGTGGTATCGGATTGAGTTCCGGCACGCCACAGCAGGACATGGATTGCGCCCAGGCGGGGCTTGATTACTTTGCAGCCCAACGAGGCTGAAACAGGCGGTTTGAGGAAGGCCTTATGAAAACCAAGCCAACCATCAGCAAAGCGGAGCTGGCTGAACAGCTCCGGGCCTTTGTTGATGCAGATTTCGTTATCACTGATGACGAAACCATGAAGCCCTACGAATGCGACGGCATGTCCATGTACTGCGAAATGCCGTTGCTGGTAGTGCTACCGGAAACCGTAACCCAGGTGCAGCGGATCATGCGGATTTGCCATAAGCATGGGGTTCCGGTTGTTGCCCGCGGAGCGGGTACGGGGCTCAGTGCCGGTGCCATGCCGAACAAGGAAGGCGTGGTGCTGTCGCTTGCCAAGTTTAATCGCATTCTGAACATCGACCCGCTGGCACGAACGGCCAGCCTGCAACCTGGAGTTCGCAACCTCGCTATCAGCGAAGAGGCGGCTCAATACGGTCTTTACTATGGCCCCGATCCTTCGTCGCAGATTGCCTGCACCATTGGTGGCAACGTGGCGGAGAACTCTGGTGGTGTGCACTGCCTGAAGTACGGGCTGACGGTACACAATCTCCTCAGTGTGGAAATAGTCACCGCTGAAGGTGATGTGGTAACTGTGGGGAGCGACGGGCTGGATAGCTGTGGTATGGATCTACTCGCTCTGCTAACCGGATCGGAAGGCCTGCTGGGCGTGGTAACAGAAGTTAAAGTAAAGCTATTGCCCAAGCCTGAAGTGGCACAGGTAGTGATGGCCGGTTTCGATAGCGTACAAAAAGCGGGTGATGCCGTTGGTGGCATTATTTCCCACGGCATAATTCCAGGCGGCCTGGAGATGATGGACGGCTACGCCATTGTGGCAGCCGACGACTTTGCCGGTGCCGGCTACCCCCGAGACGCCAAAGCGCTGCTTCTTTGCGAAGTGGATGGCACCGAAGAAGAAGTTCACGAGCACATTGCAGAGGCCGAAGAGGTTTTCCGAAAGCTTGGCGCCACCTCGGTTCGCACCTCCCAAAGCGAAGAGGAGAGGGCGCTGTTATGGCTGGGCCGGAAATGCGCGTTTCCTGCAGTCGGGCGCATTTCCCCTGATTACTACTGCATGGACGGCACCATTCCCCGCCGACACATTGCTTATGTGTTGTCTGAGATGGACAAAATGTCTCAAGAGTTCGGCTTGCGAGTCGCCAACGTATTCCATGCCGGTGATGGCAATTTGCACCCGTTGATCCTGTTTGATGCAAACGTGCCGGGAGAGTTCGAGCGTACCGAAGCCTTTGGTGCGGCAATACTGAAAATGTGTGTGGATGTTGGTGGTTGTATTACCGGCGAGCATGGCGTGGGCGTGGAGAAGATTCGCCAAATGGCGATTCAATTCAACGATGAAGAACTTCAGCAATTTCACGATGTGAAAGCCGCGTTTGATCCAACAGGCATTCTCAATCCGGGCAAAGCTGTGCCTGCGCTGAAGTACTGTCAGGAATATCGGTCGCTCGAATACAAACAACACAAGCACGAACATACGGAAGCCGCACAACATGGCTGATATCTCTCAACAACTGCAGGAGCAAGTGCTCCAGGCCCGCGCTGGCGGGGAGAAGCTCAACATAGTGGGCGGCAACACCAAAGCCTTCATCGGCCGGGAGCCCAGTGCAGATGCCGGCACCCTCAACGTGAGCGAGCACACAGGCATAGTGGATTACCATCCCGTAGAGTTGGTAATGACCGTACGTGCAGGCACGCCCCTGGCTGACATTGAAGCGGTGCTGGCCGAACAAGGCCAAGCGCTCCACTTTGAACCCCCTCACTTTGGCCCAGAATCCACCATTGGTGGCACACTCGCCTGCAACCTGTCTGGCCCAGCCAGACCCTGGACTGGATCGGTCCGAGATCAAGTTCTGGGCATTCGCCTGATTAACGGCAAAGGCGAGCATTTGCGGTTTGGCGGCGAAGTGATGAAAAACGTCGCCGGCTATGATGTCTCCCGACTTCAAGCCGGAGCTTTAGGCACCTTGGGGCTCATCACTGAAATCAGCCTGAAAGTAATGCCCAGCCCCGCCGCTAGCATGACCTTAGTGCAGGAAGTGGGCATGGACGAAGTCCTCCACTACATGAACAGCCGCTCAGCCGAACCCAAACCCATCACAGCCGCCTGCTGGGTAGACGGCAAAGTCTATCTACGCCTCTCCGGAGCCAAAACAGCCGTAGAAGCCACCGCAGAAAAGTGGAGTGGTGAGGTAATGGAAGCAGGCGCAGAATTCTGGCGCTTAGTACAAGACATGCAGCACGACTTCTTCACCGGAAGCGACGAAGCGCTATGGCGATTCTCCGTTAACTCCACTGCTGCGAACCCCGCCATCGAAGGCGACTGGTTCATAGACTGGGCAGGCTCCCAGCGCTGGTTCCGGGGTACGGGACAGCTGAGCGATATGGAACCATTGGCTCGCGTCGCTGGCGGGCAGGTAGGCCTGTTCCGGGGTGGCGACAGAAGTGGTGAAGTGATGCACAGCCAGCCTGATGCGCTTAAAAGGATTCAGCAGCGGGTGAAGAACTCATTTGATCCCGACGGAATATTTAACCCGGGCAGGTTATATAGCTGGATGTAGATTCGCCAAAGTCAGAACAGCGATGGGGCGGATAACTCTCTGAAACTGTGCGAAGCCATGGATGGCGTAGCCAAGCGTACAGGGAAGTATTCACAGCGTGTTTCAGAGAGTTATCCGCCTCATCGCGACACCACCGATTTTGAAGCTTTAGCAGGCACGATATGCAAACAAATTTAGTCCAACAGTTCGCCAACACAACAGAAGGACAGGAAGCAGAAGCCATACTGCGGGCTTGCGTCCACTGCGGATTCTGCACCGCAACATGCCCCACCTACCAGGAATTGAACGACGAGCGCGACGGCCCCCGAGGCCGCATCTACCTCATGAAAATGTTCCTCGAAGGCGCCGAAGTTACCGAAAAAACCCGTGAACACCTCGACCGCTGCCTAACCTGCCGCAGCTGCGAAACCACCTGCCCCTCGGGCGTTAAGTACGGTCGCCTTCTGGATATCAGCCGCGACCTTATTGATAAAGAACTGCCACGCCCCCCGAAAGAAAAGTGGATGCGCTGGGCGCTCGCGCGAGTAGTCCCCAACCGGGTGCTGTTTGGATACCTGCTGAAACTCGGGCAAACCTTCGCCCCAATACTGCCCGCCAAACTGCGAGCCAAAGTACCCCCGAAAAAACAGGCCAGCCCCTGGCCCGCCGCAAGCCACAACAGAATAGTTTTGGCGCTGGCGGGCTGTGTACAGCCATCTGCAACACCGAACACTAACGTCGCTGCCGCTCGAGTGCTGGACAAGCTCGGCATCACCATGGTTGAAGCCCCGGAAGCCGGATGCTGTGGCGCGGTGAACTACCACCTCTCAGAGCACGAGAAGGGCTTGGAGCGCATGCGCCAGAACATCGATGCCTGGTGGCCAGCCATCGAATCCGGCGCAGAAGCGCTGATTATGACCGCCTCAGGTTGTGGCGCCATGGTGCAGGACTACGGGCACTTGTTAAGAAACGACCCGGTTTACGCAGCTAAAGCCGCCAAGGTCAGCGAGCTATGCACCGACCTTGGTGCATTTTTGCTAGAACAGGACCTCGAAAGCCTCAAGGTGCAGAACACCTCTGGCAAAGTTGCCTTTCATTGCCCCTGCACACTTCAGCACGCTATGAAGCAGAGCGGTGTTGTGGAGCAGGTGCTTACCAAGGCAGGCATCAGCTTGGCCATCACCAAAGACAAGCACTTATGCTGTGGTTCTGCCGGTACCTATTCGGTGTTGCAGCCAGAACTAAGCCAGAAACTGCTGGGCAATAAGCTCAAAGCACTGACGGTGGATAACCCTGACTGCATTGTAACGGCCAACGTAGGTTGCCAAATGCACCTTGAGACCAAAGCCCAAGTGCCGGTGCAGCACTGGATAGAGCTGCTTGATCAATAAGTAGTAAGGCTAGCCTGCTCTGTATTCCTTATGATGATTGTGATGCTCCCTCAGTGATTTCCGTCACTAAGGGAGTGTATTTTGCTGCTATGCGCTAGACTGCTAAGTTGTAAGCACGCTAACAATCCACGGTTTCAGCATCTTCTGCCTGGCCTCTCTCATTTGGATACCGATTTGAATACAACCCCTATGTCCCACCTTCAACTAGCTGTCCTGCTAGGCATGACCGTTGCCTTGGGGCCATTGGCACTTGATGCGTACCTACCGGCCTTCCCGGAAATTGCTGATGAATTAGGTGTTGGCCATGGAGGCGTCGGCCTCACGCTGAGCGCTTATATTGGCGCTTTGGGGCTTGCGCAGTTGCTGGGTGGGCCATTGTCCGACCGCTATGGCCGGCAGCGGATATTGTTCGCCGGGCTGCTGGTGTTTGCTATTGCCGCCTACATGGTTGCCCAGTCGGAAACGCTTACAAACATGCTGGGATGGCGAATCGTTCAGGGCATTGGTGGTGCCTTTTGTGCAGTGTCTGTGCCAGCCATTGTTCGCGATCAAACCAGTGGTCAGGATGCTGCCCGGTTGTTCGGGTTGATTGGCCTGGTTATGTTTATCGCGCCTGCCGCCGCCCCCTCCATTGGCTCAGCGCTGCTGTACTTTAGCGAGTGGCACGTGATCTTCCTTATGCTGGCAGGCTACGCAGCCCTGCTAGCCGTTGTTCTGCACTTTATGCTTTTCCAGCGTTTACCTGCCCGGCAAACAGAGCGCACGCCAATAGTTACATTGATCACCAACTATGGGCTGGTACTCCGCCATGGTGTAACCATGCGCTTTGTTGGTCTGCAAGCCCTGTGCTTCAGCTCCATGATGGTGTTTATCACCCACGCATCCTTCATTTACCAGGAGTGGTTCGGGCTCTCAAATTCCATGTTCTCAGGCCTGTTTGCTGCAAACATAGTGGCTATGGCTGGCCTGAATCTGCTTAACCGTCGCCTGCTGAACAAGTATGAGTCAGTGCGGATTCTCAGAGCCTGTGTTTTTCTGCAGGCTGTAGCTGTCAGTGCACTGGTTATATGTGCCTGGGCGGGCGCGCCATACTGGGTTATAGCTGGCTGCATTATTGTTGCGGTTGGATTTATGGGTGCCATTATTCCCAACAACATGGCCAATGCCCTGGAGTTTTTTCCCCATCTTGGCGGCACTGCAGCAGCAATGTTGGGTGCTGCACAGTTCACGATTGCGGGTGTGATAAGTGCACTGTCAGCCACCCTGGCTGGTGGAACCTTGTTGCCAATCGTATTGGTTATGGCGGTGTGCGTTTATGGCGCTGCTGTGCTGGCTGCTGGCGGACCAGCAGCCATTGAGCGTAAGAAACAGGAGCCGGTTGCCACAAGCTAGCTTTTGACGCGCCGCGCCTTTGCTGCATTGCTCTGTTTGGCAATTGAGGCGCGGGAGCTGATGCCCTGATCAATGTACAGCACCGCATCTGGTATCTGGGGGAACATGTGTTCGGCCAGAAAATACTCACGCAGTGCCGCTGATTGTGTAAGCGTGTCGCGCACAGGGCCTATCAGGCTAACCAGATAAAACTCAATCCCTTGCTCCTGCAGATTTTCGATCACGCTCTCCAGCATGATCAGGGAGGTGCTGTCGATGCTGCTTACAGATTGAGCATCCAGTATCACCGCTTTCAAGGCACCTTCCGGCCGCTTCTTGATAAGGCTGTATAGCCGGGATTTGAAATAGTCTTTGTTGGCGAAATAGAGCGGCGCATCAAAGCGGAAAATCAGCAAATCCTTACGCACGCTAATGCTTTCGAATCTGTGGATGTTGCGATAAAGATCTTCGCCATCAAGCTTCCCAAGCTCAGCCATGTGTGGGGTTGTGCTGTTATAAATCACCAGCATCAAAGACACAGCCACACCAATAAGCAGGCCCTGCTGTACGCCCAGTAAAATGGTGATAACAAAGGTAACCAGCAGAATCAGAAACTCCCTCCTGTCCTGTTGGAACAATCCCTTTATCTCTTTGTACTTGAATAGCCCCAGCACAGACATAACGATAATTGCTGCCAGTGCCGCTTTCGGCAGGGGGTAGTCGGTGAATAGTGGTGTAAGGAAAACCACTGTAATGGCAATCAGACCAGAAGAGATGAGCCCTGATATTTGAGTCAGCGCCCCGGCCTCGCGCATGGCAGCACTGCGTGAAAAACTGGCAGAAACAGGAAAACTTCGGAACATGGCGCCCAGAGCATTGGCCAGGCCAAGCGCAATCAACTCCTGATTAGGCTGTACACTGCGCTTGTCCTTTGGCGACTCCTGGGATTTGCAAATCGACATGGTGCCTACAAAGCCCATGAGGGCTACGGTAAATGCCACCGGAAGTAACTCGCCGAGTTTTGCCATACTGAGCTCGGGGAATTGCAGAGAAGGGAAGCCCTGAGGCACAGAATTAATAACCTCAACACCAGCCTGGCCGGCATGGAAGAGCCCGGATAACAGCATGGTGCCAACCAGCAGAATGAGCGCGTTCGGCACCTTGGGTGCCCGGCGTTTACAAAGAAAAATAAACAGCAAACTGGCTACAGAAATTCCCACCGTAATGCCATGCCAGTCACCAATTCTCAGTAATAGCTGATAGCAAAGGTCGAGCACGTTGGCACTTTCGACATGAACCCCAGTCAGGCTCTGAAGTTGGCTGCCGATAATGATGATGGCCGCCGCTGAGGTGTAACCCACAACAACCGGATAGGAAAGAAAGTTGGCGATAAATCCAAAACGCAGCAGCCCGAACAGAAACTGAATCAAGCCAACCAGAAGGGTTAATTCAATCGCAAGCTGAAGGTATTGATCAGAACCGGGCTCGGCGAGCACACTGAGCCCGGAAAGAATAAGAATGGCATCCAGTGCCACCGGCCCGATAGAGATTTTGTTCGAGGTGCCCAGTAATGCGTAAAGCAGCGGCGGAAAGATCGAAGCGTAGAGCCCAAACTCTGGTGGCAAGCCGGCCAGCACCGCGTAGCCCATGCTTTGCGGGATCAACATGACGCCAATAGCCAGGCCCGACACCACGTCTTGTCTTAGGGTGTGGGCCGTGTATCCCTGCAGCCAGAGCAAGCCGGGAAATAGTTTGTAGAGCATAAACGCAGCTTATCGCTTGAGGGCTGGCCTACAAGTGTGTGGAAATCAATTGGCTGAATCAAGCAGTATCAGCGGGTGCCCTTAGTAGGCGCCGCGAATCAGATCGATTCCAGGCGTGAGCACTTCTCTCCAGGCTTCCCCAAGCTCCCTGGTGTATTCCGGGTCATGAAGGCGAACAGTTTTCAGTAACGCATCCAGCCACAGTGAATACCACTCGGGATTGATGTTGAAGTTTGAGCGGTTGTGGCTTTCGCCAAGCGCTCTGAGCTTGCGGTCTGACATGCCGCGAGACGTGAGAATCAGCTGCAAAACCCCGTGACGAAGAAGGTGTCGTTGTGCGGGCATATCTGTATTCACAAAGCGGTTCTTGATGGCATCCGAGCTCGACATGAAATGGTCGTAAAAATCCACGAAAAACTCATCACGGTTGCAGCACCTTCCGTAGCTTTGGAAAACCAGATCGGTGTTATTCATATGCGTTTAAAGGTCCTTCAGAATAGGGGGTAATTGAGTAGGGCGCTAAGGGTAATGGTTGGCCGTGTGTACTTCTGTTGAGTTTTGTTAACGAGTGGGAAGGACAGGTGCGCAGAAAACACGGCAGAGGGCAGACAGGATATGGGATGCGTGTCTTTCCTTATGCTCTTTGATGTCTCGGTAAATGCTATGATGTGAGCGTTAGAACACAACGGCCGATGGAGAGATTACTATGGCGAAAAAGAAGGCGATGCCTACAAAGCACAGTGCGGTGCAGCGGGAACTCAAAACCCCGAAGTATCAGATGCGCGTGGTTGAAGATAAGAGCAAGTACCGCCGCAACCGCGATAGGAGTGTACGGATGGAGGATTTTCGCAAAGCTGCCTGATGGGCTGTTTTACGAAAATTCTTCGTTCGTCCTCTTCGTTGTAATTCCCTCCAGAGATTTGCGTTTGGTGCCATTGAGCAGGTAAGCGCAGGCATACAGACAGACCACTACTACCACTGACAGGGCTGCTTTTTTCCACAGGGGCAAGCTGAACTGCTCAAAAAGCAGATGGCTGATAACAGGAAGAGTGGCTAAAAACAGGGCAACCGCCGTAATTTTTTGCCAGAGGTTTACTTCCGGGTCGTACTTTTTATAGTTCTCAATATCATAGGGCTTCCAGGGATCGTTTTCAGTGACATCCGCGGGGCGCCAGCCTGTTGGCATGAACCAGAGTTTGATTTTGTCGCTCCATTTTTCTGTATTCACTGCGTCTTTCCACAGCCTTGCCCACCAGTCAACATGAGCGTATAGAGGGTCCCAGCTTCGATAGGGCTTACGCACGCCGTAGATGCAGGGCTCGTCATCCCGCTCTTCTGCCCAGGTTCCAAAAAGCTTGTCCCAAAGCATGATTACCCCGCCGTGGTTTTTGTCGACATACCGTGGATTAACCGCGTGGTGTACACGATGAGCCGATGGCGTGTTTAAAATACCCTCAATAAACGGCACCCTGCCAATGGCTTTAGTGTGTATCCAGAACTGGAAGAACTTGTTCAGCAACAGAACGGTTGCGAAGACTTCGATGGGGCAGCCCATAAATGCCATTGGAAGAAAAATCGGGAATACCAAAGTGTCTTGCAGGGCGCCTTGGCGAAGGGCTACCGTAAAATTGTATTCCTCACTTTGATGATGAGGGAGGTGGCCATTCCACATAAAGTTGATGGTGTGGGACAGTCGGTGGCCCCAGTAGTAAAAGAAGTCGTAAACGAAGAAAAACAGAATCCAGGTAAACGCAGAGTTCATGCTCCATTCAAACAGGCCGAACCTGTTGGACAGATAGGCAAAAATCACGAACAAGCCACCCTTGGTGAACAGTTCGAATATCAGCGTGATTATTCCGCAACTCATGTTGGTGAGGCTATCGTTCACACGCAGCGAAGTCCGGTTTTTACGCCAGAAAAACAGTGATTCCAGACCTATAAACAGCAAGAAAAACGGAATGGAAAAAGCTACAAAGTGATCAGCCATTGCTACCCTCATTATTTTTATTGATGGCTTGAAGTTACAGTGGCAGCAAAACAAAAGCTTGTGCTAATGCGACACTTGGTTGTTTTTAGGCGCGGGGCCAAGGGCCTGTGGCATTTGGCAATGCCAGAAGCGGTCTATGCTATGGTGATTGAGTACTCAATAGAAATGGAGACGTGTCATGGCAAAAGATCCTGCCTGCATAGTGGTTGCATGTGACGGCTCAAAGCACTCAGCGGAGGCGGCCAGAATGGCGGCTTTACTAGCCAAGGCGACGGGGCAGCCACTCAAACTCTTAACGGTGTTTTCGAGTGCCCGGATAGAAAAAAAGGTAATTAGTGGAAAAATGCCGGAGAATATTGATGCAGAGGTGCAAAGCTACGGACGCGAAGTGTTTGCCGCTGCCAAGGAAGCTATCGGCGACGTTGTTGAGCCAGCTGTAGAAGTGCTACTCAGGGGTGACCCTGCCAAGGAAATTATCGACTACCTGGAAAGTAATCCGGGTGACCACCTGGTTTTGGGGAGGCGAGGACATTCTTTATTACGGAGTCTCACGCTTGGCAGTATCAGCGAAAAGGTCGTTCGGCATGCTACGGGGCCAGTTACTGTTGTGAATGGATGATGCGGATTTCCCCAAGGGCACCGACAAAAACACCTGGCAGAGGAATTTTATACATTCTTCTGCTTTGGGCTGTGAGTTTTGCGGGGTACGCAGCGCCGCCTCTGGATGTGAGTGGTGAAGAGATCCGGTTGGCGGACTTTCCGGTGGGTTATTTCGTGGATAACGAGCAATCGCTTGATTACGAAACTGCCCGCAATCACGCCTTCGAGCCCGCAAACAGCACCGCTACGCTCGGCACGGGGGCATCGGTTACCTGGCACCGGATTGAGCTGCATAACCCGGGGCTTGAGGCAAGGGCCCTGTTTCTGCACATGCCTGCGGCTTATCAGGTGCGGGCAATAGATATTTATGAGGAGCGTTCCCAAGGCTTGGTGGGCCGGGCGACGGTTAATCTTAACGATGCCAGCGACAACCCCCTGATGTATCGGGGCACAATCGTCTATCCGTTTTCGGTGCCAGCAGGAGAAACCACGGTTTTCTATATCCGCAGTCATCTGTACTCCCATCAGTGGTTTGCGGCGGAAATTTATGACGATAAGAACTCGCGAAAGGCTTTGGTTGGCGGCCATCTCGACATCGCACTGCTGGTAGGAATGATGATGGCGCTGGTGTTCTACAACGGCCTGCTTTACTTCGCCACCAGCAAGAAAGAGAACATACTTTACTCCCTCTACCTGATATCTGGCGTTATCTGGATAGCGCTTTCTTACGGATTGCTTGCCAAAGCGTTCAACGTATACGGAGATGCCGTTTTTATATTGAACCTTTCGGTATTTACTATGCCGATTTTTCTTGTGCTGTTCATGATGGTGATTTTCGAGACTCGAGGGTTTTACGTTACCGAGCATCGAATTCTGAAGGGATTGCTGGTTTTGCTCATTGCAGGCTTCTGTTACGGCCTGTTTGATATTGAGGGGGCTTTAATACCCGCAAGCACCCTGGCTGCGCTAATGATGGTAGTCACTTTTTCGGTAAGCCTCTCGATATTACGCAAAGGCCACCCCTTGGCGAAATTCTTTCTCGTGGGGCACAGTTTCTTTGTGGTATTCAACGGCCTCGCGGTGCTGTTCTATAAGGGTTTGATTGAGCCAAACTACCTCAATAGCCGCGGTGTCGGGATTGGCATTGTGCTGGAAGCGATCACGCTGGCGTTCATCATTTCGTACCGGATTAAAGTGCTGGAGGATATCCGGGCCCAGCAGGATGAACTCAAACGACAGGCCGCCACTGATCCACTTACTCAGCTTTATAATCGGCGGTTTTTTATGACTGAGGGTGAGTGTCTGGTTCAACAGGCTAGAACTACAGGGGAGCAGGTGTCTGTCATTGCCCTGGATATCGATCATTTTAAGGCAGTCAACGACACCTACGGGCACCACGCCGGAGACCTGGTTTTGAAGGATATGGCGGGTATTTTTCAGAAATTCAGTCGAGACAGAGATCTGGTTGCCCGCTTTGGCGGTGAGGAATTTATGATTCTTTTACCCGGCGCCGACCACGTAGAGGCCGAAGGCTGTGCTGAGCGCATTCGCCAAGGCGTTGAAAAACATGTTGTCGAGGTCGGCAATGGTGTAAGCATTCGGATTACGGTAAGTATGGGCGTTGCACAAGTTAATAGTGCTGCAGAATCGGTTGAAGACGCCACCGAGCGGGCCGACAAGGCGCTGTATGACGCCAAAGCCGAAGGGCGAAACCGCGTGTGCTCTGCGGCCTGATGGCTGTATTTCGAATAATGGATGCACAGAAACAACAAAACCCGCACGAGGCGGGTTTCATCTGAATTCTTAATGGTGCCCGGAGGCGGAATCGAACCACCGACACGAGGATTTTCAATCCTCTGCTCTACCGACTGAGCTATCCGGGCAAGTTGCTTTACTGCTATGCAACGGGGCGCTATTAAACCGGTTTCGGTGTAGTGAGTCAAGGCCGGCCCGGAAAAATATCTGAATCTTTTCAGGGTTGATCAGCCTTTGACCAAACCGGGGTTATTTTTCTGGTGGCACGTAGCCTTCAGCTTTGTCGTAAGGCTCGTTGTTAAAGAAGTGCTCCATTTGCGCCTGTATGTATTTGCGAGTGTTTGGATCAATCAGGCTAAGGTGCTTTTCGTTTATGAGCATTGTTTGCTCGTTTTGCCATTCTTCCCAGGCCTGCTTGGAGATGTTGTCGAAAATGTCCTGGCCTTTGGCGCCGGGCATGGGTGGAAAGCTCAGGCCTTCCATGTCTTTTTGGTATTTTCGGCAGTAAACAGTGCGGCTCATGATCGCTCCTGATGTCAAAGGTAAGTTGTTGGATGATAACAGATGGCACTGGCTGAGCCAGTGTGTGGGCTGTCGTCACAGCAGACTGACCTGCTCCGGGCTGGTGAGTAGTGTGCGGATTGGCGCTGGTAAGCCCAGAGCCAGGGCTTCGTGCCGGTGCAGCCATTTCTGATGGGCATCGTCCTTCACGGTGTTTTGCCTGGTTACATTCAGCCGAGCGGGCTGAATGTGCAGGTGGTAGTGGGAAAATGTGTGACGAAATCCATCGATCAACTCTGGCTCTGTGCAATCAACCCCAAGGCTTCTCTCACAAGCATCCTGCAATTCATCTGCGCCATATGCCGGGTCCAGTTCAGGTAGGCTCCACAGCCCTCCCCAGATGCCGCTAGGTGGTCGGCGTTCCAGCAGTATGCGACCATCCCGGTCTTCAAGTATTACCATCCAGGTGGTTTTTTCCGGCTTCGTTTTTTTCGGTTTTGAGCCAGGGTAGAGGGTGGCTTCTCCTCTGGCGTATGCCGTGCAGTCTTTTTTCAGAGGGCAGTCCTCGCAGGCTGGGCGTGTGCGCGTGCACACCAGTGCGCCAAGATCCATGATGCCTTGGGTATAGTCCCGAACACGCTCATTGGGTGTGTGCGCTTCTGCGTGTACCCAAAGCTGCTTTTGCACTGAGGCTTGGCCGGGCCAGCCGGGAACGGCGTGGTAGCGAGCAAGCACCCGCTTTACGTTACCGTCGAGTATGGCTGCACGCTTGTTATACGCTTGGGCAACGATAGCGGCGGCAGTAGAGCGACCAATGCCAGTGAGGGTTTCCAGTTCTTCCTGTGCGGCCGGGAAGGTGCCGCCGAAATCTTCCATAACGGTGCGGGCGGCCTTTTGCAGGTTGCGGGCGCGGGCGTAGTAGCCAAGCCCCGACCAGTGGCTGAGTACGTCGTCTGTGGGCGCCTCCGCCAAAGATTGAACATCCGGGAAGCGCACCATGAACGCTTGATAGTAGGGGATAACGGTTGCTACCTGGGTTTGCTGAAGCATGATTTCAGAAACCCAAACCCGGTATGCCGTGCGGTTGTGGTGCCACGGCAGGTCATGCCTGCCGTGTTGGTCGTACCATTTCAGAAGATTTTCAGCGAAGCAGTCTGCTGTCACTTGAACAGGCCTTTGAGCGTATCTTTTACTTTATCGGCAGCCCCTTCTCCGAGACTCTCTTCCAGTTTTTCGCGTACTTTTTCTTCCGCCTTTCCCTTCGCCCTGTCCACTTCCTCATTGGCCTTTTTGCGCGCGGCATTGGCTGCAATGGTTTTTAGCGTATCGCGGAAGCGTGAGCCATCAAAGGAGCACAGGCTGGCTGCGCCGCCAGAGAAGTCGCCACGGCATTCCACCGGTATAACCACGTCTTCCACATATTCAGTTACGCGGCAGGCGTTGTCGCGGTGGATATCGCCCACAATTCTCAGGCCTAATTCGTAATCGACCAGGGTTTGCTTCAGGTCAACGTTGCCTTTGCCTTCCAGTTTCATGCCGGCGAGCGAGGCGACCAGATCGGTATTATTGAATACGTTGCCATCAATCTCGAGAACGCCATGCATGTCGTTGAACGGCGTGGTGTCGCCCCAGTCATCCGTTGACAGCTGGTCCTGGTTGACCAGAGCAATGCCTTGGCATGCCAGGTGAGTCAGGTTCATTTTGCGGAATTCACCTTCTGCAAGATTGAAACTGATCTTGCCGTCGGCCTTGTCTCTCAATACCGAGATGCGGTTGCCGGAGGTTGTGGCATCCACTTTGAGGTTAGCGCCACCGGACAGCATGGTGATTTCTGCAAGATCTGCCAGCAGAGGAAGCGTTTGCACATTGCTCACGTCTGAGTTGATGGTCCATTTTGGATTGTCGGTGCGGGCATCAATAGTGGCATTTGCGCCAAAGCTACCTTCATAGAGTTTGCCGCTGAACTCGTCCACTTTCAGTACGCCCTTGCTGGCGGTTGTACTGGCTTTGATCTCATTGATGCTCAGGTTGCTTACAATCAGTTCACCCAGTCCGAAGTTGATATCCAGCAGCAGGCCGCGCAGGGTTTCCAGTGGCAGCAGGTCGCCTTCCGTGCCGCTGGCAGCGGTTTGAGCAGGTGCATTGTTTTTTGCTTCAGCACCCTCAACGGCTGGAGGCAGGTAGCGATCTGCGTTGAGCTTGTCACCCTGAAGGTTGAACACAATGCCGCCATTGTCGAGGTTGTAGCTACCTGAACCTTTGAAGGTGGTGTCATCCAGTTTGATCATCAGGTCAGACAGCGCAGGCTTGCCTGCAGGGCCGCCGATATTGGTGGACAACGCGATGGCCTGAAGAACTGCTTCATCGGTTGTTGCAATAGCAGGTTGCCCCAGGTTTTCGAGCAGATCTTTAAGGGAAAACTCATCGATGGCCAGTGTGCCTTTGAGGGCTGGCTTGGCGCCAAAGCCTTTAACGTCCAGGTTCGTGTTCAGGGTCAGATTTGCGAGGCTGGCGGTAAAGTCGCTTAGCGTTGCAGTTTCATTTTCCAGATTGGCGTTCGCTGAGCCCGACAGCTTGGCGGTCACGGATTTGCCACCAAATGGCTCTCCGTTCATTTTGAATTCTGCTTTCAGGCCGGAGACTGCGAAATCGTTCAGTGCTTCGTTCGCGGCAAGACGGGCTTCGATGCTGCCATCCACTGCGAATTGTGGCTGGGCTGTTTCTACACGAAAACCAATTTCCAGCGGAAACTCAGAGCCCAGAGTGATATCGCTGGCGTTTACCGAAAAATCGTCAAGAGTCACCTTCTGGCCGGTGCTCAGATCGCTGTAATGCACCTGGGCATTGCTGATTTGCACGTTATCGACATTGAAGTTGAGGGCCTTGCCGCCTTGTTCATCGCTGGTATCTGCAGCGGCAGTTTGCTCTGGTGTGCTGGTAAGGTCCTGTCTGCCCTTGGCATCGCCTTCTGCGGGTTCAGGCATGATGCGAGTCCAGTTGCCTTCCCCCTGCTCGTTAATGCTCAGATGGGCCTCTAGCCCGTCGAGCACGAAGGTGTCTACCTGTGGCGACATGGCTATCAGAGACCAGAGGTCAATCTGCGCCACCAGCTGCTTCAGCGCAACGAAGCGCTCGCCATCCAGAGTGGCTTCTACATCGTTCAGTTCGAGCCCGAGAGGAATGAAAGACCAGCCAATATCGCCTTCCAGAATGAGGTCAAGGTTGGTGTTATCCTCAACAGCTTTTTCGATTTGCGGCTTGTAATCGTTCGGGTCGATAACAGCCATGGCTATAGCAATCGCGGCAATGGCGAGAATAATAACTGCAACGATGGCGATCAGCACATAACGTATGGCTTTCATGTTTCGGGCGTCCTTTTTGTTGCGAGAACTAGCTGCGAGAGTTTTCAGGATTCAAGGTGAATCCGTATGCGAATAAGCTAAAGGATAACGCAGGGTTAACAAATTAACAGGGTGGGAGTATGACAATGCCGTAGTGTTAGGCCAAAATACTCCCATTGTTTCTGCGCTGAAATTACTGAATAACCATAAAAAGGAGTTCGCTGTGGCTATTACTGTTTCGATTGAACTGAACCGAGAGCTCGAAATACCCGGCAGTTATGACGAGGTGTTCGACCTGCTGGCAGATGTGCCGCGCTCTGCTGCTCATTTTCCAAAAGTGAATAAACTCACTGATCTGGGTGACAACACCTACCGCTGGGAAATGGAAAAGGTGGGTATCGACAAGCACGCAATTCAGTCTGTGTACGCAAGCAAGTACGTTTCAGATAAAGACACAGGGAAAATCACCTGGGAGCCTGTGAAAGGCGAGGGTAATGGCGTGGTGCGTGGGTCCTGGGTGCTGAAGGCTAAAGGTGATACTGCCACCACTGCCAAATTTCAGACCAGTGCTGAGCTGACACTGCCACTGCCTGGGCTTTTAAAACTGGCCATCAGCCCTGTTATCAAACATGAGTTTAACGGCCTGGTGGATACCTATATGGCCAACCTGAAGAAAGCCTTCTGATTTTTTTTGGTCAGGCAAACTATCGTACCGATTAGCCCGGTTATGGGACTCCTGAGAGCATAAAAGGTATAATCCCGGAATTGATATCTTCCGGCGTTGTGCCACTTAATTTGCTACGGAGTCTCCATGGCCGAACGTAAGGCTCGGGTAGAACGAAATACCCTTGAAACCCAGATCACTGTCGACATTAATCTCGACGGCACCGGCAAATCCAGATTTGATACCGGAGTGCCATTTCTGGAGCACATGATGGAGCAGATTGCCCGTCATGGGATGATGGATCTGGATATCGTTTCCAAAGGCGATCTGCACATAGATGACCACCACACAGTGGAGGACGTTGGCATTACTCTAGGCCAGGCGTTCAAACAGGCTGTGGGAGATAAAAAAGGCATTTGCCGGTATGGCCACGCTTATGTACCTATGGATGAAGCCCTTTCGCGGGTTGCGATTGACCTGTCTGGTCGCCCTGGCCTGATTATGGAAGTACCCTTTACCCGGGCTGTTGTGGGTGGCTTTGATGTGGATCTGTTCGAAGAGTTTTTCCGTGGATTTATCAACCATGCCATGGTGACTGTGCATATTGATAACCTGCGCGGCAAGAATACCCACCACCAGATCGAAACTGTGTTCAAGGCATTCGGCCGTGCTCTGCGCATGGCGGTTGAAATGGATGAGCGCATGGCGATGGCGGGTGTTACCCCGTCTACCAAAGGTTCGCTGTAAGCTGCCATTCCAAGCCACTGAAGGACACAGAACTGACCATGAAAACCGTTGCCATCATAGACTACGGCATGGGTAATCTTCACTCTGCCCGCAAGGCGGTAGAGCACGTTGCCCCGGATACCAGAGTTCTGGTGACCGACAACGCAGACCAGATTCGTGAAGCCGACCGGGTGATTCTGCCCGGTGTAGGTGCCATTCGTGATTGCATGGCAGAAATTCGTCGGCTTGGTGTGGATGAACTGGTGCGCGAAGTTTCCCGCGACCGCCCGTTTCTCGGCATATGCGTAGGCATGCAAGCGCTGATGTCCCGCAGTGAAGAAAATGGCGGAGTTGACTGCATTGGTCTGTTTCCTTCAGAAGTCCGCTATTTTGGCGACAGCCTGGTAGAAAACGGCGAGCGCCTGAAAGTGCCACATATGGGCTGGAACGAGGTTTACCACACGGTTGAGCATCCTCTGTGGCAGGGTATTCCCGATGGCGAGCGCTTCTACTTTGTGCACAGTTATTACGCTGAGGCAGAAGCTAACGCAGACATCGCCGGGCGCAGCCATTACGGCGTTGATTTGGCAGCGGCAGTAGCGCGCAACAATATTTTTGCAGTGCAGTTCCACCCGGAGAAAAGTGCCGGGGCGGGGCTGCAATTACTCAAAAACTTTACTGATTGGAACGGAACATGCTGATTATTCCCGCCATTGATCTGAAAGACGGCCGATGCGTTCGCTTGCGCCAGGGTCGTATGGAAGATTCCACCGTGTTTGGTGGCGACCCGGTTGATATGGCCACCCGCTGGGTGGAGGCTGGAGCCCGTCGTTTGCATCTTGTCGATTTGAATGGTGCCTTTGCAGGCGAGCCGGTTAACGGGGAAATTGTTAAGGCCATTGCCCGGAAATACCCGGATTTGCCTATTCAGATTGGCGGCGGCATTCGCTCAGCAGAAACCATCGAGGCCTACCTGAAAGCCGGCGTGCAGTGGGTGATTATTGGAACCAAGGCGGTCAAAGAGCCTGAATTCGTGACGGAAATGTGCAAGCGCTTCCCTGGTCACATCATTGTGGGTCTGGATGCCAAAGACGGCCGCGTTGCTACAGATGGCTGGGCCGAAGTCTCCGAAGTTATGGCTATTGATCTGGCCAAGCGATTTGCCAACGATGGCGTTGAATCAATTGTGTACACCGACATCAACCGCGACGGCATGATGCAGGGCGTAAACGTGGAAGCCACGGCTGCTCTTGCTGAAGAAGGTGGAGTTCCGGTAATTGCTTCCGGTGGCGTAACCAATATGGATGACCTTAGGCGTTTGGCGCCAGTTGCCCATAAGGGCATCATTGGTGCGATCACTGGCCGGGCGATCTATGAAGGCACGCTGGATGTTGCTGAAGCTCAGGCGTTTTGTGACTCACTGAAAGGCTGATTAGGGCAAATATTATGGCATTGGCAAAACGCATTATTCCCTGCCTGGATGTGGACAAGGGGCGCGTTGTTAAAGGCGTAAACTTTGTGGATATCCGGGACGCCGGAGACCCGGTAGAAGTGGCTCGCCGCTATAACGAACAGGGCGCCGACGAGATCACCTTTCTGGATATCACCGCAAGCAGTGAGAGTCGCGATACGACCTATGAAATGGTTGAGCGCATGGCAGCAGAAGTCTTCATTCCGCTAACCGTTGGTGGTGGTGTTCGTGCCGTTGAGGACATCCGCAAACTTCTAAACGCTGGCGCAGACAAGGTCGCGATCAACACGGCTGCCGTGTTTAATCCAGAGCTGGTAAAAGAAGCTGCAGAGCGGTTTGGTAGCCAGTGCATTGTGGTTGCGATTGATGCCAAGCAGGTAAGTGCTGAAGGCGAAGAGCCCCGCTGGGAGATTTTTACCCATGGTGGGCGTAAGCCGACAGGGCTGGATGCCGTGGAATGGGCGTGCAAAATGGTAGAAATGGGTGCTGGTGAGCTTTTACTTACCAGCATGGATAGAGACGGAACCAAAATCGGTTTTGATCTGGGCCTGACTCGCGCAGTAAGTGATGCGGTATCTGTTCCTGTGATCGCTTCGGGCGGCGTTGGCGAGCTTCAGCATCTGGCAGATGGCGTCACCAAGGGTGGTGCAGATGCGGTGCTGGCGGCCTCGATATTTCACTTTGGTGAGTACACCATTCCCGAAGCAAAGGCCTTCATGAGGGCTCAAGGAATTGAAGTCCGGGATTAGTCTTTCTTGGCAAAAGCAGGTCGTATGGTCTGCTTTTCGCCTACCGCAAACATTCTCTGGTTGTTGTTGCGAATAGCCCATAGCCCGCTCACGGTAGCAATAGCGATGCCCTGCTCATCCAGTAGGGGAAGATGCTTTTCCAGATAGTCGACAGTCACTGTGTGTGGGTGGCCGATGCCAATCGCACTACCGTTTTCCTTCGCTTGCCGAATCAATTCCTTGAATTGCCGATCTACAAACTCTTCCGTTTGCTCGTGGTCCAGGAATACGTCCCGTGTCAGTGTGGGAATCTGATAAGCCGCGGCAACGTCGCCCGCAATGGATGAGGCAATGGTGCGGCTATCGACAAAATAAACCGGGTAGCGATACAGTTCCTTCATTACCCAATCCATGGGTTTCAGTTGCTGGGTTAGCAAGCTGCCCATGTGGTTATTCACACCTTGTACAAAAGGGATGGACTGCAAGGCCCGACGCAGGGTCGTTGTTAAGGCTGGCTCATCCATGTCTGGCGTCAAACCGCCAGGCCCGAGGCCAAAGTTCCGGGTGTTGGCCATAGGTGCGTGCAGCATGATCTCCTTGCTCTGGCTATGGGCCAAACGCGCAAGGGAGTCTGTGTGCCGCCGGTAGGGCAGAAACGCCAGGGTAAGCGGCTGATCCATATTGGCCAGGCGCTCGCCCTCGTGCAGGTTGTGCCCCATGTCATCAATGATGATGGCAATAGTTGGCGGAACACCCTGCGGGGCCGGATCTGCAGCTGCTTTACTGGCAGTAATGCTTGCCAATAAAGCCAATGCAAACCTCAGCAGAGTTGAAGTCGCCAGGGCTCGAATAGAGAGTGCCTTCACTGTGCTGCGTCAGCTCCCTTGCGGTTCAGAATGTTCAGCCCTTTCAGCAGATTGAGTGCTGAGCGTAGCTGATAATCCCTGTCGGCAATAGAGCCAGGTTGGTCTTCACCCTCCGACTGCTTGCCTTTGCCTTCCGTTTCTTCGTCCTGACCAATCAAGTGTCCGCTCAGATCCGCTTCGGTAAAAAATGGGCGGCTATCCAGTTCTTTCAGTTCGGCCGGCTTTACTTCGATGTCTGGCTTGATGCCGGTGGCCTGTATGGAGCGACCGTCAGGGGTGTAATAGCGCGCCGTTGTCATTTTGATGGCGTGAGTTTCATCCAGTGGGATAACAGTCTGAACGCTGCCTTTGCCAAAGGACTGTGTGCCCATAATGACAGCCCGCCTGTGATCCTGCAGGGCGCCGGCAACAATTTCAGATGCAGAGGCCGAGCCGCCGTTAATCAGTACAACAATGGGGGTGCCAGCCATCACGTCGCCATCTTTGGCGCTGAAGCGGAGGCGGGAACTCTGAATTCTGCCTTCGGTGTATACAATCAATCCTTCGTCCAGCAGGGCATCAGCGGTTGCTACGGCCGCCTGCAATACACCGCCGGGATTGTTGCGAAGGTCCAGTACCAATCCGTCCAGATCACCGCCGTGTTCTTTCTTCAGTTTGTTCAGGGCTTTCGTAAACTGTCCGCCGGTTTCAGCCTGGAACTGGGTCACCCGCACGTAGCCGTATCCGTTTTCGATCATGCGGCTCTTTACACTGGTTACCTTGATAACCGCGCGCTCAACATCGATCTCTATGGGGCCGGTTTGCCCCTCTCGCATAATGGTCAGCGTAAGGACGGTGCCAGGCTTGCCCCGCATAAGTTGAACGGATTCTTCCAGGCTCATGCCTTTTACGGGCTTTTCGCCAAGCTTGATAATCAGGTCGCCGGCCCGAACACCAGCTTGCTGAGCGGGTGTGTCATCAATGGGGGCAATAACCTTTATAAAGCCATTTTCCATGCCCACTTCAATGCCCAGGCCGCCAAACTCGCCGGAAGTGCTTTCTTCAAGCTCTTCGTAGTCTTTCGGGGCCAGGTAGGTGGAGTGCGGGTCGAGGTCGGAGAGCATGCCCTTAATTGCGCTTTCCAGCAGTTGGCGGTCCTCTACTTCTTCAACGTAGGCTGCCTTGATGCGGCTGAAAACCTCGGTGAATTTGCGCAGATCGTCCAGGGGAAGTTGTTTTTCCGGGTCAGGCAGGGTGATTTCAATGCGTTCACCTTCCTGAATGCCTTCCAGTACCTGGGTGTCGTCTCCCGGGTTATCCTGGGCGAAAGCCAAACCGGGGAGTGAGATGAAACAGACGGCAAGGATGGCTGAGCGCAAAGGTGATGCTTGGAGTGTACTTCGGACCCGTTTCATTCACATATCCCGTGGTTATTCCGGTAGTTGGACTGAACCTTCTATAATCCCGACAGTATGGCGGCAGCGGGCTCATTTGTCAGCCCCGGCCCGGCTGTTCAGTTGGTCAGCCAGCGGCCCGGGTTATCAGGTTTGCCGTTATGGCGAACTTCAAAATAGAGTGCTGGCGCGTCTGTTCCACCGGTACGGCCTGCTTGTGCGATGGCTTCCCCTGCTACAACCCAGTCCCCCGGGCTGGTGAACAGGCTGCTGCTGTGGCCATAGAGTGTCATGTAGCCATCGCCATGATCAATAATTGTTATCAGGCCAAAGCCCCGGAGCCAGTTGGCAAAAACAACCCGGCCATAATGAATGGCTTTGATCTCGGCTTCTTCCCCGGTCTGAATGATCAGCCCGTTCCTGCGCAGTTTGCCATCTGCGTATTTTTCTCCAAAACGACTGACTACCTTGCCTTGTGCAGGCCATGGAAGCTTGTTGCGCAGCGACGGGAAGGGCTTGGATTCATTGGGCGACGGGATGCTGGCGATGGCTTGCTGAACCTCGGAAAGCAGCTCCTCCAATCGCTTTCGATCGGATTCCAGTTCGTCTTTTTCGCTACGGTGACTGCGGATATCCTGGTTAAGCGCTGCGAGGGTTTTTTCGCGTTCCAGGCGGGACGCTTTTAACGCCTGCTGGCGTTTTATTACGCCCTCTTCAGCGTTCGCGAGTTCGGCCCGGGTGCTTTGCACGGCCGCTTGTGTGACCTTGAGTTCTTCGAGGTTCTTATGGAAAATTTCCAATCGCCGTACTGTGTCGCGACTGAGATATTCGTAATAGGTCATGGTCCGGGCAATGTTGTCCGGATTGATTTCGTTGAGCAGCACTTTTACAACGGGTGCATCGCCTTCCATCCAGGCGGTGCGTATCTGTTTTTTCAGGCTTTCCCTCTGGCTCTCCAGGGTGCGCGCCAGCTCCCGCTCTTCACTTTGCAGTGTGGTCAGCTTCTGCTGCTGTACCTTTACCTGTTCTCGCAGGGATCTGCGCTCGTGAGTCAACCGGCTGATGGTGCGTTCAGCTTCAGCCAGCTGTCGTTCAAGAGAGGAGCGGTCCTTTTCGGCATTGGCCAGCCATTTGTCGATACCCTCAATACGTTTCTTGAGGGCTTCGATCTGGGCTGGCGTTACCTCTTTAGCAAACGCTAACGGTGCTGCACCCAATAACAGTGCGAGAGTCAGCGTCAGTACTGCAGTCAGTCGCAATGCTGTGGCCTGTTTCCGGATCAACCGACTTTAACCAGGCTATGCCCGGTCATTTCCTTCGGTAGTTCCAGGCCCATCAATGCGAGCAGGGTGGGAGCTACATCGCTCAGGCTGCCGTCATCACTCAGGCTTACTTCGCGGCTACCTGTGTAGACCAGGGGAACTGGCCCGATGGTGTGTGCTGTGTGCACCTGACCAGAGTCGGGGTCTGTCATCTGTTCACAGTTACCGTGGTCAGCTGTTATCAGTGCCTGGCCACCGACTTCATCCAGTGCTTCAACTACGCGCTGTACGCACTGGTCGAGGCATTCTACTGCTTTGATGGCTGCATCCAGCTTGCCCGTATGGCCCACCATGTCGCCGTTGGCGTAGTTGCATACCACCAGGTCATACTTTCCGCTTTTGATGGCCTCTACCAGCTTGTCGGTAACTTCCGGAGCGCTCATCTCAGGCTGCAGATCGTAGGTTGCCACTTTAGGGGAGGGCACCAGAATTCTGTCTTCGCCGGCAAAAGGCGTTTCCTGCCCGCCGTTAAAGAAGAAGGTGACGTGGGCGTATTTCTCGGTTTCGGAAATGCGGAGCTGGGTTTTACCTAGCCCTGCCAGGTATTCACCCAAACCGTTGATCAGCTGTTCTGGCGGGTAGGCGCAGGAGGTTTTGATATCTGCCGCGTACTCGGTGAGCATTACAAAGTCTGCGAGATTCGGGTGTTTCTTGCGTTCAAACCCGTCAAAACCCTCATCTACAAACGTGCGGGTCATTTCCCGGGCTCGGTCAGCCCGGAAGTTCATAAACAGGACGGCGTCGCCATCATTGATTGTGGCCGCAAGTTCGCCGGCGCTTTGTATGAGGGTTGGTTTAACAAATTCGTCGTTTTCACCACGCTCGTATGCTTGCTCCAGGCCTGAAACAGGATCGGCGGCCATGAATTCTGACTCACCTAACGTCATCAGGTTGTAGGCTGCTTCCACCCTGTCCCAGCGGTTGTCCCGGTCCATAGCGAAATAGCGGCCGACAATTGAGGCTACACGGCCTACGCCCAGACTTTTCAGCTTTGCAGCCGCCTTTTCAAGGGAGGGGCGAGCGCTGCGAGGTGGCATGTCGCGGCCATCGAGAAATGCGTGAATGTAGACTTCTTTAGCGCCCCTGGCAGCTGCAAGCTCAGCGGCTGCAAGCACGTGGTCTTCATGGCAGTGAACGCCGCCGGGAGAAAGCAGGCCCATGAGGTGAACAGCGCCGCCATTGCTTATGGCTTTGTCGATTGCTGCGCAAAGAACCTTGTTTTCGTTAAAGGTTCCTTCCTCTATATCCTTGTCGATGCGCGTCAGGCTCTGGTAAACCACGCGGCCCGCGCCAAGGTTCATGTGCCCGACTTCGGAATTGCCCATCTGGCCCTGGGGCAAACCTACAAACATACCGGAGGTGTTGATGAGCGTTTTGGGTCTGGAAGCCCAAAGCTTGTCCCAGAAAGGCGTATTGGCGTTGCTGATGGCGTTATCTTCGGCGGGTTTACGATGGCCCCAGCCGTCGAGAATTATCAGTGCTGTCGGCTTGCGCAATGCTGTCATCATTCAGTCCGGAGGTAGAGTTGCAGTAAATTTACAGAAGTAGGCGTGAAGCTTATCCATTTTTACACTTTGAGGCCACAGTCGTCACCTGTATGGTCACCTTCTGTCCGGCGAGCAGGCTGTGTATAATCCGCCCAAACTTATTTTCAGGGTAACCTCATGGATCGGTTGTTTGAATTTGTCGTTAACCACTACGTTCTCGCTTCACTTTTTGTGGCTTTTCTTGTTGCTATTCTGGTGCTGGAGTCCCGGCGGGGTGGAGCCAAGATTTCTGCTCAAGGCGCTGTTAGCCTGATCAACCGGGACGAAGCCATAGTGGTTGATATCCGTGACCGCAAAGAGTTTGGCGAGGGCCGCATTACCGGCTCAGTCAATATTCCGTTGAGCAGTCTCAAAAGTCGGGCTGCCGAGCTGAACAAGCACAAGAGCAAACAGATTATTGTGGCGGACAAAATGGGGCAGCATTCCGCCATGGCCGTCAAACAGCTGAACGCAGAGGGTTTCACCAATGTGGTGCGACTCAACGGCGGGGTTAGTGACTGGAAGGCCAGTAACTTGCCGCTGGTAAAAAAGTAGAAACTGCGACATAACTTGATCTGCGCGCCGATCTGCCGCACTGTTTCACATAACTGATCGACGCCAGACAGTAGACTGTCACGGCAGATGTAACCATAACAACGGGCCCCGAGCCCTCTCTACGACTCCCTACTAAAGCAAAAGGACTTAACATGGCTGAGAATCCGCAAGCCGCCGCAGGCAACGAAAACCAGAACCAAGCTCAGTTTGCTCTTCAGCGTATCTACGTGAAGGATCTGTCTTTTGAGTCCCCGAATTCACCGGTGGTATTTCAGGAGCAGTGGAAGCCCCATGTAAATCTGGATCTCAACACCGCTCACACAAAAGTAAGTGATAACCAGTATGAAGTGGTTTTGTCGCTGACCGTTACGGCGAAAATTGACGACAAGGTTGCTTACATTGTCGAGATTCAGCAGGCGGGTGTTTTCCTTGTTTCAGGTATTGACGGGCCGCAGCTTGGCCAGATGCTGGGTGCCTATTGCCCCACTATTCTGTTCCCCTATGCCCGTGAAGCAATTGATGGTGTTGTTAACAAGGGCAGCTTCCCGGCATTGATGCTGGCGCCTGTTAACTTCGATGCTATCTACGCTCAGGCATTGCAGCGCAAGCAGGAAGAGGCCGCCGGTGAAGCCGGTGCCGAGCAGAAAACTCACTAAGAGTGTTGCTCTACCCTGACTGCAAAAAAACCCGGCAACTGCCGGGTTTTTTGTTTATGAGGTGCTGCCTGGTGAGCCCTCAAAGCCCAGTTGCCTCCAGGCTTCGTAAACCACTAGAGCGGCGGTGTTGGAAAGGTTGAGGCTTCGGCTATTCGGGCACATAGGTACCTTCAGGCAATGCTCTGCAGATAATCCTTCGAGTACATCTTCTGGAAGGCCACGGGTTTCCGGGCCGAACATCAGGTAGTCGCCTTCCTGATAGGCCACCTGGTGGTAGTAACGGTGGCCTTTTGTGGTGAGGCCAAACAGGCGCCGAGGCTCCTCACTGTCGAGGAACGCCTGATAGTTTTTGTGCACTTTTACCGTGGCGTATTCGCTGTAGTCGAGCCCGGCACGCCGCATCTGCTTGTCCTCCAGAGTGAATCCCAGAGGCTCAATCAGATGCAGGTTGCAGCCGGTATTGGCGCAGAGCCGGATGATATTGCCCGTATTGGGTGGAATCTCCGGCTCGTACAGCACCACATTCAGCATTCGGCTTTAGCGCTCGACTGCAAGGGCAACGCCCATGCCGCCACCGATGCACAGAGTCGCCAGACCTTTGTGCGCATCACGGCGTACCATTTCGTGCAAAAGTGAAACCAGTATGCGGCAGCCAGAAGCACCAATGGGGTGGCCCAGAGCAATAGCGCCGCCGTTGACGTTTACTTTGCTGGTATCCCAACCCATTTCCCGGTTTACAGAGATAGCCTGGGCAGCAAAGGCTTCGTTGGCTTCAACCAGATCCAGATCATCAACGCTCCAGCCGGCCAGTTTCAGGCAGCGCTGGCTGGCGGGGATTGGGCCGGTTCCCATGATGGTCGGGTCAACGCCGGCATTGGCGTGGGCTTTGATGGTTGCCAGCGGGGTCAGGCCCAGCTCTTTTGCTTTTTCAGCACTGCACACCATGACCGCTGCTGCGCCATCATTCAGGGATGATGCATTACCTGCGGTCACCGTGCCGTCCTTTTTGAACGCCGGGCGCAGTTTGCCCAGGCCTTCGCCGGTTACGCCATCGCGGGGCCCTTCGTCCTTGCTGATAACGATTGGATCGCCTTTCCGCTGAGGAATGGACACCGGCACGATTTCACCATCAAAGCGACCGGCTTCTCTGGCTGCAACTGCCTTTTGTTGGGAGGCTGCTGCGAACTCGTCCTGTTCTTCGCGGCTGATGTTGTACTTCTCAACAATATTTTCAGCAGTGATGCCCATGTGGTAGTCGTTAAAGGCGTCCCAAAGACCATCGGTAACCATGGTATCGATCATGGTCCAGTTGCCCATGCGCTGGCCATTGCGGCTGTTGGGCAGAACGTGGGGTGCCTGGCTCATGTTTTCTTGTCCGCCGGCAATCACTATCTCGGCATCGCCACAGCGAATCGCCTGAACCGCCATGTGAACAGCTTTGAGGCCAGAGCCGCATACTTTGTTGATGGTTATGGCCGGGACAGAATTGGGAAGGCCGGCATTGATCGCCGACTGGCGTGCCGGGTTCTGGCCAGAACCTGCGGTCAGAACCTGGCCCAGAACAACTTCATCGAGCTGGTTGCCGGCAACACCGGTTTCTTCCAGCAGTGCTTTAATAACAGCGGCGCCGAGCTGATCCGCACGAAGGCTGGAAAGGCCTCCGCCAAATGCTCCAATAGCTGTACGCCGAGCGGCAACGATGACGACATCACGCATGAGAGTTCTCCGTTTTAAAAGTTTGCCGCATTGTAGCCGGAAAGGACAAGCGGGCAAAAGCGTAGGCCCAACCCTCGGCCTACATGTTGAGGCTTCTGCCACCATCGACTGAAATGATTTGCCCGGTAATAAATGGCGCTTCGGCCAGCAGAAACACGATGGTGCGGGCTATATCATCCGGAGTGCCGGTGCGATTAAGGGGCGTTTTGGCCAGTATTATACTTTGGTAGCCTACATCAACCGCTGCGTCGCCCTCTGGCCAGAGGATAGCCCCGGGAGATACACCATTTACCCGTACCTCTGGGGCCAGGTCTTTGGCCCAGGACCGGGTGAGTGCCGCGAGTCCTGCTTTGCTGGCGCAATAGAGTGGGTGGTCTGCCAGCGGCTTTTCACTATAGATATCAATGAGATTTACGACACTGCCTGAGCTTGCCCGCAAAGCCGGAAGACACGCCTGCAGCAGAAAAAATGGCGCCTTCAGGTTAGTGTGCATAATGCTGTCCCAGTCGTCTTCCGTGGCCTCAGGCGTTGGGTTTGGATAAAACACGGATGCGTTGTTAACCAGTGCATCCAGACGTCCCCACTGAGCTGCTGCTTCGGTGCCCAAGCGCCTGATGTCGGTGATGTTACTCAAGTCTGCCTGCAGTGCGACGGCAGAGTTTGGCCGCTGCTGGTTCATTGATTCAGCAAGACTGTGAGCCTGATCTTCGCGGTTACGATAATGGATAGCGATGTTCCAGCCCCGCTCCTGGAGTATTTGCGCAGTGCGGGCTCCAAGGCGATGGGCAGAACCGGTAATCAGGGCGACAGGCGCATGTTCAGGCATGGTGGTTCCTCAGGATAGTAAGCTGCTTAGTGCCTGGTTAATACGCGCAAGACGCTCGGTACGGATTGCATCGCCCAGTTCTTTGCCCAGGAAGCCTTGTTCCATCAGTATTTTAGGGTCAACGGTTGACGCAACTTTTGCCGCATTTTGGAGTGCTTCAAGTTTTGCCCGATTTGCGGGTTCAAGAGTGCATGCAAGTACATTTAGGAGTTGCGCGAACCGCTCTGGTCGTCGCCACAAGTCGGCCTTTTCCAGCAGCTTCAGCAAAACGCCTGCATCTGGCTGCAGCGGGTCGAGCTGCTGTATGGCGGGCGTGAAAATCATAGTCAGGCGGGCCAGTTGTTGGCAATCGTTGGGTGCTTTCAACGCTTTGGCTCTTGCTGTGCCCGTAGGCTCGTCAAGTGCGCATAACAGTGAAGCAAATCGCTCTGCTGTTGAGCCATTGCTGGCGTGAACCCGTTGCAGGGCAGCAATGGCTGCGCTGAAGTGCGCCTCAGGGGAAAGTTCCGGAATCAACACGGCTAGCGCGCCGCAGTCTCTCAACACCTGAAAGAACGTAGCCGGATTATTTTCATGCAGGGCTCGCTGAATCTCCTGCCACACTCGCTCAGGCACCAGATGTTCCACCTCGCCCTCGGCAACCATAGAGCGCATGAGTTCCATGGTTTCTGCGCAAACACGAAAACCAAGGGGTTGAAAGCGCGCAGCAAACCGTGCAGTGCGCAAGATTCTCAGGGGGTCTTCTTTGAACGCCATTGAAACATGTCGCAACTCTCGTGCTTCAAGGTCTTTGCGCCCATCAAAGGGGTCGCTCAGCTCGCCCTGTTCGGAGCGCGCCATGGCGTTGATGGTGAGGTCCCTGCGTAACAGATCTTCTTCCAGCGTGACATCAGGAGCACTGTAAACCGAGAAGCCGTGATAACCGTGGCCCTGTTTGCGCTCGGTGCGAGCGAGGGCATATTCCTCATGTGTTTTGGGGTGCAGGAATACAGGGAAGTCTGATCCTACCTGGGTAAATCCACGGGCGAGCATTTGTTCCGGGGTTGCACCAACAACCACCCAGTCCCGATCTTTAACTTTCAGGCCCAGTAGTTCGTCGCGAACAGCGCCGCCAACCAGATAGGTTTGCATGGAGGGTTCGGTTCCTTTCCGAGAAGTATCCGGGAATTATCCGTTTCCCGGGCGTGTCAGGCAAACCTGTATAGTCTGGTGGGTTCGCCTGACACCGAAAGAAGTGCTCGAACAATAATCAGAATGCTGTGCCAAGCTCCAGAGATGCGCCGATATCCGCATCGCTAAACAGGGCGCCAAGATCAAAGCGAACGCCTAACAGATTGACTCCCAGGCCAGCTGTGAACTGGGTTTCCTCGGCAATGCCGTCGTTGTCATTGTTGCTTGCAAGGTTGTAACGAACACCCGCGCGAAGCTGTGCGTAACGGAACGCGTCGAACTCTGCACCCAAGGCGAGCCACTGGGTGTCATCTTCAAAGCCAAAGGCTTCTTTTTTGGTGAGATCCACCTCTGCAGTCACAACGTGATAGTCGCTCTTATGAGCGATGCCGACGGTTGCCATGGGGTTGAGTTTCAGAGTGCGTACTTCCTCTCCAAGATCCGCCCGGCTTGCAGCGGAGTCGAGCTTCATGGGAATCAGGTTTTTTACCAGGATTCCTGCGTTCCACTGCTTTTCATCTCCGAACGCATAAGCAGCACCTATATCGAGGTTAAAGCCGCTCTTTTCAGTTTGGGACTCATCACTGTCGAAATCGTTGTCATCAAAACCGGAAACGGTTTCCGTGTATTGAAACGTTTGTAGCTTTACGTATTTTGGGGAAAAACCCAGCTGGAGAGATTCACCATTACTCAGCTCCAACGCGTGAGCAAAGCTTATGCCTGCCTCTATCACCGCTGAAGCAAGGACCTTACCGCGGGAATTTAACGTCAGAGTGCCACCAGGGAGAGAGGTTACCGTGCCGTCTTCTATGTCTGCCAGTATTGCGTCGTCACTTTCGTCGTACTCTCCCCTGGCTGTTGCAGTCAGATTGCCGTTGGTGAACACACCCATGGAAATTGTCTTTCCGGGAACGGCAACAGCAAAGCCAAGGCCGAGGTTGCCTCGGACGGTGTCTCTATCAAATCCGGCAAGTTGTTCACGCAACTGCCCCGCCTGCTTTTTAGTTTCGGTTGAATTGTTAAAGCTGATGGCGCTCTCAAGCCCGTCAATTGAGTCCTGGATATCATCAATCTGATCAATGGTTTCTTCTTCATCCGCAACCCGCACGTTGACAGACGGCAGCGTGAGGCCGAAATCATCTGCCCAGTCGTGCTGGTCTGCAGCCATCATTGCGGGGTTTGCAGACGTGGCGGAAGCCGGATGCGCAATAGCCACCCCGGTGCCACCCATTGCAAAGGAGCGTGAAGACATAAACGACTGCGGACTGGCGAGCGCTGAGGAAGTTGCAAGGGACAGTCCCACGGCAATGAACAATCTGGACAGGCGATATTGATGCATTTCGGTACCTTGGAGATAAGTGTGTTTCTATGAACAATGAGAGTACTGAAAGGTTAGATCAATATGCGTACGGGAACACGGCATAACCGGTAACGGTTTGTTTTTGATATGTAAGCGGAGGCAGTTATTTGCCGGTTTAGCGGGCTGTATTGTAGCTTTGTTCAATAAAATCCATTCAATCAGTGTGTTAGAAAAGCTGGCGCGATTTTTTCATGGTTTCCGGTAATGGTTAGCTGAAACGAATTCTGGAGACAAGATAATGGCCATTCGCTGGATAACAGTTCCTTTTTTGGCTTTCATACTGGCGGCCTGTGCGCCTGTTGGTGGGCACCGGGATAGTGAGAAGAGTAAAGCACAAAGCGAACCCAGGCTGGAGCCTATAACCGTGCGCGTAAGCGGTTTTGGAACTTATGAAGACGCCAGTAAAGATCGCCTCAACACGCGTAAGCGTTTGATGGCGCGCCGGGCCTCCCAGATGGATGCCTACAGGAACCTCGCTGAGCGAGTGTATGGCACGGTCGTCTATGGCAGCTCTACAGTAAACGACTTTGTTCTACGAAATGATAGTTTTCGAACATACGTGGATAGCTACATTCGTGGCGCAAAAATGGTTGCTGTTAACGAACATAGCGACGGCGTTGTCGAAACGGTAATGGAGCTGAAGCTGGAACCACGTTTCCGGGCTTGCGTGTCGAAAGTAGATGCCGATCAGGTGCAGGATTTGTGTCCGATACCTATGCCCAGATACAACGACAGTGTTGGTGATGTTCAGAGCAAGAACGTGGATTCCCTGTACTATCTCGACTAATGTCGCCATCGGGGTTTGATTATAGGGATACTGGTGTAGAGGCCTTGGAAGCGTGGCACATTTGGAAATGCGGGAATGAAAAGATGCGCGGGTTTATGAAGCAGTTTTTTCGCTTGGCGCTTTGGTGTGCGTTGACGCCGCTGATGCTTATTGCCAGCGCTCAGGCGGTTGTTCTGGAAGGTGTGGGCCACGCCAGCATCCATAACGAGGACCTCGCGACTGCCCGTGCAGAGGCCCGTAATGCGGCCATGCGTGATCTCGCTCTTCAGTATGAGGCGCAGGTTAGTACCAGAGATACCATGGAAAACGGTGTTCTTACCGAGTCCAGAATGCGCCTGGCCTCCAGTGCGAGGGCGCGGAATGTTAAAGTGATTGATGAGCACCGCATTGGCAATCTTATGCGTGTGACCGTACGGGGGGATATTTCTGCCGGTGATGCCAGTTGTGACGGCGGAGACTCCGGGCGTTTGAGGAAGCGGGTGGCAGTAACCGGGTTTCCGCTTCTATACCCTGAGCAGGCCCGTGTAGGGCGCATTGATGATGCTGGTGAAGTTCTGCCGCAGTTGTTGCAGCAAGGTTTGCGGGAAGCTGGAAATTTGCAGGTGCTTTCCGCCTCTACCTCCCGTCTGTTCCCCGATCTGTTGAACGCGCCAACGTTGCAGCAGGGTAGTAATCGCCTAACCAATGTGATTCAGGTAGCCCGTGAAATGGGTGCTCAGTTTGTTGTCACGGGCGTTATCCGGGATCTTGGCGTTGCAGACCCTACGGCGTGGGGCACATCGGTTCTGGACAAGATGCAAAGAGGTATTGGTGCCGTCGATAAGCGCCGGCGGTTTGCAGTGGATCTGGTGGTTCTCGATGGCTTTAGCGGTTCGCCTGTCTATCAGCAACGTTTTGAGGCGGCCGCGGACTGGAATGGGAGCGTGGGCAGTTCTACAGGGTTTGGCTCAGAAGGATTTCGAAAAACCCAATATGGAAAGGCGGTTGCTGGTGTTCTGGGTGACATGACTCAGGCAGTCACCGAAGCATTGGCATGCCAGCCGTTTATGGCCCGCATTACCCGGGTAGATGGTCAGCAGGTAACACTGGCTTCAGGTGCAACCGCTGGCCTGAGGCCGGGTGATGAGCTGCATTTGTATCGCAGTGCCCGGTATTTTGATTCCCTGGGAGGGACGCCTGAATTGAGCGACAGCCAGGTGACAGTCACCCTGAATAATGTTCATCCGGACTTCAGCAATGGCAATATGCCCAGCCTGGGTGGGCAGGTAAACATTCAGCGAGACGACATTGCCATAATCTGGTAGCTCACGCTAAACCGGTGAGCGGGTCACTCAGCCGCGTGGGCTGCCGCTATGTCGCGAATCTTTCCGATCATGGAGCGCAGGCCGTTGCCGCGGGTCGGAGAGATATGGCGGAACAGGTCGAGTTGTTCAAACAGCTCGTCGATATCGGTAGCCAACAGGTCTCTTGGGGTTTTCCCGTTCAGCGCAATCAGAATCATGGCGGCAAGGCCGCGGACGATCATTGCGTCAGAATCGATCAGCAAATAAAGTTTGCCGCTGGCTTCGTGGAAGTGGGAAATCACCCATACCTGGCTCTGACAGCCGTGGACGTAGTTCTCTTCAATCCGGGCATCGTCCGGAAAAGCCGGTAGCTGCTTGCCCAGATCAATAATAAACGCGTAGCGCTCTTCCCAGTCGTCCAGAAACTCAAAGCCGTCGAGTACGTCTTCCAGAGTCGGGTTTTTTCCGAGCGGATTGTTCAGAAAATCCTGTTCTGTCGCAGGCATTTACAACATTCCCAGTTCGAGTTTGGCTTCGTCGGTAAGCATATCGTTGTTCCAGGGGGGATCAAAGGTAAGCTCTACGGTTACCTTGTCCACGTTGGGCACGTGCTCCACCTTGGTCTTCACATCTTCAGTAATAACCGGCCCCATGCCACAACCAGCGGCTGTGAGGGTCATCAGGATGAAGACGTGATTGCCCTCTGGCGTACCGTTTTCAATGCGGCACTCGTAAATCAGGCCCAGGTCCACTACGTTTACCGGAATTTCCGGGTCGTAGCAGTTGCGCATGGCTTCCCACACCTGGTTTTCGTTGATAGTTCCGTCTTCCGGAGTATCAAAGCTGCTTTCCAGTGGCTTTTTGCCCAAGGCATCTGCGTTGTGACCTTCGATGCGGGCAAGGTTGCCATTAACTGCAACCGTGAAGGTGCCGCCCAGAGACTGCGTGATGGTTACAAAACTATCTGCCGGAATCATGATTTGGGTGCCAACAGGAACAAGGCGGGCTTCCACCTCGCGCTTGGTCAGGACAACTTCTCTTTCTTGCATTCCTGGTTATACCTCGTTTGGCGCGGAGAGTGGACGAATCAGCTTATGGTAAAGCTCTCGCCACACCCGCATTCGGCGGTGGCATTTGGATTGCGGAACTGGAACATGGAGTTGACGCCTTCGGTCACAAAGTCGATCTCGATGCCATTCACCATGGCAAGGTGTTCCTCTTTCACAAACACATCAACCCCGTCAATGTGGAATATTCTGTCGTCGGATGAAGCTTCGTCCACCCACTGGGTTTCGTACTTGAAGCCTGAGCATCCGCTTTTTCTGATCGCCAATCGGATACCTTTGGCGCTCGACGCTTTGTCGAGTTGCTTGCGCACGTGCTTGACGGCACTTGGCGTCATGGTGAGGCCTACGGTCGGCGTGAAGACTTCAGCTGTCATGGTGTCTCCTCCATCAGGCAAACAGGCGCTGGATTTTTTGTAAGGCGGTAAACAGTTGTTCCACCTCGTCCAGTGTATTGTAGAACGCAAAGGAAGCCCGGGCTGTACCGGGAACTCCGTAGAAATCCATCAGTGGCATGGCACAGTGGTGCCCAGTACGAATGGCGATGCCTTGCTGGTCCAGTAATGTACCTACATCACTGGGGTGCAAGCCTTCGATTTTAAAGGACATCACGGGAACTTTCTGCTTTGCCGTGCCGATAATGCTCATGCCGGGAACGGTCTCAACCAATTGGTTGGCACGTACCATCAAGGCATTCTCCGCCGCTTCCATTGCCGGCCGGTCCAGCCCGTTAAGGTAGTCTATTGCCGCGCCCAGACCCACCGCCTCGGCGATTGCCGGCGTACCTGCCTCAAATTTGTAAGGCAGAACGTTCCATGTGGTGCGTTCAAACGATACCCGCTCAATCATCTCGCCGCCGCCCTGGTAGGGAGGCATGTCTTCCAGTAGTGCGGCTTTGCCATAAAGCACGCCAATACCTGTCGGGCCAAACAGCTTGTGAGATGAAAAAACGTAAAAATCACAGTCCAGCGCCTGCACATCCGGCTGGAAGTGGGGGACAGCCTGGGCGCCATCTAGCAGGGTGATCACACCGCGCGCCTTCGCCTTGCCCACCAATTCGTTTACCGGATTGATTGTGCCCAGAACGTTGGAAACGTGGGTGATGGCCAGTACACGGGTGCGGTCGCTCAGCAAACGATCAAAGGATTCAAGATCCAGTTCGCCCGCAGGCGTAACCTGAATCGGCACCACTTTTGCGCCAGTGCGCTCGGCAATCATCTGCCAGGGCACAATGTTGGCGTGGTGCTCCATGTGGCTCACCAGAATTTCGTCGCCGGCTTTGAGTTTGGGGGCCAGGCCATTCGCTACCAGATTGATGGCTTCTGTTGTGCCTTTTGTCCAGATGATTTCCCGGGTACTGCCAGCATTCAAAAAGCTGCGAACGGTTTCCCGGGCACCTTCAAATGCGGCAGTGGCGCGGTCGCCAAGGGTGTGGGCACCCCGGTGTACGTTGGAGTGCATTTCCCGGTAATAACGGTCCATGGCATCCAGAACGGAGCGCGGCTTTTGTGCCGACGCGCCGTTATCCAGGTATACCAGCGGTTTTCCATTTACCTGTTGGGACAGGATGGGAAAGTCCCGGCGTATGGCTTGTACATCAAACGCCTTTTGGGTTGCTGTGCTTGCCATGGACAGGTCATTCATACCGGTCAGACCTCCTGGAAGGTTTGATCAAAAAACTGGTTCAGGCGGATTTGTACCGTATCTTTCACGGCATCCACTGGAATCTGGGCAACCAATTCGTTGATGAACGCCATGGTCAGCAGAACATTGGCTTCACGGAGGCCGATGCCACGCGATACCAGATAAAACAACGATTCCTTGTCCAGTTGGCCGATTGTCGCCCCGTGGGCACATTTTACGTCATCAGCGTAGATCTCAAGCTCTGGCTTGGTATCGATCTCAGCGCCAGTGGAGAGCAGCAGGTTCTTGTTGCTCATATTGGCGTTGGACTTCTGGGCGTCCGGATGAATATGGATTCTGCCGTTGAACACAGCGTGGGATTTATCCGCTGCGATGTTGCGATAGGTTTCTTCACTGTCGCAATTAGGCGCTACGTGCTCAATGGTGGTGTGGTTGTCGTAATGCTGTGTGCCCTGGGTTACAACAACGCCGTTGAGCTTGCACTCTGCGCCTTTGCCTTCCAGTCGCACCCTCAGGTCGTGGCGCCGCAGGGGGCCGCCGAAGCCTACGCAGTGGCTCTCGAAGCGGGAGCTACGCTGCTGGGTTACGCCAGTGGCGCCGATGTGCTGTACCTTCTCGCCGTCCATGCTCAGGCGGATGTTGGTAACATTTGTGCCCTCTGCAAGAGTGAACTCGGTAACGGAGTTCACGAACACCGCTTCCTGTCCACTGGAAATAAACTCTTCAACCAGAGTGATCTGGCTGTTTCGGCCTGCTTCTACAAAAATTCGTGGGAAGGCAGATCCGCTGGCGTCGGCTGTCACTTCATGGATGATGAACAGAGGCTGGTCAAGAACCGCGTCTGGCTTCAGGCGAATGAGAAGGCCATCTTCAAAACGCGCAGTGTTCAGCCCTGCAAATTGCACGGCCTTGGCGTCGAGAGTGCTGTCCAGGCGCTCAGCCAGCTCATTGGCTTCGGCCTCAGAAAGATCACCAAAACGCTGGATAAGGATGTTATCCAGATCCGGATACTCACTGGCTTCCGGAATCACAACGCCATTAATAAAGACGACTTTGTAGCCGGGCACAGCAAGGGCGCTGCCTGTTTTACCAGTAGTTGGCAAAGAAGCGGCCATCTCGTCGGTCAGCTTCAGGTACTTGCTGGAGTATTTCCAGTTCTCGGTTTTCCGCGTTGGCATGGGCATATCTACCAAGGCGGCACCACGCTGTTTGCGCAGGGCAAGCAGGGGGGCTGGTAACGCCTGGCCAGCCGGCTGCAGGAACGCGCTGGAAAGAAGACTTGGTGCTGGTTTCATTCCGCGATCTCCTTAGTTGGCTGAACTGGCTGCAGTTTCGTCATCCTTGATGCCAAGCCATGCGTAACCGCGCTCTTCCAGTTCCAGGGCTAATTCACGGCCGCCAGACTTCACAATCTTGCCTTCGGCCAGAACGTGAACAAAATCAGGAACAATATGGTCAAGCAGGCGCTGATAGTGAGTTACCATCAAAATGGCACGGTCTTCGGCACGTAGAGCATTAACACCGTCAGAAACAACCTTGAGTGCGTCGATGTCGAGGCCAGAGTCAGTTTCGTCCAGAATGGCCAGCTTTGGCTGCAGCATCAGAGCCTGCATGATTTCGTTACGCTTCTTCTCGCCACCGGAGAAGCCTTCGTTCACGCCGCGCTTGAGAAATGCAGGGTCAAGATCTACCTGCTTTGAAATTTCCCGAGCCATCTTCATAAACTCAGCGGCGTTCATTTCTGACTCGCCCCTGTGGTGACGCATGGCATTCACCGATGTACGCATGAATTGCAGGTTACTGACGCCCGGAATCTCTACCGGGTACTGAAACGCCAGGAACACACCATCCCGCGCCCGCTCTTCAGTCGCTTTCTCAAGCAGGTCCTCACCATGCATGGTGACGCTGCCAGACGTGACTTCAAATGCGTCGTTGCCTGCAAGCACCTGGGCCAGCGTGCTTTTGCCCGAACCGTTCGGGCCCATGATGGCATGTACTTCCCCGGCTTTGATCTCCAGGTTGATGCCCTTGAGGATTTCTTTGCCCTCAACGGAGGCGTGCAGGTTTTTGATGCTCAGCATTTGTGGCTTCTCTCTTTAATCTGAAAATCTGTGTGTGTAATTTAACCAACAGAACCTTCAAGGCTAACTTCAAGAAGCTTGCCGGCTTCAACCGCAAACTCCATAGGAAGTTCCTTGAACACGTCCTTACAGAAACCGTTAACGATCATGGAAACGGCCCGCTCCATATCAATTCCGCGCTGGCGGCAAAGGAACATCTGCTCGTCGCTCACTTTCGAGGTGGTGGCCTCGTGCTCAACGATGGCGGACTTGTTCAGGCTCTCAATGTAAGGGAAGGTGTGTGCACCGCACTGGTCTCCGATTAACAGCGAGTCGCACTCGGTAAAGTTACGAGCGCCTTCGGCACGGGGACCAAATTTGACCAGGCCGCGATAAACGTTGGAGCTTTTACCGGCCGAAATACCCTTGGAGATGATGGTGCTGGTGGTGTTCTTGCCCAGGTGAATCATCTTGGTGCCAGTGTCGGCCTGCTGGTAGTTGTGGGTAAGCGCTACAGAATAGAATTCACCAACGCTGCCTTCACCACGCAGGATACAGCTGGGGTACTTCCAGGTAATGGCCGAGCCGGTTTCTACCTGGGTCCAGGAAACTTTGGAGTTCTTGCCGATACAGGCCGCGCGCTTGGTCACAAAGTTGTAGATGCCGCCTTTGCCGTTCTCATCGCCCGGGTACCAGTTTTGTACGGTGGAGTACTTGATTTCGGCATCGTCCAGAGCGATCAGTTCAACCACCGCTGCGTGCAGTTGGTTCTCGTCGCGCATCGGGGCGGTACAGCCTTCCAGATAGCTCACGTAACTGCCTTCGTCGGCAATAATCAGTGTGCGCTCGAACTGGCCGGTGTTTGCCGCGTTGATGCGGAAGTATGTGGACAGTTCCATGGGGCAGCGAACACCCTTGGGCACATATACAAAGGTTCCGTCTGAGAAGACTGCGGCGTTAAGGCCGGCAAAGAAGTTGTCAGTATGGGGAACAACAGTACCGAGGTATTTTTGCACCAGTTCGGGGTAATCGCGCACGGCTTCTGAAATAGAGCAGAAGATAACGCCTGCTTTTGCCAGTGGCTCTTTGAACGTGGTGGCCACCGAAACAGAATCAAATACTGCATCAACGGCTACGCCAGCGAGCTTTGCGTGCTCGTGCAGTGGGATGCCAAGCCGCTCATAGGTTCTCAGCAGTTCGGGATCTACCTCATCAAGACTCTGAGGCATGTCTTCTTTGCGTTTCGGGGCTGAGTAGTAGGAAATATCGTTGTAATCGATTCTTTCATAGCCCAGGTGAGCCCAATCGGGTTCTTCCATCTCAAGCCAGCGACGATAGGCCTTGAGGCGCCACTCCAGCATGAACTGAGGCTCTTTCTTGATTTCAGAAAGGCGGGTGATCACGTCTTCATTCAAACCGGGCTCGAAGGTATCTACTTCGATGTCTGTTACGAAACCGTGTTCGTATTCCCGTTTGATCAGTTCGTTCACCTCTTTGTTGGCGGTCGTCATGATCGTCGCTCCGTATTCTCTCTCGCGGGCTCTGAGGCCCTTTGATTTGCCGGCAACCAAGACTGGGTTGCGGGGCCTGATCTGTAGCTTGTGGATCGTAATTGTACAATACCAGACTAAATTAGTCAGGTATTAAATGTAAGGATGATCAAGTATATCGTAATACACCCGCCAGACGCTAAGTCTGGCGGGTGTAGCACGGGTTTGATAAGCGTATATACGGAGCTGGAAACGCAGGGTGGCGTTAGCTTTCAGGCGGCAAGATACGGGTGAGGTAGCTGTATTCCAAAGCTTCCGGAGTGCCGGTTGGGCGGGGGATGCGAACGATATGTCCACTACCTGGAGCGCAATCCATACGCACGCCATTGCGGTTTTCCATGGCTGGAATTGAGAACTGCAGGTTGCCAGAGGGAGTGATCAGTTCCATCTGGTCGCCGGGGGCGAATTTGTTTTTCACATTGATGGTGAGCCATTGCCCGTCATCATCGGTGATGGTGCCCACAACTTGCTGAGTGCCCAGATAGGACGAGCCACGTTCGTAGGTCTGGTATTCCTGTGGCATGTGCCGGCGCAAAAAGCCTTCTGTGTAGCCTCGGTTGGATAGTGCCTCCAACTCATTCATCAGGGTCATGTCAAAAGGTTTACCCTGTGCCGCCTGATCAATGGCATTGCGGTAGACCTGAGTAGTGCGGGCAACGTAATAGGTGCTTTTAGTGCGGCCCTCGATTTTCAGGGAGTGAACACCCATGGCAGCCAGTTCCGCCACGTGCTGCACGGCACGCAGATCCCGGGAGTTCATGATGTAGGTGCCGTGCTCATCCTCATAGGCAGGGATAAAGCTGCCGGGCCGGTTGGGCTCTTCCAGCAGAATTTTTTTCGGCTCAAAACTTTGAACATCACTTGCTGCGGATGTGGCAATCAGGTCGCCGGTTTGGTCCTGGGTGTGGGCAACTTCCTTGTAGTTCCAGCGGCAGGCGTTGGTACAGGCACCCTGGTTGGCATCCCTGTGGTTCATATAGCCGGAAAGCAGGCAGCGACCGGAGTAGGCCATACACAGAGCGCCGTGAACGAATACTTCCAGTTCCATTTGCGGAACCCGTTCGCGAATGTCGCGGATTTCACCCAGAGCCAGCTCCCGGGAAAGAATCACCCGGCTGATGCCTTGCCGTCGCCAAAACTCCACTGTTGCCCAGTTTACGGCATTGGCCTGCACCGAAAGATGGATGGGCTGATCTGGCCACTTTTCCCGAACCAGCATAATCAGGCCCGGGTCTGACATGATCAATGCGTCTGGCTTGTATTCCAGCACCGGTTCCAGATCCCGCAGGTAAGAGCGTACCTTGTCGTTGTGGGGTGCAATGTTCGACACCAGGTAGAATTGTTTGCCCAGTTCATGGGCGCGCTGGATACCGGAACCCAATGCTGCGGTGTCTTTAAAGCTGTTGTTGCGTACCCGCAGGGAGTAGCGCGGCTGGCCGGCGTAAACTGCATCAGCGCCATAGGCGAATGCGGTCTCCAGATGTTCAGGGGTGCCGGCGGGTGCCAGCAGTTCCGGGATGTTCATGTGGGCTCCGGGTAGATCAGTGGTGGGCTATTTTGCCGCAGGCTAACGTGTATTCCCTTGATCCTGCTCAAACGTCTTATTGATTGTTTTCAGCTAACATGTGTACGCTGTAACTTGGAGTAAGCAATTGGATAGTTATGAATCTGGAGGGTAAAAAGATGGCGTCAGGCCCCCTGAGCCAAGACGTGGCGCGGGTTTCATTAGGTAATAGAGTGAGTTCGCTGATCAGTATTCAGCTTGCCCGGGGCAAGGTGGGCGTTGAGGTGGTGGCATCTCAGTTGCACATGAGCCGATATACGCTTCACAAGAAATTGAAGCGTGAAGGTTTGACCTTTGCCCGCATACTTGAGGATGTGCGCCGTAAGCAGGCGCTAACTTACATGCAGGATAAAACCAAGCCGCTGGTGGAAATTGCCGAGCAGCTTGGGTTTTCAGAGTTAAGCGCGTTCAGCCGGGCATTCAAACGCTGGATGGGCACTTCCCCGGCTGAGTATCGCTCTGTCAGGCTGTCCTGACGCTTAGGCTTGGAACTTTTTGAATACCAGTGTTGCGTTGGTGCCACCAAAACCAAAGCTGTTACTCATGACGAGATCCAGGTTCTGGTTGTCGAGCCGCTCACGCACGATTGGGTAGCCTTCGGCACCTTCATCGAGGTTCTCGATGTTCGCTGAGGGCGCAATAAAGCCATCCCGCTGCATGATCAGGCTGTAGATCGCTTCATGAACACCGGCTGCGCCAAGAGCGTGGCCGCAAAGAGGCTTGGTAGAACTCAGTGGCGGGATTTTGTCGCCAAAGGTTGCTTTCAGGGCCTTAAGTTCAGTTACATCACCAGCGGGTGTGCTTGTGCCGTGAGTATTGATATAGCTGATCTCACCATCCAGGTTTTTCATAGCCTGGTGCATGCAGCGAATAGCGCCTTCACCGCTTGGAGCTACCATGTCGGCGCCGTCTGATGTAGCTCCAAAGCCAACCAGTTCGGCAATAATGTTCGCGCCGCGAGCTTCTGCATGCTCCAGGGCTTCAAGTACCAGAGTGCCGCCGCCGCCAGAGATTACAAAACCATCCCGGTCTGCATCATAAGTGCGGGATGCTTTTTCAGGCGTGTCGTTGTACTTGGTTGAAAGCGCACCCATGGCGTCAAACATCAGGCTCAGAGTCCAGTGGATATCTTCGCCGCCGCCTGCAAGCATCACATCCTGGCGCCCCAGGGCAATCTGGTCAGCGGCGTGGCCAATGGCGTGTGCGCTGGTGGCACAGGCAGAGGTAATGCCGTAGTTGATGCCGGTGATGCCAAATGCCGTTGCAATGGTCGCGTTGATTGAGCTGCCCATGGTACGGGGCACGCGATATGGCCCAACGCGGCGAATACCTTTGGCGCGGTGAGTGTCGATTGCATCGAGAAGCTCAACCGTTGACGCGCCGCCGGTACCGAACACAGCGCCAGTGCTGTTAGCTGTGAGGTGCTCTTCGGTCAATCCAGCTTGCTCAATCGCTTCGCAGGCTGCGAGATAAGTGTATGCAGCAGCCGGGCACATGAAGCGCAAAAGCTTGCGATCAATCAGCTCAGGCAAATCCAGGTTGATTTGCCCGCAAACGTGGCTGCGCAAACCGTTGTCACGGGCTTCTTCACTGAAGGCGATCCCGGGAATGGACTCCTTCAGGGAGCGAGTGACTTCTTTTTGATTGGTGCCAAGGCTGGAGACAATCCCCATGCCGGTGATAACAACACGCCGCATCTTGTTAACTCCTAGAAATCATCGGTGGAAGTGAACACGCCAACCCGCAGGTCTTTGGCTGTGTATATTTCTTTGCCATCCACTTCCATACGTCCGTCGGCAATAGCCATTGTCAGCTTGCGCCGGATTACACGTTTGAGGTCGAGGTAGTAGGTTACCTTTTTATTGGTCGGGAGAACCTGGCCGGTGAACTTGACCTCTCCTGCGCCCAGCGCGCGGCCCTTGCCTTCGCTGCCGCTCCACGCCAGGTAGAACCCAACCAGTTGCCACAAGGCATCCAGGCCCAGGCAGCCAGGCATAACCGGGTCATCCACAAAGTGCACTTTGAAGAACCAGAGGTCGGGATTGATATCCAGCTCTGCCACCAAGCTGCCTTTGCCGTAGATACCGTCATCTGTGCCTATGTGGGTGACGCGGTCAACCATTAGCATCTCATCAATGGGCAGCCGCGTGGCGCCCGGGAAAAGTTTGCCATGACCACACTTAATCAGGTCTTCCTTGTCAAAATGATCCGGGTTCATAGTGCCATCGTCTCTGTTACAGAATGATTTATTGTTACTTTAGCTGTTATTTCGAGAGTCGCTATTGACCATTAGTGGATGATTAACGTTTAAGGGTTGCAGTTGCAAGCCCGAGCTGCTCTCCGGGGGCGGTCAAAAAAATAAAAAAAGCAGGCTGCTGCGAGCCTGCTCATGCATCTAAAACTTCAGGAAACCTGGCCAGGGCGTCAGCCTGCACGGCCATCCGGTCTGGGGCTTGCAAGTATTTTCGTGTAGCGCACCAGGAACATGCCGAAGGCGAAAACCCAAAGCAGGCTGCTACTGCCAATACCGGGATGCCAGGGAATGATATCGAAAGCCGTGAGAACACGAACCACTGCCGCGAGTTGCAGTGCAATAAATGCCACAACCATGCCTTTGGGTAGCACCAGGGGGCGGCCAGTGTGGCCGAGAGTCACCCTCGCGATTACACCCAGAATCAGGCAGCCAATAGCGCCAGTTCCTGCTGCATGACTCCAGGCGTTAGATGGCCAGCCGGAGAAAATGGTGCCGGCCAGCAGGTAGAGTGACACCGGGACCCAGAGAATAGAGAGGTGAAGAACCCACAACAGAGGCTCTTTGCGAACGAGCCAGCCTTTCCAGTTAGCCAGTCGCACCAACACAAGAGAGCCAGCAATGATCGCCAGAATGCCTGTGATGGCTTGCCAGCCGGTTACCAGCGACGCCATGAGCAGAATCATGGAAAACAGCGAAGCCATATCGAGCGCCGGGATGTTTTTTACCGCGTCTGCATTCAGCCCTCGCTGGCGCAACCAGCCAGTAGTGAACGCCGGCGTTATTCGCCCACCCACAATGCTGATAAGCGCCATAGCCGCAATCAGTGCTCCGTGGCTGTAAGTCATATCCAGGCGGGTAACAAAGCCAATTTGCATCAGCCACAGTAAGCCGAGAACCACCAGAAGCATAAGTTGGCGTTTTTGCTTGGCCTGCCAAACCCGCCACCCGGCATCCAGCATCACCAGCGGTAGAAACGCCAGGTTTACCCCTTGCACTAGCCATTCTGGCAGATCTGCGCCAAATGCGAGCAGCAGGCGCCCGGCCAGCCATACGCCCCAAAGCAGCATCAGTCGGAACCCGTGGGTGCGTTCGGTCTGAGTCCAGACGCAGACAGCTGTCAGTAAAAAGCCGGCAATAGCAGCCGTCAGAAAGCCAAACAGCATCTCATGCTGATGCCAGAACAATCCCGGCATGGCCAGCGGCATGCTGACGGCGCCTGTTACCTGCAGTACCCAGAGAGGAATGGCGACAATCGCCAATACCGTCATGGACAGGAAGAAGATTCGGAACGGGTAGCCGAAAAGCTGGTTGAAGCTGGCGGGCCCAGCTTTTTGGGGTGTTGAAGTCGCTTGCATGTTGGTTCCTGTCAATACATATATGTTAGTTATATGTTAAGCGGCTGTGAGCAGAATTAACATACCCGGTTAGGGGTATCTTTGCGTACAATGCCGCTATCGTTTTGATTCACAATGGAATGGTTTATGAACTCATACATGATTTTGAAGCACCTCCATATGACCACAGCCTACCTCACGGTTGTCTTGTTTTCACTGAGGCTGTTGATGGACGCTGTGGGGCGCCCCGGCTGGCGTATGACTCCACTGCGCTGGATTCCCCACGCTAACGACACAGTACTGCTGGTTGCGGCGATCAGCCTGCTGTTTGTGGGTGGTTGGAACCCGCTGGAGCAAGGCTGGCTTCTGGCAAAAATCGCATTGTTGCTGGGCTACATCGCTGCCGGACTATTCGCTTTGAAAGTGACCGTCTCGCGCCCGATTCGCGTTGTGGCCGCAGTATTGGCCCTGGTGCAGGTATCCGCTATTTTCCACCTTGCCATGGCCAAACCCGTCTTATTTTGATTCATTCAAGGTACGCAATACCCGAGCCCAAACCCCGTGGGCCAGTATCCTGACAGTTATATGGAGCAAGCAATGTGGGACGAGCGATTCAGTAGCGAACACTTTGTATACGGAGAAGAGCCAAACTCCTTTCTTGTGGAGCAGTGGAACGCATTCGAGCTGGATAAAAGCAAAGGCAAAGTGTTGTGCCTGGCAGAGGGAGAGGGCCGAAATGCCGTATATCTGGCAGAGCGAGGGCATACTGTAACCACGGTCGATTTGTCTGAAGTCGGGCTGCAGAAATCTGCCCGGCTTGCTGCCACTCGTGGCGTGGAGCTGGAAACCGTGCATGCCGATTTGGCAACCTATACCCCGGAATCAAACACCTGCTCGGCGGTTGTCATGATTTTTGCCCACACTCCAACCGATATTCGCAAGCGTTCGCTTCAAATCGCAAAAGACGCGTTGCGAAGCGGTGGCCATTTGATTCTGGAAGGCTATACAGAAGATCAAATTGGGCGAGGCACTGGCGGGCCGGGCAATAAAGCCATGATGTTCAGCAAGCAGGAGCTGGAACAGTTTTTTGAGCCCGAGGAAATACTTCTTTCCCGCGAACTCGTCCGTGATATTCGTGAAGGCCCACTTCATGATGGTGAAGGGGCTGTGGTTCAGTTTGTGGCTCGCAAGGCATAGATCGGGCGGCTTGCCGCCTCTCTATCTCTCCAGCTTTTTTGACAGCTCGTCCAGCTTGCGCTGAACCGAGTGGAGCTGCTGAACAATCTCATCCCGCTCGTCGTGGGCTTGCTGGGCCTGTTTGGCGTTCTGCTCTTCGCTCATCACTTCCAGAATCGCTCCAATCATCATGTTCAGGAACACGAAGGCCGTGAGGAAAATGAACGTCAGATAGTAAATCCAGCTTAGGGGGTATTGCTCCATGGTTGCGTACATCACGTCTGTCCAGTCCTCAAACGTGGCCACGCGGAACAGCGTGAGCATGGAAATTGCGACATCACCCCAGAGATCCTCATCCACTTTGGCAAAGAACATCGAACCCATGGCGGCATAGATGTAAAAAATAATAAACATCAACAGTGCAATGTAACCCATGCGTGGGATGGCTTTGAGCAGGGAGTTGATCAGAAAACGCAGCTCCGGCACCACAGAGACCAGACGCAATACCCGGAAAACCCTCAACAATCTTCCAAGCAAGACCGCCTCCGAGTTATCCAGAGGAATCAGGCTGCCAATCACCACCAGTGTGTCGAAGACGTTCCAGCCGTCCATGAAGAAGCGGCGTTTGACCGGGCTGGCGGCAAAGCGGAAAAGAATCTCGATCAGGAAAAACAGGGTGATAGCTGTATCCATAACGCCCAGTGACTGCTCCACCAGTGGTGGTAAGTCATAGGTTTTCGCGCCTATGGTCAGGGCAGACAGGATGATGATGGCGATCACTACGCCCTGAAAAAGCGTGCTGGATTCAATACGGCGCAACTGGTTGAAGCTGGCCGAGGGAGAAAGATCCAGGGACATGGGGGTTACTGCTCCAGGTGAAATCGGGAGTGCGAATTCTAAAGGCACTGCCAGCGCTGGAACAGTACTGTTACAGAGATTTCAAGAAACTCGCACCGAACCTTTTATTGCGGGGCTGATCCTGTGCCGCCTTTCTGGCTGTGTTTGCGGTTCAAGGGGTAGAAGAGCTGAGGTGATGCCAGTTCCGGCAAGTCGGTTTGCTCCTTGTTTGCGGCCCACTCAACGCGTTCGGCTGAACGAATGGCGTAATGCATCCAGGCGAGAGCAGCGGCGGCAATTATGAACATCAGCATAAAGCAGCTCTGCCAGATGCCGGTAACGTCGTTCAAAACTCCGAAAGTGAGCGGCAGAATGAATCCACCCAGTCCGCCGATCATCCCCACCACGCCACCAACAGCGCCCACATGCATGGGGTAGTAAACCGGTATGTGCTTGTAGACCGCTGCCTTGCCCAGAGACATGAAAAAGCCCAGGGTGAAAATCAGAATAATAAACACCGGCAAGCTCATTTCCAGTGTAAAGCGCACGTCGCCGTCGATGCCGTGTACCACATAATCAGTAGGGGGGTAACTCAACAGGAAAGTGCAGATGACCGACGCAATAAATGTCCAGTACATCACGCGTCGAGCGCCGAAGCGGTCAGACATCCAGCCCCCAAGAATACGGAACAGGGAGGCGGGAATGGTATAGAGGGCCGCGATCATGCCTGCGGTTGTTATGTCCAGGCCGTAAACGCCAATCAGGTAGTGGGGCAGCCAGAGTGCCAGGGCCACAAAGGCGCCAAATACGAAGAAGTAGTAAAGCGCAAAGCGCCAGACCCGAAGATCCCGCAGCGGCTCCATCTGCTCCATAAACGAACGTTGTTGATCGTCTTTTTTTCGGCCTGCAGAAACAGGGTCTTCTTTTGCCAGAATGATGAAGGCAATGCCCATAACCGCCAGCACAGAGGCATAGATCTGGGCGGTGGTCTCCCAGCCAAAAGCCACCAGCAAAAAGGGTGCACCAAAGTTGGTTACAGCAGAGCCGACGTTGCCTGCACCAAAGATGCCCAACGCTGTGCCCTGTCGGGAGGGGGTAAACCAGGCTGCTGTATAGGCTACGCCCACAATAAACGCGCCACCGGCAAGGCCCACACCCAGAGCACCAATCAGCAACATCAGGTAAGTGGTGGCGAAGGTGAGCAGGTAAACACAGGCCGCCGTGGTCAGCATGAGGATGCCGAATACCCAGCGCCCGCCGTACCGGTCCGTCCAGATACCAAGAAACAGCCGGCTGATTGAGCCAGTCAGAATAGGGGTGGCCATAAGAAGGCCAAGCTGGGTGTCAGATAGCCCAAGATCTTCCGCAATGCGGATGCCAATGATGGAGAAAATGGTCCATACGGCGAAACACAAAGTGAAGGCCAGCGTGGAAAGGCCAAGTGCGCGGTACTGCTGTGGTTTGGTTGGCGAGATCATTACTGCGGCCTTGTCTGTTTGCATATACGGGCCATTGTTCAGAGCCTCTATAACAATATCAAAAGCGGCTTTTTCCGTGTGGGGGCATTGGGGGTACCTCCAGCAGGGTGGGCTGGTGGTAGGTGCCGACAGGGATTTGCTGTCAGGGGGTAGAGCTTCGATTGCTCTGGTGGGGTATCTGGCGCTGTATTTGACTTAAATCAAATATGCGCCACTACTGAGTGTGGGCTAATACTGAGTAATATCAATTGGCGCTGTGCCTGTGTGGCACTTTTGCCTTCGGAGACTGCTATGAAAATCATGATTGCCTACGACGGCTCCAGGAACGCGAAGCTGGCGCTGGTTCAGACGATTACGATGTTTCGCGAACTGAAGCCTCAGATCATCCTGGTGGCTGTGGCGGAAAACCCCAGAGACATCACGGCCAGCAATGAAGACATGTTTCAGGAGGAGTTAGAGGAACTCAAAAACCATCTGCTTGAAGCGCAGGGGGTTTGTGAGAAGGAGGGAGTTTCTTCTGAAACGCTGCTTCTGGAGGGCGACGCTCGAAAAATGCTGCTATATGCCGCTGACAGCAAGGTTAAGCCCGACATGCTCATCATCGCTCGCCACAGTGATGAGGTTGACGGCGGCTTGATCGCCCGCTCGCTAACTTACTTTGTGGATGAGTTGGATTACATGACATTCGGTAAAGTCAGCTCGTTTCTGGCTCGCCGGGTGCAATGCCCGCTACTTATCCTGCCCAGCCGCTAAAAGCCACTGGCACTGAACTGGAAGCCCCCGGAGGCTGAAATGAGAGTTGCAGACGTATTCCGCTTCAAAAATCCAGAGATTAAGGCATTACACCTGACCTGGATAGCATTTTTTATCACATTTTATGTGTGGTTCAACATGGCGCCACTGGCGTCCAGCATGCTCAAAAGTGTCGATTGGCTGACCCCGGACGACCTTCGCCTATTCGCCATTTGTAACGTGGCGCTGACGATTCCTGCTCGTATTCTCGTGGGCATGGCCCTTGATCGCTTCGGCCCGCGCCGGGTGTTTTCCATACTGATGATTCTGATGTCGATTCCGGCACTCACCTTCGCCTTTGGCGACACCATGACCCAGTTGCTGGTCAGCCGTTTGGTGCTCAGCTCCATCGGTGCGAGCTTTGTGGTGGGCATTCACATGACCGCCATGTGGTTCAAACCCCGGGACATTGGTTTTGCCGAGGGTTTCTACGCTGGTTGGGGTAACTTTGGTTCTGCTGCTGCAGCACTGACTCTACCTACTATTGCACTGCAAATGTATGGCGGCGATGACGGCTGGCGCTGGGCTATTGCCCAGAGTGCTATCGTGATGGCGCTTTACGGCGTGTACTACTGGTTTGCTGTTACCGATGGTCCTGCAGGCACCGTACACCGCAAACCGCGTAAAGCGACTGCGCTGGAAGTCAGCACCTGGGGTGACATGGTCAAACTTATTCTGTGGACCATTCCCTTGATTGGTGTTCTGGCAATCCTTGTTTGGCGCATCCAGAACATGGGCTACCTGAGTGTGACTGGTGCGATCATTGCCTACTCAGTCATTGTTGCCATCGTGCTTTATCAGATCGTACAGATTCTGCGAGTAAACGTACCTATCCTGAAAAAGGGTGTGCCTGTGGACGACAAGTACCCGTTTAACAGCGTTGCTGCGTTGAACAGTACCTACTTTGCCAACTTTGGTGCAGAGCTGGCAGTGGTTTCCATGTTGCCAATGTTCTTTGAAGAAACCTGGAGCCTGAGTGCCGCTGCTGCGGGTATGGTTGCTGCCTCCTTTGCTTTTGTAAACCTGGTGGCTCGTCCTATGGGTGGCATGGTTTCAGACCGCATGGGTAACCGCCGGTTCGTGATGCTGAGCTACATGCTGGGTATATCCGTTGGCTTCGCACTGATGGGCTTGCTCAACTCCAGCTGGCCGCTAATCATTGCGGTAGGTATCACTGTATTCACTTCATTCTTTGTGCAGGGTGCAGAGGGTGCAACCTTCGGAATCATCCCGTCAATCAAGCGCCGCTTAACCGGGCAGATATCGGGAATGGCGGGTGCATATGGCAACGTAGGGGCTGTGGTCTACCTGACTATCTTCACCTTCGTAACGCCTAATCAGTTCTTCTTCATCATTGCAGGTGGCGCCTTTATCAGCTGGGTACTTTGCTTGATGTGGTTGAAGGAGCCTGAGTCTGGCTTTGCTGAAGAGTACGATGTGTCTTCTGTAGATCTTCAGATCGAAGAGGAGGAGCGCCAGCGCCAGGCAGCAATGGGCAAGGCGTAACCTGTTGAGGCAGTAACTCAGTAAAGTTGTAATCAGCACCAAAGCCCGCCGGGAGTGATCTCGGTGGGCTTTTTTTTGGTTGATAGCTCCCCCGCAAGTGGACGTTCAAAATCCTTCTGCTAACTTGAAATGATGCCTATGCACACATTGAAAGGTGGCTAAAAACCAGTGGACGTCGTCGCACTGGCTTCATAACACCTAAGCATTTAATGGTCGTGCGCAGCATGACCTTTAAATGTCTGTTGGACTAAGCCGCCAGTGCCGCAGCTAGCGAACGGTGCATAAGGATAAAGTAATTTGGGCGCTGGGCCGG
>NZ_VCHA01000001.1 GCF_016597815.1 Marinobacter sp. DY40_1A1 | reverse complement strand
CCTATTTGAAAGATGTTCTGACGAAACTGCCGACGCAGAAAAACAACGCCATTGATGAACTGCTACCGCACAACTGGAGGCCGGTGAGCATTAGCAAGGTGTGATGGGCGGACGCTTACAAAGGAGTTGCGCTTTCGGAATTTCTATGTCTCTGGGGTCTTCGTCACCGACACTGCCAAATTTATAATTCGCATCACCGCGCGCTACCAACTTCTTTAGAGTTGATGGCTGCACAGCAAGTATCTTAGCGAGACGTTTATGATTGGAGAGTTTGTATAAAGGGCTTTGATCAATTGGGTATTTTTTTCGAGTTCTCATCAAAAGCCGACATCCATAGGCTGAGTTTCAGATATCCGTTAAACATTTTCAGAAAAAAAGTCCGAATAGTTTCGAAGAAAGGAACTCGACGCTCACTGCCCACTAAGAGTATACGCATTAACCTTTTGTCTATGCTGAGCTTTGAAGCATAGTAGTCTGAAAGCGCCAGAGGAACACCCAAACACCCACTTTCAATTAAGCAAAGCGTTTCAAAAGTTAGCTGGGTTCGGACTTGCACTTCTCTTTGATCTATCTCAAGAGCTAAGCGCAGATATTTTGTGTTAACCATATTTGCTCTCGTATTCGTTTGAGGTTATGTGCCCGCGGGTGATGTAGAAAGAGCCTATAAGCTCATCCAACGGGCAATGCCATACCTGCTGTTGTAAGCAGAGCAATGATCAGAAGTTGTAGAATCCAGAAAACGACCTTAGCCGTAACCAGAACTGTAACCCTAACCATGGCAGGATGCCGTAATAGACGCCCTACCTTACCAACCCATCGTCTTCCAAAAACCTTCATTCGCTTCAGCATGATTGCACCTCTTAGTTACGCCCGCCGAAATTGACGGACTCACAGAGTAACTAAGTTAAAACGACAGGGAGTGTTTGGAAGTTTTTACCCACGAACTAACCTGCTCGTCTCACAGACGAGCGATCCGGGCGACGCGAAGTCGGCTTGCCGCGCGCGCGCGTTCACCGGATCAGACAGAGTCTTTCAACTCCACGAAATGTTTCCACTTCTAATTTAAGCTAACGCTTCTCTGTGATACTTCCCTGATTGAAGGCACACCAACAATAGCAGATGAAAAACAGGAGTCAACTTCACGAGAACACTCAACTGCCTTGCGCCTAAGTAAAAAGATAGCTTTTAAAGAAGTAAGTTTTGTCTACATAGCGTCTACATAAGATAAACGCCAGGAAATCGGACATGACAGGAATTCTGTAAGCTATTGAAAAATATGGTGCTCCGGGCCGGAATCGAACCGGCACGACCGTGAGGTCGAGAGATTTTAAGTCTCTTGTGTCTACCAATTTCACCACCGGAGCATTCGGGGGGAAGTTTTGAGGGCCGGAATTGTATAAGGCCATGGGCGATAACGCAATTCAAAACACCCTCAGTTAGTTTTTCCCTCAGGCTACTGGCTTCCGGGCCATCCCTTTGTAGATATACCCGGCTATCTTCGGTGATTTCGGAATGTAGAGGTTTTCCAGTTCCTCAAGCTCAAACCCGGCATGGCGGATCAGGTCTGCGATATGGCGGTTCAGGTGGCAGCCACCCGCCAATTTTTTCCAGCTTGGGTTGATGCGGTTTTGCCATTTGCGGGTGCTGTCATCGGGCGACTCGCCGTGCTCCAGGAACAGGAGTTCTCCTCCAGGCTTTAACACGCGCTTCATTTGCAGCAGCGCGGCGTTCCAGTCGGGAATGGTGCACAGGGTGAAGGTAAGCAAAACGGTATCCACGCTGTTATCTTGTAGCGGTATTTGCTCCCCCGGCAGGCCCAGCCACTCCACATGAATGGGCGCGCGCTTTAGATTTGGCTGTGCTTTGCGGCGCATGCCTTCCGAAGGCTCCAGGCCGTAAACCATTTCCACGGTGTCCGGGTTGTAGAATTCCAGGTTAATACCCGATCCCATGCCTACTTCCAGCACACGGCCTTTGGCCCGGGGTACTAGCTGGCTACGCAGTTTCATAACCTGCCCCATGGAGCAGGCCTTGTCGATAATATGCGGCAGGATGCGTTCTTCGTAAAAGCTCATGCTTTCCACCATACTTGTTTTTAGTCAACGGGTGCGACAATCTGCCCTATCGGTTTAGCAGCGATATCCAGTAGCATGCTCTCTAACTGCCGGTAAAAACAATATTACAATTCAGGCTGTGGCAGCTGTGGAGTGGGTGCGCTGTGCTCGCTTATTGTGACGTTAACCTTTACCGGGGGTTCCTATGGAACTAGATCCTCTCATCCTATCGCGAATCCAGTTCGCTTTTGTCGTGTCATTTCACGCCATTTTTCCGGTGTTCACCATCGGTCTTGCTTCCTACATTGCCGTACTTGAAGGGCTTGCGTACAAAACCAGGAACCCGGTATGGCTGAAGCTGTCTTCATTCTGGACCACGGTGTTTGCGGTGGTCTTCGGAATGGGTGTGGTATCCGGGATTGTTATGTCGTTCCAGTTTGGTACCAACTGGAGTAATTTCTCCCAGGCGTCTGCCAACTTCCTTGGGCCCATGCTCAGCTATGAGGTTATTACCGCCTTCTTCCTTGAAGCGGCGTTTCTTGGGGTGTTGCTCTTCGGGCGCGATCGCGTGCCACCTGGTGCACACCTGTTTGCCGCAATCATGGTCGCCACGGGCACCTTCATATCGTCGTTCTGGATTCTGTCAGCTAACAGCTGGATGCAAACACCTGCCGGAACCGAGCTGCGAGATGGCATCTTCTACGTTACTTCCTGGAGCGAGGCGATATTTAACCCGTCTTTCCAGTTCCGCTTCGCCCATAAGGTTATCGCTTCGTTCCTGACCGGCGGCTTTGTTGTGGCCGGTGTCAGCGCGTGGTATCTGCTCAAAGGCCGTGAGGTGGAGGCAAACCGAAAAGCATTGTCCATGTGCCTTTGGTTGCTGTTGATTCTTGCACCTGCGCAGTTGGTGGTTGGCGATTTCCACGGGTTGAATACCCTTGAGCACCAGCCAACAAAAGTGGCGGCAATGGAAGGCAACTGGGAAACCTCCCGCAACGTTCCGCTGTTGTTGTTCGCGATTCCTGATCAGGAAAACCAAACCAACCATTATGAAATTGGTGTACCCAGCCTTGCCAGCCTGATTCTTACCCACGAATGGGACGGCGAGATTCCTGGCCTTAAAGATGTTCCTGTAGCAGAGCAGCCACCGGTTGCCATCGTATTCTGGTCCTTCCGGATTATGGTTGGGTTGGGAATGTTGATGATTCTTTTTGCTCTTACCGGTCTCGTTCTGCGTGCAGGTGGCCGCTATTGGCAGGCACCCTGGTTCCTTCAGGGTATGCGATTCATGAGCGTTGCGCCGTTTATTGCTGTTCTCACGGGTTGGTTTGTAACCGAGTTTGGGCGGGCTCCATGGCTGGTCTATGGAATGATGACTCAGGCTGAGTCAGTCACCCCATCCCTCACCGGCGGTATGGCGCTGTTTACTTTGATTGGCTACGTGGTTGTGTATGCCCTGGTGTTCACGGCAGGCGTTTATTACCTCATGCGGGTGCTTTACGAAGGTATGGAGAACGATAAGCACGAGCCAGACACCCAGTCTGAACGGGCTAAACGGCCTATGTCTGCCGCACACACGTCATTTGAACTCCAAGACTCCAAAGAACAGCCGACCAAACAGGGAGGACACTGATTATGGAACTGCTTGATCTGGCACTCGTGTGGGCATTTATCATCGGTTTTGGCGTAATCATGTATGTGTTGATGGACGGCTTCGATCTGGGCGTGGGAATACTCTTCCCCTTCGCCCCGACAGAGCAGGATCGCGACGTGATGATGAACTCGGTTGCTCCGGTATGGGATGGCAACGAAACCTGGCTGGTGCTCGGCGGTGCCGGGTTGCTGGGCGCATTCCCGCTGGTCTACAGCATATTGCTGCCGGCCTTGTACATTGGCGTGTTCCTGATGCTGGCCGGCCTGATTTTCCGGGGCATTGCCTTTGAATTCCGATTCAAAGCGCGCACCTCCCGTTATCTTTGGAACTGGGCCTTTGCCGGTGGCTCGACTGTGGCCGCATTCGCCCAGGGCGTGGTTGTAGGCACTTACATTCAGGGCTACGAAACCGCCAATGGCGTGTTCACTGGCGGTGCGTTTGATTGGCTGACCCCGTTCACTGTACTGACTGGCCTTGGGCTGCTCGCTGGTTATGCACTGCTGGGCTCTACATGGCTGATTCTGAAAACCGAAGGCCGGTTGCAGGAGTGGGCGTACAAAATCACCCTGCCCTTGTTAGCCGCTGTGCTGGTGGTGTTTGGCATTATCAGTGTGTGGACACCGTTTATAGACGATATGGTTCGCGACCGCTGGTTCAGCAACCTGAGCCTTATCTGGATTCTGCCAGCACTGACTTTGCTGTGCGCTTTCCAGATATTCCGGTCGGTGCGTAACCGGTTTGAAGGCATGCCTTTCGTGGCCACTATGGGATTGTTCATAACAGCCTATCTGGGTTTGATTGTCAGCCGGTGGCCGTATCTGGTTCCGCCTGACTACACCCTGTGGGATGCAGCCTCGGCTTACGATTCGCAGCTGTTCCTTTTGATCGGTTTGCTGATTGTTATTCCATTTGTACTCACCTACACGGCGTGGACCTATTGGGTTTTCCGGGGCAAGGTACGTGCTGGGGAGGGTTACCACTAAGTGACAAAGCAGGCTCTTGACCAGCGCGCAGTACGGCGCTGGCTTTCAGGGCTTACAAGTGGCAACCGGCGCTGGATTCAGGGTACGGTTGCCGCAGGTACCCTGGCCGGCGTCGCCACCATCGTGCAGATGGTGTTTCTGGCGCGCATTGTTCACCTTGGTGTTATCGAGCATGCGCCAGCCTCCGAGTTGGCGCCCTATTTTTTTGGCCTTGTTCTGGCTATTGTTTTCCGATCTGTAGCCCAGGGCGTGCAAACTCACCTTGCGGCACGATGCAGCGAACAAGTACGCCGCACTGCACGGCGTCAGATCCATCAGCACTGGTGCAGCATGGGTCCACTTGAATTGGGGCAAACCTCTGCAGGTAGTCTGGCAAGAGAGTGGATTGACCACGTTGATGCCTTGCACGGTTATTTCGCTCGCTTTCTTCCCCAAATGGCGCTTTCCCTGATCGTTCCGCTTTTGATTCTGATGTTGGTGTTCTATCTCGACTGGCTTGCCGGGATTTTTCTGCTTCTGTCGGCCCCACTGATCCCATTCTTCATGGCACTGGTGGGTATGGGCGCGGAGAAGCTTAACCAACAGCATTTTGAGACTGTGAGCCGTTTATCTGGTCAGTTTCTGGATAAGGTTCGAGGCATAACCACTCTGCAATTGTTCGGGCAAACCGAAAGCGCTGCAGAAGTGATTCAACAGCGTTCGGATCAGTACCGCAAAATCACTCTGAAAACCCTGCGCGTTGCGTTTTTATCCTCAGCGGTTCTCGAGTTCTTCGCGTCTGTCGCCATCGCGGTCATCGCTATCTACATCGGTTTTGGTCTTCTGGGTTACATAACCTATGGGCCGTCTTCGGATTTAACGCTGTTCTCCGGGCTGTTGATTCTGTTGTTGGCGCCGGAGTTCTTTCAGCCATTGCGCATACTCTCCCAGCACTACCACGATCGGGCCGCTGCGCTTGGGGCTGGTGCTGAGATTCTTGCCCGTTTGAATGAAGACGAACCGGCTGTTTCTTCCTCGAGCGATGAAACAGAAAGCCTAAGAGCTATGCCCTCAGTCCCCGAGCCCGTTACCGGCAACGAGACAATCAAGCTGAGCGCCGTGTCACTGGCTTTTCGCGCTGACCATAACGTTCTCAGGGATGTATCGCTGGTGATCGGTAAAGGCGATGTAATTGCCCTTACAGGCCCTTCTGGGGGTGGTAAATCCACGCTTCTGAATCTTCTTGCAGGATTTTTGGTGCCAGACAGCGGCGATATTCACCTGTTTGGCATGCCAGCAGGCAGCTTTGCCTTTGGCTGGCTAGGCCAGAGCGGATTTCTTGTGCACGGTACCTGGGCGGAGAACCTTCGGCTGACCAGTCCGGATGCTTCTGATGTGGCTATCGAGACAGCATTGAGAAACGTTGGCCTTGGCTCCTTGCTGGACAGCCGGGAAGACGGCATTTTCAGTCAGGTGTCGGAAGACGGCCAAGGCTTGTCTGGTGGTCAGGCCCGTCGTTTGAGCCTGGCACGAATTTTTGTGGCGGATTACGATGTAATTCTCCTGGATGAGCCAACTGCTGGCCTCGACAGCGACAGTGAGATGTTTGTTCTTGAGGCGCTTCACAAGCTTGCTATGGCGGGCAAGACACTGATCTTTTCCACCCATCATCAGGCGCTGCTGGCTCTCGCCAATCGCGTGCTATTGGTTTCTGGCGGGGAGGTTAAAGATGTCTGAACTGAAGCCATGGCTAACACTGATATATCAGCGCCCGGGCAGGCTCTTCGTAGGCGCCCTGCTGATGCTGGCCGCCCTGCTTTCGGGGCTTGGTCTGCTTGCGCTTTCCGGCTGGTTTATCACTGAAACTGCATTGGTGGGCGTTCTTCTGGCGGCCAGTTTGCCCGCCACCATCAATCTGTATGTGCCAGGCGGTGGCATCCGTTTTTTTGCAGTATCCCGTACAGTTTCCCGTTATGTGGAGCGGCTGTATAACCACGACACCGTGCTGCTACTGCTCACGGACATTCGCGTCGCCCTGTTTCGCAAGCTTGCCGCCACCGGACGAGGCCAGAGGCGGGAACTGACTGGTGCCCAGTGGTTATCGCGGCTTACCAGCGATGTGGATGCCCTCGACACCCTGTACCTGCGCCTGATTGCGCCAACGGCTCTGGCTGCGTTTGTGGCGCTGCTGCTTTTTGGACTGGCTTGGATACTGTTTGATGTCAGGATCGCTGCTGGCGTCGCCCTGATACTCGGCTTCGCTTTTGTAGTGGCCACGATCGGTGTTTACGCAAGAACAGCCAGGATTGCAGCCCGGCAGAGTGATCAGCAGGAATCTCTTCGCATGGCGGTTGTAGAGCACCTGGAAGGTTTTGCGGAGCTTACTGCAGCTGGCCGCGTAGGCAAACACGGTGCCTGGCTTATGCGCCAGGCGCACCAAACGGCAACGGAGCAGGTGAAAGCCGACTCCCGCACCGGCTGGCATCTGGCAGGCTCCAACTTGCTGATTAATCTTTCTGCAGCATTCGCACTCTGGGCAGGCTTCGAGTTGTTCCGCGCTGGCGCCATTTCCGGGCCAGTTCTGGTTCTGCTGCCCATCGCCCTGCTCGGCTTGGCAGAAGTTTACAGCATGCTGCCGGAAGCCTTTGGCAAGCTGGGTGCTACCCAGGCCTCTGCAGCGCGCTTGAACCGGGATTGCAGGAGTAAAGACTTTGAGGATGTGCGGGAGGCCATTGAACTACCTTCAGGCGCCGCTCTATTGGCCAAAGACCTCACCGTAAAGTATCCCGAACATGCACCGCTTTTTACCCACTTTGATTTGCAGGTAGCAACCGGCGAGCGAGTGGGTATTCTTGGCCATTCAGGTAGTGGCAAGTCATCCCTTGCGGATACGTTCTCTGGTCTTCTAACTCCTTCAAGCGGTGCCAGCTCAAGCCTTCCGTGTGCTTATCTCACTCAAAAAACGGTGTTGTTTGAAGATACCTTGCGGGCAAACCTGTTACTGGGCGCTCCGGATACAAGCGATGCACAGCTTTGGAGAGTTCTTGAGATGGTGGACCTTGCAGAGCGATTCGGCTCAGAGCGGGATCAACTTGATACATGGTTGGGAAGTTCAGGAAGCCGGCTTTCCGGTGGTGAGGCACGTCGCGTTGTGCTTGCCCGAGTGCTGTTAAGCCCTGCCCCCTTGCTGATACTGGACGAGCCATTTACCGGGGTTGATGCACCCACACGAGAGAAGATCACCAAGCAAATGGATGTCTGGCTGGAAGGACGAACAGTAATCAGCTTGGCACACGGGTCGGAAGCCCTTCCGGGCACCGACCGTGTGATTCATCTAGGCGTTTAAACCCCTGCGTTTACCGGGTTTCAACTACCTCAAACGTAAGCCCTGCTTTGCTGGTCAAACGGCCCAGCAGGTTGTCGCTGAGTATCGATGCGGGCGTCCAGAAGCCACCCTGCTTATCTGCAGGAACATCGAATGCCAGGCACATGCCGGCTTCGCCCAGCATTTTACCGGTAGAACCGTAGCCCGGGTCTGCATCGCCAGTCACCTTGGTGATCATGGTTTTGCCATCCGGGGTGCGCCCTACAAATCGCAAATCATAGAATCCTGCCTTTTGAGCTTCGGGGCTCGGGCCTTCGCCAGGCTGAGGCACGAACTTCTCGACCAACCAACGTGTTGGTTTAAGAGCAGACGCCGTCAAGAAACCCATCAGGGCCGCAGTAACACCATAAGCAGCCAAACGGCCCTTGGTGCCAGTGCCCGTCATTATGGCCTCATCGTAGGTGAACTCTTTGCCATAGCGGGCGTCTTGCAGGGCATTGGAGCGGTGCACAATACGGGTATTGATCGCACCCATAACAAATGGTGCCAGCCACACATTGAATGTTTTATCGAATTCCGCGCCTTTCAGAGCCGGCTGACGCACCTTTGAGCGATGCTCCGGTGGGCTGATAGAGAAAGGATTGGCTATTTCCTTACGCAGCTGCGAGTCGGATGCAGCTTCTTTGGCTACGTTGATAATAGAAGCAACCGTACCGCCGGAAACCCCGCCTTTGGCTACTTTCACACGCATGCGCACGTCTTGGCATGGCTCGCCAAACGTCTTTTCTGCCTGTTGTTGCAGGAACCAGACGCCCATATCCGACGGAATGGAATCAAACCCGCAGCAATGCACAATTCGTGCACCGGAAGCCTTGGCCTGATCTTCATAGCGGTCAACCATCTGGCGAATCCACTGAACTTCACCGGTTAAATCGCAATAGTCGGTGCCTGTCTCAACACAGGCTTTCACCAGAGGCTCACCGTACAGCGCGTAAGGCCCTACCGTGGAGATGATCACGCGGGTTTGTTCGCACATAGCTTTCAAGGCAGCGTCGTCGGTGGAATCTGCGAGAATCACCGGAAGTTCGCTTGCGTCAGCTCCCAAACCCGACTTTAGCGTGCTTAGCTTGGATTCTGAACGCCCGGCAATGGCCCACTTAACCTCGCCAGCAACGCCGTAGGTGTCATACAGGTATTGCGTAAGTATCTGGCCGACGAAACTGGTCGCACCGAACACAACCAGGTCGTAGGTGGTTTCTGCTGATTTGGTCATTGCCTGTCCTTTTTATGAGATCTTTTTGCCGGAATTGTGTGAGTTTTTCTGACTATTTACAGCGAATTCAATAGAAGGATCTTAGCAGCTTTGAGGTGCCGTTCTAACTTCACTGGGAGCGCTTTAGTGACGTCGTCACGGCCAATCGCACAGCTTGGTGTATAAGGCACACTGGTGAATATCGAATAGATGCACCTTTGGAGATTCCAATTGGCCATATTCCTCCTGATACTTTGTTTGCTTCTTGCCATATTCAGTGGTTTTCTTTGCTGGCAATTCATTGAGCAGCGCAAGATTCTGTCACACCTGATCACCGAAACAATGCGAGCAGACCCGGAAGCTGATCTTGGGAAAGAGCCAGACTTGATCCTTACGCTTAAAGTGCTCAACCCGATTACTGTGGCGAAGCGTGAATCCCGTTCTGCACGGGTTCTGGCGGATAAACTCCCGGTGATGGTACGAAAAATGGTGTACCAGGGCGTTATGAAAGAGCTGGAGCAAGAGATGGTTGAGCGTGAAATCGACGTGGAGCTGAAGATTGAGTATCGCTAGGAGTTTCGCACAGTGACCGTCCAGCTATCCTTGGCATTGCTTTTATTAGTTGTAGCATCTGGCGCTCTTGGCTATGGCTTCGTGCAAGCCAGGGGCTCCAGAGCTCTCATACGCAAGCTTAATTCCTACCGCATAAAGACCAACAGTGCTGTTCAAAAACGCCGCCTCGATCTCTATGAGGTGCGTAACCGGGCAAAACTTCTGGAAGACACGGTATCCAGTGGCGCGAGCGCTGTTGAGAAGGTGCACAGAGTCATCGCAAACACCACTTTTAGCCTGGTTGAGCGCCTTTCAAAAGACGACGAGGCCCGCGAAAGCGCCCTTAAAGCCCGCAAAACCCACGATCACACCAGCAAGCAGGTTTATCATGCGGTGCGCACCACGAATAAAGCCATTCATATTCTTGCTGACTCTCTGTTTATCACTAAAGCAGAGCGGCGAGTGATATTGAGAAGGGGCACCCCCGAGCAGAAAAAGAACGACGAATAGGTCGCAAGGCAGATCAGTTCTTTTTGAAGCGCTTTACGGTGGCCTCTACAGTAACGGTAAGTGACTCAAGCTCTGCCACACGCGCAAGACCTTCCGCTCCAGCCCGATACAAATGTGGCGTCATCGCCAGCAAGTCAGAAACAGACTGCTTATCCGGAAGAGTAAGGCTGAAACGAACGGCCGACGTATCCACAGCTGTGAAACCTTCAGGCGCATCACTTGGAGGCTGGCGAGGCTCTTTCAGCTCTGGATAGATAATGTTTCGCAGCTCTATTAGGTGATCCGGGCCTGCGTCTACCTGTACTATCTCCCCGCCAGGTCTGAGCACTCGGGCAAATTCCCTGTAAACCGGAAAGCCGAACAAACATAGTATGCAATCGAGTGTTTCGGGCAGTACCGGCAAGTTTGCGTTACTCCCAACTACCCATGCAGGCGTTTTATCCTGCTTGGCTGCGGATAATATGGCCCACTTTGAGATATCCAGTCCCAGCATCGCAAGGCGTGCTGCGTCTGGCATTTTCTCTGCCAGATATCGCATGTAGTACCCTTCCCCACACCCGGCATCCATACAAGCCATAGCCGCCTCACAGTGAGTTTCATGGAACACTGCCTGAAAAACTGCTTCAGCAATAGGCTCATAAAATCCCGCCGCCAGAAATCTCTTGCGTGCCGCAACCATCTCCTTGTTATCACCAGGATCTTTGGAGCGTTTGTTCTGAACGGGCAACAAATGAACGTATCCCTGGCGCGCAATATCAAAACTATGGCCAGCATCACACTGCCAACTTCTACCCTTTAGCTGCAGGACAGAACCGTCGATTGGGCAAGCAAGTGCTTCAAATGGGGTGATGGTCATTAATAGACATCCGGAGTGGAAGGCTGATTACGAGGGTAAGATTACAACTTATGGCTCTGCAACAAAAAAGACACCCGAAGGTGCCTTTTTCGTTTGCTGGCAGAAGGTTACAGAACCTTCTTCAGCTCTTCCTCAAGTTGCGGTACTGCTTCAAACAGATCCGCTACCAGGCCGTAATCGGCAACCTGGAAGATAGGTGCTTCTTCATCCTTGTTGATCGCAACGATCACCTTGGAATCCGACATACCGGCCAAGTGCTGGATAGCACCGGAGATACCCACCGCGATGTACAGCTGTGGCGCAACAATCTTACCGGTCTGACCTACCTGCATGTCGTTCGGTACAAAACCGGCGTCAACCGCAGCACGGGATGCACCCATACCAGCGCCCAGCAGATCAGCCACCTGCTCCAGCATTTTGAAGTTGTCGCCGTTCTGCATGCCACGACCACCGGAGATAACAATACCGGCACTGGCCAGATCAGGACGATCAGATTTGGCTTTCTCTTCGCCTACAAACGAAGACAGGCCTGCGTCTTTTACAACGTCCAGCTGCTCAACGGATGCAGAACCACCTTCAGCGGCTACAGGATCAAAGCCTGTCGGGCGCACGGTGATTACCTTGATGCTATCGCTGGTCTTGACCGTTGCGATGGCGTTGCCGGCGTAAATCGGACGAACGAAGGTGTCTGCGGATTCAACGCGAATGATGTCAGATACCTGGGCAACGTCCAGCAGCGCTGCAACGCGCGGCATGAAGTCTTTGCCTGTGGTGCCGGCAGAAGTCAGGATGTGGCTGTAGCCCTTACCCACTTCTGCAACCAGCTCGCCCAGATTCTCACCCAGGAAGTGACCGTATGCTGCGTTGTCGGCAACCAGTACCTTTGCAACGCCTTCCGCCTTGGCGGCAGCTTCTGCAACCGCGCCACAGTTTTCGCCGGCAACCAAGACATCAATGTCGCCACCGATGGCCTTGGCAGCCGCTACAACGCTCAGAGTCGCCTGCTTCAGGCTGCTGTTGTCGTGTTCAGCAATTACAAGGATGCTCATTTAGATCACCTTCGCTTCGTTCTTCAGTTTATCGACCAGCTCGGCTACGTCTGCCACTTTAATACCTGCTGAACGGGCAGCCGGTGCTTCCACTTTCAACGTGGTCAGGCGCGCAGCAATCTCAACACCCAGATCCGCCGGGCTCGTCACATCGAGTGGCTTCTTCTTGGCTTTCATGATGTTTGGCAGAGACGCATAACGTGGCTCGTTCAAACGCAGGTCGGTGGTTACCACCGCAGGGAGGTTCAGGGAAAGGGTCATCAGACCACCGTCTACCTCACGGGTAACATTTACTTTGTCGCCATCAACAACCACTTCAGACGCGAAGGTGCCCTGGCCCATGCCAGTCAGCGCAGCCAGCATCTGGCCGGTCTGGTTGTTATCAGTATCGATGGACTGTTTGCCGAGAATAACCAGTTTTGGCTCTTCCTTCTCAACCACGGCCTTTAGCAATTTGGCTGCGTCGAGGGACTGAACGTCCTCATCGGCTTCAATGTGGATACCACGGTCAGCACCCAGCGCCAAAGCAGTACGAATCTGCTCCTGGCAAGCTTTGGGACCAATGGAAACCACGACGATTTCGTTTGCAATGCCCTTTTCCTTCAGACGAACCGCTTCTTCAACAGCGATTTCGCAGAATGGGTTCATTGCCATTTTGACGTTGGCGAGATCAACACCAGTGTTATCCGGCTTGACGCGTACCTTTACGTTGTAGTCGATTACTCGTTTTACAGCGACCAGAACCTTCATAGATTCCTCGTTCTTCTACGATGGGTTAATGACTCTCAACCAAAAATACTCTAAGACAGGCCCTGTATGGGCGGGTGACAGAGCATTCTCGATTGCTGCGTCTCGGCAAGATACCGATAAACTGGTATACAAACCGAACGTTACAAACAGCGGCCTCGCACTGGGGCCATCCGTCACGGCGGACTAATACTGAAGGCAAAGATTAAATGGGTCAATAGTCCAGTTAGACGCGCCACGCATGTTTTCTGGGCCAATTAACCGGTACGGCGCCTGCTGCCAATGGCAGCATCACACGCTCCAGGCGGCTCAGAGCACTGAATTACAGCACAAATCTACAATGCCAAACCTTTGCCTAAAATTCAAACAAACGTTTGTTTGAATCCTTAAATACGTTATCCTTTAAGCGTATAAAGGCTGAGTATTCGCCTGTGGGTAGTCGTCTGGGCAAACATTTACCGGTATGATGGCGCCCCAGAATTTTAAAAAAGCCTACGGGCATACAATATCCATTAAAGATGTTTGAGGAGACCAACGTGGAACGCGAATCGATGGAATTTGATGTTCTTATCGTCGGCGGCGGCCCTGCTGGCTTGTCGGCAGCTTGCCGAGTGATGCAGCTGGCACAAGAGTCCGGCGAAGAACTGACGGTATGCGTAGTAGAAAAAGGTTCTGAGATCGGCGCGCACATTCTGGCCGGTACCGTATTTGAGCCCACCGCCCTCAACGAACTCTTTCCCGACTGGAAAGAAAAAGGCGCCCCACTGAATACTCCGGTTACCCGTGACGATATTTTCCTGCTGAAAAACCAGGATAAGGGAACCAAGATACCAAACGCATTTGTACCGAAGAACATGCACAACCACGGCAACTACATTATCAGCCTTGGTAACCTGTGCCGCTGGCTTGGCGAGCAGGCAGAAGCACTGGGCGTAGAAGTTTACCCGGGGTTTGCTGCAGCTGAGACGATTGTAGAAGATGGCCAGGTTAAAGGTATCATTACCGGTGACATGGGTGTTGCAGCCGATGGCTCGGAAAAAGAAGGCTACATGCCCGGCATGGAGCTTCGCGCCAAATACACACTGTTTACCGAAGGCTGTCGTGGACATCTCGGCAAGCGTCTGATTAAAGATTTCAAGCTCGACGAAGGCAAAGACCCTCAGCACTACGGTATCGGCATTAAAGAGCTGTGGGACATCGACCCAGCCAAGCATGAGCCAGGCCTTGTTGTACACACAACCGGCTGGCCCCTGACAGAAACCGGCTCTACCGGTGGCTCTTTCCTTTATCACCTTGAGAACGGCCAGGTATATGTTGGGTTGATTGCTGACCTTTCCTACAGCAACCCGCACATGAGCCCGTTTGAAGAATTCCAGCGACTCAAGCTGCACCCTGAATTCCGAAAGTATCTGGAAGGCGGCAAACGGGTTTCTTATGGCGCCCGTGCCCTGAGCAAGGGTGGATACAACGCTCTACCCAAGATGAGCTTCCCTGGTGGTCTGATATTGGGTTGCGATGCGGGCACATTGAACAGCTCCAAGATCAAAGGATCTCATACTGCTATGAAGTCAGGTCTTTTAGGCGCTGAAGCAGTATTTGAAGCACTCAAGAATGGCCAAACTGGTGAGGAAATTACCAGTTTTGCGGACCGCTTTGAAAAGAGCTGGCTGTATAAAGAGTTGTACGATGAGCGCAACTTCGGCCCGGCTATGCACAAGTTCGGTAACTTTATTGGTGGCGCAATTGCATTCTTTGAGCAGAACATTCTGCGCAGAAGCCTGCCTTTCACGCTGCGTGATTTGACGCCTGACTACGCTGCAATGAAGCCTGCAGCTGAGTGCAAAAAGATCACCTATCCCAAGCCGGATAACAAGCTGACCTTTGACCGCCTTACGTCGGTGTTTATTTCCAACACCAACCATGCGGAAAACCAGCCGGTTCACTTGAAGTTGACCGATCCTGATATCCCCATCAACGTAAACCTGCCCAAGTACGACGAGCCTGCTCAGCGCTACTGCCCTGCAGGGGTTTACGAGGTGGTTGAAAAGGATGATGGCAGTGGTAAGCGCTTCCAGATCAACTCTCAGAACTGTGTTCACTGCAAGACCTGTGATATCAAGGATCCTGCTCAGAACATTACCTGGGTAACGCCAGAAGGCGGCGGTGGTCCAAACTATCCTAACATGTAAGTTGGTTTGGTAACGCAAAGCATCAATTAATTTGGTGCTTTAAAAAAGGAGGAGCAGATAAGACTGCTCCTCCTTTTTTTGTCTTGTCGGCGCTAGTCAGCTACTGGGGTAAATATCGTAGCCCAGTCATTTTTCATGCTGATAATATGCCATCCCTGCTTATCAGCTTGTTCCACCAACGACTGCGGAAATCTACCGAAATGCGTATCTGCCTGGCCATTCGCGGGGCCATAGGCGTATTCCCGCTCTGCATCGTCGTGGAACACCAGCATCATCAGCCGAGCTCCATCACCCGCACCTGTCCACTCAAGCATCTGCTGATCACCACCGGAATTACCGAATGAGGCAATCGGGCGCTTGCCAATAAACTGGTTAATAGCGACAGGCTTGCCACCTTTATCGTTATTGAAGTTGATTTCCGGTAGGCGTATTAGTGTCGGCGCGCCATTCACAACTTTGTATTCAGTCTTGATCGACGAGCCAATCACCTGCTGAGGCGGGATACCATAGGTATCCATCGTCATCGGCCGCATGAACTCCACCCCGCCGCCGGAAACAATGTAGGTGATGAACTCGTTCTCACGCAGATACTCAAGGAGTTCCACCATAGGCTTGTAAGTAAGCTCGGTGTAAGGTCGTTTAAACCGGGGATGCCGGGCAGTCTGGAACCAGTCCGAAATAATCAATTCGAATTCAACGGTGCTCATTCCGGCGTGAGTGGCCATCATCAGCTCAACAAGCCCTTTTTCGCCTGCTGCACCGACCGCCTTCATATCGCCTTCCAGCACAGCTTTGAATGGTTGCTTGCTCTTCCACTCCGGGTTCTTGGGCGCCAGTGTCTTTACTCGATCCAGCACGTATGCCAACTGGGTGTATACCGGATGTTCAGTCCAGAGCGTTCCATCATTATCAAACGTGGCAATTCTGTCCGCCGGCGGAACATAGTTCTCGCTCGACGTATCTGTAACGGTCTCAACGAACGTGATGATCGCCGCCCTTGAGTCGCTGTTTTTCCACGATGGGAGAGGATGGTCCTTCGCCAACGCAGAAATGGGGAGGGCAAATGTAAACGCGACTGCAGCAATCAGGAGTGTCTTGGTTCCCATGGATATCTCCAGGTCTGTACTGTTCCTCAGGCCAATTTTGGTCAGCCCAACAATATAAAACCGGACCCGTTACCGAGCCCGGCCAAGCTATATGCCGAATTTAGTTGCCAGTGGGCAGACCCAACTTGAACCCATCCTTCTCAAGCGCATCGCGGACATACTTGAACCGCTGATACTGAGTGAGAGTAATTGGTCCTGAGTAGCCATCGCTTTGCAGCTTGCGTGGCGGATACTCAACATATGTCTTCATCTTGTCGGTAATCGCCTGGTTCGCAGTAACCAACGCCCAAGTGCTTTCCGTAAAGGTGGTCATGAAAATATCATAACGCTCCTGCGGATCTGCTAACAGATCGAAAACCTGCGGTACAGTAGCGACATAGGCTTCCACACCTTTCCAACCAAGGTTGGTGTCGACTGCCAGACCACCGGTAGCTTGGCCGTTATCGCCACGCAGATTGAAAACATACTTGTAGTTGCCCACGCGCGCAGCGCCCGGAGTTAGCTCATTTTCGGTGAAGAAAAACCACTCTTTGCGCTTGTATTCACCCTCCCCCGTCATAATCGGAGTCATGTCGAAGCTGTCGAAGATAGTCGGCTTACCTTCCCGGTCTTTTTTGGGAAGATCCACCCCGGCGACAGACGCAAAGGTCGCCATCAGGTCAAGACCGCCGGAGATTGCATCGCTTCGTGAATCAGCTTTGATATGGTCAGGCCAGCGGGCCAGTGCTGGAACGCGGTTGCCGCCTTCGCGCACGGTTCCCTTGGTGCCACGGAACGGGGTATAGCCGGCATCAGGATAAACATCCTGCCATGCGCCGTTGTCGACCGTGTAGAACACGAGCGTGTTGTCGGCAAGACCAAGCTCTTCAAGCCGGTCGAGCACGTTTCCGATACGAGTATCCAGCTCAACCACAGAATCAGCGTACTTCGATTTTGCGACCGACTTATGGATGAAATCAGGATGCGGCATGTTGGGCTGGTGGTTCTTCATGAAGTTCACGTTAATGAAGAACGGGGTGCTCTTATCCTGGGCTGCATCTTCGAGAAACTCGTAAGCAGCTTTTTCGACATAACCATCCAGGTAGGGAATACCTACCAATTCAGGCGTATCAACATACTGACCGTTTACCTTGAAGTCTTCCTTAGGCTTTTTACCTGCGTCGCCGCTCAATGATCCTGACGTCGCTTTTGCAAAAACTTCCCGGAGGTCTTCGGGCATTTGCGGGAACCATTCCGCGTCGGTATAGGTGTAGGCGTTGAGGTGATAAAGGAAGGCATGCTTCATCGTGTCATAGCCATGTGCAGTGGGCAGAGCGTAGTCAGACTCTCCCAAGTGCCACTTGCCGGTGAAGTAAGTCTTGTACCCTGCCTTTTTCAATACAGAGGCCAATGTCCATTCCGCCGCCGGAAGACCGCCGCCCTGCCCCTGGAAGGCCACGGTAGTCATGCCTGAACGGTTTGGAATGCGACCCGTCTGCATTGCAGCACGGCCTGGCGTACAGCTGGGCTGGCCATAAAAATTGGTGAAAAACATGCCTTCTTTGGCCAGCTTATCAATGCTCGGCGACGGCATTCCACGCGCCTCACCGCCTAGATACGGGCCAAGATCACCCCAGCCAGTATCGTCTGATACGATCAGCAGAATGTTTGGCTTGCTGGCGTTTGTGCCGTTTGAACTCTTATCTTGCGCCAAAGCGGGAGCAGATACGACTGCAAGGCTGGCTGCGAGCGCCAGTAACCTGGGGAGTTTTAACTTTGTTTTGAGGTAGCTCATGGCTCCGTCTTCCTTGTCATTAGAAATATTATATATGCATCTTTGTATTTGAAAGCGTACAGACGCTAAAGTAATCTCAATGCGTACTACTCCAATGAGGCGACGGTGCTCCTATACCTTTTCTGAGTTTAGGCGATTATTTTTAAATTACTAAATGGCAACATGTACTAATTCGTATTTTTGACGGGCGCGCTTTTTCAGAAACAAAAAAAGGCCCCCGTAGGAGCCTTCTCTTCAGAAACAGTGCTTACACTCTTAGTGAGCGTGGCCGTGTTCCTGCTCTTCTTCAGTGGCGTCACGCGCTTCGATGACTTCAACATCAAAGTGCAGAGTCTCGCCAGCCAGCGGGTGGTTCGCGTCGATGGTGACGGTCTCTTCGGTGACTTCTACAACACGTACGACCTGGGGGCCACCCGGGGTCTGTGCCTGGAACTGCATACCTGGCTCGATGGTGTCTACACCTTCAAACGCGGTACGTGGAACTGGCTGAACCAGCTCTTCGTTGATTTCGCCGTAGCCTTCAGCAGGCTCAACAGAAACTTTAACCTGGTCGCCTGCGTTCTTCTCGTTCAGTGCGCTTTCCAGCCCACCGATGATGTTTTGTGCACCTTCCAGATAAGACAGAGGCTCGCGACCTTCGCCACGGGAGGAGTCCAGCTCTTCTCCCTGGTTGTTGGTGAGCGTGTAGTGGATGGTAACAACGCGAGGTTGGGCCATGTGATCTCCTTGAGTGTCGCAATGACTGTTTGATTGATTAAGGGCAATCGAAAGTAATCATGAACAGCCAGACTGAACAGAGGGACTAACGACCACCGGGCCTCGTTTGAGAGCCAGGCTCGTAACAAGAATGAAAACACAGTTTAACAAGTGACAGAGTGCGTTTTCCACCGTCATTTCTGGGGGCGCCCCCAGGCTTTTCAACCGCCCTGCCCGATTTTGTAGAAATTTCCGTGGCTGAATACGCCCAATACCGGCTTTCCGTCGATGGTTTGTTCCACAACATACTCTGCCAAATCGTAGTAAGCCGCGGTTACAAGGCGGGCGTCGACACCATGGCGTATGCGCACTATGGGCCGGGGTTGATCCGACGCCTCATAGCTGCCGACTTCGAGGGGATGGTCCACGCCAACTTCAATAGTTTCGCCCACGTTGGTGGTTAACTTAATGATCTGTTGCTCGCCGCTTCCCTCAACGGTAAGAGAGTGAGCAAGCAAAGGCGTATCCTCAACCTGAATCCGCCACTTCTCTACAGGCGTTACCAGGTAGTAGTGCCCGTCTTCCTCACGGCGGAGTATGGTTGAAAACAATTTCACGATAGCTTCCCGGCCGATTGGGTCGCCCTTGTGAATCCATAGGCCATCACGGCTAATCCGCAAATCCATGTCTCCGGAAAGTTCCGGGTGCCACTTTTCCAACGGTGGATGGCTGAGATTCTTTCCAGCTTTTTGCACCTGTTCAACAAGATTGTCCGGGCTCTGGCTCATATCTCAGCTCCGTTAATCGGTAATTTACAACCCACGCTGCCACTCGGCCCTGAGCGGCACTGCGCCCGGGCTTGTGATGGCAAGGTTAACCTGATCCAACAATTTCTGCTTGTCCCGCCCCAGGGTTCCTTTAAGGACCAGATAATTTGAGGCGTGGTCGCTTCTGAATATGGTTTTATCGAGTTCAAGGTGTTCAAGAAAGGTTTTAATCTCCTCAAACAGCCCTTGCTGGGAAAGCGGTACAAAATCCGCACCAAACCCTTCACGGAAACGTTCTTCTCCCTGGGGAAAGCTGACCACCAGAGTAGAGAGGTAATCGGGCTGGGTTTCGTTGCACAGGGTTGCCGTATTGATGGCATGTTGGCGGGAAAGGGTTTCGCCACCTAAACCATTCAGCACCATTACAGAACTGGTTAGCCCCGCTTCACGAATTTTCACCAAGGCAGAGCGCGTTGATTCCCAGGTTTCCCCTTTATTGATGCGCTGCAAGACCTCGTCGTCCCCGGATTCCATTCCAACGTAGAGAATCTTTAGCCCGGCTTCCCGCAGCTGTTTGAGTTCTTCCACAGTCTTCTTGGCGAGGTTTCTGGGTAGGCAGTAGCTGGACACTCGCTGCAATTCCGGGAACGCCGCATTCAACTCCCCCAGTATCTCCAGCAATCGCCGGGTGGGCAGCACCATGGCGTCACCATCTGCCAGAAATACTCGCTTTACGCCGCCAAGGCTTTTGGCAGCATTTTCAATATCCTTGCGGACATCCTCCGGCTTGCGGGCGCGAAATTTTTTCTGTGGCTGGGTGTACATTTCGCAGAAGGTGCACTTATTCCACGAACACCCATTGGTTACCGGCAGTATCAGCGATTTTGCTTCGCTGGGTGGCCGGAAAACGGGTTCAACATAATCAATAGGAAAGCTGTACATAATCTGTACTCAAACAATAGAAGTGACCCTGATCATAATTCATTCAGGGCAAAAACTGGGTTTTCAAGTCTGCGCAGCCAGGGCCTACAACGGGCATATCAAGAACCACTGCTTGCGACGTCATAAAGGGAATGCCCCGACGGTGCCCATCAACCAGCAATGTGGATAAGGCCCCTACCAGAGGCATATGCGATACCAGCATTAATGGCGAGTGTTTGCTTTCAAGCAGGGCGTTCAGGCAAACGCCGGGGTCGTCATCCGGCGTAATGAAGTCTTTCTCTTCCACGGGGCAGTTCAGGATTTCTGACACAATGGCCGCTGTTTGCCGTGCACGTATGTAGGGGCTGCTCCAGATAACTTCAGGGCGCCAAGGCGATGCGGCGATCTGCCTGGCGCACTGCGCAACCTGCTTGCGGCCCATTTCGGTGAGTGTTCGTTCCTGATCAAGCGAATGCCAGCCAGCCTCGCCATGACGCATAATGAGCAGATGCACAGTTAACCTCCAATAGTGGCTCCCGCATTACCCTTTACTTTTTATTCTGCGACTGTTCTCGGCAGTATGAACTCCACGTCGGAGTTCTGCACAGACATCATCAGTTTGTTGATCACGGCACTGATGGGAGCGTCTCCGTACAAAATCTCAAAAAGCCCGCGAACCAAGGGCATGTAGATCCCTAGCTCTTCAGCCTTTTCTTTCACCAGCTCCAGGGTGTAAATGCCTTCCGCTACCTGACCTAGCTCAGCCACTGCATCATCCAGCTTCTTACCCTGGCCTACAGCATGGCCAACCCGGAAATTTCTGCTTTTTGAAGAAGTGCAGGTAGCAATCAGATCACCTACGCCCGCAAGCCCCATAAAGGTCATCGGGTTTGCTCCAAGGCTGACAGCAAAGCGGCTCATTTCCGCAAGCCCGCGGGTAATCAGCATGGCCTTGGCGTTTTCACCCATATTCAAGGCGGAGGCCAAACCAGAAACAATGGCGTAGATATTCTTGAGCGCGCCCGCTAGTTCCACGCCATAGATATCCACGTTGGCATACACACGGAAGTACTCACACCCCAGAAGATCCTGAACCTTGCTTCTTACCTGGGGATCTTTGGCTGCAATCACCGTGGCGGTAAGCTCCCGGTTTGCAATTTCGTTCGCCAGGTTCGGGCCGCTTAGAACCCCAATACGACACTGAGGGATCTCTTCCTGGAGAATTTCGCTCATGAGCTTGAAGCCATTGGCTTCTATGCCCTTGGTCAGGCTTACAACAATCTGCCCTTGGGGAAAGTTGCCGCTGTTTTCTTTGATTACGGCACGGAATGCCTTGCTGGGGATGGCGACAAATACGATTTCCGCCTTGTTTACAGCGCTGCCCAAGTCCGTGGTCGGCAGTATATCGCCTTCAATTACAACATCTGGCATGTAACGGCTGTTGATGCCGGTTGTGCGGATTTCTTCAGCCTGGGCCTCATCACGCATCCAGAAGTGCACCCGGTGACCATTTTCACCGAGTACTTTTGCCAGGGCAGAGCCAAAGCTGCCTCCTCCGAGAACCGCTACATCGTGCACCGGCTCTTCAACCCCATGTTTTAGAGGCTCGTTTTGTTCAGGCATAGTTAGTCCGTCTGTTTTGAATCAGGTTCGAATCCGTTGGGGCCCTGATGAGGCAAACACAGCGGCTCAGCTGGGTTCTTCGCACTCCAGAGCGCGAACAAGATTCTTGAACTCTTCCCGATTTTGGCTGTTCAGCCCCATAAGAACTTTATGAGCGGCCAATACCCTGTCACGCACGTCCTGCTCGCTCGCTCTCAATACAGGTATTTCTTCGAGTTCTTCGATGCGGGAGGCAGGCTCACGGACGATAATAAAGATCTTATCAAAGCCCATGGAGGTGATAATACGGGTAATATCCGGGTTGGTTGTAATAAGCGTAGGTAAGAATTGGCTTTGCTTTTGGGCGGCCATCGCAATTTTGGCGAGGAGGCCGAGGGTGGTGCTGTCAATAATTTCAGTTTCCGTGAGATCAATCACCACGGTTTTGAAGTGCGGATCCAGAGTAATGGAATCAACCAGGTTATCCAGCGTGCAACAAAGGTTCAGCCGGATTTCTCCAATAAACTTAAGGACATAAATGCCCTGTTTTTCAGCCTGCAGGATCTTGTAACCAGCCATGTCTCTCACACTGCCACTATTTCAACGATGTGTTGTCTGACACTTTAACCGTATCAGTAACCGTCACTATACCGATATCGTCCGGCAACTCCGTGATCTCATCGAGCTTGAGAGCCTCGTTTAGAGATGCGACAGTGTGACGACCTCCAGATACGAGTTCAAGTAGTCTCTGCTCCTTTTCATCCAGACTCTTTTGCTGGATGACTTCAAGAATCCCATCTGAAAACAGAATCAGGTGGAAAGGTTTGTCCAGAGCAACGTCATACACTTCCCACTCAGGGTTTTCAAAGAGCCCTATTGGAAGGCCGCTACCTTCCAGAAATGCCGTTTCCCCGCCTTCAAATGAGAGCACCGGCATCGGGAAATGGGCTCCCACTGAATATCTTAACTTACGCTCGCTAAGGGATATGATACCAACAAACATCGTAACGTGTTTTCCCAGGCCGGTATCGAGCAGTTCAGAGTTAATTCGCTGCAGAAAGCGGTCAGGGTAAAGAATGTCGTCAGTAGAGCCACGACGAAGGTTGCGCTGCAAACGGTTACTCAGGTTTTTCAGCAGCACGGTCACGAATGCGGAGCTGGCACCATGGCCGGACACATCGGCAATATAGACCAGTGTCTTGTCTTCACTGAGGGGGAAGTAGTCGAGAAAATCGCCACTAAGATAAAGAGAGGGTTTGATCAGATGGTCGACGTACAGGCCGCCGGTAAACTGCTCTTTCTCCGGCAACATGCGCATTTGAACCTTGCGCCCTGCCCTTTGATCGGCTCGCAATTCGGCAATGCCATCCCTCAGGTCGCGGTTGGCGTCTTCCAGCTCCTGACGATACAACTGATTAAGCCGACTCAACCTTACACGGTCGAGCAACTTGCGAATCACATCGCTCAGGGACTTTTTATCTTTAGCAAACGGCTTGAGGACAAAATCCGATGCGCCGGCACGAAGCGCGTCGACGACCTGTTTACTCGATTCAGTGGCTGAGAATGCAACGATGGGCGTTGGTGATTCAGCTTCGTCCAGCTGATCTGCCAGGCTCTCGATTTGAGGGGGCATGAGGTCTGCAAAGATAACATCGGGCATGCTATCTTCAATGACCGCACTTGCTGTGGCCAGATCATGATATCCCGACACGTAAAAGCCCCTGGTTTCAAGGTAGCGCGCAAGTTCGGCACGAGTCTTCTCGTCTGCATCAATGATCAGTATTCGAATGAGTAGGCGCCCGGTGCGCGAGGTCATGGCTGCTGCCCTAAACTACCAGCGATAAACGAAAATCGGCTTTTCAAAACCTATTTTGGCACGCCCCTGTGATATAACAAGGCCAGTTTCACGAAACCCGGAGATTCCTGCGAATGAGAAGTGCAGTAAATGACCTGTTAGGCGCTTATGACAAGCTGATAATGGATCCGGTTCACGGTGCAATTCCGTTATACCGTCATGAGGTGCAGGTGATTGACCACCCTCTTTTCCAGCGCCTGCGCAACATCTGCCAAAACGACATTCTCAGTCTGGTATTCCCCGGCGCAACACACTCCCGGTTTCTGCACAGCATTGGCGTTATGCACGTTGGCACGCGCATGTTCCGCTCAATGATCGACGCCTACCTGCGTGAGCGACAGCTTAGCAACCAGACCGACCTCAGCTTGAGCCAACTCGACGCCATTGATTACCTGGCCAAGACCATTCGAATGGGCTGCCTGCTTCATGACAGTGGGCACTCAAGCTTTTCCCATCAGTTCACCAAGGCACAGCGGATTCGTGATCTGATGAGCCGGCCTGGTCGCTTTGCCGACTTGTGGGAAGGCGTCGATTACTCTGCCTACCACAGCACCGAGCCAGAGGAACTGGAACACGAGCACTATTCCGTGCGGGTAGCGCACGATGTGCTCGCAGCGGTGGATATGGAAGGCGCCGGGCTCCATGCCGAAGATGTTATCGGCATTATGGAAACCACCGAGGTAACGCCCAGCGAGACCTTCTGCCGCCATGCCAGAACCTTCTGGGGGTTTATTGCAGGAGAAGATGCAGAAGCCGGGTCCCTGATCAGCGAGAATATTCCGCAGCTGGTGCTTGGCCTGCTCTCATCCATTGTATCCGGGGAAATTGATGCCGATCGCGCGGATTACATGCTCCGCGACGGGTTCCACTCGTCGGTAACCATCGGTGGGTTTAACCTCGATCACCTGCTCAGCAACCTGCGTATTGGGTGGGACGAATCAGAACCCTGGCTTGGACTGGCTATTACCCAGAAAGGTTTGGGGGCGCTGGAGGACTTTGTATACAGCCGCTACCAGATGTACCGCAAGGTATACGCCCACAAAACAGCGCTGGGATTTGACTGGCTGTTACGTGAGGCCATCAACGAAGTTCTGGAGGATGCAGAGAGCTTTGAGTGGGTTGATACCTGCCTTAGCAACATGCGGTACTTTGCAGAACTCACTGACAACTTCTTTTGGGAAGCTTTCCGGAAGGTTGCCCGCCAGCGCCCCGACAGTTTTTCCTTCTGCATCGTCAACCGGGTAAAGCTGAACCACCTGGATACCCGGGAAGATCTGTCAGCCAGTGGCATTGCCAGCCACAGCGCCTGGCTGGCCGAAGCTATGGAATTGAATCCTGCCCACGTGGTGACTTGCTCAATGCGGGCTCGTTTTTCCAACATTCAGGATAACTTCAACGGCATAAAGGTACTGGTGCGGGACCCGGTGAACCGTACCCGCTCGCTGAAAAAGATTACCGATGTCAGTGCTTTTTTCAGCAAGTTCAGCGACGGAACCATCACCCACTTTTATACCCGCCCGGATTCCACCGTAGATGCCGCAAAAGGGATCACCGGCTAACTGGCTTTGCCGAGCAGGCAGATACCAAACCAGAGGCGCTGTCGAAAGCGCCTTCAACCCTGCCGCCGCAGAGCCAATCGCCCGCAAGGCCGATACCCTGCTCTTCAAACCAAAGGTGGCCCGGGTTGGCGCCACCTTCTGAGCGAGCATACAGCCAGCGGTGAGCGACTGAGTCGGTCGCTTTTGCATCCGATCCGGTCAGTTCCCGGAAGGCTGCGGTTAAATCTGCTGTTACCTGCTCCGGCGTTGCATCGACATTCTGTTCCGTCCAGTCAGCGTTTGCATGCAACACCCACCACACGCCTTTGTCCTCGGAATTTGCACTTTCACGCCCAGGTTTACTGGAGTTATTGGCCACCCAGTAAAGAGCGGGATGATCACACCGCATGCCAAGGTGGCGCGGCCATGGGTTTTCCTCAAACCTGACGGCCACAGCCCAGCAGGGTAAAACCCGGCTTACTGCATCATCAAGCTGTGCAGCCAATTCAGGCAAATTACTTTGCGCCAGCAAATCTCTGGCCTGGGCCGGCGGCGCGGTGATAATCACCTGATCGAATTGGCCCACCTGCTCTCCACCGGTATCCGAGAGTAACCAACCATCCCTGTTGCGAACAAGTTGTTCGATCCGGGTTTCTGCCACCACATTTACATGGGCCGCCAGCGCACGGGAAATAGCAGTCATTCTCGGCGTACCAACATAGCGGGGTTCCTCAGGAAACCCCTGCCACTGGCCTTGCTTGTTCTGAAACGCCAGATGACCCTTCCACGTGCCAAAGCTATTCTTCCCGGCATACTCTGTCAGAAATGGCAAAAAGTCGGGATTGCGGGCAGTGAAGTATTGGGCACCAACATCTGCGGAACCACCGGCAACCCGTTTGGCTGCGAGCCTGCCGCCGGGGCCTCGGCTTTTTTCAAACACTGTTACGTCGTGGCCCTTCTTTTTCAGTTTGATGGCGGCAGTTAAACCGGCAAGGCCTGAACCAACTATCGCGATACGGCGTATATCATTTTCAGAAATCGTCTGATTAAACATGGTTTATGGTGCATCCAATTACAGTGGTCAGAGCGTACAAACGAGCAAGCGACAGGGCCCGGGATTTCCGAACACCTCGCTGTACAGGTTCCATTCAGAGCAAAAGGGCAATCAGGGTATGACCCGAGTGCAAAATTTCTTCATCAATATTCAAAGATGGTTCGATTCCGACGCCGGATCGGATCACATAGATGCTAACTCCCGCGCCTTCAACGTTGTGCGCGTTATACCATTTCTGGCTTTGCACCTGGCCTGTTTACTGGCCTTCTACACCGGCGTTAGCGGGTTTGCAGCCGGTTTTGCCCTTGTGTTTTTCTGGCTAAGAATGTTCGCCATTACGGGATTCTATCATCGGTACTTTGCACACAAGACCTTTAAAACCAGTCGCGCAGCACAATTCATTTTTGGGGTGCTCGGTGCCAGTGCAGCTCAACGGGGGCCCCTTTGGTGGGCAGCGCATCACCGGCACCACCACCAGCATTCTGACCGGGAACAAGACCTGCACTCCCCTCATCACGGCGGTTTCTGGTGGGCCCATATGGGGTGGTTTACCTGTGATGCAGGCTTTATTACCGATGAAAAGCGCATACGCGACTGGCTGAAATTCCCTGAACTCAAACTTCTCAACCGTTTTGATGCGCTGGTGCCAGCTGCGTCTGCACTTTCGATTTACGGGCTAGGTGAAGCGCTAGCTGCCTGGGCACCGGAGCTTGGCACTAATGGTCTGCAGCTGCTGGTTTGGGGATTCTTCATTTCCACAGTGGCGCTGTTCCACGCAACGGTTTCCATCAACTCCCTCTCCCATGTGTGGGGTAAGCGCCGCTTTGAAACATCGGACGACAGCCGCAACAACTTCTGGCTGGCGCTGCTTACCCTCGGTGAAGGCTGGCACAACAACCACCATCGCTGGCCTCAATCTGTCCGCCAAGGATTCCGCTGGTACGAAATCGATGTGACCTGGTATGGGCTTTGGGCTTTATCGAAACTGGGCATCATTTGGGATTTGAACCCGATACCCAAACATATTCGGGAAGAAACCCGCCAGCGTGACCAAATCAGAAAGGTGCAGAAATGAAAATCGAAGTTGGCTGTCCCAACCCGGCCATGCCCGCGACACTGGAAGCGTTCAGGGTTTTGTTCAACCAACTGGACAAAGGTAACCTGCACAAGTTGCCTGCTGTGTACAGTGAGGACATACAGTTTCAGGACCCGCTTGGCGCTGTCGAAGGCCTTGATGCGTTAACCCATTACTTCGCCGGGGCCTATTCCAACGTAATCTCCTGCCAATTTGTTTTTGAAGATGCCGTGGTTCAGGACAGCTCTGCCACTATTCCCTGGGTAATGCTTTTACGCCACAAGCGCATTCGTGGCGGGCGTGAAATACAGGTTGCTGGCATCAGCCATGTGGCCGTGAAGTGCGGCAAAATCTGTTATCACCGGGATTATTTCGATGCGGGCCAGTTGCTGTATGAAAACCTCCCGGTGATTGGCAGGGTTGTTCGCTGGGTGAAGGGTTACGCAGGATGAGCGATCGCCTTAAAACCGTATCCAATATCTGGATCACCGGCGCCAGTTCCGGGATTGGCGAGTCTGTAACCCGGGCCCTCATACGCGGTGGGCACAGATTAATCGTTACCGGACGCCGTGTTGAACCCCTGGAGCAGCTTCAAGGTCTTGCAGCAGAAAGGATTGTTCCGGCAGTGGCAGACACAACCAGCAAAGAGGACTTGCAAGCCATAGCGCCAAATCTGGAATCCTTTGGCGATCTTAATATGGCCATACTCAATGCCGGTACTTGTGAATACCTCGATGTCGCCGATTACAACAGCGATGTTATTACCCGGAATGTTGAAACCAATGTGATCGGCACTGCGCGCTGTATTGACATTGCCTTGCCTGCACTGCGCCGTGCTCGCGCCAAAGACTTGCCAGCCACCCTGGTTATTGTAGGTTCTTCTGCCTGGTGGTTTCCATTCACCCGGGCAGAAGGCTATGGCGCATCCAAGGCTGCCTTGGCGTACTTCACCCAGAGCCTGCGAGCGGATCTTGCCGCAGAAGGAATTGATGTGGTGCTGGTATCTCCGGGGTTTGTAAAAACGCCCCTGACCGACCGCAACGATTTTCCTATGCCCTTTCTCGTCACTGCCGAAGAGGCCGCAGAACGGATTGTGAGCGGCCTTGCCAAGGGCCATAGCGAAATCGCTTTCCCCAAGCGCTTTACATGGATTTTGAAATGTCTGGGAGCCCTGCCCCAGTCACTGATTGACCGCATGGCCGCTTCCATGGCCCGCAAAAGCTCCAGCGAACAGGAAACCAATCAATGAACAACGAACGTCAGCGAATTGCCGTTATCGGTGCCGGTGTATCTGGCCTCACGGCTGCTTGGCTTCTGGCAGAAAAACACGATGTAGAAATCTTTGAAGCCAGCGATTACGCGGGTGGCCACACCAACACTGAATATGTGGAAGCAGACGGGCGAACCTGGCCGGTTAATACCGGTTTTATTGTGTTCAATGACTGGACCTACCCGAATTTCATGCGCCTGATGGAGCGCTTGGGAGTACCTTCCGAAGTCAGTGATATGAGCTTCAGCGTAGACAGTACTACCACGGGCCTGCAGTACAATGGTACCAGCCTGAATACGCTATTTGCCCAACGTAAAAACCTGTTCAATCTGCGATTCCTGAATATGGTTCGGGAGATTCTCCGGTTTAATAAAGAAACCCGCGCCGACATGGCGGCTGGAAATATCGAAAGCACTGAAACTCTGGGCGCCTACCTGAACCGCAACGGTTACTCCCGATACTTCCGGAACTACTACATTGTGCCCATGGGTGCAGCTATCTGGTCGGCGCCGGAAATTGTGTTGGAGCAGTTCCCGATCCGCTTTTTCCTCCAGTTCTTCAATAACCACGGCATGCTATCGGTTGACGACCGTCCCACCTGGCGGGTTATTTCCGGTGGTTCTGCCCAATATGTGAAAGCAATGATGGATCGACTTGGTGACTGCATTCGCCTGAATACACCGGTACAAGCTGTAAGCAGAAATGAGAGCGGCGTTACGGTAACGGCACAAGGGCAGGCCCACGAGTTCGATCAGGTCATATTTGCCTGCCATAGCGACCAGGCACTCAAGATGCTGACCGACCCCAGCGACCAGGAACGTGACATTCTGGGTGCCATTCCTTATCAAAAGAATGATGTGGTTCTGCACACTGACAGCAGCGTGCTCCCAAGCAACAAAAGAGCCTGGGCCGCGTGGAATTACCACATTCCAAAGCACAGCACCGAGCCGGTTTCGGTCACCTACAACATGAACATTCTGCAGAATTTTCATCAGGCCCCGGAGGTTTTCTGCGTCACCCTGAACCGCAGTCGTGACATCGCACCGGATAAGGTCATCAAGCGGTTCAACTATGCTCACCCTGTGTTTACCCTTGAAGCCGTTCAAGCCCAGGAGCGGTATGCAGACATTGGCAATAAAAACCGCACCCATTATTGCGGCGCATACTGGTTCAACGGTTTCCATGAGGATGGCGTGCGCAGCGCCCTGCGGGTAACGGGTGATTTTGGAGTGGAGCTCTGAACATGGGTAGCCAATGGTTACATGGCTCAATCCGACACCGGCGTTTGTATCCGGTTCGGCACGAGTTTGAATACCACACTGGCATGCTGGCGCTGGATACCGATGAGTGGCATCAGGTTGCCAATGTAAGCCCCTTCTTCTCGCTGGAACGCTTCAACTGGATGTCCCTGAGGCGCAAAGACTACTTCCGACCTGAGGCCGGTGACCTGTCAGAAGCGGTGCGGGATCAGGTAAAAGCGGCAACAGGCTGGTTTCCTGACGGGACGGTGGAGTTGATTACTCACCCCCGCTACGCCGGGTATATTTTCAACCCGGTGAGTTTTTACTTTTGCTATCGCACTGGCAAAAGTGGCGCCAACGGCGATGTTCCTGCTGTGATCATGGCGCAGATTACCAATACCCCCTGGCATGAGCGTCATGTGTATTGCCTGGAAACAACGGGCAGCGAGCCCAATTCTGCTGGCTGGCGCACAGAACAGTTCGGGTTCACCAAGCGCTTTCATGTGTCTCCCTTCAACGCCATGGCGCAACACTACGAATGGACATTCAGCTTTCGTGGGCCGGAGCTGAGAATTCACATGAACGTGCTGGAAGAAGGCAAAAAACATTTTGATGCCACCCTGGTAGTCCAGAGAGCCCCTCTCACACGTAAAACCCTTCATAAAAGTCTGCGCCAGTTCCCGGTGGAAGCATTCAAGGTTGCTGCCGGTATTTACTGGCACGCGCTGAAGCTGAAATTCAAGGGTGCGCCCTTCTACACCCACCCGGACAAACTCGCTGACAGTGACCCCGCCCACAGGCTGGGGAACACCGATCAGGGTGTCGATGTGACCAGCACAGGCGACTCAAACAAGACTCGAGGAAAGGTAAGCTCATGGAGAACATAAACACTTCGGCCACTACCAGTATCACCAGCTCGAAGGGCCGCTCTTCTCTGGTTACACGCGTTGCGCGCAACCTGGTTATCCAGCAGCTACGGCAACTGGAGGCAGGCACACTCACTATTCGCGAATCCGGCATGGACGACCTGATTTTTGGCGATGGCAACTCTGAACACCCACCGGCAGAGCTGATCGTACACCACCAAAGCACGTGGCGTGACCTGCTGACTGGCGGCAGCGTTGGCGCAGCTGAAGCCTACGTAGCGGGAGACTGGTCATCACCGGATCTTGTTGCCCTGCTCCGGTTCTTTACCCGCAACATAGACCGGATGAACGAATTTGAAGACAAATTCAGCTGGGTCACCAAGCCTGCGCTGAAAGGCTTGCACTGGCTGAACCGCAACACAAAAGATGGCTCCAGAAAGAACATCAGTGCCCATTATGATCTGGGCAACAATCTGTTCGAAACCTTTCTCGACCCCACCATGATGTATTCCTCTGCGATTTACCCCAGTGAGGAATCGACACTGGAGGAAGCCGCCGTTCACAAGCTTGACACCATCTGTAAGAAGCTGGACTTGCAGCCCGGCGACCGTGTGATCGAGATAGGCACCGGCTGGGGGGGCTTTGCCATTCACGCTGCCAAACATTACGGGTGTCACGTAACCACCACAACCATCTCCAAAGAGCAGCTGGAACTGGCACAAGCGCGGGTACGCAGCGAAGGCCTGGACGACAAAATCACCATGCTCTTCGATGATTATCGCGACCTGGAAGGCCAATTCGACAAGCTGGTTTCCATTGAGATGATCGAGGCCGTTGGACCGCAGTTTCTGGACAGCTATTTCAGCCAGATTAACGCCTTGCTGAAACCAGATGGCCTGGCCCTGATTCAGGCCATCAACATGCCGGAACAGCGTTACCAACGCGCCCTGAAAAATGTGGACTTTATCCAGCGTTTTATCTTCCCCGGGAGCTTTATCCCATCTTTCGGTGCCATTCTGGAATCGGTGCGTAATCAGTCAAACCTGGTACTCACCCATTCGGAAGATACCGGCTTTCATTATGCTCGCACGCTCCGGGACTGGTGTGACCGCTTTATGGCCAACCGGGACGCCCTCGAATCCATGGGTTACGACCAGGCCTTTCGCAAGTTCTGGAACTTCTACTTCGCCTATTGCGAAGCAGGGTTCAGCGAGCGGGCTATCGGAGTATCACAGTTGGTTTTCGCCAAGCCCGGCAATAAGCGGCAGAACATACTGAGTGTATGATTACTTCAGAAGCTGCTCGTAATATACTGAACTTCTTACTCTTTCAGATCGGTTGGTTTACCTGTGTTGTGTATCCCGATCTGATGGGGCCCTTGGTGGTCGTGGCGTTTCTGGTTATCCATTTTGTGCTGGTGAGCCAGCATCGCTTTACGGAATTGCAATTTATCGGGCTGGGGGTCCTTGTTGGCTCCCTGCTTGATGGCCTTTGGCTCAATGCCGGCATTCTGACTGATGGCAACACAGGCGATGAACACCTGATTACACCTGTGTGGCTGGTGGCTATCTGGGCAATCTTCATGACCACCCTCAGCCATTCCCTGAACTGGATCAGTCGCAAAGTCTGGCTGGCCTTTGTGTTTGCGCCCATTGCAGGTCCACTCGCCTATTGGTCGGCAAGTAAACTGGGAAATGTAGCCCTTCCGGACTTGCCGCTCTCCCTGGCAGCCTTGGCTCTGGGCTGGTTTGTAGTGTTTCCGTTGTTACTGTTCTTTCGCAAGTCACTCTACCCGGAGCTTGTGTAGATGACTCGGACAGGAACAACTGTTGCTGCTGCGATTGTTCTGGCCGCCTTGGCAGCACCAGCATCTGCTGGTCTGTTTGAGTTTACCGGGCAGGCGGAATCCAGCACTGGAGAAGCGCTATATGAGGAACGGCACCGCATTGAAGGTTCTTGTAAAGCCGGAGTGTTCCAGCCTCTGGAGCATAGGGTTGTCTATATCCGCCGAGCTGAAAGTAATCGCCACCCTTTCGCTGAAAAGCGCCTCGATTACCGCTCTTCTCTTTTGCGCCCAGTGGTGAAATATCAACAGCCAGACTTTAAAGAGTCGCTTGAAATTACCTACCCGGCTTCAGATTCTGCGGCGATTGTGTGGCAGCAGCCCGGGGGAGAAATCAAACAGTCCAATTTAGGCGGTTCGAACGATCTGGTGGTGGATGCCGGCTTTGACAACCTGGTACGCCAGAACTGGCATAAGCTTACCACTGGTGAATCCGTAAAATTCCGGTTCTTGGCACCCACCCGTGGAACGGATTACGCCTTTATACTGGAGCCTGCTCAAAACCTTTCAATAGAGGCCGATCATCTGGTGCAAATCCGCCCGGAAAGCCTTGTTCTGAAATTCCTGGTGGATCCTATTGTTCTTGGCTACAACAACAAAGGCGCTCTCACAGCCTACTCGGGCCTTACCAACGTGCGCGAGAACGCTGACCAAAACCACACTGCAACCATCCATTATGAAGTGAACAACTATCCGGAATGTGACCTCATTCCCTGAAACTGCCGTCTCCAGGGACGCAGCTCAGCGGTTTCAATGTGGTAAACTCCTGCGGCAACCAACGCCGGAGAGTTTTTAGTCATGATGTTTGTGTCTTTTAACGTCAACAGTATACGTACCCGCCTGCACCAGCTTGAAGCGCTGATTGAAAGCCATAACCCCGATTTTATCGGCCTTCAGGAAACCAAGGTAAGAGATGAAGAATTCCCGGTTGAGGCCATTCGTGAACTGGGCTACCACGTGCATTTCCACGGCCAGAAAACCCACTACGGTGTTGCTTTATTGTCACGCATGGAGCCAGATCAGGTTACTAAAGGCTACCCTGGAGATGACGAAGACGCCCAGCGCCGCATGATTACCGGCCAGTTCACAATTAATGGGCAAAAGCTCACTGTTCTCAACGGTTATTTCCCCCAAGGCGAGAGCCGCGACCACCCCATCAAGTTTCCAGCCAAAGAAAAGTTTTACGCAGATTTGATGGCCTATCTGGACGAGCTTAACGATCGGGACGGCCACGTGGTGATCATGGGTGACATGAACATCTCTCCCACCGATAAAGATATCGGTATTGGCCCAGACAACGCAAAGCGGTGGCTGCGTACCGGCAAATGCTCGTTCCTTCCGGAAGAGCGTGAATGGCTGGCCCAGGTTGAGGCTCGAGGTTACACCGATGTGTTTCGCCACCTGTACCCTGATGAGGCACAAACCTTCAGTTGGTTTGATTACCGCAGCAAAGGGTTTGAACGGGAGCCCAAACGGGGTCTGCGTATTGACCTGATCATGGCCAGCGACGGCCTGTTAACGAAAGCAAAGGAAGCTGGTGTGTCTTACGAGTTCCGTGGCATGGAGCGGCCATCCGATCACTGCCCGGTATGGGCTACATTTGACCTCTGATACCTGGCCGGGGCCGATATGACAAAAATTAAAACCCGGGATCGAATACTCAACACCAGCCTGTCGTTATTCAACAGTCTGGGTGAGCCTAACGTAACTACGTTGTTGATCTCGGATGAGCTGGATATCAGCCCCGGCAACCTGTATTACCACTTCAAAAGTAAGGGCGACATTGTAGAAGAGCTGTTTTCCGCCTATGAATCCGAAGTGCTGGATTTGCTTTCTGTTCCCGAAGACGTAGATATCAGCCTGGACCAACAGAGTTTTTTCTTGCACATTTTATTTGAGGCAGTGGCAAGGTACCGGTTTCTGTACCAGGATCTGGTGAATGTATTGTCCCGTTACGATCGCTTGCAACTGCGATTCAAACGGATTCTTAAAAAGAAGACCGGGGCATTCCGTAGCATCTGCCAAAGCTTACGGAACCAAAACATGATGAGCATTGAGGATGATGATCTGGACTCTCTGTGCGAGCAGCTCACCCTTACCGCCTGTTACTGGAGTGCATATGACACTCTATCCCATCTTGACGACCGGGAATCGGTAGATCCCGGTCGCGGCGTCTATCAGATGATGCACCTTATGCTGCCCTACTTCGTCCCCGATGTTCAGGAGCACGCGAAACTGATCAGCCAGGAATACCTGGTGTAATCTCCCTTTATTCTTCTTCGTCTGCGCGGTGGCCGTCCCGCAGCATCGACAGTTCCGCTTCCAGAGCTTCAATCCTGTGTTCCAGGGCAGCTATATCTTCACTGCGATGAATGCCCAGCCTGCGCAAGGCGCCCGAAACGCGCTCATCAAAAAGATGTTCAAGCCTGTCCCAGGTGCCGGTTGCCCGCTCGCGAACACCCTCAACCCGATCTTCCACGGAGCGAATTTGTTTCTCGACAGCTCCCCGGGTCTTATTCTCCAACTGTTCGCCTTCCTGGACGAGACGATCAAAGAAGCGACCGGTGTCTTCCTCAGCTTTCGTATAGGCCCCAAGACCAGCCAGCCAGATCTGCCGTGCTGAATCCTTTATTTTTGCAGCAAGTTGCGGATCATTTTCCGGCTTCTTGTCGTTCTCATCAGACATGTAACAACCTCAGGGAAGGGATAGTTCGCTTGGCGCTTATTATATTACAGCTGGCAGGCAATTTCAGTCGGGCTGAGAGCCGCTTTGCAACAGGCCGCAGTATAAGAGTGGGATTTATATGCAAAAATGTTCCCATGCAAGAGTGCCTCAAGCTTGAAGTGTTCATAATATAGACAATACTTGCTTATACCGGAGTCCCTGCTGACGCCGGTTTGTCTGGAAGTCTTTCATGGATACTACTCGCACACTTCTGCCTGGCATTCCCGCCGGGCTTTTTTTTGGTATGATTGCTTCCGGTTATAAGCTTATTCCTATTCCATCTTTGGAATCTGCTTAGCACTGGAAGGCAATTAGAATACCTTAACTGAAATCGTGCGTTATAGGAGTTACTGAATGATTGACATAGCCTGGAGTAGTTTTACTCCCTGGTCGGCTCTGGTTGGTGGCGTATTGGTCGGCCTCGCTGCTGCCAGTTTTCTTCTTTTAAACGGCAGGGTTGCCGGAATCAGTGGAATACTTGGAGGTTTGCTGTCTCCATCATCCGGTGACACTAGCTGGCGCATAGCCTTTCTCGCCGGTCTTATCGGTGCACCGGCTATATGGGTGCTTTCTGCGGAACTGCCGCCCATTGAGATAGAGGCCGGATACCCAGCGCTTATAATTGCAGGGCTCCTTGTGGGCGTGGGCACACGGTATGGCTCGGGTTGTACAAGTGGTCATGGGGTTTGCGGGCTTTCAAGGCTGTCGCCCAGATCATTAGCGGCAACGGTGAGCTTCATGTTCGCCGGGTTTTTGACTGTTTATATAATCCGACACGTATTGGGAGTGTAATTCATGAAATCTGCTTTGGCCTCGTTGTTCGCAGGCTTGCTGTTTGGTATTGGACTGATTGTTTCTGGCATGGCAAATCCGGAAAAAGTGTTAGGTTTCCTTGATATTGCGGGCCTTTGGGACCCCTCTCTTGCATTCGTGATGGGCGGCGCAGTTATCGTTGGGCTTTTTGCATTTGCGATTGCGCGAAAAAGAACCCTGTCGTTCCTTGGTTTCAGCATGAGGGTGCCGGGCCAGTCACATATAAATAAACGCCTGGTCATCGGCGGCTTGCTGTTCGGGGTTGGTTGGGGTATCGCCGGTATCTGCCCGGGCCCCGGGCTTGTAGGTGTGGGCGCGGGTGAAATCAAATCCGTTGTATTTGTAGCGTCCATGGTGGCTGGCATGGGCCTGTTCGAACTGATAGAGCGCATGCGAGCGGGCAAGCCCGCCCAAGGTTGGAGCACGACGGCCCAAGAGTGAGCCGACTGACCGCCTATCATTCTGACAGACGCCATCACCTATGAGATGATGGCGTCGTTTTTTACCGAATCCGGAGACTAACCCCCATGGATATCCGAAAGATTGACGACACAATTTCTGTCGCTCCACAGATTACGTACGGCGATGTGGCAGAAGCCGCCAGGCTTGGTTTCAAGACACTGGTTGCCAACCGTCCAGACAGGGAGGAATTTGGACAGCCGGCTATGGCTGATCTCGAGGCCGCCTCATTGGAAAATGGCATGACTTGGGTTTACATGCCAGTGGCATCGGGGAACATCACTGACGCCGATGTGGATCATTTTGGGGCAATGATCCAGAATTCCGAAAAGCCCGTATTGGCTTTCTGCAGAAGCGGAACCCGTTGTACTGTGCTCTGGGCTTTGAATGCTGCTCGCAGTGTTAACGCCGAGGAAATTTTCACAAAAGCGCGAGGCGCCGGATACGACATCAGTGGTCTGGCCCCTCGCATGGCGCAGCAAGCTCGCAGCCAGTAAATAGTCTTTCGTATTTTCGATCAACGCTCAGGATTCACCTCCCCATGCAATACAAAGGTTCAGAGAACTTCCGGCACAACCAGCCGGAACGGATTGGTGTACTGGTAACCAACCTGGGCACTCCAGATGCCCCAACCCCCTCAGCTTTAAGGCGCTACCTGGGTGAGTTTTTGTCTGACCCCAGAGTAGTTGAGCTACCTCGCCCCCTCTGGTGGCTGATATTGCATGGCGTTATCCTTCGCATCCGCCCCAAGCGCAGCGCTGCGGCGTACGCCAGCGTGTGGCAACCTGAGGGCTCGCCACTACTGATTCATACAGCGAAGCAAGCCGAAGGCATTCAGGAGAGCCTGAGAAAGAAATACGGCAACGATGTGGTTGTAGGCTTTGCCATGCGCTACGGCAACCCTTCAATTCCACGGGTACTTGATGAAATGCAACAGCAAGGTGTCAGGAAACTTATAGTCCTGCCACTTTACCCGCAGTATTCCGCTTCGACATCTGCCTCTACATTCGACGCCATTGCAAAAGATTTCTCAAAGCGCCGTTGGATACCGGACCTTCGCTTTGTCTCTCACTACCCGGACTACTCGCCCTACATTGAGGCGATGGCGCGCCATATTGAAAACCACTGGGAAGAAAAAGGGCGCAACCAGAAACTGGTCCTCTCCTATCACGGAGTGCCCCTCAAATACCTTACGAAGGGCGACCCTTACCACTGCGAGTGCCACAAAACCTCAAGGCTTCTTGCGGAACGGCTTGGACTGGCAAAAGAAGACTATATAACCACTTTCCAGTCCCGCTTCGGTAGAGAGGAGTGGCTCAAGCCCTATACCGACGAGACGCTGAAGACTCTGCCAAGCCAGGGAGTAAAGTCCATAGACGTGTTTTGCCCCGGCTTTTCGTCTGACTGCCTGGAGACTATCGAAGAAATCGACGAAGAAAATCGCGAATACTTTATGGAGGCAGGCGGTGAAGGCTTCAGCTACATCACCGCCCTCAATGCGACACCCGGGCACATTGATGCTCTGGTGCAATTAATTGAAGAAAACCTCAAAGGCTGGCAGCTACCGGATAACCAGCCTGAAACGCTCATCGCCCGCAATCAACACGCAAATGAGCAAAAAAGCGCGATCTACCCTGGCCGGGAACTTTAAACCAAAGGCTCAGTAGCATTTACCGCTTCTGAGCCGATTTTGAAAATGGTATGAAGCACTGTACGCCCTATTCTTCCTCTTCATCCTTTTGGCGCTGTCCTGTGCCCGAAAGATCAGGCATGGCTTCACAGAAGGTGCACTCATCAATATCCACACTGGCACCACCCGTCTCAACATAGCGCACTCTGTGGCTGGCCTGGCCGCGGTTAGTAGAGACAGAAAACTTGCGATCGCGACGATCTACAGCGCCAGCCTCGTTCATGGTATCTACTTTATTGCCTGACATATCTACCTCCCGTGTGCACCCCTGAAATACAAAGCTCAGCGTCAAGAGGATAAGATGGGGTCGCTTCGTCCAGTTTAAAGCCTGGAATACCAAAGAGCATGCATCGGGGTGCCGGACCACAACTGATTTGTAAAAGTTAAAGCGAGCTCTTGGGTGATGCGAGAAGTATTCTGGAGAGATTAAGCATATGATTTCATGGAAAAAATGGCGGTGGGCCAGGGATTCGAACCCCGGGAGGGCTACTAACCCTCGGCGGTTTTCAAGACCGCTGCATTCGGCCACTCTGCCAGCCCACCGTTTTTCCATTGCTGCCTAGCGACAGCGGAGTGCATGATACCGGAATTGTCTGTGCTGTCAACGCCCTGCACAAAACTCCATGCAAATTTGAACATTAACTGTGTTTAATGGAATCTAGGGACGACTTTCGTGTCGTAAATGATTGAAAGTTGAGAATTCGACATTATGATAGTGTGTAATTCTAGGTGATTGGCGCCTATCAGGCTTTGGGCCTGACGCCCGTAACCAACCAAGTTGCATTTAACCGGAGATCAGAATGCAAAACAGACAGTTCAACGCTCAGCAGAACCGCAATGGCATGATTGCCCGTGGGTCCGCTACCGCACCAATGAGTGCGTCAGCTACCAAGGTTTTGCGTAACACCTACACCCTGCTGGCAATGACGCTGGTATTCAGCGCTGTCATGGCAAGCGTATCCATGTCCATTGGCTTGAGCCAGGGCGCAAGCCTTGTGTGCAGCCTGGGCGCACTCGCTCTGATCTGGTTTGTACTCCCACGTACTGCGAACAGCTCAGCTGGCATTGCTGTAGTATTTGCCTTCACCGGCCTGCTGGGTTTGTCCCTTGGGCCGATCCTGTTCTACTACCTGCAGTTCCCAAGTGGCGGTGAGATCATCATGCAAGCCCTCGGCGGCACAGGTTTGGTGTTTTTCGCCCTGTCCGGCTATGTTCTCACTACCAAAAAAGACTTCAGCTTCATGCGTGGCATGCTCGTTGCCGGTCTGGTTGTGGTTCTGGTTGCCGCACTGGGTGCGATGATTGCATCCATGTTCGGGGTTGAAATATCAGCATTCAGCCTGGCCCTGAGCGCAGCAATTGTATTCCTGATGTCAGGCTTCATCCTGTACGACACCAGCCGTATCGTTAACGGTGGTGAAACAAACTACATCATGGCCACTACAGGACTGTACCTGAACATCTACAACCTGTTCGTGAGTCTGCTGCACCTTATTGGCGCTTTCTCCAACGACTGATCAAACAGTCCGGAGCGCTCCAAGAGCTCTGTAGTTTGCAAAACCCCGGCCTTTGCCGGGGTTTTTGCTATTGGTACACTGGCCCAACTTCAGGCGAGAACTGCACCCATGACTGCCACCACTGTTCAAAACTACACCTTGGTCATCACCGGAGCACCCTACTCTTCCCAAGCCCCGCAAACAGCGCTGCTGTTTGCAAAAGCTGCGGTAGCGGCTGGACATACCGTGGATAGAGTCTTCCTTTATGGAGATGGCGTTCACCTTGCCTCCTCGCTCTCCTCACCCCCTTCGGACGAATCCCACTGGGCAGACCAATGGGGCAATTTTCTGAGTGATAACGATATACCTGGCGTCGCCTGCATTGCGTCGGCGTTAAGGCGCGGTCTGATAGATGAGTCAGAACAAAAGCGTTATGAGCTGCCCGCCAGCAACCTCCGGGAGCCGTTCATCATTGCCGGGCTTGGTGAGTGGGTAGAAGGCACTATGGCATCTTCACGGGTACTCTATTTCCACGCAGGCGACTGAACATGAGCACGCTGATTGTTATTGATCAACCTCCTTACGGAGCCTGGGCGGGCCGCGAAGCCCTCGACATGGCTTTCTCACTTGCAGCTTTCGACCAACCAGTTGCATTGCTGTTTACAGGGGCTGGCGTTAACTGGCTGCGAAAGTCCCAGGAAACTATGGGGATTGAGCAAAAATCGGTAGAAAGGAATCTTTCCGCTGCGCCGGTTTTTGGTGTTGAAGCGATATATGCAGATGCAACAGCCTGCGCCCTGTACGGACTTGTACCGGACAGTATGGTGGCAGGTGTCGCCATAGCTGAAAGCAGTGCTGAGGTAATACGCCAACACTCACACACCGCCTTTGCAGGCTGACTCACACCAGGTCGGAACCCGTTATGGCCCAGATTCACACTCTCCATATTCTTAACAAGGCCCCCGAGCACCCGCGCTCAGGCGAATGCCTACGGTCCTTAAATCCCGGGGACGCACTTCTTCTTATTGAGAACGCGGTACTGGCACTTGCGACCCCAGGGGAGCTGACTGCTGGCATACCCGTTTATGCCCTGTCTCCAGACGTGTTAGCCCGCGGTCTTGCTCAGACTGCTCGAAAAGCTTCGCTTGTGGACTTCCCAGCCATGGTTGAGTTGACCGCACAGGCGCAAAAAGTAATAAGCTGGTAACCCATGACACAAAGAAGCATGCCCGAGAGGAACAACGAAGGATTTCTCGAAAATCCGAACGACTGGACGCCTGAGATTGCCGCTATAATTGCTGCAGACGACCAGATCGAGCTGAATGAAAACCACTTTGAAATCATAGAGTTTCTGAGATGTTTTTACAAAGAACACGAAATGTCACCGCCCTCAAACCGACTGTTTGTAAAGTCAGTGAAGGAGGCTTTGGGTGAGGATAAAGGTAACAGCATCTATCTCATGCAACTCTTTCCTGGCACCCCTGCCAAAACAGCTTGCCGGATAGCAGGTCTGCCCCGGCCGACAAATTGCCTCTAGGGTTTGCGTCGTTCCAGATCTGCTGCACTGCCAAGCAAGCTGCTGAGCCCGTTCTCGAAAATACCGGAGCCAAACTTGAGGAATTGTCGAGTAGACTCCTTGACGGTGCCATCCCAGGCGTTTTCGGGTAGCTCCCTCAGGGTTTCAGCCACACCAACCTTTACACCCTGAGCTACACGGGGCTCAATTTCGTCAGTCATAGCAACAATCTCCGCCACCTTACGATCAAGGTAAGGCCGAATCACAAGCAGCCAAAACCCCAGAAGCACTGAAAGAACAGCGGCAGCAGTAACAGCAAACTGTGCGACAAGCATTGCCCAGACAGGCATGGAGCTCTCCTTTAATTCAATATTGAGTAGCTAAAGCGGGTAATTGATCAACGCCAAAAACTGTATGGTTCCCGCGATGGCGCCAAATATGCCACCAACAAACATGAGCTGTATCTCCTCCTCGCGAAATGCCGGTCGGAGTATGTCCTGAAACTCTGCTGGCTGCAGCGCTTTCATTTGCCCAGCCAATACCCTGGCCACAACAGGCGCACGCTCCTTGTTAAAAGCGGGGTCGCTGAATACGTCCTGTGTTGCATGAAGTGCCTGCTGATTCATTGCCTTTTTCAACTCGGTATAGCCGCTCATCCCAACCGTTACCTGAGCTGTAAGCTTCACTAGCAAGGAGTTGTCCATCAGGGGCCTCAAGTGCTTCTGTATAATTGCACGAGTGCGGTCGCCCCGACATCCGTTTATCATGGCATCCGCCACTTTCTCGACAGTAATCAGCTCTTCTGCAACCAAGGTTGCCCAGATGTCACTGATTTCAGGCTGGCGCCTCAGAAACAGCCCTTGTATATGCCAGAACAGAAAGCGGCGAGGCTTCAGAGGCGAAAAAATAAGATTAATCGCAAGCCAGTTCGTTACAAAGCCGATTACAAACCCGCCAACCGGCAGCAACCAAGGTTCGGGATAGCGCGACCAGAGCGGAGCAAGTACGCAGCCAAGAATGCCTCCGATGATAGCCCCACGGTTGATGACCGATCTGAGCTCAACCGCGCCGGCCTGCTTGAATATGCGGTTCATCAAATCGGGGTGCTGCTTCAACTCTCTGCTTAGCAGCGCTTTGAGATCAACCAGCTCATCAAGATCATCACCAAAATCCTCAACAAGATCTTCAATGCGAGCCGGCAATTGTTCCCGCGCCCATTGGTATATGCGCCTGCGCAAAAACATGGGCAAGTTATCCCAGAGCACCGGCTGAATCTCGTACATCATTTCATCAATGTATTCGTCGAGTCGTGGCGTTACCTGCGAAAGAACCTGTTCAACAATCTTTTGAGGCTCAAGCTTTTGATAGACGGCATTAAGATCACCAAACTGCCGAAGTGTTCGGTCGATACAGATATGGGCCATTTTCTCGGCTTTACGCGGAATTACGCCTTGCCAGCCAATAACTCCAAGGCCGACAAACTGCACCGGGTAAAAGGACATCTGTATTGCAAGCCAATTGGTAAACCAGCCTACCAAGGCGGCCATGATGGGCACGGAAATAAACGCAGCGTCAAACAAGCGGAACCCCGGTTTTCAAATACAGGCATTTTACCTGCAGCTTTTTTTCATTTGTGGTCGGGCGGGCCATCAGTTGCCGCCTCTGATTGTAGAACGAATGATGCGTTAGCCCGCAATCTGTGACATTGGCCGAGAAGCCATCGTTACACAGCAACTGTGGCAGCGAAATCAGGAAAAGCTTTAGAGCTGAGAACCAGAGGGAGAAAGAGTACAGCTGAAAGGAAAAGCAATGCACCCGGGATACCTGCGATGTATCTGGCAGATATTCCGGGATCTGACGTAAACTTACATCAGCAATGGCAACCGGGCTTAAAGCCTGCGAGCATTATTGGTAGTACGCGTTCTCGGTCTTCGAGTGATCCGTCACATCACGAACGGCTGTGATTTCTGGCACTCTGTCTTTGAGCGTGGTTTCTACACCCTGCTTCAGAGTAAGGCTAACCGCTGAGCAACCCTGACAACCGCCACCAAAACGCAATACTGCAACGGAGCCGTCGACAATTTCCACTAGCGAAACGTCACCACCGTGGGCCGCCAGGTTCGGGTTGATTTCTGAAGCCAGAACGTAGTTCACCCTGTCTGGCAAAGGCGCGTTTTCATCAACGTTTGGAACCTTGGCATTCGGGGCTTTGATCGTTAGCTGGCCGCCCATCTGATCCTTGGAATAGTCTACATACGCTTCTTCAAGGAAGGGTACAGAGTTGTGATCCAGGTACAGCGTGAACTTTTCAAGATCGACCTGCTCATCTGTAGGTACAATCTCGTTGGGAGGGCAATAAGCCAAGCAGGTTTCAGCATTTTTAGTGCCCGGCTGGGTTACGAAAATCCGTACGCCCATGCCTTCCACGTCCTGCTTTTCGATAAGTTGTGCAAGATAATCCCGTGCGGGATCTGTCACAGTAACCAATGCCATGTTATCAACCCGTTGGTAAGTTTAGATTCATTTTAAGGGAGTTCGTGGCAACATGAAAGACCAACCAATTTAGTTGGTCTTTCCCAGGGTAGTAACTTTCCCTTACCATAGGCCGTCCACACGAACTTGATGCAAGTAAAGAATAACTGGGCGCGGAACTACGACTGTCGCCAGCATTTTTGCTATGATCCCGCGCCATTGGACCAAACACGCCGTTAATGACGACATCCGGAATACTGACTATGACCGATCGCAATACTCGCCTGGAACAACTTCACAAAGCCCTGAAAGAGCGCATTGTGATTCTCGATGGCGGCATGGGAACCATGATCCAGAACCTGCAACTGGACGAGAAAGCGTTCCGGGGCGATCGGTTCGCCGACTACGACCGTGAAGTAAAGGGCAACAACGACCTGCTCAATATCACTCAGCCTGCCCTGTTGCGGAATATCCACGCTGAATACCTGGATGCAGGCGCAGATATTATTGAGACCAACACCTTTAACTCCACTCGCGTATCCCAATCGGACTACGGCCTTGAAGAAATCTCAAGGGAGCTGAACGTAGAGGCCGCAAAGCTGGCACGGCAAGTAGCGGACGAGTATACCGCCAAAGACCCTTCCAAGCCGAGATTTGTGGCAGGCGCCGTTGGGCCAACCTCACGCACGGCGTCTTTATCTCCCGACGTGAATAACCCTGGCTACCGAAACACTGACTTTCAGAGCCTGGTTGATAACTACTATGAATCGGTAGAGGGCCTGGTTGAGGGCGGTTGCGATATTATCCTTATCGAAACCATATTCGACACGCTCAACGCTAAAGCTGCCATTTACGCAACTCAACAGTACTTCGAAGACAGTGGTATAGAACTGCCTATCATGATTTCCGGCACTATCACTGATGCCTCCGGCCGCACGCTTTCAGGCCAGACAACAGAAGCCTTCTGGAACTCGATTGCCCACTCTCGCCCGATCTCTGTGGGGCTTAACTGCGCTCTGGGCGCCGATGCCTTGCGCCCTTACGTTGAAGAACTCTCAGCCAAGGCAGAAACCTACGTTAGTGCGCACCCGAATGCTGGCCTCCCTAACGAGTTTGGTGAGTACGATCAGACACCGGAAGAAATGGCTGAAATTATTGAAGGCTTTGCCCGCGACGGATTCCTTAATATTATTGGCGGCTGCTGCGGTTCGCGGCCTGACCATATCGAAGCCATAGCCAAAGCCGTTGCCAAGTACCCTCCCCGCAAGATTCCTGAGCGTCCAAAAGCACTTCGCCTATCAGGCCTTGAACCTTTCACAGGTGACGAAAACACTCTTTTCATCAACGTTGGTGAGCGCACCAACGTTACCGGCTCCAAGCGCTTCTTGCGCCTGATTAAAGAAGAGCAGTATGAAGAAGCCCTGAGCGTTGCCCGGGACCAGGTTGAGAACGGTGCTCAAATCATCGACATCAACATGGATGAAGGCATGTTGGATTCCAGGGAGGTGATGGTCACCTTCCTGAACCTGATTGCCTCCGAGCCGGACATCTCACGCGTGCCCATCATGCTCGATTCATCCAAATGGGACGTCATTGAAGCCGGGCTACGCTGCATTCAGGGGAAGGCGGTGGTTAACTCCATCAGCCTTAAAGAAGGCGAAGAAGCCTTCATTAAACACGCAAAGATCTGCATGCGATACGGCGCGGCTGTTGTGGTTATGGCCTTCGACGAACAAGGGCAAGCGGACACCTTTGAGCGTAAAACCGAAATTTGTAAGCGCTCTTATGACGTTCTGGTCGGCATTGGCTTCAATCCGGGCGACATTATTTTCGACCCGAACGTATTTGCCATTGCCACCGGCATTGAAGAACACAACAACTACGCAGTGGATTACATAAACGCCTGTCGCTGGATTCGGAAGAACCTGCCCCACGCATCCATTTCAGGTGGTGTAAGTAACGTCTCCTTCTCCTTCCGTGGCAACGATGTGGTGCGTGAAGCCATCCACTCCGTGTTTCTTTACCACGCCATCAAAGCCGGCATGAACATGGGTATCGTAAACCCCGGGCAGCTGGTTATTTACGATGAGATTGAGCCAGAGCTGAAAGAGCTGGTTGAAGATGTTGTACTCAACCGTCGCGAAGATGCCACGGATCGCTTGTTGGAAATTGCTGAGCGTTTCAAGGGTAAAGGCGGCAAAACCCAGGAAGAAGATCTGGCCTGGCGTGAATGGCCCGTCATAAAGCGGCTAGAACATTCGCTGGTTAAGGGTATTACGAACTTCATTATTGAAGATACAGAAGAATGCCGCCAACAGGCCGAGCGCCCGATTCATGTAATTGAAGGCCCGCTGATGGACGGCATGAACGTGGTTGGCGACCTGTTCGGCGACGGAAAGATGTTCCTGCCCCAGGTAGTTAAAAGCGCCCGAGTTATGAAACAGGCGGTTGCCCACCTTATTCCCTTTATTGAAGCAGAGAAATCTGAAGACCAGCAGGCTAAAGGCAAAATCCTGATGGCCACGGTTAAGGGCGATGTTCACGATATAGGCAAGAACATTGTTGGCGTAGTGCTGCAGTGCAACAACTACGAAGTGATTGACCTTGGGGTTATGGTGCCCAGCGATAAAATTCTGGCCGCAGCCAAAGAGCACAATGTCGACATCATCGGCTTGAGCGGCCTTATCACACCGTCACTGGATGAAATGGTGCATGTTGCCCGTGAGATGCAGCGCCTGGATTTCCATCTGCCATTGATGATTGGCGGTGCCACCACATCCAAGGCACATACGGCTGTTAAAATTGAGCCCCACTATAAAAACGACATTGCCCTTTATGTGTCTGATGCCTCTCGCTGCGTGAACGTCGCTTCACAACTGCTCAGCAAAACTGCCAAGCCTAAACTGGTTAGCGATGCGCGTGAGGAATACGACATGATCCGGGAACGCCGCAAGCAGCGCGGTGACCGCACCAAGCTCGTCAGCCTGAAAGAAGCTCGGGCACGGGCTCCGGAAATCAACTTTGACAACTACGTTCCACCCAAGCCGACCTTCACGGGAATACGGCGGTTTGAAGAGTACGACCTGAAGGAGCTTGAACCTTACATCGACTGGACGCCCTTCTTCATCTCTTGGGATATCGCCGGCAAATATCCCCAGGTATTCGACGACCCCAAACGCGGTGAAGCAGCGCGAAACCTGTTTGATGACGCCCAGGTTATTCTTCGCAAAATGGTTGACGAGAAGCGCGTAAGCGCCTCTGGTGTGATTGGTTTTTGGCCAGCACACCGCCGTGGCGATGACATTGTGGTCTATACAGACGAAAGCCGCACTGAAGAGCTAACCACCCTGCACCACTTGCGCCAGCAGGATGAAAAAGCCCCGAACAAGTCGATGATGGCGCTGTCAGATTTTGTGGCAGAAGAAGGTTCTGAGCATTGCGACTATGTTGGTGGCTTTGCGGTAACCACCGGTATCGGCGCGGAAGAAATGTCGCTGGAGTACAAAAACGCCAACGACGACTACAACGCGATCATGGTCAAAGCCCTCGCAGACCGCTTGGCGGAGGCCTTTGCAGAACGCATGCATGAGCGGGTACGCAAAGAGTTCTGGGCATACAACAGCGATGAGCAACTGGCTAACGAAGATCTGATCAAGGAGCGGTACCACGGAATTCGTCCGGCGCCTGGCTACCCGGCCTGCCCTGACCACACAGAGAAAGCGACTCTGTTCAAGCTGCTCGATGCCACCGCCCAGACCGGTATCGAGATTACAGAAAGCTTTGCCATGTTCCCAACAGCTGCGGTTTCGGGTTGGTACTTCTCACACCCTGAGTCCAAGTTTTTCTCTGTGGGTAAAATTGGCGTAGATCAGGTTGAAGACTATGCTGAGCGTAAAGGCCTTTCAAAAGCGGAAGCAGAGCGCTGGTTGGCACCAAGCCTTGCCTATGATCCAGCGGAGTAAAGGCCAGGCTCGCACCCAATCAGGATGAGTTTTTATGGCAGATACGCCAGGCAAAGATAAAAACAAAAACGAAAAGCCTCAAGGGCCAGGTGTTTTAAAAGTAATCCAAAGCGTGGCTGCCGGCGCTCTGGGCGTTCAGTCCAGCAAGCGCCGGGAAGAGGATTTTGGCAGCCACAGCCCATGGCCCTATGTCATTGGTGCCCTTCTCTTCACCGGCCTCTTTATCGGCACTCTTATCGTGGTTGTGCAGATGGTTTTGTCTGGCCGGTAATCCTTACTGGCCAGATACCCACAGCACCGCAAACGCCACAACGAGCCCAATAATTACTACTGCAGCTACAGCGTCAATGGTGCTATCTGATTGCATCGAGTCCTTCATTCCCTGCTCCTGTTATGTAAAACCTGCAACTTTGATGTTGAGTGAGACGACCGCTCACTTAAGTTTCTCCGTATCAGTAAAGCACCAAATTGACATTCGTCCAGCTCACCGCGCGAGCCCTTATCACCATAATCGATAAACATATCTTGAAATAATCGTTTCTAGTATAAGGGGCGACTGTTATCCTTCGTTTCAGATATAAGGCGCCGGCTTCCATAACCACGCTTTCACGATATTATTTCCGCGGGATCTCTCTACTATGTACGTATACGACGAACACGATCGGCAAATGGCTGTCGAGCGGGTTGCACAATTCCGGGACCAGACCGAAAGGGCTTTGGCCGGTGAATTGGCTGAAGATGAATTTTTGCCCCTTCGTTTGCAGAACGGGCTATACGTGCAGCGGCTCGCACCCATGCTGCGCATCTGTGTGCCTTACGGCATGCTGCGCTCGGTTCAACTTCGCCGCCTGGCCCGTATCACCCGGGATTACGACAAGGGTTATGCGCACTTTACAACCCGCCAGAACATTCAGCTAAACTGGCCCAACCTGGAGGATGTGCCTGACATTCTTGCCGAGTTGGCAGAAGTCGAAATGCACTCCAACCAGACCAGCGGTAACTGCATCAGAAACACCACAACTGACCAGTTTTCTGGCGTACAGTCCGATGAGCTTACAGACCCGCGACCTTACTGCGAAATCATTCGCCAGTGGTCTACGTTTCACCCGGAATTCGCTTACCTGCCCCGGAAGTTCAAGGTTGCGGTAAACGCCTCAGAGAAAACCGACAGGGCGGCCATTCAGGTTCACGACATAGGTCTTCAGATTGTACGTAATGAAGCAGGCGAACTGGGCTTTCGGGTTCATGTAGGTGGTGGTCTCGGGCGAACGCCCATGGTGGCTCCGGTTATCCGAGAGTTCCTGCCGGAACTCGACCTGCTGACCTATCTGGAATCGGTTCTCCGGGTTTATAACCGCTATGGCCGCCGCGACAACAAATTCAAAGCCCGCATCAAGATTCTGGTGAAGGCGTTAACGCCAGAAGGCTTTGCGGAGAAGGTTGAGGCTGAGTGGGCTCACATCAAGGACTCCCCCAGCCGACTAACCCCTGAAGCTATCGATCGCATCAAGTCCTACTTTACCGAGCCGGCTTACGCCATCCTGGATAATGCGACTGAACTTCTCGCCCAGCAAAGGTTCGAGAATCGTGGTTTCGACCAGTGGCTTAAATACAACGTGGATGTTCACAAAAAGCCCGGTTATGCGATTGTTTCTCTGACTATGAAAAAAACCGGGACCCCACCGGGAGATGTGACGGATCGGCAGTTAGAGCAGATTGCAGATCTGGCCGATGAATACAGTTTTGGCGAAGTTCGGGTCACCCATGAGCAGAATGTGGTGTTGGCCGATGTGCGTCAGGATCGTTTGCTGGAACTCTGGCAAGAGATTGTGCCTATGGGGTTTGGCACCGCCAACCTGAACATGCTGACGGATATTATTTGCTGCCCGGGCGGTGACTTCTGCGCTCTGGCAAATGCCAAGTCGATTCCTGTGGCAGATGCGATTCAGCGCCGCTTCGATAATCTGGAGTTCCTGTACGACCTTGGTGAAATCGATTTGAATATTTCAGGCTGTATGAATGCCTGCGGTCATCACCACGTAGGAAACATCGGTGTTCTTGGGGTAGACAAGAAAGGTGAGGAGTTCTACCAGGTGAGCCTTGGTGGGGCATCACAACACGACGCCACTATCGGCAAGATACTGGGCCCATCTTTTGCTCGGGATGATATGCCGGATGTGATCGCCAAGATTATTGACGTGTACGTTAACAAGCGCACGGAGGAAGAATCGTTTCTGGATACCTACCGCCGTGTTGGAATTGATCCTTTCAAGGAGCGGGTTTATGCCTGACATTATTTTCCGGGATGGCAGCATCCGTCAGAACCAATGGAATGTGGTACAGCGCCCTGAAAATGGCGAAGCTTTGGATATTCCAACACAGCAGCGCGTGTTGATTCCAGCTGACCTGTGGGTTGAAAATCGTGAGCGGTTTATTGGTAATGACGACGTCGGCGCATGGCTCGATAGCCATGATGAGCCGGAGATTCTGGCAGATTATGTGAATGATCTGCCGATGATTGCGGTTAACTTCCCCAAGTTCAGCGATGGCCGGGGCTATAGCTCTGCTCGCCTTTTGAGGGAGCGGTTTGGCTTCAAGAATGAGCTGCGGGCAATTGGGGATGTGCTGCTGGATCAGCTTCAGTTTATGAAGCGTTGTGGCTTTGATACTTATGAGTTGCGCCCTGATAAGGATATTCGCAAGGCGGCTCGGTGTCTGAATTTCTTCAGTCAGGGATATCAGGCTGCTACGGATACCGACTTGCCGTTGTTTCGGCGTCGGGCTTCTTGAAGCTCTGACCCGGAGTCTGCCGCCAGAGCGCGGCTACTCGTCAAAACACGCTGTGGATACGTCCTTGTACGCTTGGCTCCGCCATCCATGGCTCCGCACAGTTTTGACGAGTAGCCCCGCTCTGGCGGCTTAAATTATGGCGTTTTAGATCGCGTGATCTAAAATGATTTTTCCTGATGACTCGCCTTTCAAAAAGGCGTTTAGCGCACGTTCCAGATCAGCACGGCCAATCCTTTTTGCAGACGCTTCCGTCTTCTCGCACTTCCAGTCACCCGCAAACTTTTCCCATACGGCTTCTTTGTCCGCCAGCGGAATCTCCACTGAATCAACACCCAGCAGGTTTACACCCCGCAGGATGAATGGAAGCACCGTTGTTTGTAGCTGTGGGCCAGCAACCAGTCCGCAGCAGGATACGGAACCGCCCGGTTTGATTTGCTTTAGCAGTTCGGCAAGAGGTAACCCGCCTACTGTATCCACGGCATTGGCGAAGGCCGGTTTCAGCATGGGCTTCCTGTCTTCGGCCAGTGCGTCGCGGCCAAGCACTTGTGTTGCACCCAGAGCTTTGAGGCTTTCGGCATGGTCGGCTTTGCCGCTGATCGCGACTACGTCGAAGCCAAGTTTTGCCAGCAGTTCTACAGCAACGCTGCCAACTGCACCTGAGGCACCGGAGACTGCCACTCTGCCCTGCTCTGGCCTGGCACCCATGGTCAGGAGTTTTTGCACGCACAAACCGGCTGTGAGGCCGGCAGTACCGTAGATCATGGCGGCTTGAGCACCCCAACCAGAGGGCATGGGAACACACCAAGCGGCGGGTACCCGGATGTACTCGCCAAAACCTCCAGCGGTGTTCATGCCCAAATCATAGCCGGTTACGATAACCTGGCTGCCTACTGCCGGGGTTCCCGTGGCGGACTCAACCACTTCGCCTGCGGCGTCTATGCCTGGTGTATGTGGAAAGGATCGACTAACGCCTTTGTTTCCAGAGGCCGAAAGCGCATCTTTGTAGTTCAGCGAGGAGTGGCTGACTTTTATCAGCACTTCGCCAGCCGGGAGATCGGCCGTGCTCAGGGTCTGTTCTGTGCCTTTGTAGTTGCCATCTAGCTCTTCAACTCTCCAGGCTTTGAATTCGACATCGCTGGTCATGGCCTTCTCCAATTTTAGTTAGCTACTGGATTTTCTGGTTGCGAAACGCACTCAACACTTTCCATACGGTGTGTTCCAGCGCAGAGCTGGTTGCCAGCCCGAGTTTTTCAGGCAAGGTTCGTTTACGTTCGAATGACACTGATACTACGTCTGCCCTGTCACAAGCCTCAATGAGATATTCGTCGGAGGTTTTGATCTCATCAATCAGCTTTACGTCCAAGGCACGTTTTCCGAACCAGATATCACCGGTAGCTACTGCCGCAATATCCAGCTCTGGCCGGCGCTCGCTAACGTAGTCTTTGAACAGGTCGTGGGTGTCTTCCAGATCTGCAAGAAACTTCTGTCTGCCTTTATCGGTATTCTCCCCGAATATGGTCATAGTGCGCTTATGCTCGCCCGCGGTCAGAATCTCAAAGTCGACGTTGTTTTTCTTGAGCAGGCGATGGAAGTTTGGCAGTTGTGCCACAACGCCAATCGAGCCAAGAATCGCAAAGGGCGAAGCAATGATACGATCTGCCACGCAGGCCATCATGTATCCACCACTTGCCGCCACCTTATCGACACAAGCGGTCAGACGAATGCCTTTGCTGCGAATACGATCAAGCTGTGCAGCCGCCAAGCCATAGGAGTGCACCAGCCCGCCGCCACTTTCCAACCGGATAACAACTTCATCTTTGCCGGGCTCAGCCACGCTTAATACGGCAGAAATTGCCCTGCGCAGTGGGTCGGTATCACTTGCTTTGATATCGCCGTCAAAATCCAGCACAAAAATCCGTGCTGGCGTTGTTTCTGGCTTATCTGTATCCGGTTTCTTGGCTTTATCCGCCTTTTTATCAGCTTTCTCTTTTTTCTTTTTAGCCTTGCTCCAGGCTTTCAGTTCCTGGTCAGTCATCAGGCGTGCCTGAATAGATTCCCGCAATTTGCGGTACTTTTCGTTGAGCTTACGTATTTGCAGCTCACCGTCGTCGTCTTCTCCGTCTTTATCTTTCTGGGTTGCTGCAACAATAATTGAAACCACCACAACTGCCGCAATAACAAAGGTGATCACTTTTGCCAAAAACAAACCGTATTCAGTCAGGAACGCCAAATCGCTTCTCCAGCCAGTTAAGCAAGCACGAGAGTGTAACTTACCGAAACTCTGGTGATAAGCAGAGCAAAAAAATTAAAACAAGCGTTCGATCGGGCTTGACAGTGATTAAGTCTCCCCATAAAGTCGGGAAGCGAAGTCGGCTCTATCCGGCAGCTGCCAACGATGGCTTGTGAAGCCATGCATACAAAGCAGTTTTCAATACAAGACAACCACCAAACAAAGGGTAAAAAAATGTCTGTAGATCAAATCTTTGAAAAGCTCGAGCAGAACTTCAACGCAGATGCCGCTCAGGGCCTGGACTTGGTATTCCAGTTTGATATCGAAGACGACAAGACCCACCACCTGGTCATCAAAGATGGCACATGCAAGCTGCACGAAGGCCCTCACGACGATCCTTCTGTAACACTGATCATGAACTCTGAAACCCTGCAGGGTATCGTGTCTGGCGAAACCGACGGCATGCAAGCTTTCATGGCTGGTCAGCTGCGCGCTGAAGGCGACATGATGCTGGCTACCAAGCTGGGTGAGCTTTTCAACATGGGCTGATTTCGCCCCTGTGAGCAGACCAACGCTCATAAAAAACCCGCGCATTGCGCGGGTTTTTTATTATCTGGAGGAGCGTTTCAAACACTCATCAAAGATCCACATCATCCAGGGATGTTTCCGCCAAACGCAGCAGATCTACGTTACTCTCCTCACGCTTGCCAATCCCCTCAATATAGTACTCGAGAGATGTCAGTGCATCCGCCAAAGCTTCCAGAACCTGGTTCCCCGGTGCATCGCGAGAATCCAGCATGCGTTCCTGAATAGAGGCTGCCACACGCTCAAGCACGTGGGCAGCGCCCGGGTCATTTATCATCTGCAACCCGCCCCAAATGCTGTGCAGGGTTGCAGGCAGGTTAGCCAAATGAAGCTTGTCATAATCCGACTCCACAAACGCGGTAATCGCGCGCTTCGCCAACGTTAATGCGCCACGGGCTTCATCCGCAACTACATACACAGCTTCCTTGAAGTACATAGACTCTTCACGGCTGCGCTCGCTGCCCGCCAGTGCGTCAGTTTCAGCGGTAATGCCCCGGCTGACGATTTGCATAACAGCGTCTTCAATACCCAGCACAGAATCCGCAAGGCGGAAAAGCTCTTCCTCTCCGGGCAACCGTGATTCTGCTTCCCAGTTGCGAAGCCTGCCTGCTTCTTCGCGAGCTATGGTCGCAAGCCGATTAAGGTCCAGCATAACCAGGGTGTTAGAAAGGCGTTCCAGAGCATCTGCAATGGAGGACAGCTCTGCCAGATCCGGCTCTATGCCGCGCTCGATAATATCCAACTTGTCTTTTAGCTGGTTGAGTTCATCTTGCAGTGCCTCGGATAGCGACGTCAGTACGTCAGTACCAGGGCCGTACAATCTTCTTGCATGGGCTTCAAGAATGGAATCCGGAAACTCAGCTGGTGTGAGCTGGAATTCTGAAAGTACACGAGTCACTTCGGGATTACCGGAGCCACTGCGATAAAGCAGATATACCAGGTCGCGAATGAGTGAATCGGGCGCATCTTTAGCGGTTGCTACCTTGCCGACATACACCAGTTCCCGCGAGTACTTTTCAATGCGCATAAACGTGCGCTTGCGGGCTTTGGTAAACGGCATGGCACGGTCAAGCATGGTGTCTGCCACGATCGCAACGAGGCACCACATTTGTCCCATTGGGGCACCTTGACACAAACGAACAAAACCACGAGCGGCGCGGCTTATGAGTTTTTGGCTCACCACAGGGTTTCGATCCCTGAGAATACCGAGCAAAGCTACCTGAAACGTAAGGCGCATCCGCCGGGCAACGATTTCGTACTCAGCCTCATTACCTTCAAAATCAGACACCTTTAAACCAGCGCAAAAATTCCGCTGATCTTTTACGTCCACATCAAAAAAGCAGGACTCGGGATAAGGTTTTTCCCGGCGAGCTTCTCGCAGTTCGTTAATTACGGGCAATAACAATTCAGGATGGTCTGCACGCTGCTGATGGTAGTACTCAACATAGCGGCGAAGAATAAACAGCGCATTGCTCAAGGTGGTGAGTAGTATGTTCTTGTCATCGTTGGCGCCGACAGGAACATCGTTGGCCATTGCCACGGCCTCCTGGCACAGAAGCGTACCACCGCGAAGCTCCACCAGGATAAAGATGCCACGAAGCTGATTGAGGAAATCCAGACAGTTCTGCAAATCCTCCCCGCTTTCACGGTTTTCCTGAAAGCGCTCAAGACTGGATTCTGCCTGCTTGATGGTCTGCTCTATTTCACTTTTGACCAGATCAAACGACTGCGATTTCGTCGCAAGAGACGATTGAACCATAAACGCTTCCTGTTAATCTGCGGAAACTACCGCACCTTCCTAGTGAACTGTAGGCCGACAAGGCTGCGTGCCAGACCTTTTTGTTGTTGAGCTGGCTCAAACTTTCCTGAACTGAGCCCGTACACTTTGCACTAAAAAACTGACGTACTTATCACTACTTATAACATAAAACTCGAGTACCTCAACAAGGCTGGCGTGTAACAATTAGTACAGGCCGACACAGTTCTCATTCTGCGCCCTCGAGTTTACTCCAGACAGTTTCACCTGCCTTCTTTTCCATAGCAGACATGAATGCCTGATGCGCCTCTAATTCAACGTCTGTGGCGGCAACAACACGCAAACGGGGACGGTCAGGACTCAACCGTCGAATTCCTCCACCCATGCCTCCATTATCCGACCCGGCATCCAGCGACAAGGCTGTCTGCCCACCGGTGAGAAGCAGATACACCTCTGCAAGGATCTCGGCATCCAGCAGAGCTCCATGCAGTTCCCGGTTACTGTTATCAACGCCGTAGCGTTTACAAAGGGCGTCCAGGTTGTTCTTCTGCCCAGGGTGCTTGGCTCGCGCAATCGCAAGGGAATCGACAATACCGCAGTAATCCGCCGTTTTGCGCACAGGTTTGATCCGGCCAAACTCCGAATCCATGAAACCCACGTCAAACGCGGCATTATGAATAACAAGCTCTGCACCCTTGATGAACTCGAAAAACTCATCAGCAATGTCTGCAAATTTCGGCTTATCCACGAGAAACTCGTTGGTAATCCCGTGGATAGTGATGGCTTCGGCTTCGATTTCCCGCTCAGGGTTCACGTACACATGGTAGTTACGCCCTGTGAGCTTGCGCTCCATCATCTCGACACACCCGATCTCGATGATCCGGTGACCTTGTGCCGGGTCAATACCGGTGGTTTCTGTATCCAGTATTATCTGTCTCATAATTCCCACATTAATCCAGTTCAGCAACGCCCTTGTTCGCAAGTTCGTCTGCGAGTTCGTTATCCGGTACACCTGCGTGGCCTTTTACCCAGTGCCAATTAACCTTGTGCTTACTGGTTTCCGAATCCAGTTCCCGCCAAAGGTCCTCGTTTTTAACCGGCTTTTTCGCTGATGTTTTCCAGCCGTTACGCTTCCATCCTGAGAGCCATTCAGTAATTCCCTTCCGTACATACTGGGAGTCCGTGTACAGCTCCACTTCGCAATCGCGCTTGAGTGCTTGCAACCCCTTGATTGCAGCCATTAACTCCATGCGGTTATTAGTGGTGTGCCGCTCTCCACCGTGCATGGTTTTTACCGCATCACCATAGCGCAGAACAACACCCCAGCCACCTCGGCCCGGGTTACCTTTGCAAGCACCATCGGTATACACAATTACCTTCCCCGACATTCAAACTCCCACAATTAATGGCCCTGTAGGCCTGTCATTTTTCCGGATGGTCACGGCTCTGTGGCGAGCATCCTCGCGCAGCACCAACTGTACCCGTTCCAGACAAACCCAAAACGCTACTTTGCCGCCAAACATGTCGCCGTGGGATTCGCGCACACACCCGTTTTTTTGCAAGGATACAGTAATAGGCCCCAACCGGCAGAAACCTGTAACCAGATAATCGCTCACCCAGCACACCCGTCCCCTTGCGACCACTGCGCTGGAAAGGTAATCGATAAAAACGAGTCAGGGATGTTTCAACCTGAAAGTCCAGCAAGTGGAGCCAGTCCTCCATTCGTCCACGGGACAAGAACCGCCCACCCCACGGGCCACCATTATGGCGTGATATCAGCCTTCGCATTCCCCATAAACTGATGGGATTAAAGCCGATCAGAGCAATCATGCCATCGCCTCGCAACACCCGGGCAGCCTCTCTCAATACCTGATGGGGATAGGGCGAAAAATCTGCGGTATGGTGGAGGACCACAAGATCTATTGAGTCCCCGGGAAAGGGCAATTCGTCGGCATCGCACACAACCACCCCGTCAGGTATGTTGGCAAAGCAGCTGGGGGTAGTCATGATTTTCTGGGAAAAGTCAGTTCCATTTGCCAGTGGAAGCCGATGACTAATGCCAACCTGAAGCTGCCGCGCTCCCGTCAACCGATTCAGTCGCTGCTCAAGAAAAGCCCGTTGGTCTGCCAGCAACCTGCGCCCAAGCGGTGTCTGAAACCAGTTTTCAAAGCTCTCGCTCCTGGATGAATAATCAACGTTCTGGGCATTCTTCACACTGCCATTACTCCCGTTTTGAATAACCGGCAAGGACAACCCCGAATTCACCGACTGTTGGGGCTACGACCGTAATGCTCTATCATATGAGACAAACTTGCCAAGCATTTACGGGGACATCTGATGCTCACCATCTCCGCCATACCGGCATTCAACGACAACTACATCTGGTGCATTGCAGACACAGATACCGGTAAAGCCCTGATTGTGGACCCTGGCCAGGCAAAGCCGGTTCAGGATCATCTCGCAGAACAGGGGCTGAAACTGGACACGATTCTCGTTACCCACCACCATCCTGATCACGTTGGGGGCATCAAGACTCTGGTTCAGGACAATCCAGATTGCCGCGTAACCGGACCAGCAGAATCACCCTTTAAAGGTAGCACCAACCTTGTACATCCGGGCGACGAAGTGATTTGGAGAGATATCACTTTCCAGGTTATGGGTGTTCCAGGGCACACTCTTGATCACATTGCCTACTTCACCGACGTTGAAATCGGTGGGCGCCCAGCTCTGTTTTGTGGCGACACCCTTTTCGTTATCGGCTGCGGCCGGCTCTTTGAAGGCACACCGGCCCAGATGCTGGAGTCACTGAAGTCCATTCGTGAACTCCCAGGTGAAACGGCCATTTACTGCGCCCACGAGTACACCCTTTCCAACCTTCGCTTCGCCCGCAGTTTACTGCCGGATGACAGCAAACTTGAAGCCTTTGAACGCCATTGCAAAGACAAGCGACAAGCAGGTGAACCTACCGTGCCGTCAGTTCTTGAAGAGGAAAAGCAACTTAACCCGTTTTTACGCTGGGACGACCCCATGGTAGTAAGTGCAGCCAAACGCTATGCAGCCGAACACGGTCTGCCGGTGGATTCGGACAGTGCGATCTTCGCTGCAATTCGTCACGGTAAAGATAACTATTGATCGGTTAACAAAACCTCTCAATGTCGTAACGAGAGGTTTCTTGACCCAATTAAACGAGCTCCCATAGAATCGTTTAAACTTTTGCTCCTAACTCATTAAATATGCCGGGTTTTCAGACACAATCCCAGCGACAATCCAGACTCGGAAAACGCCTATGTTGGTTAAACGTTTGCCCCTGCTTTTTATTCTTGGTGCTTTGGCAGGCGGCTGCAGCTCTCTGTATCTTTCCAAAGAATCTGCATCTGAAAACCCGCTGGACTCGGAAGAGGTAACTCTCGCTGCCGGAGATGAAGGGCTTATAGAATCGGTGGAAAGTGGCAAAGACAGTGACGCAGTACGAAATGAGCCACTGGATGACGCAATCGCGCCTGAACTCAAAGTTGCCGCACGGGAAGCTCGGGAAAAACTGGATAATCCGGATCAGAATATCACCACAGAAGTTGCCGGGCAGGCAGATATGTGGGACCGGCTCAGAGCCGGGTTTATGTTGGACCACGATATTGACAACAAGCGTGTTCAGGACCAGCTTAACTGGTATGCGCGGCACCCAGGCTACATAAACCGGGTAGTCGAGCGCGGAAGCCGGTACCTTTACCACATTGTTAACGAAACTGAGAAACGAGGTCTTCCAGCAGAATTCGCACTGTTACCCGTGGTAGAAAGCGCATTTGATCCCTTTGCGTACTCCCACGGGCGGGCAGCAGGGCTCTGGCAATTTATACCCTCAACAGGCAAGTACTTTGGGCTGACTCAAAGCTGGTGGCACGATGACCGCCGCGACGTAATTGCCGCGACGGATGCCGCCCTCACTTACCTTGACCGCCTGACCACTCGCTTTGGTGGTGACTACACCCTCGCCTTGGCTGCATACAACAGTGGCGGCGGCACGGTTTCCAGCGCCATGCGCCGGAACCGAAAAAGCAACAAACCCGAAGATTTCTGGTCATTACAGCTACCGCAAGAAACTCGACATTACGTCCCAAAGCTGATTGCGCTGGCAAAGATATTTGATGACCCCGAAGCCTACGGTATAGAGCTCCCTGCCCTTCTGGACGAACCCTATTTCGATATCGTTGACACTGGTGGGCAACTGGATTTGGCCCAGGCAGCGGAGCTTGCGGGGGTCGACATCGATGAGATATACCTGCTAAATCCCTCGTATAACCGCTGGGCAACCTCTCCGGAAGGCCCCCATCGATTGCTGGTGCCGCACAAGAATGCTGAAAGTTTCCGCACAGCTCTGGCGGAAATCCCACCGGAAAAACGCGTGTCCTGGCGTAACTATGTCGTCAAATCGGGTGACAGCCTGAACACCATATCCAGAAAGTTCTCCACCACGCCGGCGGTATTGCAGCAGGTCAACAACCTCAACAGCGACCTGATCCGCATTGGCCAACGGCTGATGATTCCCTCAGCATCAAAAAATTCCGACGCCTACGCTCTCAGCGCATCCCAGCGGCTAGAGCGCAAGCAGGACAAAAAACGGGCAGGAAGCAAGCTGCGCTATACCGTGCGCCGTGGCGACACCTTCTGGGATATTGCCCGCGAGCATCGGGTTTCAGTACGCCAGGTTGCGGCCTGGAACGGTATGGCGCCCGGAGACCCTCTCATACCCGGCAAGGAGTTGGTGATCTGGTCAAATACAGCCCAACCCACCATTGCCTCAGCTGACAGCACCCGTGGCAAAGCCATGGTCCGCAAGGTGGGCTACCGCGTTCGTAAAGGCGACTCTCTTGCCCTCATTGCCAATCGTTTCTCGGTAAATGTGCGAGACATCGCAAGCTGGAACGATCTGAACACCTCCCGTTATCTGCAACCAGGGCAAAGTCTGGTACTCTACGTCGACATCCGGAACAGCCCCTGATCATCACCTACTAAGGGCCGGAACTTTCAGTAAGTATAAGAATCATAAAAATTTAGCAGACAGGAGCGCGGGGCAGGATGCCCGGCGCGTCAGCTTAAAACACCTGAATGTGCGAGACCCATGACAAGAATCTTTACCGCCCCACGCCTTACAACATTTTTTTCAGTTCTGGCTCTTTTTGCTTCTCCCACCTCTTTGTATGCCAGCGATTCATCAACAGACTCTGAGCAGCTCGAAGCCCAACCGGCCCACGGCATGGCCATGCATGGCGCGCCTAGATATCCGGAGGGTTTCAGCCATTTCGACTACGTTAACCCCGAGGCGCCAAAAGGTGGCGCTCTAAAAATGGCCGTAGTGGCTAACGGTTTCGACACCTTCAACCCCTTTGTTATTCGCGGAGTTGCCGCAGCGGGCATCAGTAACTATCTCTACGACACTCTGCTGGAGTACTCGGCAGACGAACCCTTCTCCATGTATGGGCTCATTGCGGAGTCACTGGAAACACCGGAAGACCGCAGCTATGTGGTATTCAACCTCCGGGAATCAGCACGCTTTCAGGATGGCGAGCCCATCGAGGCGGACGACGTAAAATTTTCCTTTGAAATCCTGACCACCCAGGGGCACCCGTTTTACCGCAATTATTATGCGGATGTGAGCAAGGTAACGATTGAGAACCCTCACCGCATCCGTTTTGATTTCCAGGAAACCAGCAACCGGGAACTACCCTTGATTCTCGGCCAGATGCCTATTTTCCCGGCGCATTACTGGGAGAATCGTGAGTTTGGCAAGAACGGACTGACACCACCTGTTGGAAGTGGCGCCTACCGCATTGGCAGCTTTGAAGCAGGCCGCACGATCGAGTACGAACGACAGGACGATTACTGGGCAAAAGACCTTGGCGTGCGTAAAGGCCGATTGAATTTCGACCGTGTTCGCTACGATTACTATACCGACGACACGGTTGCACTGGAGGCGTTTAAAGCGGGTAGCTTTGATTTCAGAGTAGAAACCTCTGCCAAAAACTGGGCAACAGCCTACACCGGTGAAAAGTTTGATAACGGCACTATCATCACTGAAGCCATTGAACACCACCGCCCCACAGGTATGCAGGGTTTCGTGTTCAACACCCGCAAGAAAGTGTTCAGCGATCCCCTGGTACGGGAAGCACTCACTTACGCATTCGATTTTGAGTGGACCAATAAAAATCTGTTCTATGGTCAATATGACCGCACCAACAGCTACTTCGAAAACAGTGAACTGGCAGCAACCGGCCTGCCAACTGGCCGGGAACTTGAAATACTCGAAGGTTACAAGGACAAGTTGGACCAGGACATCTTCACCAAAGCATTTGAAGCACCCTCCACAGATGGTAAGCAAGGCCTGAGAGGTAACCTCAGAACAGCGATGGAACTGCTGCGTTCGGCGGGTTATGAAGTTCGCGACGGCAAAATGGTGCATACAGAAACAGGCAAACAACTGGCCTTCGAAATACTGTTATTCCAGAAAACCTTTGAGCGAGTTGTCCTGCCCTTCAAAAATAACCTCGCCCGTCTGGGCATTGATATGTCTGTGCGCCTTGTGGACAGTAATCAGTACGTTCAACGTGTGCGTGAGTTCGACTACGACATGATTACCCAGGGCATCGGCCAGTCAGACTCCCCGGGTAATGAGCAGCGCGAGTATTGGCACTCATCCACGGTAGATGCCAACGGCTCGCGCAACTACGCTGGCGTGAATGATCCGGTAGTCGACGAACTGGTAAGCCTTGTAATTCAGGCCCCAAATCGGGATGAACTGGTACAGCGCACCCGCGCGCTCGATAGAGTTCTGCTGCACGGGCATTACGTGGTACCACACTGGCACCTGGCTAAAGATCGCGTTGCCTACTGGAGCCACTTGAAACATCCGGAAAAGACTCCCAAAAACGGCACCGAACTCGACGACTGGTGGGCTGAGCCCTGAGGAAGTAGCCGCTAAATGGGCATTTATATACTCCGGCGCCTGGCGCTGATTATTCCTACTCTGATCGGCATTTTGCTGCTCAACTTCGTGATCATTCAGGCTGCGCCTGGTGGCCCGGTTGAACAACTGATTGCGGAAATGGAAGGCCACGGCGGCAGTGCCTTGGCCCGGGCAGGTGGCGGCGATACAGGAGGCGAGGTTTCCAGCGCTTCCAGTGACCGCAGGGGCTCCCGAGGTATTCCTGATGAAATGCTGAAGGAAATCGAAGTCATGTATGGCTTCGACAAACCCGCCCATGAGCGTTTCTTTAAAATGCTCAAAGACTACGCCACCTTCAATTTTGGAGATTCTTTTTTCCGGGAACGAAGTGTCACCGAGCTAATTGTGGACAAGATGCCTGTGTCTATCTCCCTTGGGCTCTGGTCTACCCTGATCATCTACTTTATATCCATACCGCTTGGCATCCGTAAAGCAGTGACAGACGGTTCCCGTTTTGATGTGTGGAGCAGTTCTGCCATTGTTATCGGCTACGCTATTCCGGGCTTCCTGTTCGCTATCCTGCTCATCGTCCTCTTTGCCGGTGGTAGCTACTTCGATTGGTTCCCTCTGCGAGGACTGACCTCTTCCGACTTTGATCAGATGAACTGGTACCAGCAGGTTGGCGATTATTTCTGGCACCTCGCGTTGCCGGTTACCGCCAACGTGATCGGCGGCTTCGCCACACTCACCCTGCTCACCAAGAACTCATTCCTCGACGAAATTGGCAAACATTATGTGGTAACAGCAAGAGCCAAGGGTCTGGATGAAAAGCAGGTTCTGTACGGGCACGTTTTCCGCAACGCTATGCTGATTGTGATTGCGAGCCTTCCCGGTGTTCTTGTTTCGCTGTTTTTTACCGGCTCGCTATTGATTGAGGTGATTTTCTCCCTGGACGGCCTTGGTCTGCTTGGTTTTGAAGCGGCGCTAAACCGGGATTATCCGGTTATTTTTGGCACCCTCTTTATATTTACGCTCATGGGGCTCGCTCTGAAACTGATCAGCGACATTACCTATGTGCTCGTAGACCCCCGCATCGACTTTGAAAGCCGGGAGGGCGCGTAACATGAAGGCGCTGACGCCCATTCAACAAAGACGCTTGCGTAACTTCCGCAAGAACCGCCGCGGATTCTGGTCTCTGTGGGTATTTCTGGCCATTTTTGGGCTTACTCTGGTGGCCGAATTAATCGCAAATGACAAACCGCTTGTCATTTCCTATCAGGACACACTGTATTTCCCGGTAATAGAGAGAGTGCCTGAGGAAACCTTTGGCGGTTTTTTGCCAACAGATGCAGACTACAGGGACCCCTTCATTGCTGAAGAAATTCAGGCCAATGGCTGGATGTTCTGGCCGCCGATTCGCTTCAGTTACGACACGATTAATTATGATCTAGAGGTGCCCTCACCTGCACCGCCAAGTTCCGTAAACTGGCTAGGCACTGACGATCAAGGTAGGGATGTCGCCGCACGGGTTATTTACGGCTTCCGCATTTCGGTCTTGTTCGGCCTGACGCTCACCATCGCCAGCTGTATCGTTGGCGTAATGGTTGGTGCAATCCAGGGCTTTTACGGCGGCAAAATTGACTTGATTGGTCAACGTTTTATAGAAATCTGGTCGGGGCTGCCGGTACTGTATCTGTTGATTATTCTCTCCGGCATTGTGCAACCAAACTTCTGGTGGCTGCTCGGCATCATGTTAATGTTCAGCTGGATGGGACTGGTTGATGTAGTCCGCGCAGAGTTCCTGCGAGCCCGTAATTTCGAATACGTCAAAGCCGCAAGGGCACTTGGGCTGGATAACCGGAAAATCATGTTCCGCCACATTTTGCCTAATGCGATGGTGGCAACTCTGACCTTCCTGCCATTTATCCTGACCGGCGCCATTACCGGCCTGACTTCCCTTGATTTTCTTGGCTTTGGTTTGCCATCAGGCTCACCTTCTCTTGGGGAGCTGATTGCCCAAGGCAAGGCGAACCTGCACGCTCCCTGGCTAGGCATTTCAGCTTTCGCTTCCTTATCACTGATGCTGACCCTGCTGGTTTTTGTAGGGGAAGCTGTGCGGGATGCCTTTGATCCCCGCAAGAACGGTTAAGAGGCAGCTGATATGAGCACACTATTGGAAATAACAAATTTGTCGGTCAGCTTCAACCAGGGACCAAAGGCCGTGGATTCCATATCCCTCAGCCTGAACAAAGGCGAAACTCTGGCGCTGGTTGGTGAAAGTGGTTCGGGTAAATCCGTTACGGCGTTGTCTGTGTTACGGCTTCTGGATGAACGATACGCCAGCTATCCCAGTGGTGAGATTCGTTATCGGGGCGAAAACCTTCTGCAGGCCTCAGAGAAGCGTTTGCGCCAGGTTCGTGGGCGCGAGATCAGCATGATCTTTCAGGAGCCCATGACCTCTCTGAACCCTCTGCACAACATTGAGAAGCAAATCAGCGAGACCCTGGAACTGCACAAGGGCATGCGCGGGCCCCAGGCAAGGAAGCGTTGCCTGGAACTGTTAACGCTGGTCGGTATAGAGAACCCGGAAAGCCGCCTTGGCGCCTATCCGCACCAGCTTTCCGGAGGTCAGAAACAACGTGTGATGATTGCCATGGCGCTGGCAAACGAGCCGGACTTGCTGATCGCGGATGAGCCAACCACCGCGCTGGACGTAACCGTTCAGAAGCAAGTTCTGGAGCTGTTACAGGATCTGCAGCAGAAGTTAGGCATGGCCATTTTGCTGATTACTCACGACCTCACTATTGTGCGGCGTTATGCCAACCGGGTTGCGGTCATGGAGCACGGCAAACTGGTTGAGCAAGCTGAAACGACTACCCTGTTTGATTCACCCAGCCACCCTTACACCCGCAAACTTTTGAGTGCCGAACCTCCGGAAGCACCTCTGGCTCCCCCGAAAAGCGACAAGCCGTTGTTGAGCGTCAGCAATCTGGATGTTCGCTTCCCCACTCGCAAGGGGCTATTCGGCAAAGTAAAAGAACATTTTCATGCGGTCAAACAGGTCAGCTTCAGCCTGGATCGCGGCCAGACGTTAGGCATTGTGGGTGAAAGCGGTAGTGGTAAAACAACCATAGGCCATGCGCTATTGAAACTTACCGGCAGCACCGGAAGTATCAAGCTAGACGGCCAAGAGCTGTCGGATCTGGATCAGAGCGCCTTCCGGCCCTGGCGCCGCCGGGTACAGATTGTATTTCAGGATCCGTTTGGTAGCCTGAGCCCGAGAATGTCCATCGCCGAAATTGTTCGCGAGGGGCTTGAGATACACGATGCGGATAACCGTGATATCCACGACACAAAAGTGATTGCGGCGCTAAAGGACGTAGGGTTAGACCCTGATGCAAGGCACCGTTACCCGCATGAATTCTCTGGTGGCCAACGTCAGCGCATTGCAATCGCCAGGGCACTGGTGCTGCAGCCGGATCTCATCATTCTGGATGAGCCCACCTCAGCCCTGGATCGCACCGTGCAAAAGCAGGTCATCGAACTGCTTCGGGATATTCAGGCACGCTATGGTCTAAGCTATATCTTTATCAGTCACGATCTTGCGGTTGTGCGGGCGCTTAGTCATCAGTTGCTGGTACTTCGGCGGGGGTCGATTGTGGAATATGGGGATGCCGGTGATGTTTTCCGGGCCCCTGCTGAAACATACACACAAGAGTTGCTGCACGCGGCTTTTTTCTACCAAGCGAAAGATGCCAATATCACTACGACTATTTGAGCGTTACTCCTGCCGGCTTACTTCGGGGATAATGCTCTAAAATCAGGAACAAAGGGAGAAGGATCCATGGGTATACTCAGTGGTAAGAGAGCGCTGATTGTTGGCGTAGCCAGCAAACTGTCCATTGCTTACGGTATTGCAGACGCCTTTGCCCGCGAAGGTGCGGAACTGGCTTTCACCTACCAGAACGACAAGCTGCAACCGCGAGTAGAGAAATTTGCCGAGGGCTGGGGTAGCAAGCTTATATTTCCTTGCGACGTGGCCAGCGATGAAGAAATTGAAAATGTCTTCAAGGAACTGAACAAGCACTGGGACAACATCGACATTATCGTCCACGCCGTTGGCTTTGCACCTGGGCATGAGCTCGATGGCAACTACGTTGACGTGACCACCCGGGAAGGCTTCAAGATCGCCCACGACATCAGCTCCTACAGCTTTGTTGCCCTGGCAAAGGGTGCACGCTCCATGATGCACGAAGGCAGCTCTCTGCTCACTCTCACCTATCTGGGTGCAGAGAAGGTTCTTCAGAACTATAACGTGATGGGGCTTGCCAAAGCCTCACTTGAAGCGAACGTAAGGTACATGGCTGCCAGCCTGGGCCGCGATGGAATTCGGGTGAACGGTATTTCTGCGGGGCCGATCAGAACCCTGGCAGCCTCAGGCATCAAGAGTTTCCGCAAGATGCTGGCAGAAAATGCACGTCGCGCACCGCTTCGTCGTAACGTAACCATTGAGGAAGTGGGTAATGCGGCCGCATTTTTAACATCTGACATGGCCAGCGGTATTACCGGTGAGATTATGTACGTAGATGGTGGCTTCAACATCACTGGCATGGGCGAACTTGAAGAGTAATCCATTGCAGATTATGGAAAAGCCAGCGGCAAGCTGGCTTTTCTACTTTCAGAACCGGACAGTATGAACTAGGACGCCTCCATGGCGCTGGCTACAGCCTCTGTCCATTCCACATAGGCTGTTTGAGCAGATTCAACAATTCGCATCCCTACCAGATAGCCGGCCTTTTCCGGCCGAGACCAAACAACCTCCACAGTCAGAACAAACGGTTCTTCATGGTCTCCCAGTGAGACTGACACCGGATACAAGGCACCCGCCGACAGGCATTCCTCAGAAAGCAGACAAAGCCCGCTGACGGAAATATCACGCACGGCACAAGCCATCTCTCGTCTGGAGGAACCAGGGATGCCTTCAGATGCAGGGTATCCGGCTTCAAGCTCAAGCGTAATCTGTGCACGGGCCGTTAGACGGTACTGTTTGCGGTTGTCCTGCCCGCCAGCGGGGTCTTCCTCTGTTCCAAACGTATAGTCAGTATCTTTCATTATTATTCCTGGCTTCTTGTTTGCGGACTGATCAGTTACGCCCGACTCGTATACGGCCAACCACTCTGCTTAGTGTGTCATCAAACTCCGCTGCGCCGCCCATAACGCGAATCCGTTCCTCGACGATTCCCAACACCAGCTCATCTTCCAGAAATTCCCGGCGATTGAGCCCAAGCCGGTCGACGAATATCAGTTTTCTGGAGGCATTTGTGCGAACAGCAAGTTTGAGTCTGGCATCTTCAGTTTCGGGTTCTTCTGCTTTCACCACAATCCAGCCACCCAGGCCTATCTCGTCGACCTGCTTCTGCGCAACCAGCATCTTTTCCCTGTAGAGTCTTTCCTGCTCCGCTTGCTCGTCTGCCAAACGCTGGTCCTCTGCTTCCCGGCGCTGGCGTTCCTGCATTGCCAGGCGCTCAGCTTCCTGCTGCTGACGGGCTAATTCTGCCGCCTCCCTCTCTTTGCGCAGCGCTTCGGCACGGGCCTTTGCCGCAGCAGCCGCCGCCTCACGCTGCACCCGCTGTTTTTCGTACGCTGCTGCAAGGAGTTGCACGGTTTCTTCAAGCACATCACCAAAAGGTGTCGGAGCCGGCAGAGGGCGAATTTTTCCGCTCTCCTTGGCTTCACAGAAGTCCTCCCAGGGTTGCAAACCGAGCTTTACGCCCGTGCCGTTGGTCCAAAGTATTTCAGCAGTATCTTCCAGCAAAACACAGAAAAAACGACGCTGTTCAGATTCGCCCTCACCTTGAACGAACCACATCCCCTCAAAAGACTGAAATTTCCGGCTTTCTAAAGCTTCAAAGCTGAGCCACACAGGGTTCCATGAGAAGTTACGGCTTTCAGGCAGTGCATCGATCAATTCGGGCGTATCGCCACGTAATCTAGACATCATCACTGTCCCAATGCCGGCGAGGGAGTTAGGTGTAAGCGGGCGATCAAACACACGGCCCCAAACATCCACCAGTCGGTCACCTATCTGTTCGCCAACATGGTACAAACGATCCCTGTCTTTATCTGACAGCGAGGGGTCACCAACCCACACCAACCACTCCAGCAATTTGCTGCCATGGCGGCAGGTTTCACCGTTAACTCCTGAGTCCCACACAGCCTGCTTGAGCAGGCCCTGCCAATGATCAAAAATAAAATCGAGTACCGGCTGAGGCAATTTCCGCCCCTGCAGGGCCCGGCCAATAAGAGCTCTTGAAGTCTGCTCTGCTCGCCGCTGGCGCGCGGCACCCTGCTCGGTCTCCTGCAGTCGCAGGCGCAGCCTTCCAGTTTGTGCATCACGCTTGGCTGAATCCTCCTGCCACTGCTCGCAAAACGTGTCCACAGCACCGGTGGAGTCAGAATCGAAAGCGGCAGAAACCGCAACAACCAGCGTGTCTAGCTGATCGAGAAGCGCTTTCGATGAGCGGCCACCAGAATCACTCCAGCCACGCCACTCCTGCAAGCTATCGAGCCACTCCAGCAACACGTTACTAAAAGCCTGATGGCCATCGAGATCCATACGCCAAGCAAGATAAAACCGTAAGCGGGCGATACGTCGGGCAATCTCGGCGTGCAGCCCGCTCGTTTTGAGGAATACATCCATGATGCGATCGGCCACATAGGCCGCGTTGATCTGTCGCACTGACCACTCAAGGTGCACAGAACGAATAACGTGAGTTACACGCTCATCCCGTTGTTCCGTCCAGCATGAAAACAGCAGCGGCTTCCAGTCGCTGGCTGTTTCTGGTGACAACTTACCCACAGGGTAAGGAAGGTCGGGAACACGGATACCGGCAAGCACATCGTCAATTTTTTCGGCAACCGCCTTCCGCGAAGCCACCTGGTGGGACTTCGGCCTGTTTTGTGACATCCATTCCTCATGCTTAAGAAGCGTTGAAAAGGCCCAGTAAATAAAGCAGTATAACGAACTCGCCGGGGTTGACCACAACTGCGCCCGGCCTTATTTGCTTTAATCTGCAGTCCTGCTGGCTTATTTCACAGTACAGCCAGGCTACAATGAAAAGAATCGGGGAACCCGCAAAAAATGTCCGGCAATAAACTTGAAAACTTGAACGTGGCGAGCCAGGAAACACTTATTACCCCTGAAAAGCTCAAACAGGATATGCCACTCACCGGTAAGGCCGCGCAAACCGTTACGAATGGCCGCCAGGCGATTTATGACATTATTGACGGTAAAGACCATCGTTTGTTCCTGGTGGTGGGCCCCTGCTCTATTCACGACGTGGATGCGGCCCGTGATTATGCCAACCGCCTCAAGAAGCTTGCAGATGAAGTAAGCGACACCCTGCTTATCGTGATGCGTGTATATTTTGAAAAACCACGCACAACCGTTGGCTGGAAAGGTCTGATCAACGACCCGCACCTGAACGACACCTTTGATATCGAACGAGGCCTGCAACTTGGTCGTCGTCTCTTGCTCGATATTAACGAGCTGGGCTTGCCCGTTGCGACTGAAGCACTTGATCCAATTTCGCCGCAATACCTTCAGGATTCCATTGCCTGGTCTGCCATTGGCGCCCGCACCACAGAATCCCAGACGCACCGTGAGATGAGCAGCGGCTTGTCCATGGCCATTGGCTTCAAGAATGGCACAGATGGCAGCCTGGATGTTGCCGTAAATGCCATGAAGTCCGTTTCCTATTCCCACAATTTCCTGGGAATAGACCAGCAAGGCCAGGTTGCGATCATCCGAACCAAAGGCAACCAGTACGGCCATGTGGTTCTGCGCGGGGGTGGTGGCAAGCCCAACTACGACTCCGTGAGCGTTACTCTGTGTGAACAGGCACTGGAAAAAGCCGGCCTGCGTAAATCCATCATGGTGGATTGCAGCCACGCAAACTCCAGCAAAGACCCGGCTATCCAGCCATTGGTTATGCAGGACGTCACCCATCAGATCCTCGAAGGTAATACTTCGATTCAAAGCCTGATGATTGAGAGCAACATCAACTGGGGCAACCAGTCTATTCCCGAGAATCTGGCAGACCTTAAATACGGCGTGTCTGTCACCGATGCCTGTATCGATTGGGAAACCACCGAGAAAGCCATTCGCGAGATGCGCAATAAACTGAAAGACGTACTGCCAAAGCGAAAAGCAACCTGATTTTGATGCAACGGCATAAATGGAAACGGGGAACTTCAGGCTCCCCGTTTTTTTGACTAAAACTGCTAATCAGGCCGTCAGGTCAGGCAAACCTCCAACCCAGTCCAAGCGATCCCTCAAAGCAACAACATGGCCAACAATGACAAGGGTTGGCGCCTGAACGTTTTCTTCGGTTACCCGCTGCACAATAGTTTCCAGGTTGCCGGTAACCACTTGTTGTTCCCGAGTGGTGCCCTTGGAAATAAGAGCAACCGGCATATCCGGTGTCATACCATGCCCTATCAGCTCTTTACAGATAATAGGAAGGCCAACCAACCCCATATAAAAAACCAGTGTCTGATTGGTCTGGACAAAATCTTTCCAGGGCAAATCGCAGGTATTATTTTTGAGATGGCCTGTCACAAAGCGCACAGACTGAGCATAATCCCGGTGCGTCAACGGAATGCCCGCATAGGACGCACACCCGGATGCCGCCGTTATCCCAGGCACAACCTGAAACCGAATTCCAGCGCTGGCCAATGTCTCAATTTCTTCACCGCCACGGCCAAAGATAAACGGGTCTCCGCCTTTTAATCTGACAACCCGAAAACCTTGCTTGGCAAGATCCACTAATCTCTGGTTGATCTGATCCTGAGGCAAAGTGTGGTTCGCCCGCTGTTTACCAACGTGGATCTTCTCAGCTGATTCGGGAATCAACGCGAGAATCTCCGGCGAAACCAAACGATCGTAGAGCACTACCTCTGCCGAGGTAATAAGGCGCCAGGCCTTCAGCGTAAGCAACTCCGGATCCCCGGGGCCAGCACCCACAAGGGCAACTTCCCCTGCGGAGCTGTTGGGGTTCGAGGTGACCGGGTTTGCTCTGTAGCGGACAGGTGCAGGTCTTGAACCCACACCTGATCCTACTGGTTGTTCAGGCTTGTCGTTCATTGAATACGCTCGGCACCACCCATGTATGGTTTGAGGACTTCGGGAACAAGAATGCTGCCGTCCGCCTGCTGATAGTTCTCCATAACAGCAATCAAAGCTCGGCCAACCGCCAGGCCAGAACCGTTCAGAGTGTGTACAGGTTCTGGCTTACCGGTTTCCGGGTTACGCCAGCGGGCACCCATTCGGCGAGCCTGGAAGTCGCGAGTATTGGAGCAGGAGGAGATCTCACGATACTTGCCTTGCCCAGGCAGCCAGACTTCAATGTCGTAGGTTTTCGCTGCCGAAAAGCCCATATCCCCACCGCACAAAGCAACCAGTCGATATGGTAATTCAAGCAACTGAAGCACTTTTTCGGCATGACCAGTAAGCGCTTCCAGTGCAGCATCGGATTCTTCAGGGCGAACCACTTGCACCAATTCAACCTTATCGAACTGGTGCTGGCGGATCATGCCTCGGGTATCACGGCCGTAGGATCCCGCTTCACTACGGAAGCAAGGGGTATGACAAACCATCTTCAGAGGCAACTCTGCGGCGTCGAGAATCGTATCTGACACCAGGTTGGTTACCGGTACTTCTGCGGTCGGTATCAGATAGAGTGAAGGTTCGCCCTGCATCTTGAACAGATCATCTTCAAACTTTGGCAGTTGGCCTGTGCCATAAAGCGCATCGGCATTAACCAGATAAGGCACATAGGTTTCTGAATAACCATGTCCGTCTGTGTGCAGGTTCAGCATGAACTGGGCAAGAGCACGGTGCAGTCGCGCGATTTGCCCCCGCATGACGGCAAATCGTGAGTGCGCAAGCCGGGTGGCGGTTTCAAAATCCAGACCGCCGAGTTCATCGCCCAATGCAACGTGATCCTTGGGCTCAAAATCAAACGTCTTGGGTGTACCCCAGGTGCGAACTTCAATGTTGTCTTCTTCGCTGTCGCCAGGGGTTACGTCCGCATCCGGCAGATTTGGAATGCCCGCAAGGAAGTTATTGAGTTCCTGCTGCAAGACATTCAGCTCTTTCTCCGCCTCAGACTTACGGGACTTCAGGCTCTCTACTTCGTCCAGTAGCGGCTGTATGTCTTCACCCGCTGCTTTGGCCTTACCAATGGACTTCGATTTTTTATTCTGCTCGCTCTGCAGGTTCTCTGTGCTTACCTGAAGGGCACGGCGGCGCTCTTCAAGAGTTTCAAAAGCGGCGATATCAAATACGAAGTTCTTGATGGCCAGCCGGCGGGCGATCTCTTCAGTCTGGTTGCGGACGAGTTTGGGATCGAGCATGGGTATCCTGGATTTTCCGGTTTGCGATGTATGTAGAATAACTCGCCATTATACCCGTGCCGGCGCCGGTGGCTACCGCTGCAGAAACCTTGTTTGGGGTTCAGGTATGGCGTTTTATGGGGCTTTGTTGATTGAGTGCGTCGAGCCGCTGGCGCTTTTCTGAAAGTTTGATTTCCAGGCCGCGGTTGACGGGCTCATAGTACCGACGTTGATGAATGGCCTCGGGCAGGTAGGACTCCCCCGCCGCAAAGGCATCCGGCTCATGATGTGCATAGCGATAGGTGTCACCGTGGCCCAGGCTTTTCATGAGTTTGGTGGGGGCGTTTCGCAGATGCACCGGGACTTCGTAATCCGGGTCCTTCCGTATATCGGCCATGCACTGGTTATAGGCCTTGTAAACGGCATCGCTTTTTGGGGCAAGCGAGAGATAGGTCACCGCCTGTGCCAGGGCAAGCTCTCCTTCAGGACTGCCCAAGCGCTCCTGAACATCCCAGGCATCCATACTTAATTGCAACGCACGAGGATCGGCGTTGCCTATATCTTCACTCGCAATGCGCACCAGGCGGCGAGCAACGTACAATGGATCACACCCACCATCGAGCATACGGCACAGCCAATAAAGCGAACCATCGGGGTCTGAGCCCCTTACAGACTTGTGCAGGGCTGATATCTGGTCGAAGAATACGTCTCCGCCCTTATCAAAGCGCCGCAGACTGGTTTGCATCACCTGTTCAAGGTGGTCGGCATTAACCCGGTTTTTCCCGTCGCTGCCCGGCTCCGCCAGATCCGCCGAAATCTCAAGAATATTGAGCGCTCTGCGCGCATCACCACCAGATGCCGAGGCCATAACTCCAAGCACGTCATCCGACACCTCAAGCTGGCCGCCGAACCCCTCTTCTGCTGCAAGCGCCCTGGCCAACAGCCGCAGAATATCGGCTTCCTCCAGATTCTTGAGGACATACACACGGGTGCGAGACAGCAAAGCGCTGTTCAATTCAAAAGAAGGATTTTCGGTGGTGGCACCAACAAATATAAACGTGCCGTCTTCGATATGTGGCAGGAACGCATCCTGCTGGCTTTTGTTGAAGCGGTGGACTTCGTCCACAAACAAAAGCGTATCCTGACCTTGGGATTGCTTGCGGTTACGGGCGCGCTCAACAATGGCACGGATATCCTTAACACCACTGAGCACCGCAGATACTGTTTCAAAGCTGAGATCGCCAACGCTTGCCAGCAGTTGTGCAAAGGTGGTTTTACCAACTCCCGGTGGCCCCCACAGGATCATGGAGTGCAGTTGTGCCTGCTCTACTGCTCTGCGCAGTGGTTTTCCCGGCCCGACAAGATGGGCCTGGCCAACGTAATCGTCGAGGCTTTCAGGGCGCATGCGTGCCGCGAGAGGCCGAAATCCGACCTGCTCGGTGAACAGGCTGCTTTGCATATCAGTTATCGTCCCGGATTACGTCAACGCCCTCCGGGTACTCAAGCTTGAACACACTTCTTTCCACGGTTTCATTTAGCCGAATGTGATCAAAGCTGAGTACACTGAGCTGTGACAGCGAGTCCTGCATACGCATCTCCTGCAACTCATTGTTGAAGAAGGTCAAACGCAGAGATACAAACAACGAATCTTCATTTTTCGGCTCAAGCGTGAACTCCCGGGTGTCTTCGCTTATCTGGCGGCCGGAAACCCTGTAGGTTTCTTCCAGGTTATCAACCTCTCCACTAAGCAGCAGGGCGGGGGTGTTTTGAACGCGGTCGTCCAGACTGTGAATCGTTACCTGCTCCAGATCCGGGTCATAAACCTCTACACTCTTTCCATCACTGACAATGAGCTGTGACAAAGGCGCGCGGGTTTCCCAGTAAAACAGGCCTGGTCGTTTCGCCTTCAGCAAACCACGGGTTTCCTGCACATTATTCCCGTTCTCACTGACTACTATCTGAATAAAGTCTGCCTGGTAGGTTTCGTAACTTTTCAGCAGGGAGGCAAGCTCAGTGGCTGAGCCATCTTTGCCCGCTGCCAGCAGTGAACCGCTGAACAATACTGCCACCGTCAGTGTCGCAACCAATGCCGACAGGCGTTTCAGAAAAAGCTGTTGCATACAATACGACTCCTAATCTCTGGGTGGGGGCGGGGCCAAAACTTCACGGGCCCCGTTGTGACCGGCTGAACTGACCACTCCGGATGCTTCCATGGCTTCAACCAGGTTGGCCGCCCGGTTATAACCTATCTTGAATTTGCGCTGCACGGAGGAAATAGAAACTCTGCGCCCTTCGGTTACAAAAGCGACCGCTTCATCAAACAGCGCGTCGCCTTCATTGTCGCCACCCTCAGATAAGGTGGGTACACCCGGCAGGTGTTCGCCTTCAGCGCCATTAAGTACGTCATCCACGTACACCGGCTCGCCTCTGGCTTTCCAGGCACTCACAACACGGTGCACCTCATCGTCATCCACAAAGGCGCCGTGAACTCGCACAGGAAGCCCGGACCCAGGTGGCAGATAAAGCATATCGCCGTGCCCTAGTAGCTGCTCCGCGCCGCCCTGATCAAGAACAGTGCGCGAGTCAATCTTGGACGATACCTGGAACGAAATACGGGTAGGAATGTTTGCCTTGATCAGGCCAGTAATTACATCCACAGAGGGCCGCTGAGTGGCGAGGATCAAGTGAATACCTGCCGCCCTCGCCTTCTGGGCGATACGTGCAATCAGCTCTTCTACCTTCTTGCCAACAATCATCATCATGTCGGCGAACTCATCGATAACCACAACAATCAACGGCAAATGCTCAAGCTCCGGGCGTTGTTGCTCATCGTCGGCAAGGTACTCGTCCGGTTTCCAAAGCGGATCCAGAAGCGGTTCACCGGCGGCAGCCGCTTCTTTAACTTTAAGATTGTAGCCCGCCAGGTTTCGTACCCCTTGCGTGGACATTAGCCGGTATCGACGCTCCATCTCCGCCACGCACCAACGCAGTGCATTTGCCGCCTCTTTCATGTCGGTAACAACAGGTGCAAGAAGGTGCGGGATACCATCGTAAATGCTGAGTTCCAACATCTTGGGGTCAACCATGATGAAGCGCACATCCTCTGGCCCAGCCTTCAAAAGCATACTGAGCAGCATGGCGTTCACACCGACCGACTTACCGGAACCGGTGGTACCGGCAACCAGCAGGTGAGGCATTTTGGCCAGGTTCGCAACCATAGGGTTGCCGCCGATATCGTTACCCAGCGCCATGGTAAGCGCCGAACTGGATTCCTTGAACACCCGGGAACCGAGCACTTCGCTAAGCCGAACAATTTCCCGCTTTTCGTTGGGAATCTCAATGCCAACGACTGACTTGCCGGGAATAACCTCAACAACACGAACACTCAGGACCGCAAGTGAACGCGCCAGGTCTTTGGCAAGATTGGAAATCTTGCTGACTTTAACACCCGCTGCCGGTTTGATTTCGAACCGGGTGATTACCGGGCCAGGGTTAACTTCAACCACTTCCACAGACACACCAAAGTCGCTCAGCTTTTCCTCAAGCAATCGCGACATGTGCTCCAGAGCCTCTTCGGAGTACCCGCTCTCTTTATGCTCCTCGGGTGGATCGAGCAAGGAAATAGGCGGAATCGGGCTTTCTATATCCTCAAGCAGCGAGGCCTGAGAGTTTTTAGCGCTGTTGGCCAGCGGTGGCTGCTCGTTCTTCTTGAATGGCGATATTTTCAGTGACCGACCACCGGCCGGTGGGGCTGCTTTTTCCTTGTTTGGGTCCAGCGATTGGCTGCGCCCTTTCGCAGGCGCATCGTCCCGGGAGCTGAAACTTTCCAGCCGGGCAGGTTCCGGATCTTCACTAGCAGAAAAACCTTCAATAGCAGGCTCTTGCCGCTCGCTGTGTCGGGCTTTTGGTTTGGAAGCCTTGGCTGGCCCAAATCCGGGGATGCTATGCCACCAACGTTTACCTGACTTGTCCCTGGCAACATTATTGTCAGGCTGGCTAATCCGGGCCGCTGGTTGAGGCTTTTGAGCGACAGGACTCTGCTCCGGCTGGGCAGGTTTCTCCAGCGCTGGCTTCGTTTTGTCGGATTGCACAAGTTTTTTGAGATACTGCCCCAGCCGGAGAGCGAGGCCACCGAGCTGATCCATAAGCCAGAACCAGGACAATCCGACAGTGACTGTCAGAGCGAAAAGAAAGATCGCTATAAGTAAAAGCGTGGTTGCAGGCAGGTTAAAAAACCGAATCATGGCATCTGAAACAGCGGTACCAAGTACACCACCTGAGGACGCACCGAGACCAAACACAGAGTAAAGCGAGAGAAGACTGGTAGCAGAGAGCAGGATCAGCAAAAAGCCGCCAAAGCGCATCAGAAACAGCGGCCAGTGCATATCAAGAGAATCATTACGCCTGCGGATCAGCATGATGGCATAACCCGCCACCATCATCGGAAACAGATAGGCAACGTGACCGAAAAAGTCCATCAACAGACTCGCCAGCCAAGCGCCGGAGCGGCCGGCTGCGTTCAACACGCTGGTATCATGACCAATACTGGCCCAGCCTGGGTCCGAAGGGCTGAACGTCACAAGCGCCATAGCCAAATAAATGCATAGGGCAATGAGCCCGATCACCGCGCCTTCACGGGCACCCTGCGCAGCAAGGCGGCGAAAGCGCAGCTGTTTCTCTGTCAGTTTTTGTGGTGATTGCTTCGCTTTTGCAGATTCGGCCATGAATACTCAAACGTTAGGTGTTGCTTGCGTTCTGAAGTACCTGAAACCCTCTGTACAAGTCTGTTTTCAGATCTTCGACTGCTTCTATGCCCACCGAAACACGCAAAAGATTTTCGGTGATACCAGCTCTGGATTTGTCTTCCGGCGATAAGCGCCCGTGAGTCGTTGTGGCCGGATGGGTAATCGTGGTTTTAACGTCGCCCAGGTTGGCGGTAATGGAAATCATCCGGGTGGCATCGATAAACTTCCAGGCTTCTTCCCGGCCGCCCTTCAGACAAAATGACAAAACCCCACCAAACCCTTTCTGCTGCTTTTTAGCAAGCGCATGCTGTGGATGGCTATCAAGCCCTGCGTAATATACCCGCTCCACCGCAGGCTGCTGCTCCAGCCACACTGCCAACTCTAGCGCATTGTCGCAATGGGCTCGCATACGGATTGGTAAGGTTTCCAGGCCCTTGTGAAAGACCCAGGCGTTAAAAGGGCTCATTGTGGGCCCCGCGGACCTCAGGAAACCATAGACTTCGTCCATGAGCTTTGTTGGACCAACCACCACACCACCTACACAGCGGCCCTGACCATCAAGATACTTGGTTGCAGAGTGGATAACGATATCCGCCCCGTGTTCCAAAGGCCGTTGCAGCACCGGCGTGCAGAAACAGTTGTCCACCACGAACAGGGCATCATTTTCGTGGGCAAGCTGTGCCAGCGCCTCCATGTCGGCCACTTCGCAAAGAGGATTGGACGGTGTTTCGATAAACAGCATGCGGGTATTTGACCGCATAGCCCCGGCCCACTCCTGAGCATCAGTAAGGCTCACAAATGACGTTTCAACACCAAACTTAGCCATGTATTTCTGAAACAGCACATTGGTGGTTCCGAATACACCACGGGAGCAAATAACGTGATCGCCAGTCTTCAACAGTGCCATGCAGGTGCTGAGAATAGCGGCCATGCCAGATGAGGTTGCAACCGCACGCTCACCACCTTCCATTGCAGCGATACGGCCCTCAAATGCCTGGACCGTTGGGTTGGTAAACCTGGAGTAGATATTACCTGGCTCTTCACCACCAAAACGGGCCGCTGCCTGAGCTGCACTGGAGTATACGAAGCTGGAAGTGGGAAAAATGGCATCGCTGTGTTCCAGCTGACCAGTGCGCAGCTGCCCTGCCCTCACCGCCAGAGTATCCAGAGACATACCCTCAAGATCCGATTCGGGAATCTGGACAGTTTCTTCGCGGTGAAAAGTCATGAGCGTCTCCTGCTAAGGCTCGGTAATCAGTCTTCGTCGTTGTGAAGGTCAATAATGCCGTTGTCGCCAGACATTGCGTCTCCGCCCCCCGAGCGCTGGATGTCATTACGCGCTTCATCAAGGCGGTTGAGGTAGGCCGTATCTATATCGCCGGTTACATAATCCCCGGTAAACACCGAACACTCCCAACCATCAATGCTGTCATTCACGTCACTGACACAGGTCACCAGATCTTCCAGATCCTGATACAACAACCAATCTGCGCCAATCAAATCGCGAATTTCGTCAACCGTTCGGTCGTGGGCAATCAATTCATTGGCCGACGGCATATCTATGCCGTAAACGTTAGGAAAGCGAACCGGGGGTGCGGCAGAGGCAAAATAAACCTTCCTGGCACCCGCATCCCTTGCCATCTGAACAATTTCCTTACAGGTGGTACCCCGAACAATTGAATCGTCCACCAACATGACGTTTTTGCCCTTGAACTCCAACTCAATGGGGTTCAGCTTCTGGCGCACAGATTTCTTGCGCATGGTCTGTCCAGGCATGATGAATGTTCGGCCAATGTAGCGATTCTTTATGAACCCCTCCCGGAACTTCAACCCCAACCTGTGAGCCATCTGCATGGCAGATGTGCGGCTGGTATCGGGAATTGGCATAACCACATCGATATCGTGGTCCGGGCGCTCGCGCTGGACCTTGTCTGCCAGAGTCTCACCCATACGCAGTCGGGCTTTATAGACCGACACGCCATCAATTATGGAGTCTGGTCGTGCAAAGTAGACATGTTCGAAAATACAGGGGAACAGTTTCGGTGCCGCAGCGCATTGCTGCGTATAAAGCGTGCCGTCGGTTTCGATGTAAACGGCTTCGCCGGGAGCGATGTCCCGTACAAGCGTGTAACCAGCCGCGCTGAGAGCAACACTCTCGGATGCGATCATGTATTCCTTACGGCCGGTTTCATCGGTGCGCTCACCATAACAAACCGGGCGTATGCCATTGGGGTCACGGAAACCCACAATGCCGTAACCGGTAATCATGGCGATAACGGCATAGGCTCCGCGGCAACGTTCATGCACGGCCCGCACCGCAGAGAAAATTTCATCTTTTGTCGGATCAAATTTACCCAGCTTTTGCAGTTCGTGTGCAAAAACGTTCAGCAGAACTTCTGAATCCGAGTTGGTGTTGATATGGCGCAGATCTGTACGGAACAGATCCTGGCTCAGTTCGTCGGCATTGGTCAGATTGCCGTTATGAGCCAGAGTAATACCGTAAGGGCTGTTCACATAGAAAGGCTGGGATTCGGCGGAACTGGAACTGCCTGCGGTGGGATAGCGCACATGGCCTATGCCAACATTGCCCACAAGACGGTGCATGTGACGGGTATGGAAAACGTCCCGCACCAAGCCATTGTCTTTACGCAGAAAAAAGCGATCATCCTGGAACGTTACAATACCTGCCGCATCCTGGCCTCGGTGCTGAAGTACAGTCAGCGCATCATAAAGCGACTGATTTACATGGGAACTACTGACGATGCCGACAATGCCACACATGGATAAGATGATCTCCGGGTGTTAGTTCTGAATGTTAGCGGGATGCGGACGTGGGTTCCACGGCCTTTTGAGATTCTGGTGCCAGAAAACGCGCAAACTCGTCACCGAATGTTCGCCGGGACCAGTCTTCAACCACCCCCAATCGATCAATCATAACGGATGTCCTCCACCAGGTATCCTGGGCCAGAGGGGTATAACGAATGAAGGCTATCGCGACAATCACAACAACAATGCCGCGCAACAGCCCAAACCCCATACCCAGAACACGGTCAGTGGCAGAGAGCCCTGTGGCACGGACAAGATGGCCAATCATATTGTTGATTATAGCGCCGACGATAAGCGTGCCGAAAAAGAGAATGGCAAAGGCTGCAATCAGTCGCACCAGCGGCGTTTCTACGGTGTTCTCGAGCAACGCCTGCATCTGGGGATGGAAGGTTCGGGCAAGTATGAACGCGCCCACCCACGTCACGAGAGACAAGGCTTCCTTGACGAAGCCCCGCTTCAAACTGATGAGGGTGGAAACTGTAATGAGGGCAATGATGACCCAGTCGATCCAGATCAGCGCTTCCATGGAAGTCCCGGTGGAGAAAAGGAAGCGCGAATTCTATCAGGAAACCGCCGTGCGCCAAAACGCCTGATTGACATAAAGCAGATCAAAAGCGTTATTTGTCGCCAGAAGTGACCAAGCTGTTCAATTTGAAAGCTTCATCAAGGGCACGCTTCGCTTCCTCTGCTTTGGATTTTTCAGCAAAAGGCCCACTGAAAACACGTGTCAGCGTGGTATCACCTCGAACAACTTCCTGAAGATGGGAGCTATAGCCCGCTTTGCGGACGTTATCGCGGAGACGGCGGGCATTATCACTATCCCCAAAGCTACCCAACTGAACAACCCAGGCTCCTTCCAGAGAGCGCGTATACTCTGAACTTTCCTGCTCTGCGCTGGTTTCAGGCGCTTTTGGATCTGGCGCGGTCTGCCGGGTCGTAGCAGAAGACGCAACCGGTTTGGGCTGAGACGGTTCTGCCGGTGCAGGTTTGGCCACATCCGCGGTGGGCTTTTCTCGTGCATCCGGTACAGGCTGGGCAGCAGATGCATCATCTTCCAGAATTCTGAAGCCTTGATTGCCGGAGCTGGCACTTTCCACGCTATCTTGTTGATACGCGGGGGGCGCTGCCAAATCTGATACCGGTGTTTCAACTTCCGGGAAAGGCGGTTCCTCGGGGATATTAATCGAGGTGGAAGTGCGCTTTGAGTGAGGCTCATCGAAAACCATAGGGACAAAAATAACAGCCAGTGAAATAAGAACCAGCGCCCCAATGATTCTTTGCTTCAGTCCATCCACGTTTCTTGGCTCCTCGCTCATTTTTCCCAGAGTCATACTAACTGCCCGCCATCCATAACTCCAAGCCTTGCGGCAAGCTATGGACAAAGTTTAAGGCTGGCCCCCGACTGCTCATACAAGCAGTGAACGCGCCTCTGCGACCGTAAAAAACGAACCAAAAACAATAATAATGTCATTCGGGCCTGCCGCCACCCGCGCCTCTGCGATAGCACTGGCGACAGAATCGTGTGCGCAAACTCTGCTTAGTTCACAGGGCACAAGCCTGTCTTGCAGGGTTTCCGAACTCAGGCCTCTGGGCACCTTAAGCCCCGCAAGGTGCCAGCAGTCAACAATTGGGGCCATGGCGTGCGCAACACCCTCCACATCCTTATCTGCCAATGCTGCATATACTGCATGCACTTTTTGACTTGCTCCTTTCAGAGCCTGCAACCTTGCTGAAAGCCAACGGGCGGCGTGGGGATTGTGGCCCACATCAACATATAGATCGGGTTCGTACCCAAGACGCTCGAACCTACCCGGCACTGTGACCTTGGCCAGCGCAGCTTCAAGTGACCCGATCGCCATGCCTGGCTCAAGCGTCAGCATTGCAACAGCCGCAGCAGCCACGCCAGGAACAGGCAAAGGCCCAGCCGGCAACCGAATATCCTGCTCCTGAACATGCAGAATGAAGTCCAGGCCAGCGTTACCACCTGCAACCTCCTCAATTGTGTAGTTCTCGCCTACTCGTTTGAGTGCGACTTTCTGTGCAACCGCCTGCTGAATCACTGAGCGCGGCGGGTCGACATCGGCAAGCACTGCTGGTATGCCGGGCCGCAGAATACCGGCCTTCTCGAAACCGATAACCTCCCGGTTGTCTCCAAGAAACGCCACATGGTCAATATCCACAGAAGTAATAATCGCAAGATCCGGATCAATCACATTAACGGCATCGAGGCGCCCTCCGAGGCCCACCTCAAGAATCCAGTCCTGAACACCGGCCTCATTGAGAACAACAAATGCAGCAAGGGTGCCGAATTCAAAGTACGTCAGTGTTACTGAACCGCGGGCCGCCTCTACCTTTTCAAACGCTGAAATCAGAGTCGCATCATCAACGTCCACACCATCAACACGGATACGCTCGTTGTAATTCTGCAGATGCGGTGAGGTATAGGCACCGGTGCGCCGGCCGTGGGCTTGTAACAGTGCTTCCAGGGCTGCGACCGTGCTGCCCTTGCCGTTGGTTCCGGCAACACTAATTACACGTGCCCTGGGCTTGCTGCGGAAAAGCCGGCGCAACACCAAAAGCACCCGGTCGAGCCCAAGATCAATTTCGGTGGGGTGGATCGATTCCAGCCAGGACAGCCAGTTATCAAGGGAGGCCCCAGCCCCCGGTGCTTTCGGGGGCTGGGATTTCGGTTTACTCGGCTGGAACATCAGCGTCTGGCTTTTCCGTTATCTCAAATTCGATGGGTTCGTCGGTACCCGGGCGTTCCTGCCCGGTAAACTTCGCCAGTACGTGGGCAATTCGCTCACGCATCTGGTGACGGTGCAGAATCATGTCTATCGCTCCGTGCTCCAGCAGGAATTCACTGCGCTGGAAGCCTTCGGGAAGTTTTTCACGAACCGTCTGTTCAATAACCCGAGGCCCCGCGAAACCAATCAATGCGTTGGGTTCGGCGATATTGAGGTCGCCCAGCATCGCAAGACTGGCAGATACACCACCGAAAACCGGATCCGTCATCACAGAAATATACGGTATGCCTTCCTGCTTCATGCGCTCCAACACAGCTGCTGTTTTGGACATCTGCATCAATGAAAGAATGGCTTCCTGCATCCGGGCCCCACCGCTGGCAGAAAAGCAAACCAGAGGAATCCGCTCGGCAAGCGCCACATTGGCTGCCTGAACGAACTTCTCACCCACCACCTGCCCCATAGAACCGCCCATGAAACCAAATTCAAAAGAGCAGGCAACCAGTGGAACACCCAGTGTTTTGCCTTTCATGGCAACGAGGGCGTCTTTCTCACCCGTAGCTTTTTGAGCTTGCACGAGGCGATCTTTGTAGCGCTTGGTGTCCTTGAACTTCAACCGATCCCAAGGCTCAAGGTTTGCACCAATTTCTTCGCGATCTTCCGGGTCCAGAAAAATATCAAGACGGCGACGGGCAGCAACCCTCAGGTGATGATTGCACTTGGGGCAAACATCCAGGTTTTTCTCCAGCTCCGGCTTGTAGAGAAAGGCTCCACATTTGGGACATTTTTTCCAAAGCCCTTCAGGAACACCTGTTCTGCGATTGGATTCCGAGCGAATTTTGCCCGGCATTATCTTGTCCAGCCAGTTACTCATGGTTTCATCCTGTCCTTTGATTCCTGTCTGCCCTCACCTTCCAACTTTCAGGTCAGGAGGCCAGGCTGTCCAGTGCTTCACGCATCGGGTTGAGCAGATCTGTCAGTGCTCGTTTAAGCGCGTCGATATCTGTTTGATTTCTGGCTATTGTATCTACCAATACACTGCCAACAATTACACCATCGGATACCCTTCCTACGGCAGCAGCTGTTTCAGCGTCACGAATACCAAAGCCAACACCAACCGGCAGTGCCGTCAACTCATGGATATGGGCCACTTTAGCGGCGACTTCATCGACGTTTATTTTGGCAGCTCCGGTCACACCATTAAATGAAACATAGTACACATAACCGGAAGAGTGATCGGCAATTGCACGAATTCTCTCATCCGTGGTGGTCGGCGCCAGCAGGAAAATCGGATCCAGCCCACGCTCAGCGAACAAAGGCGCAACCTGGTCCGCTTCTTCCGGGGGTAAATCCACAGTCAGAACGCCATCGACACCCGCCGCGACCGCTGCATCTGCAAAAGCTTCATAGCCCATGGCTTCAATGGGATTGAGGTACCCCATCAGCACCACTGGAGTGGTGTCATTGGTTTTTCTGAACTCGCTCACCATCGCCAACACACGACGCAATGATGTACCGTGTTTTAGCGCGCGCTCGCAGGCCAGCTGAATCACCGGCCCATCGGCCATCGGGTCTGAAAAAGGCACACCCAGCTCGATGATATCGACACCAGCGTCTACCATAGTGTGCATCAACCCCACAGTTTCGTCGGGGTGCGGATCACCAGCGGTAATAAACGGAATAAGTGCCTTACGGCCCTGTCCTTTGAGGGTCTGGAGAACCCCTTCAATTCGGCTCATGCCTGCTCCTGTCGATTAATCAGACCACTATTCACAGTTCAATACCATCCAGCTGTGCGACGGTATGGATGTCTTTGTCGCCGCGACCGGAGACATTAATTACCACCATCTGGTCTTTGTCCATCGTGGCTGCAAGCTTGACCGCGTAGGCGACTGCGTGAGCGGATTCCAGCGCTGGCATGATGCCCTCAACGAGCGTCAGCATACGAAATGCTTCGAGCGCCTCATCATCGGTTACCGACACATAGTTAGCCCGCCCGATATCCTTCAACCAGCTATGCTCTGGCCCTACTCCCGGGTAATCCAGCCCGGCACTGACGGAATGGGTGCTGGCGATCTGCCCATCATCGTCTTCCATCAGGTAGGTGCGGTTGCCGTGGAGTACTCCAGGGCGACCAGCACACAAAGGCGCAGCATGCTCACCGGTTTCAATGCCATGACCGCCGGCTTCAACGCCATAAAGCTGCACAGATTCATCCGTAAGGAACGGGTAGAACATGCCAATCGCGTTGGAGCCACCACCGACACAGGCAACCAGAGCATCCGGCAATTTACCCGTTTTTTCAAGAGATTGACGGCGGGTTTCGCGCCCGATGACCGATTGAAAATCGCGTACCAACAACGGGTAAGGATGGGGCCCGGCTACCGTACCGATAATGTAGAAAGTATCGTCCACATTGGTAACCCAATCGCGCATGGCATCGTTCATTGCATCTTTAAGTGTACGACTGCCGCTCTGAACGGCATGCACCTGTGCGCCGAGAAGCTTCATGCGGTATACGTTCAGTGACTGACGTTGAACGTCGTCTGCACCCATGAACACATGGCATTCCAGGCCCAGTCGGGCGCAAACAGTGGCTGTAGCAACGCCATGTTGCCCGGCACCGGTTTCTGCGATGATCCGCTTTTTACCAAGGAAGCTGGCGAGCAAGGCCTGGCCAATGGTGTTGTTTACCTTGTGAGCGCCTGTGTGATTCAGGTCTTCCCGCTTTAGCCAGATTTGGGCACCACCGGTTTCCCGGGTCAGTCGCTCAGCAAAGTACAAAGGGCTGGGGCGGCCAACATAATCTGCAAGATCTTTATCAAACGTGGCCTGAAACTCAGGATCGTTCTTGAGCCGCAAGTATTCCCGCTCTAGCGTCATCAGGGAATCCATCAGCGTCTCGGAAACGAATCGTCCGCCAAAGGCGCCGAAGTGTCCTCGCGCATCCGGCAATGCCGTCAGCATTTCTTCAGTCAGTTTTACAGACACGGTGAACCTCTCTAATAAACTTGGTGATTTTTTCGACGTCTTTGATGCCTTTGCTCTTCTCTACACCACCACTGACATCAACAGCCCAGGGCCTCACCTTCTTTACGGCGCCAGACACGTTATCAGATGACAAGCCACCGGCCAATATGAGGGGTAAAGCACGCTCAGACGGAATCAGGTCCCAATTGAATGAGTGGCCAGTGCCCCCATAGCGATCAGGGTCCCAGGCATCAACCAAAAGCCCGGAGGCGAACTTGTAATCGTCAAATGCCTGTTCGATCTGCCCGGCCCGCTGAACCCTTATAGCCTTGATCCAGCGACGATCAAACTGTTCGCAAAACCCCGCAGTTTCATCGCCATGAAACTGCAACAAATCAAGAGGAATACGCCTCAAAACTTCGCTGACGTAATCTCGCTCAGGATTCACAAACAGCCCGACAACCGACACGAATGCCGGGATGTGATGGGCAAGGGCCTCCGCCTGCTCAATGGTAACGGAACGGGGGCTCGGCTCGTAAAACACGAACCCAATTGCATCAGCTCCTTTGGCGACTGCTGCCTCAATGTCCTCAGCTCGGGTCAGCCCACAAATTTTAACTCGCGTATTCATGGCATCTGCACCGGCTTTTGCTTTGGATGAATGTGCGTTGGCTGAACCGGGGAATTATCCACCACGCTAAACCAGGGCCGGGCAAATCCCGGACCACATTCCGCAGGTGGTATTTCATAACTGTCAGGATACCCCACATCAACCAGATACAAGCCGTGAGGCGGCGCGGTGACTCCGGCCAGGGTCCGATCCTTCGCAGCCAGTATGTCATGAATCCAGGATAAGGACTGCTTTCCGGACCCTACAGCCATTAGAGCCCCCGCAATATTCCGCACCATGTGGTGGAGAAAAGCATTAGCCTGCACATCAATTACGACGAAGTTTGCTTTGCGGGTTACTTTTATCTGTTCAAGAAACCGAATAGGGGTTCGAGATTGGCAACCGGCAGCGCGGAAAGAGGAGAAATCATGCTCCCCCACCAGCGACTGGGCTGCTTCGTGCATTCTCTCCGCGTCCAGTTCCCGAAACGTCCAGCTCACTTGCCCGCGCTGAATTCCGGGGCGTATCGGGCTGTTGTATATAACGTAGCGGTAGCGTCTGTACACGGCGGAAAAGCGCGCGTGGAAGTCCTCACTGGTGTTCCCTGCCCAGTGCACAGCAATATCGAACGGCAATGCCGTATTGATGCCCATAACCCAAGAGCGGAGATTACGAACAGCGTGCGTTTCAAAATGGGCAATTTGATAGCTTGCATGTACCCCGGTATCAGTACGGCCGGCACATACGAGATTTATGGGATGGTCAGCCACCCTGGAAACGGCTTTTGTAAGCTCAGCTTCAACCGATCGAACTCCGGACTTTTGCAACTGCCAGCCATGAAATTTTCGGCCATCGTATTCAAAAGCCAAGGCAACACGCCCGCCACCAATGGCATTGTCCGTTGTGAGTTCCTGAGGGTAGAGAAACAAGTGTGAATCCGAAATGTATGTTGCTGTAAAAACAAAGCGCCGGCTGATTGCCGAGAGATTCCCCGGCGGCCGGCGCTTGCTGCCTCAATAATCCGATTATAACGGATCAGGACAGATTTTTAAGCAAGTCCTGTGCTTCAGCTTTCTGCTCGTCGTTACCCTCAAGAGCAACCTCTTCAAGAATGTCACGGGCTCCGTCACTGTCGCCCATTTCAATGTAAGCCCTTGCCAGATCAAGTTTGGTCGCGGCCTCATCAGTTCCTGCGAGGAAGTCGAAATCATTATCGTCACCAAGATCATCTTCATTAATCTCGGAAAGCGGTGGTTTTACGACACCATCCTGCACCTCTTCGGAAGCAATAGGCAGCTCTTCATCAAGAAGGCTTTCGTCATCTTCCGACTCAAGAGTGTCTTCCAGCCCAAGCTCGTCATCCAGTGACAATTCATCATCAAGAGAGAGCTCATCGTCTTCAAGACTGACGTTATCGCTCTCGACAGCGTCAGAGAACTCTTCCATCAAGGCCAGGTCTTCATCGGACACATCCAGCTCAAGATCATCAAGCGTAGACTCTTCCAGCTCGCCGTCGGCAAGTTCGCCTTCTTCACCGGCGACCTTATCAAGCTCGGCATCCAACTCGTCAAGGAAGCTTTCATCCAATGAATCAAGACCCAAGCCGTCAACCTCAGCTTCCGGTTCTGCTTCATTCTTCGGGGCTGCCTCAGGCGCAACCTTGAAGTCGGATTCGAGGGCATCATCTAGCATCAGATCTGAGGAGTCACCCAGTTCGTCAAGCTCCCCAAGGGTATCCTCGAGAGACTCATCAGAATCATCCAGGTCTATCTCCAGAGAAGAAAAGTCACTCTCCTCCTGAATGCCTGACCCCTCTTCATCGGCTTTAGGCAACTCAAGGCCCGACAAGTCGTATTCGATCAGGGCATCAGAATCCTTCTTTTCTTCGCCTTCTGCTGATTCCTCTTCATCTGCGCTGGCATCCACAGAACTTTCTGTATCTTCCAGCGAATCGAGATCAAAGTCAGCCAGATCGGCGTCAAAATCGCCGAATTCGTTTTCAACCGACTCTTCGCGCGTTGACTCAGCCTTATCAGACAACAGCTCATCAGACAGAGGTGCAGGCGCCTCGAATTCTTCGCCGAAGGAGTCGGAACGAAGCTGGGACTCCAGGTCATCAATGCTCGGCATTGACTCGGCTTCTTCGAGGCGAGCGCTAAGTTCGTTCGCCTGCGCAAGAGCCTCGTCGTCATCCAGTGCCTGAATTTCACCAAACTGCTTCTCGAAAGACTCACGATCCCGGTTGTCGGCATAGACACCAAGAAGTTTCAGACGCAGGTCTGTGCGGCTTGGTTCTTTGGAGATTGCAGCTTCCAGAACCTGAGCTGCCTGATCGTAGCGGCCGTATGCTACGTAAGTGTCAGCCTCCTCCAGAGCATCACTGGTGACTTCACTCTGAACAGGCTCTTCATCATCCAGGGTCAGATCAAAGGTATCTTCCGGACCTTCAGGGTCACTGCTCAACTGCTCGTAAAACGCTTTTTCTCTGTTCGCACTGCGTCGCGCAAGAAGCAGAAGGAGAAGTAGCAACAGAATCAGGCCACCACCAAGGGCAATCTGGTACATCGTATTGCCAGTAATGGCATCGATAATATTGCCGGGAAAGCCCTTCTCAACAGCGGGCGCAGGTTTTGGCTGGGCTTTGGCCACAGGTGCGTCTGGCGCTGCAGGCTGTTCTGTCATATCTGGCTGCTCACCAGCGACAGGCACTGCATCACTGCTGGTCACATCTGCTTCCAGACCGCTTTCGGCCGCTTCCCCGGTCGGCTCGGGTTCAGCAGTTACGTCGGTAGAATCCGCTTCACCTGCAGACTCTTCCTGATCAACCGCCACCTCCATACCGGCAGGATCAGTTTCAGCTGCTGCCTGCTCTTCACCAAGCTCACCTGTAGGCTCAGCCTCAGTCATGCCTGCGACTGTTTCGCCCTGCTCAGATACAGCGTCATCTTCGCTAGCAACCGTTTCATCAACAGTTGCGTCTGCCGCAGGAGCTGTTTCAGCATCGACTGTAGCAGTGGCAGCGCCAGCGGCTGCACCTTGTTGCATTTCCGCTAGCTGAGTGTTTTTAAGTTCAAGCAAGCGCTGCAGAGTTTGCACCTGGTCTTGAAGATCATCAACGCGGCTATTGAGCTCATCGTTCTCACGGCGCGCGCTTTCAAGCTGCTCCATCACTATGGCTGAACCGCTATCTACACCACCAGACAGCTGTCCATCACCGCCGGCTGAACCACCTTCAGCCTGAGTACGACCGCCTTCATCATCGGCAACCAGCAGTTTAAGTTCGTCGCCACCGGCCTGCACTGCTCCTGCACTGCTCGCAGCGGTTTGCTGGGCAGGTGTGGCATCTACCGTGCGTTTGGGTTGCTGGAATTCCTGGTTTTGCCGGGCTACCGCACGGGTTGCCTCGGCACGGCTGCGATTACGGATTTGATCTGCCGTTGGAACACGCAAAACCTGACCGCGCTTGAGCCGGTTAATGTTGTTGCCAATAAACGCGTCAGGATTCAGATCCTGCAGCGCCAGCATTACCTGCTGCATGGACAGGCTGTTATCAGGGCGAACAGCAGATGCGATAGTCCAAAGCGTATCAGCGGGGCCTGTAGGCCCGAAGGTATCTGAACCATATCCGCTGCTTCGCGACTGCTCTACCCTTGTTTGACGTCGAACTGACTCAGCACTGCGATCTGCAGTAGCGGGACGGGATTGTGCAGAAGGTGCTCGCACAGGCTCTGCAATGCCTGAGTCTTCCGCAAAAACCGGAGGGTCTACAAGAACTGCGTATTCACGCATGATCCGGCCATTAGGCCAGGTCAGTTCCAGCAGGAAATTGAGGTACGGCTCTCTCAACGGCTCCCGGGAGGATACATTCACCACCAGACTGCCATCGGGGCTCGTAGTTACATTAAAACGGAGCTTGCCAACAAACTGGCTCCGTTGCAGACCCAACCTCTGATATGCCCTTTCTGGAGCGACGTTCACAAACACATCACCGGGATCAACTCCCCGGCTTTGTGGCAGAACAATTTCCGCGTCCATCGGCTCATTCAGATAGGACTGAAGTTCAATTTCACCCAGCCCCAGGGCTTGAGCGACGCCGGATCCGAGCCCTCCCGCCAACGCCAGTGCAACCGCAAGCTTGCGTACCTTCATGCTTTTTCCTTTCAAGTCTCCGTTATCCGCGACTGTTTTTAAACAGAACCGGACGAGGTAGGGTGACTTCCGTCTGGATAATTCTGGATTAATATGTCGCGTTTTCAACTCTTAGTCCGGCAAGTATTGTTGATAAAACCTCTTTTATCAATCAATCAGCCGCAATCCTTGCACCAATTATTTATCAGTTGCACGGAACTCCCTACTAGCCCTGAAAATAACAGGGGCGGAGCCTGAAATCAGCCTCCGCCCCGTAACCGGCTTTCTGAAACCGGACACAGTTGGCATTTATTGCCTCTGTGTAACAATTCTTAACGTTCCTGAAGGATTCGCAACATGCGGCGCAAGGGCTCAGCGGCACCCCACAACAGTTGATCGCCTACTGTAAACGCAGAAATATACTCCGGCCCCATGGCCAATTTACGAATTCGACCAATGGGTATGCTCAGAGTGCCGGTCACCTTCGCAGGTGTCAGTTCCGTAACGCTTGCATCGCGCTCGTTGGGAATCACTTTAACCCAGTCGTTAGCCTTCGCCAGAATTGACTCAATTTCTGAAACCGACAGATCTTTCTTGAGTTTGATGGTTAGCGCCTGGCTGTGGGAGCGCATGGCTCCAATCCGCACGCAAATGCCATCAATAGGAATCGGGTTGTCTGTCCGACCAAGAATTTTATTGGTCTCCACCCCTGCTTTCCACTCTTCCTTGCTCATGCCGTTATCAAGCTGTTTGTCGATAAACGGTATCAGGCTGCCAGCCAGAGGCACCTGAAAATGCTCGGTTGGAAACGCATCTGAACGCATGGCCTCAGTGATCTTGCGATCAATGTCCAGAATTGCTGAGGACGGGCTGGCGAGCTCATCACTCACACTGCGGTTAAGTTCGCCCATCTGGTTGAGCAACTCACGCATGTTCTGGGCGCCAGAGCCAGAAGCAGCCTGGTACGTCATGGGTGAAGCCCACTCAATCAGATCCTGTTCGAGCAGCCCGCCGAGGGCGAGCATCATCAGGCTTACAGTGCAGTTACCGCCAATGTAATCCTTCACACCCAGCTTCAACGCATCATCAATGACGTTGCGGTTCACGGGATCCAGAACAATGACAGAGTGATCCTTCATGCGCAGCGTAGACGCAGCATCAATCCAGTAGCCTTCCCAGCCTGCATCACGCAGTTTCTGATAGACAGCACCGGTGTAGTCGCCACCCTGACAAGTAAGAATCACATCCAGAGTTTTGAGGGTTTCGATATCGAATGCATCCTGCAAGGGCGGCACGCCTTCCTTGCCCACATCCGGCGCTGGCTGACCAGCTTGAGAGGTGGTGAAAAATACCGGATCGATATCAGCAAAATCATTTTCTTCGCGCATGCGCTGCATGAGGACAGAGCCCACCATACCGCGCCAACCTACAAGTCCAACTCGCTTCATGTGCGACCTTTGAACCTCGCTTTATGCCCGCCCTCGGCCTATATCGCTGGCGGGGACAGGATGAATGTTCCCGCAGCAACCGCATCGTGTTGCTGTCGGGGATGGTCGTAATTTACAGGGCGGCCAGTACCGCATCGCCCATTTCACGGGTTGATACCCGGGTACCGCCTTCCGACATTATGTCGGCAGTACGTAGCCCTTGGTCCAGCACCCTGTTCACAGCCGCTTCGATCGCCGCAGCTGCTGCCTCTTCATCAAGGCTGTACCGCAACATCATTGCGGCACTGATAATCGTTGCCAAAGGATTGGCAATGCCTTTACCGGCAATGTCCGGTGCAGAACCGTGGCACGGCTCGTACATGCCCTGCTTTTCAGAGTTCAGCGATGCCGATGGCAACATGCCAATGGAGCCAGTCAGCATGGCTGCTTCATCTGAAAGAATATCACCAAACATGTTGCCAGTCACAATCACATCGAACTGCTTGGGCGCACGAACCAGCTGCATTGCCGCGTTATCCACGTACATATGGGACAACTCGACATCCGGGTATTCGCTTTTCAGTTCATTCATGATTTCGCGCCACAGCACGGTCACCTCAAGCACGTTGGCTTTGTCTACCGAGCACAGCTTCTTGCCCCGCTGCTGAGCAGCTTCAAATGCCACCCGGCCAATACGGCGAATCTCGGTCTCGGTGTAAGCGTAAGTGTTGTAGCCTTGGCGTTCACCGCTCTCCAACTGACGCACACCACGCGGCTGACCGAAGTAGATACCACCGGTTAGCTCACGAACAATCATGATATCCAGGCCTGAAACAACCTCGGGCTTGAGTGAAGATGCAGAAGCCAGCTGTGGGTAAAGAATAGCCGGCCGCAGATTGGCAAACAGCTTCAGGTTGGAACGCAAACCCAGCAGGCCTTTCTCGGGACGCTTGGCCATGGGCAGCGCATCCCACTTTGGCCCACCAACTGCACCCAACAAAATAGCATCTGCTTTGCGCGCCTTCTCCAGGGTCTCATCCGGTAACGGATTATCTTCTTCGTCCAGAGCAGCCCCACCAACAAGGCCTGTCTCAAACGTAAGTTTCAGGTCAAACTTTTCATTGATGGCACGCAGGATCTTTTCTGCTTCGGTAATAATTTCCGGGCCTATGCCGTCACCCGGCAGAAGAAGTACTGTTCTGGACATCATGTGCTTCCATATCGTGATAAGCCGGCCCCGACCAGGCCGGCACATTAAAAGTTGCCGGGTATGGAATTTGCGCCCGGACTGTTACGTTTTTCAGCTCTTCAGAAAAATACCTGAAGCCCAGTTTACTGGCTTGCGCCAAACAACCAGGGCGCCGTTTTGCGACGTTGATCTTCATAGGACTTGATCAGCTCTGCATCTTCCAGAGTCACGCCAATATCATCCAGCCCATTCAACAGGCAATGACGACGAAAATCATCAACATCAAAACTGAAAGATTCACCAGATGGCGTGATCACGGTTTTGGCTTCCAGATCCACAGTCAGTTGATAGCCTTCCAGAACCTCAGCCTCATCAAACAACTTATCTACCACTTTTTCTTCAAGAACAATGGGCAACAGACCATTCTTAAAGCAGTTGTTGTAGAAAATATCTGCGAAACTTGGAGCGATAATAACCCGAAAGCCATAATCATCAAGCGCCCAGGGGGCGTGCTCACGGCTCGATCCGCAACCGAAGTTACTGCGAGCCAACAACACACTTGCGCCCTTGTAACGGGGCTGGTTAAGCACAAAATCCGGATTTAGCGGACGCTGGGAGCTGTCCTGATCCGGTTTGCCTTCATCCAGATAGCGCAACTCATCAAACAGGTTAGGGCCAAAGCCCGTGCGCTTGATGGATTTCAGAAACTGCTTGGGAATAATCATGTCCGTATCCACATTGGAACGGTCCATGGGGGCCACAAGGCCCTGGTGTTGCGTAAATGCGCGCATGGTTCAGTTCTCTCCTGTGGCTCAGTTAAGCAGTTCGCGAACATCAACAAAATGGCCCGCTATAGCAGCGGCTGCTGCCATCGCGGGGCTCACCAAATGGGTACGCCCGCCAAAGCCTTGCCGGCCTTCAAAGTTACGGTTGGATGTGGACGCACAGTGCTCGCCCTGTCCCAATTTGTCAGCGTTCATGGCCAGACACATGGAACAGCCCGGGTCGCGCCATTCAAGGCCAGCTTCCAGGAAAATGCGATCCAGCCCTTCCTCTTCCGCCTGGGCTTTTACCAGACCGGAACCCGGCACCACCATCGCCTGCTTGAGACTATCAGCAACCTTACGCCCTTTAACGACCACAGCAGCCTCTCGCAGGTCTTCAATACGGCTGTTGGTGCAGGAACCAATAAACACCCTGTCGAGCTTGATATCGGTAATCGCCTGATTAGCCTGCAAACCCATGTATTTCAGGGCCCGCTCAATGCCTTCGCGCTTGATAGGATCTTCTTCTTTGGCTGGGTCCGGCACATTACCGGTAACATCTGCGACCATCTCTGGCGAGGTACCCCAGCTTACTTGAGGCTTGATCTCTGAACCGTCCAGCTCAACCACCTTGTCAAAGACCGCGTCCAGATCGCTGTGCAGCGTGCGCCAGTATTTTACGGCGGCGTCCCAGTTTTCTCCCGTGGGCGAAAAAGGACGACCTTTTACATAGTCGATCGTGGTGCCATCTACGGCAACCATGCCAACCCGGGCACCGGCTTCAATGGCCATATTGCACACGGTCATTCGACCTTCCATGCTCATGTTCTGCAGCACCTCACCACCAAATTCGATGGCGTGGCCGGTACCACCGGCGGTGCCGATTTTACCAATAATCGCCAGCACCACATCTTTGGCGGTAACGCCTTTACCCAGCTTGCCGTCTACCTTCACCAGCATATTCTTCATCTTTTGCTGAACCAGGCACTGGGTAGCCAGCACGTGCTCAACTTCGGATGTGCCTATGCCGTGGGCAAGACACCCAAACGCACCGTGGGTAGAGGTATGGGAATCTCCACACACAATAGTCATGCCCGGCAAAGTGGCGCCTTGTTCGGGCCCAATCACATGAACAATGCCCTGGCGCTTATCCATGATCTTGAATTCAAGAATGCCGAACTCATCGCAGTTCTTGCCAAGGGTTTCCACCTGAATTCGGGAAACCGGATCGACAATACCCTCAATGCCCTTTGCGCGGTCCGTAGTCGGTACGTTGTGGTCAGGGGTAGCCAGGTTTGCGTCGATACGCCAAGGCTTGCGATTGGCCAAGCGCAGCCCTTCAAACGCCTGGGGTGACGTTACCTCGTGCAACAACTGCCGATCTATGTAGATCAACGCGGAACCATCTTCCCGCTGCTTGACCAAATGGTCGTCCCACAATTTGTCGTATAAAGTCTTACCCGCCATGATTCTCTCTCACTGTCTGGAGGTACTGTTTCTAGTGCTATACCTGGATACTTATGTCCAACCTTGAAGTAATCATACCGCCCACCTTCGGATAACCGCAATTCATGTTTGGCATTCATCGCATTCCATTTGGCTATAATGTAATCTTTACCGAAAAACACCGGTGGAGCACCAACCGTGGATTCAAATGCACTCAAAGCCTTCCTCACCATCGTCGACCAAGGCTCATTTTCGGAGGCAGCTGAGCAACTTCACCTCACGCAGCCAGCCATCAGCAAACGCCTTGCTGCCTTGGAAAACCAACTAGGCACAACTCTGATCGACCGCACCCACAGGCAAATCCGCCTGACTGATACCGGGAGCAGGCTTCTACCCCATGCGCGAAAAATTCTCGACGAAATTCACAATGCCCGCGTTGCCTTATCACCCGACTCAGAATTGCTTGAGGGCGAACTACAAATTATTGCCAGCCACCATATAGGCTTACACCACCTGCCCAAGTGGTTGAGACGTTTCAAGCGTGAATACCCGCAGGTAACCATAAACCTGCAGTTTATGGAATCCGATGCTGCATACGAACAAATGCGTAAGCGCAACGCCGAGTTGGCCTTTGTCACTCTGAGTGACAGCATGCTGCCAAATTTCAACGTATTCGCCCAATGGCCAGATCCCATGGCGTTCGTTGCAGGCGCCGACCACCCCCTGGCAACAGTCAAAAAGCCAACCCTCGCCGACCTGGCACCACACCCAGCCTTGCTTCCAGATACATCCACCTCAACGTATCGAGCAGTGAGCCGGTTGTTTCTCGAAAAAAGCCTGCCTTTACACCCCCAAATGCCTACAAACTACCTGGAAACACTGAAAATGATGACCAGCGTCGGCTTAGGCTGGAGCGTATTACCACTGCGCATGGTTGACGAAAGTTTGAAAGTGCTGGAGGTAAAGCAGCCGGTTTCACGGGTTCTTGGAGGAATCGGACTAACCGACAGGCATCCGGGTAACGCGGCCAAAGCACTGCTTTCCATTGTTCAACAGGAGGAAGATCACCCGGAATAAGGCTCCGGCGGAGCACTCAGTCCCCGCGCTGTTATAGCTATGGCTATTGCCATGGCCACAGCACCACCCCAAAAAGCGACGGATGTACTGAACCCTTCTACCAGAACGCCTGAGAGCCAGGCTCCCAGCGCTCCACCCGCCCCGAACGTTAGCCCGCTGTATAGCGCTTGCCCCTGCCCATGATGATGCTTGCCAAAAAAACCCTGAACATACTGCACAGAAACCGCATGAAGCGCGCCGTACGAAGCCGCATGTAATAGCTGAGCAAACAGCAGCACCGGGAGCAAATCCGTTAGCTCGGCAATTAATACCCAACGAATCATCGTAAGCACCAAAGAACCAATCACAATCTGCCGCACTGTGAAATGCCGGGTTAACCGGTGCATTATCAAAAACAATCCAATCTCCGAAATAACCCCAAGCGACCAAAGCAGGCCTATCGCAAGATTCCCGTACCCGTGTTGCTCCAGATGAATACTGAAAAACGTGTAATAGGCGCCATGGGAAACCTGCAGAAGAAAATTCATCAGAAAAAAGGCAACCACCGCCGGATGCGCCACAATCGCCCGCAGACTGCCCTTTGGCGCGGGAGGCTTCCGCTCCCCCTGTTCTGCCGGCAAAAGAAACACCGACACCACAATTCCGATAAACACCGGCACAAGCAGCCAGGGTAACCATTGAATCGACACCCACTCCAGAATCAGACCGACTCCGGCGACCGCACCAATGAACCCAACCGAACCCCACAGCCGAACCTTGCCGTATTTATCCCGATGCTCTCCAAGTGATCTAAGCGTAATCACCTCATACAGCGGAAGAATAGCGTTCCAGAAAAACGTAAACGCCAGCATCACCAGCAGCAGCCCGTAAAACCCTGGTTCCAGGAACACACCGGCAAAAAACAACGAACCGGTAATCGCCCCGAGACGAACAAGCCGAACCCTCTGGCCAGCCTTGTCCCCCAGATGCCCCCAAAGGCTTGGTGCCACGATTTTTGTGAGCTGAATGGTTGCCATCAAGGTGGCAATTTGAAGATAGGAAAAGCCCTGCTCCTGAAGGTACAAAGACCAATAAGGCAAAAGCCCGCCCAAGAGGGCGAAAAACCAGAAGTAGAGATTAGAAAGGCGCCAGTAGATTTCGGTATCTCCCAGAAACACGGGTAAAACGCCGAACTACGGTGATTCAGTCAGGTGAAGCTATTCAAAAATCTGGAGCGCCAAGGACGGCGCGACGAAGCCCTACATGGATGTATTTACGGGCGTTTTTTGAATAGTTTCACCTGGCTGGATCGGCACTCAAGTTAGCAGGCTTAAAGCTGCCCAATAACCGGCGTTTCAACAGCAACATCAGCATTCTGACCACGATGACGCAAGTAATGATCCATCAACACAATGGCCATCATCGCCTCCGCAATCGGCGTAGCGCGAATACCCACACAAGGATCGTGCCGCCCAGTAGTAATAACCTCCACCGGATTGCCATGCACATCAATACTGCGGCCCGGCAAACGCAAACTCGATGTGGGCTTCAGCGCAATGCTCGCCAAAATCGGCTGCCCGGAAGAAATCCCCCCCAGTACACCGCCAGCATGGTTCGACAAAAAGCCCTCAGGCGTCATCTCATCACGGTGCTCTGTACCCTTTTGAGCGATACACCCAAAGCCCGCGCCGATCTCCACACCCTTTACCGCATTGATACTCATCAGCGCATGGGCCAAATCCGCATCCAAACGATCAAAAATCGGCTCACCCAGCCCCGGGGGCACACCCTCGGCCACAACATTAATTCGCGCGCCAATGGAATCCCCTTCCTTACGAAGGGCATCCATATAGGCTTCCATCTCCGGCACCTTATCGACATCGGGACAGAAAAACGGGTTCTGATGAACCTGATCCCAATCAAGCTTCTCCGCACGAACCGGCCCAAGCTCAGACAAGTACCCGCGAATTCGGATGCCCAACCGCTCCTGCAAAAACTTCCGGGCCACAGCACCAGCTGCAACTCGCATCGCGGTTTCACGGGCTGAAGAACGGCCACCACCACGATAATCCCGAATGCCGTATTTGTGAGCATAGGTGTAATCAGCGTGTGCCGGGCGGAACTGCTCAGAAATCTTGGAGTAGTCTTTCGAGCGCTGATCCGTATTCTCAATAATCAGCCCAATGGGTGTACCCGTGGTTTTACCCTCAAACACACCAGACAGAATACGAACCTCATCAGCCTCACGGCGCTGGGTTGTATGTCGGGAAGTACCTGGCTTACGCCGATCCAGATCTGCCTGCATATCAGCTTCCGACAGTTCCAGCCCAGGAGGGCAACCATCGATAATACAACCCAGTGCGGCCCCATGGCTTTCACCGAAGGTAGTAACGGTAAAGAGTTTTCCGAAAGTATTTCCTGACATAATTCAATATCTTGTAAGGGTATTTGAATAATATGGTTTAATGTTTGCTTTGCCACTGGCGAAGGTCTTGCTCAGTAATGGCAAAAACACCATCGCCGCCATTGCCGAATTCCAACCAGGTAAACGGGAGTTCCGGATAAGCCTCATCCAGAGCCACCCAGCTATTCCCCACTTCGACGATCAGCAAACCGCCGGGCGTAAGATGCTCTGCTGCTCCGGCGATAATCCGGTGCGCAATATCCAGCCCATCATCACCGGCAGCCAGCCCCAATACGGGCTCATGGTGAAATTCATCGGGCATGTCGCCCATATCTTCTGCATCAACATAAGGCGGGTTGCTCACAATAATATCGTACCGCCCGCTTATATTTGCGAACACATCCGACTGTACAGTGCGCACTCTGCCTTCAAGTTCATGAAACTCTATATTGGATTCGGCAACTGCCAAAGCATCTGGCGATATATCAGACAAATCTACATCAGCGTCTTCGAATACTGTTGCTGCACCTATGCCAATACAACCGCTGCCAGTACAAAGATCAAGAATCCGCTCAACAGGTTTGTCTCCTAACCAGGGCTGGAACCCGTTTTCAATCAACTCCCCAATGGGAGAGCGCGGAACCAACACACGCTCATCCACGTGAAATGGCATCCCCATAAACCAGGCTTCGCCCAGAAGGTAAGCCAGGGGAACCCGGTCATCAATGCGGCGCCGAATACGTTCAAGCACAAGCTGGCGCTCATCCCGGGTCAGCCGCGCATCCAGAAACAGCGTGTTGTTTTCCAGCGGAAGGTAAAGGCTGCGCATTACCAGTTGCACGGCTTCATCCCACACATTGTCTGTGCCATGGCCGAAAAACACCGGCGCTGCAGCGAATTGCGATGAGGCGTAGCGAAGGTAATCGCGAACGGTGTGGAGGTCTTCAATCGGGCTGGTCACAAACGCTGTTTCCTGTCAGGTCAGATTCAGCGCGGATTATACGCTGTTTAAATGCTCTACTGCAGCCATGGTATTGCCCTGGCCTCATTGGCTCAAACTGATAGCGGCCCAGAACTGTTCCGGTTTTCCTCAAATCGGTCCAAAGCGGCAGCCATGCATTCGCGCCCAAGCTGAATCAACTCAGGCGCTTTATGAAAGTCGTATGTCCGGCAGGCATTTTTGGGAACATTCACTAATAAATCAGGCGGATAACCCGCAAGCTTGTACTGCACCAAAGCACTTTGCATGGTTTCGATCGTCAGGTTCATCACATCAAACTTGCCGATACCCAGCTTGTCCCAGTTGATCGTTTCATGCTCTTCCTGGTACTTTTTTTCGTTCTTCTTGCTGCGTTCTTTTTCAACTTGCTTGTGAATTTTTTCTTCCGGGCTTTCATCTTCGCCTGCGCTCGCCCTCCCAACACCGAGGGATCTTAGCGAGTTCCAGTCAAGCCAACGGGAGGCCTTATCTCGGAACGTATCCATCAGCGCATCCGGGCCATCATCCTCGGATTCACTTTGGTACCCGCTAAAAGCAGCATCGGGAATACGCTGGCGCCGGTCATTTTCCCCACTGAGATTCACGGCCACAACCAGATCTGCATGGGCAGAAATAGTCGGCATGATGGGTAGCGGATTAAGCAACGCACCATCAACCAATACACGGCCGTCAAGAACCAGAGGGGTAACTACACTAGGAATGGCAACGGACGCCCGGATTGCCCTGTCCAACGGCCCCTCCTGAAACCAGATTTCCTTATGTGCCAGCAAATCAGTGGCGACAGCCGTATAGTGCAGCGGCAGGTTTTCGATACGGGTGTCGCCCAGCATTTCGCGGACAATTGAAAAAATCTTTTCACCCCGAATCGCACCAACAGCATTGAAGGTCAAATCGAGCAACTTGAGCACATCAAACTGGCCCAGCCCGGTTACCCAGTCTTTATAGTCCTGCATCTTGCCGGCAGCGTACATTCCGCCTACAAGGGCACCCATAGAACAGCCGGAGATTGCCACAATGTTGTAGCCGCGCTCTGCCAGAATTTCGATAGCACCAATATGGGCATAACCGCGGGCACCACCACTACCAAGCGTGAGAGCAACCGTTTGGCGTTTGCGCTCCGGGACTTTGTTTTCTGAGTTTTCAGGAACCTTGGCTACAGGGTTATCCGGCACGTTACTACCTCATTCCATTTAGCGCGTTATAACCATTACTTCAACCCGATCACCCTGACGTGCCGGATCTGTCACCACTACGGACGGCCCAACAATAACCAACTCCTGCTGCTGCCTCGATACTCCGGTTTTAGCCAGAACTTCGGAAAGGGACTCAACCGCTCTGCGAGCGCGCTCCATGGAAGCACTGAACGATTCCCCATCTCCTAGCGCGGAGTAACCTACAAGTACCACTTTGGCGCCCTCAGCGCGTGCAAGCTCACTGACCTTGCGGCGATCCGTAGCCTGCCAGTCAAAGCGGTAGGTAACGCCACCCTGCCAGGGTACTACCACTGGCCCTTCAACCCTGCTGGTAGCCGACCCAAGCCCAGGGACAACGGCCCCAGTGGCAACCTTCAGGTGTTCAACCCATACATATTCCCTGAGGTTGCCCCGGGTAACCGTGTAAACAGAGGTCAGCCAGCGGGTGCCATCGTCGGCCACTACACCTGCCACCAAGTAATCCTGAGTGCCATCACGGCCATAAAGAACCGGCTGATTGAAAATCTGGTTTGCCCACACATTACTGCGGCCACAACGGATGCCAGAACACTCGAACAGGATCTGTGCACCGCGCTGGTTGAGCTGGCCAAGATAGTGTTCCAGTGCTTCCCGGCGATTTGCGTCCCGGGAAATCTGGTAAAGGCGTCCTTCCCCGGAAACCGGCAATCGGGCCATGGTTTCGGAGCGAATCTCGTTGTTAACTTCGCGCACAGGGCTGAACAGCACAAGGTGACCGCTAGACTCGATACGGGTAGTCACTTCCAGTGCTGACTGGGCAAAGGGCTGCGGCGCGGTCTCAGGGGTCGCAGCAGTGGCGAAGCTGGAGCCTGCCGAAAGCAAAGCAGAAACCAACAAGCTAAATACAAGATTCTTTGGCAAGGTATCACTCATTCTCAAGAAAATGTCTGACAGCATCGGCAACCGGGCGGGTATCCCCATCAAGATGACAATGATGCCCACCAGGCACATCAATCGTTTTCAAATCTGATATTGCGTCCGCACGGCTATCAAGCCCTTTACGTTTCGCCAGCAGCCCTTCACGAGCCCTCACAAACAGCGTTGGCGCTCTAACTGCTTTGAGAGAAGCCAAAACCTGCTCCTCAGTCATCATCAATGGAGACGGGTGCCGTAAACGGGCATCTGTGCACCACCCGTATCCTTCACCCTCGGGTTTTACATTACGGGAAACCAGAGCCAGCGCCGCTTCATGGCTCAGGGGGCTAAACCCGCCCTCACGAACTTTGGCAGCAGCAACCATATCCGGATAAACCACAGGGCGTCCAGAGCCGGCGATTCGCTTTTTAATGGCTTTGCGCAACTGTGGAATCGTTTCGCTGGCCGGATGACTCAGTGCGCCGAGGCTGTCGATCATCACCAGCTTGCGCACCCTGTCCGGAAACGCTGCTGCATAGAGGGCACCCACAATGCCGCCCAATGAATGCCCGACAATGTCGACTTGCCCAGCCTGACCTTCACCGCAAAAGTGCGTTTCGATCAACTCGGCAAGATCCGCTACGTAATCCATCAACTGGTAACTCTGCCCCGGTGGGCGGTGACCAGATCGCCCATGGCCCGCCATATCCACTGCGAACAATGCCGCCCCCTTCGCCAACTCTGGCGCTATTCGGGAGAACGTCAGACTGTTATCCAGCCAGCCGTGAAGCATTATAACGGGCGGGGCCGCGGGATCAGAGCCTTCATGGGACTCTGGAGAGCCCTCAGCGGGCCAGCTCAGGCCCGTGAGCGTGATGTACTGCAACGGCCACAGCATCTCGCGTACCACTGCACCGCTGCCCTGAATATCGGGCGATAGGGCAAGATCGTTCATTTGTTTAATGCCCCTCACATTGTATGTGTTGGGCGATCAGAGCTCAGAGAACCGGCAAGATAGGATTCAATCTTGGTTTTTGCGCTTTCATCATCACCGTTGAACTGTACGCCAATACCAGCCGCCCGGTTACCCTGCGCACCCTTGGGTGTAATCCAGATAACCTTGCCTGCAACCGGAAGTTTTTCTGGCTCATCCATCAGGTTCAGCAACAAAAACACTTCATCGCCGAGCTGGTATTGCTTTTGCGTAGGTATAAACAGACCGCCCTGGCGAATGTATGGCATATAGGCGGCGTACAAAACCGCTTTATCCTTGATCGTCAGGGTAAGAATGCCGCTGCGCGCACCGAATCCGGGCCCCATATCTGACACCTTCTGAAATTGGTTATTTTAGGTTAAACAAAAACCCTTTATAACTCCCGATGATAGCAGGAGTTCTTGCGAAAAGCGTAATCAGGACGCACGACGCTTTGTGGGCATAAGCTCGCGCCAGGCAATCAGCAATCGGCTGGCCTCAAGCTCGGGGTTTACGTTGTATACACCAGCCATGCGAGCCTCCCGAATTTTGTCCAGCAGATCGTGGGCGCGCCAGGCCGGGTTATTGCTGGCCAGAAACCCTAGCATTTCTCCGGCTTCATGGTCGCTCGCTTTGCCTCCAGCGCATAACCGCGCCAAATCTGCGGCCCAGCCTTCAAACAACCACAACATATCTTCCAGCCCCAGCGCCTTGAATGCCTTTGCGGCTTCCGCTACTGCCACCTGGCCTCTCATGAACTGACGGAACTTGTCGAATGCTTCATCCCGTAACGCGGGAAACTCACCGGTAGCATATTCCAGGGCCAGACGTGGTGCATTACCTGCCAGCATTAGTGATTTTGCCAGTAACTCCGCAGATGGTTTTTTGTCACCATCCATATCCGCAGCCTTGCCAGCTAGCCACTTGTCAGCCTGCTCGGTTGACGGCAGTGAAATAGACAACACCTGGCATCGGGAACGAATAGTGGGCAATACGGGCCGACCACTTTCCTGCAGGAGTATTAGCACAAAGTCCGGTACCGGCTCCTCCAGGGTTTTCAACAGGGCATTGGCAGAGTTGACGTTGAGCTGGTCGGCGCGATCAATTACCGCAATCTTGCGACCAGCAACTTGCGGTGATGAGACTGCGAACGCCGAGAGCGACCGAATCTGCTCGATTCGTATCATCCGGGACTTTTCCGGTGAAAACACCCGAACATCCGGATGGCTTGATGCTGCCAGCAGTTGGCATTGACGGCACTGGCCGCAGGCAATCGGCGTTCCGGCCTCCTTGTTCAAGGGCGCAGAACATAGCAATATGCCAGAAACTGCATCCGCCCATGCGCGCTTGCCTACACCACACTCCCCCGTAACCAATAAAGCATGGGGAAGCCTGCCATCAGACAGAAGGCCTTGGATCATCTGCCAGGGTTTCTGCAGCCAAGGCATTTCTAGGGCAATATCAGTCACTGTGTTTTCCTGATTGGGCGTTGGAACTCGATATGCGAGGCTGAGGTTTACCAGCTCTACGAAGCTGTCGCTTCATGGTACTCAGCAATCTGCGCAGGCGCTTCAGTTCATCATCAGTGGCACGAGTAGAACCCGCCGCAGATGCAGCACTATAGTAATGGCTGTTAACCATCCGGGCAAAAAGCCTTGCAGAATCGGCTACCGCAGGTTCAGCAGTCGCTAGTCTTGAAGCCAAAGCTGCCGGGGTTTCGCCACTTCGAACCGGCACCCCTGCGCGCCCACACAGCTGATACCAACCATTCAACACGCGCATGTGACGATCCCGGCTGCGCCCCCTGCGCATTTGCAGAGCCGATATCAGGCCCGCAATCAAAAGGCCTGCACCGACTATTCCGGCGGTGAGGTAGCCCAATTCTTTCATACCAAACCCGCCGGGCAAACGGGACATTAGATTCAGCTGGCTCTGCCCCTGATAACCCACTACCCAGCGCTGCCATTGGTAATTGATGCGATCAAGCTGCTGGCTTGCCCATCTAATGGCGGCCACGTTCCCATAACGCTGGGCTGATGCCCAGTTGTTCTCAAGGAAAGAACCTTCTTCGGCAACTGCTTCTCGCAAACCAGATTCAATCCTGCTTGGGGAAATAACAGCGGTGGGATCAATTCGAATCCACCCCTGGCCTTCAACCCATGCCTCCACCCAAGCGTGGGCATCGTACTGGCGCACTACCAGATATTCATTGCCCGCCCCGCTTTCACCGCCCTGATAGCCCACCACAACCCTCGCAGGGATTCCGGCGGAGCGCAGCACAAACGTGGTTGCTCCCGCGTAATGGGCACAGAACCCGCGCATTTCATCAAAAAGCAGGCTGTCTATGCCGTCGCTTGGCATTCTGGGCGGGCGCAAGGTATAGAAGTAGGGCTGCTCGCGGAACCGGTTCAATAGGGTGCGAATTACGCCCATATCATCAGTGGACTGCCGTAGCTGTTCTGCCAATTCGCGAGCTCTCGGGTTACCCGATGCCGGTAATTGTAAATAACGCCGCGCTTCACCGGGCGCTAGAGCTTCGCTTACTTGCTCACCGGAATCATCTAATGCCAACCTGTAACGCACGGCGCTATCTGCAGGCCGGCGGAAGCGAAACAGATCGCCTGACTCCTTTACCACGTTGTCTGAAACCGCTACGGAATTTTCGAGCGCAAACGCCCAGCGCTGGTCCGTTGGCTCCATCAAGACATCGTATTGCCCGGGCTCAAGTTCACCTATGCCGCCGTCCACATCAACCCGGCCAGGTCGCCGGAAAGGCTCGTAACCACTCTGGCGCCAGGTTCCATTATCGAGAGTATCCAGTATCAGCCCCCGCCAGTACCTGTCCCGGTGAGCTGGCATGGGGCCGCCAAAGGTCACCCTGAAAGCTCGTGCACTGCTTTGCGCAAGATTGGATATATCCCCTGGCCGCATGGTGTCACTGATTCCACTGCGGGCCTGACCAGAAACCAAAGGCACACTCCAAAGCGGCTCCATGCGCGGGAAAAAGACAAACAACAGCACAACAACCGGCAGCACTTTAAGGAGCATGCTTGCCAGCCTGCGCCAGCCGGCTTTTATGCCTCCGGGCAAGTCCGGTGCATTGAGCACCTGCAAGCCAATCAGTAATAAGGCGATGGCGCCGATGTTAACCAGCGCCCAATGGATTTCCTGATGAAACAGAAAGTTCACAGTGGCCAGATACACCAGAATATAAAACAGCACATAGAAATCACGGGCAGTGCGAGTTTCCAGCCATTTCAAACCAACTGTGAGTACAAAGAACGAAGCCGCGGTATCCACGGTAAAGCTCCCCTGCACACGTACCAGGTAAACTGCAATCAGCGCCAACATAATCCCGGTTCGCAACCAGCGCCCCGGCAAACGCACTCGGCCTTGCTGAGCCAGCCAACGCCAGCTTGCCAAGGCGACACACACAAGGATCAGCCACACGGGCAGCCGGTCAATTTGCGGCGACAGCAAGAGCGCAAAGCTTGCCATCAACCAGAGCAGCGCCCGGGATGGCAGGCTGTCGCTTTGCTTTTCAGGTTCCGGCGTTGACCGGCTCCAAAAACTCATATCTTCGCCCCTGCCGTCGCTTTCTTACCTGAATCCGTATTGCTGCGCGTGCCGTGGGGCGCGCCTTGCATATCCCTTGGCTTTTCCTGGCCCCAAACCGCCAGTGCCCGAAGGCAACGGGTTGCATGGGCCTGGCCAGAGTCAGGTTCTATTACCTGGCCGGGCAGATTCAAACCAAAACGCGCCCCACTCTTGCCACGCTCAATCACAAGCCAGGACAAGTAACTGAGCCGTAATTCGTGGTCAGTGCCGGAAAACGCATTAAAATCCAACCAATGAGGGCTGCCTCTATCGGCCTCCCAATCCGCCACCACCATTTGGCCGCTGCGGGCAAAACGCTTCCACATAACGCGCTGGCTCATATCCCCATCGCGCCAGGGTCTTAATTCAGCATGATCATTACCCTCGGGAGAACGGGCACTTGCCGTTTGATCACCATCGTCCACCGCGCTGATAACATCGGGGGCGGCAATTGGCCTGGGAAACACAACGCCTGCTGAAACCGGCCTCATCCAGGACCAGGCCTTGAGCAAACCAAAAGGGAAACGGGTTTCAATTCGAATGCTGTCTGGGCGCAGATAGCCCCGGAAGGCAGAAACTACGGGCAATGCCACATCGGCAGACTGCCCGGATGGCACATGGCCCAGGCGAACCTGAGTATCTTCGTCTGAAAGCGTAATGGCTATGGCGTCGTCTTTACCTGCGGCAGCCCGTAGGCGAAAAAGAATGTCATCGCCGGCAAAGCCTTCCCCCGCTTGCACCAATGTGAGCTCCAGACCAGAAAGGTTTCGGTGGGTTTGGTGCATGGCACCCACAAACACGGCACCAAGGAGAAAAGTGACCAGATAAATAAGACTGTTCTGATAGTTAATGGCAGTAAGCAGCATGATCAGCAACAGCACGCCGAACACCACGCCCGCGGCCGTAGGCAAGATGAAGAGCTTTCTTTGGGTAAGTAGCTGGACATCGGAGCGCGGAATTCGACGGTTGATCCAGCGCTGCCAGCGGCTGCGGATTAGTCTGCTCATTATGTCCCTGAGGCCGGAAAAATTGATATAAGTTCAACACATCGAACATTCAGTGCCATGTTAACCCGCATCGCAGCGCTTTTATAACTCTACGACCAATCAAGGATTCTGATCACAAACTGACACTCACACCCTTGAAATGATGCGGAACAACCCGAATACTGCTTGATAGAGATGCGTACTGATTGCTGTAACCTCAGACACGCCTCGTACCTGAGTTTATCGCAGCAAGAGGCCAGATTATGAAACACCTGAACCTGCCAGGCGGGTACAAACTCCGCGTGGCCAGCCTTATTAAAAGTACCAATAAAAGCACCACCCCTATCGCAGCGGCCATGGCCGCGACACTCGCAGCAGCTGCGATGCCGGCGTTTGGGGGTGTTCAGTCCATGACTTCCGATGAAATGGTCGACACCTACGTTAAAGATTCTGCGGTTATTGTCGTACCCAGAGAAGGTCGTAAATCGGAAGCCGACCGCCAGCGCATTATCCGCTCTCTCACCATTTCCCCAGGTGAGCCAGTTGTTACCGAAGCGGAAGAAGAAGCCTACCGCGAAGGCCTGCAACGGCTTACCGAAGAAGGCCAATCGGACGCACTGGTTAGCGCTGAAGAAGAATTCCTGCGCCGAGCGCTACTGCTCCCTCAGGAAGAGCTGGCAAGAGCCCAGCCCCAGGCAGACTTTACGCCGAACATTCCACCGCTGATCTTCGGCCAACAGATGCAGATTCCGGATGAGCCATTCACCCAATCGTTTCTTAACGATCAGCTGGGTATTGGTTTTGACGGGCAGAACCTGAACTTCTCCATCGGTAACCCACCGGGAATAGATCAGATTCAGCTGCCACAGGGGATTAATGAAGGGCCCATTTTGTTAACACCCAGACCGGGTGGTGGGTTTGATCTTTCTATCAGGGTGCCTGATCAGTAGGTAGTTCTGCCAAGCTCAATAAGGACTTAAAAAAACGGCCGCTTGTATTCTCAAGCGGCCGTTTTTTATTGACTGTAATCTTACACAGATCTTTTATTCAATTCCCGGAAACAAAAAACGCCCCGACGAACGGGGCGTTTTAACACTACTGGTGTTCAGGTCAGATTAGTGACCGTATACCGCCAGCTTGGTGTTGGTTACAGCTACGTTGTCGAGAGCAACAGAACCGATAGAGGCTCCACCGATTTCGATGCTGGCAACTGACACGTCCATAAAGATGTTGTTCACATCGATGCGGAGTACGTCTGTTGCTGTAGAAGCGCCTAGACCAGTACCTTTGTATACGTCGAGGTTAGCATTGGCAAATGTTGTAAATACAGCCTGCTCCTGCGGTGACATTGTTGACAAATCGGCGCCATTGGCTGCGTAGAAAGCTAGAGCATCAGCATCAGAACCAGCACCAGTGATCTTAAGACCCTGAACGCCAATACCCAAGAAATCAACGTCGAAGTTCATATTCTGAACGTCGAATGCTGCTACCAGGTTCAGGTGATCAGTAGCTGTATCAACCTTGATATCCAGCTGAGCCAGCATACCAAAGCCGCTCAGATTCGAGATCAGAGTTGTGCTATCACTACCAGTATTACCTGCCAACAACTGCATGGAACCAACTTCCAGACCCCAGTCGATCGGGTTACCATCAAGCGTGCCAACGTGAATAATCGCGTCACCGTCGTCAGCGATGTCGATATCAACCTTGATCTGGTCCAGCAGGTCATTAAAACCAGCGCCAGCACCGATTGCAGTAACACCAGCACCACCAAGAACGATGTCGTTCACGGCGAAGGAACCTTCATCCGTATACTTGAACTGGCCAATAGACACTTTGGTTTCCAGCTCAATGGTGACACCGGCCTGACCGGTTACGTCGCCCATTGCGGTGTCGTTCATGGCTTGCAGTTCTGCGTTAGCTGCGAAAGGGGCAGCAGCCATAGCAGTGATCAGAGCAATTTTCTTCAGGCCTTTCATATTGTTCTCCTTATAAACTCGTTTTGTTTTTCTTACTGAGTTTTTAGTTTTGGATGTGGAATTCGCTACTCCACAATTCCATTTAAGATTGTTTTACAGTCTTAGTCCGTGACCCCATTCACAGTTCGCTAACACAACGCTTACATCCTGTAACGAACCGGCGACTGGCTCTCATTTCAGTTGGTAGCATCGGATTCGGGTTTACTGTCATGGAAAATCTGAAAAGGCTTCTCAGTGGTAACCGGCTCTCCATAGGTCACCTGGCCATTTTCCAACTGATATGGAACAACCTTGTTACCAGAAATACCCAGGCGATGCTCAAACTCAATCACCAAGGCTTCATCATCGCTACCCTCACGAATTTTCCCCGTGTAGAGAATGACCGACCCATGAATTTTCCCACGACGAGCCACTGACTTTAGTGCCGCACGATACATAAGAATCCGTATTTGAGCGGGCGCGCCTTTCGCTTGCTCATCGATATTAATTCGCTTGACGGTGACGCCATCCTCAAGAAGCATCCAGGCCGACGGCATATTGGGCGCTGAGTCGGCCAAAGTCTCCGTATACTCATCGGTCGCCTGCTCGGTCAAATGAAGTATCTGCTGCTGACCCAGAACGGCGTATTTTGACAGCTCCAGTTTTATTGCCATCTCCTGCTCTGGCGTCAGTTCTGCGGGAGGCGTCTCCTCTGCGCCTGCTGGAGGAAGAGCAAAAAACACAGTGAGCAAAAGAGCGGTTTGCAGCGATTTACCAAGATAAGACTTCATTATTGATCCTGTTTTATTGGCGGTAGCTTCTACGCTAAGACTTGCAACTCAGCTAGAATGCGACTTTCACTAACTGAGGCAGCAGTCGTCGTTTTTTTGTATTTTCATTAGACCAGCCGCCTTCCAGGTCCGACAATGCGAAATTTGTGGCCTGAGTATCATTATTCCAATTAACCGGAGTTAATTTGCTACTTCCCCTCTCCTCGTCTCTAAGTCGCGAAGGCTACGAACTAATGCTCGCCCACGCCGCCAATCAGCCTGACTTTGCCTACCTTGGAAGCGTTGGAGCTGGTAGTGGTCGAGGTTCATTTAGTGGGTTTACGGCCTGTGCTATTTCGACAAAGCGCGTTGATTCAGGACACAGCCAGGGGCTCAACACACACCTGCTGGCCAAAGAAATGGAAGGCGTGGTTCAGCGCCACGAAACTCCGATGCAGGAATCTCAAGCCTGTTTAACAGGTGGCTGGGTGGGTTTTCTGAGTTACGAATTCGGCTACATGAAAGAACCCCGCCTTGCTCCACTGTGCCCTGCAACGTCAATCCCCCTGCTCTTTGCAGGATTTTATCTTTGGGCAGCAAGCCACAACCGAACCACCGATACGTATCACCTTTGGGTTCACCCCGAATGCCCAGAGTGGGTGCGCAGCAACCTTCAACGGTGGCAGCACACTCCACCTATGCCCAGCGAAGCCGTAACTGGGGAGACGGCAGACTGGAAAATGATTTCACCGTTCAAGTCGCGTCAACCTGCCGAAGAATTCGTTAATGGTGTCGGCGTGATCAAGGACTACATAAATGCTGGTGACTGCTATCAGGTGAATCTTTCCCAGGAGTTTCAGGGTTGCTACCAAGGAAAGCCTTGGGCGGCATTTCAGGCGCTGGCCGAAGCCAACCCAACACCTTACAGCGCTTTCCTGAAAATCGACTCTGGCTCGGTTCTGTCGATCTCACCGGAACGCTTCCTGGAAATTCGCGGCCGCACCGTGAAAACCAGCCCGATAAAAGGCACTCGGCCAAGAGGTACAACACCATCCGACGATATGGCTTATGCGGCCGAGCTGGAAGCATCCGAGAAGGACCGTGCCGAAAACCTGATGATTGTCGACTTACTAAGGAACGACTTAAGTGTGCACGCTGCGACCGGGTCCGTGTCCGTGGACAGCTTATTTGCCCTTGAGTCCTACCGGAACGTGCATCACCTGGTCAGCCACATTCGCGCCGAGTTGGCGGAGGGCGTTTCACCCATGCAGGTGCTGTTCGATGCGTTCCCAGGCGGCTCTATAACCGGCGCACCTAAAATTCGAGCCATGGAGATTATCAGGGAACTTGAGCCCCATTGGCGCGGGCCCTATTGCGGATCGGTGTTTTATCGGGGCCTGGACGGCACACTGGATAGTAATATTGCTATTCGCACTATGCTATGTGTGAAAGAAAAGGCTAAGGGGCAAGCACAGGAGCAAGGAAGTATCCGCTGTTGGGGCGGTGGCGGAATCGTTGCGGATTCAGACCCGGAAAGCGAATACCAGGAAACCCTCACCAAAGTAAAACCACTGATGGATTTCCTGGAGAGCCTTACCCAAAGCGACTAGCACCGCTCTGGGCTAAAGGCCCTTTACAAAAGGCTACTCAAAAACACCTTACGATCAAACGCTGTGAACAGCGCTCGCCTTCAGGAATTCTTTCTTCAAATCTTCAAATTCATGTACCGCCGGATACTGCGGGAACTCATCAATCACGTTTTTAGGTGCGTGGAACAGAATGCCTGCTTCCGCCTGCCCCAGCATGGTGGTGTCGTTGTAGGAATCACCCGCTGCAATAACGCGATAGTTCAATAGCTGGAAGGCACGCACCGACTGGCGTTTGGGGTCTCTCTGGCGCAGCAGGTAATTGGTAATCTGACCGTTCTCCGCCACTTCCAGCTTGTGGCACAAAAGCGCCGGGTAGCCCAGTTTTTTCATCAGCGGCATGGCGAATTCATAAAAGGTGTCTGAAAGGATCACCACCTGAAAGCGCTCACGCAGCCAGTCCAGAAACTCGCGAGCGCCTGGCAGCGGGTCCAGGGTACCGATCACTTCCTGAATGGCCGGCAGGCCGTATCCATGCTCATCCAGAATTCGGAGACGTTGCTTCATCAGAACATCGTAATCCGGAATGTCACGGGTGGTGGCCTTGAGCTCTTCAATACCGGTTTTTTCTGCAAATGCGATCCAGATTTCCGGGATCAATACGCCTTCAAGGTCAAGACATGCCAGTTCCACAGTGATCTCCTGATTCAATGGTTCAAGTGTTAAGTCTGAATGAGAGCATGGCCTGCCCCCTTTTATAGACGCGGTATCATAAGAAATATCCGGGCAAAAAGCATCGTGCATCCCAAGAAAACACCAAGATTTACCGGTCTTACCTGCCCGCCTGGCTATAACCATATAGTTGGTCATTCCTTTATGGAATTAGAGGTTTAGTGCTAATCTGCACAAAACTCGCATCAGGTACTGGTATTTTATGAGCAATATCCACGATCTACAGAACGAACTGGCCGATCAAAGCCCTAGGGCGATTCTGAAGGCTGCCTTCAAGCGCTATGAAAACATCGCTATTTCTTTTAGTGGCGCCGAGGATGTGGTGCTCATCGAAATGGCTCACAAGCTGACGGACAACCTTAAGGTGTTCACATTGGATACCGGTCGTCTGCACCCGGAAACTTACGAATTTATAGAACGGGTGCGCAAACATTACGGCATCAGCATTGAGGTTCTGTTTCCAGATGCCAATGAAGTGCAGGATCTGGTGAACCAAAAGGGCTTGTTCAGCTTTTTTGGGGATGGCCACAGCGAATGCTGTGGGATTCGCAAAGTAAACCCGCTCAAGCGCAAACTCGCAGGGGTTGACGCCTGGATTACCGGCCAACGTAAGGATCAGAGCCCGGGTACACGAAATGAGGTTCCTGTTGCACAAGAAGACGCAACTTTCTCTGGTCCCGGCAAAGCACTTGTAAAGTTTAACCCCCTGGCCAACTGGACATCCAAAGAGGTGTGGGACTACATCCGCATGACGGAAGCTCCCTACAATAAGCTGCACGAGAAAGGTTTTGTCAGTATTGGTTGCCAGCCCTGCACCCGCCCTGTGTTACCAGGGCAGCACGAGCGCGAGGGACGCTGGTGGTGGGAAGAAGCCACACAGAAAGAGTGTGGCCTTCATGCAGGAAACCTGATCGCCCGCCAGTAAGGACTGGCGGTTGATTGTTGACCAAGCGCTTAGAGAATTGGCAGTTTTATATCTTTGAACAGGGCTTCTATCTCGCTGCGGCTGCTCTGGCGCGCAACAGCAGCATCAACCACCTCTTTTGTCAGATGGGGTGCGAAGCGCTGGATAAACTCATACATGTAACCTCGCAAGAATGTACCCTTGCGGAAACCGATGCGGGTAACACTCGCGCTGAACAGCTTTTTTGCGTCCAGTGCAACCAGGTCCGGGTCCGTTTTAGGGTCAAACGCCATGCTGGCGATAATTCCAACCCCAAGCCCCAAGCGCACATAGGTTTTGATTACGTCGGCATCTGCTGCGGTAAACACAACCTTGGGCGTCAGGCCTTTTGATTTGAAGGCCTCATCAAGCTTGGAGCGCCCTGTAAAACCAAACACGTAAGTGACCAGAGGGTGCTCTGCGAGCGCTTCCAGCGTCAGCTCAGGTAATTTAGCCAACGGGTGGTCTTTGGGCACGATAACCGTGCGGTTCCAACGGTAGCACGGCATCATAATCAGATCGTTGAACAACTCCATGGCTTCCGTCGCTATGGCGAAATCAACGGCGCCCGTTGCTGCCATTTCAGAAATTTGCATGGGTGTTCCCTGGTGCATGTGCAGGGACACATCCGGGTAAGTCTCGATAAAGCCGCTGATAACTGGCGGCAATGCATATCGCGCCTGAGTGTGAGTGGTGGCTATGCTCAGGTCACCTTTACGCTGGTTACTGAACTCCTGGGCGATCTTTTTAATTCCCTCTGCCCGGCGTAAAATTTCACCTGCCTCACGAACGATAATTTCACCCCCTGGGGTGATGCGGGTGAGATGCTTGCCACTGCGGGCAAATATCTCTAACCCCAACTCATCTTCAAGAAGGCGTATTTGTTTGGAAATGCCCGGCTGAGACGTAAAAAGACTCTGGGCGGTTGCCGACACGTTGAGATCATGGTGCGCAACTTCCCAGATATAGCGCAGCTGTTGTAATTTCATGGGCTTTGTCGCTCCCTGAGTTTTGCCTTAGGCGGACTGCAAGTGGATGTATACGGGAAACAGAAGCTAAGAATACGCATAACGGCGCCGCTTTTCATTCTTTTTAAGTATAGATGGGCGCTTTGATTCAGTTTAGACCAAAATCTCGCCGGCGCAGCCTGTAACACGGGTGTTTGTTTCTCCAGCCATTGACTTGCGAGACACAAAGCACACAATCCCGGTACAACTTTATTTCCGGCACACAGGACGTCAATGCTGTTAACTACCAAATTCCTAAGGCCAGCCACCGACCCCAGAGCCGTGCAGCGAGACCGACTCAGCTCGCTTTTAGCGCCCGGCCACCCGAAGCGGCTCAACCTTGTATTAGCCCCGGCAGGGTTTGGTAAAACAACCTTGGTAAGCCAGTGGTGCGCGCGCACCTCCGGGCCAATTGCCTGGCTCTCTCTGGATGAGCATGACAACGACCCCCAGCGCTTCTGGCAATACGTTGCCAGCGCTTTCGAGCATGCGGGTCTAACGGGGCTTGAGCCCTGCCAAAAAAGCCTTTCCGGCAGCACGGATGACAGCATTAACAGCGCGATCACGGCACTGGTTAATGCCCTGGCTGCGGATGGTGGCCCCTGGGTTCTGGTGCTGGATGATTTTCAGTTTGCTGCCAACGACCGGATTCACCGGCAGTTTGGCTACTTTGTGGACTACCTCCCTGCTGGTGTGACCGTTACGCTAATATCCCGCTCCGAACCGCCCTTGCCTCTGGCTCGTTGGCGTGTGCGACGTTGGGTACAGGAAATTCACCCGGCACTCCTGGCATTTTCGGAAGATGAGTGTCGGGAGTTTTTTCACAGCACCATGGGCATGGTCATTCCAGACCAGGACGTGCAGGCCATCTGCCAACGCACGGAAGGCTGGGTAGCGGCCCTGCAGCTTTCTGCTTTATCAGGCAGCGACAGAGGCCTGGAGCAGATCAAATCGGGCGTGGCACAAGACGCGCCCACCGCTGCACTGAGCATCGATGAACGGCATATCAGCGATTACGTTCTCAGCGAAGTGCTGGATAAGCAACCAGATGAAATCGTTGCCTTCCTGCTCGATACTGCCTGTTGCCCCCGGCTGTGCGCGTCAATGTGCGACTCAATTCGTGAAACTGACAACAGCCAGGAGATGCTTGAAAGCCTGCTTTCGCAGCACCTGTTTCTGATTCCTCTGGACAATCATAACGAGTGGTTCCGTTACCACGACCTGTTTCGGGATGCACTGCTGCAGCGGATTGGCCACGCCGACCCCACCCGGGCGCATCAACTTTGGCAGCGAACGGTTGAGTGGTTGCTTGACCACGGGCAGGTTCAGGGAGCCATTGCGCAAATTGTGCAGAACAAAGACTGGCCTTGGCTGGCGAGGGTTTTGGCAACCCATGGAAACAACCTGATTCATGGGGGGTACCACTTGCCGGTCCTGAACTGGCTCGATGAACTACCTGCAGATGAGATTAAAGATAGCCCCCAGTTACAAATGCTGCGTGTTTGGGGCCACTTTTTCGCTAACCGGCTCGATAACCTGGAACACCTGCTGGCCAATGTGGAAGATTTGCTTGATCAGCGCGTCGCTGATTCAGCTCCAGATGCCGAAGGCGCACTTGGCGTGCAAAGCGAGATAACGTTGATACGCTCCTACCTTGCCCGCTCACGCAGCGATGACAAGAACGCCAGTGATCTGACTCGCCAGGTTCTTGCAGAAATAGACCATACGCAAATCCCCCTCAAATCCGTAACCTACTATGGCCTAGGCCTCGACGATTACGGCAAAGGTGACTTGCCAGGGGCCGAAGAAGCGCTGAAATCTGCGGTTCATTACGGACAGGTGGAGCGCAAGCCAAGCACCGTTCTTTCAAGCGGTGGTTTACTCGCATGGATACAGTACAACCGTGGCGATATGGACCTTGCTCTGGAAACCTGCACCAACGTGCGAAAGTGGGTAGATCAACACTATGCAGACCCTAGCCAGCCAAGGCTTATTTCCTGTTGGCTAAGCGCCTCACTGACGGAAATTTTCCGGGAGCGAAATCAGCTTCGGGATGCAGCTGCCCACCTGGAGCCTTTGCTTGAGCATGTAAACAAGGGTGCTGAGCCGGGACAACATATAATTATCCAGCATGTTCGCGGGCATCTGGCCTTCAGCGATGGTCGCTATCAGGAAGCAATAGAGTATCTGGCGGACGCGGAGCAAGTTGGCCGTAAACGCCGGGAGCATATTGTCTTTGAACCTCCCGCCAGTTCTGCATTATTTGCGCGTTGTCACCTTGCGGCCGGGCAAGCCGCCCGGGCCCGCTCCATTCTTGAGTCTGTTCAGAGCCATACCCTGACCAACCCGCTGAACCGTGAACAAAACAGCATCAGCTATGCGCGGCTGCTGGTTGATGAGGGTAAGCCGGAGCAGGCGCTGGAAATCCTTGATGCATTGATGGCGGCTGCCATGCATAACGAGCATACCCGGCACGTTGTTGAAGCATTACTTGTGTCTGCCGAAGCTCTCGACCAGCAAAATCGCAGTGAAGAATGCCAGGAGCGGCTCGCACGGGCATTGAGTGTCGCTGCAGAGGCCGGATTCTTGAGGCTATTTGCCGAAGAAAGCCCCCGGTTACAGGCGCTATTACTTGAATCCCCTGCCTTGAAAAATGGCGGAAACTGGCAGCGCAACTTGACTGAGATGCTTCTGAGCCCGAACAGTGAGCCGAGTTCAGCCACTGCGACAGGGACTCAGCCTATTGCCAGTAAAACCAATGCCAGCCGCCCCGCCCGGGAGCTTGCGGAACCTCTGAGTCAGCGTGAATTGGAAGTACTGGAGCTGATCAACGCAGGCTATGCGAACAAGGATATTGCGGTGCGCATGGGAGTGGCTCCGGCCACGGTAAAAGCCCACATACGCAACCTCTATGGCAAGCTGGACGTAGGCCGGAGGACCGAAGCTCTGGCCAAAGCGCGAGAACTAGGCATCCTCACCGGGTAATTCTTGTGACGCACGTCACACTGCGCGATAAGTTTTTAACCTTGCTACGCCCTTTGGACGATTCGGCTACGCCCCCTACTCCCTTATTATTGTTTCCACGGTGAGGCAACCCCTCACTACGAATTCTGAAACTTCAGGCCTTCAGACTTCTTGTAACGCGTTATTTAACGCAGTGCTTTTGCGAAAGCCCCCTTAAAAAGCCAGCCCTCGGGCTGGCTCTTTTTTTGCCGCTTTTCTGTCTGATCAGCGTGCGATAATGCGCCGAAATGGTGGCAATGAATCAAGCAGTAGTTGTCCATAGCGTCTTGCGACAATGCGGCGGTCCAAAATAGTTACCCTGCCCGTATCCTCTTCCGTTCGCAGCAGCCGGCCAACCGCCTGAACGAGCTTAATGGATGCGTCTGGCACTGTAATTTCCATGAATGGATTACCACCGCGCTGGCTTATCCATTCTGCCAGCCCTGCTTCTATGGGGTCGTCCGGCACAGAAAAGGGTAAGCGAGTGATCACCACATGGTGCAGATACTTGCCGGGCAAATCGATTCCTTCTGCAAAACTGGCCACACCAAACAACACGCTGGCTTTGCCTTCATCAATCCGCTCCCGGTGTTGGCGAAGCACCTCACCCCGTGACATATCATCCTGAGTAATAATCAGATCCGGATAGTCAGGCGCGAGGGCATCCCGAACCTGATGCATCTGGCGACGGGAGGTGAACAGCACCAGCGTAGCGGTTTCACCGGCCCAGCATTCGGGTACACGCTTGATAAGCTCTTCGGCAAAACCATCATCCGTAGGCATGCAAGCCATGGCCGGCACTTCAACGGTCGCCATTTCTGCGTACCGGAAAGAACTGGGCACCACCAGCAAACGACTCGCTTCCGGCAGACCGGCCCGTGCCTGCAGGCGATCAAAGCGGCCAAGCGCCGTCAGTGTGGCGCTGGTTAACACAGCCCCGTAAGCCCGCGACCACAGCCTCGAATAAAGCAGATTATCTGCAAGCACTGGCGAGCTGAACAGAGTGATGTCTTCCGCATGATCCCAACGCTGCCGCACACTCCAACGTGCCGGAGGGGGGCTTTTGTAGATTCGGCCCCTCGGTTCCGGCCCGTTAGTGGAATCTTCCGGAATGCTCTCTGGTGAGCCTTCGCTGGCACCCTGCTCGCTTTCCGTGGTTTTCTTTGGTGATCCGGTTTGTTCTGTCCAGGCCGCCCAAAGCCGCAACTGATCTTCGGCACGGCTGTGGAAGGCGCCAATTACCGGGTACCAGGCTTCGGCAGTGTCCCTGTCTATCTCGTGTTGCTTGCGTTCATCAAAGGCACCTTGCAGTTCATCCGCCAACGCACCCAAGTGACGCACCAGATTGGCCGTAGCGATTCTGCTTTCAGCGGCCAGCTCCGCCAGAGCATCGGGCAGCTCACCCTCGGGATATCGCCATTGTGCAGAACGGCGCTCTTCATTGAATTCCCAGCCAGTATTGTGTTCAGCCTCCTCATAAACGCGGGCCAGTATGAGGTCAACATCCCGCGAGGCGGTGCTTATGCGCTCAACCGATTTAGCGGCTTGAGTAGCCGGGGAAAGGTAGGGCTGAATTTTTACTAACGCTTGGGATAGCTGTTTAAGCCATTGGCGTGTTGAGTTCAACGGAACAGACGCCGCAAAGTGATTCAGCGCTTTATCTGGCAGGTGATGGGCTTCATCAAAGATGAACAGCGCATTTTCTGGCTCAGGAAGTATTGCACCACCACCTAACGCAAGGTCAGCAAGTACGAGATCATGATTGGCCACCACGATATCCACTTCATCCAGATCCTTGCGAGCATCAAAAAATGCACAGCTGTCGAAATAGCTGCAGTGCCGGTTCGTGCACTGGCGATGATCGGTAGTTACCTGGCGCCAAACGTCATCGGGTATCTGCTCAGGCCAGTGATCCCTGTCGCCGTCCCATTTGCGGGAGCCATAGCTTGCCAGCATTTCTTCGAAAAACGCCCGGGTTCCTGGTTCTTCGGTTCCTGGGCTATCCAGCAAAAACAGAGGCATGGTATCGCTGTCGCCATTGCCCTCATCGTGCAATCGCGATTCCAGGCGGGACATACACAAATACCGGCCACGGCCTTTGGCGAGGGTCCAGCTGAAATTCATTTTGCTGTGTTTTTTAAGATCCGGCAGATCTTTAAGAACAATCTGATCTTGCAATGCCACGGTAGCAGTGGAGATCACCAGGGTTTTGCCCAAAGCCCGAGCTATGGGAATAGCTGCAATCAGGTAGGCCAGTGTTTTACCAGTACCCGTACCAGCCTCAACCACACAGGCCGCTGGAGCAGAGGTGCGCTGACCGTCGTTATCGGTAATTTCGCCCATATATCGAGCGATTTCGGCGATCATCAGACGCTGGCCATAACGGGCGCGCACCCCTTTGCCGGCCAACACATCTCGATAGGCTTGCTGAATCTGCTGTTTTACGTCCTCGGTTAGTGCCATTAGCGTGGGCTCACCCAGTCGCGGACGATACCCACGCGAAAGCTTCTGCCTTGCTTGCTAAGAATAACGCCGTTCTCCGTCACTTCTTCTACCATGATCCCGGAGAAGGCATCGCCCTGGCCAAGATAGTGGCCATTAATCATCACCCGGCTGGCGTATGGATCTGTTGAATAGATATGACTGTTAAACATCAGGTCCGGGATACTCTTCTGAAATGACAGGGGTAATTCAACAAGGTGTGGCACACGCTCTTTGGGCCCATTCCGGGCCGCATCCGGCGGCTCACGCTCCTGGCGCAAAGACGGAGTGATAATGGCAGGCCACTGGCGTTCAGGCTCAGCTATTGGTTCGTTGACCAAAGCCGCCGGCTGGGGAGCAACAACCCGGGCGGGTTCAGGCTGGGCTACTGGCTCTGATACTTCAGCAGCTGGCGCTGGTTTTACAGCCAACTTTGGCCCTGGCTTGGGAGCTGGCTTTTGTACAGCCTCCACTGCCGGTTTCGGCCAGAATACAACAGCCAGCACTCCGGCATTCACAAACAGTGCAAGCACCACCCACACCATCAGGGGTGTACGCTTTTTCTTGGGGCGATGTATCAATTGCACCTGTTGCCCAAGATCCGGGACTTTACCCTGGCGACGCTCAGTTTCAGACTTCCTGAGCGCATCAAGAATGTAGGACATACTCTATCCCTTCCCCTCAGGCTCTTTGATCATCAGCCTCGGAACATCTGCATTAAGGTCGCTGTTGATCTGAATGACGGTCATAGCGCCGGCAATACCATCAACCGTGAGCCCCTTTAACGACTGATACCAGCGCACCTGCTGTTGCGCTGTCATGCGTTTGATTCTGGCCACATCTGCAGGCGATTCACCGTAGGTCTCCGCAAGTTCCATCATGCGAACCCCAATCCACATTTCTTCGCCGGCGACGTCTCTGGCATCGGTGCGGAAGGTTACGTAATCCGGAAGTTGCCACAACACGCGGTACTCACCGAACCAGAAGGGCTCAATGCTGGCAAATGATACTTCCGCCGAGCCCTCAGGCATCACTATTTCCGCTACATCACCTTGAATGTGTCGCAGCACTACATAACCCCGGTTGCCGCTATCATCCTGAAGCATCAGCATGGCTGGTCTGTCGAGATACGCCAGACTACGACGACTACCCTGACGCTCCAGGCAATCAAGACCCGAGCTGCGAGCAAACTCACAGGCAATTGGCGATTCCTGTGCGTTGTACGCCAAGCCCCAAATACCGAACAGCCCACGAAATGCTTCAGACAAGCTCACCGCCTGATCAGAGAACCTGAATACTGGAATCGGGTATGGCTCTATTTCATCTTTTGGTGCCAACTGGATCTCCGGCGGGTCTTCACGCTGCACAGTACCGACAAGCTGAGCGGGGGCTGCATCTACCTCAGATATCACATCCGGGCCTGACCACTGCTTGTAGACCCAATAGGTACTCACGATAGCAAGCAGTAATGATGCCGCGACCAACAGAATGCCGGGTAGATCCGGTTTGCCTGTCATCCTCGTTGGACCAGGCCCTATATTTTTGCTGCCTCCAACTTCTTTCGCAGCCTGCCGTATATGTGCAGGCGACACTTCATGCTCACCCTCGGCGTAGGCGCCCAGCAATGCACGATCGCTGATCAGGTTAATAAGGCGAGGAATGCCATTGCTCAACCGATAAAGTTTACGAACTGCCGCGGGTGCGAACACATCGCCGCGCATGCCCGCCACACCAAGTCGGTAGCTGAGGTAGGCCGGCAGTTCATCACGGTTGATGGCATCCAGGTGATAGCGCGCAGTTACCCGCTGGTTCAACTGTCGAAGTTTTGGAACCGAGAGTATCTGCTGCAACTCAGGCTGGCCCAGCAGCACAATCTGCAGCAGCTTCTTTTCTGCGGTTTCGAGGTTGGTCAGCAGGCGCAGTTGTTCCAATACATCTGCAGACAGATTCTGGGCCTCATCAATCATCAGAACCTTGTGCCGGCCGGCTGCGTGGGCTTTGAGTAGATCCTTATTGATCAAATCCACCATCTGTTTGATGGTGGCGCCGGCCGGGTGAGCAATTTCCAGCTCGTCGCAAATTGAGGAAAGTAATTCACGGGCAGAAAGCCGGGGGTTCAGAATCAAGGCGATGTCTGCATGGGCCGGCGCATTCTCGATAAAGCACCGGCTCACCGTGGTTTTGCCCGTACCCACTTCGCCGGTGATCACAATAAAGCCACCCTGCCCCTGAACACCATACATCAGGTGCGCAAGCGCCTCTTTGTGACGTTCGCTCAAATAGAGGTAGCGGGGATCAGGCGCAATCGAGAACGGTGGTTCTCTGAAGCCGAAGAAGTCGTAATACATGGGCGTCCAGTCTAATGCTCAGGCGCCGGGCTGATCGGCCTATTACCGGGCCAGGCTCTTTAGCAGCGTATCATACCGCCCGCCTCGCAGGCCTGTCATCTCAGGATGTTCCGGAATCAGCACTGTTTATCAGCCTGAGATCTGCAACGCTTCGGCGATTTTGTTGTTTCAGGCGGCGAACGCAGCGCTCCAGGGTTTTGGAGATACGCGCGTGGGAGCGAATCATTGAAATTTTAGGCCAGGTTGCGCGCTCTCCGGCCAGCGTCATTTCCCGCACAAACTCCGGGTTGGGATCGGCAAGCATTCGGGTGTAATCCTTGAACCCATAGGTAGGCGCAATGGTTATGTCTCCGGAGTATCGCTGGGCCATGATCGTGTACATATGGCCGGAAACCTGTCGCAACAGTTCGGGGCGCGCGCGCTTACGGAGGTAATCGAACACTCCCTGCCCGTGAAACTGGATCTCGGATTTGAGCAAGTGCAACGGCAGTCTGGCCAAAGACAGCTTGTCGTCTTTACCCCGATCGTTCAAGAAAGGCACAACGTGGGGATTGGTCTGGCTGACGATAGTGAAATTCACATCATAAAGATGCATCAGCCGCTCAATGGGCAAATCGCTCACAACAGAACCATCCACAAACTTGAGCCTTGGCATGTAAGGCAGCGCCTGACCCTGAAGATCTTTTTTCATCAGGGTAACCGGAGGGAATATACCCGGTACCGCAGCACTGGCTAGCGCAGCGCTCCACACCATCAGATAAGGCGAGGTGTAACCGGATAACAGTCGGGCCTTCTGGTGGGCCTGCACCGGCGACACACTCATGTTAATCGAGCGGCCCGTACGCTGGTAAGCCTCTTCAAAAGTGTACTCACCGATGTTAGTTCGCAGGCACGTGCGCAACTGCTCTTGATCCATCAAACCTTCGCCGCGCATGGCACTGATTATGCCGCGCCACTTCCAGGCTTTCAGATTGTGGTTCTCCGGGACCAGCATCTCGGGGATTTCAGCGTCTGTGTGCACGCCAAGCATGCCCGCAACAATTGCGCCAGCGCTGGAGCCTGTAACAACCTGCGGCAGCAGCCCTCTCTCCCATAGCGCCTTGATAACCCCAAAATGAAACATGCCAAGGCTGGCGCCACCACTTAACAATAGTGTGGGTCGACCATAACTCGTGAGGGTGTCGCGAAAAAACTGAAGTTTGTCGGCAACCGGAAAGCCGGGCACCGGGTGGTCGCACAGAAAATCCAGGGCTTCGCAAGCCTGCGCAATGTACTCTTCAATCAGATGTTTGGTACCAACCCGGGAGCGTGTGTAAAGCGCCGGGTTGCCCATATTGCCAAGGTCATGATGGAGCCCTTCTCGCAATGCGCGCTTGAGGCGTTCAAAATCATTCTGCTGGCGATACTGTTTGATACTGCTCAGGCGGTCATACAGCAATTCGTAATGGTAGTGCTCTGAGACAAAATCCTCTTTCCACTCGGCATTACCTTCCAGAAAGTCCAGCTCGAGAGCCGCTGCCTTCCACACCTCATAATTCGGTGCCTCAGCCAGCATCTTGCGGAATTTACTAATCCTTGGATCTTTCAGCACCGCGCCTCTCCTTGAGCCAGATGTCCGAGTCAGAAGTCGTCAAGCATCAGGTCGTCATCATCTTCGCTGGCGAATGGATCCTGAGTAACCATGCCGTCGTTAATCAGAAACTCGCGACGTTGCAAGAAAGCATTACGGACAAAGATATAAACGTCGCCCGAGACGAACCCCTCTGCGGGTATCAGGTCTGCTCGCTTATCGATAATCTGAACGCCCCGTGCATAGTAATTATAAGGGCTATCCACATTATCCCACAGAGACGGCAATACAAAACCATCTGCACCCAACCCGCTAAAATGCCGAGGGCTGGATGGCCCGAGGAATGGCAGCATCAGATAAGGGCCAGAGCCAACACCCCAGTACCCCAGGGTTTGGCCGAAGTCTTCTGGACGTTCTGGCAGATCAAATGCCGTTGCAACATCAATCAACCCACCCAGACCAAACACCGTGTTATAAGTGAAGCGCCCGGCAGCAACAATGGCTGATTCACCCTTCAGCTGGAAAATGCTGTTGGTGAAATTCCTTATTTCGGACAGGTTGTTGAAAAAGTTGGTGATAGCACGATCAACAATATCCGGCGTAAAGGTGCGGTAGGTTTGTGCCACAGGGCGCAACGCCCACCGGTCAATGGTGTCGTTGAATGTATAAACCTTGCGATTCCAGTTCTCGTAGGGGTCCTGCGGGTTGACGGCACGCGCGCCCTCAGGTGCCGGCTCCGCCGCGCTCTGTGCCGTGGCGGTGCCTGCGAAAAACACCAGTGCGAAAGCTGCCGCGAGTTGCATGGCAGCAAGCCAGCCCCGGGGTGAAAATTTTGTCATGCTCAACTCTTGGATTGTCGACTTTTGCGTTTACAGCAGCCCCGAAGCGCTGCTGCAAAAGCCATCAGCGCCGGCGCACTACTACACTACCAATGGAATAACCTGCACCGAAGGAGCATATAACACCCGTATCACCGGATATCAGGTCGTCTTTGTGCTTATGGAAGGCAATGATGGAGCCTGCTGAACTGGTGTTAGCGTATTCATCAAGGATAACCGGGGCTTCATCTTCCGTTGCGTCCCGGCCAAGCACCCTGCGGGCGATAAGCTGATTCATGTTCAGGTTCGCTTGATGCAGCCACATTCTGCGCAGACCGCCTGGCGCAAGTGACAGACTATCCAGATGGCTCTGGATGGTTTCGGCTACCAGTGGCGACACTTCCTTGAATACTTTACGACCCTGTTGGATAAACAGTTTATCAGGTTTACCAATACCGGATTCGTCCGCCCGGTTCAGGAAGCCAAAATTATTCCGGATATTATTGGAAAAGGTCGTTTTCAGGCGAGTGCCAAGAATCTCGAAGCCATGCCCGGGCTGGGTATCTTCTTCCCGCTCAACCAAAATCGCCGTGCAGGCATCACCAAAAATGAAATGGCTGTCCCGCTCACGGAAATTAAGGTGGCCAGAACAGATTTCCGGGCTTACAACCAGCACCGCCCGAGCTGAGCCACTTTCTACAGAGTTGACTGCAGCCTGCAAGCCAAACGTTGCTGAGCTGCATGCCACGTTCATGTCGTAGGCGAATCCTTCAATACCCAAAGCAGCCTGGACTTCAATAGAGACAGCGGGATAGGCGCGCTGCAAGTTGGAACAGGCAACGATAACCGCATCTACATCAGAAGCCGTCTTGCCGGCCTGAGCCAGTGCTTCGTTGCAGGCCACAACCGCCATATCACATTGAACGGATTGCTCGTCGTTGCTGCGCTCCGGGATGTAGGGAGCCATGCGTTTCGGATCAATTATGCCCGTTTTGTCAATGACATGCCGACGCTTTATACCCGAGGCTTTCTCTATAAACGCTGAAGACGACGGCTGCAAAGCCTCTGTTTCACCGCGCTCAATGGCGTCCGCATGTTCCAAATTGTACATTTCGACATACTGGTTAAAGGCTTCGACCAGTTCATCGTTATCGATGGTTGCCGGCGGTGTGTACAGGCCGGTTCCGCTAATGACGGCTTTAATCACGCTAACCCCACGTCATGAATATGAAAATAAGAAGACAGGTAAATTGCTCTATCAGAAATACTAACACAGTCCGCAGAATTTGCCCGCCCCGCCTGGACTCGCAAACGCGGGGATTCGTTTGTCACACGCGAGTTAGCTGCCATTGTTTATCAAGGCGCTTGGCGGATACCGTCATAACAGTGCCCAATTGCTGAGCAAAAAACGATACGCGAAACTCCTCCAGCATCCAGCGGTAAATAACCAATTCCGGGTCCCGTACTCCTTGCCTTTGCTGTTCATCCCGCTTGCTCGCATAACGGCCCCAAAGCGGTTCCATAACATGCAGGAACTCTCTTTCACGGCCCATTTCTCTCGGCATTTTTTCAAGCCTTGCCAGGGCAGCTTCAAAATAGCGGCCAAACTCTGCTAACCACTCAGGTGGTGTAGCAACCAGAAAACCCGGATAAACAAGATTCTGCAGCTGAAACTTCAAGTCCGACATGCTGTTGGCCAAGGCGAGATTGATTTTGCCTTTCAGCTTCTTTGCTATTTTTTGGTAGCCCGTCATAGCCTGAAACAGACGCTCGTCGGCTTGCTCAAGGGCCGGTATAAAATCCCCCCTGTGCCGGTCAAACAGCGCATCAAATGCCGCCCGGGAATCGGGCATCTGATCGTTTAAAAAATGCGCCATTACCGTCGATAAAAGCAGGTCGTCGAGAAGCAACTTTGCCTTGCCAATGGGCGCAAACATCAAAGCCGATTGTTTAAACCGCGGGAGCTTGCGCTCCAGATCGTCCAGCGTATTGCCAAACCGATTGAGAATAAGACGTGCAATACCCTTACGGGTTGTATCCTCTGCAGTGAGCCGATCAAGGCAACGAATTTCCTTCACCGATTTGCCCAAATCCTCAAGCGCCGGATACACCGTTATCTGCATACCGCCCTTTTCAGTTTGAACTTTGGCGGGCAACTCGCCAAATTCCCACTCGGTGTATTCGAGGGCAGGCTTTTTATCAGTAGCTTCGCTGGTTGCTGATGCCAGTGCCGCCTCGGCCCGCCCTTCAAGCTGATCCTGGAGTGTGGTAGCTTCGCGGCTTTCAGCTATCACCTTGCCACCATCCCCGAGCACCCTCAGATTCATTCGCAAGTGCCTTGGAAGTTCATCCCGAGGCCAGATTTCGGGATCAATACGCACACCTGTCATTCGGCGCAATTGCTCTCCCAATTGCAGAGCCAAAGGCTCATTGGAAGGCTGTAAGTTGGCAACGGCGGCATCAACAAAATCTGGCACTGGCACGAAATTGCGCCGCAGGGCTTTTGGAAGCCCTTTTACCAGCGCTATGCATTTCTCCCTTAAAAGCCCGGGCACCAGCCATTCCAGGCGTCGGGAGGGAATCTGACGGAGTGCCATAAGCGGAACGTGGAGGGTAACGCCGTCTCGCTCACTGGTAGGCTCAAACTCATAACTGAGTGGGTAACGAACCCCTTCCCACTCCAGAAAATCCGGGTAGAGTTCGGCAGCCTGAGCATCTACCGGGCGCTGCAACACGTCTTCTTCGGTCAGTTCAAGGTTACGCAGTTCTTCCGCCGTCAGGCCTTTCCACCAGTTTTCAAAATGGCGACCGCTAACAATCTCTGCCGGTAAGCGCTCGTCATAAAAGCTGACCAGCACTTCATCGTCTACCAGCAGATCCCGCCGACGGGTTTTGCTCTCGAGGTTTTCGACACTGGTGAGCATCTCCCGGTTGCGCGCAATGAACGGCGCTTTCGAACGGTAATCGCCTTCCACCAAGGCGTGGCGAATAAACAGGTTGCGGCATTCAACCGGGTCTATTTTGCTGAAGGCGATGCTGCGCTTGGACACCACATCAAGGCCATAAAGGGTAACTTTTTCATACCCCATCACCTGGGCTCTCTTCTGCTCCCAGTGGGGTTCAAAATAATGATGCTTCACCACGTGGCCGGCGAGCGGCTCTATCCACTCAGGCTGAATCGCCGCCACCATACGAGCAAATACTCGGCTGGTTTCCACAATTTCAGTGGCCACAATCCACTTGGGCCCGGTTTTGGAAACTTTTGAGCCCGGGAAGATCATCACTTTGCGATTCCGAGTGGCGAGGTATTCTTTTTTCTCCACCTTGGTGGCTACCTGGCCCAGAAGTCCCGCCAGAATCGCCTTGTGCATGGCTTCATAGGAGGCAGCTTCTTTGTTGAGAGCCAGCTTTTGCTCTCGGCAAATCAGGGTGAGTTGTCGGTGAATATCTCGCCATTCCCGCATACGCATCCAGCTCAGAAAACTCTTCTGGCATAGCTTTTTCAGCTGATTCTGACTCAATTCCTGGCGCTGCTCTTCGTAGAAATTCCAGATATTCAGCAAGGTAACAAAGTCGGACTCTTTATCATTGAAAGGCGCATGGGCCTGATCGGCCGCTTGCTGTTTGTCCTGCGGCCGCTCTCTGGGGTCCTGAACCGTTAGCCCGGCAATAATCACCAGAGTTTCTGCGAGACTACCGTGGTCTGCGGCAGTTACGAGCATTCTGGCAAGGCGCGGGTCCAGCGGCAGCTTGGACATAGTGCGACCAAGCTTTGTGACCCGGCGCTTGCCGTCTACCGCACTAAGCTCTTCAAGTAGCTTATAGCCATCATTAATCAGGCGTTTATCAGGCGCTTCTATAAACGGGAAGTGGCGGATTTCACCCAGGCCGGAAGTGGCCATTTGCAGAATAACCGCTGCCAGATTGGTGCGAAGAATTTCAGGATCTGTGTGTTCGGGCCTGTTGAGAAAATCGGCTTCGTCGTACAGCCGAAAACAGATACCCGGCGCAACCCGGCCACAGCGCCCTGCCCGCTGGTTTGCACTGGCTTGAGAAACCGGCTCAATGGGGAGGCGCTGAATTTTGGAGCGAACACTATACCGGCTAAGACGTGCCACACCGGCGTCGATAACATAGCGGATCCCCGGCACTGTAAGTGAGGTTTCTGCCACGTTGGTGGAAAGCACTATTCTGCGGCCACTGTGATTCTGGAATACCCGGTTTTGTTCCTGATTGCTCAGCCGGGAATACAGAGGAAGCACTTCGGTGTGCCTGAGCTCCGCATGTCGCAACATCTTGCTCATGTTACGAATTTCGCGCTCGCCTGGCAGAAATATAAGCACATCTCCCGGCGGCAGCTTGGCACTGCGCTCATGCTGTTCGATTTCGTCCATTACCGCCAGCACGCCATCGTTCCAGCCTTGGTCCCGATCGTCTTCATCACCTGTTAATGGACGGTACTGGATATCCACAGGAAAGGTACGTCCGCTAACTTCCAGTACCGGGGCCTTGTTGAAGAATTCGCTGAAGCGTTCCACTTCAATGGTGGCAGAGGTGATAATAACTTTGAGGTCAGGACGTTTGGGCAGAAGCTGTTTGAGATAACCCAACAGAAAGTCGATGTTCAGGCTACGTTCGTGGGCCTCATCGATAATCAGCGTGTCGTAGCGCTTGAGGAAGCGATCGTGCTGAATCCCTGCCAGCAAAATCCCGTCGGTCATGACTTTGACACGGGTCTGCTCTGAGGTGTTATCGGTAAAACGTACCTGGTAGCCAATCTGATTGCCTACCTGCTCGCCAAGCTCTTCGGCAATTCGAGCTGCGACACTGCGGGCGGCAATACGTCTTGGCTGGGTATGGCCAATAAGGCCGCGAATGCCGCGGCCCATATTCATGCAGATTTTGGGTATTTGAGTGGTTTTACCCGATCCGGTCTCACCTGCAACGATGACAACCTGATGGTTCTCAATCGCTTCGCGGATGTCATCCACACGATCAGAAACCGGCAACCCTGCCGGAAAACCGATCGGTTTGTGCAGGGCCGCCCGGATATCAGCTCTTGATGTCACCGTTATTACTTATTACCTGGTTCGTCGCGCAGCTCACGGCGCAGGATTTTACCTACGTTTGTTTTCGGAAGCTCATCGCGGAATTCAAAGAAGCGAGGCACCTTATAGGCTGTCAGTCGCTCACGGCAGAATTCTTTAAGTTCGTTTTCAGTGACACCCTCAGCTGAAGCAACCAGGTACACCTTGACCGCTTCGCCACTCTTGGCATCGGGAACACCCACTGCTGCACACTCAACCACCTTCGGGTGGCTGCTTACTACATCTTCAATCTCGTTCGGGTACACGTTAAACCCGGAAACGATAATCATGTCTTTCTTGCGATCGACGATACGGATATAGCCATCTTCCTGGATCACAGCAACGTCGCCAGTCTGAATATAGCCGTCTTCAGTGAAAGATTTGCGGGTATCCTCCGGGCGCTGCCAATAACCACGCATAACCTGAGGGCCTTTCACGCAAAGCTCGCCGGGCTCACCCAGCTTTGTTTCTTTGCCTTCATCATCAATGGTTTTCACCGACGTTGATGGTACCGGCAAGCCAATGGTTCCCAACTGAATGGCACTACGAGGGTTAAAGGTAACGACGGGCGAGGTTTCTGTCATACCGTAGCCTTCGGAGATAGGACAGCCAGTTACACGCTCCCACATTTTTGCGGTGTCACTGGTAAGTGCCATACCGCCAGAAGATGTGAGTTTAAGATGGCTGAAATCGAGGCTCTGGAATTCCTCGTTATTGCACAGCGCAACAAATAGTGTGTTCAGCCCGAGGAACGCGGTGAACTTGTGGTTCTTCAACTCTTTCACGAAGCCTGGTATATCACGGGGATTCGGGATCAGAATGTTGTGGCCACCGGCCTCGAGCATAATGCCGCAGTTCAGGGTGAACGAATAAATGTGGTACAGGGGCAGCGGTGCAATAACGACCTCCTGCCCTTCTATAACCGTGTCTTCCATCATCGGGCGAACCTGCAGAAGGTTCGCCACCAGATTAGCGTGAGTGAGCATGGCTCCCTTGGCCACGCCAGTTGTGCCACCGGTGTACTGAAGCACAGCAATATCGTCAGATTTAACCTGAACCGGAGTAAACGTCTCCCGGGCGCCAGCGCTGAGTACAGCCGGCAATTTGTGGGCCTGAGGGATGTTGAAAGGCGGCACCATCTTCTTCACATGCTTCACAACCGCGTTCATCAGAGTACGCTTGATGGGCGAATGCATATCAGCAATTTCAGTAACGATTACATGCTCAATACTGGTATGAGGCAGCACTTTTTCAGCGCTTTCAGCCATGTTGGCAAGCACTACCAGTGCTTTGGCACCAGAATCGTTAAACTGGTGTTCCATCTCGCGCGTGGTGTAAAGCGGGTTGGTGTTAACCACGATCAAGCCGGCACGCATGGCACCAAACACAACAACCGGATACTGAGCCAGGTTGGGCATTTGTACGGCAATACGATCGCCAGGTTTAAGATCGGTGTTATTTTGCAACCAGGCAGCAAAGTTACGTGTTTGGGTGTCCAGATCGCGATAGGTCAGAGTTGCACCAACAGCACTGAATGCTGGGCGGTCAGCGTATTTTTTAACCGCCTGCTCAAATACATCCACCATGCTGCTGTATTTGTTCAGATCCACCTCACGGGGAACACTGGCAGGGTATTTGTCTTGATAGAACTTCTCGAAATCCATCACCATCTCCTGTCTGGCGCTTCTGTTTATAGTGATTCACGAACATCGAGCGCCAGCCTGGTCAACTCGACATAAGTATCAGCCTTAAAAAAGTTGGGAGAGAATAGCAGTTTTGGTAACGTTGAGGTAGTTTCAAACGCCAACCCCAAAGACCAGTACTAACACGCCTTGATCATGGAGCAGATGATGAGCGACACCTTTGATACGCTTGAAAACATTACCTACAACGAGCTCAACGAGGGCGATACAGCAACGTTTACGCGATCACTAACAGAAAAAGAACTGGTGCTGTTCGCCGCTGTATCGGGAGATTTTAACCCGGTACACCTGGACCCTGAATATGCTGCGAGCTCTATGTTCGGAGAGCGTATCGCCCACGGTATGTGGAGTGGATCCTTGATTTCTGCAGCGCTTGCCACCGTTATGCCTGGCCCGGGCACGGTGTATCTGGAACAGAGCCTTTCATTCAAACGCCCGGTAAAACTGGACGACACGCTTACTGTTAATCTTACAGTACTAAGAAAAGAGCCCAAAAACCGGGTGGTCTTTCAGTGCGATGTGATAAACCAGAATGATCAAAAAGTAGTTACCGGTGAAGCCAAAGTGATTGCCCCGACGGAAAAGGTTGACCTTTACAAGCCAACACTGCCAAAAATCACCATAGATGGCTACGACTGACTACTCTTTATACAACCTCAGCCCGGAAGAAAATCAATCGGAAATCTAACCTTTCGGGCTTCCACATTAGCGGCGCCAAAGTTAAAAAGGCGCACCCGCATTGCAAGCTTGTGCTCCAGGGCCGGGTTATCAAGCTCTGAGCTTACAACCTTGCAGGCAGACACTGAGCCATCTGGCTGTATTACCAGCTCAAGCAAAACTTTACCGGCCAAGGTTGGGTCCTGTCGCAACTCTCTTTGATAAAGGGAGTACAGAGCTGTTTTGCCTGAGTCAAATACCTGGCGGATGTTACTCATTGCCCGCTCACCCACCGCAGGCGTCTGCTTGCGAGCTGGGGCGCTTGCCACAACCGGCGCTGGTTCCCGAGCAGCCTCCACCTTCCTTACTTCGTGCCCGGCAACCGCAACTTCAACTTGTGGTGCCTGTGCATCGCTTACACCACCGCTGGTTTTTAGTGCATTGCTATCCGGTATTGCCCCAGCCTTAACGCCGCTTTCAGCGCTTGCCATATGTCCTGTGTTGGCTTGAATTACAGGGGCAGCTGCAGCTGCTGGCTGGCGCATAGAGGCCAGGCGATCTCTCATATTTAACAAACCGGATCGGGATGCTTTTTCCCTTGCCTGCTCCACGCTCTGGCTTACCGGGATTGGCGAAGGTTGTGCGGGTATAGGTTTCACGACGGGCTTTACCACCTGGGCTTCGGGCTTCACCGGCTCAGGGACTGGCTCTGGCTGCGCAATTTCTTCAACAGGTTTGGGCGCAGGCTTCGTTATTGGCTCCGGCTTTACAAGCAGCTTGGCAAGCTGGGGAGGCACACTTTCAGCTTTTTCCCGCGCGGGCTCAGGTACATCTGTTGTCGTAATCACGGCTGCCAATGGAACGAAAAGCAAAAGCGCCACCACCGTGATCACGGTAAGACGCAAGCGTTCGCCCTCTTCCTTACTCCAGGACAGCGAAGACAAAGCCACATTACCCAAAGTATTGGTCAGGCCAATACTACTGCTGGCTGGCATTGAGTTCATAGCTGTCATCGCCGTGCACCGGGCTGTCCGCCAGAGTTAGCAACACCCAGGTTCTGACGAAATATCCGATGACGCTCAAGCACAAGGGCATCCAGTGGCTCAACCAGTTCCGGTGCGATGCTTTCCAGTTCTGCCCTTGGTCGGCGCGGCAAGGTAGGGGCTCGCCAGGGCAGTATGGTCAACACCCGCGGCTCATCCTCTCCGACATTTGCGGAAATACCTTCGATGCTCAAGCGTGCTGGTGAATTACTTTTGACACCTTTTAGCTGCGCCTCACTGCCTGACCCAGAGGCCGCCCAAAGAACAGGTGTAATCAAGGCAAATATGCCGGACAGACAAATAGGGCCAACCCGGCGTAACAGGGGGAAAAAACTGATCATGATTTAATCCAGCCTCCTTTCCAGATCTGCAATCCATCCGGTTACTTTTTTATCTTCATCAGCAGAAAGCCCTTGATAGCGCTGGTAATGGACAAGTGCTCTGTCGAGATCCAGCAAATAGAGTTCGGAAATGACCGCCAGGTTGTAATGCAGTTCCGCAACCTCCGGTGAGAGCTTAAGCCCATTCTCAAGCAATGCAGCGGCCTCATCGAAACGGTTTTTTTGTTTCAGCAGCAGGGCCAGGTTATTCACGATCACCGCATCGGCCGGATTAAGTTCAACCGCTAGATTCCAGGCCTCTATCGCCGCTGAAATATCTCCTTGTTCGTAGGCGATGGCGCCTTGCTGAACATGTACCTGAGCCTGCTGAGGATATAGCACAGGCGGTTTGCTCACTGGTTCCACAGGTGTTGAAGCACAGCCGAATAGCGCAGCCGCTGAGCCAACCAGAAAGCTCATAACCCAAAGCCGACGGAAAGTTTCACGCACCATCATTGCCTCCCTCAACTGACACACTCATCCAACGCATAGACCGCTGATAACGGCCAGGGTGCAACTCAGCAAGAACATTCAGACTCTTTTCCACCCAGGCATTGAAACCATTGGTCGCAATCCCTTGGTGGTTTTCAGAGTGCAATGCAATCGCACGCTCTTCAAATGGGTAGGCTTCTTCTTCCAGCAGCATGGCGTATTGCATCTGCTCGAGTTCATTCAACTCAGGCGGTGGCGTTGACGCCATGAGATCACTAGCCATAATGCGGTGAAGCTCGGCCCTGCGATACAGGGACTCAGGTAAAACCTCAGAACCTCCAAGAGATTCTGCATTGCGGAAATAGGTTTGCGCTCTTTCCATGGCCACCTGTTTATCGGCCAGTGATTTCTCAAGCGGTATATCGAGTTCAATTCCAGCAAACTCTCTAGCGGCTTCAGCACCAAGAGTCAGTGCACCCTGTGCTGCCCACTGCAAGGTTTGCTCTGAGTGCCACCGGCTTTGCAGCTCCGCAGAAACCAGGTCAACGCGCCACTGTGTTGTACGTCTACCGGACTCTATCAAGCGCTGACGCATAGTCTGCAGGCGAATGTGTTCCTCGGCATCTTCAGCTACAGGGCTTGATGCAAGGTAATCTATGTATATGGCATCGCGCTGATCATTTGCTTCTGCCGCATGGAACAATTCCGCAGCCCGAAGCCGGTAGGACAAAGCACCTTCACCCGTGGCAATTGACTGGCCGTTATCAATATACCCATCCGCCATATCCATCAGTTCTCCGGCTGCGCGAACGGGTTGGCCTGAAGCCGTGTAGGCCAACACCAATTTCTCGCTGATATCTGACGCCAGGGCGTGGCTTGAGTAATCTGCTCTAAAACGGTTTAGCTCGTTGATTGCGGGCTGCCATTCTGATGCTCTGAGCAGCGTATTCGCCGCATCAAAACGCCCTTTTATAGCTATTTCAGAACCAGGCAATACCGTCTCAATGCGCTGAAAGTGCGCAACTGCTATCGCAGGCTTACCAGCTTCAGCAGCCTGCTCACCCTGGCGATAGATCACGGTAGCAAGTTGCTGTTGCAGTTCCGGCATTTCCTGTTTCATGGCGGCGGTTGCGGATTCACCTGCAGCCAATGCCAAGGCCTCACGCCAAGCTCTTTCGGCAAGGCCGTACTCCAACATATTTTGACGCACCTGTGCCGTAACCAGCCATCCGGCGTAGCGCACTTTGGGCCCGGACTGTTCGTGGGTAACGGCTTGCACAGCATAGTTCAAAGCCTGTTCATCATTGCCTGCCTCAAGCCAACGGTTGGCCACATAGGCGAGCAACTCTGGTGCGCGAGGATCAGCACCATGCTGCGCCGTGAACCGATCCGTTTCGACGGCGAGTTCGTTCAGGTCCGGCCTGTATTCCGAAGGCGCCAGTTCACCACTAACACCTGCCCTGATCAGGGCAACTGCTGCCCACCCAGCATCTGCCGTGTGTTCGTAACCCGGTACATCGTAGGCAGCAAACCGATAATTTTTAAGGGCGGCAGGATATGCTTCGGCCTGCAGCCACGCATCGCCAGCAAGTCGGTAGAACTCTCCGGCCGCCGGGCTGCGGCTTGCCAAACCTTCATAGTAGGTAGCGGCTGAGGCATAGTTACGGGCAGCAACACTGCCACTCCCTGCACCGCCCTCCGTGTAGTAAAAATCAGCGAGAACCCGACTGAAATCCCGCCATTTTGTACGGTAGCGTTCCTCAAGAGCGGCGTAATCGCTTTGATTATCAAACAGCGCAACATAGTCAGCCATGGCCGCTCTGGCTTTTACCGGCTGGCTGGCCTGGTTCCATACATCAACCACCTGCGCCATGAAGCCGGCACGCTGGGGGTGTGAGGGGAAGTAAGTCGCAAAAGCGCGGTTAGTGGCTACACTTTCCTCTGCGTTACCTTGCACCGCATAGAGATCCGCAAGGCGATCAAACGCCAGCGGAGTCCATGAGCGCAAAGGTGTCGGCTGTAACCAAGCCATCAAGGTTTCTGCGCCATTGCGCTGGCTGGCCATCAGCGCAAGTATGCGAAGCGTGTCGTCAATACTATCCACACTGGATTCAGACACTTGATGCAGGCTTTCAGTGTTTGGCAAGGACTCGTCAAGAACCGCCACAAATCGCTTTCCAGCGCGTTCCCAGGCATGTGGCCCTTGCTTGTAGAGCGACCATCCGAGCATATAGCGAGCTTTATTTCTCAAGTCGCCAGCATCAGCTTTGCCGTCAACGAGATTGCGGTATCCCGACTCAGCTTCTATATAGCTACCTGCAGCAAACGCCGATTCTGCAACCCGGAACCGAGCCTCAGGTACCAGAGCTGAATCCGGGTAGAGACCCACCAACTGTTGAAGGCGTTTGACAGACGCCTCGTTTTGACCGGTCAGAGCATGGGCTTTGGCCATCTGATATAGAAGCTCGTCCAGGCGACCGCCAAACGCTCCCCGCTCAAGAATGGATTCATAACTTTCGATGGCCTGCTGATACACTACCGCTTCTTCAGCGGGACTGAACCCTATGTCCTGGCCGGAGCGATCGCGAATATTGGTAAGGCGGTTTAATGCATCCACTCGTACAGACGGCTCATCCGTTGTGCTGAACAATTTCTGATAGCGCCTGGCAACCTCGGCTGGTGAAATCGCCGGAAGCGGCCTGGTTTCGAACTTCAGAAACACCGGACGCATATCTGCAATGGTTTCGCCGTCTTTTCCCAGCTCTACACGAAACGATTCCTGCCCGCTGGCCACACCACAGAACAAACAAAAAGGCAGAAGCAAAGCCTTTAAACCTTTCATCGCGTTTGCTCCCCGGAATCCAGTTCCTGCAATGCCAGGTATTCATAAAGATGGGCAATCTGCTGCTCGGTTTTATCCAGGGCATACACCATTTTTTGATCTTGCGCGGCAACAAAATCCAGTGCAAGGCGATCCAACAAGTTTTCAGCTTGAATACGTAAAGCCGAAACGGATTCGAGGTGTGCAAGCGTCTTGTTACGCAGTTCATCGCTGTCAGCGAGCAATCCTCGCAGGTTGTCAGAGCGCCTATCTGTCACACTTCCGGGTTTATCAAGCTCCTCAGTTAAGGCGCTGATAAATACACCAAGATCCTGCGCGTTGCGTTCGAGATCAGCCGCTATTTGTGCCAGTTTTGCAACCCGGTCGACCGCTAACTGTGCAGCCGGCTGTTCCATCATGGTCAGTAAATAGGCCATGCGTGGCTGGGTTAGCGTGCGACTGTCAGCAAGAAACCATTCCACCTTCGGGCTGCCCAAGGTTGTTTTACCAGACCCTGCCCTTCCGGCTCCTGCGGCAGCTGTATTCTGACTTCTCGCATCCAGTACCAGTGCCTTGTAAGCACCCTGATCTTCAATCTGGGTAGCCAAGGCACGCAAAGTAACCCGCTCGCCCTCGTAGGCTGCATTTGCTGCCAGGTAGGCTTCGCCGGCCTGCCCAAGATACCCTGAGAGGTCATAACCGCGCCCCATGCCTATCCAGGCGTAAGCAACCCCCGGGTATGCCAATGGATATTTTTTAGCGCGGTGCCAGCTCTGCATCGCGGCTCGGTGATTGCCTTGCTCCGCCAGTGCCAAACCGTGCAAATAAAGCGCCTGGGGCGTTTTGTGGCTATCGAGTGGTATTTTTTCAAGGAAGCCAATGGCCTTCTCATAATCCGCGCTTGTGTAGGCAAGGTACCCGGCGCGCAGAAGGATACGGCTGCGCAGTGCTGATTTTCTGTGAACATCCGTGTCTTTATCAGCCATCGCCAGGGCCACACGCAGCGCGACAAGCGCCCGTGAAGGTTTCAGATCGTTGCGGGCATAATCCGCCGAAAGGTTAAGATAGCCAACCGCTGACCAGTAACCCTCATCCATTGTCGCAAGGATTTTGCCTGCACCTTCAGCATCGCCGCGGGTCCGGGCAGCTTCGGCTTTTTCATAAAGTTTTTGCTGATTTGATTTTGGGGCGGTATCGGTTTGAGAGCCTGCATTCCAGCTAGTAGCGGCCTGAGCAAACTGATCAAGGCCTGCCTTAAGTGCCGAGGGATCCGGCTGGGCAGCGTGGGCTGGTGCCAGCAGTATGCCGAACAGGAAAGTGGGAAGCACGACATAGCTCAGCAAGAACACCCTCATGACTGGCTACTTCCACTCAATAAATGAAACACGAGGTTCGTAATCGGGCGCATTGGCTTCCAGAGCCATCTCCAAACGGAGCTCACCCGGCCGCTTCTTGAAACTGTGGGAGGATTCTCTGCGCACAAAACGGTCATTGGCTGCCCGGGCCGTAATCACCGCCTGCAGTTCGTGAGCGCCATTGACCAGATTACCCATGAACAACTGCTGAATTCCGCCCTGTTTCAGCGACCTGCTTTCGGCGGGCGTGTAAAGATGAGAAACCGCAGGTTTTCCGTTAACAAACAACTCCACCGAATCCAGATCCAGCCCGTCCCGGCTGCCTAGCGTCAGAAACACCGAAACACGGGTATCAACCAGCTGTCGCACTTTTTGCTCGAGCGTGACCATATCTTTTGCGGTAGCGGAGGTTTCGGCTTTGAGTGTTTCGATTTCATCATCGAGGGGTGAAGCTGCAACCGGGTTCAACCCAATCAGCAACATCACGAGGAGGCTTGCACTCATTGCCTTAACGAATCCACTCCCCTGGCCGCGCCGGCATCCTTGTGTTTTGTTCAGGCCGAACATAAGCCTATTACTCCCACCGTCTCAGTTACAAGCTGACAGGAAGAGTAACACTTGGTAACCGGCAAGAACGGTATGCAGATCACCAAATCGGAAACCCGGCGCCCCAGCCTAACTATCGGATTGCTTGCGTGGAAAGCGTCGAGTTATTTGACACAGGACATTTGGCCATTGAGGGAAACGTAACGAAGCAAGGGCTCAATCAATTGATAACTATCTGTATATTTTCAGATTTATATTTCTGGCCCTATATTTGCTGCTAATAAAAAGCGGGGATACGTTGTTAACGCCCCCGCTTGATATGCCGAGCTTTGCCGATGTCTCAACCGCATCGGCTTTTTTATTTGCTCAAATGCTTCATGGCTGACTCCAGCCCCTCCACAGTGAGCGGATACATATGGTTATTTACCAATTGCCTGGTCATTCCCAGAGAACCGCCGGTTCCCCAATAGCCTTCGGGTAACGGGTTGATCCACACCACCTTGCGGAAATGCTCACTGATGCGCTGAAACCAGGTCGCACCAGCCTCTTCGTTCCAGTGCTCAATCGAACCGCCAGCATGGGAAATTTCATAGGGTGCCATGGTGGCATCGCCCACGAAGATAACCTTGTAGTCTGGCGAATACTTATGAAGGATGTCCCAGGTGCTGGTTGTCTCGTTCATGCGCCGTATATTGCTCTTCCACAAACTTTCATAAACGAAGTTGTGAAAGTAGAAATACTCCATGTGCTTGAACTCCATGCGCGCAGCGGAGAACAGCTCCTCACACACCCGAACGTGGGGGTCCATGGAACCACCCACATCGAAAAATATCAGCACCTTTACCGCATTATGGCGCTCCGGAACCATTTTCAGATCCAGATACCCCGCGTTTCTGGCCGTTGACCGAATGGTATCGTCCAGATCAAGCTTATCTGCTGCGCCTTGGCGGGCGAACTTGCGTAGGCGTCTGAGCGCTACCTTGATGTTACGGATACCAAGGGTGACACTGTCGTCCAGATCCTTGAATTCGCGTTTTTCCCAAACTTTGACTGCACGGCCGTGACGGCCTTTTTTCTGACCAATACGGAAACCTTCAGGGTTGTATCCATCGGCACCAAAGGGTGATGTACCACCGGTACCAATCCACTTGTTACCGCCCGCATGGCGCTCTTTTTGCTCTTCCATGCGTTTTTTGAAGGTTTCAATCAGCTCTTCGAGGCCACCCAGAGAATCAATCTTGGCCTTTTCCTCTTCTGTCAGGTTTTTCTCGAACTCGGCACGCAACCAATCATCGGGAATCAGCGCTTCCAGCATCTGATCAAGATGCTCGATGCCTTCAAAATAGGATTTGAAGGCCAGATCAAACTTGTCGAAGTGGCGCTCGTCTTTCACAAGGCACAAACGCGCGAGGTAATAGAACTCTTCCATATCCGCAAATGCCAGGCGCTGTTGTAACGCCTCCAGCAGATCGAGGAATTCACGCAGGCTGGCAGGCACCTTGGCCCGCCGCACTTCGAGAAAGAAATCAATCAACATAAAACCGCACTCTTGCCGAATTTCAGCCGCGACGGCGGGCCATAAATGCTAACTTTTGCAGCAGGTGTACGTCTTGTTCGTTCTTAACCAGAGCACCGTACAGAGGTGGTAGCGCTGAGCTGCTGTCCTTTTCCTGTAACATCTTGGCGGTCAATTCGTCTGCCATCAGTAGCTTAAGCCAGTCAATCAATTCAGAGGTGGAGGGCTTTTTCTTCAGGCCCGGTACCTTGCGCACATCAAAGAAGACTTCCAGTGCGTCTTTCACTACCTGCTGCTGAATACCCGGGAAGTGAACATCCACGATACTCTTCATGGTGTCATGATCCGGGAAGCTGATGTAATGGAAGAAACAACGGCGCAGGAAGGCGTCGGGCAGTTCTTTTTCGTTGTTGCTGGTGATTACGATGATAGGACGCTTCTTTGCTCTTACGAACTGCTGGGTTTCGTATACGTAGAACTCCATGCGATCGAGTTCCAGCAATAGATCGTTGGGGAACTCGATATCTGCCTTATCGATCTCATCAATCAGCAGAACGACCTGTTCGTCAGCTTCGAAAGCCTCCCAAAGCTTACCCTTGACGATGTAGTTGCTGATGTCTTTAACCTTCTCATCACCCAACTGGGAATCCCGCAAACGAGATACCGCATCATATTCATACAAGCCCTGCTGAGCCTTGGTGGTTGATTTGATATGCCAGGGAATCAACTTCATGCCCAGCGAGCTGGCCATTTCTTCGGCCAGCAGGGTTTTGCCGGTGCCGGGCTCGCCTTTGATCAGCAGCGGGCGTTGCAGCGTAATAGCCGCGTTTACGGCCATTTGAAGGTCAGCAGTGGCTACGTAATTTTCGGTACCGGTAAACTTCATGCGTAGAGTTCCTGTTAGTTACTTTTTCTGTTCATCATCTGGCTTTTCGTCCAGATCATCAGGTAATTCGTAATCGGGTAAATCGTCAAATTCGGACAGGTCAAAATCATCCAGACCGAACTCTTCGTCATCATCGTCGTCTGCCGGTTCCGTCAACTCGGGAATTGCCTCTTCGGGCTCCACTAACGTATCCGCAACCGGTATATCCTCTTCCTCTGGCTCAAGCACAGGCTCCGGCTCAAGCACTGGCTCAGGCTCAGGCTCAGGCTCAGGCTCAGGCTCAGGCTCAGGCTCAGGCTCAGGCATTATTATCGGAGTTTCTGCTTCGATATCGGCCATTTCCTGTTGCAATTCATTCAAGCCTTCTGCTTCTTCATCGGTTGTCATATCAGCCGACGATCCACTGCGGCGCTTGCGCATCAGCAGGAAAATCAACAGCGCGAGAACCACTAGAGCTCCGGCGCCCGCGCCGATCATCCATAACGGCACTGGCAGTTCACCTGACTCATCCTCAGGCTCAGCTTCAGCCAAAGGTTCTGGGTCTGTTTGTGCTGACGGCTCAGCAGCAACCTCAGGCTCCACAGCCGGCTCGGGTTCGACAGCCTGTTCCGCCACCGGCGCGGGTGGTAAATTTTCCACCTCTTCAACCATGCTTGTATCTATCGGGGCCCCAATGGAGGATTCAACCATTCCCGTGGGCACTATAAATTCAGTTGTAGCGCTAAATTTGCGTGCGAAGGTTTTGCCATCTGCAACCACATCTATGCGGTACAAGCCTTCGGTCGGCAGCTTACTGATGGTATCCGTGTATTCACCATCCGCAGGCGGCTGATCAGCTGAGAGTGATTTTCTGCCGCTTCGGCCGTCTTCAGAGGTCAAGCTGAGCGTTACACTCAATACGTTGAGAAATTCTGCATTGGTTAATTTTTTTGCTTCTTCAAAGAATGCCACCCGGATATCCACAGGCGATTCGGCAGTAAAGGTTGCCGGTATGGGGCTGACCACCATTCTCAGATCACTGACCACGGTAACGCGACTGCCCTCACCCAGTTCACCGGTTACGCGCCACTCACCAGCGTCCGGTTCGGTAATGGTCACCAAGTCGTATGCAGCTTCCCGGGCCCAACGTACGTTATCCGGTTGTGCAGAGTAGAGAAGAGTTTCACCGTCAGGCTTGACCAACTCCAGAACAGCTGGCGCGTTCTCACCCCGCTCTTCCGAATACGCCGTTTCACCACGAAAGATCAGCGCGGTGAACTCTTTTACCCCGGCATCGATGGTAAACGCATTACCTTCAATCGGTATCTGCTCTTGGGGGGCGGCTGTATTCAGGGCGTCAAGAAAAGCCAGATTAAGGGATTCAGCTGATTCTACAATGCGGAAACTGCCGTTTGATTTCTCTGCAAGGGTTTTCAGGAATGCCGCATCAGCCTGATTCGACAGGCCAACCGGATGAAAGGTAGCACCTTTCGCCACAAGGCTGTCCAGCAGTTTCCCAAGGATACGTTTCTCTTCAGCCTGATTTACTTCGGCAGTGTCTGAAATATCCACTTTACCGTCTGTCAGTAAGATGAAGTGGGTATTTTGGAGGGTGCCACCCGTTACATAATCGTCGCTGGCAACTTCAATAGCCTTACCAAGATTAGTACGCAAGGCTACAGAGTTTATTTGTTGCGTACGATCAATTGCCAGCTGGCGCCAGGTATCGTCCACTTCGCCATGGGGAACGAGCATGTTGACATACTGACCAAAGGTCCACACACCGGCGGTACTGCCTTCAGGGATAATCCTGGCCAGCAACCTTACGGCAGGTTGGCGCAGGTTATTTGGGTCGGTCTCTTTCATGGAGCCTGAGATGTCGACAATAATCCGGACATCCGGGCTTTCTGGCAGAGTCAGCTTTGTGGCCTCTTGTCCCCACAAAGCTGCAGGCAACCACAAAGCAGTAAACAAAATCAGCGAAAGGAATCTTGGCATTGTTGTTCTCGGAGGAATGAGTGGGGTTTCTCAGCGCCGGGATAAGCGATAGCGAACCAAGTCCAGAATCCAGACAAGCAGCATTGCCAGCCCCCCGATACCCAGGTTAAGCCAAGCCCGGCCTGCGTTATCTGCATCACCGAGAATCAGCTCATACCCACCGAAAAGCCACGCGGGTATCCACCAACCGGCCAGTTCCGGGGATTCTACAGGCGTCAGCAGCACAGCAACCAAAGCTGCTAGAAGCAGCGTGCGCAAACCGTACAAGGGTAAAAAACGGAACAGCTTTTTCATCATGTAAAAGAACACGGCGAATGCTATGACATAAGCCGCCCAGAAGACGGCGTAAGCAGTTTGTGCGTCAGTATCGATCATTACAGAACCCAGTGAATGATATGTTCTTCCCAGTTTTCTTCTGCCACTTTATCCTCTCGGATTACCTTGTGGCGTATGGAAACACCGGCTTCGTGTACCCTATCCGGGCTCCCACTACGTAGCGGATGCCAATCGGCAAGCGGCCTGCCCTCAGCCAAAGTGCGGTAAGCACAGGTATGGGGCAACCAATGGTAATCGCTTACACTGTCCGGTGTCAGCACTGTACAGCCTGGTACTTTTTCAAGCCGGTCGGGGTAAACCGTGCACCGGCAGGTATCTTCATCCATGAATCGGCAAACAAGATCCGTGTGGTACACCTCACCCGTATCTTCATCTTCAAGCTTGTTCAGGCAGCACTTTCCGCAGCCATCGCACAGAGATTCCCATTCCTGCTGCGTCATCTCATTCAGGCGTTTGCGTTGCCAGAACGGGATTTGCGCAATCATGAATGTTTCATTCCCGGCTTAGTGCGGAAATCCACAACGTAAGAATCCTGTTCTTCAGGCATCTGCAAAAAAAAGTCTTTTTCTTCGATAGCCTTAAGTACCTGCTCACCACTGGTTCTGGCTAATTTGCGCTCGGGTGTCATGATCAGATCCATTGAATGCACAGGCGCGCCAAAAATGGATCTCAAGCTCTCAGGCAACTCTTCCCACTTCTGCCCGCGACGAACAAACATATAGGTATCGCTTTTTTTGCTGCTCCGGAAAACAGACACAAACTCCCGATCTTTCATGATTGCAGGTAATCCTCAATATCATTCATTACCGGCGCAAGGATTCTTGTGCGCCAGCCATGGAAAAAGGGGCTTCCAGCCAGGCTGCTTTCCTGTACAACTTTCTCAAGCCGCTTCCTGGGCGCAAGCAATTCAATAGGAATATCAGCAGCTTCCGCCGCCTTCCTGAAAAACCGCTTAAGGCCTTTAAAGTAATCCTGTTGCTCCCTGGTTAGCGGCGGCGCTATACGATCGAGCCCGGTGGTATCAGCACCACGCCCCTCGTCAACAAGCTTGAGCAACGCTTCGCCATAGCGCCGAACCACGCCACCGGGCACACCCTGGATATCCGAAAGCTCGTTAAGGCTGCCGGGCATTCGCTCGGCAATTGCAATAAGCAGAGGGTCTGCCAACACTCGACCCCGTGGGCGATTGCGCTCTCTGCTCTCCAGTTCCCGCCAAATAACCAATTCCTTCAGCACAAACTGTTGTTCGGCTGTGAGAGCCCAGCCTCCTCGCAAACGCAGATAATGATGGTGCGGGTCGTCTTGCCCGGCGAGTTCCTCTGCAAAGCGGGCAGATTCTTCCACCAACGCCGCCTCCAGGCCCCGCTCCCTCAGATGTGCGCTAACCCACTCGTACATAGGTGCCAGAAAGCGTATATCCTCAATGGCATAGCGCTGCTGGGCCTCGCTCAAGGGGCGAGAGACCCAATCAGACCGGGTAACAGATTTATCCAGCGCTTCGCCAAACAATGTTTCAACCAACCGCGCATAACCCAGTGAAAAGCCGGCGCCAGCCATTGCCGCCCCAATTTGCAGGTCCACGACACCCTTTGGGTTAATCCCCAGCCAATCACGAAAGAGCTCAAGATCTTCACTCATCGCGTAGAGTAGCTTGGTCACCGAAGGTTCAGCCAGAATTTCCCGGAAACGGGTGGACCGCTCTGCCACATCCGGATCTACCAGACAAAAACTGTCTCCAAGACCAAGTTGAACCAGCCCGGGAATGGGATAAAAGGTACTTACCCGCTCAAATTCAGTGTCCAGAACAAGGGGTAGCCCCGGTGCACTGTCCAGCCATTCATTTAACTCCTCCGGTTTTGCAATCCAGGTGATGGTTTCAGGTGCCGGAGGAACGGCAATAGCGGATTCAGGAAGTGTCATAAAAAAGGCCAGTCAAAAAGCGCCATACAGGCGCCAGTGCGGAATCAGTCCAGCAGGGGTTTTCTGCCGCGAAACGCATGTGTGAGAGTAAAACCGTCAACGTAACCAAGCTCACCACCTACCGGTATACCATGGGCAAGGCGCGTGATGAGGATATTGGAACCATCAAGTCGATCAGAGATGTAGTGGGCAGTGGCTTCACCCTCCACCGTAGGGTTAGTGGCAAGAATGAGCTCGGTAACGCCTTCGGAGCGTACCCGGCGCAAAAGGCGCTCAATGCCGATTTCATCAGGGCCGACACCGTCTATGGGAGACAAATGCCCCATAAGAACAAAGTAGCTGCCCTTGTAATCCCCCGCCTGCTCAATGGCTAATAAATCCGATGGGCTTTCTACCACGCAGAGTGTGCCATTGCTACGAACCGGGTTTTCACAAATCCCGCACACTTCAGTATCCGAAAAGTTCTGGCAACTTTCGCAGCGGCGAACCTTCTCCATAGCGTTGCTCAAAGCATCAGATAACCGGGTACCACCGGAGCGCGCACGCTCAAGCAAGTGGAAGGCCATGCGCTGGGCGGTTTTCTGGCCAACGCCGGGCAAACACCTAAGGGATTCGACAAGTTCATCAACCAGCGGGCTGAACGCCATGAAACATCCTCAAACTGCAGATCAGAATAGAGTCTTTAAAACGGCATTTTGAAGCCGGGGGGCATACCCATTCCAGACATCATGCCAGACATTGCATCTTTCTGGTTGGCTTCTACCCGACGCACGGCATCGTTAACAGCCGCGGCCAGCAGGTCTTCCAGAATGTCCTTTTCTTCCGACATCAGGGAGGGGTCGATTTCCACCTTGCGAACATCGTGGCGGCCATTCATGGTTACTTTTACCAGGCCAGCGCCAGATTCGCCGGTAATTTCAGCTTTGGCTGCCTCCTCCTGAGCCTTTTGCATTTGTTCTTGCATCTTCTGGGCCTTTTTCATCAGGCCACCCATATCATTCAGCATGGTTTATCTCCTGCTTGTTTCTATTGGCCGGTCGTCTGCTGCTACTGGCCTGATACTATCTTCAACAACCCGCGCCTCAAACCGCTCCACAATGGACTGCACCAGCGGGTCGTTACGAATGGATTCTACGGCAGCGCTCTGGCGCAGAACTCGCTGGCGCTCTTCAAAAGCCGCTGGCGTGTTCGGGCCTGGGTCACCCTGCTCTATCTTCAATTGAATAGCGTCGCCAAAGTGATTTCTCAAGGCTGCCAGAATTTTTTCTTCGTGCCTGTCATTCAGTAATCTGGCGTGGCCATCATCAATCAGCAGCGTGATGGTGTTACCACTGCGTGACATAGCGCCATTGCTGGCCAGATTGCCAGGCATCCCGACAATGCCGAGGCTGCGAAAATCCCGCTCCCAGACAAACTCCCCCTCTGCCATTGGCGCTGGCATGTCTTCAATAGGCGTTGTCGAGGTCTCTGCTGGAACTGGTGGCCTAGCCATCTCAGCCTGTGGCGCAACTTCTGTTTCGCGCGCCAGCTCAGGCTCAGGCTCAGGCTCAGGCTCAGGCTCAGGCTCAGGCTCAGGCTCAGGCTCAGGATAATCTGCCTGAGATTCCGCTTGAGCATCAAGGCTGGCTAGCCAGGCATCGTCGGCAGGTGCATCGGTGTAGCCCTGTGGCTCAACTTCCTGATCGGGCGCTGGCGCCGGTTCAGGTTCAGGCACTGGCTGCTCGATTGCCTTTGGTGCGGGTGCGGGTGCAGCAGCGGCAGGCTCAGGTTCATCCCTGGACTCCCCTTCAACTGCAGAGCCCGCATTGCTCGCAGCCGGTGGCGCGCGGCGATCAGAGCCAGGACGGAAGGCCAGCATACGGAGCAATGTCATCTCGAAACCCATGCGGGCATCAGGAGTAATTGCCAGGTCTTTTCGGCCGATCAGCGCAGCCTGATAAAACAGCTGAGCGTCTTCTGCACTGAGCTTGCGGGCCAGGGATTGCACTTGCGCGGCATCGCCCAGCGCGTTATCGGCACTTCCCGGAACCACTTGCTCCATGGTTACCCGATGGAACAGCGACAGAAGATCCGCGAGTATAATGCTGTAATCCGGGGCAAAGTCCGAGATGCGGTTGATTTCCGCCAGCAAGGCCGGGCCGTCCCGCTCTACCAGCGCATTTACAATCCGCTCGATATCCCGCTGGTCAATGGTCCCCAGCATGCTGCTGACATCGCTGGCAGAAAGCTTCTGGTTACCGAATGCAATGGCTTGGTCCGTAAGGCTCAACGCATCCCGCATACTGCCGTCAGCTGCACGGGCCAACAGCCAAAGTGCAGGCTCTTCAAAGGGTATCTGCTCGGCCGTAAGAACGTTTGTGAGATGCCCGGCAATATGTTCCGGTGTCATGCGCTTCAAATTAAATTGCAAGCAACGCGAGAGAACCGTTACGGGCAACTTTTGAGGATCGGTGGTCGCCAACAGGAACTTGACATGCTCAGGCGGTTCCTCAAGGGTTTTGAGAAACGCATTAAACGACTGATTGGTAAGCATGTGCACCTCGTCGATGAGGTACACCTTATAGCGCCCGCGGCTGGGCGCGTACTGAACGTTATCCGTCAGCTCCCGCATATCGTCCACGCCGGTGCGGGATGCGGCATCAATTTCAATCAGGTCAACAAACCGGCCCTCCTGAATCTCCACACAACTGGAGCAGGTACCGCAAGGGCGAGGTGTTATCCCGGTTTCGCAGTTAAGGCAGCGAGCGAGCAAACGCCCAATGGTAGTCTTACCAACGCCTCGAGTGCCGGTAAACAGATAAGCATGGTGCAGGCGCTGGTTTTCCAATGCGTGAATTAACGCCTGGAGAACGTGTTCCTGGCCCACCATATCTTCAAAGGTGCGAGGGCGCCATTTACGGGCAAGTACCTGATAGCTCATGATCCGCCAAATGCTGAGAAAAACGCCTGCAACTTTAGCATGGACACGGATTTATAAGAAGTTATAAGGGTGCGGGAATGAAAGCTTGAGGGGGATTTCGACAGAAAAACCAAGGCAAAACTGGGGGTGGCCCCACCAGCGACACTCCGGCACACAATTCCACCGCTGCGGCTGCTCCCTTCCGGGCCTGACCGGGTTCGCGGTTTCATGTTGCGGAGGCACCAATGGAGCCACCATATCGGCGTTTCAGAACAAACTCTCTGAAAGCGGCGCGAATCTTAACAAAAGGGTTTGCGGACTACAACGGCAAATCCCCAACACCGTCGAATTGCTATTAAATAGTGCCGATAGCTATTGTATGACAGGAGTCGCCCAAAACACGGTTTTGACTTACTCTTGAAGCAAGCAGATGCACTTAAGTACGGAACAGAGCCCTATGCCTGAAAGCAGCAAACCGCCTTTATCCCTTTCTCCGGGCCAATGGTCCTTTATCCGCTGGAATACAATCGGGCAACTGGAAGCACTGGAAATTCACCACCCCCTGTTCGAAGCCACGCTGTTTCTGCAGGGTGCGCATCTCACCCGGTTTATTCCCAAGAGCGATGAAGACTGGCTATGGATGAGCCCAACCGCTCGATTCGAACCGGGCCGAGCAATTCGCGGCGGCATTCCCATCTGCTGGCCATGGTTCGGCGACCCCGCCCGCAATGCGCCCGAGGTGCAAAAACGTATCAAAACCCAAGGCCCACATGGGCTTGGCCGCACCGCTGTGTGGAAGCTTGAAGATGTATGCGAAAGCGCCCATGAAGTGGAAATATCCCTGTCGCTTGACGCCAACCAGGATTTTGACAATGTCTGGCATGGCCATGCCTTGGCCCTGCTCACCTTCAATTTTTCGGTACGCGGTTGCCAACTAGCCCTCACCACTACAAACCTCGGTAGCGAGCCCCTCGCCTTCAGCCAGGCATTACACACCTATCTACCAACAAGTGATATCAAAGGTACAAGGATTCTGGGCTTAGGGTTTGCCCACTACATAGATACCTTGAAAAACTGGGAATACTGCACCCAGGACGGCCCTGTCTATTTTGATGGGGAAACCGACCGAATTTACGAAAATGGCGACCCTCTCACGGTAGTGACACCCGCTACAAGCCGCAAACTTACAGCCATTGGTAGTGACTCCACCGTGGTATGGAACCCGGGGCCGGAGAAAGCCCTAAAACTAAGCGATTTCCCGGACACTGCCTGGCAGACAATGCTATGTGTCGAAACTGCCAATGCAGCCAGCGATTATAGAGTGCTTAATAGTGGTCAGAGCCACACTCTTGGTGTTCTCATCGGGCGTGGCTAAAACTGACAACAATCAGTGGCAGCAGATAGCGGCTACAGCATGGCTCTATATAGGGAGTGCACATGAGCTTGGTATCCTTTGTGAAATCCCTGCTGGTCTCATCGGAACTGGATGAACAAATCAACCACATCCGAAAACCCATAGGCACACTGGGCTACGACCCCTGGGGTTATAATAACGAGGCCGTCAAATTCGGGTTCTCGCTGGTTAAGCCGATTTATGAGAAATACTTTCGCACCGAGGCCCATGGTGTTGACCACATTCCGGCGGAAGGGCCCGTCCTGATTATAGGGAACCACAGCGGCCAACTCCCGATTGACGGCATACTTGTTGGTTATGCCCTGGCCTCCCGCAAGAAAAACCCCCGCATTCCCCGCGCAATGATCGAACGCTTCTTCCCCACGGTACCCTGGCTCGGCAATCTGTTGAATGAAGTAGGCGCTGTGCTGGGAGATCCGGTGAATTGCGCCAGAATGCTGGCCAACAACGAAGCAATAATAGTGTTTCCGGAGGGTGTGCGTGGTTCCGGCAAGCTCTACCGGGACCGTTACAAACTCCAGCGTTTTGGCGCCGGATTCATGCATCTGGCCATGAAATACAATGCGGCTGTCGTGCCTGTTGGCATAGTGGGGTGTGAAGAAACCGTCCCCTCCATCGCCAACATCAAACCCTTGGCAAAAGCACTCAGCGTGCCCTACGTCCCGCTTGCACTGCCGATTGTCTTCCCCGCCAAGGTTCACCTTAACTTCGGCCCGCCAATGTACTTTAAGGGGGGAGACTTTTCAGACGCAGAGATAGATGAACGGGTTGATCAAGTAAAGACGGAAATAAACCGCCTCATTGAAAAAGGCCTGACAGAAAGAAAAAGGTTGTTCTGATGCCCGCTCACAAAAACAAGCAACCCAAGCCCAGCATTCTGATCACAGGCGCCGCAGGCGCGCTCGCGCAACAAGTGATTCAGCGCCTGCGAGAAACCTGCAACCTTGTGGCAGTAGACGCTCGCGTACGGGTAGAACTTGGCGACCAGATCCCCAGCTACTGCATCGATTTTAACAAGCGCACCTTCGAAGACCTGTTTCGCCGCTATCAGTTCGACACCGTGATACACATGGGCCGAATCCGATCCAGCCAACTCTCCCGCATGCGTCGCTACAACGCCAACGTGCTAGGCACGCAAAAATTGTTGGACCTCAGCCACAAGTACGGTATTCGCCGAGTTGTCGTGCTTTCCACCTACCATGTATACGGCGCCATGGCCTACAACCCGGCCCTGATCGACGAATCGGCACCTCTCAAGAGTGCTGGCCTGAGTGCCGATCTAATTGATTCAGTAGAGCTGGAGAACCTTGCAAGCATCTATTTGTGGCGCTACCCGGAGCTGAACATCAGCGTCCTGCGCCCATGCAACATAGTGGGCCCCAGCGTTCGCAACACAATAGCCAAACTACTCGCCAGCCCTCTGGCGCCTGTAATGGCCGGCTTTTCCCCGATGATGCAATTTATACACATAGATGACATGGCAGACGCCATAGTGCTCGCCAGCCAAAAGCCAACACGGGGAATTTTCAACGTGGCACCAAACGATTGGGTAGCCTACCAACGAGCACTGGAACTCTGCGGTTGCACACGAGTTCCAATACCCTCCGTGCCACCCGCACTGCCACGATTGATACTGCGCACCATCGGGCTAAAGCGCTTTCCTGCGTACTTGATGGATTTCTTCAAGTATCCGGTGGTAATTGATGGCAGAGCCTTTGAGAATGAGTATGGCTTTACACCGAAACGGTCACTTAAGGAAATATTCCGGTTTTACAGGGACAACAAAAAGCCTTTGTAGAGATGAAGCAGAATGCAAAAAGCCACCGAATTACGGTGGCTTTTTGCATTAACTGACGAGTGTCAGGCTTTTTTACGCCGGGCTGCCAGTCCGGCCAGGCCCAGACCCAGAAGCGCAAGAGTACCTGGCTCAGGCACACTTACCGGAGGCTTGGGCGTGAACACTAAAAGGTCCTGAGAGTCTGCACCGCCTGGAACAGTGACGGCGTCCAGAACATACATAACGTAATCCTCAGATTGGCCAGCCAATCCAGCTAGCCACCCATCAGCGAGTGTGCGGGAGCCACTAAAACCGGTATCAGCCTGGAAGTTACCGCTCTGAAGGCCATAAGAACCGCCTGTCTCATAGATAACTTCCCACAAAGCAAGCTGGAAAGCAGCAGATGAACCTACACCAGCTACGCTGCTTTGGTATCCGGTGTAAAGCTTGCTAATGGATGACACCAAATTTGCGTTGTTGAAATAGCTATCCGCCGTTTTCAGCTCATACGTTCTGTTGCTCTCATCCAGAACCACATCAAGGTCAATGCAGAATGCGTCGAGAGCGCCAGTCCAGGCAATTGGCGAAGTTCCAACAGCGTTACTTGTAGTGAAATTGAACATGCCAGCATTGTAGTTGTTGTAATTACTGCTTGTAGCTGTGTTCGACAGATTTCCACTGTTGAAGCCGTGGGTGGCCCCCTGATAATCCAAATCAATAGTTGGGCCAGCAGCGACATTCCCGGCAAACATGGCACCAGATAGCGAAGCAATAGCAAGGAGTTTCATTTTTGTATTCATAGCGCGATCCTTTTGCATCCTGTTCGGTTTGTACCATCCCCAAAACAGCAATAGTCACACCAGCAATACGCAATTGACTATTTTTCATACACATAGAAAGAGCCCGACACGGGAAACTGCCTAACAGTCAGTTGTCATGTAAAATTTACCGACATATACAACCTGCTTGCATGTTCAGTAATAACTCATGGGAGTTGCACAGAACCGCCGGCAACCTCAAACTACACCTATCCATGGAATAGGTAGATTGCATGCTTCCAGATTTGAGCGTGATAAGTCACGGCGCAGCGGCTGTGGTATTTGCAATACTTTCAGTGCTTGTAGGCACTCGTTACCTGCGTCGCGACATAGATCGGGCTCTTTTCCTTGCTGCCCTGGTTACCACCCTGTGGGCTTCAACCCTCGTTACCCAAAGCCTATGGGGCCATCCCGGCTTTTTTATTCGCTACCTTTTGGAATTGCTCCGCGACACCTCCTGGATTCTCCTTCTGTTTGCAATGCTGCGAGACACCTTTCGCCATGGGCGGCTTAGCGGGCAACTAAAAAAGTTCCTTGGTGGCGCGACAAGCATTCTGCTCATCACACTACTCGTCATTGGTAGTCTTGAATTCATATTCGGCATCGCCTTGGTGGACGGCAAAACCAAACTCATCGGCCAGATTGCCCTGTCACTTCTCGGGCTCTCTCTGGTAGAACAGATCTGGCGCAATGCACCCGCGCTCGGCCGGTCCAGCATGAAATATCTGTGCATAGGCACTGCTACCATATTTATTTTTGATTTCCTGATGTACGCCGACGCATTGCTGTTTGGCTCAATTGCAGATTCATTCTGGAACGCACGGGGCTTCGTTAACGCAGCACTGGTCCCTCTGTTTGCAATAAACGTAGTCAACACTCGCAAACAACCTATTGATTTCCAACTGTCCCGTTCAGCAGTATTTCATGCCAGCACGCTCATCATAGCCGGCGCTTACCTGCTACTCCTCTCTGTGAGTGGATATTACGTTCGAATTCTTGGTGGCGATTGGGGCGAAGCCTTACAGGTACTCCTGTCTGCGGTTGCTCTGGTGTTTCTGGCAACCCTGGTACTCTCTCGCCGGATACGAGCAAAACTCATGGTTCTGATCAGCCAGAACTTCTTCGACTACAAATACGATTACCGGGATGAATGGCTAAAACTCACCAAAGAGCTGGCATACCTGACCGATGAACCGCCCCTCACACAACGAGTAATCCGCATTCTGGCGGGGCTGGTGGAGAGCAACGCAGGCGCCATCTGGCTCAAAAGCGATCAAGGGGCCTACACCCTGAGAGAATCTGCCAATCTCGCCACACCCAGATACACAGTTATAGATGAAGATGCCGAACTGGTGCGCTTATTCAATGAAAAAGAATGGATAGTCAATCTAGACGAATACAGAGCCGACCCGGTGAGCTACGACCTGCTGGAGATTCCCGATGCCATTGCCAAAACCCCGGATGCCTGGCTGATTATCCCCCTGTACCTGAGCAATGAACTCTACGGTATAGCAATGATTGGCCAACCCTACGCCCGTGTCGACCTGAACTGGGAGAACTTCGACCTTATTAAGGTGGTTGCCCGGCAAACCTGTAACCTGTTGGCACAGGCTGACGCACAGAACCGGCTATCCCGCGCCATGCAATTTGAAGCCGTCAGCAAAGCATCTGCCTTCATGGTGCACGACCTCAAAACAGTCGTTGCGCAACTGACACTACTGGTAAACAACGCGCAGAAACACAAAAACAACCCTGCATTTATTGAAGACATGATCAACACCACAGACCATGCGGTTCGAAAAATGTCCAACCTGCTAGCCCACATTCGCAAACCTGCAGCAGATGACATGGAAAAGTGCATAAAGCTGGACCTGACAGAACTCGTAAGCGAACTCGTTGATCACTACAGCAGGCAACAACCGGCACCGAAACTCGACGGTGGTCAACCGCACATACTCGTGAAAGCCGACCCCGAACAGCTAAAAAGCGTACTCGGCCACCTGATACAAAACGCCCAGGATGCCACTCCCCCCGATGGCGAGGTCAGCCTGTCGCTAAAGATTGCCAAAGGCAATGTTGTGCTGTTTATTCAAGACACCGGCTGTGGAATGAGTGATGACTTTATTAATGATCGGCTGTTCAAAGCCTTTGAAAGTACCAAAGGGCTAACCGGCATGGGAATTGGCGCCTACCAGGCCCGGGAATACATACAAAAGCTGGGCGGAACAATAGATGCCACCAGCGAACCTGGCGTAGGGTCATGTTTTTCAGTGCGAATACCCCTGGCAGAACGCTCGGAACACGGAAATCAGACGAATAAACAGCCGATTATCGACCTGCCGAGCCCGCCGGAGTTTGTCAATTAAATGGCGAGCAAGCACAACAGATGAATCGATCATTGCAAAGTGTCAATGTTCAGTTGAGAATCAGATATATTGGAACATTAAAACAAAGGACTTGTTGCTGTTGTGACTAGACGACTACTGATTGTAGAAGACGATCCGGGCCTGCAAAGCCAGATGCGCTGGTGTTTCAGCGACGACTTGGAAGTGACTGTCGCCTCAGACAGGGAAGCTGCCCTCACCGCGCTGCGGCGCGAAGAACCCCACGTGGTAACGCTGGACCTTGGCCTGCCGCCAGATCCAGGCGGCGCAACGGAAGGCTTTGCCCTGCTGGAGGAAATTCTGCGGCTTGCGCCTTTAACCAAGGTCATTGTCGTAACCGGTCGGGAGGACAAGGAAAATGCCGTCAAAGCAATCGGCATGGGCGCATCCGACTTCTACCAGAAGCCTTTGGAAGCCGACATCCTCACCTTTGTAGTTAACCGCGCGTTTCGCCTGGCCGAGCTGGAGCGGGAAAATCAGGATCTTTCTCAGCAAAACAACGGTACCAGCATCAAAGGTATCATCGCAGCCAGCCCGCAAATGATGGCCGTATGCCGCACGCTGGAGAAAGTTGCACCTACAGATGTAACCACCCTCATCATCGGTGAAACAGGTACAGGCAAAGAAGTTCTTGCCCGCGCACTGCACGACCTCAGCCCTCGTGCAGGCAATGCCTTTGCCGCCATTAACTGTGCCGCCATTCCAGAAAACCTTCTGGAAAGCGAGCTGTTCGGCTTCGAAAAAGGCGCCTTCACTGGAGCTACGCAAGCCAAAAAAGGCAAGATCGAAAGCGCCAACGGCGGCACTCTCTTTCTCGATGAGATCGGCGACATGCCTATGTCGCTTCAATCCAAGCTGCTGCGCTTCCTGCAAGAGCGTGTTGTAGACAGGGTGGGTTCTGTTAAACCCATTCCCGTAGACGTAAGAGTAGTGTGCGCCACACACCAAAAGCTTTCCCAGCTTATTGAGAAAGGTGATTTCCGTGAGGATCTATATTACCGGATCAGCGAAATAACCCTCGACGTTCCCGCTGTAAGGGAGCGAGACGGTGACGCACTGGTTATCGCCCAATCATTGCTGAAGTCCCTTGGCAAGCAAATGGACAGACAAAACCTTACCTTTTCAGACGACGCCGTAAACGCCATTAACAGCTACTCCTGGCCAGGCAACGTTCGGGAAATGATCAACAAAGTGAAGCGAGCCACCATCATGGCGGATGGCAAGCGAATAACCGCCGAAGACCTGGAACTGCCAGGGTGCGATGAGCCTGCAGTAAGCCACCTGAACCTGCGCCAGGTACGGGAGCAGGCCGAAAGCAAAGCAATAATGCAGGCGCTTCAGACCAGCGGCTTCAATATGACTCAGGCCTCCCGGCTTTTGGGCATTACACGCCCTACCCTGTACAACCTCACCGACAAATATAAAATCGACACATCGGCAGTGGCTCCGGAAGTATAAGCAACCCTCCGGCACACGATGGCAGCGCACAGCTCAAGGAGCAGTTTTACATGATCACAAGGCATACAAAAAAGAAAACACTTCCCGGGCTGGTTCTGGTGAGCAGCCTTATGCTTGCAGCACCGCTGCTATTATCCGGCTGCAACAGCGGTCCAGATACCTCGGAGGCGCTCTCTCACATTACACGTGCAGAGACATATTCTGACCAGGGACAATACCGCTCGGCCCTGCTGGAAATCAAAAATGCCATCCAGAAAGACCCGAACAATGTTGAGCACATCGTTCGCCTGGCGGATATGTATTTAGAGCTGGGCGCCTCCAAAGAAGCCGCAGAACTCCTGGCTCCCTGGGTGAAAGAACAACCAAACGCCGTGGCCCTGACTTTGGCCCGCGCCTATGTAGAACAGGGTAAGCACCTTTCAGCAACCGAAACGCTGGCACTGCAAACCCCAAGCTCTCCAGATGACCAACTTGAAGCCTCACTGATTCGGGCAGAAGCTTTGCGCAGATCCGGCGAAGTAGCCGAAGCCCTTGCCCTGTACTCCAGCTTGGCCACAAGCAATGGCTCTAACATCCCGGCGATCACCGGTGTTCTGCAAGCCCAGATCAATCTCGGCAAAAACGAGCAAGCAGTAGAAAGTGCCGACAACTGGCTTGCAAAAAACCAGGCGGCCCCAGAAGTTCTTTACTGGAAAGGCCAGGCCCAGTACCGGCTGAATCAACTTGATCTGGCCGCTGCGACACTCACAGATGCGGTTGGCGAGCTGCCCACATCCGATATTTTCCTGCCCATTCGGCGCAATGTACTCACCACCCTGTCTCGAGTGCTTACCGAGCAAGGCAAGATAACCGAAGCCCAGATTTATAACCGGATACTGGCAGAAAACATCAACACTGGCGCACGTGAACAAGCCGAAGCCGCTGTTGCTGCCCTCAAAGAAGGCAATTTTGAGGAAGCCAAAGCCATACTTCGCGATACCCTGAAGCTTGATCCTGAAAATGAGCAGGTCGCCCTGATGTTAGGTGCCATATCCGCTGGCACCGGCGATCTTGATGAAGGCGCCCAGCTACTTAAAGAAAACCTCGACCCGGAAACAACCCCCGTACAATTCATACGGGCGGCCACCATGGCCCAGATTGATACCGGCGATAGAGAAGATGCACTTGCAACCTTAACCCGTGCCATAGAGGCTCGCCCGAATGATAACGAGCTGCTGGCCATGCACGGTATTCTTGCTCTCAGCCTGCCCGGCCACGAGAACGCTGGTATCGCAAGCCTCAGTAAAGCTGTTGGAAACGAGCCCGGGCGCGTAAGGTTGCGGTTGGCCCTCGCAAGGCATTACCTGCAAAACGACCAACCCGAGCAGGCCCTTGGCCAATTGCGCATGGCATTCACCTCCGACCCCTCAGATTGGTCTACTACCAGCACCTACCTGAACGTATTGATCCAGCAGGGTGAACAGCAGGAAGCCGCAGAAATCCGCGACTCACTGCTTAACGGCTATGGAGACCAACCCCGGGCAATTCTGCTGGCAAGCCTTGCCGACGCACGGCTTGGAAACCCCGATGCAGCAATAGCACGCCTCAAAAAGCTAACAAAAGAAAGCCCCGAGCTACAGGCTCCAAAAGTTGCACTTGCAAGCCTCTATGCCCAAACCGGCAAACGCAGTGATGCCGTTGATTTACTGGTAGATGCTGCCACCATCACGCCAGACGCCATCCGCCCGCTGCAGCAAGCCGGCCAGATCTACATGCAAGACCACACAGTACCCGAGGCGAAAAGCTGGTTAGCCGATGTCGCCAAAGCGCACCCTGAGCTTAAACAGAACACAGACACACTCACCGCACTGATCGCCATCACCCAAGGCGAACTGGCATCCGCCAGAGCCACGCTGTCGCAATGGAAAGACAGCGATTCCATAACTGTAAAACGCGCCCACGGCCAACTGCTACTGGCCGAAGCAAAGGCTGCAGCCGACAAAAAGGACTGGACAAAAGCCCGGGCAAAAGCTGCCGAAGCCATAGCCCTTGAGCCGGAAAACATCGGTTTTGCACTCTTGCCCGCAGGCATCGCACAGATGGAAGGCAAACTAGACGATGCCTTTAGTGCTCTGGATGGCGTCGAAAAAATTCACGGCGAACTACCCGCAACCATCCTGTCGCGTACCAGGCTCTTGCAACAACAAAAGGGCCCTGAAGGTGCGTACGCCTATCTTTCAGAAAGATGGCAGGCCACCAAAAATCCAAGCCTGATGCCCTCCCTCATTGTGCTTGCCCAAGCGAGCGCACCAGACTCAATGGATGGCTTAACCCGAAACTGGGTACAGGAAGCACCACAAAGCCTTGCCGCACACATGGCAAGAGCCGACTGGCTATTGACCAATGGTCAGGAGACGGCTGCTGTAAGTCACTATGAACAGGTGATAGCCAAACAACCGAACAGCGTAACTGCTCTCAACAACCTTGCCTGGACGCTTCGCGAAGAAAACCCCAAGCGTGCACTCAATCTGGCGAAACAAGCAAGCGAGCTCGCACCGAACAGCCCTGCTGTATTGGACACCTATGGCTGGATCCTGCACCTGTCTGGTCAACAGACAGAAGCGAAAGCAGTGATAGAAAAAGCACTGGATCTCGCACCAGGTAATGCCGAGATTGAAGAGCATCTAGAGGCTGTTAAAAAAGCCATGTAAAGAACCTCGACAAGCCCTGTCGGGTTCGAATACACAAAAGGCCTGAGGCATTAGCGTCTCAGGCCTTTTTTTATACGCTCGTCGATTTTTTTTACATGTCACATCCAGAGCCCAATAAATATCTATATATATCAGCGTATTGAAAACTTGGCACGCGAATCGCTTTGTATTACCCATAGGATCGGGTACTACCGGTCGTATGCCAAACCACCTGTGAGGGTGGGACGGAAAGCCAAGGATCTCTAAAGCAATAAGAGACAGCCTGGTTGCAAGCAAACTATATGGAATTAGAGCTAGACAACCGGAGAAATATTATGAAACTCAAACTCTTAGCAGCTGCCATTGCCGCTTCAGCACTGTCAGTCTCAGCACAAGCCAATATATTCGTTACCAACGACGGCCTTGACGGCGTAGGTACAGGTATTCAGAACGTTCTTGACACTGTAACTGTTGGTGGCCCTTCATCAGTTAACGTGAACACTGATCAACTTGATGATGGTTTAGACAGCTACTGGAACATCACAGGCACTGGCGGCAGTGTTAGCACATTTGTAATGGAGATTGCCGGCAACGCTGGAACGAATACGTTCGGTGTTTACGACCGGAATAACTCCAGCAACTACATAGAAATCTTTTCTGGCTCCGACAGCAATGCAATTAACAGCCAACTGACGCTGTCGATGCTGCTTGACGGTACTGTTCGGTTAAATGGTGTGGCGGTAGGCAACTTCAGCTCGTCCGACTTTGGATTTTATCTCGGATCAGAGAACAACCCCAATAATGCACCTACGTTTTACTCAGACAGCAGCCTTAACACTAATGGCAGCGATCAGATGGTGGCATTCCAAGGTACAGACACCGATACCGTTCAGCTAGCAGGTTTTCAGGCTGGATTGTGGACCAATAAAGAGTTCGTACTGGCATGGGAAGATACTCTCTATGCCAACTCCGACAAGGACTTTAACGACTTGGTAGTTATGGTAGAGTCAGTTCTGCCAGTACCAGAGCCCGGCACCCTGGCCCTCCTCGGCCTTGGCCTTGCAGGACTTGGTGCAGCTCGCCGTCGTCAGAAAGCCTGATTTCGGTTGAGTAATGAAAAGCCAGCTTCGGCTGGCTTTTTTTTTGTTTTGAATTTGAGTTTTATGTAACTGCTATACACAGTATCCTGTCGATTGGTTAGTAGTGCGGCGGAGAAACGATGTTAAGGAAGACATTAGACAACCTACCTCTTTCCAGGCCTTACCTGGTCGTTACCGCTATTGCGGTGCTTGTTTTTTATCCGACCTGGATCCGGCTCGCACAAGCATGGCTGGAATTCGAGCAAGTTCTCGCCCATGGTTTGGCTACTGCCCTGATTTTTATCGGGCTACTACTAGTCCACCCGCCCAAAAGCGCAACCAACCACACACAGATCAAGCCCTATCATCTTATAGGGGCCATTCTGCTGGTTGTAACAACACTAGCGTGGGCACTGCTCGAACTCGTTCGCATCGACACCCTTGCCTACCTGATGCTCCCAGCTGGCGTAATAGCAGCTGCCTGGGCACTGCTTGGGCTCGCACGAACCCTTAGCTTCCTCCCCTACGTTTTGCTTTTGTCGCTATCACTGCCTGTATGGGCAGACATGGTTCCCGCACTGGTAGACCTCGCCAGCATAGTAGTAGGAACTTGGGTTAGCTGGTTTGGGATGACAGCCCTTATTGAAGGCAACAGCATCACCCTACCCTACGGCCGCCTCCTCATTGCCGATGGCTGTTCCGGCATACGGTATTTTGCAATTTCCATATTGCTGGCAATGATGACCTCCATTCTTAACGATTATCGCTGGCGCGACTGGCTCATCACCCTGCTGATAGCCATGACACTCGCCCTGATCGCGAACTGGGTACGCATTACGATTCTAGTGGTGGTTGCCTACGAAACCGACATGCAAAGCGACATGCTTACCGACCATGAAACCATGGGCTGGGTTGTGTACGGATTATTCGTTTTGCCGGCACTGTACTTCTCACCCGTCCGTAAAAGAAATTCAGAATCGGCTGAGACCCATACAAAGCTCGGCTTTCAAAAGACTGGCATCGCCGCCGTCATTATCGCCATAGTATTCGGCCCCATCGCCCTAACCATCATTCAGCCTTCAAATAAAGCAGTTTCCCCCTGGATCCTTGAACTAGCCAGCACCACACCGGCAAGTGCTGACAACATGCCAATACCGCTCACACTGCCAAGCACGCTTACCCAGCAGGTGTGGAATTTCGATGGAGCTTGGATATCCCTCGCCCAAAGCCAGAAAACCACCGCTGAAGAAAAGCTTGTGCCCTACTTGCGGCCACCATTCGACCACTCACTCTGGCAGATTCAGGAAACCTACGGCCCAGGGCTAGTGCGCGTTCGGAATATCCTCAACAGGAAGCAAGTTATTGTTGGGCAGTGGTATCAGGTTGGTTCATATCGAGCTTGGACATACAGCGAGGCAAAGCTATTACAGGTTTTAGCAATGCTGAAAGGAGAACAGCGATTTGCCCTTGTGACGCTACAGACTGAATGCGGACAAACAGAGTGTGACAGAGCGATTGCAAAACTGGATCACCAAATGCCGCTTATCAATAGTCGCCTGACACCCAGCAAGCAATGACAACCAGCTTGAGAGTGCTTAAAAGCGCGGGCCTGTTGCTAGGCATGCAGCTCGTACAGCGCGGCCTAGGCATTATCAGCACCCTGATTCTCGCCCGCCTGCTGCTACCCGAACACTTCGGTGTTGTTGCCCTCGTTATCATTGCACTGCAGTTCTTTGAGCTGCTGGTTGAGATCGGGAACCAGCAGTACATCATTCAAAAAACCGACGTCACCGAAGCAGACCTCAACACCGCATGGAGCATGGACATAGTTATCAAGTCCGGCATGTTCGTGTTGATCCTGCTTCTCGCACCCTCTCTGGCCGACTTCTTTGAAACCCCGGAACTCACAACGGCATTAGCCGTTGCAGCAGTCACGCTACCACTCAGAGCCCTGAAAAGCCCTGACATGATGCTTCTAGCGCGGGAAATAAACTACCGTCCAATCTTTAAGCTCACACTTTGGCAAAAAGGACTTTCGTTTATCGTTGTGATCGGCTGGGCTTTCACCAGCCCAAGCCACTGGGCGATCATAGCTGGCACCGTTGTATCCGGACTAATCTTCACCATAGGGTCGTATCGCGTTCACGACTTCCGCCCCCGCTGGACTCTCATTCACTTTCGCCAGCAGTGGCAGTTTTCCCAATGGTTGCTTCTGCGCGGAATTGTTGGTTTCACAAGATCCCAAATAGATAACCTAATGATTTCACGTCTGTTTGGCACAGCCCAACTAGGAGGGTACAACTTGGTGCGCGAGGTAAGCCTACTGCCAGCGCTGTCAGCCATAATCCCTATGAGCGAACCTTTGCTCGCTGCCATTTCAGAAAGCAAAGCGGACAAGCAGGCACTTGCCTACCGTATACGGTTAAGCCTTGCACTGATGATAACCGTGCTCACCCCAATCACCGCCTTTATAATGCTGTACCCTGAACTCATCATTCGAGTTCTGCTGGGGCCAGACTGGTCGGAATTTGCTCCTTTGCTGGAACCCTTCGGATTATTTTTCTTCACCTTCTGTCTTTTTGCGCTGATCAGCGATGCCATCATCGCCCAAGGGCGAGTAAAACTGCTCTTTTGGTTTGATGTGGCCTCAACTGCCATTATTGTCGCTGTTCTCTGGCTAACTGCCACAGGTGGCCTGGAAATCATGGCATGGGCTCGGGGTTGGCTCGCAGTCGCAACCACTATTGCACTGCTACTGATTCTGGAACAGCAAACCGGGTTCTCGTCCGCTAAACTTTTGTTCCTGTGCATTCCCACTCTTGCAGGAACATCGCTAGCGATTTTGGCAGTTCAATCGATAGGCCTTTCCGGCAGTCATTTCCTGGTGCAGTTTTTAGCGCTAGGCACCCTGCATGTCACAATCGCGGCACTCGTTACAGGTATTACCGGACTGGTTTTACTCAGAGGAACCGAAGAGTGGGGCCAACTCCGCTATCTTCTGAATCAGGCCCGCGGTAAATAAGTGGAAACAAGTTCCTGCACCAGTAAAATGGGGCTTTATGTTACTTCGCGGGCAGATTATTCTAGGCATCAAACAGGGAGTTAAGCAGTAGACAAGCTTATGGAAAAAGTAGCCATTCAAATAAGGGAACCAAACGGTACAGCTCGTATTAAAGAGCCCGTTGGCCTAGGCATCCCTGTGCCTAAAGGCACCGTGAGAAATGCACAGCAACTCGCACTGATGGATGGTGATAAGCCTCTTACTGTGCAGCTACAGCCCCTTGCACACTGGCCGGACGGCAGCATACGCTGGGTCCATGCCAGCACTTTGGTAGATTTGGCTCCAAACGACCAGAAGGACTTGGTGCTCGCCAACCTGAAAACACCCTCCCCCAGCACAACTAAAGCAGCGGCCAGCCAAACAGCAGGTGGCCTTCAGATTACTACAGCAACCGGCTGCGTTATTCTGAAACCGGACAGCTTGGCTTGGCAGGTTCGTAACCCAAACAATGAAGTCGTGCCCTCTGCGGTCATCCTCAGTGACGACGCAGGAGCGCCCTGCACAGCAAAAGCGGAGTCCAACTGGGAAATCACCCACAAAGGCCCCGTTTTTGTAGCAGCGACCTTGAAGGGCCAGTGGATAAAGCAAACCAACGAACCACTTGCAAGATTCGAATGCGAACTGCGTATTTTTCTGGAAACCGGGTTGGTGCAAGTTGAGCTGGTAACACACAACCCCAAGCGTGCACGGCACCCGGGCGGTTTGTGGGATTTGGGGGATCCAGGCTCCGTGCACTTCCGGGAACTCGCTGTAGAAACAACAATTCCAGGCTCCAGTACCGCCAAGGTCACACCGCAGGCAACCGATGAAAGCCCAAGCGTTTTAAATCTAGCTGACTTCAACCTTTACCAGGATTCTAGCGGCGGCGAAAACTGGCAAAGCCGAAATCACGTAGACGCGAACGGCGAAGTCACTGCCCAATTTTGTGGTTACCGTCTCACCAACGCAGGCAAACTCGAACACGAAGGTAAACGCGCCAATCCACTAGTGAGCATTCAGCACGATTCTGGACAGCTAGAGCTTGCAGTACCGCACTTCTGGCAGAGCTTCCCAACAAGCCTGCGAAAAGAAGGGAACAAAGTAACCGTGGGACTCTTCCCGAAAGAATCCAAGAAGGTCTACGAGCTACAAGGCGGCGAAAGGAAGACACTGCGCTGTCTCATGAGCTACCAGGGAGGCACCAGTCTATCTGCAATGGCCTACACACCTCTGGCACCAATAATCGCCCCAGAGTGCTACGAGCGAGCTGAAGCTTTCCCCTGGTTCAAGGCCAATACACAGCCCGGCCCATTAGACCATCTTATTGCCGAAGGCCTTGAAGGGGAATCTAACTTCTTCGCTAAAAGAGAAGTGATCGATGAGTTCGGATGGCGCAATTTTGGGGATATCTTTGCAGACCATGAAACGCTCTACCAAGCCAAGGGTGAAGAGCCTTTTATCTCCCATTACAACAATCAGTACGATGCCATATACGGCTTCGCACGACAGTTCGCGCTAACCGGCGACAGGCGCTGGTTCGAGCTGATGGATGATCTGGCCAGCCATGTTGCAGACATAGACATCTATCATACTGAGGAAGACCGAGCGGAATACAACAACGGCCTGTTCTGGCATACCGATCATTATCTTGATGCCCATACGGCTACCCACCGAACCTTTTCGAAACACAATGACACAAGCTCAACACCGGGCCAAACCGGTGGCGGCCCCGCTGCGGAACACTGCTACACTACCGGCCTGCTCTATCATTACTTACTAACGGGCGCAGCCTCTTCAAAAGAAGCTGCTTTGAAGCTGGCTGGATGGATGGTAGCCAGCCATGAAGGCACCGGTGGCATTCTTGAAGCCCTGCTAACCATAAAGAACCAGGACTTGCCCAAACTTAAAGCCTTGGTAAAGGGGCAATCACCCACCAGGCACCGCTACCCCTTCACACGTGGCACTGGCAATTACCTGACAGCCCTTATAGATGCATCAATTCTGGAGCCCAATAAAAGCTGGCTTTCAAAAGCAGACACGGTGATCCGTGCAACCATTCACCCAAAAGACAATATTGTTGATCGCAATTTGTTGAATGTGGAAACTGGCTGGTCTTATCTCATTCTGCTTTCGGCCATTGTTCGCTACCTTTACGTAAAGCGCACAAACGATGAGCTGGACGATTCCTACCAGCATGCGGCCGATTGTTTTATGGCCTACGCTGAATGGATGCGCAATCATGAGTCACTGTTTCTGGTTGACCCAGAGCAACTGGAATTCCCCAACCACACATGGGTAGCGCAAGATATCCGCAAGGCGATGCTTATGTTCCAGGCCGCAGAATTTGCTACAGAAGACCAGGCAAAAGCCTTTCAAAACACCGGAGAGAACTGGCTTACAGAAACCTGCGAAACCCTTAAACACAGCGACGAGTGCGAATATTCAAGAATTCTTGTTATTCTCATGCAAAATTACGGGCCCCATATCAACGCCCCATCAATACACCATTCAACACTCCAACAGCTCAACGACACTTTCAACAAAAGCACTCAATTGAACTGGGCCAGTCTGATGAGCAGAATTCTGATGCGTTTGGGCAGAGGCATCATCACATTCAGCCCTGGGCGCGAAAAGGCCTGGCTTGACGCGAGGCTAAACCGGCAATGAGCTTCCGTCATTTGATAAAGCGAACCATCAAAACGGGATTCCTTGTACTGGTATTCCCGATTTACGTTCTGTATTTATTGTTTCGGCTGGCTGGCAACACGGACGCAGTATTTATGTCATTTTCCCAGGCAATCAGCCTAATCCCTGGGAAAACTGGCATCTACATACGTGCAGCCTTTTACCGCCTTGTTTGTACAGACACTTCGGATGAGATTTCTGTGGGCTTTCTTACGATATTTTCTCATGCTGATACGACGATTGAGAAAGGGGTTTATATTGGGCCGCAGTGTAATATTGGGAAATGCACCATCTGCGCCGACACCTTATTAGGAAGTGCCGTCCATATATTAAGCGGAAAAAACCAACACAATTTCGATGACATAACCACATCTATTCAAAAGCAGGGTGGTAAATTTGAGAAAATCAGAATTGGAAGAGACTGTTGGATAGGTAACAACGCCACAGTGCTTGCAGATGTATCAGACCAATGTGTAATTGCGGCTGGCAGTGTCAGTGCAAAAAGTATTCCAAATAAAGGTGATATAGTCGCAGGTAATCCGGCACGAGTTATCAAGAACCGATTGGCAGGGAGCGTTGATAATGAAAAGCTATTCACCTGAGCAAATTTATCTCAAGAGCCCTACCTGGGTTCAAAACGTATTGGTGAGTATATACGGTTATCTGGAGCACCAACGACGCTATACCGGTGAACACGAAGCACTTAAGCTTCAGTTAAAAAATAATGAGTATAAACGCACTGAAGAGCTTGAGCTAATAAAAAAAAGAAAGCTTGACCAAATAATTAGCACCGCTATCAATAAGGTTCCCTATTATCAGAAGCTTAATATCCAAAAACTGGAACTAAGTGAATTTCCGCTCTTGGATCGCCAGACAGTAGCAGATAATACCGAAGACTTTGTAAACCGATCTTACAAAGAAAGTGAGCTGATCGCCCTATACACCGGAGGAAGCACAGGAAATCCGCTAAAAGTTTATGTGTCTAAGGCGATTCGCCAGCGGAGCTATGCATTCTGGTCAGCATTTTACGCACGAATGGGGTTTGAGATTGGCGACAAAAAGGCTTCGTTCGTTGGCAGAAAGCTCCAAAGGCCTGATGATGATACACCGCCATTTTGGCGGTATAACCTGAAAGACAGGCAGCTACTATTTTCTTCCTACCATATGAGTGAACAGAACCTCCCTCACTACCTGGAAAAACTTAATAAATTCAAACCTCGTGTGATTGAAGGCTACCCTCTATCGATCTATCGATTAGCAGAATACATATTGCGAAATAACTCAAAGCTGGAGTTCAAACCAACTGGCATAAGCACAAGCTCTGAGAATTTCACCAATGCACAGCGATGCACCATGGAAACTGCGTTCCAATGTAAGGTATTCGATCAGTACGGCTCCGCAGAATCTGTCGTATTTGCTTCAGAATGCGTGCATGGCAAGATGCATATTGAACCAGAGTATGGAATCGTTGAGATTCTTACTTCAGAGGGATCGATTCATTCAGAAGGTACTGGGGAACTAGTTGTAACCACTCTTCTAAACGATGCTATGCCCCTGATTAGGTACAGAATAGGTGATCTGGGCCAGTTAGCCTACGAAGATTGTGACTGTGGTAGAAACACGGCGATTTTAAAAAACTTGGATGGAAAGGTGGGGGCCGTTATTGTAAATGGTGACAAACGTGTGCCAACCGCAGCTATTGCTATAGCCTTTGAATATCTGGAAGGTATTAAAAATGCACAAATTATTCAAAACCAGCCATCAAGCGCAATTGTAAAGCTGGTAAAAAAATCTGATTTTAATCCAGAAACTGAAGACTATATGCTCTGGCAGTTAAGAGGAATGCTCGGCGAGGGGCTCGAGATCTCGGTAGAATACGTAAATGAAATACCACCAGAAAAAAACGGGAAATATAGGATGGTTGTTCAAAACCACTTTATATATTAGCTAGACCTTAGAACTTTGAATATTTTTGATTTAATACGAAGTAAATTCACATAATTAAAATGAGTCCCAACACAATGGAAACTTTAGGTAGCCGAATATGGATAAGCTGGGAAAATCACCGGAGATCTCGAGAGCTAGCAGACGCATTCAATGCAGAGCTAATTATCCATACTAACAAGCATCGCAGATGGTTGCGCTATCCAACTTTATCTTTTAAAACCGCCCGTCTAGTTCTAACTAGAAAACCAAAACTGATTTTCTGCCAGAACCCATCAATAGTTCTAACAACTCTCCTTGTTATTTTAAAAAAAATTACCGGCTTTAAATTAGTGGTAGATCGACATTCAAACTTTAAACTGAACACCACAGAGTCTAAACATTTAAAATGGAAAATATTTCATTTGTTAAGCAATTTTACTATTAAAAACTCCGACTTAACTATTGTTACAAATGAATTCTTAAAAAAATTATGTGAAAGTGTCGGGAGCCAAGCAGTTATATTACAGGACAAGCTTCCTGTAATGAATTATATGAAAAATCGAAACACGCAGTTTAATTTCGACGACAAAGTTCATAAAATCATGGTGGTGGCGACATTTGATGACGATGAACCTATAGATGAAATAGTAGAAGCAGGTATCAACCTCTCTTCACTTTATCGGATTTATATTACGGGAAACTACCTTAAAAAACTCAGCGAGGTGGATCGAGATCAACTTAAAAAACAAGGTGTGATCTTAACAGGATATATAGCTGAATCAGAATATCAATCTCTTATGCATTGTTCAGATGCTATTGTAGTTTTAACGAAGGAAGAATTTATACTTAATTGTGGAGCCTATGAGGCTTTGGCACTAAAAAAGCCCTTTGTTGTATCCAATACAGAAACACTTCGTCAGTACTTTAGGAAGGGTTGCATTTACACAGAGATATCTTCAACTTCTATAAAAGATAGCATTGAAGAAGTCATTAGAAGGAAAGCTGAACTCACCGAAGAAATAGAGACTTTCATCCCTGAATTAATTAAGGATTGGAATAATAGATTCAAAGAAATTCAGGAAATTGTTAATTTTCTATAAGGCAACGACGAATCAAAGCAGCCATCCAAAAAATGTCTCGATAGATACCTCACGGACTTCGAGGGTATTTTTACTGTGCAAACCTTGATCTATCAGAAAGATAGTGTATCGAGCCTGTAAGGTAAGACGGAACGCAGTATAATAGACCCAGAATAGGCCCAGAATAGGCCCAATAACCCATTCTGGGCTTGAAAAACTATTTTTTTCTCAATTATATTGCCTAATGGCTAGAAGACGAGTTAATCCGAGCTCAACAATAGAGGTCTGTAAAAACAAGAGATTCATTTTACATCAAGCCCGATGGGTGGATTGGGAGCAACAGCGGTAGTATTTAAATAATGAGGAACATCATCCCTTATGATGAGATCATCGATCGCATACCACTCCTCATGTTGAGCTTCATTTGGGTATATTTGAAAAAAATCATTACCACCAATTGCCACAAGGTTCCACTGCGCATTTTCAGTTTCTGTGACTGATGGTCGAATCCAAGGGATTGTGGTCGATATGAAGACCTGCTCGTCATTCAACCACTGCTGGAAAACGCCGTCTTTAAGCCCAGGTGCAGAGTTCATTTTCACAAATATCCCTATTTTGGTCCAAGAATCACCAGGGCCGAAAACTTGATCGTGCTTTACTATGGAGGGCGAATTCAAATCGATGAGCCCCCCATTTAACCTGTCCGACACTTTGGGATCTGAACCGCCGGGACCCATTCCTTTTAAATGACCCGAGAAATTTAAATTAAGATCACCCGTATTTATTAGTGGTGCGGGCAGGCCCGGAATTTCGCCGTCCCTATAATTATAATTGTCCCCATGAGGGCCGCCTCTCCAGCTAATTGTATTACGCACACCGTATTTATTTAAGCTGTAGTCCCATAATGCTATTGGCCCAATATCTCCATCAGGAAAGGCTTGAAACTCACTACCATTCCCTCGCCAACTAGAAATTCGAAATAGCTTAGACGCCGCTGACGGCACCCCATCTACATTTGTTCTTGTCCAGTTAGGTCCAAAGCGTATCCAAAACTCGACATATAACTGTGAATACCCTTCAGGTAAATACTTAAGCATGATTGATTCTGAAGTCCAACGCTTCCACCCTGGGTTATAAGAATCCCTCCAACTCACCATACACTTACCAGTACCGTCTCGGCATTTTTTTGAATTTGATGCCAAAACCTCGATACTCTCGTGCTTATAAGGATGTCCCTTAGAGGGTGCCCAAGTAGGATCTTGCCTTATAGCGCTCCAGCCATGCGGTATAATGTGCGTTACAGCACGTTGTTCTGTGTCCGTACTATGCATCGCACTCGTCCAATCTGGCTGATCATCGAAATTCTCTTCAAAAACCACCTCTGAGTGTAGTACTGGAGATGCCAGTATTAAACCTAACGTTAAAAGCCTCGGAACGAAGTGCTTTTTCAATACGAACATAGCTATTTCCTTTAACAAGCTTTCAGCCGAACTCTTGATTGGAGTTATCTCATCCAATTCTTGCCCGATTCCGAAAACTCAACAAACGATGTAGTATTGGGCACAGAAAAATCAGACGCCGCCGTGCCCAGCGAATATACCACCAATGCTAACAGAGAACTCACAGGCAAGCATATTGTAAAATAGCGTCAAATTGCGGAAAACTATTTCATTGAGATGGTGAACCACGCGATTTGGTAACATTTTGTTAAAGGATCACCTCCAAGGAGAAGTGGTCTCGATTGGACACTCCGATGCATCCCGGATGTGAGCTCGCTGTTACTGGCGTAAGGATACCTTTTCAAAACATATGGTCTCTTAATGCTTGGGGTTCATAAGTCTGACGTGGTTCAATGAATCCAGAGACCGGCACAGATTGTAATAGTGCCATTGTGTAATCTATCTGTCAGAGTAGTTGTGTGTGCCACAGCAATCGATGCGCACAGTATAAGACAGGAGTCATATGTGTAGCATGAGAAGCTGTTGAAATGATGGAGGAACCGACCCTCCGGAGTCTGCCTGCAGGGGCTGGCTTCAAACCATCCTGAGCGGCATTGGCTGAAGACCGTTGTCGTAAGCGTCAGGAGAAAAGGCTCACCCATGGGGTGTGTCAGGTAGGAATCGAGAAGGCGAGCACAAGCAAATCATCGTTCAGGTGTCGAAATTGAAAACTGACATCAAAACCGGGGGCCACAACTATCCCCGGGATAAATCCATCGGAAACCTGCTTACTGGATGGGTGGTGTCCGGCATAGAGATGGCGCGAGCTCGGTTCAGGCGTTTCAACGGAACTGTGGGAACTCGAATCCATGATGCCAAGGGAGAGCATCAAGTGAAGAAAAGCAAGATGCAGAGTACCGATGCATGGTTCGAGGACGGATTGGTTCGTAGTAGCGATGATGGGCCTGTAATGGGCTCGGAGCGAAGGAGCCGAGTTGCTTCGGCTGATTCCATGGCCAACTTTATTTTAGGATGAGCCTGTGAACTCAGCAAAACCGTTTGATATTTCCAAGCGCCTGGTATGGGAAGCGTATCAGCGCGTTAAATCGAATCGAGGTGCGGCCGGTGTAGATGGCCAGACGATTCAGGACTTTGATCGAGACTTGAGCAAGAACCTCTATCTAATTTGGAATCGAATGTCGTCCGGCAGCTATTTCCCACCGGCCGTCAAAGCAGTTCCAATTCCGAAGAAAAGTGGAGGGGAAAGATTGCTCGGGGTACCCACAGTTAGCGATCGTATAGCGCAAACTGTGGTTACGATGACGCTGGAACCTATCCTGGAACCTGTCTTTCATGTGGACTCGTACGGGTATCGGCGCGGGAAGTCCGCGCATGATGCGCTTGCGATCACGCGAAAGCGGTGCTGGGAAAGGGACTGGGTGCTGGAGTATGACATCCGTGGCTTGTTTGATCATATTGATCATGAGCTATTGCTCAAGGCTCTTGACCACCATTGTTCTGAACCCTGGGTGCTGCTGTATGTGAAGCGCTGGCTAACGGCACCGATGCAGACGAAAGATGGTAAGCAGGAAGGACGGAACGTTGGCACACCACAAGGTGGCCCGTTATCGCCAGTTCTAGCGAACCTGTTTCTGCATTATGCATTGGATCGTTGGCTGACGGTTCATCATCCGGATATCCCATTCTGCCGATATGCAGATGACGGAATACTGCATTGTCGAAGTGAGCGTGAGGCTCAGTATCTGCATTCGCAGTTAGATATGCGGCTAAGACAATGCGGTCTCGAAATGCATCCCGATAAAACGAAAGTTGTGTACTGCAAGGATAGTCGGCGACAAGGAAATCATGAAAACATTAAGTTCGATTTTCTTGGATATACGTTCAGGCCGAGGCGCATCGTCAACCGGAGCGGGAGAAGCTCGCTTGGTTTCACGCCAGCAGTAAGTCGTCAATCGATGACGTCTATGAGGCAGGCGGTAAGGCGATGGCACCTGAATCTTCGAAGCGAGTTATCCATAGACCAGATCGCCAAAGCCTTGGCTCCACGAGTCCGGGGTTGGATCCGGTATTATTGTCGCTTTAGAGGGTCTGAATTTCAGCCGGTAGCAGATCACATCGATCGAGCCATCATTCGATGGGCGATGCGGAAATACAAGCGCTTGCGCGGCAAGAAGATGAGAGCAGTCTCATGGCTTGATCGTATAAAGCGCAAACACCCGAATTTATTTGTCCACTGGAGTGGACGTGGTGCGTTTGCGGTTGAAGCAATGGGAGCCCGGTGAGCTGAGAGGTTCACGCCGGGTTCTGAAAGCAGCTGAGGGGGCAGTTCCCTCGGCTGACTCACCCGCCTGAATATTTCAGAGGACAACCATGCCCCATTATTCACCGGAAGGTAAGGAAGCCATTCTCCAGAAGATGGCCCCACCTCACAGTCTGACTGTTGCCGAGTTGGCCAGCCAGGAAGGCATCAGTACCGCGACTTTGTACAATTGGCGTAAAGCCGCCAGAGGACGAGGTGCCGTTTTACCATCGAATTCAGCTCATCCCGACAAGTGGACTGGCGAAGAAAAATTCCGCATTGTTCTGGAAACCGCCCCAATGACGGAAGCGGAACTCAGTGAATATTGCCGTAGGCACGGCCTTTACCCGGAACAAATCGAAGCTTGGAAAGCCGCCTGCATGGGCGCCAACGCCCAGCCTGATGAACAGGCCAAGCAGCATCGGCAAGCGGCCAAGGCTGAGAAAAAACGAGTCAAAAAACTCGAAGCCGAGCTGCGGCGGAAGGTAAAGGCTTTGGCAGAAACAGCAGAATTGCTGACGCTGTCCAAAAAAAGCCGAGGCGATCTGGTGCCCCAAAGACAAGGACGAATGCCCGGCCCCCCGCACGTCTCGATAGGGCACTTTGATGCATTTATGAATGTGATACAATGGTTCAATAATTCCAAACACCAACGTAGTTGGTAGTACTGCCATCATATTACTGAAGTTATCTATTCTCTTGCGCCAGCGTGGCTTTAGGGAGACTCTGAATAAGTCTCAAAATCAGCGATAATACGGCCATCGTCAACCGCACAGGATTCGTTGCCACCATGGATCAGATCACCTTCTCCGAAGCCGAGTACCAGAACAAGAAGCGCAAAACTCGTCGCGAGATCTTTCTGGAACGGATGGACACGTTGATTCCCTGGAAGCAGCTGGAGAAGAAGGTAGCCCGATATTACCCGCAGGGCCAGACTGGCCGGCCACCCTATCCGTTGCCCACCATGCTGCGAGTCCACTGCATGCAGTTGTTTTATAACCTCAGCGACCCGGCCATGGAAGACGCCCTGTACGAGATAGAATCCATGCGCCACTTCGCTGGCCTGAAGCTGGACCGCTTGCCGGACGAAACCACCATTCTCAAGTTCCGTCACTTCTTGGAGCGCCATGGCCTTGGCAAGGTGTTGTTCAAAGAGGTGAACAAGCACCTGGAGAAAAATGGTTTGATGCTGCGTGAAGGCAGCATTGTGGATGCCACGATCATTTCTGCCCCAAGCTCCACCAAGAATGAGAGCGGCCAGCGCGACCGAGTCGTCGGACCGCCGGAAATGCACCAGACCAGGAAAGGAAAACAATATTACTTTGGCATGAAGATGCACATCGGCGTCGATGACACGCTCGGCCTGATCCACAGCATCGATACCACAGCAGCCAACGTCCACGACATCGTGCCCGCTGGCAACCTTCTCCACGGCGACGAGCAGCGCGTGTTCGGTGATGCCGGTTATCTTGGCATTCAAAAGCGGGATGAGCATAGAGATCGCCAAAATGTATCCTGGTTCATTGCCAAACGCCCCGGCAGTCGGAAGAAACTGGACGCCCGTAAACTGAAAGCCGAGAAGCTCAAAGCCAGCGCCCGGGCCAAAGTCGAACATCCGTTCCGGTACATTAAAGAGGTCTTTGGCTACAACAAAGTCCGCTATCGCGGCTTGGCCAAAAACAGTAACCGATTGCACTTGCTGGCTGCGTTCAGCAACCTGCTGATGGGTGAAAAATACCTGCTGGCGTAGGGCCAGTGCGCCTGTTTTCCGCCAAAACGGCGGGAAATGGGCAAAAAACAAACAAACAGAGGGGCTGATTGTGCCTAATTTGCCTTTGAATGGCTTTTTTTCGAGTTGAAAAGCGATTCTGCGAGAAATCAGGCGTTAATCAGACCTTCCTTAGATTTTCTATAACTCGGCCGCTGGAACTGGGGTACAGTGAATAAATCTCTAGAATCAGCGAGACAGCAACAGTTTGTATATTCTACCCCTTTTCAAAACCTCACTAATTCGAGTTTTCTATGCCTGACTTTACTGCCAAGGAAGAGCAGTTTTCCCAGCTTGAGGATGTATTACAAAGCCCTGTTGTAATGCTACAACTCGCTGACTCTGAGTCAACTATTCTCAAGGCCCGACAACTCCTTAAAACTTCCGAGCGCTGCTGCATCATTGCTAATACCAGCACCAGCAACCAGAAATTAAAAACCATCAAAACGCTTTACCACAGCATGGCGGCGCTCAAAAAGATACAACAGGAGTTTTCTCACGAAGATCCCCTGACGAATGCAAACCTTGTTGGTATTTATCCCTCACTGGATTACCCAGCATGCGTTTATGAGCTTCACACCAGCGCAGATCTGTATGTTTCAGCCAACATTTTGCCGTACGATCAGTCTAACTTGGCAAGAATGATCAGATATGTCGTTGCGAAGCTTCTCGGAGCCAATCCAGCAATTGGCGGCTTAGGCCTCATTTTGAGCAGGGAATAAAATAGCCATGTATTTCATTAAACAGCTGCTGTCCACCGCTGCCTTGCTGGATGACCATGTGGATAAATACTCAATTGCGTGCGTAAGCACCAGTCGGCCAATTTATCTGGTCTTCAATAAAAATTCTGACTACCCAGCCTACGTAGTTCGTAAACTTGACGACGCCCATGCTTTCCACTCCAACCATATTCACAACGAACTCTATAGCCTAGTGGGCAACCTAGTTCCCGAGCCAGTGGGGATTTATGAACATGCCAGGGAAAAGTATGATGTGCAACGCGGAGTCAAAGGTGCCCCCTGGTTTCAAGTAAAATCAAAAATCCGTTCTGAGGAAGAAAGGAAACGCATCGAAACGAGAATATGGCAAACACTAACGAACTTTCACGCGGCGATTAGGGCGAAAGAGAAGATCGAGAACAAAACCAACAAGCTCAAGCCTCATGAAGAACTACGTAAAGCCTTTTTGGAATATCAGAGCACGGGCGAGACGGGGAATACCGAACTCGAAAAGCTCGTCGAACTTGCGATTAATGATCTCTCACAAACTCCCGATTGCTCATCGATACCTCAACATGGCGATTTTTGTCTGAACAATCTGATTATCGACACTGATCACATCACTGTGATTGATTTCGAGGATTTTGCCATTACGGCAATGCCAATGTACGACCACTTTACCCTGGCTCTCTCGCTTCCCTCATGCGGACCATCGCCTTTTAGTGCTGCTCAAGTTATCACAAACAGAAATCTGGTCGACAATGCGCAGCTTATTGATATTCCAGAGAACACTATAAAATGGCATTTCCTTCACCACCTTCTGCTGAGACTAGGTCCATGGAGTACAGGGGTAAAAAGAAAGTCTTATCGCATATGGCTTATACAGGTACTAGAAAGCTTTCTCTTCAATCAAAAATATGAGAAAAATGACTTGACCAACGAGCTTTAGAAGCGCGTCAATATCTACGGCCAACCCAGAAAAAAATTCAGGCTTTGGTGTTCGCAATTGGATTTAAAGATCGCTTATCGAAACACTTCCTTAGCGATCTTTCCGTATAGCCCACCTCTGTGCTTACAAATAAAATGGATATATTTTGCCTTATTCAAGTCGGGCATCAAATTATTTTTCTGATAATACGGAGTAATTAAAGGATAAACATCAAATGAAAGTGGCTCAGATGGAATTAATGAGTATACAGCCCTCCAAAAGCACTCATCACCAAGAATTGGATAATCTTTCTCTGAAATCAACTTTCTCACAACATCCATCAAGAATTCAGAACCGACATCTTCCTTGTTGTACCCATACAACCCGCCATTAAAGCTATTAACAGGTGTTCCGTTTGGGAAAATGCTGCTGAAATTTTTGGGATCTACCTTCAGGTTTGGAAATTGTGGAATAGAGTAAAATGCAGTGCTTTTCTCAGGCTCTATCCAATCAATTAGTTCATCCGGCCGCTTAACAAATAAGGTATCAGAATCCATAACAATTACTTTTTTTGCATCTGATAGAATATGAAAGTCAAAAACCTTTAATGCCCAAGCTCTGCGCTGCTTCTCATATCCTGGAGGCAGCTCAAATCTTCCAGCAACCTTTTGCCTTAATTGGAAGACATCAATGCTTGATTTTATTATATCCTCTGCGCCTTGATAGCTGATGAACCTTGATGAAGGGATTGCGGATTGTAGTAAATCAGACATACTCTCATCTAAAGACTCATCACCGTGAAATACTACTGATATATCGGGGAAAAACTTTAAAAAAGATTTACAGGCAGCTATCGCCATATATAAATCTCTTTCACAGGTTAGCATATGTAATTCGGCATCTGCGTTCTTAGCACACGCTATAGGTGGTCCGTCAGAAATTTCACGTAAGATTTTTTGTAGCCGATTAGCGTATAAAAGTTTTTGGTAACGATGCTCGATAGATATCGGAAGCCGTCTTTCAACCAAAAACACACGATACATTTTTTGAAAAATGTTTTCGTGTTTATCAACATTAATGTTCGACATACCTTACCTCACTCGGATATTAAGAAAACAATTTAGCTTAATAATTATTAACCTCACCTAAAGTTTCTCATATATCTTGGGTTAACATTATATCATCATTGCTTTTTAAAAAGATGATCAGGGAACACCTTTATAAGCTCAGCCCGTAACGGGTGCCTGAAAACAAACAAAGAAATAAACCATGCAAGAGGTAATAAAATAATTATCTGAAGGAATGAATAAAATGGCGCTACTTCCTCAAAGGGCCAAGCATGCGCAATTCCCTGAACAGCAGCCCAACAGCATACAGTCACCATCAAACTAGGAACCAGACAAAGAAAGTGTTTAAAAAATTTAATATTTATTCGAGCTTTTACAAACTGTGCGGAAACAACCAGATCAGTAGCACCACCTACTACAAAACCATAGGCAGCTCCCTGCATTCCCTCCTTGTAGTAGCCTAAAATAATTGCTGCTAAAAACACAATAAAAACGATAAGCTCTTTAGCAAACATTGAGCTTTCATAGCCAAGTGTAATAAGCGCCTGTGGTGCAAGAATGTGCGGAGCCCTCAGCATCGCCCATACCGCTACTACTGACGCAATCGGTGCCGCAGCGTCCCACTGATCGCCAAACATCAGCCTTATCGCTGGGAGGCTGGCAACACTCCCAACGGCGAGTACAGGCCATAGAACACCGGTAATAAGCTGTGAAGCATTAAGATACGCCTTCACAACATCGTCACCGCGATTATTGATGTCCGCCAAATAAGGCGCCGCCACAGGATGTATACCAGACATAATCGTTTCCGTCACAAAAACCATCAGCCCAAGTCCTCGCGAAAACATTCCGACCTCTGCTGGAGTTCCCATTTTCCCCAAAACCATATCCGGGGCTGTTTGCTGGGCTTTTCGAATCACATGCCCTAACGATGTATACACACCCACTTTGGCAATAACTCTCATGTTATTGAACTTTGGTCGATAGACACTCACATTACGACTAGCGTATAGAAACAAGACAGCTTGAATAAACACTGCCACCAAGTTACCAATCGCCAAAGAGTAAAAGCTAAATCCAAATGAAATCAATATTACCGTTATGGCAAACTGTGAAATCGATGCAGCGATATATACATTGGAAATTAAACCGAACTTATATTTTCGGCTTAAAATAGCGTGGGGAATACTTATATAGGGTGCTATAAAAAAACTCACAGAAAGCAACATAAAAAGTCCGCCCAACTCATCTATTTCGAAAAAATCTGACAGAGGGAAGGCTGCAACAACAATCGAAATACCCATAAAACATGAAACGAGCAGGGTAAGCCCATAAGATGACCGGATCTTATCGTTAGTTAGCTCCTTCTCCCTAACAAGATAAGCGTTTGCTCCCAGCACCCTGAACTCTGCCATTATCATAACTAGAGAACTGGCAACGGCAAAAACGCCAATCTCAGAGGGCGTCAATAGACGAGCAATAACCATCGAACTAACGAGCCCGATAAACATCAGGAGATACCGCCCAAGAGACGACAAAATCACAGCACGCCTGATATTAGACATTTATAATCCTTACTTGAGACCGCGCAGTAACCGGTTGCCTCGTTGACCTAGTAGGCTACGTGCAAGGCGCATCCAAGTATCTCGATACACAAATGAAAACTTCAGGACAGATAAAAACTCCTTTCTGGCTCGACGAAATTCCTCACCCGAAAAATAATGCAAACCCTCACGGTAGTGATAGTCTGCAAGCGCCAAGCGAGAATAGCGGGCAATTACAGGGTCTTTTGAGTCCAGGTCACAGTGTTTCTCAATAATCTTTAGCTTTGCGTTAATCATTAGCTGTGTGTCACCTGACATGTTGTCACTGTGAATTCTGTACTTGACTAATGGTTCCGCCACCACGCGAGCTTGGGAAATCTTGCATATGCGCAACCACAGATCCCAATTTTCAGCAGCTTTAAATTCAGTTGAAAACACCCCTACTCGATCCAGGACTTCTGCTGTAACCACAACCGTTCCACCTGTCATGCGGTTTTTCACCAATAACTGGGGGTAAATATCACCTGACATGTTTTCATCCGCAGGCTCGATCCGAGTGGTTTGGCCGCCTTCGTCAATTATTTCTGTTCCGGAGTACACTAACCCTACGCCAGGCTCAAATAGAGGTATTTGACGTTCCAACTTCTCCCTTAGCCAAAGATCATCGCTATCGAGAAACGCAATATAGCTACCTTTGGCAATTTTTATTCCGTTGTTCCTAGCAACGATTTGTCCCTGATTTACCTGATCAATCACACGTATTTTCTCAGGAAATTTTCGCTCAAAGTCCTTTAGGATAGCTAAAGACCCATCTGTAGAGCCGTCGTTGATCAGAATAATTTCAAAAAATTGGTAGGTTTGGTCAAGAATGCTTTGAATGGTTTCTTGCACGAGGTGTGCCCGGTTATAGACCGGCACAATAACGGACACTAAGTTATTCATCTTCACCGCCTCCAACCGCACTGCGAGATTTCATGATTTTTCGCTTTGGTTCCGTGAATCTTAAATAATAAATATTAGAAGCGATTGCTATAAAAAGAATTAGCCAGTAAAGCATCTCAGCTCTTGCACGATTTATAAAACTCGCCGCAACCAAGAAGCTTAGTAACGCGCCTTCTAGCGCCAACATTTTGAAGTACGCGTTATAGCTCTTATTCGCTATTAGATAAGTTTTTGTGTTTCTGGACAGCCTGAACGTCGAAATAAGAAGCATTAATAGAAGTGCAAATCCAAACCAGCCAACTTCGCCGAGAGCTTGAAACCATGTCGAGTGAACTGCTTTTCCAGTTTTTCGACCTTCGAAATAGTGTTCGGGGAGGTAGTTAGGGCTTAGCTCAATATAACCTTGAATGCCTACGCCCATTGGATAGTCTTCTAACACATCAATTGTTGCGATCCAGAAATCGATTCGATGGGAGCCGCTTTTAGAACCATCATCGATATTTTCGAGCGTTTCCATTCGAGACCAAAAAGCTTCGTCGGTAACGTAGACTGTACCAACCAAACCGACGACTATGATTAGTATTGCCATACCGCGCTGGCCTGCGCGCTGGTGTCTCGAGAAGATCATAAAGCAAAGGAAAAAAAGTGCGCCAGAGACTACTCCAAGAAATGCTCCTCGACTGTTAATTAGGACAATGCCATTCGCAATAAAGGCGCCACAAAGGATCGCAAGGAATTTGATTTTTTTGCTTCCCAGCCAAGCCATGTAGGTCAAAATAATCAATGCGGGCGCCATTGCTGCAGCGGTCATATTGCCATCACCGCCAGTATCTATCATACCAATACCTTCTACTCGCCCTTGCCCATCACGGCCTACTGAGTACGCGACATAGCCAATATATGTTACACCCAGCACATAAGTCCAAAGGCACGCATCCAAAGCCTCTTCTGAGTTAACAAGTTTGTACACGGCAAGCATAATAATTATTAATTTTGCGAAATCATAAGTGAATGGTTTATGGACTTCTGGAACGATGGCAAAAAATATCATCAACCCATAAATCGCTAACAGCGCAAACATCCACTTGAATACAGGTTGCTTTCCCCACGGAGAAATTTCAGATAGTTCTTTGTAGCGCATCATTAACATAAACAGCATCAATAGGGCTGCTATAAAAGAGTATTTCAGGCCAGGAATGCTTGCTGCCCACCAGCTATTATCCGGGTTTACAAAATAGACCAACTGGTAAGCGAGCACGGATAAGACAGGGGCGTAAAATAGGGCTCCGAAGATACCCGCAAAAAACAAAAAAAGGAAAAGTAGTGCAAACTTACCCATTCTTTATTTCATCCGTACTGCCGTGTAGCAAATATGAAGTTGGATCAGGATCCCCGTAAATTTTACTGTACTGATAGACCATCGCGTCTGCACTAAACCGCTTATCAAAGCTCAGCCTTGCGGCCTTTCCCATACTCTGTCTGAGCATCGAATTTTGATGAAGATGCTCAATACCTTCTGCAAAAGAGTGCGCCATGTCTGGCTCTACCAAAATCCCGGTTACGTTATCCTGAATAATTTCAGGGTTGCCCCCCACCTGAGTTGCAACCGCAGGTATCCCCAAACTCATCGCTTCCAGCAATGTCATCGACGTGCCTTCTGTGTGAGATGACAAGAGGAAGATATCCATAGCAGCTAGATAGTGTACGGGGCTATTAATGAAACCCGTGAATATCACACTCTCGCTGATCCCGTAATCACCCGCCAATGACACCAATTTCTCCTTGTCTGGGCCATCTCCAACCATCAACAAATAGCTGCCTGGCTGTTTCTCACAGAACTGCTTAAACGCTCTAAGCATCATGACTTGGTTTTTAACAGGGTCTAACCTGGAGACAGTGCCAACGACAAAGGCATCTTTTGGGATACCCAAACTATCCCTAACCTTTTCAGATTGTTCATCGTCTCGCACCAACGGGGCAATACCGTTGTAGATTACTTGGATCTTATACCTCGGAATAAACTCATACTTTACGAGCGCATCCTTGGTAGCTTCCGAAATTGCGACAATAGATGGAGTGAACAGTGCCATTACCGGGTTAATTAGCATGGCTTTATAGCGGTACCTGTCGGGATAAAACCGACCGTGCTCGGTAAATACCACTTTGGCGCGTGTAGGTAGTGCCGCTAACCATCCATACATCCAGGGCGTGTATTGATGGCAATGCACCACATCAAACCGGCCTTCCCTCAAGCGATTGCGGATGGCTTTTATCAACGCCCAGTCAAACCCCTGCTTGCGTGCAAGTTTATGAACCGGAACACCAGACTGCTGAAGTGCTTCGCCTATCGGCCCTATGTGGCCATCGATACATAGAATTTCAGACTTGACGCTTTCACTGGCCATTCCTTGAACAAGCTGGCGTATAACCTGTTCTGTACCGCCAATCCCCATATTGAAGGTAATGTGCAGTACCCTCAGCGGTTTTCTGGCTGATTTTGTTGCTGTCTTGCTCTCTTCGACTGTCATGCACTCACCTGGTACTGCTGCCACCAAAGCTCAAAAGCCAATAAAGACCACAGCTCCTGAGTAAACTGGTCATCCCCTGCCAAGTGCCTTTGCCAGAGATTGCGGATGCCCGCAGGCTCAAAGAAATTAGCAACTCCGCTATTTGCGGACAGCAAAAGGTGCTCAACGGTAGGGCTCAGTTCATGGCGCAACCAATGGGCTAAGGGCACTGAAAAGCCCATTTTCTTTCTGTACAGAATGTCTTCCGGCAACATCCGCTCAAAGGCTTTCTTCAGAATGTATTTCTTCTCTTTACCGTTGAGTTTGAGCGCGGCGGGTATCTGGGCTGCATATTCCACAACCCGGTAGTCCAGCAGTGGGGCCCTGGTTTCCAGTGAATTAGCCATGCTCATGCGGTCTACTTTCACCAGAATGTCACCGGGAAGGTAGGTTTTTATGTCGGTGTACAGAATGCTGGATAGGTGGTCGTCTGTGTCCGCATTTTTGTAATGGGCGCGGGTGATATCCGCAGGATCGTAATCCCGGGTTTCACGTTTCAGTTCACCGGTAACGAGGTCATTCCAGACATCTCTACGGAAGAAACTGTTTGTGATGAAAAATGCTTCGTCGGGATCGAGCGCCAGGGTTCCGAGAAGGGATTTTGCCTTTCGCGTAGGGCCGGAATTGATCAAGCCTGCCAGGCGAGCGAGCCCGGGGAATAGATTGTGGCGAATTCCGGCGGGAAACAGGCCTCTTAACCGGTTTTCAACGTGATCTATGTAATATTTGCTGTAGCCCGCAAAGTTCTCATCACCGCCATCTCCTGCCAGCGCCACCGTTACTTTTTGCCTGGCTAACTGCGATACAAAATACGTGGGTACAAAAGATGGGTCTGCAAAGGGTTCATCGAAGAACCGTGCAATGCTGGCGAGGCTTTGTGCAACATTGTCCTTTACGGTGAATTCGTGGTGATCGGTTTTGAATTGTTCGGCAACTTTCTTGGCCCAGTGCACTTCGTCGAACCGTTTTGAGTCAAAGCCGATGGCGCAGGTTGTCACGGGTGTGCTGGTGTGGCCTGCCATCAAGCCAACCACCGCGCTTGAATCAATTCCGCCACTGAGGAATGCCCCAAGAGGCACATCGCTCACCATGCGCAGGCGAACGGCATCGTCAATCAGGTTGTAGAGGCCATCCTGCAGTTCATCCAGGCTGGCACTTGAAGGCGAACCGAAAGACACATCCCAATACTGTTGTTGGTGTGTGTGGGTGCCGTCTGTTTCTAGCCAATGGCCGGGCGCCAGTTTGTGGACGTTTTTGTAGATGGTTTTGGGGTCTGGCACATATTGGTAGAAGAAAAACTCCTTGATTGCATCGTGCCGCAATTCAGTTTTAACAAAAGGTGCGGGTGTTAGGGCTTTTAACTCCGAGGCAAATGCAAACTGCCCATTGGCTTCGTAAAAGTACAGCGGTTTCTTGCCAAGGCGATCCCGTGCCAGGAACAGTTTTCTTGCTGTGCGATCCCAAATGGCCAGTGCGAACATGCCATTCAGTAGTTGCAGGCATTCCGGGCCGTGAATCTCGTAGAGCGCGAGTAGCACTTCGGTATCCGTGCGCGTGCGGAAGCTATGGCCTTGGCTAATCAGGTCGTCGCGCAGTTCCTGAAAGTTATAAATCTCGCCGTTGTAGGCAATAACGTAACGCCCGGAGGTGGATACCATGGGCTGAGTGCCGGCATCGCTAAGATCAAGAATGCTTAACCTGCGATGTACCAAGCCAACTGCGTCGTCGAGCCACGTTGAGCCCGCGTCTGGGCCCCGGTGAAGGATTGCCTGCCCCATGGTGTCGAGCCAGCCCTGATGGGCTTCTCTACCAGGTGTTGAAGCAGTGCGAAGAAAACCGGCCAATCCACACATTAACCCACCTCTCCCTTTTCTGGGGACTGGGCTTGGGGCTGTGTCGCGGGTACGGGTTTGGTTTTCCCGGTCAGCTCGCGGAACAAGGCTTCATATTCATCGGCCATACGGGCAGCGGAGTAGCGTGCATGCACCATTTCCCTGGCATTTTGGCTAAGGGTGGCTGCCAGCTCGGGATCTTCCAGAACCTGCTTGCAACATGCCGCCAGTGCAGCCTTGTCTCCAAAGGGTGCCAACATGCCGGTTTTACCATGCTCTACCAGCTGATCAACGCCGGGAATATCATAGGCGACTACAGGAATGCCCACTGCCATGGCTTCCATCATGCACCGGGGAATACCCTCCAGTGAGGAGGTCATAACGAACAAGCTGAATTTGGAAAGCAGTTCCAGGCGGTCACTTCGAAAGCCCAAAAACTCTATGGCATTAACGCTCTTCAGTTGTGCCGCCTGCTGTTCCAATTCTGATCGTTGACTGCCATCGCCCAGCAGTTGCAATCGAAGGTTTGGCTGCGCTTGGTAGATTTGATCAAAAACCTCTATCAGATCCGGTATTCCCTTGCGGGGAATCATCTGGCCGATAAAGCCAATGACGGGGGAATCTTTATCAGTGGTATTTCCCTGAGGCAGGCTTGCCAAAGCCGCGTCGATTTCCGTCAGATCTACGCCATTGCGGATCAACGATGTTCTGGATTCGGGGACTTTGAATCGCTTCATATCGTCCAAGAGCTCTTCCGAAAGCGGCACAATTCGGTCGAAGTAGCGCAGCATATAGGTGCCGATACGAATAAACGTGGCAAGCTTGAAGCCAACGTCACCAGCAAAACCATGGGGTGTTGCCACACAAGCAATTCCGGCGCGCTTGGCAGCCAGAAGCCCTAATATGTCGGATTTGTAGCCGTGAGTGTGGATAACATCAATATTGTTGTCGCGAATAACGTTGCACAACTGGCTAACCACCCGAAAATCGAAACGGCCGTTCATATCCAGATAGTGAACCTGCTGGCCTTCTGTACGAGGGTAGTATTCGGCGACTGAAAGATCCTGATCAGGCGATTCCCGGGTCACGGCAAGATCGCAAATAACATCGTTCTGATTGATGTTATTCGCCAATGCCAGAACCCAGCGCTCTGCGCCGTAAAAGCCTGCGGGAGTAATGAACTGAAGTACTCGTAGCTTACTTTCTGGCATATCGCTCTGAAGGCTCCCTGCTTCTGTGTTTCTTGCGCTATTCCAGGTGACTTGTGTACGCCCCTGAAGCGCTCTGAAAATTCCCCGAACTGCATAGCCGTTCACCATCACAAAGTAGTAAGGCGTGGCAATCCAGGTTGGCAATTCATTGCGATTTTGCGAAAGGTGCCCCACAAGCGTTAGCACTAACATAAGCACCGTGCCTGCCGTGATGAGTTTGAACAGACCCAGGCCGGAAAAAGCCAAAAGTACGCTGCCTGCAACACCCACAAGCAAGAACAAAGGGATCAGCCAGCGCAGCAACTTGTGAGAAACAACCTCAAACGCAAACACGCCTGATTTCGCGGGGTTCATTACCTGCCCTACCCGCATCAGCCCACGAATACTGCGATTTACGATGCGCTCTTTGCGAGCGACTTCCCGATCAAAATCGCCGGCGGTTTCTTCAAAGCACTTTGCGTCTGCATCGAACACGCCCCGGTAGCCTTTGGCGATGATTTGCAGCGGGTTCACAAAATCGTTGATGTCCTGCTGCTGCAGCGGCTCCCACAGTTTGGTGCGAATGGCGTAGATGGCGCCATCTCCACCCACTACGGAATGCAGGCGGGATTCCATGGCTTTGATGGCCAGTTCGTAGCGCCAGTAGAGGTTTTCGTTGCGGGCGCTGGCGCCCTCGTTGCCGTCTGTGTATAAGGCTGCGCCCACCACGTAACCCACATCGAGATCTGCAAAGTTGCGCACCAGTTTGTTGATGGCATCGCTGGCGTACATGGCGTTGGCATCGCTGAACACGGTGATGTCGGCTTTCACCTGCTCCATGGCAAGGTTGATGCCCATAGTTTTGCCCAGCCGGCCTTCCTGGCGGATCAACAGGATTCGATCGTCTTCAAACTCGTTTACGGCCTCATCGGTACCGTCATCTGAACCGTCTGACACCACTATGATCTGCAGCAGCTCTTGGGGGTAGTCTAGCTCCAGTGTGTTTTGAAGCTTCTCTCGAATGACGTCTTCTTCATTGTAGCAGGAAATAATCAGCGCCACTGAAGGTTTGTGTTCGCCCCGGCGATGGGTGATATCCGGCAGGCCCCGGGTGAGCAGCCACAATATGGCCGGGTACCCGAAGTAAACGTACACGGGAACGGCAAGGCAAAGCAGGGTTAACAGCAGTACTAACGTCATAAGGTAATGTATCGTCTCAATTTTGGGCCAAGCCAGTTGGCAAACGACAGCGGTAGCCGACGCCAGATGTTTTCAATGAGGGGCCGGAGCCTGGAGGCTACGGATGCCCCACTGCTATTTGAATCCGCCCTCGGCAGGTTAAGTTTGCCGGCGGGGTATTCGGACCAGATCAGCTCATAGGGCTGAGCGCCCCACTGTTTCTTGAACCGGTAGGTGCCTTCATCCAGTGTTGATCGGCCGAAGTCGAACCGGGTGTACCCCAGATCGCACACATGGCTTAACAAGGTCCAGTACAGCAGCATGTTGGGCGCAAGCCGGTTGAACTCCTCCAGCGTGGAAGCCCAGGGAATGCAGGCTTCTTTACCCCCCAGCAATACGATGCCCGCGCCCACAGGCTTATCGGCCTGGAAAACAATACCAATCAGCATGTGCTCGCCGTAGGCGGCTTTCAATTCCTGAAACCACCGCAGGCTATGCACTGGTGAACCCAGCCTGCGCATGTTCTGGGCGAATACCTCATAAAACAGATCTACCGCATCTGCTTCTGTACGCAGTTCGGCCCTCAGCCCATTTTTCTCAGCCTTGCGAATCTGGCTCCGCAGCTTGGGCTTGTAGCTTTTGAACAGGGCTTCGCTGTTTTCCGGTAAGTCGCACAGCATTCTTACTTTAGTGTTTCCAGGCAGCGCACTAGCGCTCTGCTTGTTTTGGTCGCCTGAGGCATCTTTGTCGATGCTATGCGCCACACCACCCTCACGTATTTCGAGGATTTTGATGCGATTTGTTTTAGTCAGGGTTTTGGCTTCGGATATCAGCCTTTGCCGAATGTCTGCGTTGTCTGCCAGTGCACCGCCAAGATCGCAGAATGGCAATGTCACAAGGCTGCTGGTGCCGATGGGTGGTTTTACTTCCACCAAGGGCAATATGCCGCACAGAGTTTCGTTCTGATGCGCGCTGATCACCCAACCTGTATGACCATAAGCTTGCTCAGTCGCCTGCAACCAGGCACTGCGGTGGTACGGCGTTGCTGCAGCATGCCCTGCAACATACTGGTTGTAGTCATTTACCGGGAATGCGTTAAATCTGGAGGCCCGGAGGTGAAGTTCAGCGTTCATTGTTAGCACTTGCCTCCCCAATCCAGCGGTTTCTTGCGCGCCTGGCGACATCCTCAAGCTTCAGTTTGAAGCGGGGGCGCTGCAAGGCAATCTGAACCAGGTTGCGATGAAAGTGGCCAAGGTTGGATTTGTAACGCTCGTCGCCACCCATAAAGTCGTAATAGTCGAACCCTTGGTTGCGGTAGTCTTCAATGCACAGAGCATGGCCCACCAAGCCAGGTTTGAGGCGGTTATCGGTTTCAACGGCCATGCCACCCAGGTAAAAATACACCACTTTGTTGTGGAGCAGGTTGTAGAAAAAAGCAATTTCTTCATCCCCTGCCATTACAGAGATCAGATCAACGCCGCCCTCTGCCCACTGTTCACGAATCAATTCCCGGTGGAACCGCACGAAATCCGGATTGGCAAACCCGCTCTGGTCCGGCCCATTGCCCCAGCGTTCGAGGTGCCTGGGACCAATAGCATCAAATACAGCCAAGGCCTCCTCTACGGAGCCAGGGCGGACCAGGCTTACCTCGCCCCGCTCGCTATAGAGCCGGTGCGCACGGTTTATCTGGTGGCGGGTGTTCCGAGAAAGAGTGTCGAGATAGTTTCCACCGCTTTGGCGCAAGCTATCAAGATCCACACCAAAGCAAGGTGCTTCCCAGCGCAGATGCTTGTAAAGGCCAGTTATTTTCGCGTAATGGTCTGCCTCGTCAGCATCAATTGCCCCCAGAATAAACTCGTCCCATTCAGGCATGGTGCGGCACAGGTGTTCCAGGGAGGCTTTCGCAACCGCGTCTTCTTTTCCGCGTTCAGCCAGAAACCCGTTGTACTCAATCCAGATTTGATCAAGTAGTTTGTGGCCAGTTTGATGCAGGCGCAGGCAGCGGGATTTCAACAGGCCGTGCCGGCGTTCTTCGCTCTCTACTACCAGCCCCAAGCCAACCAGACGCTCTCCTTCCATTACACGAAGCACCAAGGCATCTGGCTTGTATACTTGCAGCCAATGCCCTAGCCATTGCCAGGATAGAAACACGGTGGGTTGTGCACGGTGTTCCAGATCCAGCCAGTCGCTGCGCAAGGTTGCGCATTTACTGGCTGGTTCTGTTGTCACGGTCAGCAGTCCTGCTGTCATGGTGCTACGTCCGTTGCCTGTTCAGTGCCCGGGGTTCGGATGTTTTACCAGGAATGGACCTATGGCGAGATAGTCCAGAGCACCCTGAATAAAGGCTCTCACCCCGTCTTCCGGGGAGTTGACGATGGGCTCTTCGTGCATATTGAAGCTGGTGTTGATCAGGCTTGGAATGCCACTCAGCTTTTCATATTCGCTCAGAATGTCGTAGTAGCCGGGATTGGCTTCGCGCTGGATAAGCTGCGGCCTGGCTGTGCCATCCACGTGCACGGCAGCCGGGCAGTTTTCTTTCATGAAGTCGGTGCAGTCGAAGGTCACCGTCATGAATTCAGCTGCGTGCTCTGCGCCCTTGATGTTGTGGTAGCACTTCTCTCGGGCTTCGTAGAGCGTAACCGGGGCGAAGGGCATGAACTCGGTACGGCCAAGACGTTTGTTCAACCACTGGTTAACTTCCGGTTCGCGGGCGTGATAAAGAATAGAGCGATTCCCCAAGGACCTTGGGCCGTATTCCATACGGCCATCAAACCTTGCGACTACTTGGCCACTGTGAATCAGCGCGGCAACTTCAGCAGCAAGATTTTCAGGCCGACGATACTGAAGGTTTTCCGCCTTCAATGCCTTTTCCATTTCGGCTTCGGAGTAATCAGGGCCCATATAAGCGTTCGCTATGGAAGGTTTAACTCCGCCCGGCCAGCTGTGATAGAGCGCAGCGCCTGTTCCACAGCCTCCATCGCCCATATTCGGATAAACAAAAATGTGGTTAACACCTTCGATTTCAAAAATACGCTGGTTCAGTTTTACGTTTGCAGTTACACCGCCAGACAGCACGATGGTGTCGATGCCGGTTTTTTCTACCCAGTAGCGAATGTAGTTGGTGGCTACTTTTTCAAGCACATATTGATATGCCGCAGCTACGTCGATCTTAGGGAACTTGGATGCCAGGTAGCGGGAGAAAAATACGTTATTGGATTCGTAAATCCGGAAATCCCCGGGCTTCTGCTCTATGCGAGAGAGAAGGATTTCTCCCAGAATTTCAGGGTCGCCATAGGAGGCCAAACCAACAATCTTGCCTTCATGTCGGCTAGGTTTGAAACCAAGGCTAGACGTAACATGCTCGTAAAGTGTTCCTAGTGAATTCGGATAAGGGAGCCCGTGCAGACGGTGTATTTTGCCATCTCGCCCTTCACTTACGGAACCGGCCAACCCAGACCCATAGCCATCCAGAGTTACACACAATGCCCGCTCATAGCCGCTGCACAGAAAACTGTTGGCAGCATGAGACAGATGGTGGTCCATGCGTTTAACCGGCTTGGTCCAACCCATCTCGCTCAAGCCTTGAACGAGTTCTTTTTCCCACTGCTGGAACGACTCAGTAGCGCCCTCTCCCCACTGTTTGGAGGATTTCAAAGCCGCATTGTTAGACGCCAGCTTCTGCACGCCTGCCATGTTGTAGTAGGAGTTGTGCAAAAAGCCCTTTTCCATAATGGCGTTGGGGTGCTGCAGCCCGTGAATCGGCTGGTTGCGATCTGGCACCCGGCCCAATGCTTCTTTGATTTGTGGCCCTAGATCCTTCGGCTGAAAACCTTTGATAAAGGCTTTCTCATCTTCCAGGTTCTTTGTGAACAATTTCTGTTCATTTTCCCAGGTAAGAAACGGGTAACACACCTGATCGAAGTCACTCATGGAGAGGCCGGTATATGAAAGCGCTTTTTCCAGAGCCAAGCGGGGGAAGCCCGACTGCTGTTTCGTTCTGGTGAAACGTTCTTCACCAGCGGCAAAAAGAATCTTGCCATCTTCAACAATTGAAACCGTTGAGTCTTTGTCTAGCGGGGATATCCCTAGCACCTTCATGCCTTACTCTCCATATACTTGCGAATGCGGGTGGGCGATGACGCCTGGCCGCCTAATTCATTGAAAAAGAAATCGAAAAACTGCCGAAAACTGTCCAGAAACACCTTTAACTGCGCTTCGTTCTGCACATAAGTCGTGTTGCCCGGGACTACGCTGGGGCTGTGAAAACTCCAGGTAAATGTTCGCACGCCCTGATTGTAAAGCGCTCTTGTAAGCTTGATGTGCTCGGCAGATGTGAAGCCTTCCGGAGAAAGCATTAGCCGGTCTACTGCACCTACTCGAGCGAGAATGCCCGGCGCCTTGAACTTACGCAGCCGTTGCGCGGCCTCATACAAAGGAACAGCAACCGGTTGAGCCCAGCCGATAAACCCACCAGTACAGGGAATCTCGAGGATAGGTTTGTCCGAACCGCCAAACCAGAACGGGTGCGCGTTGTATCTACGATAGTCCGGCCCGCCATCTGCCCGCGAATCCAGAGGTGGGCAAACAGACAGATCAATATTGAACCCCAATTCCTGAAGAATACCCGTGGTATTCGGCCCGAAACCATACCGCCCGGCTTTGTATGCAACCGGCGCCTTTCCGAAATTTTGCTCTATGGTGTCGCGCAACACACGGAGCTTTTCCCGCTCCAGGCCTTCAGGCAAGTTGCCGGGATACATGTTTGAGCGGGACAGAATTTCTTCCTGGGGCGGGTTCACCCAAGGGTGGAGGTGGGCACCAATTTCACACTGATCTTTCTCGGCAAACTGCTTGAGCAACCCATAGCCCTGAGGCTGGCTGGCTACCGGGTAATCAATTACGTAACAAGGGCGAATGCCGTACTCATTAAAGATCTTTTGGGCACGATCAATATGTGCCATGGCTGACACCCGATTTGCCTTGGCGTCTGGCTCGGCGCTCCAATCAAACTCTTCTTCAGTATCAATCACCACGATCAATTGTGGTGGTGTCTCCGAAGGGAGCCGTATTTCCTTCTTTTGCTCAAACATGATTCCATTCCTGACTGTTATGTCGCCGCGCTATTACCCTTAGCTTTACTAGCTATCAACGCTGCCTGCTCATTGCAAAACCGTGAGTCAGCACAAAACGCAGTTCAAATTGCTCCTCATCACTCCGGGCCAGGCGCGAGCGCAAATACGATTGGTCGAGCTGAACTCCAAAGGTGGTGTTTTCGGCCAACTGTCGGCTCCAGCTCGTGGTAAAGCGGTGAAGCTGCTCAACTATAATATTGGCATCTTCATCTGCATCTGCCTCCCAGCTGTATCCGAACTTGAGCCTTTGCAGTGCGGTAAGCTGAACCCCAAGGGTGGTGCCGGCACGGTATTCGTGGGTGGTGGCGCCGGAAACCTGCGATTCCAGGATTGAGCCTTCGGCATAGATCCCAAGATCACATACATCGCAAATCCGTTGGTTGTTGTGCGTAAAGAGTAGTGAGTCGGTAACAACCAGCTCTCGCAACCGAACAGTATCTGGCAGGAATGAAAACTCCGGGGGCAAACCTGTTGAAAGATCCGTGGCGCTATCAGACATACTTCGATCGTACGCTATGGCTGTTCTCCAATCGGAAGTCACCCAGGAGCGCTCCAAAAAGCCGGTTATCGCCTCGTTTTCACTGACTGTACCGTCCGGGTATTCTGAGTTTGCCTTGCTACCACCGCCTCCGATGCTGAAGAAGCCGCCTTCTGCTTCATAGCTGTAAACGAGTTGTACTGTGTCTATGGTTATATCTGTGCGCCGCTCTTCAGACCAGCTGCGGCTGGCGTTAAGGCTGCCCGTGGAGCGTTCGGTCAGCCTTCGTGACAATTGGCTGCTGGCCGTGACCGACTTCTGATCGTTTAACGTGTCCTCGCCAAACGAGCGACCCGCCTGGCCTGAAAAACGCAGTGTTGTGAGCTCGCCAGGGTAAAACCTTAGCCCGGCTCCCCCGCTCAAATTGTTCTGCACGTCATAACTCGAAGGGTTAACCACAAATCCTGTGTCGTTGCGTACGGAGTTGACTGTGTGGCCCAGATTAAAATCTAACCGACTGCCGGGGTCCTGGTGGGTGTAAAGGGCGGCCCCGGTAATGGTGCTGTTATCTGACTGATCTGAGTCGGCAGACTCCCAACTGGTATCAACCGTGCCGCCATACTGCAGTGTCAACGCATTAGCGCCTCGCTCCAGAGTGCCACCTACAACCCCGGACAAACCCACTCCTGGCTCTGTGTTTGTATCTGTGTATGTGCCTTGGTCTGTGCGTGTGTGTGTAACAGCCGTGAATACTGACGCAGAGCCAGAGAGCACCGAAATGTCGTCACTGAGGCTCTGCGCCGGGGCTGCGAAAGACCAGATGGCACAGCATGATCCCGCCAGTAGACTGGTGAGACGGTAATTGCTTGCTATCCCTGCTCGTTGCTCCACCGTGCTACTCCTGAAAAATCAGGCCGGAGAATTTATCAGATCCAAGCGCATCCACGGAATCTTCAATGACTTCTGCGGTGACTTCTCCGAATGGAACGCCAAATACTATCTGATCTGCAAAACGCTCAAGAATCCGTGCTTCGGTATTTTCCCGGAAAGGGGGTGCATTCAGGACAATGCAGCGATCCGGATAACGAGCTTTCAGTTCGGTCATCAATTCTCGCATACGCACGGCAGAGAACAGCTCAACTGCGGAAGATGCCTGGGTGCCTGCAGGGATCACTGTTAGCCGCTCGACACCACTGGAATAGAGGATGGATTTGATAGCCATCGACCGATCGGCAACAAAATCCGTAACGCCCGCTTCCATAGGGCTGGAAACCAATCCTGCCAATTCGTTACTGTAAGGGTCGCAGTCGACAAGCAAAGCGGAGGTCTGTGAATCCAACGCAAACGCGGTCGCCAGGTTGTATGCTGTCAGCAGGCCACCCGGGCCGCTACCTAAACTACTGAACATGACTGTGAAGCTTTTGCCTTCACCTGCCCGATTTCGCAGCTGTATACGCAGCTCCCGGTAGGCATCCATGACTTCTTTATCAGCCATGCCGGAATAAATTATTTTCCGCTCGCGTAACTGCTCACGACTCCAGGGCCTGGGGTTACCAATCAGTGCCAGAGACACAGATGAGTCATACACCGTAGGTGGATGTTCGTTGGCGTTTGTGTCAACTCGGGTCCAGTTGGGTTTGTCCCTGTCGGAACCAGCATAGGGGCGCTCTTTTCGAAAGTTGTCCTCCGACTTGGCCTCACCACGGTCATGCTTAAGTTGGCGCTGCTGCTCCTGGCTTTTGAGAAGCGCATTGTAGAGCTTGTTATCATCCATCAGTTGACGCCTCCCCCTGAACCGGTCAGCTCACTGAGTTTGTTAATCAGCTGTTCGGGGGTTATGCCCATCACACTGAAAACAAGAACGGCCAGATACGCTGTCATAAACACCGCCAGCATCAACAGAATCGACAACACATCTTTGCGTAGCAAGCGATCTTTCCAGGTGCTCCTATAATGGGGAATGCTGGTCAGCACGGGAATGGATTCCGGCAAGGCCAATTGCAGAGCACGGGGCGAGCGAACACGTTGATCAAACATCACGAGCATTACCAACAACCCCAACACCATGGCACTACCCAGGAACGGCCCCGCAAGGCCGACCTGATACAATTGCAGGCCATCCCAATGCGTAGGATATGTAGCGGGCTCCTGAATTTTGTAGCTTACACCCTCACCCTGAACGTCCAGCGTCATAGACAACCGAGCTTTTTCCCGGCGCTGCAGCATGTCTTCGTAGACATCTCGGGTAACGTCGTAATCCCGGGTTAGCTCTGAAAGCTGTGCCTGGTTCTCTGCAACTCGTTGCGAGCGAACAAACGACTCATCAAGAAGTCTTTCCAGTGAGGCCAGGCGGTTTTTCTGAACGGCCAAACGGGTGGTGCTATCAGAAAGCTGAATTTTAAGGTTCTCGTAAACAGGGTTTTCCAATACCTCGGTAACACCGCCATCCCGGTCATCGTCTGTTTGCGTGGAAACGCGGCTTTCCAGATCTGCAATCTGGTCTTGAATGCTCACTACATCGGGATGACGTTCGTGGTAGCGCAAGAGTAATGAGTCCAATTCCTGCCGCATAGCAACCAGCCGTCGCTCAGCAGACGACTTGCCGGGGTCTACTGTGATGCGGCGCACCGGCTGCTCGTTATCCAGTTGGCGACGGGTAAGCGTGACTTCGGATTCAGTTTGCTGGATTTCCAGCTTGAGGTTTTCAATATCCCGGCGGAGATTTTCAATTCTTGCGAGCACGCTACTCTCAGTGCCGTCCTGATTACCAGACTTGAATTCCTTCAGCCGCTGCTCAGCCTCTTCAAGCTGGCGCTGATAGGACTTAACCTGAGAATCTATAAACTCAAACGCACCCTGACTCTCGGAACGCTTTTTGCGCACAGTACGTTCGATAAAGCGGTTCAGCACCGCGCTGAGAACCTGAAACGATTCGTCCGGGCTACCGCTTGTGTAACTTAGTTCGAGGAAGTTCCGGTTGGATACCCGAATACCAACCTGCTTGCGCAAGTCGCTGATTTTTCCATTTCGAATAGCATCGGTTTCGCCGCCCCGGATAAGCCCGGTATCCAGAGCGATCTGCTCAAGGAATGTTCGGCTCTGCATCATTTCCCGAGCTTCATTGATGCGGTCAAGCTGGGTAACCTCAGCCTGGCCCCGCAGCAATGGCTGCAGGATATTGGATTGGTCTGCGTACAGAACAGCCTGGGAGGTATAGCTTTTCGGTGTCACATAGCCCAGCGTCAACACCCCTGCGGTCACGGTCATAAAGATGATTACCGCAGCCAGCCTGTGCCGGTAAAGCTCAAGCTTTACCGCGCGGAGGGTGTCGAGAATGAACTGTAGATCCATCAGAGCTCGCCTCGGAACAACTGCTTGCGTGGCACGCTTATAACGTCCCCTGGCTGCAAACTATGATTCGTGCGCATATCGCCATCGGTGAGGATGGCTTCGAGGTCCAAACCAAAGCTCTTATACTCGCCGTTGATCTCGCGATGCAAAATGGCGCGATTATCCGCTGCAAAATCCGTAACGCCACCCGCCATCAGTACAACATCGAGAACAGTCATGCCGGGCTGAAAAGCTACTGACTGGGGCGCTCCCACTTGGCCGGTTACGCGAATCCGGTTACGGAACTCTTTACTGAGTGGGTTGGTAACCATCACTGTGACTTCTGGTGTGCGGATAAACTCGCCAAGGTTGTCACTGATTTCCGCAGCCAACTGCTCAGGCTTTTTACCTTCGGCTTTCACATCACCCATCAGAGGCATGGAGATATAACCATCCGGGCGAACCACAATCGATTGCCCCAATTCCGGGTTGCGCCAAACGTGAATAGAGATGGTATCCCCAACGCCTATCTCATAAGGCTCTGCCTCCAACTCGGATGCCGGAGGCATTTCGGCGGAAGACGGCAGCCCTGCGCAGGCAGTGACAAGCAGACCCAGAATTGCAACCAAGCCCATCCGCATAAACGTGAAACTAGTCATAAACGCCCTCCAATCCTTTGTTGTTCTATAGTTCAGTATGACAGAACCGTTACCGTACGCCTTTACCCAGAAGGATCACTTCCACTGTTTGGATCATGATCAGAAAATCCATCAAAAGGCTGTGATTTTTGGAGTAGTAAAGATCGTACTCCAGCTTGCCCCGGGCGTCTTCAACGGATGCACCATAGGGATATTTAAGTTGCGCCCAACCCATCAGGCCAGGTTTTACATAGTGCCGGGTATCGTAAAACGGAATCTTCTCTTTCAGTTCAGAGACAAACTCTGGCCTTTCCGGGCGCGGCCCGACGATGCTCATTTCGCCTTTGATCACATTATAGATTTGCGGTAGTTCATCCAGGCGGGTGTTGCGTATGAATGCACCTACCCGGGTAATCCGATTGTCATTCGCTGAGGCCCATTGAGCTTTGCCGTCCTTCTCTGCATCCTGGCGCATGCTGCGAAACTTGTAGATGCGAAATTCTTTACCCAGCATGCCCACGCGAGTCTGGCTATAGAGTATGGGCCGCCCGGTTTCCAGAAACACCGCAATCGCTGTGAGAATAATAAAAGGTATCATCACAGCAAGGAGCGTGAGACTGATCAACAAATCGAGAGATCGCTTGGCGAAAGCCCGGGATTTTGATGCTTTAAAACCTTCCGAAAATACAATCCAGGAGGGATGCACCATATCGAGCTTCGCTTTTTTCAGCTCTCGCTCGTAGAAATCTACGCCGTTGGTGATGGCAATACCACGAAGTTTACACTCCATCAGGTCCGGCACCGGCAGCCATCCTCCCTCATTTCGGCGCCGCTCCTGCTGGGCAATGACAATTTCAGAAACCTTGTTTTGCCGACAAAACTGGTAGAAATCGTAAGGCGTAGGCAATAGTTTATCGGCACCAACAGCCCCGTTAGGGTTGTCAGAGATGCAACCAATAATACGTACCCCAAGCGCGCGCATGTTGCGCTCGTACTCATCGAGAAGATTGGCTGCAAAATCTCCGGCACCAAAGATCACTACACGACGAACGAGTTTCTCCGAATCGACAACTCGCAGGAATATAAGCCTTAACAGGATAACAATCAGTGATGCGCAAATAACGGCCCAGAACAGATTGGTACTGCCCGGGTTTGCGGTTGGCACAACCAGGTAAAGAAGTTTCAAGCCGATTCCACCTACAAAGCAGTAGGCAACCAGTGTGCGAAAAAACAAGGCAGAAAGACTCTCGTGGACCATGGCGAGATAACCGCCCATAGCCAGAGTTCCACAACTCAAAATAAGCGCGAACAAGCTTGCAGAGAGGACATTTGTATCAACCGAAGGGTAACCAACACCTGCAATGGAAAGCAGCAACCCCAAAGAAGCGAAAATCGCATATAGAACGACAAATTCCAGCGCAGCGAGCACCAGATAGGGGATATGAAGATAGTGTTTTCTGAACCGTATATACGTCACGCGGAACTTCCTTGTCGTCTGCACAACAACCTGCGCCAGACCAACATCAAATTCTCCGGCAGACCGCGCTCAGTTTAGCTTTGAGCGACACCCTTTCCACCGGTTCCTTTTTTTACGTGGCCCATTTTGCGCCGGCCAACATAGAATCTCAACTCATTGTATCTTTTGGTTACACAGTTTTACATTGTTTTTCGTCGCAAGCAGACTTTACTTGCATCAAGAATTGTATTTGTGCGGGCAGTAAGTGAAAATTAACGCCTAGGTACTGTTTTTTTTATTGGTACCACTGGAAAGGAGTACCCATGCCAAGTCAGGAAAGACCTCAACCATTGCACGCTATGAGCATAGACGTAGAAGATTACTTCCACGTTGCCGCTCTATCGGGTGTGATTCGCCCAGCGCAATGGGACTCACTACCCTCCCGTGTGGAGCAAAACACTGAGCGACTGCTGGCGCTTTTTGACAAGCATCAGGTGAAGGCAACGTTTTTTGTGCTCGGCTGGGTTGCTGAGAGATTTCCTGCCCTGATTCGGAAATTATCCGATCATGGCCATGAAATAGCGTCCCATGGATACAGCCACCAGCTCATTTACAACCAGACTCAGGAAGTGTTTCGAGAAGAAACCATTCGCTCGAAGGCGCTCCTTGAGGACATCACTGGCAAATCTGTCGATGGCTATCGTGCCGCCAGCTACTCTATTACCCGTGACTCTCTGTGGGCTCTGGATATATTGAGTGAAGCGGGGTTTACCTGGGATTCGAGCATTTTCCCGATTCGGCATGATAACTACGGCATTCCTGATTCCCCGTCCGCCCCCTACTCTATCCAGACCGCCAGCGGTGCAATTATCCGTGAGTTCCCATTAACCACAGCACACATCATGGGGCTTTCAATACCAGCGGCGGGTGGCGGCTATTTTCGTCAGTTCCCTTACCCGGTATTCCGATACTTGTTTCGCAATGCTTCTGGTTTTGGCGCGCGGCCGCAAATGTTTTACCTGCACCCTTGGGAAATCGATCCCGAGCAACCACGTTACGATAACGCAAGCTGGTTCTCCCGCTTCCGGCATTATACTAACCTGGACCAGTGTTACGGTCGTCTTGAGCGTTTGCTTGGAGACTTCCGGTTTGGAACCGTTAGTGAAAGCTATAATGCCTACGAACCAGACAAAACCCTGTTGCGCAGCGATCAAATGATTCGCCTCGCCTGATTCAGGGCAATGAGCTGAACAGGAATTATCTATGTATCTGGAATTTTTCGGTCTCCATAGACATCCCTTCCGCATTACACCGGAAGACGACTTCATTTACATGAGCCAACAACATTCGCGAGCTTATGTATACATGTCTTCGGCGATCTGGAGCTCTGAGGGCTTCGTGGTTATCAGCGGAGAGATTGGTTCGGGCAAGACAACATTGCTTAAAAAGACCATTCGCAATCTTGAGGGCAACCTGAAGCTACTCAACATTTCCTACACAAACCTTGAGTCCAAGGATCTGTTTGGTCTGATCCTTCGCAAGGCCGGTATGAAGGTAGAAGACGAGAGCAAGGTAGCCATGCTTTTCCAGATCTCTGACTACCTGGAGCAAATGGCAAAAGCTGGCACCCCTGTGGTGCTCACGATTGATGAAGCGCAAAACCTTACCCGGGAAAACCTTGAAGATATCCGCATGCTGGCCGGCATGGAAAGCATGGGTGGGCCCTCCATGAGGGTTATCCTGCTTGGGCAACCAGAACTTAAGCAGGCTGTTCTGGATATCCCTCAGCTGGCTCAGCGGGTAAAGCTGTTCTTCCATCTGGAAGGTCTCTCGCCAAAAGAAACGGCTGAATATATCGATTACCGGCTTCTGGTTTCCGGTCACGGTGGCAACAAACTATTTGATGTGGACACGGTTCGTGAGATTCACAAGCTGAGCAAGGGTATCCCCCGGCTGATTAACAAGCTGTGTGACGGCATGATGATGTGTGCCTACTCAGAGGACCGGCCATTTATTGACCCCCATGATCTCAAATCCATACGCAAGGATTTGCTGGGCGATGATCTGCCCGCGAACACCCCGAAGTTGACCGACGTGAAGAAACGGGAGCACCCGGCGCCAGAGCATGCCGGGACTTCTGGCGATTTGGCTGGTGTAGGCCAGGCGCTGATTCGCATGGCGGAAGCACTGGAGCGTATTGACAGCAGGCTGGCCACGATTTTCCCTGACGAGCAATCTGGCCACAGGGAAAACCTTGGTGTTCCGGACAATGTTAAGCCGCTATCTCCGGGCAGAAAATAAACACTCTTCGGCCAGATCAGATAACGAACATCCCCACAAACTCCTGAACCGGGGTATTCTCCAGGCTCTTCTGGTTCTTGCAGACTTCGAAGATCTGCTCGCACCGTTGCGCCGGGAAACGGGTCGCCAGATTAGCTCGGAACTTGTCTGATAGCAGTGGAATACTTTCCTCCCTTCGCCTGCGGTGACCTATCGGGTATTCCACAGCTACCTGCTCTGTACTGGAGCCGTCCTTGAAGACCACCTGGATAGCATTCGCGATTGAACGCTTGTCTGCTTCGAGATACTCGCGGGTGTAACGTTCATCCTCGACAATTTCCATCTTGTCTCTGAGCTCATCAATGAGAGGGTTGGCCTCGTGAAAGCTGTCTTCGTAATGCTCGGCCACCAGATCACCAAAAATTAATGGCACAGCCACCATATATTGAAGGCAGTGATCCCTATCTGCCGCGTTTGCCAATTTACCGACCTTGGAAATGATGCGTATGGCTGACTCGTGGGTAGTTACTACAATTCGGTCGATCTGATCGAGCCGGTCTTTAACTTGTGGATGAAGCGTTACAGCCGCTTCGGCCGCTGTCTGGGCGTGGAATTCTGCCGGGAAAGATACTTTGAAGAGTATGTTTTCCATCACGTAGGAACCAAACTTCTGTGGCAGGGAAAACCGGCGTTTGTCTTCCGGTTTCAGGGCTTGGTCTTTATTGGTTTTGCTAAAAAGGACATCGTAGAAACCCCACTGGGGTGCTGTGAGCGCGCTGGGAACCCCCATCTCACCCCGCATGGCAATATCCGCAAGGCGAACGGCACGGGAGGTGGCATCACCCGCTGCCCAGGATTTCCGGGACCCGGCATTCGGGGCGTGGCGGTATGTTCGTAGCGCCTGGCCATCAATCCAGGCATGAGAAAGCGCCGCCAGCATTTGCTCACGAGTGGCACCCATGAGCTTCGCGGTGACGGCTGTTGAAGCCACTTTCACCAGGATAACGTGATCCAACCCCACGCGATTGAAAGAGTTTTCAAGGGCGAACACGCCCTGGATTTCGTGGGCCATAACCATGGCTTCGAGAACTTCACGCATGGTAAGCGGTGCTTTTCCCTCTGCAACACGCTTTTGCGACAGATGGTCCGCCACTGCCAGTATGCCGCCAAGGTTATCTGAGGGGTGCCCCCATTCCGCTGCCAACCAGGTGTCGTTATAGTCTAGCCAGCGCACGATACAGCCAATGTCCCAGGCTGCTTTCACAGGATCGAGCCTGAATGAGGTACCTGGAACGCGGGCACCATGGGGAACAATCGTGCCCTCCACGATCGGCCCCAGGTGTTTGGTGCAATCCGGAAAGCGTAAAGCCAGCAGGCCGCAGCCGAGCGTATCCATCAGGCAAAGGCGCGCCGTGTTCCAGGCTTCTTTGTTTTCTACTTTATAGGTAAGGACGTAATCGGCGATTTTCTGGAGGGCTTCATCGTAATCGGGGCGTTCGTTGAGATCGAATGTGGCTGACGTAGTGGCTGACATAGCACCGGCTCCTTCGATTTGAGTGTCTGCTTACTACATACAGCCTAGCAAACTTAGCGCTCAATGACCGAAAGGAGCCGGTTACCCGTTTTTCACTTACTGCTAGAAGCTATCTCCAGGCACCCTAACCCAGCCTTCCATCAGTATGCGCGCACTGCGGCTCATGATGGCTTTGGTAGCCGTCCATTGGCCGTTTATTTCTTTGGCTTCTGCCCCGACTTGCAGGGTGCCAGACGGATGGCCAAAGGTGACTGAGGTGCGATCGCCGCCGCCTGCTGCCAGGTTCACCAGTGTTCCGGGAATGGCTGCTGCGGTTGCGATGGCGACTGCGGCTGTGCCCATCATAGCGTGGTGTAGCTTGCCCATGGAGAGAGCGCGCACCAGCACATCGATGTCACCTGCAGCAATCTTCTTTCCGCTCGATGAAGTGTACTCCGCCGGCGGTGCCACGAAAGCCACTTTTGGCGTGTGCTGTCGGGCGGCGGCTTCTTCGATGTTCTGGATCAGCCCCATCTTCACAGCGCCATGGGCGCGAATGCTTTCAAACATCGCCAGGGCTTTAGGATCGCTGTTGATGTCGTCCTGCAGTTCTGTGCCTTTGTAGCCGACGGCCTCCGCATTGATAAACACCGTAGGGATACCGGCATTGATCATGGTGGCTTGCAAGGTGCCAACGCCTGGAACCTCCAGTTCATCCACCAGATTGCCGGTGGGGAACATTGAGCCTTCGCCATCGGCTGGATCCATGAATTCCACTTGCACTTCAGCTGCGGGAAACGTGACTCCGTCCAGCTCAAAGTCACCGGTTTCCTGCACCTCACCATTGGTGATAGGCACATTGGCAATGATGGTCTTGCGGATGTTGGCCTGCCAGATGCGCACCACCGCCGTGCCGTTTTCCGGAATGCGGTCGTTTGCGACGAAGCCACTGTTAATCGCAAAGGCGCCGACGGCTGCCGTGAGGTTGCCGCAGTTGCCGCTCCAGTCCACAAAGGGCTTATCGATGCTCACTTGCCCGAACAGATAGTCCACATCGTGATCTGGCTGAGTGCTTTTGCTCAGGATTACGGTTTTGCTGGTGCTGGATGTGGCACCTCCCATACCATCGGTTTGCTTCTGGTAGGGGTCTGGGCTGCCAATCACACGCAGCAACAGGTTATCCCTCGCCGGGCCCGGTGTACGGGCCCTCTCAGGGAGGTCATCCAAACGGAAAAATACACCTTTGCTGGTGCCGCCACGGATGTAAGTGGCGGGGACTTTGATTTGCGGTGCGTGACTCATTTCATTGCCCTCATTATTCAAACCGCACCTTCGGACTGAAGAAAGTCCTCAGCAAAGCGCTGCAATACGCCACCCGCTGAATAAATGTGCAACTCCTCTGCAGTATCCAGTCTGCAAATAACGGGCACCTTCTCAGAACTTCCGTCTTTGCGGGTGATGATGAGAGTCAGCTTGGCGCCGGGCGCAGGCTTTCCTTCAACATCGAAAATTTCCGTGCCATCAATACTCAGGGTTTTGCGCGTTGTGCCTTCTTCGAACTGCAGTGGCATAACACCCATACCTACCAGGTTGGTGCGGTGGATGCGCTCAAAGCCTTCGGCAACGATGGCCTCAACACCGGCCAATGCCACGCCTTTGGCTGCCCAATCCCGGGAGGAACCCTGACCATAATCAGCGCCGGCGATAATAATCAGCGGCTGCTTGCGCTCCATGTAGGTTTCGATGGCTTCCCACATGCGAGTAACCTTGCCTTCCGGCTCGATACGCGCCAGAGAGCCCTGCTTCACTTTACCGTTTTCATCCAACACCATTTCGTTGAACAGTTTCGGGTTGGCAAAGGTTGCGCGCTGGGCGGTCAGGTGGTCGCCGCGGTGGGTTGCGTAGGAGTTAAAGTCCACTTCCGGCACACCCATTTTGTGCAGGTATTCACCGGCTGCGCTGTCCATCATGATGGCGTTGGACGGCGACAGGTGGTCTGTGGTGATGTTGTCTGGCAGCACCGCCAGCGGGCGCATGCCTTTGAGCTGCTTCTCGCCAACCATGCCGCCTTCCCAGTATGGCGGGCGACGGATGTAGGTGCTCATTGGGCGCCAATCGTATAACGGGCTGATGTTGGCGTGGGCTTCCTGGGTTACGTCGAACATTGGAATGTAGGTGCTGCGGAACTGTTCCGGCTTCACCGACTTTTTCACAATGGCGTCGATTTCTGCATCATCCGGCCAGATATCTTTCAGGGTGACTGGATTACCTTCTTTATCGTACCCCAGCGTATCTTTTTCGATATCGAAGCGGATGGTTCCAGCAATGGCGTATGCCACCACCAAAGGCGGTGAAGCAAGGAATGCCTGCTTGGCGTAGGGGTGAATCCGGCCGTCGAAGTTACGGTTACCGGAGAGCACTGCCGTTGCGTACAAATCACGATCAACCACTTCTTTCTGGATAACCGGATCCAGTGCGCCGCTCATGCCGTTACAGGTAGTGCAGGCGAACCCCACCACACCGAAGCCTAGATCTTCCAACTCGGGCAACAACCCGGCATCGTTGAGGTACATTTCAACGGTTTTAGAACCCGGTGCCAGAGAGGATTTCACCCAGGGCTTGCGGGTGAGGCCCAATTTGTTGGCGTTACGGGCAATCAAACCGGCAGCAACCATATTTCGGGGGTTACTGGTGTTGGTGCAGCTGGTGATGGCAGCGATGATTACAGCCCCATCCGGCATTTTGCCTTCTTCCTGCTCCCACTCACTGGCGATGCCACGTGCAGCAAGCTCGGAGGTTGGCAAGTGCGCATGTGGATTGGAAGGACCAGCCAGTGTGCGCACAACGGTAGACAGATCGAACTTCAGAACACGCTCATACTCAGCCGTCTTCAGGGCGTCTGCCCACAGGCCTGTGTGCTTGGCGAACTTTTCTACCAAAGCTACCTGCTCGTCTTCACGGCCGGTCAGCTTCAGATAGTCGATGGTTTGGCCATCGATGTAGAACATGGCCGCCGTTGCGCCGTATTCCGGTGTCATGTTGGAGATAGTGGCACGATCGCCAATGGTCAGGCTGTCTGCGCCTTCGCCATAGAATTCCAGATAAGCCCCTACTACACGCTCTCTGCGCAGGAATTCAGTCAAAGCTAATACCATATCGGTACTGGTGATGCCTGGCTGCAGCTTTCCTGTCAGCTCTACACCTACGATATCCGGCAGGCGCATCATGGAGGCACGGCCAAGCATTACGCTCTCGGCTTCCAGGCCACCAACACCAACAGAGATAACACCAAGAGCATCAACCATTGGCGTGTGGCTGTCTGTGCCTACACAAGTATCCGGGAACGCGACCTTCTTGCCTTCACCATCCGGGCGCGCCTGCACCACCGGAGACATTTTCTCCAGGTTGATCTGGTGCATGATGCCGTTACCTGGCGGGATAACATCCACGTTCTTGAACGCTTTTTTGGTCCAGTTGATAAAATGGAAACGATCGTCGTTACGGCGGTCTTCGATTTCCCGGTTCTTTTCGAACGCATCTTTCTCAAAGCCAGCGTGCTCAACAGCCAGAGAGTGATCCACGATTAGCTGGGTTGGAACAACCGGGTTCACTTTAGCGGGATCACCGCCCTTCTCTGCAATGGCGTCGCGCAGGCCTGCGAGATCCACCAGAGCTGTCTGGCCCAGGATGTCGTGGCAAACCACGCGAGCCGGGTACCAGGGGAAGTCGAGATCACGTTTGCGCTCGATGAACTGCTTGAGGGAATCCGTCAGCGCATCGGGATCGCAACGACGAACAAGCTGTTCCGCCAGAATTCTGGAGGTGTACGGGAGTTTGTCGTACGCGCCGGCTTGAATGTCTTCAACGGCCTGGCGGGTATCGAAATAATCCAGGTCGGTGCCTGGTAGAGGTTTACGGTAGTTGGTGTTCATTAAGAGTACTCTTGTGTTCAGTGTTTAAGCCCGCTTCTCAATCGGCACCCACTCAGCATGGTCCGGCCCGGTGTAATCCGCACTTGGGCGGATAATCCGGTTATTTTCGCGCTGCTCTTTTACGTGCGCTGTCCAACCGGAAACACGGGACATAACAAAAATCGGCGTGAACAGTTCAGTGGGAATGCCCATGAAGTGATAGGTCGAGGCATGGAAGAAGTCGGCGTTACAGAACAATTTCTTCTCGCGCCACATTACTTCTTCACAGCGCACGGATACCGGATACAGAACCGTATCGCCCACTTCCTTAGCCAGCTTTTCTGACCACTTTTTGATGATCACGTTGCGCGGATCGGATTCGCTGTATATCGCGTGGCCGAAGCCCATGATCTTTTCCTTGCGAGCCAGCATGCCCATCAGGCCTTCTTCCGCTTCCTCTGGTGTCTGGAATCTCTGAATCAGTTCCATCGCCGCTTCGTTCGCGCCGCCGTGCAGTGGGCCACGCAGGGTACCGATGGCGCCGGTTACACAGCTGTGAATGTCAGACAACGTAGACGCACACACGCGAGCCGTGAAGGTGGAGGCGTTGAATTCGTGCTCGGCGTACAGAATCAGGGAGACGTTCATCACACGCTCGTGCAGCTCGCTGGGCTTCTTGCCGTGGAGCAGCTCGAGGAAGTGACCGCCAATGGAATCCACATCACTGTCGGTCTCGATGCGCACGCCTTCATGGGCGAAGCGGTACCAGTAGGTGATGATGCCCGGGAACAGAGCCAGCATGCGGTCGATTTTGTCGTCCTGCTCGCTGAAGTCCTTCTCGGTTTCCAGGTTGCCCAGCATGGAGGCGCCGGTGCGCATAACGTCCATGGGGTGAGCATCTTTGGGGATCTGCTCAAGAACGGTCTTGAGTGCTGCAGGCAGTCCACGCAGGCTCTGGAGCTTCTTCTTGTAAGCGTCCAGTTCCTGCTGGTTCGGTAGCTTGCCGCGCAGCAGCAGATAGGCTACCTCTTCAAACTGGGCATTGTCTGCCAGATCGCTTACATCGTAACCACGATAGGTCAGGCCGGTTCCGGTTTTACCAACGGTGCACAGTGCAGTTTCACCAGCTACCTGTCCGCGAAGGCCTGCGCCACCGAGTTTCTTTGCTTCTGCCATGGATATCTCTCCTCTAATTATTTTGACTGCTGGAACAGCTGGTCCAGCTTCTGTTCAAAGTCGTGATAGTTCAGGTAATCGTAGAGTTCCATACGGGTTTGCATCAGATCAACTACGTCTTTCTGATCGCCCTTCTCAAGAATGTTCTGGTACACGGTAACGGCCGCTTTGTTCATGGCGCGGAAGGCGCTCAGCGGGTACAGAACCATGCTGGCACCGGCCTCACCCAGCTCTTTGCGATTATAAAGAGGTGTGGCGCCAAACTCGGTAATGTTGGCCAGCAAAGGTACGTCGCCCAGTGCTTCGGAAAACGCTTTGTAGTGTTCCAGCTCAGTAACCGCTTCTGCAAAAATACCATCAGCACCGGCTTCAATGCAGGCCTTGGCGCGATCGATGGCTGCTTCCAGGCCTTCTTTCTGGAAGGCATCGGTGCGGGCCATGATGAAGAAGTCTTTGTCTACACGGGCATCGGCGGCGGCTTTGATGCGATCAACCATTTCGTCTTTGGAAACTATTTCCTTGTTCGGGCGGTGTCCGCAACGCTTCTGGGCTACCTGATCTTCAATATGTACGGCGGCGGCGCCTGCGCGTTCCATCTGCTGGATAGTGCGGGCAATGTTGAATGCCCCACCCCAACCCGTATCAATATCCACCAGCAACGGCAGTTCGGTTGCTGCGGTGATGCGGCGTACATCTTCTACCACATCGTTCAGGCTGGTCATGCCCAGATCTGGCAATCCATAAGAGGCGTTCGCCACGCCACCACCAGACAAGTAGATAGCCTGGTGCCCTACGCGTTCGGCCATCATGGCAGCGTAGGCGTTAATTGTGCCTACAATCTGGAGGGGTTTGTTATCGTTCAAGGCTTTGCGAAAACGCGCGCCTGGGGAGAGCTTATTGGACATGGTTATTCCTCTCTTATCAGATGGTTAAAACGCCTTCCTGAATTTTTTTCTCGATGTTTTCTCGAGCGGCGTTGATGTGTCTTTTCATCAGAAATTCTGCGAGCTCACCATCACGCTGGGCAATGGCTTCAACTATACGGCGGTGTTCACCGAGGGCTCGGTGGGGGCGACCAGCGGAGGTGCTTAACCGGTAACGGTACATTCGCACCATGTAATAGAGATCGCCCAGTAGCATCTGAGCCAGTTTGGTGTTCCGGCTGCCCGTGGCGATGCGGTGGTGAAAATCGTAATCCCCTTCAGCCTGATAATAGGCCTGCCCGTGGGCTTCGTCGATCATGGTTTCGTGGGCATCGAGGGTGGCTTGGAGGTCGGCAATCTCCTGGTCAGTCATGCGCTCTGCAGCCTGGCGTGCGGCAAGGCCTTCCATGATTTCCCGTATGCGATACAACTCAACCAACTCGGTGGTGCTTAACGAGACCACCCGCACACCCGCATGGGGGCGTCGCACTAGCAGCCCGCGGGACTCCAGCCGGCCAAGGGCCTCCCGGAGCGGGCCACGGGTCAGATCGAAGCGGGAGCAGAGATCCAGTTCGCCGATTTTGTCGCCCGGCGCAAGATCCCCCTTTACGATTGCCGTTTGCAGACAATCAAAGGCTTCATCAGCGCGAGTGTAGGTTTGAGGTGCAGTATCCAGCATGGTTTGTCGACAATGTGGCCTTGATAGAGTCGAAATTTACGCTGGACTCGCGGGATTGTCAACAATCCGGGCTTTCTATTGTAAACAATCCATAGCAAAGTGGAATTATAGACTCTGATCTCTCAGTACAACTTTCGTTCTGAAAGCGGTGGCGGCGTGTATTGGTAGACCCAGGTTTCCGTGAGCGGCTCATCGCCCAGGCGTAGATACATCCGTATATTAATGGGCTCTTCCGACTCGCCCGGGACCAGATCGAACATTGCCCGATACCCGTCGATTGCAGACAATGGCCGCGCCGAGGTAATTTCCACCTCTCCCCGGCTTACGGTTATAACGGGCTCTACCTCCGCGCTTTCCCCCAGCATGCTCAGCACACCTCCGGCGAAATCCACGGCAAAGCGCCACGAAAAATACTCACGCTTCTGACCGATCACCCCGCCCAATCCCGTGCGGGTTGCTTCGACAATTGCCAACTCGCTCGGATTAACCGGCGCATGCTCACCCCAGTGTAAGCGATAGGCGAACAGGTACTCCTGTTTCGGTTTTAGTGGTTCCTCCGGGTGCCAGAACGCCACAATGTTGTCGAAGGTTTCATCGACGGTTGGTATTTCCACCAGATCAATACTGCCCTTGCCCCACTGGCCTTTCGGCTGCACCCATACACTGGGGCGGCGCTCGTAGAACACGCCGTCGTCCTGATAGTGATCAAAGTTCCGATCCCGCTGCAACAAGCCAAAGCCCTGGGGGTTGTTATCGCTGAAGCTGTTAAAGCGCAGATGGGCCGGGTTTTCGAGGGGCCGCCAGAGCCATTCGCCGCTCCCGGAAAGCATAGCCAGGCCATCGGAATCGTGAATCTCGGGGCGCCAGTCATAATCCATGCGCCGGCTGTTTTCACCCACCTGATACATGCTGGTCAGCGGTGCAATGCCGGCTCTTTTCATTTCAGTTCGGGGGTAAAGCGCCACATCTACATCCATCACCATGTTACGCCCGGGGTCGAGTACAAAGGCGTAGGCCCCTGTGGTGCTGGGCGAATCGAGCAAACCCCATACCCGCATCACGTGACTGCCTGGCTTTGGTCTTTCCAGCCAGTAGGCGCTGAACCGGGGAAACTCCTCTTCGCCGTCTATTGCGGTATCAATGGCCAACCCACGGGCCGACATGCCGTACTGCATTTCGGAACCAACTGCACGGAAGTAACTGGCACCAAGGAACGCAGCCAGATCGCGGGAGAAGTCGGTTTGATAGTGCAGGCGGAAGCCGGCATAGCCCAGGTTGGCTGGAAGGTCGCCGAGTGGCTGCTTACCCTCGTAGGCAAAATAATCCGGGTTATACCTGAGAACGGTGGCCTTTCCGTCAATCACCTCTTGAAGCGTGACGGGCGATTGAAAATACAGCCCCAAATGGAAGAGTTGCGCTTGAAAGGCCGAGTCGCTGTCGGCCCAGAGGGCGTGATCTTTGCGAAACCGGATGGCCTGGTAGTCGTCCCAGCTGATCTGTTTGAGACTTTCGGGCAACTCGCCTTCGTGGGAGATGTAAGGGTGCTCTGCCAACTCACGGGCATAGCCTTTCAGCCACGCATAGCTGAATGGCTTTTCGCTGTTAGCACTATCAACCTCTGCCTCCCGCGCAAATACCAGAGGCGCAAGTGGCAGTGCACTGGCACCAAGCCCCGCTATCAGGGTCTTCATGAGGGTGCGTCGATCCATAGTTTTTCTCCTTTCGTAACTCGTCGCGGCCGTGGAGCAGTGAATACTAAGCGTCTTTCGCTCGGGCACTCAGTCGAGCGATAGAACGCCCCCAGAAGCTGCTCGGAACTGAGCGCCAGGCACCCTCGTGCAATGCCTTTAAAGACTCACGGTCCCTGACAATCTGGCTCATTTCAGAACGCGTTAATGCATCGGGTCCCAACTCAAGGCACCGTGCCACGCAGAGTTCCAGCTCAGCCTTGCGGGAACCACGCCGGTGATCCCACGCCAAGGCCTGGTGCAAGCGGTTGTGGTCGAGCCTCAGTACAGCTTGTTCAAGAGGGGTAAGGGTCGAATCTGCAGGTTCCTGTGCGCGATATGTCACCGCATCTTCCAGCAACGCCATGGCGGTATTTTCTTCCGGTATTAGCAGGAGACGGCGCTTCTTCAAAGCCTGACCTAACGAATTTCGGCTGAGGTACACGGCGGTGGGTGCGGCCAGAATCAAGGGTAAGGCCACGGGCAACGACCACAGGAAGAACATGGTGTCGAGGCTCCAGGCAAAGGCGGACCAACCAGCGCCCAGCACCATTCCCGGCAATTGGGTGATCAGTGCTTCTTTCCAGCTGGTTTCCTCGGTGCGATTCTGCCCGGCCCATTGCAACGACACATTTAATAAGGCTGACACCACGTAACGACTGTGCGCCCACATGCGCACCGGCGCTAACAGTACGGAAATAATGATTTCCAGCATCACGCTGCAGAACAGCCGAATCAGCCCGCCGAAGTCTTTGGTATACCGGTGAATTACAGCGTCGATGACAGCCAAAAACTTGGGAAAAAACAGCAGTGCCAGAGTACTGAGCGCCAACCCCAGGGCCCACTCTGGTCGCCATTCCGGCCACAGCGGAAACAGTCCCTGATGGCCATCGGGAAAGTATTCAATGGGTGACAAGGTCATGTTGGCGGCAGCAATCGTGGTAAGAATCAGAAAGCCGAGCCACAAGGGTGACGCCACGTACGCCATAATCCCGTTAAGAAACGCCATTCGATGGGCGAAGCGTAAACCCGGTTCCCTCAGCATTACCCATAGGTGCTGCAGATTGCCTTTGGCCCATCGGCTATCGCGAGCCAACTCGTCGGCCAGGGTTGGCGGGGATTCTTCGTAACTGCCACTCAAACCCGGCTCCAGCCAGACTTCATAACCCGCACGGCCCATATAGGCGGCTTCAACAAAATCATGGCTCATGATGGGGCCGCCAAAAATGCCGATACCTGGCAGTTTGCGCAGACCGCAATGCTTCATGAAAGGTTCAATACGGAGGATGGCGTTGTGGCCCCAGAATGCGGCATCGCCCATCTGGATAGCCGCCAGACCGGTGGCAAATAATGTTGAATAAAAGCGGTTGGCAAATTGCTGAATGCGGGCAAACAGGGACTGGCCGTTGATGATATTCGGATTGGTTTGCAGGATTCCCACACCTGGCTCTCTTTGCATAAGCTGAACCATGCGAACGATGGTGCTGCCGGTCATCAGGCTGTCTGCATCCAATACCACCATGTACTTGCAACGCTTTCCCCAGCGCCGAAGAAAGTCTGCAACGTTGCCGCTTTTGTAGTTGAGGTTCACGGGCCGGCGACGATAGAAAATTCGGCCTTCACCTCCCAACTCCTTTGCGACTCTATTCCATGTCACCTGTTCTTCAAGCCACACATCTGGATCACGGCTGTCTGAAAGTATATAAAACTCGAAATGTTCGATCTGGCCTGTGCGTTCAATATCCCGATATACCGCTTTCAGGCCACTCAGAGTCCAGTGCACTGGCTCATGGTATATGGGCAACAGAACAGCGGTTTTCGCCATGGGCGTCTGCTGAAGTTCCGCATCTGGGTGGCGTTTGAGTATGGAGTGTCGGTCTCCACCTATCAGCCTGACCACAAACCCGAATACAGCTGTCCAGAAGCCCACAGCGATCCAGGCATAAAGAATGGCAAACAATGCCAGCATACCGATTTCCAGTGCAGTGCCTCCATGGTAAGGCAGCACCCAAAGCAGGTAGTAGCTGGCAACACCGGTTTGGCCGAACACGAACAGCATTAATACTGCCCGGCGCATATTAGCTACCAGACGCCACCGGTGTTTTCCGGGGCCTTGTGTCTTGGATTTATCCACGACAGTGATACCCGATGCTGCCTCTGCACAGATCAGGTGCCGGCGTGGGGATCTTGACTTCAGGGAGGGTGAAGTATTCAGGCAGCCTGTCCATAGCACTCCGCAACAGGCGGTGGCCGCCGAGGGTTGGGGAGCCGTGGAAGGTTTCAGCTGAAGCCTTTTGGTTAGCGCTTTCGCCAACCTCCGCGACGGCGTCGTCAATTAGCTGAAGCAACTGTCGACAGCGTTCACTGGTCATCTCAATTCCAGCTTCACACAGATAGCTATATACACGGCTGAATACATGCTGGAAGGAAATATCCTCCATGTTTGTCTCCTTGCCCGTTAGTGACTGTCTGTTCTGGCTACCCGTGACCTATGATGAGACGCCCCGAAGACCTGTTTTTGGTCCGAGCAAATATGTCCAGGTTTCGGTAATGGCTTTGCCGTCTTTATTAAGGGTGCCCCTGAGCGTAAGCGGCTTTTCTGTGGGTGGCTTTGCGAGAATCGACAGGCGCCAAACGTCAGTGGCTTCGATGTACTCAACAAAATGCTCCATCACCTCCACACCTTCGCCACCCGTCACATGACTTACAACGGCGGCATCCGGGGGCAGCTCTGAAAGTTCACCGCCTTCGAAATCCACAATCAGACGCAAGGCTTCACCAGAGTTACCCCCGGCATTGTCAGTGCCGACAAAAGTACGTAGCGCACGCGCATTAGGTTGTTCAGTGATACCTGGCTCGCCAAAGCTTACTGAATATTGCAGACGGCGGCTTTGGTTACCCATCACCTTTTCCGCTGGCTTGAAGAAGGCAACAATGTTGTCGTTTGATTCCGCACCGGAGGGAATTTCAACGAGCACTACCTCGCCCTTTCCCCAACCTTCCCTGTTTTTGCCGCCAGGCTCTACCCACATGCTTGGCCGGCGATCATAACGAGCTTCGTTATCCTGAAAATCATCAAATTGACGGTCACGCTGGATCAAACCAAAGCCTTTGACGTCTTCTACATGGTGATAGCTCAACTGCAGATCTGCCGGGTTGACCAGCGGGCGCCAGAGCCACTCGCCGGTTTTGCCATCATTGATCAACAAACCATCCGAGTCATGCACCTGAGGTCGCCACTCTCCCCTTGGCCTCAAGGTGTTATCACCATAGAAAAACATGGACGTGAGCGGTGCCTGGCCAAGTTGCTCAATATCACTCCGGAAGAACAGTTGTGCGGTCACGTCCATTCGGGTGCTTTTCCCTGGATGGATTTCAAACCGGTATGCGCCGGTGAGGCTGGCGCCATCAAGCAGGCCATACACCACCATTACATCGCTGTCTGCCTTGGGCCGCTCCATCCAGAATTCGGTGAACGAGGGGAATTGCTCGCCGGATGGCAGGCCTGTATCGACGGCTATGCCCCGCCCTGAAAGTCCGAAGTTCTGATTTGCACCAACACCACGGAAGTAGCTCGCGCCACCAAACACCAGAAACTGGTTTTGTGTGCCTTTATCTGACAAAGGGTAGGTTAACTTGAACCCGGCATAGCCCAGATCAGCCGGAATACGTTTGGCCATTTCAGGATTGGGATAATCAAACCGGGTTTTATCAAACCCGACGGGATGCACGCCTTCACTATCGATGATGTTCAATTTGACAGCGTGGGAATAGAAGCTGCCTTGGGGGATCATCATCACTTGAAAGCGCGACTTGCCTGAGCGCCAAAGGCTTTGCTCAGGCTTGAACCGGATAGATTGGTAATCTGAATAACCAAGGTTAGCGAGGAAGTCTGGTGCTTGCGCTGGCTGCTCGTATTTTTCGTGGGCCAGGGTTTGGGCTTTGTCTGAGACATCTTTGAACCCGAACGCCAGAGTGTTGCCGGAGAGCACCATTAAAATCGCAAGGGAAGATAGAAACCCGGTTCGCCGTGATCCAGTCATGCCAGAACTCCTTGTAAGCCAGCTTATCAATGTAGCACCAGCTACACGGCAGGCTTCAAGTGACATCTTGGTAAGGGGGTAGTCAGATACCGACTGAAATGGAAAAAGAGAGATCCGGGCTTGTAGGCATGAGGAGTGCAGTATTGGAGGCATTAAGCATTTGCCCGACGCTCAAGTCTGCACGGAAATCTCTGGAATAGAGCTGGAAAGAGATTTCGCCAGAACTGGTGCTGCCAAACCGGTCAGACTGCGCCTCCGAATAGGGTGCCCAGCCTTGTAACAGGGAAAGTGTGATGGATGAGTTAAGCTCGGATCCAAAAGGCCAGTGATAGCCAGGACTACGAGCATTCATCTGAAGCAAGCCGCCCTCGACAACCCGCAGGGTCTGGCCGTTAAACCCGCGCATCAGGCTTGGCCCTGCAACGACCATATACTCGGAGGATGGCAAGTCTTCGGGCGCGAATTGATATCGACCGTTAAGGCCAAGGTTCCAGCTCAAAACCTCCCGACTGAGAGAAGCTTCCACCGCCAATTTATGGAAGCCCTCAGAATCACTATTGTAGCCCTCCGCACGTATTGTTTCTTCTGAATCCACCCCGCCAATGGCGGTCAGTGATGTTGTGGCATAAAAGCCGCCCATCAACTCTTGCGAGGCGCTTCCTTGCAGCCCAAAGCTGGAAAGCTGGTGCGAGGCATCCTCAAGCCATATCTCGTCTTCGAAGGCACTACTTCTGCTACTGGTGTAGGAAAACAGACTGCCAACCTCGATCCCTTGCCATGTCCAAAGCGCCCGTTTACCGGTTACTTTTAGGTTGCGCCGCTCACCGTAAGTATCGTAACGCTGGCCGGAACCGTTCACCGCGCCAGCATAGTCCCGATTCTCAAGATCAACCTGGAAGTGACTGCCCGCCAATGGAAACGAATAACGTAGCGCCAGTGTCGTCGATTCTGCACTTCCCTCTCTTGCCACTGAGTCACTAAAATCAAGACCAAGTACGTGCTGAGACCAGATCAGGTTGTTACTGGTCAGGTTAAGCCGGCCATCCGCTCTATCGTTGTTCTGGGTGGAGTCACCGGAAAGCTCAACATGCGAAGCCACATATTGGGTCACAGACTGCAGAAGGTCGGCCGGATACAGATCCCACAACGGCGACTCGGCCCGAGACTTGGCACTGGTAGCTGATGCCTGGCCGGTAAAAAGGCCAAATATCAGGGTTGTCAGCAGGATGGGTCTCACGCTGTGCCTCATTGAAGTGAAAAGTCAGAATGACGATCCTTACAGATTCGCCCTGTTACTCTAAAAAACCGAGATCGGATAATCCAGTGCCGATTTCCAAAACTTACAATTTTAATAATCATTAAAACAGTAGGTTATAGCGACATTTAGAAGTAATTAATTAAACACCAGCGCCAGGTCTCTATAAAGTGCCCTACCTGTACAGGCGATTACAGAACGTAATGATTCCTCCTTGCTCTCTCCATTCCGGCAAATAACTTGGTAAACTCTCCAAAATCATGGACACGCTACAAATCCCGACCAAAGGAAAAATCCCAAATGATCAAAAAATGCCTCTTCCCGGTTGCCGGTTACGGTACCCGCTTCCTGCCTGCCACCAAGGCGATGCCCAAAGAAATTCTGCCGATAGTGAACAAACCTCTGGTGCAGTACGGTGTTGAGGAGGCCTCTGAAGCCGGCATTCATGAATTCGGTTTTGTGACCGGTCGCGGCAAGCGGGCAATCGAAGATCATTTCGACATAAGCTACGAGCTTGAGCACCAGATTGCCGGCTCAGGAAAAGAAGGCTTGTTGTCATCCATTCGGGAACTGATTGACAACAACACCTTCGCTTTTACTCGCCAAATTGAGATGAAGGGGCTGGGCCATGCCATTCTTAGTGGCCGTAACCTTGTGGGCGACAATCCGTTTGCAGTAGTACTTGCAGATGACTTTTGCGTTGGCCCGGGTGAAGGCGAAGACGGCGTATTGGCACAAATGGTTAAACTTTATAACCAGTTCCGCTGCTCCATTGTCGCCATTGAAGAAGTTCCTGAGGACGAAACCCACAAGTACGGTGTTATTGCGGGCGAGTCCATGAAAGATGGTCTGTATCGCGTTACAGACATGGTTGAAAAGCCTGCTCCGGAAGATGCCCCAAGCAATCTGGCGATCATCGGTCGTTATATTCTCACACCGGATATTTTCGATATTCTGGAGCGTACCCCTGCAGGTAAAAACGGTGAGATCCAGATAACCGATGCGCTGCTTGAGCAAGCGAAAAACGGGTGCGTTCTGGCCTACAAATTTAAAGGCCAGCGCTTTGATTGCGGCAGTATCGACGGGTTTGTAGAAGCGACCAACTACGTTTACGAGAACATTTACAAAAAGCAGTAATGGGGTTAAAACCAAGTGCTATTTCTGGGCGCTCAGGCGCCCAGAATCTGCAGAATCATGCGCCGGTTCTCCGCAGTCGTCTTGCGGAATCGGCGCAGCAGTTCACCCTCCTCATCCGACAACTGAATCCTGTCTATTTCTTGCTCAAGCTCTTTCAGTGCCGTTGACAGGTCATCACTGTTGCTGAAAGCGAGTCCTGGCAATTCAAGCTGGCCGCCGCCCCCTGGCTCGGTAAGATCCAGCATGTCTTCCAAAGGCGTTTCGGTCTTTATGCAGAAATCCAATAGTGCGGATACATCCGGATAGGTACGCTGTCTCGCATCCGACGCTTCCCAACTTACAACCTTGGCTTCTTCAACGCCGCAGATCTCTGCTACGTCCTTGCTCGATAGACGCCCTGCCTCACGTATTTGCCGCAACCGACTATTGAATGTCTGCAGGTAACGCATGGTATTCGCCTCTGCACGATTGTTCGAAAAATAAGTTAATCACGAAATGTAACGCACATATAACTTTATAGGAAATTAATGGTTCCGGGTGCTTTTGATGTTTTTGTGCTGCGCGTCACACTAATTTGGGACGGGGCGCCTCATTTTGACTATATTTTGGCCGGTATGGACTAAACGACACCGCACTTGACGGACAACCCAATAACTGAAAAGGTCAGATGAATGCTCCCGAAAGCGCTCGCAATCAGTCTATTAGTTGCTGCCTGCACAGTGATTGGCACTGGCTACCTGCTGTCGGAAGAAAACCGCTTCGCTTTTAGCTGGGAGTCGATGGCTCCAGGGAACAAAGGCCAAAACAAAACTCCCGGCTCTGCCCCCGCTACATTAGCCTCCGCAACACCGGCCGCCTCCCGGACACAACCACCCTCAGACAATCCTGTCGGGTTCATGTTGGCAAAAGTAGCGAATGAGTATGCTCAGTCTGTGCGTTATCCCTCTTGGTCCGTGCCGTTAACTGAAGCCCAGGCTAAGGGATACCGCGGGAACCATTACGAGCCAGTGGTGCTGCCGCTTGAAAACAGCGGCCAGTTTACTGTCACCCTCGAAAAATTCCGTTTTACCCGGGGTGAAGACATACTTGTTGTCGCCTCATTGCAGGGTCCACAGGTGATGGGGCCCTTGCTTCAGGCAAGCTTGGAGCGCCCAGAATCCAGAGACTCGGCCACAAGCACAAATCTGGAACAGGATACCCAAACAGGGTATTACCAAGGCAGCCTGAACTCCGACCAACAGCCCGGAGACTACCGGCTTGTTGTTGAGGCAACAGTGGATGGCAAGCCTGTCAGACACGTTTCCAGCCTTACTATCGAGCCTTACCTGGGAGACTTTGAAGGGCTTGACGACACCTACGTGAGTAACAACAACCTTGTCATTCCAGTAACATTCTCGCCACAAGATTCTGGTTTCTTTGCGTTGTCTGCACAGCTCTACAACGGCCAACAACCAATCGCACAGCTTCAAGCCGAGAAACGCCTCGACCGCACCTCAGACACTATCCTGCTGAGAGCTCACGGCACTGTACTTGCCAACAAATCATTCGATGCAAAACTTCAACTGCGAAATTTGCAGATACGGCAACTGCCGGCGAAACCCGGTGACCGCACCCATTATGCCTACGGTCCGAGTGAAGGATTCGACTTTGAGCCGCCAGATCTTGATGACCTTCAGGACACCCCAGCGGCAAACCCCGAATCAGAACAGCGCGCAGCGTTGCTAAAACAGCTGGCTGACAAGTTCTGAGTTAGCAAAAAAAATAATAACCAAGCAAACGGAGCAATCATGAAAACAAAAATGACCCGAAATGCCTGTAAAATTACGCTAGCTGCGGCTCTCACCAGCAGTATGATAGCCGGAACTGCCCAAGCCCAACTCGCGGGGCACAACGTTATACTGGTCCACGGATTTCAGATGGAAGATCTTGCGACTCCTCCTGCCGATCTCCAGGCGATCAGAGACGCGGGCGAGGATTACTGGCGAACATTTTGGCTATCACGATCTGAAGCCCGCATTGACTGGCCCAGCGACGGCCGGGTGGAAGGCAGCATTGCGCAAAGAGCCTACGAACAGATCCGCGAAATCAGTCAGCAGGGATTGTGCAGTAATTTTTGCATAATCGTTTCGCACTCAACCGGCGATTTGGTGACACGCTACCTGCTTGAGAATCAGGCACGCTGGTTGCAGAACGAAGGTTTGCCCCCGCTGAAAATTCTTGCCTCCATAGATTACTCTGGTGCAGGTGGTGGTACCGAGTTGGCTAACTTGGCTGTAAACCTCGCGTATAACCCCACTTGGTATAACTGGCCTTTGCGCGCTGCGGTGCAGGCGTTCACAGGAATAGAGCCAGAGCCCGGAAAACTGGGGGTAGTCAATGATCTGCAAACCAATACCGCCAGAAACCTGGCTCTAAGCCCAAATTCTATCCCAAGGCTGAGGTTCGTCGCAGGTGGCTCATCCTACGGCGGTATTACCAAACCATTCATCGCCGGCACTGACGATGGCGTTGTCCCAGCCCATTCAGCCTGCGGCGCCACCTCTGCGCAGGGTATCGATTCCTGCTCTGGCAATCTCAGCCTTGCAGGTAAAGTCGGCAACCAGAATGGCCCTGCCGGCCTTTTCTACAACCACTACCCGGTGCTTATGAATGAGGGAGTGAGCCATAGTGGTGTGCTGGGTTCTGAAACCGGAAACATCTCGGTTCCAGTCGTGAATAACACAACTCTAAATGGCCTACAGGTGGATTTTGCCAGCAGAACCTACGGTAAACGCCCATGGTGGAAACTGTGGGGGTCCAAAGACCAGTACATAGAGGTGCCAGGCTCTGATCAAACGGATATGTCTGCACTTGTTTACACTACGCTTAACAATTAACAGCCATTGGCTTTAGCGGTTTCACCGAGCTCAAGGACGAGCCCACTTTCTTTTTTACTTCGCAAACTATACATTGCCAGGCAATAACACTTTCTAACTCTGGTGCCTCCCTACACCATGTCTGACTCGTACAAATCGGATTTGCTCCTCGTCGCCGTTACCCTCCTTGCCGCAGTAAGCTGGATTTTTTCCAAAGAAGCCATTCTACTCATGCCACCGCTGCTATTTATGGCGCTGCGCTTTCTGGTTGCAGGTGGTTTTTTGGCTATTTTTGCATGGCGGTCGCTGGCCCACCTCAGTGCTGACCAACTCAAGCGTGGAATTGGCGTTGGCCTGGTATTTGGCATTGCCATGAGCTTTTGGGTGATGGGTTTGTTTCACGGTACCAGCATGGGTGAAGGCGCCTTCTTAACAAGTCTTGGCGTGGTGATCGTACCGATTATCGCCCGATTGGTTTTCAAAGAGGCCCAACCTGCGAGCACCTGGCTGGCCATTCCTGTTGCCATAGCGGGGCTGGCTTTGCTGTCCCTTAAAAACGGATTTAAGCCAGAAGCCGGACAGATATTTTTTGTTGTGGCAGCAACCATTTTTGCCCTGTATTTCACGCTCAACACCCGCGCGGCAAATCAACGCACAACAATTAACCGTAAGGGCGAATCCGTCGAGAGGCGTCGTATCCCTGCCCTACCTTTGACAGCCATCGCACTGCTTACCGTTGGTTTGCTAACCCTGATTGAATCCTTACTGATGGAGCCTTGGCAGCCAACCTTCAGCAACCCGCCTCCGCTTCTGATCTGGTGGGTACTCGCGAGTGCGATTGTTGGAACCGCCGGGCGCTTCCTTGTGCAAACCTATGCCCAAAGCCTGTCTACCCATAGCCACGGAGCCGTTATTCTGGTCTTGGAGCCTGTATGGGTGTCACTGTTTGCGGCAGGCTGGTTTGGTGAAACCATGGCGCCCATGCAATTGGCCGGTTGTGGATTAATCTTCGCAGCATTGATCGTTAACCGCTGGAGTGCTTTGAGTAGAGCTCTTAGGGCCTCGCTGAGAAAGGGTAAAGCATACTGACAGTTATGACTGGGGTAATGTCAGGAAATCATACACCTTTCACTAAAACCATCACCCCACAGCACCCCTCCAACATCTATGTTTTTGTTTTTATAGCATTTTATTAAAGACTGACGAAATAGGCACACAATATGCAGAGATATGATTGAGCTGAAACCCAGCCTAGCGCAAGCTTTCCCGATCTAATGATGTACGGCCGGAAGCCTGCAACGCACTCAATCAGGAAGAGATAACGATCATGAATCTAAAAAAATTACTATCCGGGCTAGTCTTCGGAACCGCAATTGTGGCGGCGCCGGTTCATGCTGCACCCATCCTCAGCGACATCGTCTTCGTTGTAGATGAATCAGGGTCAATGGGGAATGTTCAGAGAAACCTCAGAACCAACATTGGTCTATTCGCGAGCATACTGACCGGAACGGGGCAAGTTGACGCTCAGTACGGCTTGGTCGGTTATGGTGACCGCGGCGTATCGCCACGAATGCTTACTGACTTCGTTGACGCTGATGATTTCTCAACTGCAGCAAACGGATTGCGCACTAACGGAGGCACCGAGCCTGGCTATTTAGCTACAGCCTTCGCGTTAAATGCACTGGACGGCCAATCAGACCTCTTTTCCTTCCGGTCCAACGCTGTAAAAAACATCATCATTTTGACAGATGAGCCGAATAACCCGAACAACTCCTCATATTATGGAACAGTCGGCGGCGCGAACGTAAATAGCTCCGTTCTTGACAGCATCCTCACAGACAACAATGCGCTGTACAATGGTGTACTAAGAAACTCAAGCACGATCGAATCGTACAGCAGCCTGATTACCGGCCACGGTGGCACAGTATTCAACTTGAACCTGTTCAACACCACGGACACCGATGTTGTCACGGCTTTTGTAACTGATTTTGCCAACAAGAAGCTGCAAGAAACACTAGACTTTTGCGATCTGAACCCGACTGATCCCGCATGCTTGCCAACTCAGGATGTTCCAGAGTCTGGCACTCTTGGACTTTTGAGCCTGGCACTTGGTGGACTGGTATTCAGAAGGCGCCTAAGCAAATTCACAGCAACTGCTTGATACTTTAGAATCGGCGGGGTCGCAATACCCCGTCGATTTATTTTACATTCCGAATTATCTTCCAAATCAATCTCCCCTGCTCTTTTCCGTTAGCAAATACGCATTCCCTATAAAAGTGGTTGACCATATACGCCGGAATCAGTATATTTCGCCCCGTTGCAGAATACAGGACCATAGCTCAGTTGGTTAGAGCGCTACCTTGACATGGTAGAGGTCCCCAGTTCGAATCTGGGTGGTCCTACCAATTTTGCAAAAAAGTCACTCAGGCGCGAGCCAAGTGGCTTTTTTTGTTTCAGGGTTACACGATTACGATCCCACCAGCTATACCTCTGGCACCCGCTTGACCGGCAATGATAATGCCACCATCTTTCCGTTCCCTTCCCTGTGAGCAGATTCCATAGATGCCGGCAGGCAGAATTCGGGGCTTCAGAGGTTGCGGAATTGAGGTATAAATTTGGCCGTATCTATGGAATCATTACATCGACCAAGCCACAGCACCTTACACAATAAGAGAACCAACCATGCGTATATCACGATTTTTTGTAGCCTTGGCAATGAGTGCTGCCGTATCAGCACCCGCTAGTGCTCAGCTCGATGTTGAAGACCAGATTGAAACACGCCAGAGCGCATTTACGTTTGCGGCGTGGAATATGGGAAAAATCAAGGCTCAGGTAATTGACGGAAGTGTAGCCTATAACGAGCAGCAAATTCTTGCAGCGGCGAATGCGATTGCTTCGGTGGCCAACTCTGGTTTGGGTGCGCTCTTTGGCCCCGGCACCGCCAATGACAAAAATGACAACACAAGGTTAAAGCCTGTGTTCTTTGACAAGCCCGAAAAAGCTCGTGAGGTTGCTATTGGCTTTGCCCAGGCAGCGACCAAGCTGCAGGAAGTTGCAGCGAATGGTGGCGGTAAGGGCGCTCTCGCTGCTCAGTTCAGCGAGGTAGGAAAGTCTTGCAAGGCTTGCCACGACGAGTTCCGTGCTGACTAAGCCCTGCCTGTAAAGCCTCCTTCACTGTCGCCTACCAACCCAGATCGGGTGCTGGCGGTGGAGGGGGCGACAAAAGCCCGCCTGTTGCTACCCATACAGCAAATACAGCCACCGCTAACGCGATCACGAATGCTATCAGGCCACCGCCTGTCCTCTTGTAAACGCACTCCTCGCTTACTTTTTTACGCCCGGTAACCATCGGAGTAATCAGGTTATCTTTTTTAATCAGGGTATAAAAAAGAACGCTAGCAATATGCAGACCTATCAGGCCGTAAATAAACCACTCCGAGAACTTGTGCCAAGAGGTAATTGTGTCATTCCAGTCAGCTGATACCGCGCGGTAAAGAGGCCCGTTAAACGCAATGGCATCTGTCGAAAACAGCCCTGTAACTGCCTGAAAGCCGACTAGCCCTAGCATGGCCAGAACCGAGAGTGCTCCCAACGGATTGTGCCCCAGTCCTCGCCACTCACCTTTCAGATATGCCTCAATTGCCGAAGGCCCCGGAATAAACTGCAAAAAACGCGCGTAAGTGGAGCCTAGAACCCCCCACATCAAACGAAAGCTGATCAGGCCCACAATGGTAATGCCAAAGCGTTCATGCCAGAGCATCCAGGTACCACCAAGTTTGACTGTTACCAATGAACCGGTAACCGCAGCCACCAGAAGCCAGTGGAAGAGTCGCGTGGGCAAGTCCCACAAGGAGATCGACTTCATTTTCAGTTCCTTATTAAACTGACGTATACAGGCTGTTTACCCGAAACCATACCTGTTTTGCTTTATACTGCCCACTGAATTTCATATACCAATTTAGGGATTTATTTAATGCGACTGGTTATCCGTTATTTTTTTCGGACCTTACGTCTTATTCTGACGCCATTTGTGCTGCTGAGTGAAAAGCTCGGCGGAGGGAAGCCTATAGAACGCAGCCCCGAAGAACAAAACAAAGTGGATGCGGCGTGTGAAAAATTGGCGCTATATCAGTTCAAGACCTGCCCTTTCTGCGTCAAGGTTCGCAAGCAGATAGCACAACTGAATCTGAATATTGAAAAGCGGGATGCACAGCACAACGAAACCCACCGGGCCGATCTGGAACAAGGTGGTGGTAGTGTAAAAGTGCCTTGCTTGCGAATTGAAAATGAGGATGGAAGCGAACGATGGATGTACGAGTCCTCAGACATTAATGCCTGGCTGGAAGAGCGTTTCGGCCAGGCTACCTGAATCAGACCTTGTAGAACTCGCGATACCAGTCAACAAACTTGGCTATACCTTCTTCTACATCCGTCGATGGCTTGTAGCCTACGTCACTGATCAGGTCATCCACATTGGCGTAGGTGGCAGGCACATCACCCGGCTGCATGGGCAGAAGGTTTTTTATTGCCTTCTTGCCGGTCCTCTCTTCGATAATTTCTATGAAGCGGGACAGTTCGACCGGGTTATTACTGCCGATATTGTAGATGCGATACGGGGCCTTGCTGGAGCTTGGATCGGGCGCTGCCCCACTCCACTGATCATTGGGCTGTGCCACCTGATCAAGAGTGCGGATAACACCCTCTACAATATCGTCTATATATGTGAAGTCACGCTTGTGATGGCCATGGTTGAACACATCGATAGGCTCTCCCGCAAGAATCTTCTTGGTGAAGATAAACAACGCCATATCCGGTCGGCCCCAAGGGCCATAGACGGTGAAGAATCGAAGACCAGTGGTTGGTAACTTATAAAGGTGGCTGTAGGTGTGAGCCATCAACTCATTGGCTTTTTTCGATGCAGCATACAGGCTCAGAGGATGATCAACGTTATCGTGAACCGAGAAGGGCATGGCCTCATTAGCGCCATACACAGAACTGCTGGACGCGTATACCAGGTGCTTCACCTGGTTATGGCGACAGCCTTCCAGGATATTCATAAAGCCAACCAGGTTGGCGTCCACATAGGCATTAGGGTTTTCGATTGAGTAGCGTACACCTGCTTGGGCAGCCAGGTGAACCACTCGTTCAGGGCGATGCTTTGCGAAGATATCTGCCATCACAGCGCGATCTGCCACATCCTGGCGCACTTCTGTGAAGCCAGGATGTCCGGTCAGGCGTGCAAGCCGGGCTTCCTTGAGGTTTACATCGTAATAGTCGTTAACGCTGTCAACGCCGATCACCTCGTCTCCGCGCTCAAGTAGCCGGTGCGCCAACTGCGCTCCGATAAATCCCGCGGTGCCCGTTACCAGAATCTTCAAGTCTTTCGCTCCTTTAAAACCGGCTAACCGGCGTTTAACACGCTCAGAAAGTAACGCCTGCGCTGAAGAAGGGGCCATCGATTTTCACATCGAATACGTCGTTTCGATCTTCATAATCAACTGCAATCTGGCGATAGCCAGCGCGCAGCTGCAGCAGAGAAATGCTGTACTGGCCATAAACGTTGAAATCGCGAATTGAATCACCGTCAAAAGCGATGAAATTACCTTCAGCACCAATGGCCGCACCGGTCAGAGGTAGATCGAAACGAGCGGCGATATAGCCCAGGGGCAAAACAGCATCGGCTTTGGATTTCTCTGATGCACCACTACTCTGGACCAGCAACTCACCTGAAAAGTCGCGAACGGTCAAACCCAGGTCCAGATTTACCCAATTATCGAGAACTTCGTAATACAGAGTAAGATCCAGTTGCTCGAGGTCAAGGTCGGAGCGCACGTTGCCTGCTGCAACATTGCCATAGTCGCTGGTAAGTGTGCCATTACCACTTTGCTGGATCAGCGTATAGGCCAGACGAACGTTCGGCAGCAGGGGTACCGGATGCTCAAAATAGATGCTGGCATCGGTGTTTCCGTCGTCCTTCAGTCGCAGCTGGTCATGTACATCAACCGAATCGCTGCCTGTGGAAACCTTTCCTGACACGTCGGTATCCCAGTAACCCACACTAGCACCAAGACCCAACATGTCAGCTTGAGCCAGAGGGGTGGCCAGGATTAAAGAACTGCCTAATGCAAGTGTGAGTTTACGCATGGTGTACCTGTGTCATTATTATCTGTTTGAATATCTGGTTAAAAATCAGTCGAAGCTAATACCGATGCGACGACCGACTTCTTCGTAGGTTTCAATCACGTTGCCCAGCCCCTGCCGGAAGCGATCCTTGTCCATCTTTTTGCGGGTTTCCTTATCCCAGATCCTGCAGCCATCCGGGCTGAACTCGTCACCCAGCACAATTTCACCGCCACTGCGGCCGAATTCCAGCTTGTAGTCCACCAGCAGCATTCCGGCTTCATCAAACAGGTTTTTCAGCACGCCGTTTACCTTGTAGGTTAACTCTTTCATGCGTGCGAGTTCGGCCTCGGTCGCCCAATTAAAACTGACAGCCAACGACTCGTTTACCATGGGATCGTGCAGAGCGTCATTTTTCAGAAACAGCTCATAGGTTGGCGGGTTAAGCTCCAGCCCTTCTTCTACCCCCAAACGGCGGCAAAGGCTGCCTGCAGATACGTTTCGCACAACGCATTCTACGGGAATCATATCGAGCTTTTTAACCAGCGATTCCGTCGCAGACAACAAGCCCTCGTGGTGTGTTGGCACGCCGGCCGCTTCCAGTTTGTCCATGATGAACGCGTTAAAACGGTTGTTCACCATGCCTTTGCGGTTTAGCTGCTCTTTCTTTTCACCGTCAAATGCCGAGGTATCGTCACGGAAGACAAGAACAAAGCGCTCTGGATCATCAGTGCGGAATACAGATTTGGCTTTGCCTGCGTAGAGTTCTTCGCGTTTTTCCATCGTAAGTCTCCGAAACGGAGGCCTGCGCTCTGCAGGCACCCCTTCTAGATCAGTATAGGTATTCGAACAGCTGTGTCAGTAAATCCTCTGGCTTATGATCACCGCTGTACCCCTCAGTAACTTCAGCAGTAACCCTGACTTCGGCATCCCGCTCCACCAGATTCACCGTATGGGTATGGCGAGGGGTTTCTTTGTCGCTGAACCAGCCAAACCACCCACCTTTGAGCTCATCTGCACTGCGAAAATCGACGAAAAGCCAGCCTTCACTTCGGTTGAGGTCAAGCACAGCAATGCCCGATTCAGTTAGAGCCCGGTTCACCTCAGCCCAAGCACGGCCGTAGTCGAGATCCATGCCAATGGCCTGCGCCTTTTCATTTTCAGATATCAGTTTTACCAGTGGCTTGGCAACCAGGCCGGACGCTGCGCGCGAGAAGGATTTATTTTCTTCACGGGCCTGCAGGAACTCACCCATATTGGCAAGAAGTCGCTTCTGCAATGCCATCTGATCTTCAGAGGGCTCGGCAATTCCACTCCAGGGGATCAACTCTCCTGGCCAGGATGCTCCTTCCTCCAAGCCTTCCCCGGAAACGAGCTTGCGCACCTGGATTTCCGTGGTTTTACGCCTGACGCCCGGAGCTATACGAACTTGCAGAATTGCTTTGGGCTCGGCCGTGGCCTCATCGACAGCAACACCGGGAAGCTCAAGCAACTCACGGGCACGCACGTTGTAATTAGCCAATTCGCTCTGCAACAAGCCCAGTTGCGGACTGTCGTGGGCAACACCAAGACCTTGTTCGTTCATATAACTGGTTACAGCCGGCCAGATTCGCCCAGGCACATCGTTTACCAGCAACCATGTACGACCATCAAGCTCCTCAACCACATAGTTCTCTTCGAGAATTTCAGAGGTCATGTCCGGAGGACGAGGGATATCAGACGGATAAAGTTTGCTGCCATCTGCCGGGTCAATTTTCCGGACGGGCATTACCTGGGAAAATCGGGAAGGATCCGCGGTTTCCGGCAGAGCCAGCGGCTCTCCCTCTTTCTCGTGTACGTAGCGTTCAGAGCGATCTTCCAAAATGCCGCACCCGGCTGTTGCCATAGTAAGCAAAAGCCCGGATACAACTGCCAAGTGTCGGGATGAAACAAACTTACGGGTTCTTGAAAGAACCTGCATCGGCCTTCTCTCTGTGTAGGACTGTTTCAGATGTGGTATCGGCAAACTCAGAGAACACCCGAAGCTTTCATTGCTTCTTCCAGCTCTCCGTGGAATTTCTCGCTGAACTGAGTCAGCGGAAGCCGAATCCCCTCACCGATCATGCCCATACGCTGAAGCGCCCATTTCACGGGAATGGGATTGGCTTCCAGGAAGAGTTTGCGATTCAAAGGCATCAAGAGTTCGTTCAGGCGCTCCGTTTCTTCCCGGTTGCCCGCAATAGCCGCGGCGCAGAGATCGGCCATGGCTTTTGGGGCTACGTTTGCGGTAACAGAAACGTTACCCTTCGCGCCGGCGAGAATAAGTTCAGCTGCAGTAGCGTCGTCGCCGGAATACACGGCCAGGCGTCCATTGAGGGCTTCAATCAGCTCCGCACCCCTGGGAATATTGCCTGTGGCATCTTTAATCGCAACAATGTTCGGGATGTCAGCCAAGCGCAGAACTGTTTCATTCAACATGTCACAGGCTGTGCGCCCAGGTACGTTGTAGAGCATCTGGCTCATGCCGGGAACAGCTTCAGCAATGGCTTTAAAGTGCTGGTAAAGACCTTCCTGAGTTGGCTTGTTGTAGTAAGGCACAACCAGCAAACAGGCATCTGCGCCCAGTTTATGAGCTTCGGTTGTCAGATAGATGGCTTCACGTGTGCTATTACCACCCGTGCCAGCGATAACAGGAATCCGGCCGTTCACACGCTTGATAATGTAACCAATTACCCGACAGTGCTCTTGTTGATCGAGCGTTGCGGATTCGCCGGTGGTTCCTACAGCAACGATACCGTTGGTACCATTGTCCAGATGAAAGTCGACCAGCTGGTCCAGATGCTCCCAGTGAATGTCACCGTTTGGATGCATGGGCGTGACCAGTGCGACAAGGCTACCCGTAATCATAAAAGCTCCATCCGAATAAAACGAATATGGTAATGTTGGGCACGAACTGACACAAGGAAATTAAATTACACTTCGTCCGAACTGGTTGAGAAAGCAGGTTTCTTTACCGGCCAGGCAAAGAATACAGCTTTCAACATGGTGGCCAATGGAATGGCAAAGAAAACACCCCACAACCCCCAAATACCGCCAAAGAACAATACCGAAATAATGATAACAACCGGGTGCAGACTGTTCACTTCCGAGAACAGCACAGGAACCAGTACGTTACCGTCCAAAGCCTGAATAACGCCGTAAATCACCATTACCCAGATAAAATGACTGCCCCACCCGAAAGCGAACAGTGCAATTACGGCTACCGGAATGGTCACTACAGCCGCACCAATGTATGGAATTACAACACTCAACCCCACCAGAAGCGACAGCAATGCAGCATAGGGTACGCCAAGGAGTTTGAACGCAACATAAGTTGCACCGCCAACGATCAGGATTTCAACCGCTTTACCGCGCACATAATTTGCGCACTGCAGGTTCACCTCATGCCAGATTTGAACCATCATCGGGCGCTGTGGCGGAAGCAGCCTGGAAATAGCCCCGAGCAGTACTTCCCGGTCTTTGAGGAAGAAAAAAACAAGTATCGGCACCAGCACCATATAGATGAGCAGCGCGACCAGATCGGGGATGCTGGACAGCGAGAAAGACACTAACCACTGAGTCATGTGCCCCACTTCGGTACTCACTTGCTGGTAAAGACTTCGGACCGCCTCAGCCGAGATCATGTGGGGGTATTCTTCGGGCAACAGTTCAAGGTACGACTGCAGCTCTCCAATAATACGGGGCGCCTCGCCCGCAAGCGTGCTGACCTGGGTCCATATCAGCGGTAAAAGGCCGAAAATAAAACCTACCAGTACGCTGAGGAACACCAGAAACACCGCCAGTATTGCAAAGCCTTCCGGAACGCCATAAGCGTTCAGCCGGGTAACCAGCCCCTGCAGAATAAACGCCACGATAAGCGAGGCGATAGCCGGTGCCAGCATGGCACCAAACCATATAATGAAAAATGTACCCGCGACCAAAATCAGAAAAAGAATGACCGCTTCTTCATCTGAAAAGTATTTGTGCGCAAGACCGCGTAAAATTCTGAACATCAAGGACTCCGGAAAATTAACCGCCGCACTCTACCACAAAGCGGAAATGGCCATCAGTTTGTGAGGAACTCACCAAACGGTGGCGGGACAACTCCAGAAAAGCCGGAATATCGCGAGCGGAGCCCGCATCGGTGGCAATGACCTCAAGCGTTTCGCCCGGGGACATGCCATTGAGCTCCAACTTTGTTTTCAGCAGGGGCATAGGGCAGCGAAGCCCGGACGTATCCAGTGTACGATCAGCCATAAAGAAGGTGCACCATCACAAGACATGAAATTCACAAGCCGGCATTATGCCTCCAGTGATACTGTATTGCATCACAATACCTGTTAATCATCAGATCCGGATTTTTTGACAGAACATGCTGTCACAATAGCAGTTCGAAACAGGAGCACACTGCATTACATGAACGACGTTCTAATAGAATTTCGCAGGTACCGCACGGTTGCAATCGTGATCATTCTGGCTTTTTTTCTGACATCAAGCCCGGTGTCAGAAGCTCAGGACACTGGCCTCCCTAACATTGGAGGAACCGGCGGTGGCCTTATTTCCGGACACCAGGAGAGCGACATTGGCCAGCAGGTGATGGTGTCGATCCGCCGATCTGCGCCGCGCATTACCGATCCACTGATTTACGACTATCTCAGCGCCATTATTTACCGACTGGTACCCTCAGCCCCTTTGGAAAACCGGGAGATCACACTCGCGCTAATCGACAGCCCAGCCCTCAACGCTTTCGCAGTCCCCGGTGGGATCGTTGGCGTGAATGGCGGATTGTTTCTCAATGCAGCGACAGAGCAGCAGTTTGCGTCGGTGCTTGCTCATGAGCTTGCACACCTTAGTCAAAGGCACTTCGCCCGCCGACTGGAACAGCAGGAGACCAGCGCACCCTTAACACTTGCAGGCATGATTGCCGGCATCGTGCTGTCTGCAGTCACTCAATCTGATATAGGCATTGCCGCCATTGCCGGCACACAGGCACTGGCGATACAAAACATGCTGGCTTACAGCCGCTCACACGAACAGGAAGCGGACCGGGTGGGGCTGGACATTCTTGCGACTGCCGGGATGGACCCAAGGGGCATGCCTGAAATGTTCGAAATCATGATGCGTCAGAACCGGCTGCAGGGAAACAACATGCCGGAGTATCTCTCGACTCACCCCCTCACCCAAAGCCGGGTGGCCGACACCCGCAACCGGGCAGAACAATACCCTGAGAAGACCATTCGGGATGGACAGGAATATCACTTGGTGCGTAGCCGCTTGCAGGTTCACTATGCAGCCTCTCCCGAGATAGCCGTCGACACCTTCGAAAACTATCTGAAAAAGCCAAACGCCGAGTCTAATGAAGTCGTTCGTTATGGGCTGGCAGTGGCCTACTTGAGCAACAACCAGCCTGAAGAGGCCGAAAAGGTCATCAAAGAACTACTGACCTCTAATCCAGGCCGGATAACGTTGCAGGTAACCCTGGCAGAAATATACATTCAGGAAAACAAACTGGATGACGCGCGATCTCTGCTTAAAGAAGCCTTGAACAGGAACCCTGGCAACTACCCGATTACTTCTACGCTTGCAGATGCGGAAATAGCAGCAGGTAACGGCACTCAGGCGGCAGAGCACCTGAAGCAGCTGACACGCAGAATGCCCCAGCAGGAATATCTGTGGTTGCGTCTGGCGGAAGCCGAAGGGATGGCGAGGAACATCGTGGGAGTTCACCGCGCAAGGGCAGAATATGATGTTCTTATGGGGGACCTGGAGTCTGCCCAGAGACAGCTAAGGCAAGCTCAAGAGAAACTGCCTGCCGGTTCGGCTCAAAGACAGGTGGTGGGTGAGCGGCTAGCAGAGATCACTAACCGCCTCCAAACGCGCAGAAACAACTAAAATCAGGCGTTACCCGCTGCCTTCAGGTTCATCCCGGCCGTGAAATCGAGCATGCGCCGCAGAGGCTTGAGGGCGGCCTCTCGGATTTCCGCATCCACCAGCACTTCCTGATCACCTTTCTCAATCACACTCAGAAGGTTTTCCAGGCCGTTCATGGCCATCCACGGGCACTGTGCACAACTACGACAGGTAGCACCGTTGCCTGCTGTCGGTGCTTCAATCAGAGTTTTATTGGGCGCCAGTTGCTGCATTTTATAGAAAATGCCGTTGTCGGTAGCAACGATAAATTCCTGATTGGGTAGTGTTTGCACGGCGTGAATCAACTGCGAGGTTGAGCCAACAACATCCGCCATTTCCACAACCGCATCGGGAGATTCAGGGTGAACCAGAACGGCAGCGTTCGGGTAAAGAGCCTTGAGGTCTTCCAGGCCGCGGTGTTTGAACTCTTCGTGCACTATGCAGGAGCCATCCCACAGCAACATGTCGGCCCCGGTGGTTTTCTGCACGTAATGTCCAAGATGCTTGTCAGGAGCCCAAAGTATTTTCTCTCCCCTCAAATCAAGATCTTCAACAATAGCTTGAGCACAACTTGACGTGACAACCCAATCTGCGCGGGCCTTTACAGCCGCGGATGTGTTGGCGTATACCACAACGGTGCGGTCACTGTGCTCATCGCAGAAGGCCTGAAATTCATCTGCTGGACATCCGATATCGAGTGAGCAGGTCGCCTCCAGGGTGGGCATCAGGACTCGTTTTTCAGGGTTCAGAATTTTAGCGGTTTCACCCATAAAACGAACACCGGCCACAACCACCGTTGAGGCGGGGTGTTGATTCCCGAAACGGGCCATTTCGAGCGAGTCTGCAACGCAACCGCCAGTTTCTTCAGCGAGGCGCTGGATGTCGGGGTCGGTGTAATAGTGCGCCACAAGCACGGCGTCCTTTTCCTTGAGCACTGCCTTGATGCGGGATTCAAGCCGCGCCTTCTCATCAGCGCTGAGCGGCTTGGGCTCCGCTGCATGGGCCAGGTGTTCCTGAACAAGGATTCGGTCTTCAACTTTAGTCATGTACAGCTTCTCTCAGTTACTTTCTGCGGCTGAGTATATCATTTCAGACAGCAGTAGCACTGTAAGCACTATAACTTGTCCTGCAAGATCTCTTTGCGCGGCTGAGGAATCACAACTTTATCTACCAGCATCCCCTTGCTCTTGATGAAATCTGTTCCCGCATCTACTGCTGCGGTTACCGCAGCGACATCGCCTGTCAGGGTCAGGAAGCCTTTGCCGCCGATCGCCATCGCCAGATGAATATCGATCAACTCAACGTTGGCTGCTTTTACCGCAGCGTCTGCCGCCTGAATGATGGTGGCAACCGAGAAGGTCTCGATGATACCCAGGGCAGCCGTTTCCTCGATCACCCGGGTGCCGCTGATAGCGGCGAAAACGGACGGGTGAACATTGGGTATGATCAGTTCGTCCACAATGGTTTCGCTGCCCAAATCCAGGCCCGCAGACATGGCAGACTCAACAGCAGCCACATCGCCCGCCACCATGACCATGAACTTGCCCGGGCAGATAGTTCGGTTAAACACGATTTCCACGTTTGCCGCCTTCAGCATAGCGTCGCCTACCGCGTAACCTTTTGCGATTGAATTCATTTCAATCATTCCGATCGCACTTTTATTGCTCATGATTACTTCCCATCCGGAACCCTGTAAAACTCCGTCACATGACGGCGTCAATAACGATACTGTCACCCGTCAGGGTCACCTTGCCGCTTATGCTGGCGTGCAATGGTATGCCCATACCCTCCTTGGGCGGCGCTGCAATAACATCCCCCTCGCTCACCATATCCCCACTGCGGACTACAGGTTCTGGCTGCTGCCCCATGCGTTGATGCAAGGAAATAACCACCCTCGACGGATTTACCTGGACGTCTTTCCAATGCGCAGTTTTACTGTCGTATTTTGCCAGCCCCAGCTTTCGGGTCAGCCGTTGCGATGGTACGCCTCGATACTCACGCATACTATGCACCTCGCGGGTCTGGCCCTGTAACTGCTCAGGTGTCAGCCATAGATCGTTGGCCTTGAGGTCTCGTTTGGTTGATACACAGATATCCCGGGGGTTCAGTTGCTCCGGGCAGGCCCACAAAGTACAAATATTGCACTCGCAACAGGCTTGGGCATGGACTGACAAGGTTTCGCTGACCACACCGGTCGTCAGCAGAGAGCGCATTACCAGATGCGGCTGTATCGGATAACCGAGCAGGTACCTGGGGCACATTTCGGTGCACAGTGTGCACTGATCACAGCCGGATTTTCCGATGCGCTTGTATTGCTGCTCGGTTTCCGAACGCCGCCTCACGAGATAGCTATCCCGTGGCAGCACCAGCAGCCCACTGCTCACCGCTGCAATCGACGCGTCCATGTCGTCAACTACCGTCCCCATCATTGCACCGCCATCAATCACCACCGGATCATCACAGGTAATGGCGCCAGCAAGACTGATAACATCCGCAAAGCGCATGCCTATGGGCAACCAGGCCGTGAAGGGGTGCTCCACCTCTCCGTGCACGGTTATCATGGTTCTGGTAACCGGTTTACCTTCTGCAGCCCTTGCAATGTTCACCAACGTCTCAACGTTCTGAACCGCAACGCCGACATCTTTTGGCAGACCACCCGCTGGGATACGATCTCCTGTTATCTCGTAAACCAGTTCGTATTCATCGCCTGCCGGGTACATGTTTGTCATTCGTTTCAGTTCAATGTTACCCGGCAAGAGCCCTTCGATATGCGATATCGAATCCTGGTGCTTCTCCTTGATGGCTATAAAGCCCCGGCTTGCACCCGTTTGCTCCATTACTAACGCCATACCTTTAAGGAGTTCGGCTGCAAACTGTTGAATGATTGTCTGATCCTTATACAGCAGGGGCTCGCATTCCGCGCCGTTAGCAATCAGGATGTCCGCCCGCGCCTGCATTTTGACGTAAGACGGAAAGCCACCACCACCAGCGCCGACAACGCCTGCGCTTCTGACCTTTTCAACAAGAGAGTTCATGTCAATCGAGCCGCTCATATATCAATAGGGTTTCTGGCAACCGCCAGAACTGCCTCCTCGAAGGCCTCGCAAGCTGCTCTGCAAGCTGCCTGGCTACCGGTCAGGAATCCCCCACCGTAGTTCGTTTCAGAAGGCGGTGAAAAGAAGGTAGCCACTTGAACGCTGGCTGCTTTCAGTGCCGCATCCATACCGAACATTGCTTCCAGTGGTGGCGCAATCAGATACGCCATCGAATCGCCTCGCTTCATCCCGCCCTCTTTCGACAGGTAGCCACCTGTGGCGGATACCAGATGGGCAAAATACGCGATACTGCCCTCTTCGTTAGCGGAGTAAAAGCAGGCTTCGTTCTCGATAACTTCCTGCGCGCGCTGGAGCCCGGCGATAACATCTGCAGGCCCCGGCCCGGCGATGATGCCGATCACCTCACCTGACAACAAGCCAGATGAGTGGGCGGCACCGGCGTAGAATGACCGTGCGTACACCACATCAACCTGTGCGGCTTTCGTGGCTTCATCCAGCGCCACATAAGTAACGTCATCACTGTCGGCTGTGATCATTCCGATGCAGCGCTGTTCTTTTTTAAGGTTGAACTGTTTCATCATTGCGTCATCGACTGACGCGATAACACGGGTAGCCAATACCGTTGCTCTGATTTCGTCCCGAATTGCCATGATGGTGCTCCTTTCGTATCTTGCCGGGAGTCTTTTTGTAAAGAACTCCGAACCATGTGTCTGAGCCCTTGGCTTCAGCGTTTCATTTTCAGCCCGCTCGCTTTCTGTTCCAGCATTTTGCGTGTCAGATCGACAATAACAGCTGCCGCTTCTATGGGTGGTGTACCGCCTGTATGGATATTGGAAATCACCATACGATCCGACTCCACCGTCTTCTCGGTGGGCTTGTAGACGCAATAACAGCTCAAACTTTCAGACTGCCCAAGCCCTGGTCGCTCCCCAATCAACAGCAAGTTAGCCTCGGCCTGTAGCAGGTTGCCAATTTCATCCTGAGCTTTCACACGACCGTAGCGCAAGAAGAAAGGTGTACCCACGGTAAACCCAGCGCTCTCCAGACCTTTCATCAGAGGCGGTATGATTTCTTCGAGGTTATTGGTGACGGCATCTGTACTTAGCCCGTCAGAAATAACCACCTGAACCTGAGGCGATTTTTTGCAACGTTCTCCGATCGTTTTCTTTGCCTCGTCGGAAAGCTTGCGACCGAGATCCGGGCGCCTGAGGTACTCACTCTTATCGGTGACACAGGTCTGCACTTCCCAGAGATTTTGCTGCTCAAGCCACTCTGGAGCTACTTCCTTGACTACCGTATCTTTGGAACGTGAGTGGTCCGCAAGAAAACGCAGCAGCGAACGGGTGCGAGGCCTTGGGCCAGCGCGGCCCTGACAAACCCGCGCGGCCGTTTGCTTGACCATGTCGCTGTTTACCGAATCATTGTGGCCATTCTCGATACCATTCCAGTGCACAAACTTTTCCAGGCTGAGATCTTCCAGCCCCTGGCTCTGATCTTTTACCTCGGCCTTACTGCCAGCGGCTTCAGAGGGTTTGTAAGCCGGTGGGTTGTTTTGCTGTGAACCGTTGCTCTGGGGCTGAACACGGGTTACCTGTCCAGCCGGGAGCGAATGCTCACCCAACTCACGCAACACCGAATTGACGATACTCTGAATTGTTTGCTCGTCCATGGTCGTCACCTCAATCAAAGAAGATGGATGGGTCGCCCGCGCGGGCAGTGAGCTTGCCGTTCTCCATCAGGCCCATGGTCTCCATCCAGGCCTCAAACTCGGGAGCGGGTCGATAACCCAGAAGCTGCCGGGCCGTAGCAATGTCGTGGAAACCGGTAGTCTGGTAGTTCAGCATGATGTCGTCGCCAAGGGGCAAAGACATGGTGAAGTTGCAGCCCGCTGCGGCCAACAGAACGATCAGATTCTCGTTGGAGTTCTGGTCGGTTTCCGCATGGTTGGTGTAGCAGGCGTCGCAGCCCATGGATATGCCGGTCAGCTTGCCCATGAAGTGGTCTTCAAGTGCCGCCCGGGTAATTTGCTGGTGGTTGAACAGGTATTCTGGCCCGATAAAGCCGACCACCGTATTCACCATGTGCGGCTTATAGCGTCGTGCCAAACCATAGTTGCGCGCTTCCACAGTCACCTGGTCTGCGCCGTGATGGGCATTGGCAGACAGCGCAGAGCCCTGCCCCGTTTCAAAGTACATCATGTTGGAACCGGCCAATTTGCAGTAATGCTTGCCCATCTCATAGGCTTCATCGAGCAAATCGACAGTAACACCAAATTCGGTCAGACCTTTTTCAGTGCCAGACAGACTCTGGAACAGCAAGCCGCCCGGTGCGCCTTTTTCAAGCGCTGCCATCTGGTTGGAGATGTGGGCCAGCACGCAACCTTGGGTGGGTATGTTCCACTTGTCGGTCGCTTCCTTGATGGCGTTCAGAATCCGCAGGGTATTCTCTACGGACTCGGTCACCGGGTTAACGCCAATTACCGCATCACCGCAGCCGTATGTCAGCCCTTCGTAGACCTGCACCATAATGCTGTCGAGATCGTCACGGGTGTCGTTGGGCTGCAGCCGGGCAGAGAAGGTTCCAGGGGTGCCGATGGTGCAATTTGCCTTGGAGATCACGTAGAGCTTTTTAGCGCCCACCATGAGATCGCCGTTCGAGCAAATCTTGCATACGGCGGCGACCATTTCGGCAGTCAGACCTTTGCGCAGGCGTTCATAATCCTCGCGGGTCGGCACATCCGAGAGTATGTACTCTCTCAGCTCGCTGACGGTCCAGTGTTTGATCTCATCATAGATCCCGGTGTTCACGGCATCTTGTATTACCCGGGTTACGGCGTCTTCCTCATAGGGCACTATCGGGTTTTCCCGCAGCACTTCCAGGCGCATTTCACTCAATACCTGCTTGGCAGCCACGCGCTCCTGAGCCGTTTCTGCAGCAACACCCGCAAGCACATCACCCGAACGAAGTTCGTTGGCTTTTGCAAGCACATCCTTTACGTCACGGAACTGATAAACCTGCCCGAACAGTGTTGTTTTTAAGATCATGAAAACCTCCCCCTCTAGGCAGGAAATGCCAGAGATTTGATGGTTAATGGCACAACTTCCCCGCCAAAAAAACTTTCGCCGACATCGATATAGTCACCGGCAACGGCACGCACTTCATCAATAACCAGTAGCTTCTGGGGGTCGATCAGGGGCTGCAACTCCATCCCCAACACTTTCCCCAGGTCGTTTTCCGTCACGATGATTGCAGGTGCCTGGCGATTGCCATGCTGCTGATAATATTCTGCAATCTCTATTGCTGTGTGATGCACCACGCGATAGCTCATGGGCATATCCCTTCCCAGCGCAATGGCGTAACTATCCTCTCGCAAGCGCAGATCCATACGTTCTGCTGCTTCGACAATCTGCTGGCAAACCGCTGGTAGATCGGCTGCCTGCCAATCAATCTGCGGCTCTACTACCGGTATATTGCGGATAGGCAGCGAATCAACATTCAGCCAGATCGAGCTTCCGGAGAGCGACATGGAATAGGCGCCTGCGCCAATAACTGTGGCCTGCTGGGTCTGCAAAGGTACGCGGACATTCATGGCAGACAACGTGGGATGCTTCAGTAACGCACCGCCGAGCAATATGCCTATGTCTTGCCAGTGGAACGGCTCGAGTGCTTCGGTTTTCAAGCTGTAGTAACTGGTACCCACGCCTCCGCTTATAAATACAGCGTCGAACTCACCTGGTTCCTTCAGGTCAGACGTCATCATCAGCTTTTGACACAACTCTGAGCGGTTGCCGACGATGACATCGACAACCAGTTGCGCCATGCGACTGACAATTTTTTCAAGGTGATCTGCGCTTATCCGGGCTTCCGGCAACGACTCACCGAACAGGGACTCGATAACCCACTTCGCAGGCTCACGGATTTTTGTTACCGATCCTGAGCGGTCCGTTTTGATCAGGTTCCCGCCGATATTAAGGCAGGCGGTGTCTTCTACACGACCACTGTTAAACACCACGTAATTGCTGGTGCCACCGCCAATATCGATGTTCAGTACCCGTGCATGGTTTTGTTTGGAGTAGTCTCCGGCGCCGCTGCCCCTGCCTGCAATCACAGACTCCAGGTTCGGGCCTGCCGTGGCCACCACAAAGTCGCCCAGCCGCTCTGCAAGGTTCAGAACAGTATCCCTGGCGTTCTTCACCTTGGAGGTTTCGCCGGTGATGATAATGGCCCCGGTTTCAATATCGCTGAGTGTGATACCAGCGGCCGCAAACTGATCGTCGATGAACCGCTGCAGCATGGGAACATTCACGGTTCCATCCTCCTGCAGAGGCGTGGGGCTGACAGGGCTCTGGAAAAAGATCTCCCGTTCCACAAACTCATACCGGGGCACCTGAGTAACAGGCGCCCGGTTGACCATGGTGAGCCGTGAAAAGATCACCTGGGTTGTGGTGGTGCCGATATCAATACCGACACTGTGTACGGTTTTTCTATTCACAGTTGTCCCTTCGCCTCCTCTGGCGTGGATGACTCAGAGGCCGGCTTGCCGTTCTTTTCAATAGACGCAATCATCCGGTCTGCAAGCAGCATGGCGAACAGTACGGCAGTGATGCCACCAACGAGCTTGCCGATGATGACAGCCATGATCATGTCTGGCTTATTCGCTGCGGTGAAACCCAGGTGGTCACCAAAGGTAAACGCGGCGCTGACGGCAAACGCGGAGCAAAGAATCTTGCCGCGGCTGTCCATATCCTTCATTACCTGGAACATGGGGATGTTGTTGGCGAGGGTGGCAATCAGGCCAGTTGCTGCGGTGGGGTTTACATTCAGCACGTTGCCCATCTTCAGCAATGGCTTCTCGAACCAGCGGGTCAGCAACAACACCATGGGGTAAGCGCCCAACAGGATGATGGCGATGGAACCAATGACTTCGATGGCTCGCATATCTATGCCCGGCTCATCACCCGGGGACATGAAAATCGGATCCATACCGGGAATCAGCGTAATGCCCAGTGTGGTTTTCAGCACTGCAGCCGCAAGGCCAATGGTGATAAAGGCAACCAGAAACTTTGCAAAAATTGAAAACCCGTTGATCATTTTGTTGGGCATAAACCACAGGCCGGCTGCAATCAGGGCAGACACAATAATGACCGGAATAAGGTTCATGAAAATCAGCGGCAGGTTGAACTGTATGGCCTCTTCAGTGCCGGGAATCAAAACCGTGGATGCCATGGCAGCCAGCCCGCCTGCAATACAGCCAATGGGAATGGTCACAATGCCCGCGAGTACCCCGGACGCCAGGTAGGGGCGATCCTGTTCTTTGATGATGCCAACGGCAACGGGAATGGTGAATACAATGGTGGGGCCCATCATGGCGCCGAGAATCAGACCGGCGTACATCCAGGCACCATAGTTAACGGTACCGTCTACAGCCGTGGCCATTTCCTTGGCCAGAAAGTACCCTCCCATGTCGTTGGCAAGCAGTGTAGTGGCGAACATGGCCGGATCAGCACCCAGGAAGGTGTAGATGGGCACAACGACCGGTGACAGTATTTTGGCCAGTACCGGTGCCATGGCGATAATACCGACCATGGCCAGAGCCAGAGCACCCATGGCCTGAAAGCCTTCTTCAAACTCGTTGCCGGCGCCGGAGATGGATTTCCCCACCCGGCCTAGCCCAAGCTTGCCAAGCACCAACCCGGATCCGCCAAACTGCATGAATACCCGGTCCAGAGCGCCGATGACCATAAAGGTCATCATGATATAAAGAATGATCTGGTTTAACGTTTCCATATTCGGCTCTCCGCCTTCTAGCAAAGGGTTGTTATTTGGTACTGCATGCCTCTTCAAGTAACTGCACTATGTCCGCTTCAGTAACGTCCCTCGGGTTGTCCCTGATACACACATCGTCTAATGCATCCGCGGCAATGGCGGCAAAGTCCTCACGCTGAATGTTTGTCCCCGCAAGGCTTCCAGGCAATCCGATATCTGAAAGAAGTTGCCGCACGGCATCGATTGACGCCATACACTGCTCTCTTTGTGTCATTCCGGTGCGAGTCACACCGAGCATGTGCGCAATGGCCGCATACTCCTGCTGACACACCAGTGCATTGAATCGCATCACATAAGGAAGAAGGATCCCGTTGGCAATGCCATGGGCCAGGCGATAACGGGCACCTATCTGATGAGATATGGCATGAACCAGACCAAGCCCGGAATTGCTGAAAGCCAGCCCGGCTTTATAGGCCGCAGTTGCCATGGTGAGACGGGCTGCAACATCGCCACCGTTGCCCACTACCACTGGTAGCGCCTCTGCAATGCTCTGCACGGCGCAGATAGCCAAAGCCTTTGCCAGAGGATGTGAGTTACGTGCCGCGTAGGCCTCAATGGCGTGGGTCAGCGCATCAATGCCGGTAGCCGCAGTCACCAAAGCTGGCAGATTCAGCATAAGACCCGGATCCACGATGGCGAAATCCGGCATCAGATCGACCTGTTTGATCACGAACTTGTGCTTGCGATCAGCGCGCATGATCACACTGATGTCGGTTACTTCGGATCCCGTGCCAGCGGTTGTCGGCACAGCACCTAACCCGATAACCCGGCGACCTTTGAATCCCGGCTCTGCCAGTTGCTGCAAGCTGCTCTGGCAGCTTCCCGCTAGCGCAATGGCCTTGGCGGCATCAAGCGCGGAGCCGCCGCCAAAACCCAGTACAAAATCCGCGTGATTGCGGGTAAGCAATTCTGTGGCGGTCGCAATAACAGTTTCATCGGGCTCCCGGGTAATTCCGGGATAGATAGTGAACTCAATGCCTGCTCGCTCCAGGCTTCTCTCCATGCTCCGCATCAGGCCTTTTTCATGAACCACGCGGTCAGCGACCACCAACACATGCATTACGCCAAGATGACTGAGCATCTCGCCAATTTTGAGAATCGCACCTTCGCCCATCAATGTCTGGCGCGGAGCGTTGAAGTTGAACAGACCACGCGGCGCCAGCTCGTCTACCGTGCGGGTGACGATGCTTTCGATCAGGGCGTTATCGGGCGACTGCTCGGGCGTTCTCATATCATCCGACCCTCTGTTCCTTGGCTCGAATCACGTCCGAATAGGTTGCTATGGCAAGGGGTGTGAGGTAAAGCGGGTGCGAAGGCATCACAATTTCGGTGCCGGGAAACTCAGCCGCGAAGACTTCCAGGAATCCGGGCAGCGCGCACGAACCGCCTGTCAGATAAATGGCTGGTACCTTGTGGCCTTCAATGTGGCCGTGAACAATATCAGCCATTTTCCCAATCACCGGTGCAGCAAGCCGACACAGTGCCAGGTCTTTACTGGTGCGTTTCATCTCTTCGGCTTCCTCGTAAGGCAAACCGAAATGCCCAGCAAGCGTCAGCGTAATATGCCGACCGCCAGTGGCGTCATCCATCGACCGAACCACCCGGCCTTGCTCAATAATGGCCGTGCCTGTAGTTCCCCCACCAATATCCACTACGGCAGCATGATCAAGCTGCAGCATCTGTGCAACGCTACTGGGTTCATCAATAACGCCTGCCACTTCCAGGCCGGCGGCTTCAATGACATTGGTCGAGATACGTGAATCGGTACCGGGAGGAAAAGACGTGATGACCTGTTCAATATTAATCCCCAGCTTCGCGTTAGCTCGCCGGACCTGCTCCCGGACAATCTGGCTGGCACCGAAGAAATCCACAACCACACCGTCGCGGACAACGTTGGCCCAATCCATGAATGCCGCAATCGGATTACCGGCTGCATCCAGCACTATTGTCTGAATGTCTGCGGTACCCAGGTCAACACCTACTCTGAACTCACCCTGAAACGGGCTTTCAGTGTCGTTATTGATCAGACCAGCGGTCTTCTTCAGTAATCGGTTGACCTCGGCCATTGTCCTGCTCATTTCACTCTCCTTGTCAGACGATCCGGAACGAATCCACCATGGTGCAGCGCCGTTTGCGTACAAACGTGCTGGCGTTGGTAACGCCCTCGCCGGTGGGTGTGGAAATCGTCATGGACGTCCAGCCTTCTCCGCCCGCGCCCAGTCCCGCAAGGCACGGCCCATTCTTCACAAACAGGCTGCAGTTGATTTCCAGCGCCATACGGGAAAGGTTATCGATATTGCGGGAGTGCATAGCTGCCGTGTGGCGATTGCCGGCTTCCAGTTCCACTGCCCAATCAATTGCCTGGTCGGCGTCACGGGCACGTATCAGAGGAATAACAGGGAGCATCATCTCTGTTGTGGCGAACGCGTGATCCCGCTCGGTTTCCGTGACGAGCAAGCGAGTGCCTGCCGGAACGCTGAAACCTGCGGCAGCCGCGATTTTTTCAGCGTCGCGCCCTACCCATTCCGGCTTCGGATGCGGGTTCGGCCCCGGGTATCCTGCAAGAACGAGCCTGGCCACTGCGTCAGCCTGATCGGCATTGATCTCCGCAGCACCGTGCCGGCACATGGCCGTTTTCAACTCTGTCGCAATTGACTCTACGGCGATGATTTCTTTCTCATCAACACAGATGATGTTGTTATCAAACGATGCACCCTGAACAATGCTGATGGCCGCCCGCTCTATATCAGCGGTTTCATCCACAACCACCGGAGGGTTGCCCGGCCCCGCAGCAATCAGGCGTTTGTCGGTGACCTTGCGGGCTGCATTCACTACTGCTTCACCACCCGTAATGGTCAACAGGTGTATGCCGGGAAAACTGAACAGCCGGGTGGCCGCTTCAATCGTGGGTTCTTCAACACAGGTTACGAGATTTGCAGGCCCGCCGGCGCTTACAGAGGCACGGTTGATCAGCTGGATAGTGCGCTGTGAAACGGCCCTGGCTGCTGGGTGCGGAGAAAACACAACCGAGTTGCCTGCCGCAATCATGCTGATCGCGTTATTCAGAATGGTTGCAGACGGATTGGTTGACGGTGTAACAGACGCTATTACACCCCAGGGTGCGTTTTCGATAAGTGACAGCCCGTGATCACCTGTCAAAGCCATAGGCACTACCGCTTCGGTGCCCGGCGTTTTGTCCAGAACCAACTGGTGCTTACGGATTTTATCGTCTACCCGGCCAAATCCTGTCTCCTGAACGGCAAGCTCAGACAGCGCCTGAATATTCTCGCGTCCGGTGCGCCGGATAGCCGCGATGATCGCTTCTCTCTGCGCCATCGTTCTTATCTTTCTATAAGCATCCTGAGCCCCGGCTACGGCATCATCAAGTGTTCTGAAAACGCCGTAGCTTTCACCGTCACGCTGCGGAGAGTGCAACTGCTCAATAACCCTGCGTACGATGGACTCAATCTGCTGTGCATCCATTTGCATCTTCCATCTCCCCCAGGCTGCCCGAGAACTGATGACAGCCCGATAACGGTGGCCTAATAGTTTCGCTGGTATTTCTTGAACCAGGTTTTAGTGCCCCCGGTGACTTCGTCGATAATCCCGACGATACTCAGGTCAACAGGTGTCTGGCCGGTGCCATCCACAGACATCCGGGCGGAACTGCCACTGACTACCAGCACCCACTCACCTTCCCCTGCGCCAAGCCTGTCAGCTGCCACCATGACTGAGCTCTCTTCCTTACCGTCCTGATCGATAAACTTGATCAACGCCAGCTTATCCATCCCCAAACGCTCGCTGCGGACAGTAGCAACGACTTGACCGATAACCTTTGCAAGTCTCATGGGATTTCTTCCAGTTCAGTTAGCCTTGGCCCTATGCTTTCTTACCCTGGTTGGGTTTTCCCGGCTCTACCGTCTTCTTCGGCACAATCGGGAAAATAGCTTCCAGATCCGCGTGAGGCCGTGGAATAACGTGGACAGCTATCAGCTCGCCGAGCCTTTGTGCTGCCGCTGCGCCTGCATCTGTTGCCGCCTTGCAGGCCGCCACATCACCCCTGACCAGAGCAGTGACATAGCCAGCTCCGATCTGCTCATAACCCACCAGTTCAACCCGGGCGGCTTTCACCATGGCATCCGAGGCTTCAATAAGAGCTGTCAGACCCCTGGTTTCAATAATGCCTAGTGCTTCCATCATGCTAGTACCCTCGCGCCTTACGGCTTGTTCTGAAGCCTGCTTCCAGACTGCGTTCATCTGAATAAACCTTTGTCAGGGCCTCCTGATTTCCTCAGGAACCGGAAGGCTTGACCGCCGGATTTATCGGGAAGATCGCTTCCAGGTCTCCGTGCGGACGTGGGATCACGTGTACAGCCACCAACTCGCCCAATCTCTGTGCGGCAGCTGCACCGGCATCTGTTGCCGCCTTACAGGCCGCCACATCACCTCGTACCATCGCAGTCACCAAACCACTGCCAATCTGCTTATAGCCAACAAGCTCAACTCTGGCGGCCTTGACCATTGCGTCAGACGCCTCAATCAGAGCTGTGAGACCTTTTGTTTCAATAATTCCAAGTGCTTCGTTCATGGGTAGTTCTCCTCAGGGTGTTACTACACTTTGTTTACCAGGCATGACGCCACTACGGCCACGTCGACGATTTCGTCGGCAGTGCAGCCTCGTGACAAGTCATGCATAGGTTTCGACAAACCAACCAACATAGGCCCCAGCGCCGTGTAGTTACAAAGGCGTTGGGCAACCTTGTATGCGATATTCCCGGCATCAAGTGACGGAAATATCAAAACATTCGAGTTACCTTTCAGGGGGCTTTCGGGCGCTTTTTTCAGAGCAACCGAAGGCACAATAGCCGTATCAAACTGAAGCTCCCCATCAATAATCAGTGATGGATCCAGGGTGCTCGCCAACTCAAAAGCTTTCCGTATCCGCTGGGCTGCTGGATGCTGCGAACTACCCTTGGTAGAAAATGACAGAAGCGCAACTCGCGCCTTCTCGCCAGTGAGAGCCTCGAAGCTACGGGCAGAATCGATGGCAATACTCGCAAGTTGCTCAACCGTGGGCTCAGGTATCACCCCGGCATCTGCGAACAATCTGAAATCCTGACCCTCCGCAGAAGACATCAGAAAAAATGAGGACACGGTTTTATCACTGCCCTTAACTCCGATGACCTTGATTGCTGCCCGGATTACGTCACCACTGGTGGATACATTTCCGGCGATGCATATATCTGCTTGTTCGCACTTAACCATCATGGCGCCAAAATACAGCGGATCACTCAGGAGCTTATAAGTTTCCTCCCTGCCCACTCCCTCGTTTTCAGCAAGGTAGGCGTTGACGAATGAATCCATCCAGCGTGAGCGCTGCGGGTCGACTATTGAAAAAGACGACATTGCCAATCCTGCGCTTTGGGCGTAATCACGAAACTCGAACGGATTACATAAGAAAATCGGTTGCGCCAGCCCTTGCTGCTGAAGTTCATTTGCAGCCTGCAGAACACGCGCATCGAGCGCATCAGGAAAAACGATGCGCTTGGGCGCTTCGCGGCAGGCTTTTTGGCACTGCTCCATCATCCGGATCATGAAATTCCTCCAAAGTCGGGAAGAGATCCGGTTGTTTCCACCACCAGAGTCATCAGCATCAAAACGTAAATAGCGCTGCTAAGCCGGTTCAGCCCCTGAACAATATCCGGCCGGGTGAGATCAAAGCTGTCTGTCTGGAAGGTTCTGCAGGCTTCTACTTCCGCCTCTCGGGCCATCGCCCTGAGGACGTTCAGCAATGACACATTTGCACCGTGCTTCAGCTCCGGAACGATATGGTCGTGCCCGAGATATTTCAGGGGGTTATGGGAAATGCGGTGAATGATTTCATCAGACAGGTCACCCATGCTGATTTCATCCTGAGCCTCACCGGTCACTTCGCTGCGCAGAAGATTCCCCATGAAAGAACGTAGGTCTGCGAGCCCATGGCGCAGCATCGGATACTTTTCAAAGCTCAGGGCGAACTGGGTCTGCACCCAAACAGTTTGGGAAATGAGCGTATCGAGCTTGCCACGCAGAGCAATTCTGGGGTGTGTCTTGGGAACCAGTTTCTCGCCGTCCAGCAGCGTCAGCAGTTCTGTCTTCTTTTCAACCTGGCTATGGCAAACCGAGCAAAGATTGCCCGGGCGCTTGTTCGCACTTGTGAGGGGGTGAACGGAAGATTTCTGCTTAGCGCCGGTTTCAGATTCATCAGGAAGGAAAACCCGGCCGTCATCACCGATATATTTGATGCGAATTTTGCGCTCAGCGAGCAACTGACTTGCAGAAGGAGTGAGCCTGGCCCCTGCAGGCAGGTGCACCTCACTGCCATGGGCCAGACCATGCTCGGCTCGCAAACTGGTTTCTGTAATCCAGGATGGCATCAATACAACCCCTTTTATTGCGCTGACCAGTCCGCTGGGTAAGTCACATATACAAAGCGTACTTTCCCTGGCGATCCAAATTCGATAGCCGCGCCCTTGGGTATAAAAAACACATCCCCCGGCTTTCCGATATGCGTCTTATTGCCGCAGGTGATGTGCAGTTCACCTTCCAGAACCACGTCAATTTCGTCGTAATTCAGTGTCCATGGAAAACTGCAGTTGTCCCACTGCATGTAGCCGGCCGCTATAGAGCTGTTGTCGGCAGAACCAATCACATCAGTCAGCCCTATAGGCTTGCCACCCGCGCCATCAAACTTTCCGGGTTTAACAGAGGCGCCGCGCACAAGAACAACACCATTGGGCGCTTTCTCCCGTTCGCACGAGGGGCCTTCCGTGTCCTGGTGCTGTAACTCCTTCAGGGCTTTTTCAATCAACTGGTCAAGCAGACTGGAATTCTGATGCGCGGCCGGAAGCTTTTCCCTGACGGCCTTTTTAATAGCTTGCAAGCTATCAGGGCGGCTGCCTGCCAAGGACATGCTGTCCTTTTCAGGTACGCTGTTGATCGGAACGTCAACAATTTTCAAACCCAGCTTTTTGGCGACATCGCGGGCTTCTGGCGTGATGATGGTGCGCTGAGGCGCAACCTCCACAGCAGTCTGCCCGTTCCGGTGAAGCTCCTTGATCGTCTCAGCCGTTAGCAGAGATTTCATAATCCGGCCCCTATCAGATTCAAATCAACATTCGTTTTCACCAACGCCCGCACTTTCAGCAGGTTTTTCGCTGGCTCCCATACTGGCGTCTGGCATTTGCAAACTGATCAGAAAGGACCTCAAAGCAGCAACACCTTCACCTGTTGCTGTAGAAGTCAAAAAATATGGTGGAGAAATATTGTGATCTGCCAATATTCGGCAGGCTTTATCAGTATCGGCATCCGGTAAATCGATCTTGCTGACGACACCAATCACCCGCTTGCCAGGGTAAACCTGCAACAGGCCAGGAGGTAAAGAGAAAGCCCTGCTATTCGCGGGCTGGAGGTACACAATCGTGCTGATCTCCGCGATGGTCGAGAGCAAGGCGCCGTAATAGGCGGGACGGCTGATGAACTCCCCGGGCGTATCCACAACCTGGCTAGGATGAAAGACAACAGCCTGAGTTTTCAGCACTTGCTCACCGGACTCCAGTAGCGCCAGAGTGAGCGCCGTTTTGCCGCTGCCGACATCGCCCACCAGAACAAAATCTGCCAAGTCAGGATGAAGTGGTTGTTTGCTCACATCCCTGCCCTTCAAGTCCGAGTTGCCTGACATACTCTGTATCCCAGTGACAATTCCAACGTAGACAGAATGGAGCCCAATGCTTCTTCTACCGAACCGATGCTACCGGTAAGGACGAGGGCGCCCGAAAATCGATCCAGAAATCCGATTTTCACCGATGCGAACTTGGTTGCCACATCTCCGGCAATAATGGCCGTTTCGCCAGGCGTAAGAGTAAGAATGCCAATTGCCTCTGCATGCTCAACCCCAACTTTGTGACACAGCTCCTCAGTCGGGTTCGCAAGCAAATGCGCAAGAGTTACCTGCTTACCAGGAACATACTCCTGAATAATCCGTTCTATATCGGATGCACCACCGGAATTACTCGCAGACACTATAAAATGCTCCGCTTCGTTAGGCGCTTGAACGGCCTAATCGACCAGCATAAATCTCTGGCGTCGTATTCACGTTAGTCTGTTATCGTTTAAAATCCAGTCCTCCCTCATGCAATGTGATAAGGAATTGACGCTGGTCAATACATGATAAAGGTGGGGAAAGGGCTTTCGAAGGCTTGGGTGGGCAGCGCAGCTGAGGTGCACGAAAAGCAGGAATGCAGGGATATATTGGCAAAAAAAAAGGACTGCATCTCTGCAGCCCTTAAGCTTTAACTCGCAATGCTTTTCAATCTACCGAATCAAGCTTTGTAAACTAACGAACCTTGATTCTTGGTACTACTGATAATGGTGGGTCGTGATGGATTCGAACCATCGACCAATTGGTTAAAAGCCAACTGCTCTACCAACTGAGCTAACGACCCTAAAACGGTTGATCAGTGCCTGGTGACCCTGATCGATCCCGGAGCGGCTCAGCAACTGCTCCGAAATATCGAATATGGTGGGTCGTGATGGATTCGAACCATCGACCAATTGGTTAAAAGCCAACTGCTCTACCAACTGAGCTAACGACCCAAGCGAGGCGCATATAGTAATGATTTTTCCCTGACGATCAACCCCCTCTCGTCATGTTTTCTGATTTTTTTCCGATTATCAGCTTATTGAGCCTGACCTGACCCCAAAAATTTTCTGGCAAGTCCTGCTGCATCACTCTCAGGGTAGTCGTTTACAACTTGCTCCATTTGTCTGCGTGCTTCGGCTTTCTTGTCAAGCCGATCAAGGGTTACACCCAGTTTGTACACGGCATCCGGCGCCTTGCGGTGGTCCGCATAACGGGTTGCTACAATGGAGAACGCCTGCCTGGCTTGCTCAAGCTGAGGCTTGACCAGATACACCTCACCCAGCCAATAGTATGCATTGACCGTAAGATCCCCTTCGGGATACTTGTCTATAAACTCATAGATGCGGCTAATGGCTTCGTCGTATTTTTTCTGACTATGAATAAGGTCCTGAATGTCGTTGTACGCCTTCCGCTCTTCAGCTTGCGGCTGACGATACTCTCGTATAGCTGCAGGCTTGCTCTTTCCGGCAGCCCCGCTGGCTGTTTCTGTGGCTTGCGGTTGGGCAGATACTTTCTCTGAAAGATCGAGTATGCGCTGGTCGAGATCAATGTAACGATCCCTGCCCTGATCCTGCAAACGTTTTATCAGATGCCTCTGCTCTTCCGATTCCCCCTGCAGACGCCGTACTTCACCCTGGAGCTGCTGAATCATGTAAAACAATTCAGACGTGGCCTGGCTGGTATTGGCCTTGCGCTGGGCTTCTGAGGCATTGTTCTGGAATGCGGGCGTAGATGATTGCGCCAGCGTTATCCCCGCCTGCCCTAAGGCAAGCGGGAAAATCACTGCCGCCATGAGCTGTTTTCTCATGGGTTTAACCTGATGTTGTATGTGCGTTTACTCGAATACGAGCTCCACACGGCGATTTTGTGCCCATGCGCTTTCTGTAGAGCCCATAACCGCCGGTTTCTCTTCACCATAGCTTACGGTTTCCATCTGGCCCCGTGAAGCGCCATTCACAATCAGGAAACGCTGAACGGCATTCGCACGACGCTCACCCAGTGCCAGGTTATATTCTTTCGAGCCGCGCTCATCACCGTGGCCTTCCAGACGAACCTTCTGGCCAGGATTGCTGGACAGGTAACGGGCGTGAGCCATGAGTACGTCACGGGCTTCCGGCTTGATTTCAGATGTGTCGAAATCGAAATAGAAGGTCGTAATGTCGCGCAGGGCTGCCTGCTCTGCCTGCCTCTCAATCTCCATGCGCTCATCTTCGCTCATTGCTGATGAAGAAATCCCGCCCTGATCACCACCGCCATAAACGGTAGAGCCGCCATCCTGATCGATGGGCTGAACATCGGAGCCGTAACCTCCTTCGTCCATGTTTTCGCCAGTGGTACTACAACCGGCGAAGAGGCCTGCGGAAAACAGCAGTGCAATTACTTTGGCTTGAGCTGACAGCTTCATGATTCATTCCTTTCCGTTGGTTGATTTGAACTTCGACTTTTCAGATGGATGCCGTTGCACCCACCCACTACCGAACAATAGGCCCCCACGCCGGGTCGCGAACATCCCCTTCCGAAGCGGGAAGGCTGTATGCGGCACCGCCATCTGCTGAAATTACCGTCAGTACGCTTTCACCACTTTGCTTGGTGGCGTATATCAACATGCGGCCGTTTGGCGACACGCTGGGAGACTCATCGGATTCTGTGCGAGTGAGGACTGTTTCCTCATCGTTCTCAAGATTAGTGCGAGCGATCGTGAATGCCCGATCGCGCTGGTGTACGTAATACACATATTTGCCTGTGCTATCAGGGCGCGGGCGAGCGTTGTATCGGCTGCCAAAGGTGATCCGCCGCGGCTCCGCTCCAGGCTTTGCCATGTAGTAGATCTGCGGCCCACCTGAACGGTCCGACGTAAAGAAAATACCCTTACCTGCACTATCCCATGCGGCTTCAGTATCAATTGCCCAGTGGTTACTGAGTTTCGTCACCTTGCGGGACTGAAGATTCATCTCATAGATCTCGGCGTTACCGTCTTTGGACAAAGTCATCAGCAGCGACTGACCATCTGGTGACCACGCAGGCGCCGAGTTCAGTCCTGGGAAGTCAGCTACCTTGATGCGCTGCCCCGAACTGAGCTCATGAACAAATATGGCAGGCTTGCCGGTTTCAAAAGAAACGTATGCCAACTTTTTACCATCCGGAGACCAGGCCGGCGACAGAATCGGCTCCTTGCTCTCAAGGCGAATTCGCGCGCGCTTGCCATCTATATCGCTCACCTGTAACCGGTAGCGTGATTTGCCGTTTTCCCGCTCAAGCGTTACGTAAGCCAGTTTGGTGGAAAATGCTCCGGGAACGCCCGTAATCGCTTCATACACCTTGTCGCTAACGTGGTGAGCCAATGAACGGATATTAGAGGCCGGGGCACCAGCGGTCTCACCCAGTATTCGTTCCTCTCGATTCACATCAAATAGCTCATAGCGCGCCTCTACCCTGTCGCCGTTGCGTGTAAGCTCACCTACCAGCACATAGCGCTGCCCGAGCAGGCGCCAATCCCGGAAATACACATCGGATCGTTTGGATGGAAGGCTAAGCATCTTCTCCGGGGGCAAGGGGCGAAACTCACCGCTCATTGCCAGATCTGCCTGCACAATACTGCTTAATTTATCCCCTACAGGCATGCTGCCATTTTCAGCAAACGGAACCACAGATACCGGAATTGCAGAATCTGCACCCTCGGTAATACGAATCAACAACTCTGCCTGAGCACTGCCAGCGGCTGCCAGCATCACTGCAATTGCTGCGATAATAATGGTCGGCAGCCTGAATGATGATTTTTGCTTCATGGTGTTACCCGTATCCTTATCTCAATCGTTTAGGATTGAATTCGATCGTAAACTGGCGGAAATAGGTTTCAAACGTGTCCCGCTCAGATGGCACTGGGTACCGGTTCAGGGACCTTACTGCTCCCAGGGCGGAGTTATCGAAGGCTGTGTTCCCACTACTGGCCACTAATTTCACGCTGGCGAGCTCACCGGTTGGCAGCAAGGTAATCTGCAAACGAGCGGTCATCTCTTCTGTCGCGGACGAAGGTGGATACCACGCCTGGCTTAGCCTCTCACGAATCAGCGCCTGATATTTCTGGCTATCAGACAGCATCTGCGCTTCCCGGGCCTTGGCCGCTGCCGCCTGTTCCTGACGTCGCGCCTCATCTGCACGGGCCTTTCTGGCTTGCTCTGCCTGAGCCTCCAGTTGCTGCTCCTGTAGCCTGCGTTCTGCATCCAACCGTTTGCGCTCAGCTTCTTTGCGAGCCAGCTCTTCCTGCTTTTTACGTTCTGCTTCTTCGCGCTTTCGCTGCTCTTCCTTGCGCTGCTTTTCCTCTTCTGCCTTGCGTTTGGCTTCTTGCTGGCGCTTTTTCTCAGCGTCTGCTTCTGCTTTGCGGCGTTCTCGTTCTTTTGCTTCTGCCTCGGCTTTTAGGCGAGCGGCCTCCTGAGCCTTTTTAGCTTTCAACTCTTCAGCCTTGGCTTGCTCCTGCTTGCGCTCCTGTTCTTTACGCTTCACTTCTTCAAGCTTTTTCTGCTCCGCAGCCTTGCGTACTTCTTCCTCTTTCTGGCGCTTCTGCAGCTCCGCCTGTTTCTGTTTTTCCAGCTCTTTACGTTCCTGCTCTTTGTCTGGCTGGTCAACAGGCTCCACAACCGGGCTTGGCTCAGGCTTCTGCTGGGTGATCAGGCGCGCTGAAATACTGTTGGGGGGCGGTTCCTGGATAGGATTCGACCACGACCAACCCGCAAGGGCCACGCCCGCAATGAGCAGATGCAAAGCCACTGAGAGCGCGACTGGCGATTTCCAGGCCGGCACTCCCGTACTGGTGTATTCCCGTTCCTGACCTGTCACAACCATTCCGCCTGCGCTGATGTCACGTTTCGTCCGGGGCTGAATCAGTAATCAGCCCTATACTGGTCGCACCTGCGCCCTGTAAAGCCGCCATCAAGCGGACAACGGTGCCGTAATCAACGTTTTCATCACCTCGCACAAGAATTTCGCTGGAGGTTCTTTGGGAAAGGATTTTTGCCACCTGCGCTCGAACTTCAGCCAGGGGCATTGGATCACTCCCCTTATCTCCAACTTCCACGTAATAGGCACCATTTGAGTCCACCGACACTATGATGGATTCCACATTTTTGTCGGCGGTAATTGGCGCGGAAGAGGTCTCCGGAAGATCAACCTTCACGCCCTGGGTAAGCATGGGTGCCGTAACCATGAAAATAATCAACAACACCAGCATCACGTCAATGTACGGAACAACGTTGATTTCCGACATCGGCTTCTTTCGGTTTTCGGGCATCATCCCCATGCCTTTCATAGCGCTGTGCTCCGTCTGTTAGCCGAAAATGTCATCAGGCTGCGCCCTTCTCGGCGCTGTGTACACGGCGATGCAGAATGCTGGAAAACTCTTCCGCAAAGGTTTCGTAGTTTTTGAGCAGGGCGTCTGACTTGGCGGAAAACCGGTTGTACGCGATAACGGCGGGAATTGCTGCGAACAAACCCATGGCCGTTGCAATCAAAGCTTCCGATATGCCCGGAGCAACCGTTGCAAGCGTGGCCTGTTGAACCTGGGCCAACCCGCGGAACGAGTTCATAATGCCCCACACGGTACCAAACAGACCAACATAAGGGCTCGTAGAGCCAACCGTTGCCAAAAACGGCAAGTGGGTCTCCAGCCGTTCCTGCTCACGGGAGAAAGCCACTCGCATGGCGCGCTGCGCACCTTCCATCACTGCATCGGCATCACGGCTCTGCTGGCGCAGTCGGGAGAACTCTTTGAACCCGGCACGGAACAAGGCCTCCATGCCCGAGAAAGGAGTGGGTTCGGCGTTTACTTCACGATAGAGTTGCCCCAGATCCATGCCAGACCAAAAGCGCTCTTCAAACGCCAACTGTGCCTGCCGGGCTTTACGAAATACCTGCAAGCGCTGAAAAATAAGCGCCCAGGACATTACCGATGCAGCGGCAAGTAACAACATAACCAGCTGAACCAACACACCGGCATTTGCAATCAGACTCCAGACTGACAGTTCCGAATCCACCACTTACTCCTGGGTTATTTCGTGTTTTGTTTCGTTTTTAAAGCGTCGGGCAATTACTGCCCAACAGCTCCAGCATGTTTTCAGGCAAGCGCCTTGGTCGCCCGCTATCAAGGGCTATACAAGCAACTCTTACGCTTGCTTCGCACAGCAGCTTGCCGTCCTTTGCCCGCACCACCCGCTGCCTGAAATCCATCCAGACGCGGCCAAAGGCCACTGGTTCTGCGGTGACAGTAAGCTCATCGTCAAGCACAGCTGGCAAGACATAATGAATCGACAAACGTTGCACAACATAACTTATGTTGTCAGCCAACCCGGCCCGAAGGCCTATTCCGCAACTTCGCACCCACTCGGTGCGTGCGCGCTCCATGTAATGCAGGTAGCGGGCATGGTAAACAATGCCGCCAGCGTCTGTATCTTCAATGTATACGCGGATTGGCAACCTGAAGGGTGCCGCTGCTTCGCTCTCGCTCAAAGAGCACCCCCTTCTGAAGCGGGTGCATCCGGTGCTTCCCGCACAATGCCAAAATGCTGATACGCATGGGAAGTAACCATGCGACCACGGGGTGTGCGCACCATAAAGCCCTGCTGGATCAGAAACGGTTCAAGAACATCCTCGATCGTTCCGCGCTCTTCACTGATCGCTGCTGCAAGGCTTTCAACACCCACTGGCCCGCCGTCGAATTTTTCAATCATCGCAAGTAGCAATCGCCGATCCATGTGATCAAAGCCCTGGCTGTCTACCTTCAACATGTTCAGTGCCTGATCGGCTATCGCTGCGTTGATGTGCCCATCCGCTCGCACTTCCGCATAGTCTCGCACTCGTCGCAACAGGCGATTGGCTATCCGGGGCGTGCCTCTGGAGCGGTGCGCTATTTCGTAGGCGCCCTCCTCATCCATATCAACACCTGAAAGCCGCGCTGAGCGACTGACAATGTGTGTGAGATCCGCCGTATTATAGAATTCCAGTCGCTGAACGATCCCGAACCTGTCCCTCAGAGGGGACGTTAGCAGGCCAGCCCGTGTGGTTGCGCCCACCAGCGTAAAAGGCGGCAAATCAAGCTTGATCGAACGGGCTGCCGGCCCCTCGCCAATCATAATATCCAGCTGATAGTCTTCCATCGCCGGATACAGTATTTCCTCTACCACAGCGCTGAGGCGATGAATCTCATCAATGAAGAGGACATCACCCTCTTCCAGATTGGTTAGCATTGCAGCAAGATCTCCGGCCTTCTCAAGTACCGGCCCGGACGTTGTCTTTATTGAAACACCCATTTCATTGGCAATGATATTGGCTAACGTAGTTTTCCCCAGCCCCGGAGGCCCGAAGATCAGAACATGATCCAGGGCTTCCCGACGACCGCGAGCCGCCGAGATAAAGATATCCATTTGCTCCCGCACCGCGGGTTGCCCAACATACTCCGCAAGCAACGTTGGCCGGATAGCGCGATCCTGAACCTCTTCGTTATCACCGGCCCTGGCTGAGATCAGTCGGTCGGATTCAATCATGAACTTATCCGCTTATCGGGAATCAATAGATTGCCACTTAAAACCAAAAAGTGACCCAATTGTACAAACAGCCACCTGCGTGTCACGTTACGCTCTCTACAGGTTTGGCGCCATACAGGCGACATATTAAAGTCACGTCATCAAGCAGGAATCATGTTGCGCAGAGCCAGACGAATCAGCGCCTCGCTGGTCATCCCCTCTTCTGCCACCTTGCTAATCGCCCGTGCAGCTTCCTGGGGTTTATACCCAAGCGCTATGAGTGCGGCCTCTGCTTCGTCGGCAGGGTTGTGTGAGGTAATTGTAAGCTGAGCCGGGTCTGCAAGACCGCCCTCGGCACCTGCAGAAGCAGGTATAAACTGCCCTTCAAGCTGTTTGATGCGGTCTGTCATCTCAATCAGCAGACGCTCAGCTGTCTTCTTGCCAACACCAGGCAGCTTCACCAATGACTTGATGTCGCGAGCCTCCACGCAGTGTATGAACTGCTGCGCCTCCAACCCTGAAAGTATGCCGGCGGCCATCTTCGGACCAACACCGTTCACCTTGATCAGCAAACGAAACAGGTCCCGATCAAGCCTTGAGGCAAACCCATACAGGCTTTGAACGTCTTCTCGAACCACAAAATGTGTATGAAGGGTAACTTCCTGCCCGGGTTCTGGCAGGTGATAGAAAGCAGTGAAAGGAATATCAACTTCGTAACCCAGACCGCCACATTCTACCAATGCTTGCCCGGGTGTTTTTTCGACCAGAATACCTCGGATACGACCTATCAAGGATTGCCTCCTGCCGCTCCGTAGAGCAGTTTATTGTTGTCGCACGCGCCCGCTGCGCGCCTTACCCGCACCGTTTGCCACTCTCAGTATGCTTTGATTCATGTGTGCGTGACACAACGCAATAGCCAATGCGTCCGCGGCGTCTGCCTGGGGTTTTCGGGAGAGTGACAGCAACACTTGAACCATGTGCTGTACCTGGGATTTTTCGGCACTGCCCTTGCCAACCACAGCCTGCTTGACCTGTCGGGCAGAGTACTCGTGTACCGCCAGCCCACTGGTTGCGGCACCAACAATCGCCGCTCCACGGGCCTGTCCAAGCTTGAGAGCTGAATCCGGATTTCGAGCCATAAAAACCTGCTCGATGGCAAACTCCTGCGGCTGAAATTCAGTGATCAGGCTTACCAGGCTCTGAAAGATGATCTTCAGGCGCTCCGGCATGGGCTGTTCACCCATGCGGATACAACCACTGTCGATATACTCTATGTGCCGACCCTCGACGCGGATAATACCGTAACCGGTGATCCTTGAGCCGGGGTCGACACCCAGAATAATTGCCACATCAGAGCCCTGTTATTGCCTTAAATTTTACTCTTCGCCAGAGATTGGCACATTGCCTTCAACGGGCTTTACTGGCTTGCGCAGGCGAATATGAAGCTCACGCAGTTGTTTTTCATCTACTTCGCCCGGTGCCTGAGTCATCAGACAGGTTGCGCTCTGGGTTTTCGGGAAGGCGATCACGTCCCGAATGGAGCTGGAACCGGTCATAAGCATGATCAAGCGATCAAGGCCGAACGCCAAACCACCATGTGGCGGGCAACCGTACTTGAGTGCATCGAGCAGGAATCCGAACTTGGCGCGAGACTCTTCTTCACCAATGCCCAGAATGCGGAAGACTTCTTTCTGCATTGTGTCACTGTGAATACGAATAGAGCCACCACCCAACTCGGTTCCGTTAAGAACCATGTCGTAGGCACGTGACAAGGCAGTTTCGGGATTTTCAGCCAACTCTTCCGGGCTACAGCTTGGTGCCGTGAACGGGTGGTGAATAGCAGTCAGGCCGCCATCCGGCAGAACTTCAAACATCGGGAAGTCCACCACCCACATAGGTGCCCACTCGCAGGTCAGCATCTTCAGGTCGTGGCCAACCCGAATACGCAGCGCGCCAAGCGCTTCGTTTACAACGGTAGTCTTATCGGCACCGAAGAATACGATATCACCGTCTTCTGCGCCGGTGCGTTCGATAACAGCCATGGCAACATCATCGCCCAGGAACTTGACGATAGGCGACTGCAAACCTTCCACGCCTTTGGCCAGCTCGTTCACTTTGATGTAAGCCAGGCCTTTTGCACCGTAAATACCAACAAACTTGGTGTATTCGTCGATCTGCTTACGGCTCAACTCGCCGCCCTTGGGCACGCGCAGAGCGGCAACACGACCTTTTGGATCATTAGCAGGGCCGGCGAATACCTTGAAATCAACACCGGCCACCAGATCGCCCACATCCTGAAGTTCCAAGGGAATGCGAAGATCAGGCTTATCGCTACCGAAACGATCCATTGCTTCTGCGTAAGGCATGCGCGGGAACGCTGGCAGCTCAACATCCATAACATCCTTGAACAGAGCACGAATCATGCCCTCGTTCAGGTTCATCAAATCTTCTTCGTTGATGAAGGATGCTTCGATATCGACCTGGGTAAATTCAGGCTGGCGATCGGCACGCAAATCTTCATCACGGAAACACTTGGCAATCTGGTAATAGCGATCCACACCCGACACCATCAGCATCTGCTTGAACAGCTGGGGCGATTGAGGAAGCGCAAAGAATGACCCTTCGTGGGTACGGCTGGGCACCAGATAGTCGCGGGCGCCTTCCGGCGTGGCACGGGTCAGGATGGGGGTCTCCACATCCATAAAGCCGTTGCTGTCGAGGTAGTTACGGATATAGCTGGTTACCCGTGAGCGAAAACGCAAGCGGTTCAGCATTTCCGGACGGCGCAAGTCCACGAAGCGGTAGCGCAAACGCACGTCTTCTCCGACATCCACATGCTCATCCAGCGGGAACGGAGGCGTTGCCGCGGCATTCAGGATGGTGACCTCTTTACCGAGCATTTCAACCTGGCCCGTGGGCATGTTGCTGTTTTCAGTGCCTGCAGGGCGACGACGCACCAGGCCTTTGATCTTCACCACGTACTCGCTGCGCACTTTCTCGGCAAGGGCGAAACTTTCGGGTGTATCCGGGTCTACAACCACCTGGGAAATACCATCCCGGTCGCGCAGATCCAGGAAGATAACCCCACCATGGTCACGGCGGCGGTGTACCCATCCGCAAAGTGTAACTTCCTGATCAATGTGAGATTCGTTGATCCCACCGCAATAATGACTGCGCATACCGGTTCCCGTAGTGTCTGGTGTCTGAGAATAAAGTTTAAAAGCCGCCTATTATAAACATAATGGCGGCGAAAATCAGGCCTGTTTAGCCTCCGAACAAAAACTGCAAACACCCGGATGCAGACTTTCTTCAAAGGTTCCCTCCCGGTTAACAGACCGCTAGACTACAGCATTCATGAGTTATTGGAGCCCCAACCTTGTCAACCAGAGCCGAGCAGAAACTCCTCACCCGGCGCTCCCTTATGGATGCGGCCCTTGCCCAATTGAGCCCGGACCGTGGATTCGGAAGCCTCAGCCTTCGGGAAGTAGCGCGAGAGGCTGGCATTGCGCCGACATCTTTCTATCGCCATTTTGTCGACCTGGACGAACTGGGGCTGGTATTGGTAGACGAAGGCGGAGTGGCTTTGCGGCAGTTGATGCGCCAGGCCCGCAAGCGGATCGCCCGGGATGGCAGTGCCATTTCAACCTCTGTAGAAACGTTCATGGAGTATCTTGGCAAAAACGCCAACCTTTTCCGGCTGATGCTCCGGGAGCGCACGGGCGGCTCCAAACCCTTTCGGACGGCTATCAAAGCCGAAATTGATCATTTCGTAACAGAACTGGCCGACGACTTACGACGATTTGCGGAAGAACAGAACAAACCCCTGTCTGATGCACGAATGGTCGCTGAAGCTATGGTAACACTGGTATTCAACCAGGGAGCAGACGCGCTGGATGCTACGCCGAAAGAGCGGGAGGAATTAAAAGTCAAGCTGAAGACCGAGCTCAGGATGATTTTGATCGGCTCACAAATGATGGCCCGGCACGCATCTATACGATAAAGACCGCCAGCAAACAAATATGCTCAGCTGGCGCCGATTTCAGACAACACAGCTGCAAAAGAGCGCCTGACTTCCGCCAGCTCGCACTCTTCGTAAGGTACCGGAGGCTGCTTACCCCACACAGGCCCCGGCCAGGCAGGATCACCCTCAAAACGGACGATGTGATGTAAATGTAACTGGGGAACCATATTCCCGAGGGCGGCCACGTTCATCTTGTCACCACCGAAGGCTAGCATCATCCCACGACTGAGGGCTGAGGATTCGCGCATCAACTGATGCTGCTGCTCTGCGCTTAACTCGTAGATCTCGCGAATGCCGACCAGCGCCGGCACCAGCAAAACCCAGGGCCAGGTTCTATCGTTCATCAGCCTGATTTCGCACAGACTGCTACGGCCAAGGCTGACGGTATCGGCAGCCAGCCGCTCATGAAGATGAAATTCCTGATCCTGAGTCATCACCGGGCTCCTGCCTGACGGATTACTTCGACTGGAATTGATTGCGTCCGCGACCGATGGCGTAGTAAACCAATCCGTGGCGATCCAGTATTTCCGGCTCGTAAAGATTTCGACCATCAAATATAACAGGCTCGCGCAGTGTTGATTTGATGGCATCGAAATCCGGAGAACGAAACTCTTTCCATTCCGTACAAATCGCCAGCACGTCTGCACCGCGAAGTGTCTGCTCTTTTGTACCGCAAAGCGTTAAACCTTCGTGATCACCGTAGATGCGTTGGGTTTCTTCCATGGACTCAGGATCAAACGCCTGAACAGTAGCACCGGCCTTCCAGAGATCTTCCATCAACGTGCGTGCCGAAGCTTCGCGCATGTCGTCGGTATTTGGCTTGAAAGCCAACCCCCAAATTGCCACGACTTTACCCTTCAAGTCGCCATCGAAATAATGGCTGATCTTGTCAAACAGTACATGTTTCTGAGCGTAGTTCACTGCTTCTACAGCATTGAGCAAACGGGCATCGTACCCGGAGTTTGCAGCGGTCCGGGCCAGCGCCTGAACATCTTTGGGGAAACACGAGCCACCGTAACCACAACCAGGATAGATGAAGTGGTAGCCGATTCGGGGGTCTGAACCTATGCCACGACGGACCGCTTCAATGTCGGCGCCCAAGCGCTCAGCCAGGTTCGCAATCTCGTTCATGAAGCTGATCTTGGTTGCCAGCATGGAGTTGGCTGCGTACTTGGTCAGTTCTGCCGAACGGATATCCATGAAAATCATACGATCATGGCTGCGGTTGAATGGGTAATACACTTCCCGCAGCAGGTCTGCAGCCCTTTCGCTGTCTGTACCTATGACGATGCGGTCCGGCTTCATAAAATCGTTGATCGCCGCGCCTTCCTTGAGGAACTCCGGGTTGGAAACCACATCAAACTCAAGCTCAAGACCACGGCTTTCAAGCTGGGCACGAACGGCAGCAGCCACCTTATCGCCTGTACCAACCGGTACTGTGGATTTGTCCACAATAACCTTGTAATCGTCCATGTACTGGCCGATAGACTTGGCGACGGCCGTTACATACTGCATATCTGCAGAGCCATCTTCATCCGGTGGTGTACCGACTGCGATGAACTGAAGCGTGCCGTGCTTAACGGCTTCCTGAACATCCGTTGTGAACGCCAGGCGCCCGGCCTCCACAGTATGTTTTACGATGTTATCCAGCCCAGGCTCAAAAATAGGTATCTGGCCATTCTTCAGCTTGTCGATCTTGGCCTGATCAACGTCCATGCAAAGTACTTCATGGCCAACATCTGCCAGACACGCTCCGGTAACAAGCCCGACATATCCGGTACCAAAAATCGTTATTTTCATCCGTTAAATCCCGATATTTTAATTTAAAAACAGTTTAGTGCTGGCCAACCGCATCTTTTTTCTTTTGCCAGATCGCTTCCCAGGCCAGCGCAGTACCAACAATCGTTTCCAGATTATCGTAGACAGGCTGCCAACCAAGGGTCTTTTTAATCAGTGCATTATCCGCCATCAGTGCTCCGGGGTCACCGGCTCTGCGGCCCGTTTCAGTTACCGGGAAATCCACACCGGACAGTTTACGGACCACATCAATCACTTCGCGAACGGTAAACCCACGGCCATAGCCGCAGTTCATAACTTTAGACTCGCCACCACCGGCCATATAATCCAGCGCCATTACATGGGCACTGGCGAGATCTTCCACATGAATATAATCGCGCACGCAGGTGCCATCGCTGGTGTCATAATCTGTGCCGAAGATGCTCATGCCGTCTCGCTGCCCGGTTGCGCATTCGCAGGCCACTTTGATCAGGTGAGTCGCTTCCGGCGTTGCCTGACCCAGTAGGCCATCCGGATTGGCACCAGCCACATTGAAGTAGCGCAGCACAACATAGTTAAGGCCAGAAGCGGCTGCCAGATCCATGATCATCCGCTCGCTCATCATCTTGGATGCGCCATAGGGGTTGATGGGGGCAAGGGGCAAATCTTCCGTGAGAACGGTCTGCTCCGGCATTCCGTAAACTGCGGCGGTTGAGGAAAATACCATGTACGGCACTTTATACTTATCAACAGCCTTCAGCAGGTTCAGGGTATTGCGAGTGTTATTGCTGTAATACTTGAGCGGGTTGGTTACAGACTCGGGTACAACGATGTTCGCAGCGAAGTGCAGTACTGCTTCAAATTGGTGGCTGGCAAACACCTGGTCAATCTCGTCTTCGTTAGCCAGGTCACCCACAACCAGCTCACCGGCAGTGACTGCCCAGCGGTAACCTGTTGAGAGATTATCAAAAACGACAATATCATGACCGGCCTTGGCCAGTTGGCGCACCACATGGCTGCCAATATACCCGGCACCGCCGGTTACTAATACTTTCATGCAGAACTACTCCTCCCCTGAATTCTGTTTGCGCCGCTGCCGGATTTCGGCCCGTCTACGGCTGAAAAAGTCGCTGATTATCTGGCTGCACTCATTCTGCAAGATGCCACCCGTGGTTTCCACTTGCCAGTTCAGCTGAGGTTCATCCAGAGTGCGCCGGGCGGATTCAACCGCGCCAGCCTTGGGCTCAAGAGCACCATAAACAAGACGACTGATGCGGCTGTGCACTATGGCGCCAACGCACATAGTGCAGGGTTCCAGGGTGACATAAAGCGTTGCCCCAGTAAGACGATAATTCCCTTCCCGAGCTGCAGCATCGCGTAATGCGCAGATCTCTGCGTGAGCAGTGGGGTCGCAGCCGGTAATTGGCACATTGAAGCCGGTGCCCAGCTCTTTTCCATCACGGACAACAACCGCACCAACGGGCACCTCGCCCACGGAAGCCCCGCGGGCTGCCAAAGTAAGCGCACGGGCCATCCAGTACTCGTCAGTGTTGTGTATATCCGGCATAAACGCGGCTCTGCTGATAGCGCCCTGTACAAATATGATACTGGCCAGGCCAGAAAGCGCCACGAAAATACCATTATTCGGTTTTTTTACCAAGCGATCCGCATATGCATCCCCTGCTTTCGCCCTATTCGACGTTTGCAATACCGCGCCGGTATATGGAGAACACGCCGGGCGCGTCTCTTCGCATTTGTTCCATCTCACCGGAGATCAGCGATTGCATGATCAACCCCTGAATAGTGCCAATAAACAGGATGGCGGCTGCATGGTTATCCAGGTTTTGTGGTAACTCTCCGCTCTCCTTCGCCAGTTCAATAAGTCGGTGCAAGCGCTCCGCATACTGCTTGAGCAACTCATGCGCCAAGCGCTTTGCCGGTGTCGATTTGGCCCCCTGAAGCTCGCCAAATAGCATCCGTGGTGCACCGGGGTGCGCTGAAACAAAATTGATATGAGCCAGAAACATGGCCCGCATTGCCTCAAGAGGTGAGTCAATGCCCTCTGCAGCTTTCTCAATGCGCGACATCAGGCGCTCAGCGACCCACTGCATAACCGACGCCCAGATAGCCTCTTTGTTCGGAAAGTGCCTGAACAACGCTCCCTGTGTCAGCTTCATGTGTTTGGCGATAGCTGCCGTTGTTATGTCGCCAGGGTTTGTCGTTGCAGCAAGGTCGATAACAGCCTCAACTGTAACGTTTCTGCGCTCGTCGGCTGGAAGGTTCTTCTGTCTGGTTTTTTGCATCACACTCTCTGAAAATCGCTAACAATTATTCCGGTTTAGCAGGCTCTTTACTTGTCCAGCCCCAGTCATCGAACAGCACGTACACTGCAGGAATCATCACCAGCACCAGCACGGTAGTGGCCAGCAAACCGAAGACCACGGAAATCACCAGAGGTTTTATTGCCGCTGACTGAACGCTGGTTTCGGCCAACAAGGGTAATAGACCTGCAATGGTGGTGATAGACGTAATCAGAATGGCCCGAAGCCTGTCGCGACTGGCCTGCCCTGCGGCAACAATTGCACTCATGCCCTTGCTACGGTGTTCCTTGATGAACTGGACCAGCAGGATGGAATCGTTAACGACTATGCCGGCTAACGAGGCGGCCCCAATCATTGACGGCATTGAAATATACCAACCCAGCAGCACATGCCCCCACAAGGCGCCCACAAAAGCCAACGGGATGGCCAGCATCACGATAAGCGGCTCGGCGTAACTGCGGAACTGAAATGACAGTATAACGAACACACCCAGCAGCCCAATCAGCAATCCCCTCGCGATGGAACCGCCGGTTTCTGCGGAACGGGCAACCTGCCCCTCAAAGCTGATATCAACATTCGGGTGGCGCTGCTTGAACTCCGTCAGCCATTGACCGCTCATATCATTAACAACCGCTTGGGCACTGGCTTCGCGGGCGTCCACATTGGCCTGAACTGTCACGGTACGTTGGCCACCCACCCGTGTGATCATGGCCCAGTCGCGCTGGTCGTGTATTTTCGCCACAACTTCCAGCGGCATCTGACGACCATCGGGCATTAAAATGGTCTGATCGGCAAGGTCTTCGAGGCTGGATCTGTCTTCTTCCCCTTGGCGTACCAATATGTCCACATCGCGCCTGCCAATGCGCTGGGTATCTACAATTTCCCCAAGAAAGGCCGCACGCAACTGCGAAGCGACCATCTCGGCAGTCAGCCCTGATGCCAGTGCGCCATCTGTCAGGGTGAATGTTCGCTGAGGTTTGCCGGGGCGCAGATCGTCGATGATGTTATAGACAGCCTCATAGCCGGTCAGATGCTCACTCACATCCAGCGACGCCGCTTTGAGATCTGCCAGATCCGCGCCTTTCAGGCGAACCTCAATGGGTATTCCCGCCGGGCCAAAGCCAGGCTCCTGAATGATCAGGCTGGACAGCCCCGGGATATCACCTATCTGCTTGCGCCATGCGACGGTCAGCTCATTCAGGTCCATGGTTCGGCGTTCGGCGCTCAATAGATCAACCATGACCGTTGCAACATGAGCGCCCGCCTCCCGGGCGCTGGGGTTGTAATTGAAGCGAACCTGAATGGCATCAACCAGCGGAGCCTCATCTGGCTGTTCCGGGGTATAGACATCATTGAGGTGCCACATGGCATCTGCTATCCGGGTTGCAGCAAGTTCTGTACGGGCCAGCGGTGTTCCCTGGGGTAAGAGAATCCGGGCTTCCAGAGTATCGCCGTCGAGATCTGGCATGGCTTCGGTGCTGACATGGCCGCCAGCCATGAAGCCCGCCGTACCCAACAATACGAGCAACACACCACCCAGCACTGCATAACGCCAGCTAACCGCTTTGTCTGCGAGCCTGCCAACGCGCTCCTGAAACACAGCAAAGTGTCGCTCAAACGCTGTCCGGAAACGGGACTGAGTGCTGGCTTGCAAGGGTAAAATACTGCCCCTGAGATGATGAGGAAGAACCCAAAGCGCTTCTATAAGGCTGGCAAACAAGGCGGCAATCAATACCACCGGCAATACTTTAAGTACCGCGCCCAATTCGCCCACAAGAAACGCCAAAGGCGCAAATACCCACACGGTTGTCAGGAAGGACGACACAACGCCCGGCAGCACCTGTCGAGTGCCTTCAACCACGGCATCCAGTGGTGAGGCTCCCGCTTTCGCTTGCATTGCGATGCTATCGGCAATCACAACGGCATCGTCCATCACGATACCAATCGCCATCAGCAGAGCCACCAGCGTAATCATGTTCAACGACAAGCCACTCAGGCTCATCACAAAGAAGGCGCCCATAAAGGCAACGGGGAGACCCAGCACCGCCCACAGAGCCAGGCGTGGGCGAAAGAACATCCCCATCACAACAATCAGCAAGGCAAGCCCCGCGATACCGTTGCTGACCAACATCTCCAAGCGCTCACGCACGATGCTGGTCATGTTCTGGGTTAGCGTTAGTTGCAATGGCCCGTCGATACGCTGGCGCTCTGTGTCTATCAGGGTTGTCAGCTCTTCAAGCACATTTAGCGAGTCATCCTGCAGTGTCTTGCTGACTTCCAGTACGATCGCGCGCTGGTTATTGAAATAGATCTGCGCCTCAGGCCGTTCGCCGGTTTCCCGCAGTGTTGCGATCTCCCCCAAGGTGAGCTCGCCACCGCCACTGCCTGAGACCACCACCAGGTCTGCAAGCTCCTGCAAGCTGCGCCGCTGGTCTGTAAAGCGCAGCAATATGTCGCGGTCCGGAGTTTCCAGGGTGCCCAGCGGCACATCGATGCTCTGTTGCCTGAGGCGCTGCCCCAAATCGCTGGCCGATAACCCATATTGAGCCAGCACGGCCCGTGGCACCTCAACCTGCCACTGCCGCTGGGAAAGCCCCTGCAGAGTTACCTGAGCCACACCAGGCAGCGTCATGATGCGCTCTTCAAGTTGCAGTGCGTAGTCTTCGAGCTGATTAGTTGCCATGTCGCCATAAACAGCAACGGCGGCTACCAGATCACTGCGATGAAGCTCCCGAACTACCGGCCTTTCAGCTCTCGCTGGCAGATCCGTAAGCGCATTAACTTCAGTGTCGATATCGCTGAGAAAGCGGATAGAGTCCCCAGCCGCTTCCATAGTGACTGTTGCACGGGCAAGATTATCCTGCGCCACACACTCAATTTCATCGAGAAAATCCACGCCTTTGACGGCATCGTACAAGCGACGACAGACCGCATCTTCAACGTCTGCCGCGCTGGCGCCGCGATAGACAACATCGATACTGACTTCAACCGGGCGATAATCAGGAAAGGTTTCGCGCTTGAGCGTTGGCGCTGCAAACAAACCTGCCGCCAACATCAGCAATAGCAGCAAGTTAGCCGCTGTCGGATGGCCAGCAAACCAGCGGATCATTGTGCTATACCCAGTGCACGTCGCTGCAGGTGTTTCTCAAGGTCCTCATTGCGATGGGGCTCAACCTTCATGCCTGTAATCGCAGGCACAGGGTCGTCTGTGATCAGCAGCTCTCCGGCCGCCAACCCACTTTCAATCACCGCCAGACCATTCTGCTCAAAGGCCACCTCAACCGGGCGCCGCTGCAGAAGGTTGTCCTCACCCAGAATGTACACCTCACCCTGGTGCAGCGCAGAGGAAGGCACCGCCAGCATGGACGTTGGGCTATCGGCTGCAAAATTGACCTGAACGTGCATATCACGCTGCAGTGCGGGGCGCTCGGGTAATTGCACAAGGCTGTATGGCTGGTCCACGGTGACCACGACTCGCCCGCTACGCGTGCCGGGGTCCAGACCACTGGCTACCCTGCTGACAGTTGCGGGCCAGCGCACGGCAGGAAAACCTGTCAACTGCACCTCGCTCTGGATGGCCAAAAACTCGAACTTCTCGGTGATATCCAGTGCAGGTTCCTGGGAATTATCGGGCTTTGATACCGCGGACATGAGCCTGCGCAACATAGTGAGTGGCACCTGCGCTTCTATTTCAGCCTGCTCAATCCCGTCAGCAAGAAACAGCGGTTGCCCGAGGCCCGCGTATTGATGCTCTTCTACCTCAACGGCACGAACACGCAAATCGTAGGGGGCAATAAAGCGGGTATCTTGAAGATCCTGCTGCCCCTGCTCCATGCGTGTATTTGCGCGCTGTATCTGGGCATCAAGATACTGCTGCCGCGACGGCAACAGCGAAAGCTGGTTATCCAAAGACTGCACAAGTTGGCGCTGTGAAAGCGTTGCGCGCAACTGTTCATCAAGGCGTGATCGGGACACGGCACCTGTTTTAAGAAGTCGCTCAATACGGCTGAGTTCGCCTTCAGACAAGGCCAGCCGCTCGCGTTCCAGCTGTATCAGGTGGCGGGTATTTTGCGCTTCAGCCGCAAGCTTGGCTTGCTCTGCCGCCAGGGATGCCAACTCGGCTTCCGTCTCTGCTATTGCTAACTGGTAGCGACCTGGATCCAGCGCCAAAAGTAATGTGCCTGCCGGCAGTAATGTACCGCTATTCAGCTCCGGATGACGATGCACAACACGCCCGGCGACATTGGCCACAGCCTGCCAGGTTTGTACCGGGCGAGTAATACCAAAGCCCCGCGCCGTCAGCTTGAACGGCATTGGCTGCACCTCAATAACGGTCAGGTGCAGAGGCTGGGAGCTGGTCTCATTGTGAGCCGGCCCCTCGCGCAAGAAAACCAGAAGCGCAATCAGAAGAACGCCCCCAATCAGGCCAACCAGAGCCAACGCCTTTCTGTTACCAAGCTGCCGCAGCGCCATTTTATCTTCTCTTCATTAAATTACTCGATATAAAAGATAGTAATCAGTCACTATCTTTTATACAACCCACGCATCGGCTCGGATTTTGATGTGGATCAAGCGCCCTTCATGCCGCCCGTGCAAGGTTGAAGCAGCAGTACTTGGTATTGGCAGTTTTGAACCTCCAAAGGAGAAAGTGTCATGAAAGCACTGGTATTTCACGGGCCCGGCAAGCGCAGCTGGGAAGATAAACCGAAGCCAATGATTGAAAACCCCACGGATGCGGTGGTTCGCATCACCCACACAACCATCTGCGGCACAGACCTTCACATACTGAAAGGCGACGTGCCTGCAGTAACGCCCGGCCGCATTCTTGGGCACGAGGGGTTGGGCGTTGTTGAGCAGGTAGGTGAAGGGGTAAGCAACATCAAGGTTGGAGACGAAGTGCTGATCTCCTGCGTCACTTCCTGTGGCCGATGTGACTACTGCAAACGTGGTATCTATGCCCATTGCCGCGATGGAGGCTGGATTCTCGGCCACCTGATCGACGGAACCCAGGCCGAATACGTGCGCATACCACATGCGGATAACAGCCTTTACCTGCTGCCCGATGATATGGACCGCGCTGCAGCCGTCATGCTCAGCGACATCCTTCCCACAGGCCACGAGATTGGCGCGCTGAACGGCGAGGTAAAACTCGGAGACACAGTGGCTATCGTCGGCGCTGGCCCTATAGGTCTTGCTGCTTTGATGACATCACGCTTTTATTCTCCAGCGCGGATCATCATGGTCGACCCGGACGAAAATCGCCTGGCCATGGCCAAAATGCTCGGCGCCACTGACACCATTTCCCGGGACCCCATTGAGGCCATCAAAAAACTGACAAATGGTGAGGGTGTAGACGTAGCTATGGAAGCGGTCGGCATCCCCGAAACCTTCGATATATGCCAGAGCATTGTCCGCGCGGGCGGCCATGTGGCCAACATCGGTGTGCATGGCAAGAGCGTTGAGTTCAAGCTGCAGGATTTGTGGATAAAGAACATTACCCTGCGAACCGGGCTGGTGAACACAGATACGATTCCGGTTCTGATGAAAGTGGTGGAGAGCGGCGGCGTGAAGCCCGAGGATCTGGTCACTCATCGCTTCAAACTCAACGACATCGAAAAGGCCTACGATATCTTTGCTGAAGCGGCGAAGGAGAAGGCGATCAAGATGTTACTGACTGCCGAATAAGGACTGAAAACTGACGAAACAAAAACTGCGGTACTCTCGATCTGTTAATCAGGGATCATTGTAAGAATATGATCCCTGGGCAAATCGTAGAGTTCTATGTAGATCGTTTAGTTACAGCATGCTCTCTGGCACAAAGATCGACATAAAGCCCGTAAAGAAACGCTTCCACCAGCTGGTGTCAGGCTCCTTGTTGAAACGTATCGTTGTTCCGTTTTCCAGGGTTGTCCACACCAGCTGGCCTTCTTCCAACTCAAGCCGATAGGCCACCTTCAGTACTTTCTGATCAAACTCACGTGAAAACTGTGCGGCGAAATCCGGGGCCTCAAAGTAGGCGCCGAGTTCCGTGTTCAAGGATATCGAGCGCGGGTCCAGGTTGAACGATCCGACAAAAATATAGTGCTCATCAAAGGCAAAGCTTTTTGCATGCAGGCTCGACTGAGAGGAACCAATCCAACCATGTTCTCGCTTCTCTTCGGCCGATTGGGTCGCCCGGAATTCATAAAGCTCCACTCCGCCTTCCAGCAAATCCTTGCGGTACCCCATGTACCCGGCATGCACCATCGACACATCTGTGGCCGCCAATGAGTTGGTAAGGATGCGCACCCGCACCCCTGAAGACACCTTGTCTATTAGATATTCCTTGATCGCATCGCCAGGAACAAAATAGGGAGAAACGATGATCAAATCTTTGGTCGCCCCATCAAAAGCTCTTTTCAGATTCGGCGCCAGATAGGTATCTTTGGTCAACTTGACCGCTTCAAGCTTACCGGGATCGTCACCAACAAAAACCCAACGACTCCAGATAATCGGGAGTTCACCAACATTGGCATACTGCAAGATCCGGGTGTGCTTGAGCGACTCTGAATACTTTGAATCCTGGGCATCACGCCAATACTTCTCTGAACGCAGGCGCAGAGCCTGCAGCCCTTCTACTCCGTTGTAGTCATCGGGCACAAACGCTGCCTGAGGTAGTACCCAGGGACTGTTCCAGTATTGATCAAACGAAGAGGAAACTTCCTGGGTGATGCCTCCTGCAGCCATGACATCAACGTCATCAAACACTACATCCTCAGAAACACTGAAATACTCATCACCTATGTTGCGACCACCAAGGATGACGGCCTGGTTGTCGGCAATAAGCGCCTTGTTGTGCATGCGATGATTAACGCGGAAGGGCCGTACGAGAAAATCCATCGCCCGCCTTTTGCGATATTTGAAGGGGTTGTAAAGGCGGATTTCAATATTCGGGTGGGCATCAAGGGCGAACAGTATAGTTTCCTTGCCGGCAGTATCCATATCGTCCAGCAGCAGGCGCACGCGAACACCCCGGTCGCCTGCCTCCAGTAACTGATTGTGCAGGGCCCGCCCAGCCAGGTCATCGTGCCAAATGTAATACTGGAGATCGAGTGACCGTTGAGCGGCCTGAATCAAGGCTATCCGAGCCGCCAGAGCATCTTGCCCCGAGGAAAGAATATTAAAACCAGACAGGCCGGGGTGCTGAGCTAACAGCGGAGCAAGGGACCTGCCCAGATGGGTGTCTTCTGTATTTTCCAATGCATAGGACTCTGTTCGTTGAGCGTCATTCGGCAGTGAGGCACAGCCACCAAGTACCAACATTATTGCTGGAAGCAACCGGCACATCAGACCCAGAGATATTTTTTTCAGACACGGCAATAGCGTGTGCTTTAGAGACAATACTGTGCGATCACCGTTCATGTTTACGGTCCCTGGATATGCTGCCTGAAATTGAAAAGCTGCAAGCGAACAACAATGCTTCGCTCATCGGTATTGAATCTATTCCTGCTTTGGAAACAGGCAGCCACGCCGCTGATAATCAACCAGTGCAGGGCTCGCAAGGCAAGCGTAGTCGAAGTATAAAAATAATTTTAGTCGACACTCAGCCAACGAACAACTCACCAGGTATGCACACTCTACTCAGGTTAATGCATATCACGACAAATTTGCCCGCGAATATAACCCATAAAAAAACCCGGAACAGTTGTGCCGGGTATTTTGTTATCGGTGATCTGATCAAGGGCAGGAATCAAGAGCTGTTCGGCTCTTTTTTACTCCCACTCTATAGTTGCCGGCGGTTTGGAAGACACGTCATAAGTCACCCGTGATACACCACTGATCTCATTGATAATGCGATTAGACACGGTTTCCAGAAGTTCGTATGGCAGATGCGCCCAACGAGCTGTCATGAAGTCTACGGTCTCAACGGCGCGCAGTGCAATCACCCACTCATAGCGACGGGCATCGCCCACAACACCCACAGATTTCACCGGAAGGAATACGGCAAACGCCTGACTGGTTTTGTGGTAAAAATCTGCACGGTGCAGCTCTTCAAGGAAGATGGCATCGGCGCGGCGAAGAATTTCAGCGTATTCCTTTTTCACTTCACCCAGTATGCGCACGCCCAAACCTGGCCCCGGGAAGGGGTGACGATACACCATGTCGTAAGGCAGACCCAGTTCAAGGCCAATGCGGCGTACTTCGTCTTTAAACAGTTCGCGCAGGGGCTCTACCAGCTTCAGCTTCATGGTTTCCGGCAGTCCACCCACGTTGTGGTGGGACTTGATCACATGAGCTTTGCCGGTTTTGGATGCGGCTGACTCGATTACGTCCGGGTAGATGGTGCCCTGGGCTAACCAATTTACGTCCTTGATACGGGCGGCTTCTTCATCGAACACATCAATAAAGGTGTTACCAATAACCTTGCGCTTCTGCTCCGGGTCGCTAACACCTTTGAGGTTGGCAAGGAAGAGATCTTCCGCATCGGCCCGGATGACTTTTACACCCATGCTGTTGCCGAACATATCCATTACCTGATCACCTTCGTTCAGGCGAAGCAGGCCGTTATCAACGAATACGCAGGTAAGCTGGTCGCCAATCGCCTTGTGCAACAGCGCCGCTGTGACCGAGGAGTCCACACCGCCAGACAAGCCCAGTAGAACTTTGTCAGTACCCACCTGTTCGCGAATCTTGGCGACAGCATCATCAACGATCTTGGCGGGGGTCCACAAAGCTTCACAGCCACAAATGGACAGTACAAAGTGCTCAAGAATGCGCTTGCCTTGCAGGGTGTGGGTCACTTCCGGGTGGAATTGCAGCCCGTAAAGGTTGCGAGACACGTCTTGCATGGCCGCAATAGGCGCACTTTCTGTTGAGGCCAGCAGCTCAAAGCCCTCTGGCATAGCGACAACCTTGTCACCATGGCTCATCCACACGTCGAGCAGGGAATCGCCCGTTGACGTAAGGTGATCAGTAATATCTTGTAGCAGCGGGCCTTTGGCGCGCACTTTTACCTGGGCATAGCCAAATTCACGCTTTTCAGAACTTGCAACCCGGCCACCTAGCTGTTCGGCCATGGTTTGCATGCCATAACAGATACCCAATACCGGAATGCCACGCTCAAACAGCCCGTCCGGGGCGCGCGGGCAATCCAGCTCTGTAACCGATTCAGGACCACCAGCCAGCAAAATGCCTTTCGGGTTGAACTCTTTGAGTTCTTCATCTGTGATATCGAACGCGCGAACTTCGCAGTAAACACCTATTTCGCGCACACGGCGTGCAATCAGCTGAGTGTACTGAGAACCAAAATCCAGAATCAGGATACGGTGGTCGTGAATGTTATTGGCCATAGAGTCCTCGAAAAAAATAAGCTGTGCGGCTCAAATCCGAGCCGCACTCAGGCAGTCTGTTCTCAGCTAACGCGGTAGTTTGGCGCTTCTTTGGTGATGGTTACGTCGTGCACGTGGCTTTCACGCATACCAGCACCGGTAATGCGAACAAACTTGGGTTTGGTGCGCATTTCAGGCATGTTCGCGCTACCTGTATAACCCATGGATGCACGCAGGCCGCCAATCAACTGATGGATGATATTGCGCATGGGGCCTTTGCAGGCAACACGGCCTTCAATACCTTCCGGCACAAGTTTTTCAATACCTTTGCTGGCATCCTGGAAGTAACGGTCGCTTGACCCCTGCCCCATAGCGCCCAACGACCCCATACCACGGTAGGCTTTGTAACTTCGGCCTTGATAGAGTTCGATTTCGCCAGGCGCCTCATCGGTTCCCGCCAGCAAGCTGCCGATCATCACGCAGTGGGCACCCGCAACAATCGCTTTGGAGATATCGCCGGAGAAGCGCACGCCACCATCCGCAATAATTGGAATATCACGGTCTTTCAGTGCTTCAGCAACGCTGGAAACGGCAGAAATCTGCGGCACACCTACGCCAGCCACAATCCGGGTAGTACAAATGGAGCCCGGGCCTATGCCCACTTTAACAGCATCCACTCCCGCGTCAGCCAATGCGACAGCCGCTTCTCCGGTAGCAATGTTACCGCCAATCACCTGAAGATCCGGATAGTGCTTTTTAACCCAGCGAACGCGATCGATGACACCCTTTGAGTGACCATGAGCTGTGTCTACAACAATCACATCCACGCCGGCATCGGCCAGTGCAATAATGCGTGCTTCAGTGTCGCCGCCGGTGCCAACGGCAGCACCCACACGCAAACGCCCTTGACTGTCTTTGCACGCCATCGGGTAGTCTTTCGACTTTTGAATATCTTTAGCGGTAATCAGGCCGCGAAGCTGGAAATCCGCATTAACCACCAACACTTTTTCAATGCGATGGCGATGCAGCAGTTCTTTGACTTCGTCGAGGCTTGCGCCTTCCTGCACGGTCACCAGTTTGTCTTTCGGTGTCATAATCTGGTGTACAGGTGTATCCATACTGCTTTCAAAACGAATGTCGCGGCCAGTCACTATGCCAACCAGTTCGGTGCCATCAACCACAGGCAAACCGGAAATGTTGTTGGCCATGGTGATTTCCACCAGCTCACGCACGGTGTTTTTCGGGCTAACAGTAATCGGGTCCTTTACCACGCCACTTTCGAACTTTTTCACTCGGCGCACTTCCGCAGCCTGATAGTCCGGGCTCATGTTTTTGTGCATGATGCCTATGCCGCCCTCCTGGGCCATGGCAATTGCCAGCTCTGCATCGGTTACCGTATCCATGGCCGCAGACACCAGCGGAATGTTCAGCGTGATCGTCCGGGTAAGTTTGGTGCGCAGGTCCACCTGGTGTGGTAGAACCTCGGAGTAACCGGGCACCAACAGAACATCATCAAATGTGAGAGCTTCTTCGACAATTCGCAGCATTGGGATCGGCCTTTTGAACGTGCTAAATTTAAACCTTCCGGGGAGCACCCATGACTAAAAAGGGTGCAGCCGCAAAGTAAAATGCGTAATCGGCCTATTATAAAGAGGTGTCGCAGGTCAGTAAACTGCACAATTTCCTGTCACTTACCGCATGCGTTTGAAATTCCAGCAATTTACACTCAAATTTTTCGGCTATTGCGTATAAGCCGGTTAGGAGTTTTTGGTGAAAAACGTGTTTCCGGACACTCGGCCCAGGGCCCTCTCCGTCAGTGAGTTGAACCATCAGGCCAGACACCTGCTGGAATCCAGCTTCATGCAGGTGTGGGTTGAGGGTGAACTGTCAGGCTTTTCCCGGCCGTCTTCCGGGCATTGGTATTTTTCCCTGAAGGACCAGAAATGCCAGGTTCGCTGCGCCATGTTCCGGGGGCTGAACCAGCGCATTCGTCCTTTACCAAAGGAAGGCGATCAGGTTCGCATTCGCGGCAAGGTAACCCTGTACGAAAACCGGGGCGACTTTCAGATAATTGTTGAACACATGGAGCCCGCCGGCCTTGGCGCACTGCAACAGGCATTTGAAGAGTTAAAACGCAAGCTGCAGTCAGAAGGATTGTTCGAGGTGGGCCGTAAAAAGCCGATCCCGACCTTGCCGACCCACATTGGTGTGGTCACCTCCCCTACCGGTGCCGCCATACACGATATTCTCACCGTTTTGGCAAGGCGTTGCCCTGCGATACCGGTCACCCTCTACCCCACAACCGTGCAAGGCAAGCCGGCAACGGCAGAAATTGCCCGTGCAATTGAACTGGCCCAGGCCCACGGTGTGGCCGATGTTCTGGTTATTGGGCGCGGTGGTGGCTCTCTGGAAGACCTCTGGTGTTTCAACGAAGAAGCCGTTGCACGAGCCATTGCAGCCTGCGCCATACCCACCGTAAGCGCCGTTGGCCATGAAACAGACGTTACCATTGCAGATTTTGTGGCAGATTTGAGGGCACCGACACCGTCGGCCGCTGCCGAAAAAATCTCCCCCGACCAAAACGACATGCTCCGGCAGGTGAATGATTGCGAGTTCCGGCTAGCCAACGCTACCAGACGAGCCCTTCAGCGTCTGAATACAAAACTGGAGCATCTCTCTGCGCGTTTGCGCGATCCAAGGCGTGAGCTGCTGGAGAAGGCCCAGAGGCTGGACGACCTGGAGATGCGCCTTGGTAAAGCCATAGCGCAACGCATGGATCGCTCCCAGGTGCGAAGCACGCATCTGACCCAACGGCTTGCCATGCAATCCCCCCGCAAACAACTTGCCAACAGCCGCGAAGCGCTTGATCGCTCTTGCTTGCAACTGGGCAAAGCCATGGAGCGAATCCTGGCAAAGCTTCAGGACAGACTGGAACACACCGCAGGCACGCTCAACGTTGTAAGCCCATTAGCCACGCTGGGGCGTGGGTATGCCATCGTTCGCGATGATCAGGGCCGCATCATCCGCAACGCAGCAGACCTTGCAGCTGGCGATCAAATCTCCACAAGGGTTGCAAACGGTACAATTACAGCCGAGGTAACATCCGTGAGCCAAGGAAACGACTAACCCCGAAACCCTTTCGACTAATCCGATGGTCTACTGGTTCACTGCTTCAAAGCGCCTAAAGTTGGACAACTGACAACAAAAATTCCAGCAGGTACTACGAGGCAGATTGTATGAACTACAACTCAGAGTTCCGGAGATCGATTGATAAACCGGAAGAGTTCTGGCGTGAAAAGGCAGGCGATATTGACTGGATACAGTCGCCTGAAGCCATCTGGCAAGCTACCGATAATGGACACGGCCAGTGGTTTCCTGACGCCACTCTTAATACGTCTGACGTAGCCCTGGATGCCAACGTTCGAGCTGGCCGGGGCGACCAAAAAGCGCTCATCTACGACTCACCGGTTACAGGCACCAAGTGCAGCTATACCTATACAGAGCTGACGAACGAAGTCGCACGTTTTGCCGGCGCCCTCGCCGCTCAAGGCGTAGCAAGGGGCGATGTGATCATCATCTATATGCCGATGATTCCGGAAGCCGCCATTGCAATGCTCGCCTGCGCGCGGATCGGTGCAATCCACTCAGTAGTGTTTGGTGGGTTTGCAGCCCACGAACTCGCAGTCAGAATCGATGACGCGCAACCCAAAGCGGTGATCACGGCATCCTGCGGCATAGAAGTTGCCAAGGTTATCGAGTACAAGCCTCTGGTGGACAAGGCCATTGGGCAGGCATCACACAAGCCCGATTTCTGTGTGGTCTATCAGCGCCCGCAAGTAAAAGCTCAAATGCAGGATGGCCGCGACCACGACTGGAGCAACCTGATGGCCACTGCTGAACCCGTTGAACCGGTTCCAGTGAAGGCGACCGATCCGCTCTACGTACTGTACACCTCGGGCACCACCGGCAAACCCAAAGGCGTGGTAAGAGACAACGGTGGTCATGCGGTGGCTCTGAAATACAGCATGAAGCTGGTTTATGACGCCAACCCGGGTGACGTGTTCTGGGCCGCCTCAGATGTAGGCTGGGTAGTAGGTCACAGCTATATTGTGTACGCCCCCTTGTTTGCTGGCTGCACGACCATTCTCTATGAAGGCAAACCGGTAAGGACCCCTGATGCCGGGGCATTCTGGCGCGTTGTTCAGGAGCACAATGTAAACCTGCTGTTTACCGCTCCCACTGCTTTCCGAGCTGTCCGCAAGGAAGACCCGGAAGCCGATCAGCTTTCACGCTATAACATAAGCTCTCTCAGACGCATTTTCCTGGCGGGTGAGCGCCTGGACCCGCCCACGTACGACTGGCTAAGAGAGCATACGCAACTCCCCATCCTGGACCACTGGTGGCAAACAGAAACTGGCTGGGCTATTTGCTGCAACCCGGTAGGCATTGAAACCATGCCTACCAAACCGGGCTCGGCGACATTTCCGTCACCTGGCTATAACGTACAGGTTGTTGACTCGCGTGGTAGCCAGGTACCTGCAGGTGAGCAAGGCCAGATTGCCGTCAAACTTCCACTTCCTCCAGGGTGTCTGGTAACGGTTTGGGGTGATGACAAGCGTTTCCAGGACAGCTACCTCAACCTCATACCTGGCTTTTACAGCTCAGGTGATGGCGGTTACGTTGATGACGATGGCTATGTCTTTGTTATGGGCCGTACAGACGATGTAATTAACGTTGCCGGCCACCGTCTCTCTACGGGTGAAATGGAAGAAGTGGTTGCCTCTCACCCGGCGATTGCAGAATGCTGCGTGGTTGGAGCACACGATGACATGAAAGGCCAGATTCCTCTTGGCCTGGTGCTCATCAAGGACGGCGCAACCATTGACCACGACGAGCTGGAAGAAGAGCTTGTTGAGATGGTAAGGGAGAAAATCGGTGCAATTGCCTGTTTCCGCAGGGCGCTCGTGGTAGATCGTTTGCCCAAGACCCGCTCCGGAAAGATACTGCGACGGGTTATCCGCCAGATCGCTGACGGAGAAGAATATGCGGTTCCAAGCACCATTGATGACCCGGCAATTCTGGAGGAAATCAGCGAACAACTCCGCCGCTGAGATTGATGTTGACGACCTTCAAAGTCGGTCTATACTCAATTTGCTGTGGAAAATCTTCAGTGCCCCGTGGGGGGAAATCTCAGAGATACAGGAAAGTTCAATGTCAGATACAGTAACAGGCACGGTAAAGTGGTTTAACGAAGCCAAAGGTTTCGGCTTTATAGCTCAGGATGGTGGAAGTGACGTTTTCGTGCACTACAGCGCCATTACCTCAAGCGGCTTCCGCACACTGACAGAAGGTCAGCAGGTGCAGTTCACCGTAACACAGGGGCCTAAAGGCCCTCAGGCGGAAAACGTAACACCTGTTTAAGGCGTTATTTTTCCTCCCTCTGCCCCTCACGGGCATGAGACCCAACACTAAGCCGGCACTTGTGCCGGCTTAGTGTTTTATTGGTTACGCGCTTACAGCGCCCGCTGTAATCTTCTCCGACTTACCTTGCATTGATTCAATATCTCCAGCCGCTTGGGCAACAGCTGAAAACAGTGCTTGTAGCGTTGCAGACGTTGTATCTTCAGCCAAAGCAGCTGCGCTGCAATGCTTGCCTCCAGCTGTCAGGCGTATGCAGGCAAGCGCGTTGGCACGGGTACCCTCTCCCAATGCAAACTCATCGTAGGCCTCCACCGCTATAGCCAATCCAAAACGCTTATCAAGTGCGGCAGAAACTGCCTCTACTGCCCCAAGCCCTTGCCCCTCGAGGCGCACCGGCGCTGACTCGCTACCAAAGGTTACTTCAGCGTGCACGCCGTGTTCGTCTCTGCGCAGATCATAACCACGCAGCGCCCAGGCATCGTGAACCTTCAGGTAGCGTTGCTCAAACAGGTTGTGGATGGCCATTGAATCAATTTCACCGCCATTGGTTTCTGCAGCTTTCTGAACTACCTTACTGAACTCGATTTGCAACCAGCGTGGCAAGCTGATGTTGTAATCTCGTTCAAGCACATAAGCCACTCCGCCTTTGCCTGACTGGCTGTTGATACGTACAACTTCTTCGTACCGGCGACCCAGATCAAACGGATCAATAGGCAGGTAGGCCACATTCCACGGATCACCCTCTTTTCTCAGAGCCAGGCACTTGCGGATGGCATCCTGATGGCTACCGGAGAAGGCTGTGAACACCAACTCACCTGCATACGGATGGCGCGGATGGGTGGAGATTTCGGTACAGGCTTCTACAACCTCGGTAATTTCCGCCATACCCGACAAGTCCAGCATCGGGTCGATGCCCTGGGAGTAAAGGTTCATGGCCATGGTCACCAGGTCCATATTGCCTGTGCGCTCACCGTTACCCATCAGTGTGCCTTCTACGCGATCTGCACCGGCCATCACTGCCAACTCGGCCGCAGCTACGCCACAACCCCGGTCGTTGTGAGTGTGAACACTGATACTGATGTGTTCCCGGTGGCGAATGTTGTCGCACACCCATTCAATCTGATCCGCAAACACGTTTGGCGTAGACATTTCCACAGTTGCAGGCAAGTTGATGATAACCGGCTGCCCTTGATCCGGTCGCCATACTGCGGATACCGCATCAATAACATCAACGGCAAAATCCAGTTCTGTGCCGGTGAAACTCTCAGGAGAATACTGGAATGTCCACTCGGTATCCGGGTTCTGGGCAGCCAGGTCTTTAACCACTTGCGCGCCGTTTACTGCTATATCACGAATGCCCGCACGATCCAGCCCGAACACCTGCTCCCGCTGCACCGTTGAGGTAGAATTATATACGTGAACAATGGCGCGCTTTGCACCTTTAAGCGCCTCGTAAGTGCGCTCAATCAACTCAGGGCGGGCCTGGGTCAGCACCTGGATTTTCACATCTTCAGGAATCCGATTTTCTTCAATCAGTTTGCGGCAAAAATCAAAATCCGGCTGGCTGGCTGCCGGAAAGCCGATTTCGATCTCCTTGAACCCAAGCTTTACCAGCAAGTCGAACAAGCGCTGCTTCTGGGCAACATTCATGGGCTTGACCAGTGCCTGGTTGCCATCGCGAAGATCCACCGCGCACCACACAGGTGCTTTTTCGATAACCTTGTCTGGCCAGCGACGGTCGGGTTTAGCGACCGGGCGGAAGGCTACATATTTGCGATGATCAAAAGCCATGTTTGTTGTACTCCGTAGCAGTTCAGATGTATTCCAGTAAGGACACCAGTTTAACGCTTTGCCAGCGCCATGGGATTGCGAACTTACGCCAGAAAGCGTAGCTTATTAGCCATATATTCTACAAGTAAACGAGATTCGGCAATTCTATGCTTAAGAACAAAGAAACCCTCATACAAATCGACAAAATTGACCGGCGTATTCTGGAACAGATACAAAAAGATGCGTCCTTAACCAACCAGCAGCTCGCCGAAAAAGTGGGGCTATCTCCGTCACCCTGCCTCAGACGGGTGCGCGCCCTTGAAGAAGCCGGCATTATTGTGCGCACGGTTACCGTGCTTGATCACAAAAAGCTTGGCCTTTCGCTGACTGCAATCATTCTCATCGGGATGGACAGACACACCCCCGAGCGCTTTGCCGCATTTGAAGAGCAGGTAAGCGAATTCCCGGAAATTCTCGAATGCTATCTGGTGACAGGTCACGATGCCGATTATATGTTGAAGGTGGTGGTGCCAGACATGGATCACTACCACCACTTTCTGCTTAACCGCATTACCCGGATTCCGGGGGTAAGCGGTGTTCACTCGAGCTTCGTCTTGAAGCGAGTGCTAGACAGCACCGCCCTGCCCCTGGGCTATTTATCCTGATACCACATTCGCTATCTGTACCTTGTGCGGCAGGCTCCGTACAATAAACACCACTTTACGAAACATCCTTCTACGAAACACCAATGAACGGAAACCACAATGCGAGCAAGCCGTTATCTGATTGCAACCCAGAAAGAGACACCGTCTGACGCGGAGGTTATAAGCCACCAGTTGATGCTGCGTGCAGGTATGATCCGAAAGCTGGCAGCCGGCCTTTACACCTGGCTACCCATGGGCTTGAGAACCTTGCGCAAGGTTGAACGGATTGTTCGGGAAGAAATGGACAAAAGCGGCGCTCAGGAAGTTCTGATGCCAGCAGTTCAGCCCGCAGAGCTTTGGCAAGAGTCTGGCCGCTGGGAAGAATACGGCGGTGAACTGCTGCGCATGAACGACCGCCACGGCCGTGAGTTCTGCTTCGGTCCTACCCATGAAGAAGTGATTACTGATCTGATCCGCAATGAGCTGAAAAGCTACAAGGAATTGCCTGCCAACTTCTATCAGATCCAGACCAAATTCCGTGATGAGCGCCGCCCACGCTTTGGCGTTATGCGCGCCCGTGAGTTCATCATGAAGGATGCCTATTCCTTCCATATAAATGCCGACTCGCTGGATGAGACCTATCAGGTAATGCATCGCACCTATTGCGCCATCTTTGACCGCTTGGGCTTGAATTACCGCCCGGTACAGGCTGACTCAGGCGCTATTGGAGGCAGTGCTTCCCATGAATTCCACGTACTCGCAGATTCTGGCGAAGACGATATCGTATTCAGTACAGACAGCGACTATGCGGCAAATATTGAAAAGGCCGAAGCGGTAGCTCCAGCGGGAGAGCGAGCGGCTCCCGCTGAAGAGATGACGCAAATTGCAACACCGGATCAACGCACTATTGATGCCATTTCCGAGTTTTTGAATATCGATGCTACCCGCACGGTGAAAACCCTGCTGGTTAAAGCAGAAGCCGATGAAGAAGGCAACGCGGGCCTCATCGCCTTGATTTTGCGTGGCGACCACACCCTGAACGAGATCAAGGCAGAGAACCTGAAAGGCGTGGCAGAACCTCTGACCATGGCGACCGATGAAGAGATCGAGTCCGCTGTTGGCTGCAAAGCCGGCTCCATCGGCCCGGTAAACCTGAAAGTCCCGGTTATCGTGGACCGCAGCGCAGCGCACCTTGCAGATTTTGTATGTGGCGCAAACAAAGAAGGCTACCACCTGACGGGCGTAAACTGGGAGCGTGATCTGCCACTGGACCGGGTTGAAGATATCCGTAATGTTGTGGAAGGCGACGCCAGCCCGGACGGCAAAGGCACTCTGGAGATTCGCAGAGGCATTGAGGTTGGGCATATCTTCAAGCTGGGCAACAAGTACAGCACGGCAATGAACGCCACAGTACTGGATGAGAACGGCAAAACCGTAATCATGGACATGGGTTGTTACGGGATTGGTGTTTCTCGCATTGTGGCGGCTTCTATTGAGCAGAACCACGATGACAAAGGCATTATCTGGCCAGATGCCATCGCTCCCTTCCAGGTGGCAATCGTTACGCTGAATGCCCACAAAACACCCGCAGTGGCGGAAGCCGGCGAGAAGCTCTACGAACAGTTGCAGCAAGCTGGTTATGATGTGCTACTGGACGACCGTAAAGAGCGCCCTGGCGTAAAGTTTGCCGATATGGAGCTGATGGGCATTCCCCACCGATTTGTTATTTCTGATCGTGGGCTAGCTGCCGGTACGTTGGAATATAAGGGCCGCAGAGACGCTGACAAGCAGGACATTGCAATTGAAGAGGCTCTGCCTGTTCTTGCCAAGGCATCACCACAAAAAGGCTGAAGTAAGCGGAAGTAACCAAGCGGGGTTCAAGGCCTGAAACATGGCCTTGGACTACTGTTAGCATGTGTGGGGCTGGACGTTGTTTGAGACTGTCAGCCCCCTACAATTCCTGGCTCCATTTCCAAAGCCACGCCAAAACGTTCCCGCACTGACTCGCGAATCTCTGAAGCCAAATCCAGCACATCCTTCCCTGTCCCGCCGGAATGATTTATCAAAACCAGTGCTTGCCGGTTATGAACACCCACGGTGGCATTCCGAAAGCCCTTCCAACCGCATTGGTCAATCAGCCAAGCGGCTGCGAGCTTTACGGTCTCAGCCTGCGGATAACCAACTACGTCGGGATACATAGCTTGTAGTTCTTCAAACTTCCCGGCTGGGACCACGGGATTTTTAAAAAAACTGCCTACGTTAGGAATTATCTCAGGGTCTGGCAATTTTCGACGGCGCACTGCCATTACCGCTTCAGCCACGGTCAGTGCATCCAGATCCTGCGAGGCCGCATCCCCAAAGTATTCTTCCAGATCTCGGTATCCAAGCTTTAGAGGTTTGGTACGGGACAAACGAAGCCTGATCTCGGTAATGATGTAACGCCCGGGTGAGCGTTTGAACAGGCTATCCCGGTAGGCAAAGCCGCACTCTGCGTTATCAAGACAAACCAGTTGAGCAGAATCGCGATCCCAGGCTGTTACCGAAATTAGCGTATCGCATAGTTCTACGCCGTAAGCACCTATATTTTGTACTGGTGCAGCACCCGCCGTTCCGGGAATAAGCGCCAGGTTCTCTATGCCCTTGTAACCAGATCCAGCCGCATAGAGAACCGCCTCATGCCAGCTCTCGCCAGCTCCCAGAACCAGGGTAGCGCCAGTGTCGTCTACCTGCTCCCAGTATCGGGCTGCTATTCGCACGCGAATCACCAGGCCATTAAAGTCTCCGGCAAAAACCAGATTACTGCCACTTCCGAGGACCAGTGTCTGGTGGCCATTTTCGCGGGCCCATGCCAGTGCGCTGCGCAAGTCGTCCAGGCTTTCGACATCCATGTAGTATTTTGCTGTAGCGGACACGCTCAGGGTGTTGAGTTTCAAAAGCCCCACGCTCTCCTGAAGTTCCGCTCCAAAACTCACGCCATGCGCTCCTGAATATCCCGTAGCAGGCCCTCGCCGGCATCCTGAATCAGATCAAGCACATGCTCAAAACCCTCTTCACCACCATAATAAGGGTCAGGAACTTCAGTGAGGTCTGAGCTGCCGTATTCCAGAAAAAGCGTCGGTTTAGTGCCTCCATTCTGGTGCCATATATCCTTTACATCAGCCAGATTCTGACGGTCCATTACGATTATATAGTCGAAGGTGTCCAGATCTTTTTCTGTAAACTGACGCGCTTTAAGAGCACTAATATCAACGCCACGGTTGTTGGCAGCTGAAATTGAGCGGGCATCAGGCCCCTTTCCTATGTGCCAGTTACTGGTTCCGCAGGAGTCGATGAAAACCTTGTCCTGCAATCCAGCTTGTTGCACCAGCTTCCGAAACAGCCCCTCTGCGGTTGGCGACCGACAAATATTACCAAGACACACAAAAAGGACACTGACCTGCTTACTCATGCCTTACTTTCTCCTGTTTCAACCGACTTAGCCATCCAGGCTCTTACCCGCTGTAAGTCAGCCTCTGTATCAACGCCCGCCGGCGGCGTTCCAGCGGCCACTTCAACATGAATGCGCGCCCCGTTATACAAGGCTCTTAGCTGCTCCAGGGACTCCGCCTGTTCGGTAGGCGCAGGCGGCCAGGAAACGAACTGACTCAGAACGCGCGCACGGTAACCATAAATACCAATATGGCGGAAATACCCGGTGCCATCCTTAAGGGCGGCTCCCGCATTGGGCGATGCAAGGTTATCTTTTCCAAAATCACTCCAGTGATCCCGTGCCCAGGGGATTGGCGCCCGGCTGAAGTAATGGGCCATCCCCTCTGCATCAAACACAACCTTTACCACGTTGGGGTTGAACACATGTTCGATGTCATGGAGCCGCTCACAGAGCGTTGAAATTGCCGCCTCCGGATAGCGCTCCAGGTTTTCAGCCACCTGATCAATCAATGCCGCCGGAATCAAGGGTTCATCTCCCTGCACGTTCACCACACGGTGATCAGGATCCAACCCGAGTTGGCGTACTACCTCCTCAAGGCGATCAGTACCACTAACATGGTTGGGAGACGTCATGACGACTTCAGCGCCAAAAGCTTCACAGGCGGCCTGGATACGCGAATCATCCGTAGCAACAACCACGCGGCTTGCCCGGCTTTCTGAAGCACGCTCACACACGTGCTGAATCATGGGCTTGCCTGCAATATCCAGCAGCGGTTTACCAGGTAACCGGGTAGAGGCATAACGAGCTGGAATCACAACCGTAAAAGACATGGGACTTCAATCCTGCAGAGAGCTTACTCAGTTTTTGTGAAGACGTTCATCGGTGCTTAAAGTGCGCGCCTCAGTGGCCAGCATAACCGGGATACCCTCGCGGATCGGAAATGCCATGGCGTCCGCAAAGCACGTCAGTTCGGTTTTTGCGTCATTCAATTTCAGCTCGCCCTTGCATACCGGGCAAGCAAGCAGAGCCACGAGTTTTTTGTCCATAGTGCTATCTCACTGACAGTTAGGAAGCAGGCGTTCCGGAGCTCGCCCGCAATTTTTCAAGAACAGCCGCTTTAAACGCCTCAGGCAATGTTGCTTCAACATGAAGCACCCAGGCATTGTCCGGTGCAAAACTGCTGCATTTAACGCCATCTTTAGCCGTCATCACCAGCATGTGACCAGATTCGGATCCAAGATCTTCCGGGCGGAAACGATGATGATCAGGAAAAGGCACAGCAATCAACTTTGCGCCAAGGCCTTTGAGCGTATCAAAAAAACGTGTAGGGTTTCCTATACCCGCTATGGCACGGATCTTTTGCCCCTGCAGGCTTTCGGGAGAGCGGGTTTCACCGGTTTTGAGATTTACCAGGCGCGTTGGCTGAAGCTTCATGGCATACAAGTGTGGGTGCTGGATGCCCGCCAGTGCTTCCGGAGGCACCCGCCCCGTCTCATCTGCAGAGATTGCGCCGTTAACGATCACAAAATCAACCGAATCCAACCGGCTTACCTGCTCCCGCAATGGACCTACAGGTATCAAGGCACCGTTGCCTACTCCGCGGGCACCATCAAATACTGATAGTTCGATATCCCGTGGTAGCTTGTAGTGCTGCAGGCCATCATCGCTGATCAGTACATCGCCTAGCGCATTGTCGAGCACAAACGCAGCACCTCTGCGTCTGTCTGGGTCAACAATCACTGGTACGCCGGTTGCCTGAGCCAGCATAACCGGCTCGTCTCCTGCAAGAGAAGGCAAGGTATCCGGGGTTACCAAAAGCGGGTGGTCAGGCGCTCTGCCTCCGTATCCGCGACTAAGAACCACGGGATGCCAGCCTTCAGTTTTCATAGTGCTGACCAGCCAGGCCGTTAACGGCGACTTACCCGTACCGCCAGCTGTGATGTTACCCACCACCACGACCGGAACCGGCAGCTTTTCGGTATAAGCCGTTATCGCTTTGCGCCGCCGCGCTTCAGCAATAACCCGATAGAGCCACGAAAGCGGTGACAGCAAGGCCAAGGGGCGGCCTTTGCCATACCATAGGCGATCGACAAGGGATGTCATGAGTGTTCACTAAACTGCATTTGATGCAGCTGGGCATAAGCGCCTTTCTTGGCAAGAAGCTCTTCATGGCGACCGGATTCAACAATACGGCCGTTGTCCATAACCAATATTCTGTCAGCGCTCTCAATGGTTGAAAGCCTGTGGGCAATAACCAGTGTGGTTCGGCCCTGAATAACGGTTTCCAACGCCTTCTGAATATGGCGCTCAGATTCAGTATCCAAAGCGGAGGTGGCTTCATCCAGGATCAGAATTGGGGCATCTTTCAGCAAGGCCCTTGCAATAGCCAGTCTTTGCCGCTGCCCACCTGAGAGCATCACACCGTTATCACCAATCATGGTGTCGAGCCCTTCAGGCATTCGGTCGATAAACTCCAACGCGTGGGCTTTGGCCGCCGCTTCACGTATTTCTTCCCGGCTGCAATCCCGAAGCGCGCCATAGGCAATGTTGGCGGCAATCGAATCGTTAAACAGCACCACGTTCTGCGTCACCAGTGCAATCTGGCTTCGCAAGGCTTTCAGGGAAAAATCTTTGAGGGAGTGCCCATCAATGCGGATATCACCACCGGTATATTCATAAAACCTGGGCAGCAGGCTCACAAGGGTTGATTTACCGCTACCGGAGCGTCCCACCAGAGCCACACTCTGCCCCGCGGGAATATCAACAGAGATACCCTCCAGCACATTGTCAAGTTGATCACGGTAGCGAAAAGACATGTCATCAAATTCAATATTGCCTTCCACACGCTCGGGGGCAAAAGTGCCAGGATCCTGCTCGGGGGCCTCATCGATGGTTTCAAACACATCGTAGGCCGCTGCCACACCCTTCTGTATTTGCGCGTGAACAGAAGTCACCTGACGTATCGGCTTGGCCATGGTAGTGGCTGCAGTAATGAAGGCAACCAACTGACCAGTGCTCATCTCGCCCCGTATCTCCGGGGACAACATGGTCCATACAAGCGCGGCTATTGCCACTGCCACCAAGGTCTGAATCACCGGAACACTGATCGCCTGGGTTGACGCCATCTTCAGGCTTTGCTTCAGGTTTCGATCGTTAACCTTCTGAAAACGTTGCTGTTCATACTCCACGCCACCAAAGGTTCGAACAACCCGATACCCGGTAATGGACTCAGAAGCCACGTGGGTTATGTCACCCATCGAACCCTGAATGCGCTGGCTGATTTTACGAAAACGCTTGCTGGCATAACTCACAACCGCCCCGATCAGCGGCCCAACTGCGAGGAATATCAGGGTCAATTTCCAGTTGGTATACAGCATAAAGCTGAGTAGGCCGACGATTGTCAGACCTTCCCTTAGGGTTATGGTGACGGCATTGGTAGTGGCTTCCGCCACCTGTTCTACGTTAAACGTGAGCTTGGACACCAGCCTTCCGGCAGCGTTTTCGTCAAAATACCGGGATGGAAGGGTCATCAACCGGTTGAACACATCCGTGCGGAGGGAGTTGATAACCTGTCGGCCAACATAGCTGATGAAATACTGGCTCAGGAAAGTCCCAATTCCACGGAAGGTAAACATACCTATGATCAAGGCGGTCAGCAAAATGCGGTTTTGTTCAGTGGGATTTTCGATGGCCGCTATAACATATTCCATGGCAGCGGCCATGCCCGTAGAGGCCGCTGCATAAATAATGTTACCGACAACCGCAAGCGAGAACGCCAGCCAAAACGGTTTTACATACGCCAACAAGCGCTTGTAGGTTTCCCAACTTTCGCCAGGTTTAACCGGTTTGGGTTCTGTTGGCGGAACAGCCTGGCTCACTGGGTTTCTGCCTCGCGTTCTGTCGTAATACTGAGCTTTGCAAAACCAAGGCGCCCGGCAACATCCATAGCTCTGACCACATATTCATGGGGCGTTCGGGCATCTGCTGTAATTACGAATGGCAAGGCCGTATCGCCTGCAGCCAGCTCACTCACTCCCCGCTCAAGCGTCTCACGACGATTATTCACGAGCGCTTTATCGTTGAGTATGTACTGGCCTTCAGCATTGATTACAACGTCAATCTGCCTCACTTCGGATGCGGCAGACGGCTCACCGCTGGCCTCTGGCAGTACCACCTGTAAGTGGCTTTCCCGGGTGAAAGTCGTTGAGACCATAAAGAAAATCAGCAGCAGGAACACCACATCGATCAGCGGCGTCAGGTCTACCCCAACTTCCTGGCTTCTCTGGCGTGTGAACTTCACGGCGTTCAGGCCCCTTCTACGTCGATTTCACGGTCACCGTGCACAACTTCAACCAGCTTGATAGCTTCCTGCTCCATCCCCACCACCAGCTCATCTACCCGGCGGATAAAATAACGGTGACAAATCAGTGCAGGAATAGCGATGCTCAGCCCGGCCGCAGTGGTTATCAAAGCTTCGGAGATGCCCCCCGCGAGGTTGCCTGCATTACCCACACCTGCAAGCTGGATTTCAGCAAACACCTTGATCATGCCAATCACAGTACCAAGAAGACCAAGCAATGGTGTAATGGTCGCAACTGTGCCTAAAGGATTCAAAAAGCGCTCCAGTTCGTGAATTACCTGAGTAGCTTCATGCTCAATACTCTCCTTCATAATCTCACGGCCATGTTTGGCATTCATGAGACCCGCCGCAAGTACGCGGCCCAAGGGTGATGAGCCTTGCAGTGCCTTCAGCTTGCGACTATTAAGCTCTTTTTTCTTGATCCAGCGCCAGAGTTCATTAATGGTCTGCGGCGGTGCGACACGTGACGCCCGAAGCGTCCAGAAACGTTCCAGAATAATCGCGAGTGCCAGGATGGAACAGGCAACAATTGGCACCATAAGAATGCCACCAGCTTTCAACAGCTCGAACACGCTTGATCTCCCTGATTGTTAACAAGCCGCGCTACTTTAGCATAGCTGCAGGTCGAGGCTACACCCGCAATGTCACGGTATTTTACACTCGGCCCTGGTAAGACCCGGGCCGCCAATCCAGAAGGGCGCGGAGTGACGGGCTTCGATGGTTTTTACAGTGCCACTGTCCAGGGTCAACACTAACCCGCCCGAGCAGGCAGTGTTGAACGCTGTTGCGCCCGCACTCCGGTAGCGCGCCGTTACATCCTTGTGGGGATGCCCGTATCGATGCCGGTATCCAGCCGTGTAGATCACCACGTCGGGTTTCAGTTCATCAACCCAAGCTCTGGATGACGACGTTTTACTGCCATGGTGCGGCGCGATAACAACACGTTCACGGGGCTGACTTTTGGCCGCAAGGTTACGGGATACTCTAAGATATTTCGCCTCAACACGGGAACTGATATCACCAGGAAACACCCATTCTGCTTCCATACCCCGCCGGGCGGTAAGAACACAGGATGCGTCATTACCTTTTAACTCGCCTTTTGCACGCCAAAACGAGAGTGCCAACTCACCGCCCAACTCGTCCTCGCCCCCACACTCAACGATGCTTACCGCCCCTGCCCGCTTCAGCTTGTCACGAACAGCCTTTGGCTCGCCTGTCACAATATGGCCAACGTCAAAATGCTCCAGTATCTGGTTAATCCCGCCGGAATGATCATTGTCGGCATGGCTTATAACCAGCGTGTCGATGCGCGCTACCCCCAAGGCTTTGAGATTGGGTATCAGGACGGACTCTGCAGCAGAAAACACACCTTCAACTTCAGGGCCTGTGTCATAGAGCAACACCTGGTCGCCTGCCCTCAACATGGCTGAGAGGCCCTGACCAACATCCCAAACCCGGACTTCGGGCTCAGCAAGGTGCGGATTATCAGGCCTCTCCTGGAAACTCGCTGCAACCACCCAGGTCGCCACAATAGCAACCCCAACCACCTGGAATGTCCGAATCGGCACCAATGCAGTTAACAGCACCAATATGGCAAACCCGATAATTTCCAGGGTGCTGCCATAGAGATCGGGCCAACTCATGTTGGCAACCCCGCCAAGAAATCTCCAAAGGACGTCAAGCAGCGCATCCATCAACGGGACAATCAGCCCTGTCAGAGCCGGAAACAGGGCGACAGCAATCCCACCAATGAGAAGTACTGGCATGAGCACGAGAGAAACCCAGGGAATAGCTGAAATATTCGCCAGCAGGCCAGCAACTGGCTGCCCCTGGCCGACCAGCTCAAGCAGTGGCCAAAGCCCGGCAAACACAGCGACCTGAGCAATAAACAGGCCGGCCAGCCAGCCTGTACCTCCCAGCCGACCCGCAAAAACACACATGAGGACAGAGACGGCTCCAAAGGATAGCCAGAACCCTTGGTCCAGGGGCGCAAAAGGGTCAAACAGGAGTACAGCCCCAAGCGCAATCACAAGCGAGTGCCAAACAGGCACCTGCCAGGCGTTCAAGAGATACCAGCTACCAACGGCCACCATAATAAGGGCTCTGCGGGTTGGCACCGTGAATCCTGCCGCTAATGCATACAACAGACTACAAACAAGCACCACAGCAAACACTGTTACGCGAACAGAGCGTTCGCTGAGCCGGGTCGACGACACTGCCAATAGAACACGACGAGCTGCAAACCCTGCGCCCAAAGCAACCAGCCCCAAATGTAGCCCCGATATAGCCACCAGATGTATGGTTCCCGTTGCCTTTAGCACATCCCAATGTTCCGAAGACAAATGCCCACGGTTGCCGATCAGCAACGAGGCGATTAATGCTAGGTGACGGGCCTCGGCAAACTGACTGTCTACCCAATCCGCCAGTCGGGCATGAAGGCGATGATACTGGCACTCTGGCGTACAAACGACAGATGGATCAGGAATCGCACTGCGCACACTACCTGTTGCACGATACCCCTTGCGGAACAGCCAGTCTTCGTAGCGGAAACCCTCAGGATTCAGTGTGCCGTGGGGATTTTTCAAAACTACGTCAAGTCGCAGGCGATAATCCGGAAGCACAAGATCGGGCTTACCATACCAGGCAAGACGCAATGTCGTGGGCAGTGAATCATAAGCCTCTGGGGTCAGTGAAAGCCCGTACCAGCGAGTCACGCAAAAGCTGAAGCGGATGCTGTTAAAACTTCCAACAGAAGGGAGGTCGCAAATATAACCCGAAACCTGGGTGCGATCCCCCTCAAGCCCCTCGGGGAGCCTGTGTTCCAGACGATCGCTGGCCCACAAAAATGCCCAGGCGATACCTAATGCCATGCCAATTACAAGCGCCCGGAATGATCCGGGCAGCATCCTGCGAAAGGGCAAAAACCACAACAAAGCCGGGATTATGGCCAGGAGCAGGCATACTTGAGCTGGCAACACCGCCAACCTATAAAGTAAGATAACGCCGCAGGAAAAAGCGAAAACGCCTATTACTGTAGAGCTTCCGGACAATCCGTGTCCTCCCGATGACCTTATCCGTCGGCGACTTCCTTGACGCCGGATGTTTCATTCTACTCGAAGGTAGAGCATTCCCAATGCCGAAGAAGTTCATGAAACGTTATCTGCCAACACCTGAGAAGGTGCAAGCGATGCAGTCGCTTGATTTTCTTGGCGATATCCTGCATGAACCCAACTTATGGCATATCAACCGTCACAGTGTTTCCAGAGCATTCCTGATCGGGGTGTTTTTCGCTTTAATTCCCATGCCTTTCCAGATGATTGCCGCAGCCTTCTTTGCCATCTGGTTCAACGCCAATCTGCCGCTATCCGTAGTGCTGGTCTGGATCAGCAACCCGATTACCATGCCACCCCTGTTTTATTTCAATTACAAGGTGGGAGCCTGGGCACTAAATCGGCCCGTTCTGAGTTTCGATATACATCTCTCGTGGTCGTGGCTCAGTGAGCGCTTGGTGGATATCGGCATTCCCCTCTACCTGGGTTCGCTGATTGTCGCCACAATTTCAGCCTGCATAGCGTATCTGGCAATTCAGTTTATCTGGCGCCGGAAAATCCGCACCGACTGGCAACTGCGCCGCCGGGCCCGCAGAGAGCTCCGGCGCTCCCGCGATCAGGCCTCCTGAACCAACCGACCCTGTTCAAGCCTCAGCACCCGCCCCAGGCTCCGAGCCATCTTCATATCGTGGGTCACCATAACAAACGCAATCCCAAGCTGATCCCTCAAAGACTCTATAAGTGCACGAACCCCTTCACCTGTGTGTTCGTCAAGGTTGCCCGTGGGCTCATCCATCAGCACACAATCTGGCTCGTTAACCAGCGCCCGGGCTATAGCAACACGTTGGCGCTCGCCACCGGATAGCTCCCCAGGCTTGTGCTCCAGGCGCTCCGCCAATCCAACCCTCTGCAAAATTGACTGTGCACGGGAACGGGAATCATTAATGGACATCCCGCCCAGTGCACAGGGCATCATGACGTTCTCTAGCGCAGTGAATTCCGGCAACAGATGATGGAACTGATATACGAAACCAAGATGACGGTTGCGGAAACGGGCCCGCCCCGCTTCAGACAGGCGGTGAATATCCTTGCCACAGATAGAAATCTGACCGGTAGAGGGCTTGTCGAGCCCACCAAGAAGGTTAAGCAGTGTAGTCTTGCCGGCACCACTACTGCCAACGATGGCCACAGTTTCCCCCGCTGTAACCTCAAGCGAAATGTCGGAGAAGATGGTCAGCTTTTCCGGCCCCTGAGTGTAGGTGCGGGTAACCTGTCGGCAATCGATTACCAAGGGGACATCCTTCATGGCATCAGGTTCCTTATTCATAACGAAGAGCCTCCGCAGGATCCACTCGCGACGCTCTCCACGCCGGGTAGATAGTCGCCAACAAACTCATTGCAAGGCCTGCACCGCTGATTATGACTACGTCATTCCATTGCAACTGGGAAGGCAAGTAACTGATGAAATACACATCCGCACTCAGGAATTGCTGCCCAAGCGCGCTTTCAAGCCACGAAATAAATGCGCTGATATTGAGAGCACCCAAAACGCCAAGCGTGGTGCCAATCAGAATGCCAAACACACCGATGACCGCCCCCTGTACGATAAAAATCCGCATAATGTGCCCTGGCGTAGCACCCATAGTACGGAGAATGGCGATATCCGCGGTTTTATCAGTCACCACCATCACCAGCGTGGACACGATGTTGAACGCAGCCACTGCAACGATAAACATCAGCAGAAGACCAATCATGGTTTTTTCCATGCGAATGGCCTGGAAAAGATTTCCGTGGGTGCGCGTCCAATCTGAAATGTAATAACGGCCAGAGAGTTCTCTAGCGGCCTCTTCTGCAACCTTGGGGGCGGCAAAAAGGTCATCGACCAATAACCGAACACCCTGCGCTTTACCTCCGGTTCGCATCAGCTTCGCTGCGTCATCCATGTGAATAAGCGTGTAATTGCCATCCAACTCTGCGCCAACACTGAAAACCCCTTTTACGGTAAAGCGCTTGAGACGAGGCAACACGCCGGCGGGGGTAACTGAGGCTTCAGGCAGCACCACGGTCACTTTATCGCCCAGCTGCAAACGCAAGCTCGCCGCCATGGTACGGCCCACAATAATGCCGAACTCGCCAGCAACCAGATCGTCCAATTTGCCTTCAATCATGTGGTTTTCGATGATGGAGACCGAGCGCTCTTCCTCAGGAAGTATGCCGTTGAGCATAACGCCCTGCACGTCACCACCACCGGTAACCATGCCCTGCCCCTGAATGAACGGAGCAGCGGCTAACACTCTGGGATGCTTCTGCACCTGAGCATCTACCGACTCCCAATCATCCAGTGGCCCGCTGCCCTGAATAATGGCATGAGGAACCATGCCCAGGATGCGCTGCTTGAGTTCCCGATCAAAACCATTCATTACGGACAGCACAATAATGAGTACTGCCACGCCGAGCATCAGCCCGATCATGGATGTGAGAGATATAAAGGAAATAAAATGATTACGCCTTTTGGCCGCGGTGTAACGCAAGCCGATATAAAACGATAAGGGTCTGAACATGGAGAGGTGCCTGTCGCTACCTTCAGATCGGTCGTGGTCTGGAATTCCCATCGCAGCCTTTCAGTGCGGTAGGAAACTGCTAAACTTTTACTACTGGCTGAAATCCTTGCTTGCGGAGCCCTGAATGCACACCGAAGACACGCCTTACGAAACCACAGACAATCTACCTGAGCGCCGGGAATTTTTCCGCATCGAAGACCGGATTGGCCTGGAAGTCCGTAAGCTGTCGCCTTCAGCCGAGTTCAACGACAACCACTTCAACGACGAGCATATCGAGACGCTGAAAGCGGACTTCAGACGGCTGGATCAGGACATCAAATCGCAGCTCGCCAGCCTTGCCGATCAGGACCGCCTGCTTACCGGTCTGGTAAAGTCGTTGAATGGCAAGCTGGATACGCTAGCGCGCATTATGGCCTTTCAGCAAAATCCCTTGCAACCGGGCGACTGGCAAGACGTAACACTGAGCGAGGGCGGGCTGGCCTTTTCGGGTAGCCCACAAGCATGGCAGACTGGCGACAAGCTTGCAGTTCGCATGACCCTGCCGCCAGAACTATTCCAGCCCCGTGGCGTCGCACAGGTTTTGGATGTACAGGCCACCGAAACAGGCGGAGCAAGGGTTCATACCGGCTTTATCCAGATACAGGATGGAGATCGTCAGCAAATCGCCAGACATGTGATGCGTTGGCAGATTCGCCAGCGCCAAAAAGAGTAGACTGGCGAAAACATGTGACTTTTGCGTGTAATTCTCGGATATTACGTTTTATCCATGTCCCCGGAGTGCTCACCGGTGACCCAAGTATGAGTGGAGAACGATCAATGACAATAAAGCGAGTCCTGACCGGCACCCTGGTATCGGCAATGTTTATGACTCTGACCCCGATTTCCGGCGCGCTTGCGGAAGAACTCCGTGTACCTGTTGGCAGCCAAGCTGACCGAGGCGAACAAAATGTGCCCCGGGTAGGCACAACACAGGCTTCGGTAAGAGCTTCGTGGGGCCAGCCAGCTTCCGTTAAAGGCCCTGTTGGCGAACCGGCGATCAGCCAGTGGAATTATGGCAACTTTGTAGTCTATTTCGAAAATGATCGCGTCATACACTCAGTACTGACGCCACAGCGCTGACATTTTTCGGTACAGTGTTCTTCCCGCCCACCAGTTCCGGGCACACATCCTGACGACATGCCGCCTTTTGTTTAGAATGGCGGCTTTTGCAATTTTAAGGTGACTGTAAAGTGACATCCCTACGCGTGTTGCCCGCTGAATGGGCACCCCAAAGCGCCGTTGTACTTACCTGGCCTCATCCGGGTACCGACTGGGCAGGGATTATTGATGAAGTGGAGCCCGTATTCCTGGAAATTGCCCGCTCGGTTCTCCGCTTCCAGCATCTGGTTATCAGCTGTGAGCATGTGATTCGACTGCAGGATCTTGAGCGCGAACTAAACGCCTGGGCCAGCCAGCAGGACCTGCCAGGACGCGTGCATGCGGTGCCAGCGCCGGCAAACGACACCTGGACTCGTGATCACGGCCCGATCACTGTAGTGACCGATGGCACCCCCACCTTGCTGGACTTTCGCTTCAATGCCTGGGGTGGCAAATTTCCCTGGGAAAAAGACGATGCGCTCAATCGCCACCTTGCGAACTTCGGTGTATTTGGCACTACCCCCATGCAAACTGTGGACTTTGTGCTGGAAGGTGGCTCCATCGAATCTGACGGTGAAGGCACTCTATTAACCACCAGCGAGTGCCTTTTGACACCTTCGCGCAATGCCTCCATGGACCGCGGCGCCATTGAGCAGTTACTGTCTGAAATGCTGGGGACAGACCGGATTCTGTGGCTAAACCATGGTTATCTGGCCGGCGACGATACGGACAGCCATATTGATACTTTGGCGCGCTTTTGTGCACCGGATCATATCTGCTACGTGGCCTGCCCGGACGTGGCAGATGAGCATTACAGCGCCTTGGCCGCCATGGAAGAGGACCTTCAGGAGTTCCGCCAGCGGGATGGTTCGCCCTACAAGCTCACAGCACTACCCTGGCCCGACCCGGTATTCGGTGACGAAGGCGAACGCCTTCCTGCAACCTACGCTAACTTTCTGATTATTAATGGCGCAGTGCTGCTGCCGATATACGATGTGCCTCAGGATGAAGAAGCCATTCGCATTGTGAACGGGATATTTCCTGATAGAGAGATAATCCCCATTAACTGCCGCCCGCTGGTCAAACAGCACGGCAGCCTCCACTGCGTTACCATGCAGATCCCGGAAGGAGTTGTCACGCCATGAGCCAAAACCTTGGCAGCACCCGGAATTCAAGCCAGCTCGTAGTAGCTGCAATTCAGCAGGCCTGCAGTGAAAACAAAGCTGCCAGCCTTGCCACTTCTGAAATGCTGGTTCGCGAAGCGGCCGCCGGTGGCGCTGAGCTGATTATTCTGCAGGAACTTCACGCAACCCAGTATTTTTGCCAAACCGAAGACACTCGCATATTCGACCTGGCTGAGCCCATCCCTGGGCCCACAAGTGAAAAGCTATCAGACCTGGCCCGGGAACTGAACGTCGTTATCGTGGGTTCTGTGTTTGAGCGACGCATGAACGGTGTTTATCACAATACGGCTGTAGTCCTTGAGACCGACGGATCCATTGCCGGCCTGTATCGCAAAATGCACATTCCGGACGACCCGGGGTTCTACGAGAAATTCTATTTCACCCCGGGTGATGCCGAGTTCAACGACGGCCGCAGCGGGTTCTCCCCCATAGAAACCTCGGTAGGTAAGCTTGGGGTTCTCGTTTGCTGGGATCAGTGGTACCCGGAAGCGGCACGCCTGATGGCGCTCGCCGGCGCCGAAATACTGATTTACCCCACCGCCATCGGCTGGGACATAACAGACACCCAGGATGAGCAAGCCCGTCAACTGGAAGCCTGGGTCACCGTTCAACGGGGCCACGCCGTGGCCAACAACCTCCCGGTAGTTGCGCCCAACCGGGTAGGCACAGAACCGGATCCCACAGGGCATTCCGACGGTATACAGTTCTGGGGTAACAGCTTCATCTGCGGCCCTCAAGGCGAATTCCTCGCCCGGGCCGACGACAGCAGCGAGTGCATACTGAGCGTCACACTTGATCGCCACCGCACTGAATCTATTCGCCGCATCTGGCCGTACTTCAGAGACCGGCGCATCGACGCCTACGGCGACATTCTAAAAAGAGTGAGGGACTGAACCCGGCATGAAAAACCTGGTGGACAACGTAGTTACCGAACTGAATCAGATACTGCTGGGCAAAGAACGGCAGGTTCGGTTGGCCCTCTGCGGCTTGCTCGCCAGCGGTCACCTGCTGATTGAGGACATTCCTGGCATGGGCAAAACCACCCTGTCCCATGCCTTGGCCAAAGTAATGGGGCTCAGCTATCAGCGCATTCAGTTTACGAACGACTTGTTGCCTGCAGACGTGCTGGGCTATTCCATGTACGACAAACAAGCAGGGAGCCTGGTATTCCACCAGGGCCCTATTTTTGCCCAAGTGGTCCTGGCAGACGAAATCAACCGCGCGTCGCCACGAACACAGAGCGCACTGCTGGAAGCAATGGAAGAGCGCCAGGTATCCATTGAAGGCGAAACCCGACCACTACCCCATCCGTTTTTTGTAATTGCCACCCAGAATCCTACAGAACAAGGTGGCACCTACCCGTTGCCGGAATCCCAACTTGATCGTTTTCTGATGCGCATAAGGCTTGGCTACCCCGACCCCCGAGCCGAGCGGGAGTTGCTGGAAGGCGAAGATCGCCGGACAATGACAGATCGACTTGGCACCCTGCTTTCTGAAAATGACCTGGCAAAACTTCAGGAAGAAGTAACCCGTGTAACCGCGAGCCCTGCACTGCTGGACTACATCCAGCGCCTGCTGGAACAGAGCCGCCGCATGCCCGGGCTGCTCTATGGTTTGTCACCCAGAGCCGGGCTAGGGTTGCTCAGAGCCACCAAAGCCTGGGCTTTGATGGAAGGCCGCCGCCACGCACTACCTGACGATATACAAGCAGTCTTCCCGTCGATCGCCGAACACCGCCTTGAACAAGGCGAATCCGGAAAAAGCGCAGAACGCGTACGCCAGCTACTGGCCAGCGTATCCGTGCTGGAGTAAGCGGTTAGATAGCATTGCTTTATCAGGGGAATTGACCAAAACAAATGGAAGCTTGCTGCTTTCGTGATAGCCTTTTGTTCTTCCTCGCAATACAGGCTCCGAACGAGCCCGACACGTACCGAATAAACGAGAGACACCCATGAGCGAAACCAAACATTCCCGGCTAATCATCCTCGGCTCCGGCCCCGCCGGATACACCGCCGCTGTTTACGCAGCCAGGGCCAACCTCAACCCGACCCTCATCACCGGCATTGAAGTCGGCGGCCAGCTCACCACCACTACCGACGTAGACAACTGGCCCGGCGACAACGACGGCGTGCAAGGCCCGGAACTCATGCAGCGCATGCTCAAACACGCCGAGCGCTTCGAAACAAACATCGTTTACGACACAATCAACGAAGCTGACCTGCAGACCCGCCCCTTCCGCCTCAAAGGCGACAGCGGCGAATACACCTGCGATGCCCTGATCATCGCTACCGGTGCATCCGCCATGTACCTGGGCCTGGAATCCGAAGAAAAATTCAAAGGCCAGGGCGTATCCGCCTGCGCCACCTGCGACGGATTCTTCTACAAAAAACAGAAAGTCGCCGTTATCGGTGGCGGCAACACTGCTGTTGAAGAAGCTCTGTACCTCTCCAATATAGCCGCGGAAGTCACCCTGGTGCACCGCCGTGATAGCCTGCGCGCAGAGAAAATTCTGCAGGACAAGCTATTCGACAAGGCTGAAAACGGCAACGTCAACATTGTTTGGGACCACACCCTCGATGAAGTTCTGGGTGACGGCACCGGTGTAACCGGCATGCGCATCAAAAGCATGAAAGACGGCTCGACCCAGGAACTCGACCTGTCTGGCGTGTTCATCGCCATCGGCCACAAGCCCAATACCGGCTTGTTCGAAGGTCAACTGAACATGGAAAACGGCTACATCAAAATCCAGTCCGGCCTTGAAGGCATGGCCACGCAAGCCAGCATCCCGGGCGTATTTGCCGCCGGCGACGTAGCCGACCACGTTTACCGCCAGGCTGTAACCTCCGCCGGTTTCGGCTGCATGGCTGCATTAGATGCCGAAAAGTTTCTGGATCAGCAAGCTTAAGAGATATCGGCAAAAGACAGGATGACTTCACTGCCCTGGCTAGACCCCGACCAGCTGTGGTTCCCCTCAGCCGATGAAGCCCTCGACGACCCCGATGGCCTCCTCGCGCTGGGTGGTGACCTCTCCACAGAACGGCTAATCCTCGCCTACCGCAGCGGCATCTTCCCCTGGTACAGCGACGACCAACCCATACTCTGGTGGTCCCCAGACCCCCGCTGCGTGCTCTTCCCTGAAGACATACACATCTCCCGAAGCCTACGCAGAACACTCAATCAGCGTCGCTTCAGCGTCACCGCAGACCAGGCCTTCAGCCGAATCATCCGCTTGTGCGCATCCACCCGCAGCGAAGGCACCTGGATAACCGATGACATGATCGCAAGTTACTCAGCCCTGCACCGCCAGGGTGTCGCCCACTCCATCGAAGTATGGAACCAGAAAGGCGAACTGGCCGGCGGTATGTACGGGTTAGCCATTGGGCAGTGCTTTTTTGGTGAATCCATGTTCTCTCTGGAAACCAATGCATCCAAAGTACTCATGGTCCACCTTGCTCACCAACTGCAAGATTGGGGCTATCGAATCATGGACTGCCAGGTAGAAAGCTCCCACCTTCTCAGCATGGGCGCATGCACCCTACCCAGAAGTGAGTTCTTATCTATAATCAGTGAGCATACGGAAAAAAAACCGAACCAGAGCAACTGGACATTCGACTGGCAGTGGCACCGGCCGGAGGCATAAATGAGTAGTCTGAGAACTCTGGTGTTCTATGCAACACCAGCCCACGACTGCAGCTATCTTCCTGATCGCGAAGCGACAACCATGTTTGTTGACCCGCGCGCCCACATCGACAAAAAGCTCTACAGCCAACTGACCGCGCTGGGCTTTCGGCGGAGCGGCACACATTATTATCGCCCCCACTGTGAAGCATGCAACGCATGCATCCCGGTGCGAGTGAACGTAAATCACTTTCAGCCGGATCGCAACCAGCGCCGGGTCATGAAAAAAAACAGTGACCTGGAATGCACTCTGGTGCCTGCCGCCTTCACTGAAAGCTACTATCGGCTCTATGCCAACTATGTCGAACTTCGCCACAAAGACGGTGACATGTACCCACCCTCCAGGGAACAGTTTATTTCCTTTCTGGTAGAAGGCACCTCTGATTCCTGGTTCCTTGAAATGCGTAAAGACGGAGAACTGGTGGCTCTGGCAGCAATCGATGTTCTTGATGATGGGCTCTCGGCAATCTACACCGTATTCGATCCAACTCAGGAGAGCCGCAGTCTGGGCACCTTTGCTGTTCTCTGGCAAATTGAAGAGACTAAAAGGCGTAAACAGCCTCACCTTTATCTTGGATACTGGATAAAACAGTGCAACAAGATGAGTTATAAAACGCGGTTCAAGCCCATGGAGGCGCTCCATGATGGCCAGTGGCGTGTCCTGACAACCGAATAGCAGCGTATGGCACGTAATTACCGATATAAACCGGTAATAAGCACCTTTATTTGCCGGCATTCATGAACGCACTTTGCCAAACGGCTACAAATCAGGCAGAATTGCGCAATTTAAAATTACGGAAAGTTTTCCCAATAGAGGTTTCTACTGAATGGCGAAGTCAGATGTCGTTGAAATGGAAGGTGTTATTCTTGACACCCTTCCAAACACTATGTTCCGGGTCGAATTGAGCAACGGCCATGTTGTCACCGCTCACATCTCTGGCAAGATGCGTAAAAACTACATCCGCATCCTGACAGGCGACAAGGTCAAGGTTGAACTTACACCTTACGACCTGAGCAAAGGCCGGATTGTGTATCGCGCCCGTTAAAAGAACGGCGACATCGAAGAAGCACAAAAAAACCGCTGCATCACTGCAGCGGTTTTTTGTTAGTGCCTTTGCGTGGCTGGCCTGCCAGCCGTCTCAGACGGCTTCTGCAGGCTCATCCTCATAGTCGAACACCAGCTCATCATCCTTGAGGTGGATAAACACATCCCCGCCCTTCTCGGACAGCCTGCCGAACAGTATCTGCTCAGCAAGTGGGCGCTTGATCTTGTCCTGAATCAACCGCGCCATGGGGCGTGCACCCATAGTGACGTCATAACCCTTATCTGCAAGCCACAACTTGGCCGCATCATCCACATGCAGAACCACATGCTTTTCATCCAGCTGCGCCTGCAACTCGGTGAGGAACTTGTCCACAACGTGGGTAATGGTATCCCTCTGCAAGTCGCCAAACTGGATAATGCTATCCAGACGGTTGCGGAATTCCGGCGTGAAGGTCTTGCCGATAATTTCCATGCCATCACTGCTGTGGTCTTGCTCACTAAAGCCCATGGAGCGGCGAGCCATGCTTTCAGCTCCGGCGTTGGTGGTCATCACGAGAATTACGTGGCGGAAGTCAGCCTTGCGTCCGTTGTTATCGGTCAAGGTACCGTGGTCCATAACCTGCAGCAGCAGATTGAAGACTTCAGGGTGCGCCTTTTCGATTTCGTCCAGCAACAGAACACAGTGTGGATGTTTATTAACAGCTTCTGTTAACAGCCCACCCTGGTCATAGCCTACATAGCCTGGTGGAGCACCAATCAGACGAGAGACCGTATGACGCTCCATATACTCGGACATATCAAACCGAACCAGCTCAACTCCAAGGGCTTTTGCAAGCTGCTTGGTTACCTCTGTTTTACCAACACCTGTCGGGCCGGCAAACAGGAAGGAACCCTGTGGTTTCTCTGGTGCTTTCAAACCGGCACGAGCCAGCTTGATTGCCATGGTCAGTGATTCAATAGCTGGATCCTGCCCGAACACCACCATCTTGAGATCACGCTCCAGATTGCGCAGCAGATCCTTGTCACTGGTGGACACGTTTTTGGGCGGAATGCGGGCGATCTTGGCAACCACCTCTTCGATCTCTGCAACATCGATGGTCTTCTGGCGTTTGTCTTCTGACATCAATCGCTGACGCGCACCCGCTTCATCAATCACATCAATAGCCTTGTCCGGCAGGTGACGATCCGTGATGTAACGATCTGCCAACTCTGCAGCAACGCGCAGTGCCTGATCTGTATATTTAAGATCATGGTGCTTTTCAAAATTCGACTTGAGCCCTTTGAGAATCTGGTAAGTATCCTCAACGCTTGGCTCATTCACATCGATTTTCTGGAAGCGACGGGCCAGTGCACTGTCTTTCTCGAAAATGCCACGGAATTCCTGATACGTGGTGGAACCAATACAACGAATTTCACCCGAACTCAGCATGGGCTTGAGCAGATTCGATGCGTCCATCACCCCACCAGACGCCGATCCAGCGCCGATGATCGTGTGGATTTCGTCGATAAACAAAATCGCGTGCTTTTGTTTCTTCAGCTCCGCCAGCAGTGCTTTCAAACGTTTCTCGAAATCGCCGCGATACTTGGTTCCTGCCAAGAGTGCACCAAGATCCAGCGAATACACGACACCATCAGAAATGATATCCGGTACTTGGCCATCGACGATGCGCTTGGCAAGTCCTTCTGCGATGGCGGTCTTGCCTACACCGGCCTCACCCACCAGCAACGGGTTATTCTTGCGACGGCGCACCAGAATCTGCACCACGCGCTCAACCTCGTGCTCGCGGCCGATCAACGGATCAATCCGCCCTTGGCGAGCTTGTTCATTCAGGTTGGTAGCGTATGTTTCCAGAGGCTTGGATTGCCCACCCTCTTCGCCGGAATCCTCAAGTGAGGCCTGCTCAGTGCCATCCTGATCTTCAGCCCCCTGAACACGGGATATTCCGTGGGATACAAAATTGACGACATCGATGCGTGCAACGCTCTGTTTCTTGAGCACATACACAGCCTGGCTTTCCTGCTCACTGAAAATGGCGACCAGAACATTCGCACCGGTAACCTCTTTTTTACCAGAGGATTGCACATGAAATACGGCGCGTTGCAATACTCGCTGAAACCCTAGTGTTGGCTGGGTCTCGCGCTCGTCATCGCTACCTGGAATCAATGGTGTTGTGGAATCCACAAATTCAACCAGCTCATCATGAAGCTGCTTGAGGTCTGCACCACAGGCTTTGAGAACACCCACTGCAGATTCATTCTCCAGCAGAGCCAACAATAAATGCTCTACGGTCATGAACTCGTGGCGCTTGTCGCGGGCACTTTTAAAGGCCGAATTCAGCGTAATTTCAAGATCTTTGCTCAGCATGGGCCACCCCAAAGTCTATCAGTCTGCACATTCAATCTCGCAAAGGAGCGGATGTTCGCATTCAGAGGAATACTGGTTCACCTGTGCCGCCTTTGTTTCCGCGATGTCTCGGGTATAAACCCCGCATACTGCCTTTCCCTGCGTATGGACGAGCAGCATCACCTGTGTCGCCTTTTCTTCATTCATACCGAAGAAGGTCATCAACACATCCACAACAAAATCCATGGGTGTGTAATCGTCGTTCAGAAGCATCACCTTATATTGTGCCGGACGCTTCAGTGCAGGCTTTTCGGGAGCAACGCTGAGCTCATCATGACGCCCTGGCAGTTCTTCCTCCCGCTGGTTTAATACTAGTAGAGAATTTTCGATAGTCCGCATCATTCTTTACCGGTTATCGGTATCCTTCATCAATGTGGTTGCCTGGCCTCGGGTTTTCAAGTCAGATCCAAACTCGAGCGTGAGATAATTAACAATACGAACATGATACCGCTTCCGGACTGCGTTCAACCACACAATACCGCAATACAAGCTATTGACTCGACCCCGGGTTTGGTCGACAGTTAACCTACAGTGTTAAATAATGTAAATAAATGAGCGGTTCATGTAACAGCATCATATAGATGAAACTGGCAAAAAAGACTCAGAGCCGGTTTTAAAAGCCAACAACAACAAGTGACAGTAAAAGAACAGGGGAGTTCATCATGCCAAGAGGCAAGGTAAAGTGGTTCAACAATGCCAAAGGGTACGGTTTCATCATTGAGGATGGTTGCAGTGACGACCTGTTTGCCCACTTTTCATCCGTCCAGATAGACGGATATAAAACACTCAAAGCAGGCCAGGCTGTCAGTTTCGAGAAGAAGCCCAGCGACAAGGGCGTGCATGCCATCAATATAGTGCCTGACGACCAGCCCAATGCCACAGACACAACGGGGCTCACCACGGACACCACAGCGGATAACAGTGGGGACTACCCTTCACGCGCTGTGAACGGCTGAAATACCTACCTGGCAAGCTGCACACCCAGTGAGCCCTCTCCTGCCGGAGCACTCCGGCGGGCTCCTGACTGGCCGTGCGTAAGGCATTCTGCATGTCTTGCGCTTTCAAACTCTGTTTTTTCTCCGTAACCTTTCCCCCTGATCTCATTTTCTTGCCCGGGAGAGTCCTCTGTGGCCGACCTCATTCTCTTTAACAAGCCCTTTCAGGTTCTCTGTCAGTTTACGGATGAGCCTGCGGGTAACGAGCAAACCTCACGGGCCACCTTGGCCGACTGGATTCGCATCCCGGACATCTACCCTGCCGGCCGACTGGACTACGATTCTGAGGGGCTTTTACTTCTCACCAGTGATGGTGCCCTCCAGCATCGAATTGCATCACCTGGGCAAAATATGCCTAAAACCTACTGGGTTCAGGTTGAGGGCAACCTTTCTACAAGCGCATTAGACAAGCTAACAGCAGGGATGATGCTCAAAGATGGCCCCACCAGGCCAGCAAAAGCACGAATAATATCGGAGCCTGAGATTTGGCCCAGAACCCCACCAGTGCGCCGCCGCGATACGATACCTACCAGTTGGCTTGAGCTGACCATAACCGAAGGGCGTAACAGACAGGTGCGGCGCATGACCGCTGCTGTCGGGTTTCCAACATTGCGACTGATCCGCTATCGTATTGGTGATTGGACGCTGGATGGGCTCGAGCCGGGAAAATACCGGAAAATACCCATCAATCTGCCTACGCCCTCACGCCCCGGGAAGCGCTCGACACACAAACGTTCCGCCACGTCGCCAAGGAGAGGACGAAGCTCATGACCTGGACTCCACACGCCACCGTCGCAGTGGTTGTTGAAGACGCTCACGGCCGTTTCCTGATGGTTGAAGAGCGCAGCAGCGGCAAGGTGGTATTCAATCAGCCGGCTGGCCATGTTGAAGAAGATGAAGCAATTCTTGATGCGGTGCGCCGGGAAGCACTGGAAGAAACCGGCTGGGACATTGAGCCAGAGCACTTCCTGGGGCTGTACACCTATAAGGCACCTGCTAACGGAGTGACCTACTACCGTTTCTGCTTTATTGGCAAGGCTCGCAAACAGGTAACCGATGAGCTCGACACCGGTATTATTGCGGCCCACTGGCTATCGCTGGAGGACATCCGGCAACTGGGAGACAAACTTCGCAGCCCGCTGGTAATCAAAAGCATAGAGGATTACCGAAAAGGTCGCTGTTTTCCACTGGATGTCATTGCAGACTCGCAGACGTAACCGGCACAAAATGATAAACTACCGCGTTTTGCACCGGTGCGCAGAGTTGTCATGACAAATCCATCATTCGAAGCCAAGCCCCTCGAGAAAACCCACGTCATCGTTGGCATGTCCGGCGGTGTCGACTCATCGGTTGCCGCCTGGTTGCTCAAGGATCAGGGCTATCAGGTCGAAGGCCTGTTCATGAAGAACTGGGACGAAGACGACGGGACGGAATACTGTACCGCCATGACCGATCTGGCCGATGCTCAAGCGGTGGCCGATGCGATCGGAATCAAACTCCATACTGCGAGTTTTGCCGCTGAATACTGGGATCGTGTTTTCGAACATTTCCTGTCTGAATACAAAGCAGGCCGCACCCCTAACCCGGATATCCTTTGCAACAAAGAGGTTAAGTTTCGGGCATTTCTCGACTACGCCATCACCCTGGGTGCTGACTATATTGCCACCGGGCACTACACCCGCCAGCGCCCGCTTTCAGACGGCTCAGGCAAAGCCCATTTGCTGAAGGGCCTGGACGGCAACAAGGACCAAAGCTACTTCCTGCATGCCGTTTCTGGTGACCGAATCGCCCGCACCCTGTTCCCTGTGGGTGAACTGGAAAAACCTGAGGTGCGGCGCATAGCTGAGGAACAAGGGTTCATCACCCACGACAAAAAAGATTCCACCGGTATCTGCTTCATTGGCGAGCGCAAATTTACCGACTTTCTAAAGCAGTATTTGCCAGCACAACCGGGAGATATCGAAACTCCGGATGGTATAACAATCGGCCGACACCAAGGCCTGATGTACCACACTATTGGCCAGCGCCAGGGTCTTGGTATTGGCGGCCTGAGCGATTTTAATGATGAGCCTTGGTATGTGGCCGGCAAAGATTTGAATCGCAATGTACTGCTTGCGGTGCAAGGCAAGCACCACCCGCTTCTTTTCTCCCGTGGCCTGTTATCAGACCCAATTGACTGGGTTGCAGGTGCTCCCCCGGCAAGCACTTTCCGCTGCATGGCGAAAACTCGCTATCGCCAACCGGATCAGGCCTGTGAAGTCACGGTTATTGATGGTGGTGTTCAAGTTGTTTTTGATGACGCCCAAAGAGCGGTGACACCCGGGCAATCCGTGGTTTTCTATGACGGTGACATTTGTCTTGGAGGCGGTGTAATAACCGAAACCTGGCGTGACGGTGAAGCTCTGCCAGACCGCATTGTGCCCACACAGCTTTTACAGGGTTCACACCCATGAGCCGGTCGCTCCACGACCAAACCCTTGCATTGGCGGGCGTATTCCAAGCTGCCAACCTGGTTCAGCAAATTGCTAATAACGGCACCTGCAACACAGACAGTCTGGAAACCTGCCTGCGGTCGCTGTTTGCGACCGACCCCGCCAGCACCCTCGATGTTTACGGCGGCGAACTGGCCGATGTACGTGAGGGGTTGGTGACGCTATCTACCGTTATGGGCGAACAGAAGAAGCAGCAAGACATTGAGGTGCTGCGCTACGTACTGAACCTTATTCACCTGGAATCCAAGCTCAACCGCGACAAAGATATGCTGGAAGTGATTGGCAGCCGGATTAATCAAGCCAGGCACACCGCCAGCCACTTTGGCTATGTGCATTCGAATCTGATCAGCAACCTGGCCTCCATTTACACAGACACCATCAGCACCTTCAGCCTGCGTATTCAGGTAAGCGGCAACCCCTCAATCCTGCAGAGAGATGAGAATGCCGCCAAAGTACGGGCACTTCTGCTGGCAGGTATCCGATCAGCGGTACTGTGGAGGCAATCCGGCGGACGTCGATGGCAACTGGTTTTGTCACGCCGCAAGGTGATTCAACATGCGCGAGAACTCACCGAGAAAGCGAACCGCTCGTTCGATAACTGATCTGTTGCCACTGATTCACCCGCCATGCTGGTGTATTATGGCCTATCCCTTTTTTCTGAACCGATTCTTTGATTATTTGAGAGGTTTTCAATGGAACTCAACGCCCTGACCGCCATTTCCCCGGTCGATGGACGCTATGGCAGCCGAGTCAGCGTTTTTCGTGATATTTTCAGCGAGTACGGCCTGATCAAAAACCGTGTGACAGTAGAAATCCGCTGGCTTCAGCAATTGGCGGCGCACCCGGAGATCACCGAAGTTCCAGCATTCAGCCCAGAGGCAAACGCCTTTCTTGACGGCATGGTCAGCAACTTCAACCTGCAAAATGCCGAGCGCATCAAAGAGATTGAGCGCACCACGAACCACGACGTGAAAGCCGTTGAATATTTTATTAAAGAACTAATTGCAGGCGTACCAGAACTGCACGCAGTCACCGAATTTGTTCACTTTGCCTGCACCTCGGAAGACATCAATAACCTGTCCCACGCCCTGATGCTCCGTGAAGGCTTGGCCAGTGGCTTGCTACCTGCCATGAACCGGGTTGCCGACAAGCTGAGCGAGCTGGCTAAAGAGCATGCTGAGCAGCCAATGTTATCCCGCACCCACGGCCAGACAGCATCACCAACCACCGTTGGCAAAGAGTTCGCCAACGTGGTGTACCGCCTGCGCCGGCAAATCAAACAGATTGGCGACATCGAGATTCTGGGCAAGATTAACGGCGCCGTAGGCAACTACAACGCTCACATCTCTGCTTACCCAGCGGTGGACTGGGCAGCCAATGCCAAAACCTTTATTGAAAACCTGGGCCTGGACTTCAACCCGTACACTACACAGATTGAACCCCACGACTACATCGCCGAACTGTACGATGCTGTTGCCCGTTTCAATACCATAGTGATTGATCTCGACCGGGATATCTGGGGCTATATTTCACTGGGCTACTTCAAGCAGAAAACCATTGAGGGCGAAGTGGGCTCATCTACCATGCCCCACAAGGTTAATCCCATTGATTTCGAAAACTCCGAAGGCAACCTCGGCATTGCTAACGCGGTACTTGGCCACTTGTCTGCCAAGTTGCCGATTTCACGCTGGCAGCGCGACCTGACCGACTCTACCGTACTGCGCAACCTGGGTGTCGGTTTTGCCCACAGCCTGATCGCCTACGAAGCCACCCTGAAAGGGTTAGGCAAGCTGGAGATCAACCCCGCGCGCCTTGATGAAGACCTCGACAACGCATGGGAAGTGCTTGCAGAGCCGATCCAGACAGTGATGCGCCGGTACAACATCGAGAAGCCCTACGAAAAGCTGAAAGCACTGACCCGTGGCAAAGCCATGACACCAGAGGTGATCCAGAGCTTTGTGGAAACCCTTGAGATGCCAGACAGCGCCAAAGCAGAACTGATGGCACTAACACCAGGTAACTACATCGGCAATGCGGTTGATCAGGCCCGCAACATCTAACTTGAGGAAACACACCATGGATATGCTTGGCGGACTTTCGCCTTCGGAATTTCTGAGGGACTACTGGCAGAAAAAGCCTCTGGTCATCCGCCAGGCATTTCCCGGCTTCCAATGCCCCGTTGACGCCAACGAACTCGCCGGCCTTGCCTGCGAGGAAGGCGTAGAATCCCGCATCATTATCGAAAACGATAACGGCAAGCCCTGGCAACTGCAAAACGGTCCCTTCCCGGAAGACCACTTCAGTAAACTGCCTGCGCAGGACTGGACACTGCTGGTGCAGGGCCTGGACCACTGGGTTCCCGAGATCGCAGATCTGCTCGAGCATTTTCGTTTTGTGCCTAACTGGCGCCTGGACGACATTATGGCCAGCTACGCGCCCAAAGGCGGCAGCGTAGGGCCTCACTACGATCAGTATGATGTATTCCTGCTGCAGGCACAGGGGCACCGCCGCTGGACCTTCGGTGGCCGCTGCGATCAGACCTCACCCCGGGTAGAAGGCACTCCCCTGCGCATACTCAGCAGCTGGGAAGGCGAAGAAACCGTAACCCTTGAGCCTGGCGACATGCTGTACCTGCCGCCAGGCATAGGTCATCACGGCGTAGCCGAAGATGATTGCATCACTTTGTCAGTGGGCTTTCGCGCACCCACTGTTGACGACCTGCTTACCGGATTCACTGACTTTCTGTGCAACCAGCCGGGGGCTGATGCCCACATGAATGACCCGGATCTGCAAGTTCAGGAGAACCCCGGCACCATCGAGCCTGGTGTTATCGACCGCTTGCAGGCCCTGCTCAGAGAGAAACTGGACGACAAGCGCCAGTTGGCTTTATGGTTTGGCCAGTACGCCACCGCGCCCAAAAACATGGATGTGGTGGTGCCTGCGGAGGAGCCCGTTGCAGACGAAGACATCGCCGAAGCTATCCGTGCGGGTGAGCAATTGCGCTGGAACGAAGGTTCCCGTTTTGCGTACCATGAAGAAAGCGACGAAACGGCCCTGTTTGCAGACGGCGAACAGTTTCTCCTCAAGGGTGATGCGCGCCCTCTGGCGCCCCTGCTGTGTGCAGGAGCACGCATTGATATGAGTGCGCTGAAGCAGTTCGCTGGCGACCCTGCCCTGCTCGGGTTACTGACAAACCTCTATAATCAGGGCTCTGTGTATTTCGAGTGATGCCATGACCGTTCGGATTCGAAAATACAGCTGGCAACTTGCCCCGGGGCATATACGGGACATTCGCCAGAAAGTCTTTGTTGAAGAACAAAAGGTGCCACCTGAACTGGAGTGGGACGACACCGACGAAATTGCCGATCATTTTCTCGCGGTACTTCCTGACAATACACCGGTTGGCGTGGCCCGACTGTTTTCGACCATGGACGAAACCGGTCATATAGGACGTATGGCCATACTACCCGCGTTCCGTGGCCAGGGAATCGGTGAAGCTCTGCTTCGGCACCTGATCGCTGAATCTGCCGGGCAATACCAGGAGCTAAAGCTCTCAGCCCAGCAGCACGCCATTGCATTTTATGAGCGGGCCGGCTTCCATGTATGCTCCGAACCATACGACGATGCCGGCATCCCTCATCTGGATATGCGCTGCCTGGCCCCGACCCTGCTTGCAGCGCAGGCAGGCTCCGGAAGGCTTACACCTCTGCAACTGGGCAAAGACCCACAATCCTGGCTTTATGAAAGCGAAAGCGGTCTGCTGGAACTGATGGATTCGGTGGTAGGACAGACGAGCCAGCGACTGTGGCTGTACGACCGCATACTGGATCACGAACTTTATGATCGCGGCAGGTTCCGGGAACTGGTCTCTGACCTCGCTCGCCGCCACCGGCTGAGCGAAATCCGCCTGTTGATTCATGATGATCAACCGCTGATAAAGCGCCGTCATCAATTGGTCGAACTAATGCGGCGATTACCCAGCCGAATTGACCTCAGGTTGATCAACAGCGACTACCCTTATGAAGACCAGCCATTTCTTCTCGCAGATCGTGAAGGCGTGGTTTACCGACATGACTTTATCCGACCTTCCGGGTTCGCCAGCTTCGCAGACAGCGGGCGTGTCAGGTTGTTGTCTGAAAACTTCCAGCGCATGTGGAATGCCGGCCGCAGCTCTCTTGAACTGCGGGAGTTACCGATCTAAGGGGGTGTCGGGAGCGCGTCTGCCGACTCAAAGCGGGCACCGAAGGGTGCAAACTCCTCATCTACCTCCTCAGCAACGTCTGAAATCAATCTTCGTAACCACTGATGATCGGAGTTGTGCTGCAGCAGCGGGCTCCAGGCCATTTTAAGTTCAAAAGGCGGGATCTCAAAGGGTGGGATTTTCACCACCAGATTGGCATTGTCTTTTTGCAGCCAGGCCGCTCGGGATGGCAGTGTGGCAATAAGATCGTGCTGTTCTGCCAAAAGCATGGCCGACTGATAATGCCGGGTAAACACTGAAATTTGCCGCTTGCTACCCATACGGGACAATGCCTCATCAACCCAACCAAGCCTCTGGACGTCCTTGGGGTTTACCCCGACGCCCACACCAAACCCGGTTTTACTGACCCATATATGACTGGCCCCCAAGTATGAATCCAGGGTGAAGGGCTCTTTCAGGATCGGGTTCCGGGCATTCATCAGGCAGGCAAAGTATTCTATCCAAAGAGTTTTCTGGTGAAACGACTGCGGGATTTTGTCGAACCGGTTAATCGCCATATCCAGGCGGCCCTGCTCAACATCCAGAAAACTCACATCACTTGGAGTAAGAACATCAAGCGTCACATAAGGTGCTTCTTGCCGAATTCGACGCAACACCCTTGGCATCAGGCAGGATTCAGCATAGTCACTGGCCATGATGCGGAACACCCGCTGGCTTTCCAGCGCCGCAAACGGCGTTTTTTCCTGCACCGCCTGCTCAATGTCTGAAAGGATACTCCTTACCAAAGGCTGTAATTCTTGTGCGCGCTCGGTAGCGGTCATTCCCTCACTGGTTCGAACCAGCAAAGGGTCACCGAACAGGTCACGCAATCGGCGCAAGCTGTTACTCATGGCCGGCTGGGTAATGCTCAGGTGATTTGCTGCCTTGGTTACATTGCGCTCTCTCAGCAAGACATCCAGATACACAAGAAGATTGAGATCAATACGGGAAAGATTCATGAACAACTCCAGAACGCATAAATTACCATGGACCAGGCGGGACCTTTAAACACCATTCAGCAATCTAATATACAACAATTGCAAAATTCACAGAATCAATATACAAAACGAACTTTCACATTTGATTCCGGTTTCAATGCAATATTTCTGCTAATCTTTCTGATACTTGCCGGAAGTTTCGGTACATCGAGTCAGAATTCTGTCGCAGGCATGACTTGCCCAAAAGCCGGAGTCATTAGATAACAAATGAATACCATCACAATTGTCCTTGCCTTGGCGGCCATCGTTGTCGTATCGATCATCGTTATTGTCGTCACTCAAATGCGTGAAAAAGCCCGCATTGAGCGCGCACGTAAAATCACGGCCCTCGGGGACAACTATAAGCGCTGTGAGCGCCTTCTCTCAGAAATTCCCGGTCAATATCTGACACCTGAACTGAAGCTTTTATTGCTCAAGCGCATGCTGGACATCTGTAACGATTTAGCAGGACTTAAATCCAGTCTGCCCGTCAGCCAGTGGCGCGAATCTGCAGAGCAACGGAAAATACTGGTTCGGGAAAACCGCGACGAGATAAAACAGATCAAAATTGATTCGGTGGAAAAATCGAATGCAGCCAAAGATCTGCTTCAAAATCTGTTTAAGCTGATTGAATCCATGCACAAAAGTGGCCGCATTGATGCAGCAACAGCGAAAAAGAACCTGAAGTATGTTCTTTTTCTGGTGCACAAAACCCACGCAGACCTGCACGTGTTTCAAGCGCGCGACCTTATTCGACAGAACGAGATACGTAAAGCCATTCATGCTTACCATTTGGCTAGCACAGAAATGGGCAAATCACAGGATAACCCGCTTGCCATGAAAGCGGTCAAGAGCTTCCGGATTCGCATAAAGGAACTGGAAGCCATGATGGCAGAGGGTGGCAACGCGAGCCCTGCGGAGTCCGGTTCCAAGTTAGACAAACAATGGGACGACTTTCTTCACGATGAAGAGTGGAAGAAGAAAGCCGACTACGATGACTAAAGGCTTTAAACACCGCCTTTCCTATCGCCTCACCCGTGACACAGTCCTGATTGCGATGGTGCTAGGCGTTATTCTTAATATTGTACAAATCACCCTGGATTACTTTTCCGCACACAAGTCTATGGAAGAGGACATCCAGGCGCTGATTGAGATCAGCCACAACCCGGCCTCCCAGATTGCTTACAATATCGACGTGCGCCTGGCCGAAGAGCTGCTCGACGGCCTCCTTCGGCACCCGGCCACCATCGATGCGCGAATCGTGGACAGCGACGACAGCACCATGGCCTCTGCCAGCAAAAAGAGCCCGGACTCACCCTACCGATGGATCAGTGACCACCTGTTCGGTCCAAGCAAGGTATTCAGCCGCCAACTGCGAGTCACCCAACTCAACAGCCTGCCACTTGGCCAGCTTGTTGTAACAATTGACACATACCACTACGGCTTGCAGTTTCTGGAGCGAGCCAGTTACACGCTGGTTAGCGGTTTTCTGAAAAGCCTCATTCTTTCAGCATCACTTCTTCTGATTTTCTACCTGATACTGACGCGCCCCATGCTCAGCGTGATCAATGCACTCAGCGAGGTAAAAGCGGATTCGCCGGAAAAAATTCGTCTACCCGTGCCGCCAGGCCACCGGCAAGATGAAATTGGCACAATGGTCGGAATTATCAACCAACACCTGGAAACCATGGATACCACCTTGGCGCAGCTACGCCAGGCGGAAAGTGCCATGAAAAACTATTCGAGCGAACTGGAACACGAAGTTGAAAGCCGCACACGGGAAATATCCGACAAGAATCAGGCGTTACAGCGGGGCAATCGGGCTCTGGTAAAAGCCAAAGAAGATGCCATGCGTCGGGCCAAGGCCAGGGCAAACTTTCTCGCCAGCATGAGCCATGAAATACGCACACCACTCAACGGTGTACTGGGGATGCTTGGGCTTGCCCTGGAAGCCGAGCAAGACCCTTCAAAACACCATAGCCTTGAAATCGCCTTGTCCGCAGGCGAAAGCCTGCTTGGCATACTCAACGATATTCTGGATATTTCGAAAGTTGAGGCCGGAAAACTCAACCTCGAAACCATTCCGTTTAGCATGCGCGGCCTCATTGAAGAGTGTGCAACGCTGCACACCCAGCAGGCTGGCAAGAAGGGTATTGAGCTAATTGCAGAAACAGACCCTGATTTTCCAGAACAGTTCCTGGGTGACCCAACCCGTGTAAGACAGATCCTGAACAACCTGCTTAGCAACGCTATCAAGTTCACAGAAACGGGCAGCGTGCGTATAGACGCGGGATACTCGGCTGGCGTTATGACCATCGAGGTATCCGATACCGGCATAGGCATGAGCAAGGAAGGCCTGCGCAGGATCTTTTCACCCTTCTCCCAGGCCGATACGCAAACCACACGTCTGTATGGTGGCACCGGCTTGGGCCTGACACTCTGTCGTCAGTTAATTGAGCGCATGCACGGCGAAATAACCGTTGAGTCGAAAGAGCGGCAGGGAACCCGCTTTACTGTGACCCTTCCACTACCGATATACAGCAACCCTAACAGGGATAACCTCGAAAAAAGTTCCGAACCGGCCGGTTTGCCCAAACCTACCACAACGCCACAGGACGCTCTCCAGATACTCCTGGTGGAAGACAACGAGGTAAACCAGATGGTCGCATCTACTCTGCTGAGAAAAATGGGACACCATGCCGATATCGCGGAAAACGGGCAACTGGCTCTAGAGGCACTGGAACAACGGCATTACGACCTTGTACTTATGGATTGCCAGATGCCGGTTATGGATGGCTACGAAACAACTCGCCGAATCCGAAAAAACCCGGACTGGCAGAACTTGCCCGTGATTGCTGTTACGGCCAATGTGATGCAGGGAGACAGGGCAGACTGCTTTGCCAGTGGCATGAACGACTACATCACCAAGCCCTATAATCGTAAGCAGTTAACCGAAGCCGTTACGCGCTGGGCTCCTCCCCGGCCCCCTGAGTCTCAATAGCCTTCAGCACCGCATTCAGCTCTTGCTTCAGGGCATGCAAGCGTTCCGGAGTAACATCCAGACCGCACAGCAGTTTTTGCGGAACTTGCGCCGCCTGTACCCTCAAGCCTGCGCCCTCGTCTGTCAGCGATATAGTGACCACTCGCTCGTCATCCTGACGTCGCTCCCTGTGAATCAGCCCCCGCAGAGCCAAGCGTTTCAACAGGGGCGTAAGCGTGCCCGAATCCAGCCGCAATCGTGTACCAAGATCTGAAACGCGGGTTGGCTGATTGGCACTTGCCCGCTCCCAGAGCACCAACATTACGAGGTATTGGGGGTAGGTAAGCCCAAGCTCGGCAAGCAATGGGCGATACCTTGAGGTAATTGCCCGGTTGGCCGCATACAGGCTAAAGCAGATCTGATTATCCAGTGCCAGCAAATCACTCAAAACCAGGCCCTACAACAGTTTTACAATATCTGCCTTAATGTCTTCAGGCTTGGTAGTGGGCGGATAACGGCGTAACACCTTGCCATCACGCCCCACCAGGAATTTCGTGAAGTTCCATTTTACTTTTTCGGAACCGAGAAGCCCTTTAGCCTCGGATTTCAGAAACCGGAACAAAGGATCTGCGTGCTCACCATTCACATCAATCTTTGAAAACATTGGAAAATCCACGCCGTAATTCAGGCTGCAGAACTCACTGATAGCTTTGTCATCAGCAGGATCCTGGTTCAAGAACTGGTTGCACGGAAACCCAAGCACCTCAAGCCCTTTCCCCCCAAGCTCCTTGTGCAAAGCCTGCAAGCCTTCAAACTGCGGCGTTAATCCGCATTTACTGGCTGTATTCACGATCAGCAGAACCTGGCCCTGGTAGTCAGCCATGGACTTTTCATTACCTTTGATATCTCGAACAGTGAAATCATATATAGAGCTGGTAGACACAAATTTCTCCCTGACAAAATCATGAATGCCTGCAAACCCAGACATTTTTTACGATCAAATATTTATATTGCACACAATTTAATTGGACACTACATTGAAAAACCAACCCATGCAACGATTCTCGAAGCGGAAATAAACCCAATATAGTGCTAACCCGCCATAATTCATCACAATTCCCCTGTTGCCGTTGGCCTCGCCTCCGCTAGAATAGGGGTTTGCCTTTACGGCAGGTGCCTGTTTTACGTTTATTGACTGAGGAAGCCCGGGTCTTATGCAGAACTACTACAAATCCGCCAAGCTGGATAACGTGTGCTATGAAATACGTGGCGTAGTTATGCGGGAAGCGCGCAGACTCGAGGAAGAAGGTCACCGGGTACTCAAGCTCAATATTGGTAACCCTGCATCTTTTGAACTGGATGTTCCCGAAGAGATCCAGCAAGACGTGATCTACAACATGCAACAGGCTCAGGGTTATGTGGAGTCAAAAGGCCTATTTTCTGCGCGTAAGGCAGTCATGCACTACTGCCAGCAAAGAGGCATCGACAAGGTCGATATTGACGACATATTTCTGGGTAACGGTGTCAGCGAACTGATTGTGATGACCATGCAAGCCATGCTCAACACCGGCGATGAAGTTCTGATCCCTGCACCGGACTACCCTTTGTGGACAGCCGCCGTGACACTTTCCAGTGGCAAGCCCGTGCACTACCGTTGCGACGAAGAACAGAACTGGTTCCCGGATATCGACGATATCCGTAAAAAGATAACAAACCGCACCCGTGCAATCGTGCTGATCAACCCGAACAATCCTACGGGTGCAGTTTATAGCCAGGAATTGCTGGAGCAGGTTATTGAGCTTGCCCGCAAACACAACCTGATCGTGCTTTCAGATGAGATCTACGACAAGATTCTCTATGACGGTACGCAACACGTTTCTACTGCTTCACTGGCAGATGATGTGCTCTTCTTTACCTATAACGGGCTTTCCAAAAATTATCGGGCTGCCGGTTACCGATCAGGCTGGATGATTATCAGCGGCGCCAAGCACCTGGCCAAAGACCTGATTGAGGGCATCGACATGCTTTCCAATATGCGTCTGTGTGCTAACGTGCCAGCGCAATTGGCCATACAGACAGCTCTGGGCGGCTATCAGTCAATCAACGATCTGGTTGCTCCCGGGGGCAGATTATACGAGCAACGGGAAACTGCCTGGCGGATGCTCAATGACATCCCTGGTGTAAGCTGCGTAAAGCCCCAAGGCGCTCTCTACCTGTTCCCGCGACTGGATCCAAAAATACACCCGGTAATAAATGATGAAAAGCTGGTTCTGGATCTTCTCCTGCAAGAGAAAATCCTTCTGGTGCAGGGCTCAGCGTTCAATATTGATGACAAGCAACATCTGCGGGTCGTATTCCTGCCCCGAAAAGACACGCTGGAGGATGCCATGACCAGGCTGGGCAACTTCCTCAGTAAATACAGACAGTAAAGCAGCAGGCAAATAAGAAGTGAATTATGGCTGACATCCATATCGAAGAATTCTACAAAGACGCAGCCGTTGCCTTGGTGCAGCTATACAACGCCTTCCCCAGGCGGGTGAACCTGTTTGTGGAAGATATTGCAGGCGCAGATCAACCGGACGAGTTCGGGCTGCATAGCAAGCGCCATATGGCATGCTTTGGCACCTTGTTATGGCTGGCAGAAGAAGGGTTTCTTCGCTATGTGGATACTATCCGGCAGGATGCTCTTGATCAGGCAGTTCTAACCCAGGAGGCTTTTATTCGGTTGAGTGCGCCCGCGCCAGATACTCTTGTTCAGCAGTTCGGCGAGCCGGAAAACCACGCAACTTCTCCTCTACCGCCCTCTTTGAAAGAAGATCTCTCCAGCCATATTCATCTGGTGCGCACCGTGCTTAAAAGCCGTCACTCCTTGCGTATTGGCCACGTTGTTCGAGCAACGCTCTTTACGGACAAGTAAGGCGACTGGGCCTGTGACAGTGAGCCATTCTCAGATCTTCAGCTTGAATCCAATTGCACGGAAGCTGTCATGAAGGGATTTGCTGGTGCCCTTGAGTTGCACTTTCAGGCTGGAACACTCACGCCGGACGGGGTAGTCCTTCCGTAGTCGGTCAAAAGCAACTCCTCGCTCCTGGCTTGCCGGCACACCCATGATATGACGCAGGCGTGCATCGTCCTGCCTGGGATCGTAGCAGGCACGCAGTGCAATGCGGATAGCGGCTTGCTCATCAGCCGCACTTGTAAACGACACCTTGCTGAGTGCGGGCTCAGGCAGAAATTGCCCAGCTTTCTTGCGTGCGGGCAGTCCCAGAAAACGGCTAACCGCCTGGTAAATCATCTCGGTTCCCTGAACTTTACCCTCAAGGCTATAGCCCGCAATGTGGGGGGTCGCCAACCAGGTTTTGCCCACAAGCTCCGGATTAATACGAGGCTCCTGTTCCCAGACATCGAGCGCCACCAGCGGCGCGTCGGCCTGGCTCAGGCGCTCACTCAGTGCGGCGCCATCAATCACTTCACCGCGCCCGGTATTGATCAGTAACTGCCTGGAGGTCAGCAAATCCAACTCGCGCCTGCCGATCATCTGTAGTGTGGGGTGAGCAGAGTCTCGGGTTAAAGGTGTATGGAGGGTGACCACATCACACGCAAGCACTTCGTCCAGGCTCACGAAGGTAAGGTTTCGTTCCCGCTCTGCTCTGGGTGGATCGCAAAGCTTCACGCTGAAGCCCAGGCGATCCAGCTTTTCGGCAAGCTCACTGCCAACATTGCCGGCACCAACAATCCCAACTGTGAGTTGCGACCAATCATTCAGCACCTTGCGCTCTGCATACAGAGACAAAACACTCAACACATACTCAACAACACTGTTGGCATTACAGCCGGGTGCTGCGGAAAAACGGATGCCGTTCTCCTCCAGCCAGCCCAGATCAATGTGATCTGTCCCTATCGTGGTTGTTCCCACGAAGCGAACAGAACTGTCTTCAAGCAGCTCGCGATTCACACGAGTGACTGAGCGAACCAGTAACACATCTGCGTCACGAACATCGATGGCACTCATCGTTCGGCCGGAGACACGCCGGATTTCACCGATATCACCAAAAAACGCATTCAGCAGCGGAATGTTCTCATCTGCGACGATTAGCATAATAAGGTCACACCGCCTCAGTTTCTGCGGGGGCGGGGGCCACCACGACCACCTGGCCCGCGTCCACCCTGCCCTTGCGACGGCCTGCGACCACGCTTGCGGGTAATGGGCGGATTATCCATTTCAGCCATCAACTCTTCTTCCGGAACGGTTGTTTTGAGCTTTTGACCGATGTACTTCTCAATGGCCGGCAGACCAAACGAATCGTCCTCACCTGCAAAACTGACCGACACACCAGTCTTCCCTGCCCGACCCGTACGACCTATGCGATGCACGTAATCTTCAGCACTGTCTGGCAGGTTGTAATTGAATACGTGAGTAACGCCATCCACATGGATTCCGCGCCCCGCAACATCCGTAGCTACCAGCACCTGAATGCTGCCCGCCTTGAACTGATCCAGAGTTTTCAAGCGCTTGGCCTGGGCAATTTCTCCAGACATAAGAGCAACTTTAACGCCCTGATTGCGCAAATCCTCTTCAAGGTCCCGGCACTGGTCACGGCGATTGGCAAACACCAGGGCCTTTTCAACTTCAGGGCGCTTGAGATAGTTCACCAACACCGGCAGCTTTTCGTCATCACCAACCATGTAAACCGTTTGTTCGACCCGCTCTGCGGTTTTCTGCTCTGGTTCGATTTCCACAAACTCGGCATTGTTGGTCCACATGGACGCCAGGTTCAAAACGTCCTGATTAAAGGTGGCGCTGAATAGCAGCGTCTGGCGTTCATCTTTAGGGGTGCACTTGCGGATAATGCGCTTCACATCAGGAATGAAGCCCATATCCAACATACGGTCTGCCTCATCCAGAATGAGGATGTCGAGCTGGTCCAGGAAAACGTCCTGGGAGCCAAGGAAGTCAATCAGGCGACCCGGGGTAGCCACCAGAATATCAACAATGCCGTTATGTAATTGTTCGCGCTGTTTGTCATAGTGCATGCCACCCACCACGGTAACGACGTTGTGGCCAGTAAGCTTGCACAGCGCTTCCGCATCCTTGGCAATCTGCATGGCGAGCTCGCGAGTTGGTGCCAGCGCCAGAACCCGAGGCTCAGATGCAAATCGATCACCCTCGGGTATTGGCGTTTCGAGCAGGCTCTGGATGGCGGTAATCAGAAATGCAGCTGTTTTTCCGGTTCCGGTTTGCGCTTGGCCTATCAGGTCCTGACACGCCAGTGTCCAGGGCAGTGTTTCCGCCTGAATCGGCGTGCAGTATTCGAAACCAATGGCGGCAATGGCGTCCAGCAGGCGTTTGTCCAGATTCAGATCGCTGAATCTCAGATCGCCGGTGTGCTTTGAGTCAGATGTCATGGAGTCTCAGTTTGCCTCATAAAGTTCTTTTGCAGAATATAGCGGAACCACACGCCGGACATCATCACGCCAGGCTGTACTGAAGTTATCGCCGGTTCCATAAAACGATTTCAACGCATCAAAAAAGGACTGTGCCCGTTGCGGCAAGCCTGTCGCCAGGTAACTTTCTGCCTGGCCTAGCACCCTGGATCGGAAGCCGCACTCGTCAGACGCGCCCCCACCAGACAGGTTATCCACACTGATATGAAATTTCGAGCCGGCGGCCACTGAAAACAACCACTCAATAGCCTGCGGTTTTACCTCAACTTGCTCGAATGCTTGCTGTTGAGCGGGTGTCCGGCCGTCCGGGCAGTACCAGTAACCATAATCGTGAAGTGTGCGCCTGTACTCACCCGCAACACACCAGTGACTTATTTCGTGCAGAGCACTGGCATAATAGCCATGAGCAAAAACAATCTGCGCAAGCTCACTGGTGCTGCCAGCAGGCAAGTATTCAGGTTCTTCGTCGCCTCTGACCAGAACAGTCCGGAACGCATCCCGGAACAGGTCATTAAACAACATGATAAGATCGTTTGGGCTGTGATTCATTGGGGAGCTATTGTGCGACTTTAACGCGCCCAATGCCAGAGGGAACTTTCTCGCGGGCCCTATGTCCACTCACTCGCAAACCACTACCGGGGCGCAGGCACGTTATTGCATCGCCAGCTCTCCTGTATGCCATGACACTTACCGGGAAACTGCTTACTCCATGACAGCATTATCTACCGCTTCCGGCAACGCTCGCCGCTCCAGTTCTCCAGCCAGCCTACTCTTCATTTTTGCTCTGCTGTTAACAGCCGCCAATGTGTCCTGGGCATTCGGTGGCAGCAACTCCCTGTTTGGCGGCCAAAGCAGCCAGTTTCTTCCGGTAGATGAGGCCCTTCCCTTCAGCCACTTAACTGAAGATAGCGCAGTGGTTCTATTCTGGGACATTACCCCCGGCCACTACCTCTATAAGGATCGCATCAGCATCAAAGCGCTGGATGGGGGCGTCAGTGCCGGCGCACCGAAATATTCCAGTCCCGGTACAGAAACAGAAGACGAGTTTTTCGGAAAAACCACCGTTTTCTTTGATCCGGTTGAAGCCCGGATTCAGGTCACTTTGCCGGATAATACTCGTGAGGCCCGTTTCGAAGTAACCTATCAGGGCTGCGCGGAAGCCGGTTTGTGTTACCCACCCCAGACCCGCGAAGTACTCTTTTATCAAAGCCAGGACGCTGACGGGGCGCAAGGGGCTACGGGCTCAGCTGCTCCCACAAAAGCCAAGGCAGATACCAGCTCAGCAACCGGGCTTGCCGGCTTTCTCTCAGAGCAGTCTACGCTGGTCATAGCGGGCGTTTTTCTGCTGCTGGGCCTTGGACTGACCTTTACGCCTTGTGTGCTGCCAATGGTTCCGATCATTTCATCACTCGTTTCAGGGCAAAACACACGCACAACCGGCCAGGCGATTTTGCTTTCCAGCAGCTACGTGCTGGGCATGGCACTAACCTATGCTGGTGCCGGAGTGCTTACCGGGCTGCTTGGTGCCAGCTTTAATCTGCAGGCACAACTTCAGTCACCTTGGGTGCTAGGTGTTTTTGCCGTGATGTTCGTGGTCTTTGCGTTGTCGATGTTTGACCTGTTTGAAATTCAGCTCCCGCGAGCTATCCGCGATTCGCTCAACGATGCCAGCCAGCGTCTGACGGGTGGCCGGGTTATCAGCATTTTTGGCATAGGCGCGCTATCTGCCCTTATTGTATCGCCCTGTGTGTCTGCCCCCCTTGCAGGCAGCCTGCTTTACATATCCACAACACAGGATGCGGTAATCGGCGGCATTGCTCTTTTTTCCCTTGGGCTGGGCATGGGAATTCCGCTTATTCTGGTAGCTGTTGGTGGGCGCAAGCTTCTGCCAAGTACCGGGCACTGGATGACCACCGTTAAACATTTCTATGGCGTTATGCTGATTGCAGTCGCTATATGGTTGATTGAACGCCTGGTTCCGGGCTGGGTTGGGCTGACCCTCTGGGGAGTACTCATTGCCATCACTGGTGTGCAACTGGGGGCTTTCGACGCAGCAAAGGCGGGCTGGGAGCGCACCCGTAAAGGCCTGGGCTTGATCTTTTTCGCTTATGGCCTGGCACTGCTCGCTGGTGCTATTGCAGGCGCCAACAACCCTCTCGCCCCACTTGACCCTTTCATCGCCAAAACCACGTACAGTGGGCAGCCAGGCGACTCTGCCAGCAATGACAATAGCCACGCCGGATTTACCCGGGTAGAAACTCCTGCTGATATAAAAGCCATGCTTGTGCAAGCCCAACAAGAAGGCCGCCCGGTAATGCTGGATTTCTATGCGGACTGGTGCATTTCGTGCAAAGTGATGGAGCGCAACGTGTTTAGCGACGGAGCTGTCATTAACTCGCTAAAACCTTTCACGCTGCTGCAAATTGACATGACTGACAACACCCCGGCTCAGCAGGCCATGCTGGACGAACTGGGATTATTCGGGCCACCGGCCATATTGTTTTACGATCGCAGCGGCAGCGAAATGGCACCGAAAAGAGTGCTTGGCGAAATGAACCGCAGCCAGTTCCTCGATCACGTCAATGGGCTGACGCCGTCTATTTGAACAGTCCAAACATCACAGCAGACAGAGCGAAAAAGCGGGCACTATTCGCCCCGACGGATAAGGTAAACAAACTGCTCGCCCTGCTCTGCATGGCTGATCAGCTCGTGACCTAAAAACTGACAAAACCTCGGTATATCGCGCGTGGTTGAAGGGTCTGTTGCCACCACTCGCAAAACCTGCCCAGGCTCCACCGTATTGATGCCAGTGTGAAGCATCATAACTGGCTCCGGACAAAACAGGCCACTGGCATCCAGTTCGGCATCATAATCGGTAACACTCACAAAATGTCTCCCTTTGGATGATCTGATTTTTCATAAATACGTGCTAAATTACTGTTTATACCATTAAAACATCTGGAGGTTTGCATGATCCGGGTTCTGATTGAACGCCATATCGCTGAATCACTTGAAACTGCCTATGAGGAACGTTCCCGCAAGGTTCTGCAGCGTGCAGTGGCAGCACCGGGTTTTATTTCCGGGGAAACACTGGTCGACAAAAACGACCCCAACCACCGGATAACTCTTGCCAACTGGCGCTCTGAAGCGGACTGGAACCGCTGGTACCACTCCGATGATCGCCGCAATTTGATGGCCGAACTAGTCCCGATGATGGACAAAGATGAAGCCATCACAGTACTCGCGCAGAGCGGCGTGTGACCTGAACAGATCAAGCTTGTGACGGCTTACAGAATTTTAAACTGTTTAACAGCACTGATTGTGCATATTCGCTACACTTCCGAGCCGCAAAGCTCCGCCTAAGCAAAGGCACTCGGGAACTGTTGATGTCATTCGTAGCGCGATTATTGTTATTCCTGTTCTGTGCCGCAACTCCGGCGCTGGCTATAGCCAATGCTATTGCAGCAGCCCCTGAATGCCCAGCGATAGATGCCAACGATGCTTATGCGCGCAATTCGTTGATGCACTATGTGTGCTACTACCAGGCATCTCCCGGGGAACCGGCCCATTCCGCACGGCGCCCCGGAGAACTGCCTGAAAGCCTCGAATGGTCCTCAGCCCGAGGGCACGATCTGACATTCACGCAAACCCGCTCGGTGTACTGGATACGCCTGAACGTGCGAAATAGCGGCAACGAACGCAGGACCTGGTATCTCAATCTTCACTACCCCCTGCTCGACGAGGTCACCTTTTGGTGGAGCCGTGATCCGACTGATGTTCTGGTTACTGGAGACCTGCATCGATTCGGCTCAAGAGCGATAAATTACCGGTACTTCCTGCTCCCGATCACGCTCGACAGCGGAGAATCACGCTCAATTACATTACGAGTACATAGCAGTGGTGCACTGAACATCCCCTTGAAGCTGGAGTCGCCGGAAGAACTTATTACTGCAAGCAATCACCTGGCGATGACCCACGGGCTGTTTTACGGCGCCATTCTGGTGCTCGCTGTTTTTAACCTCCTCCTTTTTATAAGTTCAGGTACAGCCTATTATTTCCACAACGCGCTTTACATGGGGGCCATGGGGCTTTTCCTGCTTGCCATGGGTGGCTACGCAAATCAATACTTTTGGCCCGAAAGCCCTCAGTTTGCAAATCTCTCCATTCCCCTGATGCTCGTACTCTGCGCTTTGGCAATGAGTCTCTTCGGCCGGTCATTTCTTGAAGTAGAGCAAGGCACCCGTGCCTACACAACCCTGAAGGTTATCATCTGGACGTGCGCCGGGTTTACCGGGCTGACGCTGATACTCCCGTACAGCCAAACCATTCTTTACAATACTGCGCTCAGTCTGATTATCATTTTTGTCCTGTCCTTTATTGCACTAAACCGATGGCGCCAAGGTTACCAGCCGGCGAAGTGGTATGTTCTTGCCTGGGTCATTATGGCAGGCGGAGCTTTAATCTATGCAGCCGCGGCATTCGGCTATCTTACTGACTTTTTGGCAAGGGAATCCCTGATGCAGATTGCTATTGGCGGCCAGGTCATTCTCCTCAACTATGCCATGGTGCAGCGCTGGCGCCTTCTGAACAACAAGTTGCTGGAAGTAGAGCAGCAGGCCAGAACAGACCTGGAAGACAAGGTTCATGAGCGCACAGCCCAGTTGCGATCAACCATGCGAGAACTGGAGAACGCCAACCGCAAGCTCGCCGCTCTCAGTCTCAACGATCCTCTGACCGGGCTTTATAACCGCCGTCACATGGACAACATTCTGACCGAGCTGTGTGCCGAATCCCGCAGAACCGGACAACCGCTAACAGTCACTCTGTTGGACGCGGATCATTTCAAATCCGTCAATGACACTTGGGGACACGGCTTCGGGGACCTGTGGCTACAGCAGATATCGAGCATTCTGTGCCGTCACGTAAAGCGCCCACGGGATATCGCCATTCGATTTGGCGGTGAAGAATTCGCTTTATTGCTGCCAGGTACAGGTACAGAAGGCGCTCAAAAAGTATGCGAAGCCATACTTGAAGAGCTGCGCGCCACTGAAATAGAAGCCCCGGACGGTAAAATTGCAAAGTTGACCCTGAGTGCAGGCATAGCGACCCTGTTACCAAACGAAAGTCAGCAGACATTGTTTGCAAGGGCCGACCGCGCTCTATACAAAGCAAAATCCCGCGGGCGAGACCAAGTCGTTTTAGCCGACATTCAGTGTATTTAATTTCGTCTCACGCTGAATTTTTTGTTCTTAATCAATTTTGGCAAGTTCAACTTGACCGACGGCGGGGCTATCATAGTGATTCAGCGAGTATACGCACGGGAAAGGTGCCATGCTGCTGTTTCGGGTGCATTTGACGGATATCAGGAGTTGACTGGCGTCATTGCAAACAGCTAATGGTTTCTCCATACTTGCGCCCGCATAATTTCCCTCTTTGAACCCATTGGTAAGGCTATGAGCACACAAAATCCGAACCTGACATATAACTATAAGGTGGTGAGACAGTTCGCCATCATGACAGTGGTATGGGGCATTGTAGGAATGGCACTAGGCGTGTTGATTGCAGCACAACTGGTATGGCCATCCCTCAACCTCGATCTGCCATGGACTCACTTCGGTCGCTTGCGACCGCTGCACACCAACGCCGTTATATTCGGATTTGGTGGTAGCGCCCTGTTTGCAACGTCGTATTACGTTGTACAGCGCACCTGTCAGGCCCGCCTGATTTCGGACAAACTGGCCGCTTTCACCTTCTGGGGCTGGACTGCAATCATTGTTGCCGCAGCCATTACCCTGCCCCTTGGCTACACCAGCACTAAAGAATACGCAGAGCTGGAATGGCCAATCGACATCGCGATCGCGGTCGTCTGGGTAACTTACGCTTTGGTGTTCTTCGGTACTATCACCAAGCGCAGCACGCCTCACATTTATGTTGCCAACTGGTTCTACGGTGCGTTTATCATCACCATCGCCGCGCTCCACATTGGTAACAACATGGCGCTACCTGTCAGTGCTTTCAAATCCTACTCTGCATACGCCGGTGTGACCGACGCGATGATGCAGTGGTGGTACGGCCATAACGCCGTAGGCTTCTTCCTGACTGCTGGCTTCCTGGGCATGATGTACTACTTCGTTCCCAAGCAGGCCGGCCGCCCGGTTTACTCCTACCGTTTGTCCATCGTTCACTTCTGGGCGCTGATCGCGACCTACGTTTGGGCTGGTGGTCACCACTTGCACTACTCTGCACTTCCAGACTGGGCTCAAACAGCCAGTATGATTATGTCCCTGATTCTGCTTGCACCATCCTGGGGCGGCATGATCAACGGTATGATGACCCTGTCCGGCGCATGGCACAAACTGCGTACCGACCCCATCCTGCGCTTCCTGGTGGTTTCCCTGTCGTTCTACGGCATGTCCACCTTTGAAGGCCCGATGATGTCTATCAAGACCGTTAACGCCCTTTCCCACAACACTGACTGGACTGTTGGTCACGTTCACTCCGGTGCTCTGGGTTGGGTTGCAATGATCAGTATCGGTGCGATCTACCACCTGATTCCCAAGCTTTGGGGCCTCAAGGAAATGTACAGCACCAGCATGATTAACGTGCACTTCTGGCTGGCGACTGTCGGTACCGTTCTGTACATCGTTGCCATGTGGGTTAACGGCATCATGCAGGGCCTCATGTGGCGCGCAGTCAACGACGACGGCACTCTCACCTACAGCTTTGTAGAGAGCCTTGAAGCATCCTACCCTGGCTACTTTGTGCGCTTCCTCGGTGGCGTCATCTTCCTGAGCGGCATGCTGTTCATGGCTTATAACGTCTACATGACCGTGCGCCAGAAAGATGCGGTTGCCCAGGACAATGCAGCAGTTCAGGCGGCGTAACGGAGAGAGACCCGATGAAACACGAAATTGTAGAAAAGAATCTTGGCCTGATGATTGTTTTTATCATCCTGGTCATCAGTGGTGGTTTTCTGGCGGAAGTGCTCCCGCTATTTTTCCTGAAAGAAGTGAACGAACCGATTGAAGGCCTTGAGCCCATATCGGCGCTGGAACTTGAAGGCCGTGACATCTACATCCGTGAAGGTTGTCACGTCTGTCACACCCAGCAGATCCGTCCGTTTCGTGCTGAAACTGAGCGCTACGGCCACTACTCCGTTGCGGGCGAGTTCGTTTACGAGCGTCCGTTCCTGTGGGGCTCCAAGCGCACGGGGCCAGATCTGGCCCGTGTTGGCGGTCGTTATTCGGATGCCTGGCAGCGCCAGCACCTGTTTGACCCGCGTAGCGTAGTTCCCGAGTCCAACATGCCCGCCTTCCCATGGCTGTTCGAAGATTTGGTAAACCATAAAGGCACCGCAGCCAAGATGACTGCCCTGCAGACTTTGGGTGTGCCCTACACTGACGAGCAAATCGCCAGTGCAGCCGGTGAGCTAGAAGGCAAGTTTGAGATCGAGGCCCTGGTTGCATACCTGCAACAGCTGGGTACCGTACTTTCAGACAAACGGTGATTTGATGGATATTAACGAGTTACGCGGCATGCATACCCTTTTAGTGATGGCGGTATTTATCGGCATCATCTGGTGGGCCTTCAGCGCTCACCGGAAAAAGGCTAACGAAGAAGCAGCCCATCTGCCGTTCGATGATGACGAGGTGGAAAAGCGTACTCTTGAACAGGAAAAAACGGAGAATAAACAATGAGTACCTTTTGGAGCATCTGGATCAGCGTGATCGTGCTCGTGGTGGTCTTTGGTTGTGCCTGGTTACTCTTTGCAACACGCAAGAGCCAGACAACTGATGTAGAAACCGACCGTACCATGGGCCACTCCTTCGATGGCATCGAAGAGTATGACAACCCCCTACCCAAGTGGTGGTTCTATCTATTTGTTGCGACTGTAATCTTCTCTCTTGGTTACTTGGCTCTGTACCCGGGCCTTGGCAACTTCAAGGGACTGCTGGGCTGGACCTCTACCAACCAGTGGGAAGCCGAAGTTGCTGCAGCTGACGAGAAGTACGGCCCAATCTATGCGCAGTTTGGCCAAACTCCGGTGGTGGAGCTTTCCAAAAATGAAGACGCGCTGAAGATCGGCCAACGTCTGTTCGCAAATAACTGCGCTGTTTGCCACGGCACAGCTGCTCGTGGCCAGGTTGGCTTTCCTAACCTGACCGACGGCGACTGGATGTGGGGCGGCTCGCCCGAAGCTATCCTGGAGACCCTGCGCAATGGCCGTATGGGTAACATGCCAGCCAAAGGTGTCATGCCTAACATGACCAATGAGCAGGTGGATCAGGTGGTTAATTACGTTCTGAGCTTTAGCGGTCGGGAAAAAGACGCTGCTGCGGCAGAAGCCGGTAAAGCCGTGTTTGCACAGGGCTGCGTTGCTTGTCACGGTCCTGAAGGAAAGGGCATGCAGGCGCTGGGTGCACCCAACCTGACAGACAACATCTGGCTCTATGGCTCCAACTACGAGTGGATCAGAGAAACAGTTCTGCACGGTCGTGTGAACGAGATGCCTGCTCAAAGCGGTCGCTTGTCCAACGATCAGATTCAGATTCTGGCTGCTTACGTTTACAGCTTGTCGAACTGACTTTCCCGCCGGGCCTCTGGCCCGGCTTGGTCTGTTCAACCCTGTGTCTGCTTCCGCGGGCACAGGCTTGAAAAGATCAGCATCAGCCTTTTTTCAGGCTCCGCATCAGCGCTTTAAAGCTCCTTCTGGAGGTACCCATGAGTAATGAAATTCCGGTCAAACAGGTCGACCCCTCCTCAGAGCCCTCGGGCGGTAAAAAACAGCCGGAGACGGTTGAGCTCTATGCCAGCCGGAAGAAAATCTACGTCAAAGAAGTAACGGGGCTTTTCCAGCGCATTCGTACAGTTAGTTTGATGGCGCTCATGAGCATGTATTTCCTGTTCGTATGGATTACCCTCGATGGCAGCCCGCTGATTCATTTCGATCTGCCCGCCCGGGAATTCCACCTCTACGGTGCAACCTTCTTCCCAAGAGACTTCTTTCTACTGTCGGGCATGTTAATTATTTGTGCTTTTGGCCTGTTCTTCATTACCACGCTTTTCGGTCGTGTCTGGTGTGGCTACACCTGCCCGCAAACAGTGTGGACATTTATCTTCATGTGGGTTGAAGAGCGTATTGAGGGCAGCCGCAACAAGCGTATGAAGCTGGACAAGGCACCCAATTCACGGGAAAAGATCTTTAAAAAATCAGCCAAGCACACAATCTGGCTACTTATTGCACTGCTGACTGGCCTGACATTTGTCGGTTATTTTTACCCGATTCGCGAACTCATTGCAGATATTTTCACCTTTCAGGCGAACGGTTGGGCGTACTTCTGGGTTGCCTTTTTTACTGCTGCCACCTATATCAACGCCGGCTGGATGCGTGAGCAAGTTTGCCTTTACATGTGCCCATACGCGCGTTTCCAGTCCGTTATGTTCGACCCGAACACGCGCATTGTTTCCTACGACCCCAACCGTGGCGAGCCACGCGGCGGCCGCAAAAAGGACGTAAAGCCTGAAGAGGTAGGTCTGGGTGACTGTATTGACTGCGGACAATGTGTCCACGTGTGTCCCACTGGCATTGATATTCGCGATGGCCTTCAATATGAGTGCATTGGTTGTGCTCTCTGTATTGATGCGTGTGATGAAATCATGGACAAGATGGACTACCCTCGCGGGTTGATCCGATACACCACCGAGAACGAACTCGAAGGAAAGCCCTCAAAGCTTCTTCGTCCCCGTACGTTTGGTTATGGCGCCGTTCTGACGGCCATGATCGGGGCAATCATCTTCGTAATAGCAACTCGCGTTCCGGCCCAGCTTGACGTTCTGAGGGATCGCGGCGCACTGTTCAGCTTTAACGGTGAGGGACGTATTGAAAACTCCTACACCTTGAAAATAGTAAACATGTCAGAAGTACCCCAGACATTTAAACTGTCAGTAAAAGGCCTTGAAGGTGTTCGCATTCTGACCCAAACACAGGTGTCAGTCGCTAGTGGTGAAAACCGCTCTCTGCCGACGGTCGTGGACGTTCCTCCAGAATCGATCCCGCAGTCAAACAACGAAATAATATTCCATGCACAGTCTGAAACGGATGCGTCACTGAAGCTGGAAACTGAAAGCCGATTTGTCGGTCCAACGCAATGATCTTCAAGATCACCGTTGGCAATCTGTAAACAGACGAGACTGAGTGTTATGAATCAACAAGCACCCGCAGCAACAATCGCACCTTGGTATCGGCAGCCCTGGTTCTGGTTCTTGACCATTGCGCCGCTATCTGCGATCACGTTTAGCATGTTTATGCTGGTTGTCGCATCAAATATGCGCGACACAATGGTCACAGACGATTACTCAAAAGAAGGCCGTGGCATTAACCTTGAGATAGCCCGCGACCAGGCTGCCGCAGACATGGGCCTCAACGCTGACATGGCATTTGAAGATCGCAGCATTCTGCTGAATGTGAACACCCAGGAAGGACCAGCAGACTTTCCTTACCTGATCCTTAACCTGTTTCACCCAACGCTTTCTCAAAATGACCGTACTATCCAGTTCCGCAGTGATGGTAATGGTCACTACACAGGGAACATGCTTGGTGACATAGATGGCCGTTGGTACTACGAGCTTCGAGGCCCGGACAACCACTGGCGCCTGAAAGGCGAGGCCTGGCTGCCAACCGAAAGCAAGGTTCATATGGTTCCGAAAGGATCCGCCAAAGGGTGACCCCTGTGGATTGCTTCCATTGCGGCGAGCCGGCTGAAGGCGAGCCGCGCATTGCTCTTGAGCTTGATGGCGAAACACGGTTTTTCTGTTGCCAGGGCTGCAAGGCGGTGTGCGAAACCATTCACACCGAAGGCCTCACAGGCTTCTATCAGCTCCGCACACAAGCCGCGATTACCCCTCGCCAGCTAACTGCCACCGAACTGGACAGACTCAGAGAGCTTGACCACCCACTGGTTCAGCAAGCCTTCGTGTCTCCCGTTAAAGGAGGTCATGAGGCCCAGCTTTTAATTGGTGGTATTACCTGTGCGGCGTGCATATGGTTGCTTGAAAACCATATGAAAAAGCAGCCCGGTGTGCTTTCTTTCTCAGTGAACCACACTACCCAGCGAGCACGCCTTGTCTGGGCCCAGGATAAAGCCGGTTTGAGCGATTTGTTGATCGCCATACACGAACTTGGCTATACCGCCCGCCCCTATCAGTCAGATGAAGTAGAGGATCAACTCAAAGCAGAAAATCGCTCAATGTTGATTCGCCTTGCTGTCGCGGGCATGGGCACTTTTCAGAGTATGATGCTCGCTTTCCCGCTCTACTTTGAGTTGGTCAGCGATCTGTCACCAGAACTTGTGTCCTTTTTCCGCTGGTTCGGCTTACTGGTGGCAACGCCCGTTGTTTTTTACAGTGCAGATTCGTTTTTCCGCAACGCACTAAGAGACATTAAAACCCGCCATCTGACCATGGATGTCCCCGTAGCCATAGCTATCGGGCTCGCATACATGGCGAGTGCGTGGGTGACAGTAATGGGCGGTGAAGAGGTCTATTTTGAATCTGTCTGTATGTTTACTTTTTTCCTGCTGCTCGGGCGATACATTGAAGTCCAGGCACGATACCGCGCAGGCCTCACCGGCAATGCCCTGGCAGGTTTCAACCCCACGGTAGCAACCAAAGTGACGGGCGAGGAGACGGAAGTTGTACCCGCCCACCAGGTAAAGCCCGGCGATGTGGTTCGCATTCGGCCAGGAGAAACACTACCGGTAGACGGGGTCATTCTGCGAGGCCAGTCCACTCTCAATGAGTCCGCCCTCACTGGTGAGTATTTGCCGGAAACCCGGATTCCTGGAGATACAGTGCATGCGGGTAGCGTTAATGGCGAAAACCCGCTGGATATTCAGGTTGAGAAATCCGGAGCTCAAACAAGGCTGTCAGGAATTCTGCGAATACTGGATCGGGTTCAGTCAGAAAAGCCTCCTGTCGCCCGGATGGCAGATCGCATTGCAGGTAAGTTTGTAGGGCGCGTACTCATTCTTGCGCCGGTCGTCTGGATCGGATGGTGGTGGGCCGGAGCAGACAACGCTTTCGACATCACCCTCTCCGTGCTTGTAGTGACCTGCCCTTGCGCGCTGTCGCTGGCAACGCCCACCGCGATTACCTCAGCCACAGTCAAGCTGCGGCGGCTGGGTTTTCTGCCCACCCGAGGCCACGCGCTTGAATCCATGAATACCATAGATACCGTAATCTTCGACAAAACCGGCACACTGACCCGGGGTAAATTGAGTCTGATTGATACTCGCGTAACGGGGAGTAAAGACAGGGATACATGCCTGCGCCTGGCTTCCGGACTTGAGCAGCATTCTGAACACCCTATTGCCCAGGTATTTCATAACCGGCCATCTGCAGCCATTGAAGAGGTAACTAACCACCTGGGTGGTGGTCTTACAGGGCGTTTGGGTGACCAGGCCTTTTTCATTGGGCATAAGGCCTTTGTGGCGGGGCATCTCGACCTGCCCGAGCCGGAATCAGAGCCACACACCGGCATGGAAATCTGGCTGGCATCTGATACCGAATGGCTGGCAAGCTTCTGGCTTGATGATCAGCCCCGGGAGGATGCGGCCCAAGCTATCAAAGCCCTTCAGGATGCCGGAATCCGTACCTTGTTGCTCAGTGGAGACCGCTCAGGCCATGTGCGCGAAATAGCGGATATGCTTGGGATTGACGAAGCTATTGGCCAAGCTTCGCCTGAGCAAAAGCTTGAGGTTCTACAAAAGCTGAAAGCAGAAGGCCGTCAGGTGATGATGGTCGGGGATGGACTCAACGACCTGCCCTCTATGGCCGGTGCAGGAATATCTGTGGCTATGGGCACTGCAGCGGACCTTACACAGCTCAAAGCAGATGCTGTTTTACTCAATGGCCAGTTGATGCAACTTGTGGAGGCACTGGATACCAGTCGCCGCACTCGCAAGATAATCCGCCAAAATATGGCATGGGCGCTTGTTTACAATGTCAGCGCATTGCCGCTCGCAGCCGCAGGCCTGGTTCCACCCTGGGCCGCAGCAATCGGCATGTCACTTAGCTCGTTAATTGTTGTACTCAACGCATTACGCCTTGGTAAACAGCCTCGGGCCACGAGCCACTCAGGAACAATACGAGTTGGCGCACAGGTTGCGCCCTGATACCGTGAACATCTGATTTTTAATATGAGGTTTATCCCGTGGAAGTCGTAGTGTTCCTGATACCGGTCATGCTGATTCTCGTGGTGATGGGCATCTTTCTGTTTTCCTGGGCCGTCAAGAATGGTCAATACGATGATCTGGAAGGGCCTGCACATCGCATCCTCTACGATGACGATATAGATATGATCCCGGAGGAAGCCCGCACCGATAAACAGAATAAAGCTGCAGGCTCCACGAGCGCTGAAGCTCATATTGAAAATGGCGATCCTGAGAGTAAGCCTGATCGATCATGAGCCCGGAACTGTATCTTAGCTATCCCAGTGCGTTTTTCATTGGCCTGCTTGGCAGCACTCATTGCATTGCCATGTGCGGCGGAATCAGCGCCTCGCTCTCCATGGCATTGCCGGTCGGCAAGGGTTTTCGCGTACGGCAGTCAATGTTACTGCTTGCCTATAACATTGGACGCATCGGAAGTTACGCACTGATTGCGGCGCTGGTTGCGCTGCTAAGTACGTCAGCCGCAAACCAATGGACACAGCTAGGCATGATTTTGCGCTCGGCAGCGGGCCTGCTGTTGATTGCAATGGGATTGTCCATGGGCCAGTGGTGGCAGGGCATCCGCTATGTAGAGCGCATCGGTGCCCCACTATGGAAGCGCTTGTCACCCCTTGCCAGCAGGATTCTCCCGATCAATCATGCGGGCCAGGCCCTTGCTCTCGGAGCTCTCTGGGGCTGGCTACCATGTGGATTAGTGTATAGCACACTGGGTTGGGCGGCCTTGCAGCCGACTGTGGGTTCGGCCGCTCTGACAATGGTGTTTTTCGGGCTGGGCACCCTGCCCTCAATGCTCGGGGCAGGTTATGCAGCTAGTTGGATCAATGGCCTGAAAAGCAATCAGATGTTCCGGAAGTTCACCGGCGCTCTATTGATCATTTTCGGGCTTTGGACCCTGCCCCTGCTGGCAATGACCGGCCATTAATTCCACTCTCTGACAAGCCTTCCGGATTCACCAGGCAGTCCTGAGGCCAGAACTAGATATTCAGAACGTCCAGGCGCCCGAAGCTCTGCTCCGGCTCTTGTGCCGGCGCAGCCGTCTGAACGGCTTGGCGCTTGCCCCCCAAGCGCTTGCCCTCGCGAAAATCATAGAGGTTGGGGTCTGCAAGGTGTGATGGCTCAACATTGCATAAGGCCCGGAACATCGACTCAAGCCGGCCAGGATGTTGCTTGTCCCAGTGCTGGAACATTTCCTTGATAACCTGCCGCTGCAGATTTTCCTGAGAACCGCAAAGATTGCAGGGAATGATTGGGTATTCCCGAAGCTCCGCATACCTGGCTATGTCTTTCTCCCGGCAGTATGCCAGGGGACGAATTACAGTATTCCGACCGTCGTCGCTGTGCAGCACGGGCGGCATGGTTTTAAGCTTGCCACCGTAAAACATATTCAAAAACAGGGTTTCCAGAAGATCATCGCGGTGATGGCCCAAGGCAATCTTGGTAACGCCCTGCTCCTCTGCAAAGTTGTAGAGAATGCCCCGCCGTAAGCGTGAACACAGGCCACAAGTAGTTTTACCCTCTGCCACCTTGTCAGTGACGATGCTATAGGTGTCTCGCTCAATGATGTGATACTCGATCCCCAATTCGGCGAGATACCCTGGCAGCACTTCTTCAGGGAAACCCGGCTGCTTCTGATCAAGATTGACAGCAATCAGTTCAAACGACACTGGCGCACTTTTTTGCAGATTGAGGAGTATGTCCAGCATGGCATAAGAATCCTTGCCACCGGAAAGGCAACACATTACCTTGTCGCCTGCTTCGATCATCGAGAAGTCTGAAATGGCCTGGCCGACGTCGCGGCGCAGGCGTTTCTGCAGTTTATTCTGCTCCAGTTTCAGGTTACGTTCGTATACTGAACTATAATTTTGTTCGGGGCTGTCACTTGTGGCTTCGGGCATATCTACTGTGTTCAGTGGGAAAATGATCGTGAGATTATACGCATCCACTACTAACAGGGACAGGCTACTAACATGGATATGTTGAGCTCAGATAAAGAAATACCAGGTAAGCGGGAACGCAACCGCATGCGCAACCACGCAGCAATACTGAATTCTGCGCGCATCTGCTTTCAAGAAAAAGGCTATGAAAACACAACCATCCGTGACCTTATCAAAAAAACGGATCTGGCTTCCGGCACCTTCTACAACTATTTTCGGAGCAAACAGGACATCTTTGCGGCCCTTCTCACCGATTTTCTCAGTGGATTGAATGAAAACCTGACTCGTTCACGCCGCTCCGCTGAGAGTACCGAAGAATTTATTCGCCGCTCCTACCATGCAGTATACAGCGCCACCGCAAAGGACCCTCTCGTTTACGAGCTGGCTCATCGTAACGATCGCGCTATAAGGGATCTATTTGGCTCAGGCATACTTGAGCTCATCATGATGTCCCTTGAGGATGATGTTAGAGCAGCTGTTACGCGGGGCATATTGCCAAGCGTCGATCAGGAATATCTTTGTGCTGCGTTCTTTGGCGTGGCCTATGAGACCAGCCTGACTGTCGCGAGGCGCGTGCACCTGCACCCGGAACAAGCAGACAGTGAGGTAGACCGGGCGACGAACCTTGCTACGGCATTGTTCAAAGGCGGGCTGCCCGGGCTCACTACCCTTCCCTGAATACGGCTGCTGGCCTAACATTGTGGCCATGAAGAATATACCCGCATCCATGAAGTGCTCACAAAGGCCATCGGCAAAAGGCTCTGATACATTGCTGGAGCAACAGGTTCAGCATATGCTGGTGGCTGTTGAGCATGAGCTTCGCAGCGCGCCAGCAGGCATAGACGAGCTCAGCCTGATCAAAAAGCTTCAGGGCCCGCCGTGGAATCTGATTGGCGCACTGGCGTTTCACGATATTCAAGCGCTCTACCCGGTGCATTTTCTCCTGTTCCATGTGCTGTACCGCCTAAGGGATACCCTCGCAGAAGCCGGCGAGAACCTGTATATCTCCCCTTTGCGCATCGGCATTGAGCATCAGGATATCATCGGCGGTAAAGGGCTGCCCGGTACAGTAGACAGCCTTCGTAGTTTCTATCTGGACCTTTCGCAATATGAGTTACCGGAAGAATCGGTTCAGCAAATGATGGATGATTTCTGGGAGGGCCGCGGCGACTCCAAACCCAGCAGCCCGGAGATTCTGCAAGCCGCCCGAGTTCTCGGGTTCGATTCTGTTCCCGACAATTTTCAAACGGCAAAACAGGCATTTCGAAGGGCTGTGATGCAAGCCCACCCCGACCGTGGTGGAGAAACAGAAGCAATACAGTCACTAAACGAAGCGTTTGCCGTTCTGAAGGCACATTTCAGTCAGATTTTGGAGCACATATGAACGCACGAAAACCCTGGATATCAGCTGTCCTGCTGTCACTTTTTCTCGCAAGTTTTGGCGCAAAAGCCGATCTCGTCGTACTTCAATATCACCACATAAGCGAGTCTACACCGCCATCAACCAGTACCTCTGTATCGCTGTTCAATGCACAGTTGGACATGATCACCGAACTGGGCCTTGAGGTTGTTGATTTGTACGAAGCCACAAAGGATTTATTTTCCAACAACCCGTCAACCGGCCAGCGCATCGCGATTACCTTTGATGATGCCTATGAGTCGGTATATAGCACAGGCGCAGACATCCTCCAGGAACGGGGTTTGCCTTACACCATTTTTGTCGACACGGCCGCTATCGGAAAACACGGCTACATGACCTGGGGTCAACTGAAAGAGCTCTCAGGACGGGAGGGTGTAAGCATTGCCAACCACACGGCGGGACACGGCCATCTGGCGCGAAAGCCGGGCGAAGCGGAAGCCGACTGGATAAAGCGGACAAACCGCAGCCTGGATACCGCGCAAGCTGAACTAAAACGAAAACTGGGAACAGACCTGCCTGTATTTGCCTATCCTTATGGCGAGTTCGATGAAGCCCTTGAAGCGAAGGTCTCAGAACGAGGCTGGTATGGGTTCGGGCAGCAATCTGGTGCAATTGGGCCCCTTACAGGCAAAACCCGTTTGCCCCGGTTTCCCATGGCCAACACCTACGGTCAGCTGAACGGCCTGAAAGACAAGTTAAACAGCAAAGCCTTCCCCTTAGACACCAACCAACTGCCTGACGGAATCGTGAGTGCCAACCCACCAACCCTGTCTCTGCCTTTGGTAGATGATATTCAGCCCGCCAGGCTGACCTGCTTTGCTTCGGGCATGGGGCGGATTGATTTCAAGGTGACTGGCAATAACATTCTGATTAAGGCACCCAAACCCTTCAACAGCCGACGATTCCGCTATAACTGCACCCACCCGGCTAAAGCTGGCGGCTTTTACTGGCTGTCCCAGCAATGGCTGGATTTGAGTAAACCGGAAGACTGATCCGGTTATAGAGCATCTACCATGTTCAGCCCCATTTCACCGGTGCTGACGTGGGGTATCTTGCGGGGGCCACGGCGGGTTTCGATAACCGTTTGGCCCTCAAGATCCTCGTTTCGGGTAAAAACAAGCATCCAACGCTCCGCCCCAGTGCTGGCTACCGGGATACGAGCTTCCAGGTACCCCCGGCGGTGCCAATTCTCCGGCACGAAATCCGACACCAGGTCTGTTACAAGGCGCACAGGGCTCAAAGTATCATCAAGAAACAAGACCGAAGGTACAACAACCCCTTCACTGGCGTATGAGCGCAAGCGAAACATCTGCCCTTCTGCTTGTCCACCTTGTGGTAGTGAAATCAGTTGATAGGGACTCTCACCTGTGAGGAAGCTGTGCGTGGGAGAACTTTTCTTCAGGTATACGCCAAACTCACGGTTTTCCTGCCAGCGTTCATGATCCTGGGTGTCCAGCGTCTCACAGCAGGTTTCGGAAAATCGGCTCAGGAAGTCGTTGTCAACCTCGGCAATGCCTAGAATAGCAAAGGCTTCGGGATCGTGCCCGGCCACAGGATCAGTTTCAATAAGGGTGTCACCGGCGCGATACACTGTTGCCGGGGTCGCCCCTGGCGGAGGAGCGATAAGCCCTTTTTCCTCATCTGTTCGGGTGTCTGGCTGGTAATAGGTATTTCGAACGGTGCCATCGGCATCACGCCAGGTATAGTATGGCTGTTCGTCCCCTTCTCGCACATAGCCCTTGCGCCGCAACTCTTCCGCATCCGGATAATTGGCAGCTGTAAACTCGTCACCGCTGGCAGGCTCGCTGACCGGCGGCCCTTCGGCAGGCTTCTCGACGATGGGTGAATAGCGCACGCGTCCCTGCTCATCTACCCAGGAAAAATAGCCTTCCTTGTTTGATACTGTTGAGCCACCAATCTGACAGCCAGACAACATCGCACCAAGAATCAGACAAACAGCCGCAGTCATGAATCTATGTCTGTTCACTGATACGCCCTTTTAAGCTCGATACAGCGTGCTGTCAGAATTTTTTCCGGAAACTGATACCCGCCATAACAACACGGAGAGATGTTTTTACGTCCAGCCCTGCATACGGGTTGTAGATAATGTTGGTAATGTTATCGCAGTTAATGTTGCAACTGGTGTTTGCCGGAATCGTTTCGATCGAGTGCAGATAACTGAGATTCATATCAATTTCTGTATTTTTGTCCCATTTGTAACCCATTCCAACACTGTACAGGTTAGCGCCGCCAAAAGGCGCCATAACCGAACGCTGGTCATCCGGAATTACCGAATCCCTAATCTCAACACCCGCCCTCAAATCAAGCCGTGAGGACGCATGAAATTCCGCGCCGAAAGCCCAATTCCACTGGCTGGTAAAGCCCAATGGCAATTTGAGGGTGTTCGGTGTGGCATTGTCCGGAGACAAAATCCGCGCAGCGTTAAGGAATTCCAGATTCCGATCGAAACGGAACAGGAATGCATCCCACTGTGCATAGTCAGTCCAGCCTATGTCGGCGTTCAAAGTGAGCTTCGGGTGTACATCCACGCTAATACCGGTTTGAAAGTGCTGTGGATAGACCAGATCCATACTTACGTTGCCCGCCTCTCGCGGCGCACCAGATGGCAGACTGAGAATCGCTGAGGTAATGGCGCCGAGAACCGACCCGTTGACACTCTGCCAGAATCCGGACCAGTCATCGGTGTACTGGATCTCGAAGGTGCCCTTCATGTTCATTTCAGCTTCGGAGGTATAGCTTGCCCCCCAGGAAAACCAATCTACCGGCTCCCACATAACCCCAAGTGTGTAGGTAGGGGAAAGTGAATCCTGAACATTAAGGGACATGGCACCTATGTCATCCCAAGGGCCGACGTTACCACCACAAAGAGCGAGCCAAGGCTGTAGTGGCTCATCGCCACTTTCGCAATTGAACGCATCCTGAAGAATTTCTGCAACACCCAACAACATGTTAGGGGCCCGCATGTACTGATCAGCAGCAATACCCATATGGGACAAGTGAATGCCAGCGCCCACGGACCATTCTTCATTAATTTTATAACCTACGCTTGGCGCAAGATAAGTCGTGCGCTGCAAGGCAGCCGCCTGAGGCTGATAGCGGCCAGGATCATCTTTGTCACGGTAGAAACCTGCTGCCATAGGTAGATAAAACGCATTGGCAAAGGTCAGTTTCGATCCGGGAGGCGTGATACTGAATCCCGCAGAAGGGGCTACTGCGGGCCCGGGAGGCGTGCGTAGTATTCCAAAGCCGGGAATATACAATGAGACGTTGTTCGTGTGGCTGTGGGTGTTTGCAACAGGGTCCCGTTGTTGGCCGGTATTCGGGTCTATTTCTGTGCCATCAATGCCAAATATTTCATACCCTTCCGGGGCCGTAAAATCAGCGTCAACATCCAGGTAAACACCCAGCAGGTTGATTTCAAATTGGCGACCTTCCAGCTTGGTCAGGCCGGCCGGGTTAAAGTGAACAGCCATGATTCCCGGGGGATCAGCTGTAACGGCATTACCCAGAGCCAGTGCTTTCGGGTGAATCGTCAGGTTCTGTGCCAACTGCGCCTGAGCACCACACGAGATTGTCGTGGCTACCATGGCCGCGAGAAGTTGGCGCTTGTAGCTGTTATGTCCCATGAAATCCTTCCCTTCCCTTTAAATCGTCAGCGGCACCAATCACTCTTTGAGGCCGGAGAAGTTAATGGGTAGGGACACGCCCAGGGAGAAATCCGGGGCATCCTCAGTCAGACCAATACCAACGCTGGTGTTCACTATTGTGGTATCGCTGACACGGGTTCCCAGCGACATACTCAGGAAACCGCTCATCTGGTCCTGCGCCATTGCCTGGTCACCATTGGAGAAAGTAAGGATGGTCTCATCGCTATAGCTCATCTGAGCAGAGATGCTTAGAGAAATGTCATAAGAAAGCGAATAAGCAAATCCGGCGGAACCGGAAAGACTGAAGCCTGGCTCAACTTCCTGAAGCAGTCGCGCACCACGAACCTGCTGCAGATCATCTTCAGGCAGGTTGTAGGTAACACTGACGGACCCGAACACAACAACCGGATCAAGTACTTTCGACAAGCTTGCGCCACCACCAATAGAGTAATAGCCGCTGCCGGTTGAAAGCTGTTCGTTTATATCGATTTCATAAGGGCTAACGCCCGTTTTAGTACTGAAGGTACCAAACAGGGTGGTCGACATCTTGCCCGGTACATAGGCAAAAGGCTGCCAGCGACCAGTAAAGGAAATATCACCAAAATCGTAGGTGTTCAGTTCATCCTGGGTGTCGTATTTTACGACCAGAGGAATCCGTGTGCCCACCGTGAAGTTGTCCAACAGCCCGTAATCATAGGAAAACGAGTTGGTGAAGTTGTGGGTTGCCGAAGGGACCACATCGAGGTTACGTACCGATCCGTTTGTAATCGCAAGATCCAGACGCTGATCAGCCGTATAGGAATAGTCAAACGAATAGTTAAGGGAATGACTGCCTTTTTTCTGCAAGGAGTAGTTTTTCTCAGCGGCCTGAAACACTTCTTCAAGCTGCCGCGACGAATCCTCATCGCCCTCCTGCTTTGCGAGCGCATCCCTCGCCTGGCCTACATTGTCGTCCTGCGCCAGGGCTGTGCCCGGAAGCAAACCCGCCGCGGAAACAAGGATAAGACCTCGCACAAACCAACGATTCATCCTGACTCCCTTAATTTTTATTGGTAGTAGTCCTGAGCCGGGCACCGTGCCCGACAAATGTTAATTGCGACGGTAGTGCAACTGTTTTCTTGTGTTTTCTACACTGCCGTCCGGATTGTTTTTCTGCCGTTCAAGCATGTTCTGAATACGTCTGGCTGTAGCCTCATAAAACTCAGGCATGCGCTCAAGTGCCAGCAATGTCATGGTTTGATCATCTACAAAACGCAGATCCTCTTCTTTGAGCTCAAGGTTATCCAGTGGTTTGTCACTACCCGGGAAAACGATAAAAAGCACATTGTCGTCCCATTTCTCTTCGAATTGTGCGAGCGTGAATGACAGGTTGCCTACTGCTGGATCAGCCATATACACACGGCCATCACGAATGGTTCTGAGCACAACAAAATGCTTGAAACCCGCATGATGGATAGGAACGATAGCCGGGTGGTCGAGGTCAATCAGATCGTCGATCGTGGCACGGAAACCACCAGATGGATAACCCAGGGCTGTCACCAAACGCTTCATGTCAAGCATGGAGAAGGCCCGGCGTGCAACGATGCGATCACTTTCGCCATAGTGCAGCAGCCCCTCCATCACTTGGCGCTCCGAAAGATTGCGCCCAAGATAGAAGTTTAAAATGGTGGTCAAGGCGGCACTGCCACAACTGTAGTCATATGCCTGACGCACAATATTGCGGAATTTCTGCTCGACCAGCGGCTCAACCCGAAACTCCGTGAGCAGCTCCACCGGGCTGGAATCGACCTTTTGCTCGATAACAACCGCACCCTTTTCATAGGGCTCAACCACAGTTGCTTCCTGCACTATGGCGAATGTAAGAATGGATCCAGCGAGCACAAGCAGCATGTCAGACGAAATCCCTGTTTTTGTTATCCATGATATTTATTGGATTACATATTGTTACGGCAAGATACCGAAATAGCGGAGAGTTTAAAGATAACTGTGCCTCAAATCTGGCGCTGCAACGGCGCGCTATCGCAAGGCTATTGGCAAAACAGAGAAGCTGCTCCCGTTACGGGGCCAGGTATGCAGGAGTGCGGGCGCAAGACAAGCTGCACCCGCACGTTGGTCAGATGGTGAAAACAAAATCCATAAGCAGGTAACACAGCAGGGTAACAACCACAATTCCGATGATGTTCAGTGCAAACCCGGCACGGATCATATCCCCTATTTTCATGTCCCCACTTGAGAATACAATTGCATTGGGCGGTGTGGCCACAGGCATCATGAAGGCGCAACTGGCGGCAATCGCTGCTGGAATGGTCAGCAACAACGGCGATATCTCCTGGGAAAGCGCCAGTGCCCCCAAAAGTGGCAGGAAGGCAGCAGTCGTTGCCGTGTTGCTTGTTACTTCCGTAAGAAAAATGATTACTGCGACGACCAGCGTGATCATAACAATCAAGGGCAAGGCACTTGCGACCCCCATAGATTCAGCAATCCAGCTGGCCAGACCGGAACTGCTGATAACGCCAGCCATGGCAAGGCCGCCACCAAACAGCAGAAGAACGCCCCATGGTATCCCTTTGGCTGCATCCCAATCGAGTACAAACGTCTGCTGCCGCACAGAAACCGGAATAATGAACATGGCAATGGCGGCTGATATGGCAATGCCCGTATCGGTCAACCAGGGCATGATGCTAGCCGAAAGAAGCGGCCTGAATATCCATGCACTTGCTGTGAGAACAAACACTACAGCCACCAGCTTTTCACCACGGCTCATCTTGCCAAGTGCCGCAAGCTCATCGCGTATGGCCTCACCCGCTCCTTCTTGCGCGACCAGGCCAAAATCGTGCCGCGTGAGCCACCACCAGATCAGAGCTAACATAACCGTCGCAACCGGGACACCAAGGAGCATCCATTGAGCAAACCCGACTGACACTCCCTGAGTCTCGCTCAAATAGGCCGCCAGCAGCGCATTAGGCGGCGTTCCTATAAGTGTGGCAATACCACCGACACTGGCGGAATAGGCAATAGCGAGCAGTAGCGCCGTAGCATAGCGCTGAACATTCTCCGGCTGACCGTTGCCCATCATGCTAATGACCGACAGACCGATGGGGAGCATCATTATGGCCGTTGCTGTATTGCTGACCCACATACTCAGAAACGCTGTTGCCAACATGAAACCTGCGACCTGCCGCTTCGGCTCGTTGCCAACCGCTCTCAGCGTCATCAGCGCAATGCGGCGATGGAGCTCCCAGCGCTGCATTGCAAGGCCCAGGGTAAAGCCACCAAGGAACAGAAAAATGATCGGATGTGCGTAAGGCGATGTCGCCTGCGAAATACTCCCCAACCCCAATCCTGGCACCAATACAATCGGCAGCAGAGCAGTGGCCGGTATCGGGATAGCTTCCGTTGACCACCAGGTTGCCATAAGCAACATGAGCCCTAATGCCGACCAGGCTTCCACTGTCATGGACTCTGGCGGCGGCAAAGCCACTGTCATCAGGAGAAATCCGGCACCGACTAGCAGACCAACCAGCTGGCTTATGGGGTAGCCCTGCAAGTTCTCTGTTGTCGATTGTTGGTCAAGCATACAAACACCCCATGTGACGCCACTCCGTCTCAAAATTGGTTTTTATAAGGGTATGAAATTCCGCACAGCGACTGTCCGGCAGGCAATCCGGACATTCAGGCTTGCGGTTCATTATTTAAATGCCATTCTGAATTATAAGCCTAACGCTGGATTGATGTCCGTCATGATTGTGACATGCTGGTCAGAGCACAATAGGAGTGAACCCAATACAAATGCAAAGGAGCTGTATATGAATAACGACATGTTTGATAAAGCCACGCGCCTTAACCAGGCCCTTTTTGAACAGTTCAGCAAAGCTGCAGAAATGCAGATGAACGCGTTCCGCAGGTACGCCGATGTAACCATGGAACAGGCGAAAAAGGTATCGGAAGTTCGCAGTATAGAAGACCTTAAAACGGTAACAAGTGACCAGGCGGAAACCCTGAAGTCCATCAGCGAACAGGCAACCCAAGACCTGAAGGATTGGCAGAGCTACCTGACGGAAGCTCGCGAAGCGATGCAGAAGGCCATATCTGGCGAGCCGGAAGAAACGCCTGAAACCCAAAAGTAGGAGAGCATCATGCTGGGTCTGGATCTGCTTGGAAAAACAACCTCTAGGCTTGTCAACACCTTTGAGACAAAGGTTCGCGAAGGCCAGCAGCAACTTGAAAAGCTGCTTGGGGATTCTGGTGTTATGGATGCTGCCAAACTCTCCACTCTGGCAGAGATGTCAGATGCCTACAGGGCCATGGCAGAAGACCTGCTTCTGCACCCGCTGCGTTTTGTGGGCGCGGAACTGGATCTTGCTCGCAAACATGCAGCCCTCGGAGGCTACACACTGGCCCGGCTGACCGGGCGTGAAAAAGAGCAGGTTGCTCAGGCAGATCCGGACGACCGGCGTTTCAACGCAGAGGAATGGCACAAACACCTGCCATTTGATGTCCTGCACCAATCCTATCTGATTAACTCCCGGGCTTTTCTGAGCTGGGTAGAAAGTATGGAAGGCTTGCCTCCTGCAGCCCGAGATCAGATGCTGTTCTATGCCCGCCAGCTCACCAGTGCTCTTTCTCCTTCAAATTTTGTGGCAACAAACCCGGAGGTTCTGAAAATAACCTGGGAGCGAAAGGGAATGAACCTGGTCGACGGCGCAAAGCAGCTTGTTGAGGATTTTCGCCAAAACCCGTCCCTGTTCAATGTCGGCATGACGGATCGTTCAGCGTTCGAGGTGGGCGGCAATCTGGCGACAACACCCGGCAAAGTGGTATTTCAGAACGACCTGATTCAGCTTATTCAATACAACGCGACTACAGAAAGCGTTAGCAAGCGGCCTCTGCTCATTGTACCGCCATGGATTAACAAGTTTTACATTCTGGACCTGACGGCCAGAAACTCGTTTATACAGTGGCTGGTTAACCAGGGCCAGACAGTTTTCGTTATCTCATGGCGCAACCCGGGGCCGGAGATGAGAGACAAAGGCTGGGACGACTATATGCTTGAAGGCCCGCTGGCCGCCATGGATGCCGTAACTGCAGCCACCGGCGAAGAGAAGATGAACCTCATAGGTTACTGCATTGGTGGAACGCTTCTGGCATCAACCCTTGCCTGGCTAAAGAAAAAAGGGAGGGATCCTGTAGTCAGTGCGACCTACCTGACCAGCCTGCTGGATTTCTCTGACCCGGGTGGCATTGGCGTGTTCATTAACGAGCATTCGATCCGTGGTATTGAGCGCATGCTGGAACGCAAAGGTTATCTCGACGGCCGCGCCATGGCATTTACTTTCAATCTGCTACGGGAAAACGAGCTATTCTGGTCGTTCTGGACAAACAATTATCTCAAAGGAAAAAAACCTGCTGCCTTTGACCTGCTGTACTGGAATACAGATGGCACCAACCTGCCCGCGAAAATGCACAGTTTCTATCTGCGGGAAATGTACCTCAACAATCGGCTTGTAGAGCCCGATGCGCTTACCTTCGCGGGGGAAACGATCAACCTGGGCGAAATCGATGTGCCGTCGTTCTTTCTTTCAGCACGACAGGATCACATCGCCAAGTGGAAAACGACCTATAAAGGTGCGCTGGTTCATGGTGGTGATGTTCGGTTCGTATTGTCTGGTTCAGGCCACATTGCCGGGGTCATCAACCCGCCATACAAAGAAAAGTATGGCTACTGGACCAACGATACGATGAGCAAGAGTCCCGATGAGTGGCTTGAAAGTGCCAAACAACACCCGGGATCCTGGTGGCCCCATTGGCTGGATTGGCTACAACAGTATGCTGGCGAGCCGGTTGCCGCTCGAGTGCCGGGAGATGGCAAGCTCGCCATACTTGAAGATGCACCGGGAAGTTATGTCCGGGTGAAAGCGGCAGAAGCCTCTGGGTAACGGGGACATCAGGCGCATATTGAAAAAAGCTGCTGCTCCAGAGCAGGGGGCTTAACGAAAAGCCCTCAGCTGGACAGCAGCTCAATCGGATAGCGAATCGTTGTTCTGTCTACCCCCGGCCTGGATCCAAAATCTACCAGCAACAGGCGATTACAGATTTTGTTCTCCAAACCTGGCTCACCCAGTGTCGATTCAACCACTGAACAGCGAGACACAGCGCCACTGGACTCAATCACTAACTCGGGCGTAATACTGCCCTGCAACGAAGGCTTACGGCGAAGTTCACGATTGTAGATGCTATAGATGGCGGATTTATTTGCATCCATGGTGCGCCTGAGCTCTTCTTTGCTGCGTGTCCGGGAAGCAGTTTCCTGCTTTTCACGCCGCACAACTTCTTTGGCTTCAGCGACGCGGGTCGCGTCTGCCACTTCTGCCCTCTCACGCTCCACCAATGCAACCTGACGACTTTCCCGCTCAAGCACGGCATCGCTCACACCAGCACTGCGTGCATTGGCCGTGGCTCTCGCGGCCAGGGTGTCCTCTGTTTTCCGCGCAATGGGTTCAGCTGTCCGGGTCACCGGTGCATCAAGCTTGATGGAACTGGCCAGTGTGTTGAGCTTTGCAAGCTCGTTGCCCATAGCCAGAATGCCCGTATTCTTTGCTTTTTCGCGGGCCTTGGCGACGGCTTCAGGCTTTGGAGTTTCCTTTACTTCAGGCTCGGGCAGCAGCTGGGGCTTGGGCTCAGGTTTGGGTTCCGGCTTGGCCACTTCAACCGGCTTTTCTTCCGGCTTTATTTCAGCTTTTGGTTCTGGCTCCGGCTTTGGCTCGGGCACAATCGGCTTGGGTGGTTCCTTTTTCTCGATAACCAGCTTGGCCAACTGGGGCGGCAGGGCTTCACGCTCCTGCCGATCCTTTTCTGGCAACTCGATCCAGCTCACATAACCTGCAAAGATCACAAACAGGGGCGCTACAACCAGTGCAATGGATAGCAGTCGCCTGCGCTCCCCGCGCTCACCACTCCACGGCAACCCGTACCGATCTTCTGACATGCTCTGAGTCGAACGCTGGGTCATGCTCCGGCTCCCTCTTTTGTCTGCTGGTTAACCGCCAGAGATATGCTGGCGTATCCCGCATCCACACAGGTAGACATGATCTTTTTGAGCAAATCGTAGGGCAGTTCCCGATCAGCCAGAATAGTAATCGCTCGCCCGGCTTCCGGGGCTGGCTGGCCTGATCGGCTGGCCTGATAGTCCAGTTCCTGCTTCAAACCCGGCTCAATCTGCCCTTCAAGTGCCTGCAATGCCTCCCGCTTGATGACCAAACGCCCGTTTACCAGGATATCCTGGTCGGTTACGGTAAGCGCGAGCACATCTCCCGGTGGTTGCGAGGCAGAGGAATCCGGCAGTTTGATGGTGCTGCTCTGGTTTAGTACCTGCACATCAGACGAAGAGTTAACCATCAGGAAGAACACCAGAATCGTGAAGATGTCCATCAACGACACCAGATCCATCTTGCTCTGGTTATTGTTACGCCTGTGATGGCGCTTCTGGCGGCGGGCTTTTGCTGATTCTTTCATGACTGCCCCCCTGCCCTTTCTGCGTCTTCAGTGCTCTCTACAGGGGCATCGCCCAAAGAAATCTCAGGAAACAGCTCCGCCTCTACCAGGTTGCCTGCAACAACCGCATCGTAGGACCGCACCGTATCCATAACACTGACCAACACCTGATACGACGTTTCCCGGGAAGGCATGATAATCACGTCCTTTTTCTCGGGAATACGGTTTTTAAGTTCTTTCATGACATCTTTAAGAACAGCGAAATCGTGCTCGCCTCCTTTCTGGTCGATACTTTTGATAACGCCGCCCTGATTGTCTGCAACAACCAGGCTATCCGCGTGGATAACCACCTGTATTTGCAGCTCTTCAACCTGCTCTGACGCAAGACTTTCGCCAGTGGGAAAGTTGAGTTCAAGCACGCTGGTGTGTGCAAACACCATGTTCAAAAGCAGCACCGGCACCAGCACAATCATGAGGTTCATGAATGGCGTGATATCGAGATCCGGTTCGCTCTGTAATCGACGATGTTTCCGTCTCATAGCCCGAGATCCTTTAGCTGATTATCAGGCCGACGCTGCTGCCGGAGCAGAAGATGACACGGATTGCGCCTGGGACTGAGCACCAGGGCGAGATCCTGAACCATCGCTGAGCAGGTTAAGTACTTTGATACCGGCCATTTCAAAGCTGTCTACAATTTCGTTGGTCTTGGTCTGCAGAACGGAATGAACCAACAGCATGGGAATAGCTGACATAAGACCAAATGCGGTGGTGTTCATGGCCACAGAAATACTCTGTGAAAGCAGGCTGGCTTTTTGCGCGGGGTCTGCAGCGGCAACAGCAGTAAAGGCTGCGATCAGGCCGATGATGGTTCCCAACAGACCAAGCAGTGTTGCGATATTGGCAAGCGTTGCAAGGTACTGGGTGCGCTTTTCAAGGCGCGGCATTACATCCAGCAACCCTTCTTCCATAGCGTACTCGATGTCTTCACGGCCCTGTCGACGTGCCAGCCGCTGAAGGCCGTAACCGATCATGGTGGACATGCCCGTACCGGACTCCTGAGCGTAATTAAGCGCGCCCTTGAAATCTTTTTTCGCAATCATCTGGTGCAGACGATTGAAATCCCTGCGATTAGTGATCTTTTGCGCAGACAGGTATACGTATCGCTCAATGGCTACTATGAGTCCGATGATCAGCACAATGGCGATCGGAAACATAAAAAAGCCACCTTCCTGAAAAAAGCGAACGGCGGTATCGATCATTTTTTAGGCACTCCATGGTTCAGTTTGGGAACAGTCTAAGCGCTAGGCTACTTCAAAGGGGTTAAGTTTTCGGGGGTCTGTGTTGCGGTTTGTTGTAGTTTGCACTCGAACACAGAAATACTGTGACGCACATCTCACTGCCAGGCGATTTTCACTGTGCCTTCAAGGTGTTGTCACTGCATTTTCCAAGGCATGCTGCTCAGCCTTGAAGGCATCATGGTAACGGACAAGCCGTTGAAATTCGTATCGATCCATAGGGGTAAAGGCCTGCTCCACCAACAGTTGCTCATCGGGCGCTCTGAGTTCGTCCACTTCCGGGGGCTGCCAGGGCACCAGGTACATCACTGTCGGCACCTCCTGATCACCCCGAATTCGGGTGCCCTCAATGGTTACTATCCCTGAGTCCTGCGCCTGAGCAGGCTGCATGCAGAGCATTGGCGAGGCTGCCAGCAGAAGGATTCTGAAAATAGTTTTCATGCGTTTCGCCTCGCGTCAGATTCTGTTTTTTGCATCGAATATCCAGTCTTTCACTCTCGGATCCGGCTCTTCTGCACGCTCTTTGTACTGTTCGTACAGCGGCAACGCCTGGGCTGGCTGGCCCAGGTATATGTCCAGTAAAAACGCCAGATTAAGGAGTGCGGGCAAATACTCGGGGTTGGCAGCCAGAGCCTCGCGGTAACGCTTTTCAGCCAAGGAGAAATCACCAGCGTTACGGGCGATAACGCCAAGGTGGTTGTTCGCCACCGGGTGCTTGGGGTTCAGAGCGAGAACCTGCTCAAACCGCACGCGGGCAAGCTCCATATCACCGGACTGCATCGCCAACAGCCCCAGGTTGGCAATGGGGCCACTTCGTTCCGGATGCTCCGCTGTCATTTTCTCAAAGCGGGATCTGGCCTCTTCAAGGTCGCCGTTTTCCATTAACACAACCGCTTCCGAAAAAGCCTCCTGAAGACGTGCCTCCGATTCAGCTGTAACGGCGGCATCATCCAATGCAGTTGTGCGCTCCGGCCCTACCGCACAGCCCGTGAGCAGCAGAAGCAACATAAGCGCCGGGTTCAGCTTTTTAACCCAGATCATGGACAACTCCGGCAGTGACTTCGGGTTTGTTGTAGCGGCCCGGGAGCAGGCGACGTAAGGATTCATAGCTGCGTTTCACCCACTCATCAAAGATGCCTTCACGGGCTCTGCGGATATTTTGTTCATGGATATCAATGGCATTGTCTTCGAATGGGTAGGCCTGCTCTTCCAGCAATAATTCGTATTGAGAAAGTTCCAGCTGGCTGAGCCCTTGCGGGCGTTCCGAATCCATCAAGTCTGCGCCCAGACGACTGTATATATGGGCGATCTGATAGCCCGCCTCCGTGGCAAACGATGAAATCCCATAGCTGGCGGTTTTCTGATAAGCGCGCACGGCTGTCTCAAGGGCATTGGTTTTGGCCACCATGCTTTTATTCAGGGGCAAGGTCAGGCGGATACTGTCGTAGCGGGCCAGTGCATCCCGCGCCAGGATTGCGGAGGCAGACGCCGCCAGATAGCGCATGCGGTCATCGGCAGCCCCGGGGTTGTCATCCACTTTATCCATCTGCCGATTCAGCCAGTAATTACGTCGCTCGATGTCGCCCTGGGCTGCGTATAGCTCGCTCAAGCGGTTGGCTGCTTCCATATAGACGTCAGCCGGTTCAGGATGGCGGTTTGCGTACTGGCGCCAAGTATCAATTGCCTTGGTGTCGTTGCCTGCCTGATCATATAATTCTGCCGCAATCTGCAGGTTTTGCCGGCGCTCCTCTGGCGTGGTCGCCATGGCCACCATGAGATTAAGCTCATCGCCGGCTTTCTCCCACTGTTCTGTTTCCCGATAGGCGAACGCCAGTTTTGCGGGCACCGTATCGGCTAGCTCATGCTCGGGGAAATCTGCCCGGAAACCTGTCAACACACTAATCGCCTCGCCCCATCGTGCGGAGCTTACCAGCAGCGATGCCGCATCGTATTGGGCATTGGCGTTCAGTGCGGAGGCAGGCGCGACAAAACCTACCCGCAGGTACTCGCTAACGGCGGTATCTGTATCGCCTGCTTGCGCAAACTGCTCTGCCTGGCGGAATACCGAGGCCGCCATGTTTTCCTGTACGCCGGGCCGCCGTTGGTCTTCGGGGGGCATCATGGAAAGGGCGTCGCGGTAGAACTGTTCGGCCTCGCCATAGCGTGCAAGCTCAAACAGACTGTGGCCCGCAAGCAACAAGGCTTCGGTGACCAGGGCAGGGTCTGCCGCTGGCTGCCAGGTAACCAGGCGGCTGGCCATAGGAATCACTTCTTCAAGATTCTGCTGGTCATATTCCCGCTGCAGTGCAATGTAGTAGACATCTGGCGCACGCGGGTCTTCGGGGTATGCGTTCGCAAACCTTAGTCGGTTCAGTTGCTGCATTTCCTGCAGCGCGAAGAGATCTTCAGTGGTTTCATTCATCCAGGTACCTGCGTACTCGCGGAATGCCAGCACTGAGGCATATCCTGCTTCAGACGCCCTCTCCGGTACTGTTCCAGCTGCCGGGAAATCATAGGCAACACGCTCAAATGCATCGATAGCATCTGGCCATTGCTGAAGTTCCACATAGGTTTCCCCCAGCAGGAACAAGCGCTCAGGTGTGCGGGGGTGATTCGGGAAAGTCGCCGCAAACTCGGAATAATAGGCGGCTGCCTGGCGGTAGTGTTGGTCCGCATTCAGGCTTTGTGGGTCCCTCCGCGCCTCCCCGGCCAACAGATAATGGCGATCAGCCAATTCGGGCAGGAGGATTTCAAGCTGAACTTCAATGTAGGCCAGGGTTTCTAGATTCGTCTCCGGCCAGTAGCGGCTATAGATGCCATAATTTTCTATGAATGCGGCTTTTCGATCCGGAATAGCCTTGTCGAATCCGGCAAGTTCCAGGGTATCAATGGCTCGCATGTGGTAACTGGGCGCCCAGGGGCTATCCGGGTGGTCTTCGATATAGGCATCAAACACAGCAACAGCGTCGCTGTAGCGCTCACGGCCAATCAATAAAGTGCTGTAGCGATCGTAAACCAGAATTTCATAGGGCCGGCTTCCGGTTTCCCTGAAAAGCGCTTGAAGGGTTTGAGCGCCATCCAGATAGGACAGTGAAAGCCCCATAACCCGGAACAAGTCTTCCGTATGTGTTTGATAGCGCTGCTCTGGCACCTCTGCGGCCTGTTCAACCGGCATGATCAGATCCAGCACTTCAATGTAACTGAATAGCGCCTGTTGGTAGTCCCCCTGCTTGAATTGGCTCCACCCCTTCATGTATTGAGCGTTCATCAAGAAGGACGGATCGGCGTTGCGCTCCATGGCCGCAAGAGTAACCTCATGAAATGCCTGTTCCGCTTCCGGGTAGCGGCCATTGATAAACAGAATATCTGCCCGCCGGAATTGGGCTTCTACCCAGTAAGCTGAGCCGGGATACTGTGTTACCAGGGTATCCAGGGCTGCTAACTGTTCATCCGTCATGCCCCGCATTTCCCAGGCTCGGGCTAACTGGTAGTAAATCTGGTCATTGCCCGCACGCTCCGGGTACTCTGCCAGCAAACCGGTATATGCATCGATAGCGCCGGAAAGGTCATCCTCTGCGGTATCTGTCATCAAGCGCTCGGCCCGGGCGAACTCGAGATCTGCCAGGCGGTGCCGAATGGTGACCTGTTTGATGGGGTCATCCACCAATGGCAGTAACTCACGGTAGCTGTGCATCACAGATTCGAGAGAAACGGCCTCAGCACCAGCTTCAATCTCTGGGAGATCGGCTTCACGTTCCCGGCTAACAGGGCTCAAAGACGCAAGAGTACCTGGCCGGGCTGCGGGCATTTCTCCACCACCCTGCCCCCACCCCAGCGATTGGCAGCCACTAACCAACAGGGTAAGCAGTACTGGCACCAGCGCACGAGTCACACCCGCGAAAGTGTCCAACCCATCACCGTTCGTGTTGCGGGGCCGTTTAATCATTTGCGGCCTCCGTGCTCTTGCCTTCCCTGAACAACTGGTCCGCCAGCCGCGCCTGTGCATGGCGAGATGCCACCCGGTAACGCCGCAGTTCATTGCTCTGTTGTTCCAGCGCATTATCCAACCGGCTAATGAGAATGTTCCGCGCCTGAGCCAAGGCTTCATCTACTTGTACTGTAAGCGACTGGACCTCGGCGGCGTTATTGGCAAGCCGACTCGCCAGTTCCTCATGTTCGCTGTCGCCTGCCATCAACTGCTCTATATCGGATCGCTGTGTTTGAAGCTGCTCCATTTCCGAACTCAGCTCCCGAAGCTGTTTCTGCGCGGCCCAGCGGTTTACACCGTAATCGTTAGCGACACTCCAGTCGAAGTAGGCCTTCATTCTCTGATACTTTTTTCGCTGCCGGGCTGTGCGCTGGTCGTCCGGAAGCTGAGCAAGCGTAGCCGCGACCTTGCCCAATCGGGCTTTCAAGGCTTTCTGTTCCGTTGTCATGAAGAATTCAGCATCTTCTTCGGCAAGGGCGGCCTCAATGTTTGCCCGAAACGCATTCTGGGCTTCTATCCACTCATCCGGCTGTTGCTGCTCTAGTTCAATACCTGCTTCCTGGCTTCGGCGCGCTCGTTGCACCCGGCGTGTTTCCAGCATGGTTTCAAAGGTGCCGAGCTGTTGTTCCCGCTGCGCCAGCAATGCTTGCATCCGGTAAAGCTCATTGAGTTCCCCCAGAGCCTGCTGGAATGGTTCCGTTGCGAGCACTTCAGAAAGCCCGAAATCAGCAGGCGTTACCCTAAGGCGGCCGTAGGAGTCGGTAATAATCTCATCGCTGTCCCGAAGAAAATTCAAACGTGCCATGAGGCTTTCTTCGGTCAGTGCTTGCCGGGCTGCAGTCAGCTCTTCACCGCGGTTTTCGTAGTGTTCTGCGGCCTGGGTAAATGCTTGCAAGGCCTCACGTGGCTGGTTCATCTGTTCGAGCACATAGCCACGAGCGTAGGGAACCTGCTCTCTCCAGGGTAAAAACAATTCTCTTTGGGAGAGTGCATCCAGCGCGTCCAATGCCCTTTGCATCTCGCCCTGACCAGCAGCCGCGACGGCATAATCAAATAGAGCTCGGTCAGCAAACACACCATCCAAAGGCATGGCTCCGAGCAGCACTAACGCCTCATCAAACCTGGCATCTCTGAGATATAGACGGGCAAGGGAGAGCCGGCTTTTATCAAGCAAGGCCTGGTGCTCGGAAATCAGTTCGTCTTTGGGTGCCTTGCGCTGCATAGCCTCAATGAGTTCTCGCAGGCTTTGTTCTGCTGCCGTGAAATCATCGTCGGCAATCTCGGCCATGGCCAGGTTATAGTTCAGGTAGTGTGCCCAAGGGCCAGAATGCTGCCCCCCGGTCTGTTCGTCCGGATCACCGCGGAACCCCTCAGACATCATGGCCAGTTGCGCTCTGAGGTAACCCCATTCTGCGTATAACTCTGAGTCGGCTTCCTCCAGCACGCTAGAATCAACCCGCTGAAGATTTTCGTAGGCCAGTTGGTAATCACCTTCAAGGTAAAAAACCTTGCCCAGATAAAACCAGGCCTGGCTGCGCACTTCAGGTGCAAGGGTGACGCGGGAGCGGCCGTGTTCATCTTCAAGCAATCGGATAAAGAGCTCACGGGCTTCGCGAGTCATGCCGTAAGAGAGCATTAGCCCGCCTTCGACCAGCTCCGGATAATCGCCGTGCCCGCGGATTCCACCGCGCTCACGAGCCACATTCAGAAGGGTGAGCGCCTCTAACGCCTCGCCTTGGTGGTAGTTGTATAACGCCCAGCCATAGGCAAGATCTCTGGCCCGCTCTGGCGACTCTTCAGCAAATACAGCGGGCACACTGAGTAATAGTGCCAGGCAGCCGGCGGCTACCGCACCCAGGCGTGTGCCTGATCCGGCTTTATTCGGCTTTGAGCTGAATACCAAGGGTCGTTTCACTCCCACTCCACTATGGAAACCATGGGTTGGTAATCCGACGACCGATCCTCAATGCGAATCTCCAGGGCGGCTGTATCCGTGCCTTTTTCAAACGCCAGGGTTGCTGCCTGTTTGTAGGCGCGGTTGTTCGGTCCGATGCCCTCCACGAAAGCCGTCACTTCGTGGGTTCCGGTTTTTAGGTTACCGATGTACAAACGCTGCATGCCGCCACGCTCAAGGGCTGTGGCCTGGCGCTCGGTGTAGAGGTGGGAGGCGACAATATCGCCGTTCACCTTCAGCTTTACCGCATCCAACTGCAGGAACTTGCCCGCATCAACGCTGAGAAACACTGCAAACTGTGTGCTGGCCGGGAACAGCAGGTCTTCTTCCAGAATAAAAAGATCCCGGTTCAAGCGAATCACTTTCTTTTTGAGATCCTGAACACGTTCTGCAACCGCTTTACTGTCTTCTGCCGGGTCCGTTTCCGCAAGCAGGCTCCCACTCATAAACAACATGAGTGCAACCAGCAGGCCGGCAACCAGGGTCTTGAGTGAATCCGTCATAGTCAGGTTTCCTGCAAACTCAGTATTCGAGAATCAGCGATGCTCGGGTAACCAGGGCATCGAATGAATAAAGTGGCTCTTGGCCCGGTAGATAATTGCCCGGAGCAGTCACATCCCGGAAGTTGTCGTAATCGAAATCCAGCCAATCCAGGAGCAGGCTGAACTGAAGCCGTTTGATACCGGGCAAGGATGTCTGCTTCCACTCATAAACTGCGCCGGCTCCAAAGGTTGTGCCCGAGAAAGAGCTCATTTCTTTGTCTCTAGCCAGATGGGTCTGTGAGTTTTCATAGGCGTATAGGTCGCTGTAGAAATCCGCCTCGCCCTGGGTGTAGTAGCGCACCGAACCCTCCAGCGACCAATGTTGATTCAGTGCGTGCACGTAACCCAGTTGCACTGTGTGTGCGTTAATACCCCAGGTGTCTGAGAAGTATCGATATTCACCCCGGATAGAGGCTCGATACGGCAGGTGGTACATGGCTCGAGCGGCCACCGCGGTACTGGTGCGGGTTTCGGGATAACGCTCAGGCTGGTACAGATAGGCGGTGGCATCATTGGGGTCAAGATAGCGGTTCTGGCGGTAGGGGTTCTGCAGGAAGCCTTCGTCTGTGACCACTTCCAGATCAAGCCCAACCAGCAAGTTACGGGTTAGCACCTGGCTAAACCCTAACTGGTAGTTTCGGCGATCTGCATCTTCACTGAAGTTGTCATTACCAAGCTTGCCAACCTCATCCCAGCCGGCCGCATACCCAAGGGTGACAGTGGACATTCCACCAAAGAACTCCTGGCTCACAGCGAAATACAGGGTACTGGCTTCGTAATCGTTTTCTGAACTGTTGGTAAACCCCAGACTCATAATCGCCCGGTCATACAGGTAATCAACGCCCAGCGTGTATTCGGTACGCTCTTCTTTATAAGCGCTGGCAGTGGCCAAAACATCGACCGAGGCCGCCGATACCATATCCACGTAATATTGCCCGGATACAGACACCTGTGGCCCAACACTTTTACGCGCAAGCACTACAGGGCCATCAATCACCATGCCGCCGCCGTCGTACCGGTGATAGAACAAGTCCACGTTATCCACTGGCAAGGTTGCTGAATGGGCGAACGAAGACACCACCATTAACAGGAGGAACAGCCAGGCCACAGGAGCGCGCTCAGTTACAACCACAGCCACCTCCTGCGCCACCTTCCGCCCCGCGGGCAGACTCCCTCGCCTGATACACGTGATTGATGTAGGAGTCTGCTTTGCCATGGCGGCTCAGGCTCATGATCGGATCGGCCAGGCGATCCCGCTCATAAGGTTTAACCCATGGCTCTACAGAGCTGCACCCAGCCGTTACTGAAAGCAGCAGTGCCAATATCAAGGGTGTGATGATGTTAAGTTTGCGCATAACGCTTACCCGCTCGGGAATCACTCTCGCACCAGTTCTCTTATCTGGGCTTCGTACTCAACTTCGTAGCCCGGCTTGTAGCCGTAATGAATGTAGCGGGCGTTGCCATCGCGATCGATCATCACGGTTGTGGGCATGGCCGGCACCTCGTAAAGCTTGCTCACCGAGCTTTCCGGATCGTACAAAATGGGATAATCCACCGGCACCTTTTCCAGAAAACGCAAAGCCTCATCGCGGTTCTCATCCACATTCACCGCAAGGATGGTGAAGCCCAAATCCTGATAGCGGCTGTAAATGTCATCCATCAGAGGCATTTCCTGACGGCAGGGGCCGCACCAGGAAGCCCAAAAATTGAGCATGACCACCTCACCGCGGTGATCTTCCAACCGGATGTTGTCTCCCGTTCGGCTCTCCAGAGTGAAGTCCGGAGCCGGAACATTGATGGCATCTGCCTGTACGCTCATTGCAGCGCCGGATAAAGCAAGGGCCAGAGCTATGGTTGTAACCGGGTTGTTCATTCAAATGGCTCCTGTGTTCAGAAAAACACCGACAATCCGGTACGGATTTCAGTGTTCATGGAGGTTTTCTCGGCACCGACCACATCAATGCGGTAGTAGTGCTGGCGCACGCCGATATCTATGGCAAGGCTGTCTGTGAGTAAAACCTGATAACCTGCTCCAGCGTTGAAGGTAAAGCGGGTATCGCCGCCAAAATCCGTGGCGCCCGCGCCGGCAATCAGATAGAAATTGGTATTAAATGCGTAGTTCTCGCTAAAAAATGCTTGGCCCGGCAGAAGGTTATAGCCCAGATTGATGTTGTAATAGCGGTACTCACGCTCACTGTCAGTCAGCACCTGCACGTTGCCCGCCAGGTTTTCAAAACTGGTCTGGCCACCTTCCGCAAAACCTATTCCTGCCTCAAAAAAGAAGGTTTCACTCAGGTGATAGGTGAGCTTGCCGCCATAAATAAACGACGACTCAAAATCTTCAATATTGATCACGCCCAGAAAGGCGCCGATCTCGAAGTTCTCAGTATCGATCAGCGCCTCATTAACTGGCACAGGTTTTACATCAGGCTCGATCAAAGGCCAATCATCACGCTCCTGCGCGAATACCTGAGGTGCAAACGCCATGACCTGTGCCAGGCAAAACCCGGTCAGAAAAAGATGCTTAGTCCGATTTTCCATTCTGTCGCTTCTTCGTTGGTTGATCGGCTGGTAAAGACTTTGTAGTCCTTGAACTCGGCCCGGATAAAGTAACGCTCGGTGATATAAGCCCGCAGTCCCAGTCCAGCATGGCCTACCGTGTTATCACGCTCCTCTGGCACAGCCAGTGTTGCTTTGGGATCTACCCATATATGACCTACACCAAGGGTGAAATACGGTGACACTCTCCAGTGGGGAAACGGCTGGTGGACTATATTGGCGTTCACCATAAGTATTTCCGAGGCGCTGCCCAGTACCTGTGAGCCCCACAATTCTGCGGCGAGGTTAGGCGTAAACCAGTAGCCTCCGTAGCCTGCGGTTACGGGGCTGCCTTCAAACTCCCCCATCAGGATTCCGGCTTCAAACTTGCGGTCACTGAACGCCTTCATATCCGGCACGCTGAGATTGACGTTTTCACCGGTTGCGTCTTGAGTTTGTGCAATGGCGGCAACAGCCACCCAGCCTTCCCGGCCTTTCTTGTCCCGTACTTTCATCCAGCCGGTTTTGCGTTGCAGCAGGGTTAACCATTCGCCTTTCTCGCTGCTATGAAACACCGGGTAGCCCACTGCAGGACCAGTACGCCAGACCACAAACGGCTCAACGACCCGCACCCGTTGTTCCGGCTCATCGTCTCCCCACAGCCAGCCCGCCCAGGTCATCCCGGGTAAACAGAGCATCAGTAACAGAATGACAATGGGCATGGTTGTGGCGTCAGGTCCTGATTAATTGTCTGGAGCGTCAAACGGGTTGTTGTAATACTGGGCGCCTATGTCCAGCCACTCTGCTATGAGGCGAAGTTCGGCGGGAGACAAGAAGCCTTCATGGTCTCCACCGGGACCAAGCACATTCTGGAACCTGGTGCTGGCCACGGCGCCGTTGACGGACATACTCGCCCTGACGGGGAATCGCACAAAAATTATTTGCGGGTTACCGTTCTCATCCAGAGCAGGGTCACCATTCTCATCCCTCAGAACTTCCTCCACTGTGCGATCAGGAAAGCCACCACCCTTAAACTCCTGCTCATTGTCTGGAGAAAGCAGTTCGTGGTAAGACTTGAAGTGCCGCGGGTTGATATCTGAAGGCCCGTCAGTGAGATCCAAGTGCGCAGCAGCAACGGATCCCTCTGCAGCACTGTTAGCATGGCATGAGATACACGTGTTATCGATCACCTGACCACTACCATCAACCTCCGTCCGGTCCAGACTCCAAAGCGGATGAATGTGGGTTTCGTAATTGATCACTGCTCGGCAGTTAGCGGTCCAGGCATTTGCACACGCACCTGAAACGGGCGGTGGCGTCTGCAGATTTTCATAGGCCAGTGAGCGGTCTTCTAAGCTGCTGGAAAGATCCACCCACTCATCATCTCTGTATATCGGGTCTGGTAGTGGCCGGCGGAGATTCTGTGTCCGTGCATAGACTTCCGCCATGGTGTCCCCCATATCTGCATATAGTGACGGATCCGTACCCGGGAACGGCAAGCCTGTCGTGCTTGCCCCACTCCACACTGGCTCTGGGCCAGCATCCGGGCGGCCGTGGGAAACAGGAGAACCAGATTCGTGACACCCCTGGCATGCCAGCGTTTCGCCGGGGCGAACCGATAACCAGTTCTGATGGCGATTTCCGGTTCTGCGGCCTTGGGCATCGAGCACGCTGATCGCAAAGGCGACGTTGGCCGGTACAGCAACCTTTACCGAACCATCGGGCTCTATGGGCACATACCCCAGAATTTCGCGCATTAGCTGCCCACGGCTGCGGCCAAAGGCACTGTTATCAAAATCTTTCACGTTTTCATCGGGCATCGACACGGGCTTCTCAAGCCTGAGGAACCGCGCCGGTCGATCTGCCACTGGGGTAAGCAAAGGGTTGGCGGTTATTGCGATACCGTTGGGCGCTCTATCTACACCGTCCATGTCGTAAACACTGCGAATGTGCAGGATTCCGTAGCCTTCATCTGCCAGCGTTGCGGCATCTCCCATGGGTTGATCGTCGGGAATAAACCCTTCCAGTGACCGCTCTCGCATAAGCATGGCTTCATCAAACTGCTCACCCTCTGAAGGCTCCACCACTGGCCTCTGAGTTCCGCTTGCCACGTCTAGCAGCCATAGCCCGTATACCGGCGGCGCAGGTACATAGGCATCAGAGTCCAGGCGTTCTTCCGTGCAGTTCACAATGCGGCCGGATGTTCTCTCACTGAGGCGACAGGGTGTCCAACTAACGAGATACCTTCCGGTTCCGTCCATAAGAGGTGAAATAGAGCCGTAACGTCCATCAAGCGACAGTTGACCATCAAGCCGGATTCCCGGAATTAGCGAGCGCTGCCCGCCGTTACCTTCAGTACCGTCAATGCGCAAGCCTGCTTCCACATAGTTATTGATATCTACCTCAGCCGGTGCAGAAGCGTAATCGTTGCTCTCAAAGGGGCGTAATTGCACCAGTACAGAGTTTGAATCGGTTTTCCGGGCTTTCAGGTACTGAACATTGCGCGCTCCGGGAACAGAGTCGTGGGAATGCCGGCCGTAAAGGTAGCTGAGCCCTGTACCGTCCGGGTTCACCCGATAGAGATTGACGCCATTATTACTGGTCTGGCCGGCGTTATCCCAGCGGCTGAATACGATAAACCCTTCATCGGTGACCAGCGGGTCAAGGTCGTGACTCTGGTTAAAGGTAATTTGCTGAATGTTGTCGCCTTCGTCATCCATTGTGTGGAGAACGAATGCAGGTGCATTCCGGTTTTCATCCAGGCCAGAAAACTGCCCTTTTCCCTCGTCCAGCAAAATGGCTTTGGAAGCCCGCTGGCGAGTGGATGAGAACACTATGCGACCGTCTGGCAAGTAGGCTGGAGCAACGTCTTGACCGGCCTTGGCGGTTACGTCAGAGGTTATGATTCTGCGGAGCACATCCGCTACACGATCGTATTCCCAAATATTCCAGGTGGGCTGATCTTCTTCATCGGCACCTTCAATTTCCGGTGCACGCATGGCAAACAGTGCACGGTTGCCATCGTGGGAAACATGCAGGTCTTTTACGTCATACAACAAACGGCCCGCATCATCGCGATACTGTGAACCGGAAAAAGCCCGGGAAGACACATCAACAGCGGGGGCGTCAATGGATGCACTGGCTTTCACAAACAAGCGGGCGCCTGGGCGAAACCCCGACGGATCGGCAAGATTGTCCCCAATCAGTGCTCCGCTATTGATATCAAACAACAGTGGCCGCTTAACAAAAAGTACCGGGTTCTCGACCACAACAGGGTCAGCTTGTTGGCTGCCCGCACTTGGCAAACAGCCAGAAAGTGCTCCCAACAGGCCTGAAAAGACCAGCAAGCGGATGGTTTTGTTGGATTTGTGAGGCACGCGCCTAGTCCCTTGAAAACAGTGTCAACGCACTGAAACAGTGAATTCGTGACATAAATTAAGTCTGGGCATCCATGTATCTCTAGGAGCTTTACGTAAGTAAATGTAATTACGTGGAGCGCCCCACAAATCCGATGCTAATTGCAAGTATAAACTATTAACAATTGTCAAATTGGCCTATTGTGCCCCAGCCAAGACCACCGAGGACAGCGACATGAAAGCCAACGAGCGAATGCACGCCAGCGCATTCAAGGCATGCAGTATGTCACTGCTGATTTTGCTTACCGCCACATTTACTTGCACAGCCAGCGCCGGACCGCGGGAACAGGCCAAGCGCATTCATGACAGGATTGCGGGCGTACCTCCGTCTGCCTCCAGGCTTGATGATATGACGCGGGAGATTGAGGCCAACAGAGCGCTCAACGCTGCCTTTACCGCAATGGAAGATCGGGCGTTTTATAATGTAACGTTGAAAAACTTTGCGGCTCCCTGGACCAATGAGGCGATGACGCCGTTTGTTCCCTTGAACGATTACACCGCTACAGTGATCGGTCTGGTGCGAGATGATGCAGATTTTCGCAGGGTTCTGTACGACGACATCTTGTACGTTGGCACCTGGAACGATGTACCAACCTATTCCAACTCAAACAACGATCACTATGAGATGATCGAGAAACTTGGCCACGACCTTTCCGACAAACAAAACTTCCGGGGCCTGAGCCAGTCATCCGTCACGGGCCTGCCCACCGATGCCACCGCCGGCGTAATAACCTCCCGCGCAGCGGCCAGAGCCTTCTTCAGCGCTGGTACTAATCGCGCCATGTTCCGATTTACCCTGATCAACCACATGTGCCGGGATCTGGAACAGGTAGCCGACGTAAACCTTCCGCCGGACAGAATTCGCCAGGACGTTTCACGAAGCCCGGGTGGCGATAGCCGTGTGTTCCTGAACAACTGCGTGGGCTGCCATACGGGGATGGACCCGATGACCCAGGCTTTTGCCTACTACGATTACGAATACAACCCGGACAGTGATCCTGATGGAATGCTTGGAAGACTCGTTTACAACACCGTTAATGACCCGGAGACTCAGTCACGGGTGCAGGGCAAGTACCTCATCAACTCCACCACCTTTGCCCCGGGGTATGTCACGCCGGACGACAAATGGGATAACTACTGGCGCCAGGGCACCAACCGGCGGCTAGATTGGGATGGGAGCTTGCCCGGTTCGGGTCACGGTGCAAAAAGTCTTGGTGAAGAGTGGGCCCGTTCCGGCGCCTTCGCAGAATGCCAGGTAAAGAAAGTATTCACGAACGTGTGCCTCAGACCGCCCTCCACCAGCGAAGACCATACTCAGGTCGAGACGATGGTGTCGAGTTTCAGGTCCCATAACTTCAATCTGAAGCAGGTGTTTGCCGAATCTGCTGTTTACTGTGCGGGGGAGTAACGCCTGATGAAAACACTAACGCTCCCCGGATCAAACCAACTCCGCTCCGCAGCACCTATTGCACTACTGATAGTGTTCACCCTCTTCCTCAGCGCCTGTGGTGGCGAGTCCACAGAGGCGCTGCCAAATACATCTTCTGGATCAAATAGCATTAGCTACAGCGGCCCCGCACCGGCTACCGCTGATATACAGAGTTTTAAACTGAATGTCTGGGACAACCTTGTGCAGGACAATCGCTGTGGCTCCTGCCACGGTGCAGGCGGCCAGTCGCCCACATTTGTTGACCAGAACAACATCAACAGCGCCTACGCCCAAGCTAGAACCATTGTAGATCTCACTGCACCCTCCCAATCCAGAATGGTGACCAAAGTAGCCGGTGGCCATAACTGCTGGACAGGCAGTGACGTCGTCTGCGGGAATATTCTGACCACCTATATTTCGAAGTGGGCTGATGGAGCTGAGGGCTCTGTGAAAACGGTGGAGCTTCAAGCGCCGGTGCTCAAATCGCCTGGCTCAACCATCGCTTTCCCGGAAGGCAGCAGCGCCTTCGGAAGCACCGTTTATCCAGTATTGAGAACCTACTGCGCCGAATGCCATGGCGACGGTGGCCAAACACCTTACGTTGCCAGCGATAATGTAGATATCGCCTACCAACAATCCCAAAGCAGGATAGACCTGAACTCGCCGGAAAATTCCCGTTTTGTAGTCCGCCTGAGAAGAGATTTCCACAACTGCTGGGCAAATGGAGGTGAGACAGATTGCGACTGGTCTGCTGGCATGATGCAGATGGCTATTGAACAGTTCGCAGAGCCATTATCACCCGAGCCGGTCGATCCTGCTCTGGTAGCCAGCAGGGCACTGGTACTGGATTCAGACGGCCTTCTCGCCAATTCTGGCGGGCGCTTTGAGGACAATATTGTTGCGCTGTATGAATTCCAATCTGGCCAGGGTCAGATCGCCTACGACACCAGCGGCGTCTCCACACCGCTCGATCTTACTCTCAGCGGCAACGTTGACTGGGTACTGGGCTGGGGAATCAATATAGGCCCCGAAGTCAAGCCGGAAAGTGCCCCTGCAATACCCGCCGGCAAAGCGCAAGGTTCGACCGCCAGCAGCAGCAAACTGCATAGCTTGCTGACAGGGTCCGGTGAATATGCCATCGAAGCCTGGGTCGCGCCGGGGAACATTACCCAGGAGGATGCAAGAATCATTACCTACTCTGGCTCCTCCACTGCCCGGAACGTAACACTGAGCCAGACCCTGCAACGGTACGAAGTGCTCCATCGCAGCACCACCAGCGATGAAAACACTCCGTTCGCTACTCAAGATGGTGACCAACTCCTGCAGGCCACTCTTCAGCACGTTGTCGTGAACTATAGCCCTGGCACTGGGCGGCAGATCTATGTCAACGGCGAGCACTCCGGCGATCTCGACCCGGACGACCCTGGCCTGTTTTCCGATTGGGACGACAGCTTTGCGCTCGTTCTTGGGAACGAGACGGATGGCCGTTCTCCATGGCAAGGTGTCATTCGCATGGTCGCCTTCCATAACCGGGCACTAACATCAGAACAGGTCAAAACAAACTACGATGTGGGTGTAGGCCAGAAGTTCTATCTGCTGTTTGGTGTTTCCCACCTTATCGATGTACCTGAAAGCTTTATCGTTTTCGATGTAAGCGTATTCGATAACTACAGCTATCGCTTCACCGAGCCGTTCTTTATCAGCCTTGATGAAACGGCTGAGCCATCCGGTATTGCGCTTGAGGGTATGCGCCTGGGTATCAACGGCAAAGAAGCCACTGTCGGCCAGGCTTGGGCCAACCTTAAAGTGACTCTGGACAGCAACGCCTATGAGCCAGGCAAAGGCCAGCCCTTATCTCGGCTAGGCACTATCATCGCACTGGAAAACGGCCCGGATAGTGACGAGTTCTTCCTAACATTTGACCGTCTTGGCAGCAGCACCTTCTCACGCACCGAACCGCCGTTAACCGGAACCGTTGCACCAACAATCCTGGAACGCCCATCCGACATCGGGATGAAGACTTTTGATGAAATTAATGAGTCCATGGCTCGCATGACAGATATCCCAAGCACCACTCCAGCGGTTGCGGATACCTTCAAAACCGTGAAACAGCAATTGCCCACGGTGGAGAATATTGAGGGCTTTCTTTCATCCCACCAGATGGCCATTACCCAGGTGGCGATTCAGTACTGTGATGTGCTGGTATCCGATGTTCAAAGAAGGCAGGACTTTTTCCCGGGCTTTGATTTCTCGGCACCAGCCGCAACAGCCTTTGAGCATGGCGGCGAAAGCCTGATTACCGGGCCTCTGTTAGCCCGGTTTGTGGGTGACAATCTGGGCTCCCAGCCCAGCACAGCGACCATTCAAACTGAAGTGGGCGGTCTGATAGACCAGCTCGCCCTGTGTGGTGGCGACACTTGCCCGGCTGACCGCACCGAAACCATCGTTAAAGCAAGTTGTGCCGCTGTTCTTGGCAGCGCCACCACCCTGGTTCAGTAGAGGACTACGCTCATGTTTATACGCAAACCCCTTAAACGGCCTCTGGCCAATGGCGAGCCTCTCTTCCATAACGACCACGGGCGACCACGGACTCGCAGGGAATTCATTGCTCAAGGTTTCAGGGCCGGCACTGCAACGGTTGTTGGCACTTCAATGCTCGGCCTGTTCGCTAACCCCCGAACGGTAGCTGCCGAGTTGTCTGAACAAATAAAAGCAGAATGTGGCATCGGTATCGCAGGTGCAGGAAAAATCCCGTTTATTTGTTTTGATTTGGCCGGCGGTGCCAGCATTGCGGGCTCCAATGTGCTGATGGGCAAATCTGGTGGGCAGATGGATTTTCTTAGCACGGCGGGATACAGCAAACTGGGTGTACCAGGTGACATGCTTCCGAACGATCCGGCGTTTGTGAACACAGAACTCGGGCTGGCGTTCCACTCAGACAGCGGTTTTTTGCGGGGTATCCAGCAAAGTACAAGCATGATGACCCGCGCACAGATCAACGGCGCGATCATTGCTGCCCGCTCGGAAAACGACACCGGCAACAACCCGCACAACCCCATGTACGGTATCTATAAAGCCGGCGCCAACGGCTCCCTGCTCTCCCTGATCGGTTCGCAAAGCACGGAATCAGGGGGCAACTCCATGGCGCCTATGAACCTCATTGATCCGAAAGTTCGGCCTACAAAAATCGACCGCCCATCCGATGCAATTGGATTGGTGGATGTGGGCGACCTGACCTCCATACTGAATCAGGCGGATGCGGTTTCTGTGATGGAAGCCGTTCAGCGTATCAGTGACGCTAAAATGAACCGCGTGAGCACCGGCCTCGGCACAGATGCCGAAAATGATATTCGTAAGCTGGTGCGGTGCGGCTATGCCAAGAGCGCCGATGTGGTCGACACCTATGGCGACCCGGCAATTCTTGACCCCGCCATAGATGAGCACATTGTCGGGGCTACTGGAATTTTCACTGAGGAGGAATTCAGGGCTAACCGGGAGTTCCAGAAAACAGCATCCGTAATGAAGTTAGCGGTAAACGGCTATGCCGGCGCTGGCACCATCACCATGGGTGGCTATGACTACCACACTGGCGAGCGCGCAACTGGAGAACGCCGGGACTTACTGGCTGGCCGCTGCATGGGCGCCTGCCTGGAATACGCGGCTAGAATGAACAAACCGTTGATGCTGTATGTATTCAGTGATGGCTCAGTGTCCAGCAATGGCACCCTGGACGACTCAGAAGATGGCAGGGGCAAAGGCGTGTGGACAGGCGATAACCAGCAGACCGCGGCGTCATTCTTCCTGGTTTACAATCCTAACGGCCGCCCTACCCCGATTCGCAACCAGATTGGCTTCATGCGGGGCGATGCATCTGTGGAAACAGCTTCCAGCCCCGCTGCAAACAACGTAAACCAACTGGTGCAGACTGTGTTGCTGAATTACATGGCATTGCACGGAGAACAAGGAGATTTTGCCTCAAGGTTTGAGGGTCATGGTTTGGGCAACCCAGCGAGTCAGGACCGGCTAATTGCGCTGGAGCCTATAACCTGACCGGCGCGCACAATCTGAATTCGATGATTGTGCTCTGAATAATCAGCCCCGGCATCCCCTTCACGATTCCGGGGGTGCCAACCCCTCCGTAAAGTGCATCATTCTCTGATCATCAATGATGATCGCATCAATACCCGGCAACTTCTCAATCATCTCCAGACCCTTTTTCGGGCCCAGCACAAATACAGCCGTAGACAAGCCATCGGTTGTCAGCGCATCGTCACCAATAATGGTAACGCTCTGCACACCTCGCACGGATTTCCCTGTACCGGGGGAAAGTATGTGGTGCACACGCTCGCCCTGATCATCAATAAAAAAGCGTTCGTAATCACCGGATGTGGAAATAGCGAGATCGGCAAGCGGCAACACCACCACATTGCGATTTTCTGAGCGGGGGTCACGAACACCCACAAGCCAAGGCCGGCCGCGCTTATCGCCTAGCAAGCGCAAATCACCACCCGCACTGAGCCGTGCATGGCGCACGCCGGCTGATTTCAGATGCTCTATACCAAGATCCACTGCGTAACCTTTGGCAATACCTCCCAAATCGATCAACAAGCCTTTCTGGCGAAAGAAGACTGTTTGCGCCTTATCATCCAGAACAATGTCCTGATGATTAATATGGCCAAGCCTGGCCTGAAGTGCCTCCTCGCTTGGCTGCTTGCGCTCCCGGTAGTCGTACAAGTAACCGACAGACCCAAAGCTGATATCAAAAGCACCACCGCTAAGAACAGCTACTTCTTCCGCTTTCTTCAAAACCTCAAACAGGCCGGTGCTTACCTGCACTGGGTCATCCGCTGCTTTAAGGTTAAGGCCAGAGAGTTCGGAGTCCTCCCGGTACCGGCTCATGTCCCTGTCTACTTGGTGGAACACCGCCAGAACATCTTTCGCGATTGCATCAGCAACGCTTTTCTCATCAGCCCAAAACTCAAGCTCCACCGGTGTCGTCATAGCCGTATCTGTGTAACGGAACCACTTTGCCTGAGCCACCGAAGGCACCAGAAATACAAAAAGAAGAAATAAAGAAGGATTCAAACCGATAAATTCAAGGATATTGAAGGGATTGAAACAGTTTTTAGGCATCACCGATCAGACAGTCCCTGTTCGTGGCTCAATACGGCTTGTTTGCGCTTAACACCCCAGCGATATCCAGAAAGGCTGCCATCACCACGTAAAACTCGATGGCATGGAACAACCACCGCCAGCGGGTTGGCTGCACAGGCACCTGCGACAGCTCTCGAGGCGCTGGGCAGACCTAATTGCTGGGCGATATCGCCATAGCTGGACGAGCACCCAGAAGGAATCTGTTGCAGTGCCTGCCAGACTCTACATTGAAAATCCGTGCCTCGAACATCAAGCTCTACAGAGAGTGGTTTTCGGCTGTCGATCAGGTAGTTCATTACCTCGGTAAACCAGGGGGCCCGAAAATCGTTTGCATGGATGAGTTCGGCACGGGGGAAACGTTGAGCCAGGTCTTCAACCAATTCGTCAGCTGTGTCTCCCAGCAAAACAGCACATACGCCACGAGGCGTGCATGCAACCAGAACCTCGCCGAGGTAACAGTGGCCGGTTTGCCATTGGATGGTTTCGTCCTGGGCGTTCTTGGCCGTCATGAAAAACTCCTCAGCATGGGCTCATCCGGTATTGCGGTACTCGTGAGTTCAAGCAAGCGTATTAGGGATCATGTCAGTGAGAAGGCAATCGTGCAATTTTTTATAAGAGAAGGGATAAAACAGCTTGCCGGGCACCGCCTGAATGACAGTGCCCGGCAAGTTACTACAACCTACTACCGGGCTCAGCTCTTGCGAGCATCTTCCCAGGTTTTAATCAGCTCATCATAAGGTACAGTTTGACCCTGCACTTTTTCATTCGCCAGTTTGGGCTTGGGTGCGCCAGGCTGATCGAACCAGTACTGCGGATCACGCGGCTCGTTCAGCTTTGGAGCGCAGGTGGTCAGAACATTGGCTCTCTGTAGCCGCTCCATAACCCGATCCTGAGCCTTTGCCAAACCATCAAGCGCTTCCTGCGCTGTGGCTTCGCCACTGGCTGCCTGTGCAACATACTGCCACCACAGCTGAGCCATCTTCGGGTAGTCGGGAATGTTGGTGCCGGTAGGCGTCCACTGAACACGTGCAGGGCTGCGGTAGAATTCAACCAGGCCGCCCAGCTTAGGTGCCATTTCCGTCATCACGTCCGAGTTAATATCGGAATCGCGAATCGGGGTCAGACCTGCCACAAGCTTTTCAAGGGACACCGTTTTCGACACGGTGAACTGTGCGTAAAGCCATGCCGCCAAGCGACGTTTTTCAGGTGTCGAGTTCAGGAACGTCCAGGAACCAACGTCCTGATAGCCCAGTTTCATGCCCTCTTCCCAGTATGGGCCACGTGGTGAAGGTGCCATGCGCCACTTGGGTAAACCTTCCTCGTTTACAACTGGCAGACCCTCTTCGATCATGCTGGCAGTAAAAGCTGTGTACCAGAAAATCTGCTGGGCTACATTGCCTTGTGCAGGTACGGGGCCAGATTCGGAGAAGGTCATCCCCGTAGCCTCTGGCGGCGCATACTTGCCCATCCATTCCACATACTTCTCAGTCGCGTAAACTGCAGCAGGGCTGTTTGTAGCACCACCGCGGGAAACATCAGAACCAACAGGGTGGCAATCCTCTACCCGAACGCCCCATTCATCTACAGGTAAACCGTTAGGCAGGCCTTTGTCGCCAGCACCCGCCATGGAGAACCACGCATCGGTGAAGCGCCATCCCAGGGAGGGGTCCTTCTTGCCGTAGTCCATGTGGCCGTATACTTTTTTGCCGTCTATCTCTTTAACGTGAACCGAGAAGAACTCTGCAATGTCTTCGTAGGCCGACCAGTTAACAGGAACACCCAAGTCATAGCCGTAGAGTTCCTTGAACTGCTTTTTCAGATCTGCACGCTCAAACCAGTCAGCGCGAAACCAATACAGGTTTGCAAACTGCTGAGTTGGCAGTTGGTAAAGTTTGCCATCAGGGCCGGTGGTGAAATCAAGGCCGATGAAATCATCAAGATCCAGCGTTGGCAGGGTTAGGTCCTTGCCTTCACCCTTCATAATATCTTCAACCGCTACAACCTTACCGTACCTGACGTGAGTACCAATCAAGTCAGAGTCATTCACGTAGCCATCATAGATGTTGCGCCCCGACTGCATCTGGGTTTGCAGCTTCTCGATAACATCCCCTTCCTGAATCAGGGTATGGGTAAGCTTGATGCCGGTAATGTCGGTGAAGGCCTTGGCCAGCACGCTGGATTCGTATTCATGTGTTGCAATGGTTTCTGAAACAACATTGATTTCCATGCCACGGAAAGGCTCCGCAGCTTTGGTGAACCAAGCCATCTCTTCCATCTGCTGTTCTTTGGTAAGGGTAGACCGTTTGAACGAGTCGTTTACCCACTTTTCAGCCGCATCCGAGTACTGATCAGCACTGGCCTGCAGGCTCAGGCCCAAACTGACAGCACCAATTGCAGCGCCAAGCAGTAGGGTCTTAGGATATTTATTGTTTTTAAACATACCCAACCTCGTCATCTTTATTATGAATGGGGCGAAGAAAGCCTTCGCTCCGGTTTTGGCTTGTTACAGCGCTTGTTACCTCTAGCCTTGCCTTTTCGAAAACCAAACACTCATCACTTTCGTTCCTGGTGAAAAAATAGTTCGGTTTCGAATCCTTTACAACATTTGAGCACGTTTATTCGGGGTGCGTTTATTGCCCCCTGTTCGGTCGCCTTCCTAGCCCCATCGCAGCAAAACCAGAAGCCAGACAACAGACACAGCCAACGCAACCCACAAAGTGATGTCACTAACCGCAAGGAAGGTGAGGTGTATGTAGGCTGCGGAAAGCAAACCAATAAATAACCGGTCTCCGCGCGTTGTCTCTATTGGTAAAAAGCCTTTGCGCTCTATGCAGGGAGATACGATTTCGTAAACGGTCATTACCGCAAGAATCATTGCAATAACTGCAAAAAACACGATGACCGTAGGGGTCCAATTCATCCAGGCAATCATTTGCTTTCTCCTTAAACGCGCCCGAGAGCGAAGCCTTTAGCCACATGGTTACGAACGAACCAGATAACCAGCAAGCCTGGGATTATTGTTAGAACGCCAGCCGCGGCCAGCACACCCCAATCAATACCACTCGCCCCTATCGTACGAGTCATGATTGCGCCAATTGGCTGAGCATCCACAGAGGTCAGTGTTCTGGCCAGAAGCAACTCAACCCACGAGAACATGAAGGCAAAGAAGGCCGTTACACCGATGCCTGAGCGAATCATCGGCAAAAACACCTTTATGAAGAACTTCGGAAAGCTGTAGCCATCGATATAAGCCATCTCATCGTATTCACGAGGAACACCCTTCATGAACCCCTCAAGAATCCAAACCGCCAAGGGCACGTTGAATAAACAGTGGGCCAAGGCAACGGCAATGTGGGTATCGAAAAGCCCGATAGATGAATACAGCTGAAAGAATGGCAGCAGGAAAACCGCCGGCGGCGCCATCCGGTTGCTGAGCAACCAGAAGAACAGATGCTTATCCCCCAGAAACTTGTACCGGCTGAAGGCGTAGGCCGCAGGCAAAGCAACCAACAAGGTAATCACCACGTTGATAGACACATACGCCATTGAGTTGAGGTAGCCGTTATACCAGCTGGGGTCTGTAAAGATCACCGCATAGTTATCAAACGTGAAATTCTGCGGCCATAACGTGAGCCCCCCCAGAATTTCACGGTTGGTTTTGAACGACATGTTCAGCAGCCAGTAAACCGGCGTAAGAAGGAGCAGGATATATATGGTGATCCCGATGTTTTTATAGCCTGTTTGCCTCATCACACTCTCCTTATTTTTCTTTATCGGCGTGAGTAATGGCTGTGAAGAATAACCAGGAAATCAGCAATACGATCAGGAAGTAGATCAACGAGAATGCCGCTGCACGCCCGAGATCAAACTGCCCTATTGCCATGGTTGTAAGGGTCTGGCTAAGGAAGGTCGTCGAGCTTCCCGGGCCACCGCCAGTGAGCACAAAGGGTTCGATATAGATCATGAAGCTGTCCATAAACCGCAACAGCACAGCAATGATCAATACGCTCTTGAGGCGCGGGAGCTGGATATAACGAAACACTGCCCACTTGGAAGCACGATCAATTTCAGCGGCTTGGTAAAAGGCCTCGGGAATAGCCCTCAATCCTGAGTAGCACAACAGAGCAACCAGAGGTGTCCAGTGCCAAACATCCATAAGAAGGACGGTCAGCCAGGCATCTACCGTATCCCCCGTGTAGTTGTAATCGATGCCGGCCTGGTTCACCGCCCAGCCAAATAATCCGATATCGCCCCGGGCAAATATTTGCCAGATAGTCCCTACAACGTTCCAGGGAATAAGTAGCGGAATAGCAACCAGAATGAGACAAAGTGACCCCTTGATTCCAGACTTGGGCATCATAAGCGCAACACCAATACCCAACGGAATCTGAATCAACAATACCGCGCCGGAGAAGGCAAACTGTCGGATTAATGAATCCTGCAATCGTTGATCCGTCAGAACTTCTTTAAACCACTCCGTGCCAACGTAGTAGGCTTGGCCCGGGCCAAAAATATCCTGAACGGAATAGTTCACCACCGTCATAAGTGGTACGAGTGCCGAAAAGGCTACGAGCAGGAAAACCGGCAGGACGAGCCACCAGGCTCTGTTATCCGGGATCTTGTCCATCACTGTTGCTCCTGTACCAGGAATTCATCCACATAAAGCATTAGCCACTGCCCCGGGAACAGGAGATTTACCTGGCTACCAATGCCGGCATCAAACTCTTCACTCTGGCGCACTTTCATCTGCTGTTCGCCGAGTTTCACCGTCACAATCTTGTAGGTACCAAGATCCTCCACATCTCGCACTTCAGCGGCGTAGGTGTCATCGGACATTACCGGGGAGATTTCGATAAACTCGGGCCGGATACCAATCTTCAGGTTGTCGGATTTCATGCCCCCGAGAATCTCTGACTGCCAGGGTTCGAGGCGCAGTTCAGTTGAATCAAACCGAACGCCCCCCTGGCATCTTTCAACCTCCAGAATATTCATGCCTGGGCTACCGATGAAGTAGCCGACAAACGTGTGGTTGGGTGCTTCGAACAGCTCCGTGGGTGTGCCGAATTGCACCACCTGCCCGTCGAACATCACGGCAATTCTGTCGGCGAAGGTAGATGCCTCAAGCTGATCGTGGGTGACGTACACCATGGTGATATCGAACTGCTCGTGAATCTGCTTGAGCTTTCTACGCAACTTCCACTTGAGCTGAGGATCGATAACCGTCAAAGGTTCATCAAACAAAATGGCGGAGACATCTTCCCTCACCAAACCACGGCCCATGGAAACCTTCTGTTTTTCATCAGCCGTCAGGTTCTTCGCCTTCTTGTGCAGTTTGTCCTCAATTTCAAGAACCTCTGCAATTTCCTGCACGCGGGTTTTGATCTTTGCAGCAGGCACCTTGTTGTTCTTGAGGGGAAACGCCAGATTCTCGAATACAGTCATCGAGTCGTAGACCACAGGGAACTGAAACACCTGGGCGATATTTCTGTCTCGGGGTGAAAGCTCGTTCACCCGCTTGCCATCAAACAGCACCTCCCCTTCAGAGGGCTGAACCAACCCGGAGATAATGTTCAGCATGGTGCTTTTGCCACAACCCGATGGCCCAAGCAGCGCGTAAGCTCCGCCCTTGTGCCACACATGATCCAGCTGTCGGATAGCGTAATCACCGGGGCCCGATGGGTTTGCGCTGTAACTGTGCGCCAAAGATTTCAGTTGAATTTCAGCCATCAGTTTGCACCTCCTGAAACCCGTGTTGGTGTGTGCACCAGCTGCTCATTACTGTCGAATACAAACAGTTTGTTCACTGGCAAGTACACCTTGAGCGGCGCGCCAGTGTGATATTGATGAACACCCATCAACTGCAACACCATCTCGAAATGGCTGTTCTCAACATGCATGAAGGTTTCAGAGCCACTGATCTCGCTGAGAGCAACCTCCATAGACATCTCAAGGTCATCATCATTGGCAGGCACCAGCGCTATGTGGCTGGGCCGAATCCCGAACCAATAGTCGCCCGGGGCCAACCTTGCCAACTCCTGAGTTAATGCGTGGTGTGAATACTCATCGAAGGTCACTTCGGTATCGCTTACACGGCCACGGATGATGTTCATGGGCGGCTCACTGAACAACTGTGCCGCGAGGGTGTTAACGGGTGAACGATAAACATCCATAACAGGCCCGCTCTGAACAACGCCACCCTCATGCAACAGAGTTGTGGTGCCACCCAACGCCAAAGCCTCATTGGCTTCCGTGGTTGCGTAAACTGCAATGCATTGACGCTCTCGAAACAAATCCCGCAGCTCTGCACGAAGCTCTTCCCTCAGCTTGTAATCAAGGTTCACCAGGGGTTCATCGAACAGCACCAGCGTTGCATCTTTTACCAGTGCTCGCGCCATGGCCGTGCGCTGTTGCTGGCCGCCGGAAAGTTCAAGAGGGTAACGTTTAAGCAGAGGTTCGATCCGCAGCATTGACGCGGTTTCTTTCACCCGGCGATCAATTTCGGACCCTGACATTTTGGCAAGGCGTAGCGGTGATGCGATGTTTTCGTAAACGGTGAGCGTGGGGTAATTGATGAACTGTTGGTAGATCATCGAAATGTTCCGGCGCTGCACACTCTGCCCGGTAACATCTTCCCCCTTGTAGAGCACACGCCCCTTCGTCGGCTTATCAAGGCCGGCCATCAGGCGCATCATTGAGGTTTTACCGGCTAGTGTCCGGCCAAGCAGAACATTGAAAGATCCCGCCTCAAAAGTGAGGTTGGCATCCCGAACGTAATCGACACCGTCGACCGTGCGGGAGAGGTTCTCCAGCGTTAAGGACATAAGCTTTCCTTGTTATTCTTATTAAAGCGCGACCGGATATAAAACGAACACCCGGAAACTTAATGTTTGCGAGCATGAACGCAAATCGCATACCAGTTTTTACCTATCCGCCCAGAATATAACTCCAAGTTATTGTTTTTATATATAAAGCTCAAAAACACCCTGGTTTCCCATTCGAAAACAGCAATGTTCGCTTGGAAACAATTTGTTCAAAAAAAGCATTGACGTGAACAACTGTTAAACAGATTATTGAACAGTTCTCGCACATCAACTGAACACATGCTTCCCAAGGCATCTCCAAAAACAAGAAAGCGAACACAGGGATGTAGTCTGATGAAGAAGAGCACATACACGTCAAATCGAACGGACATTTCTGATTCCTGGCAGCGCTGTATTGCCATTGGCCTCGACCACGAAGGCGAACCAATTCAGCCAACACTCAGCAGCGAGCAGCTGCAAGATTTAACGTGCCAGTATGGTGAACTCATCGCCAGCTCAGAGGCTGAGGTGCTTCCCTATTACCGGAACGTACTTTCCAGCAGTCGCTGCCTGATTCTTCTGGCGGACCAGAAAGGCAGGATACTGAAACGCTGGGGAGACCAGCGCACCACTGAATCCCGGTTAAAGCCCTGGTTTCAGCAAGGCGCCAACTGGCAGGAACAACTGTGCGGCACCAATGCCATAGGAACGGCCATAGCAACCGGGCGGGCGGTACAGGTACAAAGGAGCGAACATTTCCTGAAGGTACACAGAAGCCTCATAGCTTCAGCTGCTCCCATATTCGATTCAAAAAAAGAGCTTGCTGGTGTGCTGAGCGTGTTCAGTGATGCCTACCTGCCACAGGATCACACTCTCGGTATGGTTCGTCTGCTTGCTCAATCCGTTGAAAACCGGCTGCTCAATCGCCAGTTTGAGGCTGACTTCTTTCAAATCATACTCAATACGACCGCCGATAACTTTGATAGTCCCTGGTCTGGGATCCTCGTATGCAATGATTCAGGCCAGGTTGTCGCCAGCAATCGGCGAGCCGACCAACTACTGGGCACTCAAACAAAGAATGTCATGCTTGATGAACTGTTCACTACCGATCGCAGTGGCATTCTTGGCCACCCGGAACAAGCTCCATTACAGCTGAAAACCAAAAGTAAGGTCCGGCTCAGCGCCCTTGTAAAACGGCCCTCAACAATCCGAACAGCGCCTGCTGAGACGTTAGCAGGTGTGCAGCACTCCACTTTCCCTGATAAGCAGGCAAGCTTTTCCAACCTCGAATACGGTGACGCCTCCGTACGCCGATGTGCCGAGCAAAGTTTGAAAGTCCTGGAGCGGGGCGTTCCGGTTCTGATAACGGGTGAGACAGGTGTAGGAAAAGAAGTGCTGGTGAATGCGTTGCACAAGGCTTCGAACCGAAAAGATCAACCGCTGGTTGCCGTCAACTGCGCAGCTATACCGCCAGAACTTGTGGAGTCAGAGCTGTTTGGTTACGAGCCAGGAGCATTTACAGGCGCACGGGCTAAAGGCTCCCTTGGCTTGATCCGCAATGCTCACAAAGGCATTTTGTTTCTCGATGAGATTGGCGAAATGCCGGTTTCCGCCCAATCAAGACTGCTTAGGGTATTACAGGAACGGGTGGTTACGCCGGTGGGCGCAACAGAGAGCATTATGGTTGATATTTGGCTGATCACAGCAACCAATCGCTCCCCGCTATCCAGCATAGAATCCGGGCAGTTCCGGGCTGACCTTTATTATCGGATCAACGGCCTGTCTGTAGAATTGCCGGCGTTGAGGCATCGCAAAGATATACGAAGCCTGATTCAGCATATCTATCAGCAACATCGGGACTCGGGCCAAAGCGAATATTTAGCGCCTCAATTATTGTCAACGCTGGAAAACCACCGCTGGCCAGGCAACATCCGTCAGCTGGTAAACGTTTTGAAAGTAGCTATCGCCTTGGCTGATAGCGAGGACGTGCAAATTTGGCACTTGCCTGCAGATTTTCTCGCTGAGTACGGCGGCATAACACCCCCAGACGAAGTTTCAGATTCCGAGCACTCAAACGGCTTCAAGCCTGAGCCAGCTATAATTCCAAACCGGCGGGAGGGCGATGAGCGTAATAGCCATGCCTACATACTGCAGGTTTATCACAGGTGTAAAGGTAACGTGTCCAGCGCTGCCAGAGAGCTTTCGATCAGTCGGAACACACTCTACAAACGACTACGGGAGTTGGGGGTTCGTTAACCCCCTACTCCCGGCTATGTCTGCTGATCTCAATGGATCTGGTTAGAGTTTCTGAACGGCATGAATCCATCCTTCATACAGCTCATCGCGTTTTTGTTTTGTCATGATGGGCTCAAAGCTGCGGTCACACCGCCAAAGATCCGAAAGCTCATCGAGTGATTCATAAACACCTGCCTTGAGCCCTGCCAAATACGCCACACCCAAAGCTGTTGTTTCTATAACGGATGGTCTATCGACCCTCGCGCCCAGAATGTCTGCAAGGAACTGAAGCACCCAATTATTCGCCACCATGCCGCCATCAACCCGCAGAGTAATCGGGCGCATGCCGTCTTTTTCCATGGCCTTCTGCAAGTCTTTGGTTTGGTAGCACACAGATTGCAGCCCTGCGGTCACGATTTCTTTTATGCCCGTATCTCTGGTCAAACCAAAAATCGCCCCCCGGGCATTTGGGTCCCAATAAGGCGCCCCAAGCCCGGTAAAGGCAGGCACAAGATAAACACCATGATCTACTGGCGTATCCTTTGCCAATGGCTCTGTGTCGCAGGCGTTCTCGATCAATTGCAGGCCATCGCGCAACCACTGAATCGCTGCGCCTGCCACAAAAATGCTGCCCTCCATGGCGTAGGTAGGCTTGCCATTCAAGCGGTAGGCTACTGTTGTTAACAGCCGGTGCTCAGATTTCAATGCCTTGTCACCAGTATTGAGCATGAGGAAACACCCGGTGCCATAGGTGCTTTTTGCCATTCCTACATCGAAACAGGTTTGGCCGAACAGGGCTGCCTGCTGGTCGCCCGCCACACCAAGCACCGACACCCCATTGAGGGCTTCACACTCTGTGATCTCACCAAAGTCGTCAGCGGAATCCAGCACCTCGGGCAGCAGGGATTCAGGAATGTTGAACAGCTCAAGCAACTCCGGGTCCCACTGTTGGGTGTGGATGTTGAACAGCAGGGTTCGGCTTGCGTTAGTGGCGTCGGTTTTGTGTACTCGCCCGCCAGTCAGACGCCACAAAAGAAACGTGTCGATCGTTCCAAAAGCCAGCTCCCCCCGCTCTGCACGTTCACGGGCACCAGGAACATTATCAAGAATCCAGCGAATTTTGGTTGCAGAAAAATAGGGATCGATCAACAGGCCGGTTTTACTGTGGACTGCGGGTTCTCGGCTCGCGCTCTTGAGGGACTTACAATAGGAAGCAGTTCGGCGGTCCTGCCACACAATCGCGTTGTAAACCGGTTTGCCTGTTTTCCTGTCCCAAACAATGGTGGTTTCCCGCTGATTGGTAATACCTACCGCAACAACCTCGTCATCAACTCCGCACTCCTCCGCCATAACCTCGTTGCAGGTCTGAGTGACAGTTGACCAGATATCCTCTGGATCGTGTTCAACCCACCCACTGTCTGGAAAATACTGAGTGAATTCCCGCTGGCGTACGGCGTGTATGTTGCCCTTCAAATCAAACAGTATGGCCCGGGAACTGGTGGTGCCCTGATCAATGGATAGCAGGTACTGGCTCATCGCTATTTCGTCCTCGCTTTCTTATTTGTTCGTATGTTTACTTTTTTGAATATGATTGCCAAGAGATTTCGCGAACATCATCTGCCAACGAACAGATAAGTGGCTCTAAATACTGTATAAAACGCTCAAAAGGACTAAACTTTACTCTACATGAATTTATAATTGCTCATTATTTCGCATAAGAACAACGGCAGGGTGGAGGCTTTTTGAATGGCACAGCGGCGGCGACAGGATCTGATTATTGAGCTGATCCAACAGAACGGCTTTGTAACCACCGAGCAGCTGGTAGACCAATTCAAGGTAACCCCCCAAACCATCCGCCGGGATCTGAACGAACTCGCCAAAGAGAACAAGCTACGCCGGCATCATGGTGGGGCCGGAATCGATTCCAGCACAATGAACACCTCCTACCATGCTCGAAAAATCATGGATCTGGAAGCCAAGGAACGCATTGCCGAAGCCATGGTTGCAATGATCCCCGACAATTCCTCAATGTTCATCAATATTGGTACCACCACTGAGACCATCGCCAAAGCCCTGCTCCAGAAGAACAACCTGCAGGTTGTAACCAATAATCTTCACGTTGCCTCCATCCTCTCTGCCAAAGAGGATTTTCATGTGATCATTGCCGGCGGAGAGGTCAGAAGTCGAGATGGCGGCATTGTTGGCGAGGCAACCCGCGACTTTATCAATCAATTCAAAATGGACTTCGGCATCATCGGAATCAGCGGTATCCACAACGATGGCTCCCTGCTTGATTTTGACTACCGCGAAGTTCGGGTGGCGCAGGCTATTATCGCCAATTCCAATCAGGTTCTACTCGCCGCCGACCATTCCAAGTTTGGCCGAAATGCAATGGTAAGGCTTGGCAATATATCCCAGGCAGATCATGTATTTACCGACCAAAAACCACCTGCCGAAATCTCCCGGATTCTGAAAGAGAACAGCATCAAACTCCACATTGTTTGATTAGCGCCAGGCATTGAGTCGTCAGCTTCACTTTAACACCCATCAGAATCTTCGTTTATTTTCTATATTTTCCTTTACGAAAACATAAGTCTTTCGCATACTACTTAAATAACCTTTTTCGCTTCAGAAAAGTTCGCTTTCAGCACCTCAAAATGGCGCCTTTTCCCTTAGCATCAGGAGATGACTAGCAATGACTATGGGGCATGAACAGTACGATGTTGTCGTGGTTGGCGGCGGCGTTAATGGCACAGGAATAGCGATGGACGCGGCTGGCCGCAACCTCAAGGTGCTGCTCTGTGAAATGAACGACCTGGCATCTGCAACCTCCTCGAACAGCAGCAAGCTCATTCACGGCGGGCTTCGTTATCTGGAGCACTATGAGTTCCGGCTCGTACAAAAAGCCCTGGCTGAGCGCGAGTCACTGCTCAAGAACTCGCCCCATATCATGTGGCCAATGCGCTTTCGGCTTCCCCATCGCCCTCACTTGAGACCAGCCTGGATGATACGTACAGGCTTGTTCCTTTATGACCACCTGGCCAAACGTGAAATGCTGCCCGGGTCACGTTCAATCCGCTTTGATAAGTCAGGGCCATTAAAGCCAGACATCACCAAAGGGTTTGAGTACTCCGACGGTTGGGTTGATGACGCAAGATTGGTCATTCTTACTGCGAAAAAGGCACAGGAGTCGGGTGCAACCATTCTCACCCGAACCAAGTGCGTGAATGCAGTGCGTGGAGACAAAAACTGGACCGTTACCCTACGCGATATGGTCAGCGAAGAAGAGAAAACCGTTTCAGCCAGGGTTATTGTTAACGCGTCAGGCCCCTGGGTAAGCAAGCTGTTTGGAGAAACTCTCTCCATGCCAGCGCCCAAAGCAATACGAATGGTTAAAGGCAGCCATATTGTTGTGCCCAAGCTCAACCAGGATCAGGAAGCCTACATTCTCCAGAACGAAGATGAGCGCATCGTGTTTGTGATCCCATACGAAGATCAATTCTCTCTGGTGGGCACCACGGATGTTGAATACGAAGGCGACCCCAAAGATGCCAAAATTTCTCCGGAAGAGACAGACTACCTGCTGAAGATTGTAAATGCGCACTTTGTCAGGCAGCTGGAACCCTCAGATGTGGTCTGGTCTTACTCCGGTGTCCGGCCACTTATGGACGGTGAAGAAGAAAATGCCCAAAAGGCCTCCCGCGACTACTCGTTTGAGATTGACCAGGCAAAAGGCAAGGCGCCTTTGATTTCAGTTTTCGGCGGCAAAATAACCACCTACCGAAAGCTTGCCGAGGTCGCAACCAACAAGCTTTGTCATTTCTTTCCGGAAGCCGGTGGCCGCTGGACGAAAACCGCAGTTTTGCCTGGCGGTGATTTTGCCACCAAGGATAGCCTTGCAGCAGAACTCAAGCAGAATTTCCCCTGGTTGGCTGACGACATTATTAGCCGTTATGTGAGAACTTACGGCACAGCTTCCCGCGAACTCCTGCAGGGATGCACCTCTATGGAGGAGCTAGGCCAACTCTTTACCGGCAACCTGTATGAGAAAGAGGTTCAGCACCTTGTAAAACACGAGTGGGCAATGACTTCAGAGGACATCCTTTGGCGCAGAACCAAACAGGGGCTCTATGCGTCAATTAGTGAGGTTGAAGTGCTTGATGCGTACCTTGAGAAAAACTTATAGAAGTTGGGATATCCGTTCCTGAAGCTCCGGAATCACCTCAGATTCAAACCAGGGATTCCGGCGCAACCAGAGGTTATTGCGCGGGCTTGGATGAGGCATCGGCAGCACTTCTGGCCAGAAATGCTGCCAGTTCCGGACGTTTTCTGTAACAGATTTCTTTGCACCGGTTAAATGCCAGGCATGGGCGTACTGCCCTATCACCAACGTCAGCGCGATGCTGGGCAAACGCTCAAGCAATGCGCTACGCCATGCTGGTGCGCATTCCGGCCTTGGCGGCAGATCACCGGATTTCCCGGTTCCAGGGTAACAGAACCCCATGGGCAAAATGGCCAGCTTTCGGTCATCGTAAAAATCTTCCCGCGTAATCCCCATCCATTGCCGCAACCGGTCACCGCTTGGATCGTTGAACGGCACGCCTGTTTCGTGAACACGCCTTCCAGGTGCCTGCCCCACCACAAGAATTCTGGACTCCGGAGACAACTGCACAACTGGCCGCGGCCCCAGCGGCAAGAAGTCTGCGCACAGATTGCAGGCGCGCACCTGTTGCACCAGCTCTTCAAAAGACAGGTGGGCAAGTTTATCCATCATAGATTCCAAATCACTCCGGCGATTGCATAAGAATCGATTTCCCGTAACCATAGAGCTCAAAATCCAAGGCGGCAAGCAGCCTGAATCGCTCGCCGCAACACCACCAGGTATTAATAATGAACGCAAAAGCAAGCCCCCTACCCCTACCAGAAATTGATATTGAGGAGTTTCGCAAGGTCGTTCGTAGCCGCCGCTCTATCCGGCGCTTCACAGATGAACCCATCCCCGATGCGGTACTTGAGGACTGCCTGGAGCTGGCCACACTGGCACCAAACTCCAGCAATCTGCAGCCTTGGGAGTTTTTTGTTGTCAGAACACCCGAGTTACGAAGCAAACTTGCTGAAGCCTGCCTGGGACAGAATGCTGCGACCACCGCCCCCGTATTGATTGCAATTGTTGCGCGCCCAGACACCTGGAGAAAGCACGCTCGCCTCGCGCTGGAAGAATGGCCAAAAGATGAAAAGCTGCCTGGTATTGTTGAAAAGTACTACAAAAAAATCGCACCTATTCATTACAACCAAGGGCCATTTGGTGTCCTGGGAGTGGCCAAGAAGTCCCTGGGACTGGCTGTAGGGCTGACCCGCCCTGTTCCCCGTGGCCCCTACTCAGTGAACGAAATGAAAGTATGGGCAACCAAATCCACAGCTTTGGCGGCCCAGAACCTGATGCTCGCACTTCGTGCACACGGTTACGACTCTTGCCCCATGGAAGGATTTGACGAGTGCCGCGTGCGCAAATTGCTAAAACTGCCCCGCAAAGGGCTGGTCACCATGGTGTTGGCCGCAGGACGCCGAGCTGAGAACGGCGTCTACAACCAACAGTACAGGTTCGATCAAGACACCTTGATTCACTACCTGTGAGCAATGGGGGATCAGCCTCCTTACACCCTTATGGCAGCTGATCTCCGAACACACTGGCACCTTCTTCCGGCGTGCTGACCGCACGCCGCATCCAGCCAAACAACTCGCGACCAAAGCCCTTCTGATACGCTGACAAGTCAGGTTTTACCGGTTCCCGGCTTGCGAACGCCCTTTCCTCCAAAAGGATTTCCAGGGTGCCCTTATCAGCATCCAGGCATATGGTGTCACCATCTTTAACCCGGGCAAGCGCCCCACCTTCGAGAGCTTCCGGGTATACGTGAATTGCAGCAGGAACCTTGCCTGACGCTCCAGACATTCGGCCGTCCGTAACCAAGGCAACCTTGAACCCTCTATCCTGTAACACGCCGAGATACGGCGTCAGCTTGTGCAGTTCCGGCATGCCATTGGATCTTGGGCCCTGAAAGCGCACGACAACAACGCAATCTTTATCCAGTTCGCCCGCATCGAACGCCGCTTTCAATTCATTCTGATCATTGAACACCACAGCGGGCGCTTCGACTCTGTGGTGTTCTGCCGCAACCGCAGAAACCTTGATCACGCCCCGCCCCAGGTTGCCGTGCAACACCTTGAGCCCACCGTCTGGCGCAAAAGGCTCAGATGCAGTGCTTAGCACGTCCGGACGCAGGCTTTTTCCAATAAATGGCTGCCAGACCAACTTGCCAGATTCCAATGTTGGCATTTGGGTATAGCGTTCCAGCCCTCGCCCTACAACCGTCTCCACATCGTTATGCAAGAGCCCGTTATCAAGCAGTTCCCGAATCAGGAATGGTGTGCCACCTGCTTCGTGGAAGGTATTCACATCTTCTTCGCCATTGGGGTAGATGCGAGTCATGGATGGCACTGCGGAGGAAAGATCGGCGTAATCATCCCAGTCGATAATAATGCCGGCAGCGCGGGCAATCGCCACCCAATGCAGCGTATGGTTGGTGGAGCCTCCCGTTACCAGAAGCGCAACCAGCGCATTCACAATACTTTTCTCATCAACCATATCACCCAAGCCAAGCTCTCCCCCCTGGGGCCTGGATAGACGGATCACTTGCTCGGTTGCGGCACGGGTCAGCTGATCCCGCAACGGCGTGTTCGGGTGAACAAAGGCCGCCCCGGGTAAATGCAGCCCCATAACCTCAACCAGTAACTGGTTGCTGTTGGCCGTGCCATAAAAGGTGCAGGTGCCTGGACTGTGGTAGGACTTGCTCTCTGCCTCGAGCAACTCCTCTTTGCCAATCTTTCCCTCGGCATACAGTTGCCGGATACGCTGTTTTTCTTTATTCGGAAGGCCAGAAGGCATAGGGCCGGCTGGAACAAGGATGGTGGGCAGGCACCCAAAACTGAGCGCCCCGATCATTAGTCCGGGAACAATTTTGTCGCAAACACCCAGTAATAATGTGGCATCGAACATGTTGTGGCTCAGAGCTACCGCTGTGCTCATGGCGATAGTGTCCCGAGAGAACAGGCTGAGCTCCATACCGGGCTGGCCTTGAGTAACGCCATCGCACATGGCGGGTGTGCCACCCGCAAACTGGGCCACAGACCCCATGCCGTGGGCCGCCTCACGAATAACATCAGGAAAACCCGCGTATGGCTGATGCGCTGAAAGCATGTCGTTATAAGCAGAAACCATGGCCACATTGGCTTTGTTCATTAGCTTCAACGTGTCTTTATCGCTTTGGCCACAAGCAGCAAAGCCATGGGCAAGATTACTGCAGGAGAGCGCGCCCCGATGCGGCGACTGTGCTTTAAGCTCATTCATCCGGCCAAGGTAATCCTCTCGAGAGGCGCGGCTGCGGTCGATAATTCGCTGGGTAACTTTTTGAACCGTCGGATGCATTTTGAAGCTCCAATATCTGCCAGTTATGCAACTACACTCAATAGTACGTAATTTTACCTTCTTTTTACGCCATTCATCACTATGACTTTCATAACCGAACATTATTTTGCTACATTTACTACATTAACAACAAAGTTCGAGCAAGAATCGAACAAAACATCCAGATCAGGATCCAGAATATGACAATTCGTATCGCAATTAATGGTTTTGGACGGATTGGCCGCAACATCCTCCGCGCACTTTATGAAAATGACTACCGCAACCGACTCCATGTAGTTGCAATCAACGACCTTGGCGACGCGGAAACCAATGCCCACCTGCTCAAGTATGACAGTGTTCACGGGCGTTTTAATGCAGAAGTCAGCCACGATGCCGAATCTATCAGCGTAAATGGCGACCGGATTGCTATCACCGCCATTCGCAACCCGGAAGATCTGCCCTGGGGCGAACTGAATGTTGACCTTGTTTTGGAGTGCACCGGACTATTCACAAAGCGTGATAAGGCAGAAGCCCACATCAAAGCCGGCGCCCGCAAGGTTATTATCTCGGCACCAAGCTCGGATGCCGATGCCATGATTGTTTATGGTGTAAACCACAACACACTCACGGCACAGCACACTATTATTTCCAGTGCGTCCTGCACCACCAACTGCCTGGCACCGGTTGCCGATGCGCTACATAAAGCGATAGGCATCGAAAGCGGGCTAATGACAACCATACATTCTTATACGAACGATCAGAATTTAAGCGATGTGTACCATACTGATCTCTACCGCGCCCGCTCCGCAACCCAGTCGATGATCCCGACCAAAACCGGCGCCGCAGCAGCCATCGGGAAAATCATTCCCGAGCTGGATGGAAAGCTTGACGGCCTGGCAGTGCGAGTGCCAACAATCAACGTGTCGCTGGTCGATTTCGGGTTTATCGCAAGCCGGGAAACCTCCATTGAAGAAGTAAATGCTGCGGTAAAGGCCGCTGCTGAATCCAATCCGGTACTAGGCTACAACGTCGAGAAACTGGTCAGCATCGATTTCAACCACAATGCCCTATCCAGCATTTTCGACGCAAACCACACTCGCGTTCTTGGCTGTCATGTAAAAGTCATGGCTTGGTACGATAATGAGTGGGGATTCTCAAACCGGATGCTGGACAATGCTCTCGCACTGATGGAGGCCAGCCAATAAAGGCGACCACTCCGGAACAAACACAAACTTGAACAACATTAACCCGAACAAGCAAGGGACATTATATATGCTCAGGCGTACCAAGATTGTCGCCACCCTAGGCCCTGCCACAGATTCTCCAGAATCCCTGGCTGCCATCATCCGTGCCGGAGTCGATGTTACCCGACTAAACTTTTCCCATGGCAGCGCGGATGAGCATCTTGAACGTGCCCGCAGGGTGCGTGAAGCGGCCGCAGCTCAAGGACGGTTCGTAGCTTTACTCGCCGACCTTCAGGGCCCGAAACTTCGGATCGCCCGCTTTGCTGAAAACAAGGTCACCCTGCAGGCTGGGCAAACATTTGTTCTGGACACCTCAATGGACAAAGAAGCCGGCACGGATGAGCGCGTGGGTATCGACTATGAACAACTGATCGACGATGTTGAACCGGGCGACATACTGGTTCTGGACGACGGCCGCATCGAGATGGAAGTGAAATCTGTTGATGGGCACAGCATCACATCAACAGTTCTGATTGGCGGGCCACTGTCGAACAACAAAGGCCTGAACAAGCGTGGTGGCGGGCTCTCTGCTGATGCGCTTACCGAAAAAGACAAACAGGATATAGTCACAGCAGCCCGCATGGGTGCCGATTATGTTGCGGTCTCATTTGTCCGCACAGCTGACGATATGCACACAGCCCGCAAACTGCTCAAGGAAGCCGGATCAACCGCTGGACTGGTTGCAAAAATTGAACGGGCTGAGTTGGCACACAATGTGGATGCTCTGGACTCCGTGATCGAAGCATCCGATGCCGTTATGGTGGCGCGGGGCGATCTCGCCGTAGAAATTGGCGATGCCGAGTTGGTGGGCGTGCAAAAACACATTATCTCACGAGCCCGTGTGCTTAACCGTGCGGTGATTACCGCAACACAAATGATGGAGTCCATGATCACCAACCCCATGCCGACGAGGGCTGAGGTGTCGGATGTTGCAAACGCCGTTATGGATTACACAGACGCGGTCATGCTATCCGCAGAAACTGCCGTCGGTGATTACCCGGTAGAAGCGGTCGAGGCTATGGAACGCATATGTCTGGGTGCAGAAAGACATCCCACAATGCATCAGTCGAAGCACCGCATGCATGAAAGCATGGAACAGATAGATGAGGCTGTAGCCTTGTCGGCCATGTATGCCGCCAACCATCTTACTGGCGTGGCAGCGATCATCTGCATGACAGAAACAGGCGCAACCCCGCGTTTGATGTCGCGCATAAAGTCCAGTTTGCCAATTTTTGCCTATTCAAGGCACCATTCCACACAACACCGGGTTGTCATGTACCGCGGTGTTCAGACAATTCCATTTGATTCAGAGACGATTCCCCCAGAGCAAACCAATGCTCGGGCGATTGCAGAACTACTGGATAGAAAAGTGGTCAATGTGGGCGATTTGGTGGTAATCACCAAGGGTGATTATGTAAATGCCCAAGGTGGCACCAATGCCATGAAGATCGTCAGGGTGGGCTCTGATATCAGCTGATATCAGAGAGACTGGCTCGGGCAATTTCGGTTACCTGAGCCCAATCCTTCCTGGCTACAACATCCTCTGGCGTCAGCCAGCTACCCCCTACCGTGAGTACGTTGCCCAAGGCCAGGTAATCCTTGGCTGTTTCACGACGAACACCGCCGGTTGGGCAAAAAACCGCATCCGGAAACGGACCTCCAAACGCCTTCAAGGCACGTGGACCACCCGCCACTTCTGCAGGAAAGAACTTGAACTCCCGGTAACCCAGGCCATAGCCAAGCAGCAATTCGGAGGCCGTTGAAACACCCGGCAAAAGAGGTGCTTCAGACGTTAACGCAAAATCCAGAAGCGCTTTTGTAACGCCCGGAGTGACAACAAACTGAGCGCCTGCTGTTTCAGCTTTGCGGTACTGATCAACGCAGGTGACGGTGCCTGCACCAACCCACGCATCCGGCAGGGCTTCCCGTACCTGTTTTATCGCCTCAACCCCATGCTCCGTGCGCAAGGTTATTTCCATTACCCGAATACCCCCATCAAAGAGCGCCTGACAAAGCGGCACCGCATCATCAAGATGCTTGATGGTGATCACCGGCATGAGCTGAGACGCTGCCAAAACAGATCTGATGCGGTCGCGGTGAAAGTCGGACACAAGGTTCATGGTTCTCTCCAAAGGGGCTTATGATGGGCCAGGAAAGGCTCAGGGGCTCCAGAAGACCTGGAGCCCCGGCTTCAGGAATCCACGAACGGGCATCGCTAACATGCGGCTGGGCTCGCTCAGTGCTTTCTTCAAGGTGTCCAGTTTGTCGTCGCCCTTTAGGTGCAGCGCAACAAAACGAGCCCTATGCATAAAGGCATAGGTGAGCGTGATGCGCTGATGTGCCTGGGAAGATGGCGTCATCGCAGCCAAGGTTTCCCGGCTTTCCAGGCTCATTGCATGGGCAAGCTCCGGAGCATCAGGAAATAGCGATGCGGTATGGCCATCATTGCCCATCCCAAGAATCAGTACATCCAGAGGGCGCGTGAGCTTAACAAGCTCAGCATTAGCTGCGGCCAAGCCGTCTTCCGGTGTATCACCCTTCTGCTTGAGAGAAAAAAACCTGGCTGCTGCTGCGTTATTCTGCAGCAAGTTTGCTTTGACCAGCCGGGTATTGCTGGCGTCATCGGTTTCTTCAACCCAGCGTTCATCCACCAGCAATATATCCACCCTGCCCCAATCCAGCTCCCTGTGCGACAAGGCCTGAAAAAATGGCAAGGGAGTGGAGCCACCAGAAACTGCCAGGCTCGCACGTGGTGCAATTTCAAGGCGAGCTTGCAGGAATCCGGCAACTGTATCGGCAAGCTGCGCTGCAACTTGCTGAGGCGTCGCTCCGAACCGAGCTTCTATACCTTGGGGCAAATCCAGTTCAGGCATCTTCATACCAGCTCCTTCCATCCCGCGTGATCATTGCAATGGAGGCCACAGGCCCCCAGGTTCCCGAAGCGTATCGCTTCGGTGGGTCACCACCGTCATTCCAATTCTGGATAATCCGATCAACCCAGCGCCACGCATGCTCTACTTCATCCCGACGCACGAACAGGTACTGGTTACCTTTCATGACTTCCCAAAGAAGCCGCTCATAAGCGTCGGGAATACGCTCTGCTTCAAAAGTTTCTGAGAACGTCAGTTCCAGCGGGCCCTGGCGCAGGCGCATGCCTTTATGCAGCCCCTGATCCTTGGTGAGAATTTTAAGGGACATCCCCTCATCTGGCTGCAACCGTATAATCAACTTATTGTTTGCAAGATGCCTCTGGTCCGGATCAAAAATGTAATGGGGAGCCGGTTTGAAGTGAATAATAATCTGCGACAGCTTTTCCGGAAGGCGCTTGCCAGTGCGGATATAGAACGGCACGCCTGACCAGCGCCAGTTGTCGATTTCCACTTTCAGCGCCACAAAGGTTTCTGTTTCGCTCCTGTTGTTGGCGCCTTCCTCCTCCAAGTAACCCGGAACCGGCTTTCCGGTGCTGGCGCCCGCTGCGTATTGGCCCCGTACCACGCAGGTATCCATCATGTCCGGAGTGATAGAGCGCAGGGCCTTGAGCACTTTAACCTTCTCATCACGGATACTGTCAGCAGACAAGTCAGCAGGTGGGTCCATGGCAATCAGGCACAACAACTGCAACATGTGATTCTGGATCATGTCGCGGATTTGCCCGGCCTTGTCAAAGTACCCCCACCGCCCTTCAATGCCAACACTCTCGGCAACCGTTATTTCAACATGGGAAATATGGTTCTGATCCCACTGGGAAGCAAACAGATTATTGGCAAAGCGCAAAGCTATCAGGTTCTGAACAGTTTCCTTTCCCAGGTAGTGATCGATCCGAAACAGCTGGCTCTCGCTATACACTGCGCCAAGTTCATCGTTGATCACTCGGGAGGATTCAAGGTCATGGCCAATGGGCTTCTCAACCACCACGCGGGTGTTTTCGGTACAGCAACTGGCAGAACTGAGATTGCGGGCGATAACACCATACATGGAGGGGGGGCTTGCCAGGTAAACGATGAGCTGATTGTCATACTCGGTGCGCCAACTGTTAAGCACACCAAATCCCTCCTCATCGTGAAAGTCCAGAATCTGGTACTCAACACGCCGCAGAAACGTTTCAGCTACCGGGCGCTCAAACTCCTCTGGCTTCACATACTTCTCAAGCCTTTCCATCAAATGCTTACGAACCGCTGCCGTATCAAGCTCTCTGCGAGCAATCGCAAGTATTCTGCTGCCATCGGCCAGCAGCCCGGCTCTTTCAAGCTGGTAGAATGCCGGAAACAGCTTACGCTGAGCCAAGTCACCCATAGCACCAAATAGCATTATGTCGCAACGGGTAGTGATTCTGTTGGCCATTAAACACTTCTCTCCGGTGAGTCAGGCATTAACAAGCGCCCTGTCCGTTGTTTTAAATGTAGTAATTTTATCTAAATAATGGCATCTGGCCCGAATTAAGCCAAGAGGCTTTCCGGAGATTGATACGTTTACTACCCCAAATGCGCTAAAATTTCGGTATAATCACCCAATATTCAAAATAATTTCATCCAGAATTCAGGGAGCAGCTTTGATGGCCGAAAACCGGGCGCATCGTGACGACAATCTTCTGGAGGTCATCCAGTCCAGACTGGAAACTCTGAACAAATCGGAACGTAAGGTGGCAGAGGCAATCCTGCGCGATCCCAGTGCAGCCACACGCTACAGCATTGCAGCTTTGGCCAGAGCTTCAAACGTCAGCGAGCCCACCGTCAACCGGTTTTGCCGGGGCTTCTCTGCAACAGGCTTCCCGGACTTCAAGATCCGCCTTGCACAGAGCATTGCCACAGGCACACCCTATATAGGCCAGAACATTGAGCCTGACGACACCGTTGCAGAATTTGCCGACAAAATCATGCTAAGTACCATGGCTAACCTGGAAAAAGCCCGACAGGCTCTGGACCCCCGCGCTTTGGCAACGGCTATTGATTATCTGATTCAAGCCAAACAGATTAACTTTTTCGGCATGGGCGGTTCCGCATCAGTGGCGCTGGACGCGCAGCACAAGTTTTTTCGGTTTAACATTCCGGTGATGTCTTATGACGACGCACTGATGCAACGAATGGTCGCGGCCGGCGCAAGTGTAGGGGATGTCATTGTGATGATCTCCTACACTGGACGCACCAAAGAAACGGTGGAGATTGCCCGTATCGCCCGGGACAACGGCGCAGCCGTTATTGGCATTACAACCCCTAACTCTCCGCTAGCGGAAGTTTGCACAACCACGCTGGAAATAACAGCTCCGGAGGACATTGAGGTGTATATGCCCATGTCATCCAGAATTATCCATCTTACCGTTATCGATATCCTCGCTACCGGCGTTACACTCAAACGTGGCGCAGACTTTCTTGGGCATCTAAAGAAAATTAAAGACAGCCTTATGCCGACGCGACTTCCGTCAACCCCGGACTGAACGCCGCCACTATGTTTCAGGCAATAAAAAAACCCGGGCAAATTGTCCGGGTTTTTTTTATTGCCTGCCTCAACCTAGGGTCGGGATACTTCTGCGGTGTTTCTCAGGAACTGCTGGTAAGCCGCGTATTCACGCTGACCTTCCAGTGAGGCCAGGAAAGTACGCAGTTGATCCAGATCAGCACTGTTGTCCTCTGCACTGCCTTCGTTGACCGCATCCAGAGCGACTACAACAACTGCGCTCTGAGTCATCGCAGAGCCATAACTTGGCAATTCCTCAGAAGGCCGAGCCAGGGAGAATGCGGCCTGTACAACCTGCGGATCGACACCCGCAGCATTACGCGCCTGCTCCTCAAATTGCTCCCAGTCACCAACATCAAAAGCATCCAGCGTCTTGCCCTCTTCAAGGCCGGCAATGATGGCATTTGCACGCTCATTCAGCAGCTTCCGCGTTTGGCGTGCCTCTAGAGTTCTGCGTATATCCTCTCGAACGTCTTCCAGAGCGAGCTTCTGGGCTTCACGGTACTCTCTCACGCGGGCTACAACGGAGACATTGTCACCCACATCGATCAGCTCGGTGTTATAGCCACCCTCAAGAACATCTTCCGAGAACAACTGGCGAACGAGCCCTGCGTGGTCAAACGGCGCCTGCCCACCATTTTTGGTGACTCCAGTAGCCTCACGAATCTCTAACCCCAGCTCCTTCGCAGGGCCGGCAAGATCATCTGCCGCATAGGCTGAATCCGCCAGTTCTGCACGCACCTCTGCATACTTTTCCTGCGCACGCTCACGGGCAAGTTCGCTGCGAAGCTGCTGCTCCAACTCTGCCAATGATGGAACTTCTGACCGACGAACATCATCCAGGCGGATCAAATGCACACCAAAAGTGGTTTTCACTGGATCGGATACAGCGCCTTTTTCAAGGGAAAACAAGGCTTCTTCGAAGGCTTCATCATAAACGCCGCGGCCCGCATAGCCCAGATCACCACCTTCCTTCGCAGAAACGGTGTCTACAGAGAATTCTTTCGCCAGCTCCTCAAAGCTCTCACCAGCCCTCAGGCGCTCTTTGATCGATGCGAGAGTCTGCTCGGCATCAGCACCATCCTCAATCAGAATATGGGAGGCACGACGCTCCTCACGGGCCAGGTCGCCGGACCTCTGCTCGTAGTAAGCCTCCAGATCTTTCTGGCTAATCTCAACTTTTTCGGCCATGGAGCCCAGGGACAAAGTTATATATGCAGCATCCACCTGTTCCGGCTGCTGGAATGCGGCACTGTTACCCTCATAGAAGGATTCTATGTCTGCATCTGTAATCTCGATATCACCAGAAACGGCAGTTGCAGGAATCTGAAGAATACGGAAACTCCGGGTCTGGTTCTGAATCCGCAACAGTTGCGCGGCATTCTCGTTGGCGACCAAGCCACTTTGCATAATACCCGCACGAATCTGGTTGACCACATACTGCTTGCGCATGGCTTCACGGAACTCGCCAACACCCATGCCCAGATTGCGCACAGAAGCCACAAAACGATCACGGTTGAATTGCCCTTCTACCTGAAACTGGGGCATTTGGGTAATCAAGGCATCAATGTCGGCATCGCTGAGCGCAAGGCCCTGAGCGTCGGCATCCTGGATAAGAACCTGTTCCTGAATCAGCGAATCAAGCACATCTTTACGAATCTGATCTTCATTCAGCAAGGCAGGGTCAGGACGCTCCATAGCGGCCAGACGACGCTGGCTTTCCAACTGAACTACCCGAAGGAAATCCCGCTCGGTAATATCCTCACCGTTAACTGTTGCCACTTCCGGCTCGCCGGAGAAGCCGCCAACAATGGCGTCCATTCCCCAGATGGAGAGGGACACGACCAACAGACCGATGATGATCTTGGCAATCGTTCCTTGGGAATTTTCCCGTATATCTTGAAGCATGTTTCTCCCGAACCCCTGTTAAGGTCGTGCAGTTTTTATATTCTGGCGGCGCTATCAAAATCTGCTGCCGGTGCTCTTAACGTAAAAAGGCGCACCCTGTTGGAATGCGCCTTGAATTCTTCTTGGCGACTCCGTTTTACCGGAGCCACCGGAGAAAGAACCGTTACTTAACGGCGTCTTTCAGGGCCTTACCTGCTTTGAACCCAGGCACTTTGGAAGCCGCGATCTTGATCTCGGCACCCGTCTGCGGGTTACGACCAGTGCGTGCTGCACGGTCTTTAACAGAGAATGTACCAAAACCGATCAGAGTTACCTGATCGCCGCTTTTAAGGGCACCGGTAATAGAGTTGGTCATTGCGTCCAGAGCACGGCCAGCGGCGGCTTTGGAAATATCTGCTGATTCTGCAATTGCATCGATAAGTTCGGACTTGTTCACACTAAACCCCTTCGCTTTCAGGTTGAAGATGTTCTCGGTTGGATTGTTTTTTCTTGGACGTTCTCGACTATCGCACAAGCGGTCGGAGAATTCCATTCTTCGGTTTTCTTATTCCTTTCGGCATTCAACCGGTGTTTGGAATAGGTACACACTGCGCGGGAGCCCTTGGTATTGGCTGCTTCACGGCGAAACAGTTATACCAATGGGTTCTCCGGCGTGTCAACAACTCATGTCGGGTTTAATGCGTATTTATGCGCTCTGCACTGTCACTTTCGTCATCACGGGGTTTACCTGAGCCCTTTTCTGACGGCGAACTGGCCGTGTGCGGCTCGGGTGCATAAGCCAGCGCAATGTCCAATACCTCATCAATCCATTTAACCGGAATTATCTCCAGCGATTCCTTTATATTATCCGGTATCTCTTTGAGATCGCGAACATTTTCATCAGGAATCACAATGGTCTTGATGCCGCCACGATGCGCCGCAAGGAGCTTTTCCTTGAGCCCGCCAATAGGCAAAACCCGACCGCGAAGAGTAATCTCACCGGTCATGGCGACGTCTGCACGCACCGGGATTTTGGTTAATGCAGAAACCAACGCTGTGCACATCCCGATACCGGCACTCGGCCCATCTTTGGGCGTTGCACCTTCAGGCACGTGAACGTGCAAATCGTGTTTTTCATGGAAATCATCTGCAATACCCAAACCCGCTGCACGACTTCTGACAACCGTGAGCGCCGTCTGGATTGATTCCTGCATCACATCCCCAAGCGAACCGGTTTTGACAACTCGGCCCTTACCTGGGGTGAGAGCACACTCAATTGTAAGTAATTCACCACCTACCTGGGTCCAGGCAAGACCTGTCACCTGACCTATCTGATTGGTTTCTTCCGCCAGCCCATAATTGAACTTCCGGACACCCGAATAGCTCTCAAGCATGTCGGGCTCGATCGTGATAACCGCTTTGTCGTTGGCTTCCACGTGCTCGCGCACTACTTTGCGGCAGATCTTGGCAATTTCACGCTCAAGCCCACGAACACCGGCTTCACGGGTGTAATAGCGAACTATATCTCGCAAGGTATCCTCACGCAGCGTGAGTTCATCCTTACGCAATCCGTTGGCTTTGATCTGCTTGGGCAACAGGTAGCGCAGCGCAATGTTGACCTTTTCATCCTCGGTGTAACCCGGAATCCGGATAACTTCCATGCGGTCAAGCAATGCAGAAGGGATGTTCATGGAGTTGGAGGTACACACGAACATGACATCGGAAAGGTCGTAGTCCACTTCCAGATAATGATCGTTAAACGTGTGATTCTGCTCCGGATCCAGCACTTCCAGCAATGCCGACGCCGGGTCGCCACGGTGATCCATACCCATCTTGTCAATTTCGTCAAACAGGAACAGAGGGTTTTTAACACCGACTTTGGCCAGTTTTTGCAGCAACTTACCCGGCAATGCGCCTATGTAAGTTTTGCGGTGGCCGCGAATTTCGGCTTCATCCCGCACACCACCCAAGGCCATTCGCGTGTACTTGCGGTTGGTGGCACGGGCGATGGACTGCCCAAGGGAGGTCTTACCAACACCAGGAGGGCCCACCAGACAAAGCACAGGCCCCTTTACCTTTTTCACGCGGCTCTGCACTGCGAGGTATTCAAGAATGCGCTTCTTGACCTCTTCAAGGCCGTAGTGATCCTGATCAAGAATCTCCCGCGCTTTTTCAATGTCGTGACGCACCCGACTGCGCTTTTTCCAGGGTACTGCCAGCATCCAGTCGATATAGCCACGTACTACTGTAGCCTCAGCAGACATGGGCGACATCATTTTCAGCTTATTCAGCTCCGATTCTGTCTTTTTGCGAGCCTCTTCCGGCAGCCCTGCCTCTTCAAGCTTCTGCTCAAGCTCCTCAAAATCGTTATTGCCCTCTCCAAGGTTACCCATTTCTTTCTGGATAGCCTTCATCTGCTCATTGAGGTAATACTCGCGCTGACTGCGCTCCATTTGCTTTTTTACGCGGCCGCGAATGCGCTTTTCAACTTCAATAAGATCAATTTCGCCATCCAGCTTGCCAAGCAGAAGCTCTACACGGAGGCGAATATCGAGGGCTTCGAGCAGTTCCTGTTTTTCCGGGATACGCATTTCCAGATGAGCCGCCATGGTGTCGGCAAGACGCTCCAGCTCTTCGATACCCGTCAGGGCGCTGGAGACCTCTGAAGGCACTTTCCGGGACAGCTTTACGTACTTTTCAAACTCTTCTGTGAGGGTCTTCATAAGTACGTCTTCTTCGCGCTCAGGAAGACTCTCTTCCTCGAGCAGCGTAGCGCCACCGGATAAATACTCGGCTTCTGAAACGTTACTGATAGCGGCCCGGGCGTTGCCCTCAACCAGTACTTTCACGGTACCATCCGGGAGACGCAGCATTTGCAATACGGTTGCCAGCGTACCCATTTCAAAGACGTCATCGGGGCCAGGCTCATCGGTGGAAGCATCTCGCTGGGCCACCAGGAGGATTTCCTTGCTCCCTTCCATTGCGGCTTCAAGAGCCTGGATGGATTTCTCGCGGCCCACAAACAGGGGGACCACCATGTGCGGAAACACCACTACGTCCCTAAGGGGAAGCAGCGGGTAGTCTTGCACGATATCTTGGGGTATCCGGGTCATAAGGAATCCTCTGACTGTGTTTCATTCAGCATACCACCCTTCATTGGGGCGACCTCTGAAATTGCAATCTTTTTACCAAACAGCACAACACTATGCCTGTTGATACAAACCATTAAAAAAGGGGCGTTTCCGCCCCTTTTTCAGATTTCTTCAGGTTGTTTGATCAACCCGGCCCTGCAGATCTGGTCAATCATCAGGTACGGCTTTGGCATGATCATTATTCGCGTAGATCTTGAAGGGCTCGGAATCGCCCTTGATCACGCTTTCATCAATCACAACCTTGGAGATATCGTGCTCCGAAGGAATCTGATACATGGTGTCGAGCAACGTAGCTTCCATGATAGATCTGAGACCCCGGGCGCCCGTTTTACGCTCCAGAGCCTTGCTCGCAACCGCGCGCAGTGCGTCATCCCGGAAATCCAGCTCCACGCCCTCCATGTCAAACAGCTTTTGATACTGCTTGGTCAGAGAGTTTTTCGGCTCTGTGAGAATCTGCACAAGTGCTTCTTCATCCAGCTCTGTCAAGGTAGCTATGACAGGCAAGCGCCCTACAAACTCGGGAATCAGGCCGTATTTGACCAGATCCTCTGTTTCGACGTGCTTGATCACATCACCGGTATTTTTAGTCTCTTCCCGACTGGCAACCGCTGCCGAGAAACCGATGCTACTTTTTTCAGTACGGTCACGGATGACTTTATCCAGGCCTGCAAAGGCGCCACCGCAGATAAACAGCATGTTGCTGGTATCGACCTGCAAGAACTCCTGCTGTGGATGTTTGCGGCCACCCTGGGGCGGCACAGAGGCAACCGTGCCCTCTATCAGCTTCAGCAAAGCCTGCTGAACGCCTTCGCCCGACACATCACGGGTAATGGAGGGATTATCAGACTTGCGTGAAATCTTGTCGATTTCATCAATATAGACAATGCCGCGCTGGGCCTTGTCCACATCGTAATCGCACTTCTGAAGCAATTTCTGGATGATATTCTCAACGTCTTCACCCACGTAGCCCGCTTCCGTAAGCGTTGTGGCATCGGCAATGGTAAAGGGAACATTAAGCATGCGTGCCAGCGTTTCCGCCAGCAATGTTTTACCGCTACCCGTAGGGCCAATCAGCAGAATGTTACTTTTGCCAAGCTCCACATCGCCTTTGCCTTCACCATAACGAAGGCGCTTGTAGTGGTTATAAACCGCTACCGCGAGTACAACCTTGGCTCGATCCTGGCCAATGACATATTCATCAAGCGTATTGCGGATTTCAGCCGGCGTCGGAAGGCGATCACTCGGCTCCTCCTGTGCGTTTTCCTGAATTTCTTCACGGATAATATCGTTGCACAGGTCGACACACTCGTCGCAGATGAACACCGAAGGCCCTGCAATGAGCTTACGGACTTCATGCTGGCTCTTTCCACAAAACGAGCAGTAGAGCAACTTGCCGTTATCGTCGCCTCTGCCGTTTCTTTCATCTGCCATTGAAATACCTCTGATCTCGTTTTGCCGGCGCGCCAGATAAACAGCAAACGCCGGCCAGGGTGATGCAATTACTGCCAGTATTATTTATTCGGCACGCGCTTATCAAGTATCGAGTCTATCAACCCGTACTCTTTAGCCTGTGTCGGATCCATAAAGTTATCGCGATCTGTGTCCCGGGCGATGGTTTCCAGATCCTGGCCTGTGTGATGAGCCAGTATGGAATTAAGTGTATGCCGGATTTTCAGAATCTCGCGGGTATGTATTTCGATATCTGTCGCCTGGCCCTGATAGCCTCCCAGAGGCTGATGAATCATGACTCGGGAATTGGGTAGGCATGCACGCTTACCTGCAGCGCCACCCGCAAGAAGGAAAGCGCCCATACTCGCAGCCTGGCCTACACAAAGAGTTGAAACATCTGGCTTGATAAACTGCATGGTATCGTAAATTGACATGCCAGCTGTCACAGAGCCACCGGGGCTGTTGATGTACAGATGGATGTCTTTATCCGGGTTTTCAGATTCCAGGAACAGAAGTTGCGCCACGATCAGGTTAGCCATGTGGTCTTCCACCTGCCCAACCATGAAGATCACCCGTTCCTTTAGCAGACGAGAGTAAATATCAAACGAGCGTTCCCCACGGGCGGTCTGCTCGATAACCATCGGCACCAGGGCGGACCTGGTATCCATTGCGAGACCATCGATTGGTTTCTGCATCATGATTCGCCTGAACTCCTTATGGATAAATGGGGCGTGGCTTAAAACCACAGCATCTTCAGCTTTTGCGTCTGTTACTTTGCCAGCCTCAAGCCTAGATGAAAACAGCCGGACATGCCGGCTGTTAATTTCATTCGGCCAGCGAGGAGCCAGAAGCATTTCCGGCTCCGGTGCTGTTACGCCGCCAACCTCAGCGCTGGGGCTGCCCTGCCTGAATGGCTTCTTCGTACTTGACCTTCTTCTCTTTGACATTAGCCTGAGAGAGAACATAGTCAACAACCTGGTCTTCCAGAACTGAAGATTCGATCTGGCTCTTCTGCTCCGGATTACCGTTGAAGTGCGCAATGACTTCATCTGGTTGTTCATACGTTGACGCGATTTCCTGGATCTTTTCGTCAACCTTGGCCGCATCGACTTTCAGGTCGTTTGCCTTTACAACTTCCTGGAACAACAGACCGGTCTTCACACGACGCTCCGCCTGCTCCTGGAAAATTTCCTTGGGCAGCTGCTGGAAATCAACCTGTCCGCCAAAGCGCTGGACAGCATCCTGACGCAAGCGATCGATTTCCTGATCGGTCAGTGCGGCCGGAATATCAAACTCGGTTGATTCAAGCAGCCCATCTACTACGTCATTCTTGACCTTGTTGGACACAGCCTGTTTCAGCTCGCGCTCCATGTTCTTTTTAACTTCTTCACGGAATGCAGCTTCGTCTTCCGCCTCGATACCAAACTTGGTAAAGAACTCGGCATTCAGCTCAGGCAGCTGAGGCTCTTCAACCTCATGAATCTTGATTTCAAACTTCGCAGGCTTACCTTTTAAATCTTCGTTGTGGTAGTCCTCAGGGAACGTCACTTCGATCTCAAGCTCTTCACCGGCCTTACCGCCAACGATGGCTTTCTCGAAGCCAGGAATCATCTGGTCAGAACCCAGGGTCAGCTTATGGCCTTCCGCCGCGCCACCATCAAACTCTTCACCGTCGATGAAACCTTTGAAATCGATAGTCAGCACGTCCTTGTTCTTGGACTTACGCTTTACGGACTTCATAGTGGCCTGCTGACGACGCAGGTTATCGACCATAGTGTCGATATCCTTGTCGGTGATTTCAGAGGTCATCTTCTCGATTGAGACTTTGCTCAGGTCACCCAGTTCAATTTCAGGAAGCACTTCGAAAATGGCAACAAACTCGAGGTCCTTACCCGCTTCCATGGTTTTTGGCTCAAGCTTGGGCCAGCCAGCCGGATTAATATCCTGCTCCTGCAAGGCCTTGATGTAGTTATCGCGCATGATTTCGCCAACGATTTCCTGGCGAACGCTGTCACCGAAACGACGCTTGACCACGCTCATGGGCACCTTCCCTGGACGGAAACCATTCAGGCGCACTGTACGCGCAGTTTCCTGCAGGCGTTTCTGAACCGCCTGTTCAATTTCCTGGGCGGGCACACCAATCGTCATGCGACGCTCGATGTTGGAGGTCGTTTCTACAGACACTTGCATGGAAGATCCTCAAAATTCAGGTTCGGTATGTGAATGAAATTAAAACTAAAAGACCATTTCAGAGTAAATTCCCGGAAATGACCCAAAATTAAAAGCCGATAGTTTATCACGGTTTACCCTGACGAGAGAATCATCTCCCAAAGGTAGTTTCAGGGATCGTGACGCCAGCGGCACTTGTTAGGCAGGAGTTTGGGACGAAAACTGCAAAATAAAGGGGAAAGAACAATAAAAAAAGGCCCTCAGATTATCTCCAAGAGCCTTTTCAAGGTGGTCGGGTTGGGGAGAATCGAACTCCCACTCCTCTCGGAACCAGAACCTAAATCTGGCGCGTCTACCAATTTCGCCACAACCCGGAATTCTTAAACCTGTACCGCGTTGCCGTATCGTTTAATTGCTGAAACCTGACAGCTACAGCTATTACGGCGTTAACACACTTTGCAAATGCGGATTTCATTACTTTGAAAAGTGGGGTGGACGAAGGGGATCGAACCCTCGACCGCAGGAGTCACAATCCTGAGCTCTACCAACTGAGCTACGTCCACCACATCGGGACATACCTTTCGGTATCTTCGGTAATTTCGATTAGCTGCTGCCTAACCACTCAGCATGCAATCTTTAACTCTATACCTGTTAACTTTGCCTGCAGTTCGGTTTCGATCAAGCCGACGGCGTTAATGGCGCGCCCGGCAGGACTCGAACCTGCGACCCTCGGCTTAGAAGGCCGATGCTCTATCCAGCTGAGCTACGGGCGCTTGACCGTTGGTCTAGCTGAACATGAAGAAAAGTGGTCGGGGTAGAGAGATTCGAACTCCCGACATCCTGCTCCCAAAGCAGGCGCGCTACCAGACTGCGCTATACCCCGTTCAAACTGATCAACTCTTGCTTCAGCAAAGTTGGCGCGCATATTACCGTCGCCAATCCGCTTCGTCAACAAGGAAATGAAAATTATCCTTTAAATCAGTATTTTTCACGCTCCCCCCCTATTCTCTGCTGCAATAATGCACAGAGCACCCCTAATTGGAGTTAGACGACAAGCGTGCGACAATACTGCCCCTTTTATTTCCAAAAGCCAACCGACAAGACGAAACATGAGCGCCAAACTGATCAACGGAAAAGAAATCGCCGCCGGAGTACGACAACAAGTTGCAGCCGGCGTAGAAGCCCGAACCCGCAAAGGGCTCCGCGCGCCCGGCCTGGCAGTAGTACTGGTGGGCAACGATCCGGCTTCCGAGGTATATGTAGGTAATAAACGGAAAGCCTGCGATGCAGCGGGCATCCTGTCCCTTTCCTACGACCTGCCCGCAGATACATCCCAGCAAGCCCTGGAAGCTTTGGTTGATGAACTGAACGAAAACCCTGCGGTGGACGGCATCCTTGTTCAGTTGCCTCTACCCAGCCATCTGGACGCAGACCCGATTTTATTAAAAATCCGCCCAGATAAAGATGTCGACGGCTTTCACCCATACAATATAGGCCGCCTGATGCAGCGCAAACCTGCTTTAAGGCCCTGCACACCCGCTGGCGTGATTACCCTGCTGGATAGCATCAACACCCCCTATAAAGGGCAGCACGCGGTGATTGTAGGCGCTTCAAACATTGTAGGCCGCCCCATGACCATGGAATTGCTACTCAAGGGCGCCACCACCACTGTATGCCACCGCTTCACGCCAGATTTGGAAAAGTTCGTTCGTGAAGCGGATATTTTAATTGCTGCCGCAGGCAAACCCGGGCTGATCAAGGGCGAGTGGATAAAGCCAGGCGCAACTGTGATTGACGTCGGCATCAACCGTATGGATAACGGCAGACTGCAAGGCGACGTTGACTTCGAACCCGCCGCTGCCCGCGCAGCTTACATCACACCGGTACCCGGCGGTGTGGGCCCGATGACAATCGCTACCCTGCTGCAAAACACCTTGTATGCTGCAAATGAGCTGCATAAAGACTGATCACTAACTCTCCTGATCATCAAGCACAAAAAAACCCGCCGAAGCGGGTTTTTTTGTGTCAGCCGAACTTACTGGCCGAACTTCTGCTTTGCCTTGAGGCGGTATGCGTGCAGCAGCGGCTCAGTGTAACCGCTTGGCTGCTCGCGACCCTTGAGAACCAGATCCATAGCGGCCTGGAACGCAATGCTGTCAGCAAAGTCAGGCGCCATAGGGCGGTAGCTTGGGTCATTGGCATTCTGCTTGTCCACAACCTGCGCCATACGCTTCATGGTTTCTTCAACCTGCGCGTCGGTGCAAATACCGTGGTACAGCCAGTTAGCCAGGTGCTGGGATGAAATACGCAGAGTCGCGCGGTCTTCCATCAGGCCGATATCGTTGATATCGGGCACCTTGGAGCAACCCACACCGCTATCAATCCAGCGCACAACGTAACCCAGAATACCCTGAGCATTGTTGTCCAACTCCTGCTGGATGTCTGTCGCTGTCAGTTTGGAAGGATCTTCCATTACCGGCACAGTGAGAATGTCGTCGAGGCTAGCCCGAGCACGGCTTTCCAGCTCTTTCTGAATATCAGCAACAGATACCTGGTGATAGTGAGTCGCATGCAGGGTCGCTGCCGTTGGCGAAGGAACCCAAGCAGTGTTGGCACCAGATTTCGGATGACCAATCTTTTGCTCAAGCATAGCCGCCATCAGGTCTGGCATTGCCCACATACCTTTACCGATCTGTGCAACGCCACGGAAGCCTGTCTCCAGACCTACATCTACGTTCCACTGCTCATATGCGCCAATCCATGCTGCCTGCTTCATTTCACCCTTGCGAATGAACGGACCAAGCTCCATTGAGGTGTGCATTTCATCACCGGTACGATCCAGGAAGCCAGTGTTAATGAACACCGCGCGCTCTTTGGCTGCGTGGATACAGGCTTTCAGGTTGACGGTGGTACGACGCTCTTCGTCCATGATGCCGACTTTCAGAGTGAAGCGCGGCAGGCCCAGAGCATCTTCAACACGACCAAAGAATTCGTTGGTAAACGCAACCTCTTCAGGGCCGTGCATCTTCGGCTTGACAATGTACACAGAGCCGGTTGCGGTGTTCTGGAACTTGCCGCTGCCCTTCAGGTCGTGAATAGCGATCAGGGAAGTAAGAATACCGTCCATCAACCCCTCGGGCACTTCACTGCCGTCTTTCAGCAAAATAGCCGGGTTGGTCATCAGGTGGCCAACGTTACGAACGAACATCAGGCTGCGGCCTTTCAGTTTGATTTGGCTACCGTCGGCTGCAGTGTATTCGCGATCCGGATTCATTTTACGGGTGAGGCGCTCACCACCTTTCTCGAAGGTTTCTTCAAGATCGCCTTTCATCAGGCCCAGCCAGTTGCTGTACGCCAGAGTTTTATCATCGGCATCTACTGCAGCAACAGAGTCTTCGCAGTCCATGATGGTGGTCAGTGCAGACTCCATCAGTACGTCTTTAACGTGAGCTCCGTCGTCCTTGCCAATCGGGTGGCTGGCATCAATCTGGATTTCGAAGTGCATACCATTCTTAACCAGCAGAACGCCGGTAGGCGCATCGGCCGCACCTGTGTAACCAACAAATCCAGACTCGTCTTTAAGGCCGGTTACTTCGCCATTTTGCAACTTGACTACAAGCTTGCCGTCAGCTATCTGGTAAAGAGCTGCATCTTTATGACTGCCTGCCACCAAGGGCGCAGAGCTATCCAACAGGTTACGTGCAAATTCGATAACCTTGGCACCGCGAACCGGGTTGTAGCCACGGCCTTTTTCAGCACCGTTCTCTTCGGAAATGGCATCGGTACCGTAAAGTGCATCATAAAGGCTGCCCCAGCGTGCGTTTGCAGCGTTCAGTGCAAAGCGGGCATTCATGATTGGCACTACCAACTGCGGGCCGGCCATGGTTGCAACTTCAGGATCAACATTCGCAGTAGATATGCGGAAATCTGCAGGCTCTTCTACCAGGTAACCAATTTCTTTCAGAAAGCTTTTGTAAGCGGCCATATCGAGCTTTTGGCCCTTGTGCTCGCTGTTCCAGCTGTTCAGCTTTTCCTGGATGGCACCGCGCTTGGCCAGCAGCTCACGATTTCTCGGCGCCAGATCGTTTACGATCTTGTCGAACTCCGCCCAGAATTTATCTGCATCCAGCCCAGTGCCCGGAATTGCTTCGTTAGTTACGAAGTCATACAAGTTCTTTGCGACCTGAATGCCGCCGAGTTGTACGCGATCTGTCATCGTTAATTAGCCTCAGTGGGTTAGCCCTGTCCCGGCAGCCGTTCAGCAGCCGGGCTCGAAAAATCGAAGGGCGCATTATACGGGAAGTTCCCTATAAGGTCATTTCCCTGAGTACAACGCGACCTTGGTATCAGCGTTAACTACGCCGCCAACTTGTTCCCTCGCGGGAGTCGTCCAGAATAATACCCTGCTCTGCCAGCTCGTCACGAATGCGGTCGGCACCGGCAAAATCTTTAGACTTGCGGGCGTCAGCACGGGCCTGAATTTTCGCTTCAATGTCTTCTGCCGTCAGCTCTCCGCCGGAATCAGCCTGAAAGAAGGCATCCGGGTTTTGCTGCAAGATCCCAAGAACATCGCCAAGCCTGATCATCACAGTTGCCGCTTTCCTAGCATCGTCTTCACGACCTTCACGACGGTGTTGATTTATGTCATTAGCCAACGCGTGTAAAACCGATATCGCACCAGGGCAGTTGAAGTCGTCATTCATCAACTCTACGAAGCGCCGATCCTGCTCAGTGTCAGGCACATCGTTTGAGCTCATGGGTTCTACACCACGCAGTGCATGGTATAACCGGGCCAGAGAGCGCCCTGCTTCAGCAAGATTGTCTTCAGAGTAATCAACCTGACTGCGGTAGTGGCTGGACACCAGAAAGAAGCGCACCACTTCAGGCGGATAGGTTTCCAGTATCTCCCGAATCGTGAAAAAATTGCCCAAGGATTTGGACATCTTTTCCTTGTTCACGCGGATAGCTCCCGCGTGCATCCAGGTGTTTACGAAAGTGTGCCCGGTAGCGCACTCAGACTGGGCAATTTCGTTTTCATGGTGAGGGAACAGCAAGTCTGGCCCGCCTCCATGAATATCGAAGGTATTACCCAGGCAATGGGTAGACATGGCGGAGCACTCAATGTGCCAGCCCGGACGCCCATTCCCCCATGGCGAGGGCCAACTAACCTCGCCTTCGCCTGCGGCTTTCCAAAGCGCAAAATCAGCAGGGCTTCGCTTGGCTTCCTGCACATCAATGCGCGCACCTGCCAGCAGGTCTTCGAGCTTTTTCTTGCTGAGTTTTCCGTAGTTCTCAAAAGACTCTACGGAAAAATAAACATCACCGTTAGCTGCAGCATAGGCATGATCGGATTCAATCAGCGTACTGATCATGGCAATGATCTCAGCAATATAATCCGTAGCCCTTGGCTCTTCGCTGGGTGACAGCACGCCAAGGCGCGCCTCATCCTCATGCATGGCCGCAATCATGCGCTCGGTCAGTTCGGTAAACGGCTCGCCGTTTTCCTCTGCCCTGCGAAGAATCTTGTCGTCAATATCGGTGATATTTCGCACATAGGTTACATCGTAGCCACGGCTGCGCATGTAACGTGTGATCACATCAAATGCCACCAACACCCGGGCATGACCCAGATGGCAGTAGTCGTAAACGGTCATCCCGCACACGTACATACGAACCTTTCCAGGCTCAATCGGCGTAAAGGTTTCTTTTTGCTGGGTGAGCGTATTATAAATCCTGATCAAAGCTGGTCTCCCGAATGCTTATCCTTATTTACCCCAGGAATCCCGCAAGGTAACTGTACGATTGAATACCGGCTTACCGGCCTTGGCTGTCAGCTCCTGATCACAGAAGAAATAACCTTCCCGCTCAAACTGGTATGGCAGGTCTGTAAGCGGCGTTGCCAAGCCCTTCTCTGCCCGTGCTCCTTTCAGAACCACCAGCGATTGCGGGTTCACGTGGTCCAGGAAGTCGCCTTCCTTGTCGCTGTCCGGGAATTCGTGGTTGAACAACCTGTCGTACAGGTTAATGTCGCAATCTACGCTGTCGGCCTCAGATACCCAGTGAATAACACCGTTAGGCTTATAACCTTCAGGGTTAACACCCAAAGTAGCTGGATCGTATTCACAGCGGAGCTCAACAATTTCGCCACTGGAGTCCCGAACAACTTCTTTGCAGGTCATCACATAGCCGCCGCGAAGGCGAACCGCCTGCTCCGGCGCCAGGCGCTTCCACTTGCGCGGCGCCTCTTCCACAAAGTCTTCCCGATCGATAAACAGGGTCTGACTCCAGGTCACTTCACGCTGCCCCATACCCGGATTCTGAGGATGTACAGGCAGGGATAGAGTTTCGGTCTTGTCAGCCGGGTAATTGGTCAGCGTCACTTTCAGTGGGCGCATTACGCACATGGCACGGGGGGAGCGGGCGTTCAAATCCTCTCGGATAGCGAACTCAAGCATCCCCACATCCACTGTTCCGCCAGCCTTGTTAACGCCGATCATGTCACAGAAGGCACGCAGAGATTCCGGCGTATACCCCCGGCGACGCATACCCGAAATAGTCGGCATACGCGGGTCATTCCAGCCGTCCACCAGATTCTCGTCAACCAGGCGCTTGAGCTTACGCTTGCTGGTAATGGTGTAGTTCAGGTTCAGGCGAGCGAACTCGATCTGCCGTGGCTGGCATGGCGCAGTGATGTTTTCCAGCACCCACTCATAGAGGGGGCGGTGGTCTTCAAATTCGAGTGTGCACAGAGAGTGAGTAATCCCCTCCATGGCATCAGAAATTGGGTGCGTGTAATCGTACATCGGGTAGATGCACCACTTGTTACCTGTCTGGTGGTGTTCTGCGAAACGAATGCGGTAAAGAATAGGATCGCGCATATTGATGTTCGGAGAAGCCATATCAATCTTCGCCCGCAACACCAGCTCACCGTTTTCGAACTTTCCGTCTCGCATCTCCCGGAATAGCTTCAGGCTTTCTTCGACAGGCCGGTCGCGATAAGGGCTGTTTTTACCCGGCTCTGTCAGAGTGCCGCGGTACTCGGCCATTTCCTCTGCCGTAAGCGCGCACACATACGCCTTGCCTTTTTCGATCAACTCCTCGGCAAAATGGTAGAGAGCATCAAAATAATCAGAGGCATAACGCACATCCCCATTCCAGGTGTAACCAAGCCACTCAACATCTTCCTTGATGGCATCGATGTACTCCTGACTCTCCTTTTCCGGATTGGTGTCGTCAAACCGCAGGTTACACACACCAGAAAACGTATCGGCAATGCCAAAGTTAAGACAAATGGATTTCGCATGACCAACGTGCAGATATCCATTTGGCTCCGGCGGGAAACGGGTAACCACCTGACCGGTATGCTCGCCTTTGGCAAGGGCGTCTTCAATCAGGTTCTGAATAAAGTTATGGGCTTTCTTCGGCTCGGCGCTCATACAATCTCTGTCAAAAGAAGTGGGTCGTAAACCGTCTATTATACTCATAAATCCGGGCCGGACTCATGCATCACCGGAAACTCTTGCGTACAATACCGGCTTTACCCGATTCTAACTCAATGAACAGGAACCCCTGATGATTCTGCTGACAACCAATCACGGCGATATCAAGCTCGAACTGGATTACGAAAAAGCCCCTGAAACCGCAAAAAACTTTGAGCAATATGTTCGTGAAGGTTTTTATGATGGCCTTATTTTTCACCGCGTTATCAGCAACTTCATGGTCCAGGGCGGCGGCTTTGAGCCAGGTATGGCTGCGCGTAAAACTCGCGAGCCCATCAAAAACGAAGCCGATAACGGCCTGAGCAACATGAAAGGCACGGTTGCCATGGCCCGCACCATGGATCCACATTCCGCCTCCGCACAGTTTTTCATCAACGTGGAAGACAACGGATTTCTGGACCACTCGGCCAAAACGACCGAAGGCTGGGGCTATTGCGTATTTGGCAAAGTAGTAGAGGGCATGGAAACGGTTAACGCTATTCGTGCCGTGCGCACCACCATGAACGCGGGCCATCAAGACGTCCCCTATGAGGATGTGGTCATTGAGAAAGCCAGCGTTATCGAGGATGGAGGCGCAGCGTGACAACGCTGTTTATTTCCGATCTGCACATGGAGGAGTCACGCCCTGATATTACCGGGGCGTTTCTTCGCTTTCTCGAAGAAAAGGCGCCTGGCGCAGAGCAGCTCTACATACTCGGCGATTTCTTTGAGGCCTGGATTGGTGATGATGAACGCACGCCTCTGCAAGAGCAGGCTGCAGCTGCACTGCGCGCCCTGAGCGACAGGGGCACTCGTGTTTTTCTGATGCACGGCAACCGGGATTTTCTGCTAGGCGAGGATTTTTGTGAGCGAGCAGGCGCCACCCTGCTGGATGATCCCACGCTCATTGACCTCTATGGCACCCCTACCCTGCTGATGCATGGTGACAGCCTTTGCACAGCCGACGTGGAATACCAGAAATTCCGTGCAAAAATGCGCAATCCGCAAATGCAAAAGATGATTCTGGCTCGTCCTCTCAAAGATCGCCAACAAATGGCGCGCCAACTGAGGGAAATGAGCATGGCCTCAAATCAGGGCAAAGCAGAAGATATTATGGACGTGACCCCAGAGGAGGTGGTGCGCATTATGGAAGCCCATGATGTGCCGCAACTGATTCATGGGCATACCCATAGACCTGCCGAACACTCCCTGGAAGTAAACGGTAAGGCCGCACAGCGGATCGTTCTGGGCGACTGGGACAAGCACGTCTGGTGGCTGGCTGTGCAACCTGGGCAAAAGCCAGAGTTGAAAAAGATGCCGCTCTCAAACTCCTGAGGCGCACAGTTGCCTTATAATTCAGGGCTCACTCTCGAGTGCCGTCCATGCAAGGAGTGCATAATATGAAGCAACGTCTTACCCGCTATGCAGCTCTGGCACCATGCTTGGCCGGCCTCTTGTTACTCTGCGCCTTGCACCTGCCAGCCTGGGCCGAAGAATCGGAGACCGCCAACAAGCAATCAAACACAGCATCAGGACAAAGCAACCAAACCGCAGAGCAACCAGAAGAATCGCGGCCTGCCGTGCAACCTGAGCTTGACGCAGGTACAGAATCACCGCCAGAGATAAAGTTACCCGACGTGGTTAACTCTGACATTCTGGAGCAGGTACGAGCCCTGCAGTCCTCACTCACTCAGCGCCAGATCGCGGTAAGGGAGAGCCGGGGTCGGCTAGCATATGCGGAATCCATTTTGACCCGCCTTCAAGATGAGTATAAGAGCTTTGAACTGAGGCTGGAGAAAGCGGGGCTTAATCTGACGGCAAGCTATGCCAACCTGCTAAGGCAAAGGCTTGAACGCCTGCAAAGACAAAGTATTGCCAGCGATTTGATTGAAGGCATCGAGGACAAGCTTGCTTCAGCAAGAGAAGAGCAACTGAGGCTGGAGGAGTTTGAAGCCATTGCCGAACCAGGCGACGATGCCCGCGGACAACTGCGGACCCGCCGTTCTGAACTACTCCGTGAACTGCACGAAGCTGTTACCGAACACATTGATGTGCTCAACGAATATTACAGCACTGTTTCCACCCTGCAAGAACAGGTTCTGGAATATCAGGAACTCCTGCAGCAAAGGCTTTTCTGGCTTCCCAGCGCAGCGGCTGTCAGCGCAGAAACCGCCGGAGAATTATACAAATCCGCCGAATGGTTCATCTCACAATTGAGCCCTGATGCATTAGTCGAGGCCCTTACCCAGTCAGTGAAAGAGCGCGGCATCCGCATTGGGCTTGTCGCGCTGCTACTCATCGTTTTGCTGGTGAAACGCAAAGCCATTCTGAAAAACCTCATGGAAAACAGCCGCCATATCGGTAACGTTGGCCATGACCGAACTACATTTACCCTTCAGGCACTGGCTAACAGCCTTTTACTGGCGGTGCCGGGCGTGTTGTTGTTTTCCCTGCTGGCGCTGATACTGATGGAGGGCAATGCCTTTTACTCGGCACTCTCGAAAGGCTTCACAGCCGCTGCCTTCATAATGCTTTTGCTTGCATTTGTTCGCAACGTTGCCCGCAAACAGGGGCTGGGAGAAAGCCATTTTCACTGGAACACCAACACCTTGGTGGTGATACGTCGCGAACTGCCCATCCTCATGGTGTCTGTTATTCCTGTGGCGATAATAACCACATCAACGAACTCCACACCTGATGGTGCCCAATTTGACGACAGCCTCGGCCGCCTGCTTTTCACCCTGGTGTCCATCGTGCTGGCAGTTTTCGCACAGCGCATCATGAAAGCGGTGCGAACCGGAAAACCCCACAGCAACTTTTTACAAATCTTTCATGTGACCGCCGTAGCCGCTCCGCTCGTATTGGCGGCGGCATCCCTCATTGGCTACCACTACACAGCCCTGCAACTCGAGCGCAACCTGTTTATAACAATCTGCTGGCTCGCCTTTAACACGCTGGTCTACTACGTAGGCCTGAGGGGCCTCTCGGTGCGTGAGCGCCGGCTCACCCTTGAGCGCCTCAGAGAGCAGAGAGCGGCTGAACGCAGGGCAGCAGAAGCCAGAGAGGCTGCCGACACCTTGGGCGAAGGCATACTTCAAAACCTGGACATGCCCGAGATGGACCTCAAGGATATTAGCCAGCAAAGTTCCGCCCTGCTGAGAATCCTTGTCTCAGCGTTCGCAATCACAGGTCTGCTGTTCCTTTGGGCCAGCGTTATTCCTGCACTGCAACTGTTCAATGACATTACCTTGTGGACGATTGCCACAGACCTCCAGGGCGGCGATCCGCTTCCAATCACACTTGCAGATGCTCTGCTTGCCTTGCTGGTGGCCACCGGTACCGTGCTTGCCGCAAAGAACCTTCCGGGAACAATGGAGGTAACCATACTGAGCCGCATGAATCTCGAACCGGGCGCTGGCTACGCCATCACAACCATTACCACCTACATTCTCGTGCTAATGGGCGTGGTGATCTGTCTTGGCGTGATAGGCGTTCAGTGGTCCAAACTCCAGTGGCTGGTTGCCGCCCTCGGGGTGGGCCTTGGTTTCGGGCTGCAGGAGATTGTTGCCAACTTTGTTTCCGGCATTATTCTCCTGTTCGAACGCCCTATCCGGGTAGGTGATACGGTGACCATTGACGGCATAACCGGCACAGTGTCACGCATACGAATTCGCGCTACAACGCTAGTGGACTGGGACCGGAAAGAACAGATTATTCCCAACAAAACCTTCGTTACCCAGGATCTTACTAACTGGACGCTCTCCGATCCTATTACCCGCGTGATACTTCGTGTGGGCGTCGCTTATGGCACCGATGTGGACAAGGTTCAGGAGATACTCACCAAGGTGGCCCATGACAATGCCCGGGTGGTAGACGAGCCTGCCCCCGCCGTTTTCTGTGTTGGCCTGGCGGACAGCAGTATCAACTTTGAAGTGCGGGTGTTTGTGAAAGACCTTCTGGACATCATGCCGCTGTCCCATGAAATACACGCAGCAATCACAAGGGCCTTGATGGAAGCCGGAATAAACATCCCCTTCCCACAACGGGACATTCATGTCCGCACTCTTCCTGAACCACAAAAGAAAGACTAAGGCAGGCTGTTCATATCAGCTGGATACGCCGGGAACTGAATGCATATCGACGGGTTCCCGATAGGTTTCCAGGCGCTTTAACCAGCCGGCCAGCCAGCGATCCCGCTCGACCGGGTTTGCTGCGTTTTGGGCGCGGCGCGTGAGCACATCGCCCGCCGCCTCACGAAACTCGTCTAACGTGCTCGGGGCCGCCTCAGCAGGCATAGCCAGTAAAACCTGCAACAACCCCCAACCTTCACCGTTGTAGCGTTCATCTGCAGATAATCCCTCCCCCTTGAAGTTCACGTAATCCATAATCGCGTAAACGCCGCCCGGGGTTTGGCTGAGCGTCTGTATATGCCGCTTCACATCTGCCTGACGCTCGTCAGGCGCGGCCTCAATTATTTTCACCAGCGATTCCTTTGCCCGGCGAAAGATAAACTCAGCCTGAATTCCCTGAGTTCCCGCCAGAAACTCCCTCAGCTCTGCTATTTCGGGGGAGTCGGAGACTTTAAGGAAGGTTTCCCGATCTGGCCAGGGAGCATCAAAAGGCTCGAGCTCCCGCAACCATTCAGGAATGTTGCGCTGGCGCTGCTCCATATACTCATAAAGAGCGGGGAAGCTTTCAACGAATCGCTCGGTAACTCCTTCCGGGTACCAGATAAAGTGGCCAATACCCAGCGAAGGGAACGCCTCCGATTCGTTCCAGTGAACAAGGCACTCGTACTTGCCGGCACACTCGTTCTGAAAAATCTTTTGGCCAACCCAGTCTAGCTGTGCGGGCTTGAGGGCGAGAGAGATGTCGCTGAAAGACTCCTCTGAATCCATGCCAATCTCTTTGACCATAACATCCGTTACGACACTGGCACTTCCAGAATTGTTTTTGGAATCACAACCTGACAACCCCACCATTGCCAACAAACACAGCCACCCAAGCGCCCTAGACAAATCATGTCCCCTCACCAATGAAAACAGACCAGCAGTATGAAGAGATTATTTTCAATATAACAGCGCGAGCACCAGATGACTGAACATGCCAGCTATGGACTTTTTCTGCGCGCATTTATAAAAAACCCCGGCATTAGCCGGGGAAACATCATTTCTATGTTAGGACAATAAAACCTTTAACCGGTGAGCTGTCCCCGCAGCACATGCTTTTGCAGCTTCCCCGTCGATGTTTTCGGCAAATCGTCCATAAAGACAATTTTCTTGGGCACCTTGAAACCTGCGAGATTTGCCCGGCAATAAGTCTCAATGTCCGCTGCTGTGAGGTGGTCATTGCCGGTTTTCAAAGTGATAAACGCGCAGGGGATTTCACCCCAGTGATCATCGGGTGCGGCAACAACAGCTGCTTCCAGCACTGCAGGATGATCGTAGAGCGTGCTTTCCACCTCAAGAGTCGAAATATTCTCTCCGCCAGAAATAATGATATCTTTGGAGCGATCTTTTATCTCCACGTATCCATCAGTGTGCCATACCCCCAAATCTCCGGTATGGAACCAGCCTCCGCTGAAGGATTTAGTGGTTTCTTCCGGGTTGTTCAGGTATCCCTTCATAACCGAGTTACCCCGAACAAAAAGCTCACCAATCGCTTTGCCGTTCTGTTCAACTGGCATGAGAGTCACGGGATCTGCCACCATCATTTCCGCCATGGACAATGACAGTATCCCCTGCCGAGCCATTTTCGCCGCTTTGCCCTTGGCATCCAGAGAATGCCACTCATCCTGGAACTCACAGATCAAGCTGGGGCCATAGGTTTCTGTCAAGCCATACAGGTGCACTACTTTCACCCCCATGGATTCCATAGCTGCAATCGTTGCGGCTGGAGGTGCAGCACCACCGGTAGCTGCGGTTACATGCTGGCTGAACGGCTTTTTATATTCTTCGGGGGCGTTGATAAGCATATTCAACACAACCGGTGCCGCGCAAAGATGAGTTACCCCGTGCTCGGCGATGGCATCGTATATTGGCTTCGGTTGTGGAGAGCGCAGGCACACATGAGTGCCTGCTACAGCGGTTACCGCCCATGGATAACACCAACCGTTACAATGAAACATCGGCAGCGTCCAGAGATAAACCGCACCTGATGGCAACCCAAAACCGATGATATTGCTCAAGGCATTCAAGTGCGCGCCACGATGATGATAAACCACACCTTTGGGGTTTCCGGTAGTGCCCGAAGTGTAGTTTAAAGCAATCGCCTGCCATTCATCGTCAGGCATATCCCACGCGAAATCATCATCACCCGTCGCCAGCAATGCATCGTAGGTCATCTTGCCGATCAGTTCGCCGCCAGCGAAATTAGGGTCATCAACATCAATAACAATCGGCTTGGCATCACATCCGACAAGAGCATCACGGGACCGGTCACTGTACTCCGTGTCAGTAAAAAACACTTTTGCACGCCCATGGTTGAGCATAAAGGTCATGGTTTTGGAATCAAGCCGGGTGTTCTGGGCGTTCAGAACGGCTCCGATCATTGGAACCGCAAAATGCAATTCGAGCATTTCCGGAATGTTTGGCAGCAGTGCTGCGACTGTGTCCCCTTTTCGCACACCAAGCTTGCGCAGGGCAGATGCCATCTTCAGGCAGCGCTGATAGGTTTCCGCCCATGTCCGACTGATACTGCCGTGGATAACCGCGGTGCGGGTTGGGTGCGCCAGGGCCGTTCTCTGGATAAAAGAAATTGGTGTGAGTGGCGTGTAGCTAGCTTCTGTTTTATCGAGCCCGAGCTCAAACATGTTTTCCATTATGTAAAACCTTTAGTTGATCTTTAGAACAAGTTTTGTCGCAATCAACTAACGTTGATCGGTTACTGGATCATCTGCCAACTCTTCATCGTGACCGTGATGTGTTGCAACGTAGGCATCTGCAAACCAGTTCTTCTCCAGGAAAAACCAGAGCACAAGGCCAACACCAAGCCCCCAGGCTGCGCCCTGCACCGCAAGCACTGATCCGACAATAACAGCGATGCCACGCTCAAGATTGGTCTGGCGATCCAGCATTTCGATTGCCAGGTACCCGCACAGATAGCCCTGTATCAATAGCGTCAGCGCCATGCCGATATTCAGCCCAGGTTTGAAAAGTGTCACCACAGGCACCAGCACAACAGCTATCGTCATACCCCAATACAGACTGGTTGCACCGCCCCAATAGCTGTCCATAACCGAGCGAGGGTTGTTCATGTAGCGGTTGATCACAAGCGCTTGGCCACCTGTCCATGCCGGGCCAGATAGACTGATGAAGGGCGCAAATATCCCATGCACCAAGTTGCGAATACCTACGATTATGCTGTTCCGCCGCGGGCTAAAAACCAACTTTTCATCCTTGCGAACAGCGTCGGCATTCTTGAATAACGAGTCCATAACCAGGATGTCGCCAAATGCAATAATGTAAGCCGCCAGCGCAAGCGGGATTGCATCAAGGAAGTACTGTAGGGGCGGCATCCCCAGCCCGAACACACTGTACTCTCGTACAATCGTACCCAAGGGAATGGTGGTGAAGCCCCACTCGATAACAGGCGCATCAACCTCTCCAATAATAATGCCGAGAACATAGGCGATCAGGAAAGGCACCGCTATGCCGTATTGGGCTACAAAACGAAAGAAGCCGTACCGGGCACGAAGTGGACTTGCTGTTTCCGAAAACAACATGAAAAAACCCAGTACGGCGCCGGTCAAGATGGTAATCGGCATCGTCCATACACGGCCATCTGCGCCAAATTCACCCATAATGGCGGAAATACCCGCACCAATCAGAATGCCGGATTTCAGTGACGCAGGCATTTTCCGCACCAACGCATCTGCTCCCTTGAACACCCCGAGACCAAGAAAAATAGCTGAGACGGTTAGCTGTAAGGCAATTAACGCCAGTATTCTGGCATCCCCCTCTGGGTAGCTCGACAAGAAGGCTACATACAAGGGAATCCCGGCTGTAATCCAACCTGCAACCGTTGGGTCACCGAAATGCGTGTGTACCAGATAAAGAATGTTGTTGAGGAGAACAAAAGCAACCGCAATTTCAAATGGAATCCCCAGAACAGAGGTCATCAATGCCGTAATACTCAGCGGAACGACACACAAAATCGCACCCTGCAGAATATCCGGAATCTCTATTTTGTAATGAACAAATGGTACACGGAGGTTTAGAGCTCCCAGCGCTGACGGCTGCTCTCCGCCAGTTGATCTCTTTTTTAAGGACATTGTTGTTGTTCTCCATCCAATTGAATTTCGAAATGCATAGGAAAGAAACTATCTCAACCCGAATACTAATAATAAATACCCGGCCAATCAAGGGTATTTACTCGATATAAAAGGCAAAACCCTTATTTTTCGAATGCCTTCGAATGGGACATACATATTTTTCCTGAACAGGTGTGTTATGCAGCTAATAAACAGGGGGTCTATGAGCCCACAACAGGCTCGCTACGGATCACGGGCGGTGAAAAAGCACCCATCGGCATATCCGACGCTTCCCCGCTAAACAATTCAATTTCCACGAGGCATGACAGTGCACTCGGTCCCTGAGCTAGGCGGGATGTTCCTTCATCCCGGGTAAGAACATTCGGGTTACCGTGCCGGCACGATACTTCCGTAGATGCAAGTTGTGGCGGATCAAACCAGGCCCCCGTGCTCAGCTGTAACACTCTCGGGCGCACTTCATCGCTAACCACGGCAGAGCATAGACAGGCACCACGGCCATTGAAGAGGCGAACCAGGCTACCGTCTACGATATTCCTGGCCTTGGCATCATCCGGGTGAATAACCACCGGCTCTCGCCCATTTATCTTTGATTTTCGGCTATGTGAACCGTGATCCAATTGAGAGTGCAGCTTGTTTTTCGGCTGGTTTGAAACCAGATGCAACGGGTATTCAGAGGCTTGCTGTCCCAACCATTCTTTGGGGTCATTCCAAAATGGAAAACCCGGACACTCCTCATAACCAAAGCCTGCGACAGTCTCGGAGAAGATCTCTATTTTTCCGCTTGGCGTTCCGAGAGCATTCGCCTCAGGGTTCTCACGAAAGGCTTTCATCAAAACCTGGGGTTCTTTCGGCATCTCATTTTCAAACCATCCTTTTGCTTTGAATTCTTCAAAGGTTGGTAGATTGATACCTCTAGCACCCGCCTTCTGCCGCGTTTCATCATAAATTACCTGCAACCACTGCTCTTCGTCGCGACCTTCTGTGAAGGCTTCACGTGCACCAAGCTCTTCCGCCAGCGCACTGAAAATCTCATAGTCTGTCAGGCTTTGGCCTACCGGCTCTGCGGCTTTTTGCATGTACACAAGGAAAGGGTCCCGGCTGGATGAGGCGATATCGTTACGCTCCAGAAAAGTCGCTGCGGGCAGAACTATATCTGCGTGTTTGGCTTGAGCATTCCAGCACCATTCATGAACAATAACCGTGTCGGGCTTCTGCCACGCCTTCCTCATGCGAACGAGATCCTGATGGTGATGAAAAGGATTCCCCCCCGCCCAGTAAACCAGCTTGATCTCTGGATAGGTTCCAGTCATTCCGTTGTATTCAAACTGCTTACCAGGGTTAAGCAGTAGATCTGTAACTCTAGCGACGGGAATAAAGCTTTTTATCGGATTCTTTCCCTGAGGTAGAGACGCACCGGGAATGCCCTCATAGTTAGCACCAATAGCGTTCATGGCACTGTAACCAAAACCTATACCACCACCAGGCAGGCCCAACTGCCCCAACATGGAAGCGACCGCGATTGCTGCCCAGTAGGGTTGCTCTCCATTGTCCTGTCGCGTAAGAGACCAGCTCACAGAAATCATTGTGCGTTGGCGAGCCATATCCCTCGCCAAATCCCGGATACGTGCAGCAGGTATTCCCGTCTTGAGCTCGGCCCAAGAGCAGTCTTTAACGACACCATCGGTCTCGCCCATGAAATACTGCCGGAAACGTTCATAGCCCACGGTATAGGTAGATAGAAACTCGGTATCTGCCAGCTTTTCAGTATGGAGGGTGTGTGCAATACCAAGAAGAAGTGCCACATCACTGCCTGGGTAAACAGGGATCCAGTCTGCACCCATTTCATCAAGAACATCTGAGCGTAACGGGCTAACATTAACGACCTTTACCCCATTTGAAGCTGCATCCAGCATGCCCTGCTTCTGTACATGGCGGCCTACACCTCCATTGGTCACCTGGCCATTCTTGGCGGGCGCCCCACCAAACGCCACAAACAAGCTGGAATGCTCCTTGATAACGTCCCAACTGGTTGCGCCGTTGACCATGGAATAAAAGTCTCCAAGCACATGAGGCAAAGTGACTTCAGCCGCTGCATAGCTGTATGTGTTCAATGAATAGGTGTAGCCCCCAACCGAGTTAAGAAACCTCTTTAACTGGCTCTGGGCATGATGAAAACGGCCTGCGCTGGACCAGCCATAGGAGCCACCATAAATAGCCCGGTTACCGTAACGGTCGCGAACTCGATTTAGTTCTTCTACCACCAGCTTGATTGCTTTAGACCAAGACACCTCAACAAACTCATCAGCCCCCCTGGCACCCTCTGTATTTCCTGGCCCATGCTCGAGCCATCCGCGCCGGACCATGGGTTTTTTGATACGCGTCGGTCCGTCAAGAACATCTACAATACCTTGTCCTATGAGCGACGGGTCTTCATCCCGCTCAAACCCTTCCAGAGCGGTAATGCTTCCGTTCTCCGCATGAACTCGATAGGTGCCCCAATGGCTGCTAGTGAGCGTTCCATTTTTCGCGTGCCCAGATGTCATGATTCGAGCCCTCTTCATTTTATTATTAGGAAAGGACAGCATAGACCAAAAGCAAGTACTTGTACTCGGTTTGTTTAAATTTAATTAAGCATTATTACTTGGCTTGCCAGGTATGCACCCGAACCATACAAAATATGGCGTATGCAGCTGTGCTAAAACTGGATGTAAAGGAGGAAGGTGAAAGGGAATTTGACATACTCAATGCCGTACGCAATGCTCCGAACCCGCTAGCCTGAATGAGGAGAGGATCAAGAATGACAGATGGCATGCACGAAAATTGGAATCTGGAACAGTTTCCGCTTCGCACCTATGACAAGCTGCGCTACGCAGACACAGATCGTCAGGGTCATGTGAACAATGCGGTATTTTCAACGTTTATTGAAACAGGGCGAGTTGAGCTGATCTACGATTCGGAAGCACCACTCGCATCTGCTGGCACCTCCTTCGTAATCGTCAATCTGAATCTGCAACTGCGCGCCGAGATTCGTTGGCCAGGAGTTGTGGATATTGGAACGGCCGTCACACGTGTCGGCAACAGTTCGATACAGCTATATCAGGGAGTTTTTCAGAATGGCGTGTGTTGCGCAACGGCCGAGACAGTGATTGTTTGCGTTGACGATATCACCCAAAAACCGATCAGGTTACCGGACGCTGCCAGACAAATCCTCGCTAGGCTTTGACCCGCTGTGCTGTTGGATTTACAAGCTTGTAATACCCTGTACCAATCCTAGCGCTATGGCTACCTGTACCAGTTCCGCAAACGAATCTACTTTCATTTTTGCGGTCATATTAGCCCGGTGGCCTTCCACTGTTTTTCTGTTAATACCGAGTTCATCCGCCGCTTCCTGGTTAGACAACCCCTTAACGATCAACTCCAGTACCTGACGCTCTCTTCGAGTCAACCGGTCGTAACAGTCTCTTATACGCGACTGGGAGCGGCGATAAACAGAACGAGCCCGATCTTTTTCCAATGCATTATGCACATGATCAATCAGGGTTTGGTCATCAAATGGCTTTTCAATAAATGTAATGGCTCCCTGGGTCAGGGCGGTCACTGCCATATCCACATTACCGTGGGCCGAAATCATGATTACCGGCAGCTCAATATTGTATTCCGGCAGTTTTTTCTGGGCATTAATACCGCTCAAGCCGGGCATCCGCACATCCATTACAATACAACCACTGGCGCCAACATCGAAAGTTTCAAAGAACGTCATGGCATTCTCGTAGGTCTGAACATTGAGCCCTACAGACTCCAGCAACCACTTCAATGAATCTCTAACGTCGGTGTCATCATCAATTACGAAAACTGTTTGTGCGTCGTTATTTGAGGTCATGAATAATCAGTCAGCAATATTGAGAGTAAATGAAAAACGTGCGCCGCCAGTATGGAGGTTTTCCGCCCAGAGCTCGCCACCAAGATTCTCTACCAATGAACGACTGATGGCCAGCCCCATTCCAAGCCCGGTCTCTTTGGTTGAGAAAAAGCGATCAAAAAGACGGGACATATCCACCTCGGAAATACCCCGCCCCTGATCCTCAACTTCCACTCTCAGCTGCCCGCTCTCATGAGGTACGACTCTGACATGCACAATGGCAGCGTCCTCACGATCAGTAGAAGCACTCGCCTCTACAGCATTCACGATCAAGTTCAACACTACCTGCTCCAACTGCACCCGATCACCTTTAACTTCTGGCAAATTCAAATCGGGCTCAAAAACTACGGACACGTTGTGCCTTTCAGCCGTGCTCTCGCAGAAGTTGATCATCTCACCAATCAAATCCGGTAAATTGAGGCGAGTAACGACTGGCTCCTGCTTTCTCGTGAAATCCATCATCCGATGGATGATCTCACCTGCCCTCAACGCCGTACGGATACTTCGAGTAATCGGCAATTCCACATCGCTCCATGAGAGCGTGGGCTTGTCCGCAAAGCGTCTCTCGATGCCCCGCAAATAATTCACCATAGCGGAGAGTGGTTGGTTAAGCTCATGGGCCAGGCTTGAAGCCAGCTCCCCCATAGTTACCAACCGGCTGGCGTGATCAATTTCAGCCTGATACTGCTTGAGTTGGTCTTCGGCGGCCTTTTTCTCGGTAAGATCGTGAGCGACCAGTGAAAAATACTCGATATCCCCATGCAAGGATCGGTGAGCCAGGAGCTCTAGCATGACCGGTATGCGAGACGCATTCAGGTTTTGCATCGTTAGCTCTCCACGCCAACTTCCTGTTTCCTCTGCTGCTGGAAAGCCTTCATCCATCAACGTGGCAAGGCCCTTTTCGGTCACAAGCCACGAGAGCGGAAATGAGCTGTAATCCGTGCACTCCATTTCAAGAGCCTTCCGGGCAGCTTCATTCAGGTGCGAAACGGTAAAATCCAGATTCGCAAATATAACCAGGTCCTGAGTGCTCTCCAGCACCCGCGCCAAACGGCGGCTTGCTTTATCTGCCATGATCCGGTGGGTTGCATCCCGAGACACCACCAGTATTTCCCGAATATCGTTGGTCTCCGGGTCTCGAATGGTCCGGCTGGTACTTTCCAACCAGATGTAGTGTCCATCTTTACAGCGAAAGCGATAGGTATGAGTGTACAAACCCCGATCATAACTTACCGTGGGTGCCCGTAAGCGGAAGTCTTCAACATCATCCGGGTGGTAGAGATCGTATGCCGAGATCCCAACAATTTCTTCTACCGTGTAGCCCAGCAAATGCGTAACCGCGGGAGAGGCATATATAAACAGCCAGTCTTCCGGTGTGTGGCGCGAAATCATGTCTGTAGACTGCTCAGCCATCTCCGCCAGCAAACGGTTGCGCTCAGCGTCGTCAGTCAGGGCGGTAAGCCCCTCTTCCGGGGTGCGATTTTTCATGGGGTACGTTTTTTCATGGGTAACGGGTTCTCGGAACTCGGGTTGCCTTGTCGAACCCTATTCTGACTGTCTCCGGGGCCCTTAGCCACACTGCATCAGGGCCCCGTGACTTACTAGCGCAGGAACTCTTTACTGAAGGTCTTGAATTGAGCCGCATCAGAACGCCGTATCCACTCGAACCCGACCATTTCTTTTGTGACAATTCTGGCTCCGGCTTGCTCCATCCGTCGTAGGGCTACTTCGGTGTCGTATGGGTTGCGGGCCGAAATGGCATCCGCTACCACAAATACCTCCAACCCCTTCTCAAGCAACCTGATCGCCGACTGCATCACGCAAGCTTGAGATTCCATGCCGCACAAAACAACCTGTTTGCGATCGTGCGTTCGAAAGGCATTTTCGAACCCGGGGTCATCAATGCAAGAAAAGTGAGCTTTGCCGTATATATTGGCCGGGCCCACCAGTTCACGCAAACCTTCTTCAGTAGGCCCCAGTCCATCGGGGTATTGCTCTGAGCCCACCACCGGCACGTCCAGCAGTTTTGCCAGACGAACCAACCAACTGCAGTTATTCACCAGCTTATCAGCTTCATGCACGCCACCTAATAGCCGGGCCTGAACATCAATCACGGCAACGATGGACTTCTCTTTATCCATTAACATAACAGTCTCCAGATTTAGGCCGGTCGGCGATCGACCATATTGGTGGCGACACCTTCCGCAACAACTTTCTCTCCCACCTTGCAGATGGTTTCCAACTTCACTCGGCGGCGCTCTTCGTTTATTTCAATAACTTTTGCAGACGCAACCACCGTATCGCCAATATGAACCGGCGCTTTAAACTTGATTTGCTGATCTATATAGATCGCACCCGGGCCAGGCAAGCGCGTGCCCAATACGGCGGAAATCAGCGCGGCACTGAACATGCCGTGAACGATCCGCTCTTTAAACGGCGTGGTCTTCGCATACTCGGCATTTATATGTACCGGGTTGTCGTCACCACTAATACCTGCGAACAACACCACATCAGCTTCCGTAATAGTCTTGGCGTAGAACGCCTCCATTCCAACTTCCAGATCTTCCAGATAGTAACCGTGTAATTCTTGCATTGTGCTTCCTCATATTGAACCATTCGACCACTACATTACTGGTTTATATGCACCAAACCAAGTACTTTTACTTGGTTTTTTCAAAATGCTCTGGTAGCCTTCCCTCTTCAATAAAGACAACACCGCTTTGTACCAAGGGAGTCGAGGTTATGCAGAGGCAACCCGTAAGCATTTTTGAAAGGGCCTTCAAGAAGCTGGTTTCAGGCGGACTGGAATCCGTAGGCCGTCGTGGCTCAGACATCCTGAGCATTGCGGAAGACCTCCCGGAAGCTGATATTGCTATCGTTAAGGAGTGGATAGACGACTGCCTCTCCGAGAATGGCGGTCAGGTAGAAGCTCGCAAACGGGCAGCCTTGTTGGGCCGCGCCTATCTGAAACTGACCACAACAGGAAGAACTCGCTTTCTGGGTTTGCTTGCAGAGCATTACGGCGTTAACGAGATGACCGTAGAGAGTGCTATCGATCAATGGCACAACGCCAAGCCCAACGAAAAAACAGAAGCCGCGCAATCCTTACGCAAGGCTCTGATACCAAGCCGAACGGCGCTTCTGAAGCAATTCAATGGGGTACCTTCCGGCGTCAAATTCCTGGTAGATATGCGGGAGGAGCTGCTCAGGCTGCGCAAAGATTATCCGCAACTGAGGCCACTGGAAACGGATCTACGCGATTTGCTGGCCACCTGGTTCGACATCGGCTTGCTCCAACTGGAAGAGATCAGCTGGAACTCCAGCGGCGCAATGCTCGAAAAGCTAATCGCATATGAAGCTGTACACGCCATCAAGAGCTGGAGCGACCTCAAAAACCGACTGGATTTCGATCGCCGCTGTTTCGCCTTTATTCATCCCAATATGCCAGACGAACCACTGATTTTTGTAGAGGTGGCTTTGGTGAATGGTCTTGCCGACAACGTTCAAAGGCTTCTGGACGAGCACGCGCCAACTGAGGACATCGACAAAGCCGACACTGCCATTTTCTACTCAATTTCCAACGCCCAACAAGGCTTGGCGGGCATCAGCTTCGGTAACTTCCTGATCAAGCAAGTGGTCAGCAAGCTACAGGTCGAGTTCCCTCAGCTTAAGCAGTTCGCCACTTTGTCACCTATTCCCGGTTTCCGCCGCTGGCTTGAAAACACTCCAGCCGACCAGCTCATGCAGCTACCTGGCGGTGAGCAGTGGCTCAGCACGCCGCCGCCACGTGATCCAGTGCTGGCAAGCAAGGGGGACACCACCGGCACCCAACAAGAAGCCATCCTGAAACTTGCTGCTGCCTATCTGAGCTCGACCAAGCCCGGCACATCACGTGCAAACGATCCCGTAGCGAACTTTCATCTGAGCAATGGCGCCCAGCTCGCGCGGCTCAACTGGATGGCTGACACCTCGGATAAAGGTCTGAAGCAGTCAGCCGGATTGATGGTGAACTATCTGTATGAGCTCCCGAAAATCGTACAACGCAGCAATCAGTACACCTCACAGGGAATCATTTCCCAGTCATCGAATATCAAGAAACTTTTGAGATAAACCACCCGTAAACGTAAGGAGAACACCATGACTAATCGTATCGCAGTTGTTACCGGAGCCGCCGGTGGTCTGGGTACCGCCATGTGTAAAGCGCTAGCAGCTCAGGGCCGCAAAGTGGTGGGCACTCACCTACCCGGTGAAGAGTTCACGGCAAAGGCAAAAGACTGGCAGGCCAGCCTGCGTGAAGACGGTGTTGATGTGGCTATTTACCCGCTGGATGTAACTGACTTTGAAGGCTGTAAAGCATTCGTCGCTGCTGTCGAGCAGGATCTGGGCCCCATCGACATTCTGGTCAACAACGCCGGTATCACTAACGACGCGCCTCTAAAGAGAATGCAGCCAGAGCAGTGGAATCAGGTCATCAATGTGAACCTGACCTCCATGTTCAACATGTGCCAGCAAGTGTTCGAAAACATGTGCGAGCGCGGCTTTGGACGTATCGTCAACATTTCGTCTCTGAACGGTGAGAAAGGCCAGTTTGGCCAGAGCAACTATGCCGCCACCAAAGCAGGCATTTACGGATTTACCAAGTCGATTGCCCAGGAAGGCGCCAGAAAGGGTGTAACAGCCAACTCGGTTTCCCCTGGCTATATCGACACCCCGATGGTTCGCCAGGTGCCTGAAAAAGTGCTGAACAACATTGTTGCGGGAATTCCTGTTGGCCACCTTGGCAAGCCTGAAGACATCGCAAGGGCCGTCGCTTATCTGACAGCTGATGAAGCAAGCTTCGTGACCGGCACCAACATGTCGGTCAACGGCGGCCAGTACATGAGCTAAGGGAGCACACCATGACAGCGTTCAGAGCACCCACCCGCGAGATGGCGTTCACCCTGCAGAACGTCGCAGGGTTTTCAGAAATGGCCAAAGCCTGCGGTTATGAAGACGCCTCCGAGGATGTCGTTGCAGCCATTCTTGAAGAAGCCGCGCGTTTTGCCAGTTCCGTCATCGCGCCAACCAACGTCACCGGAGACCAAACCGGTGTGCGCCTGGATTCGAACCACAATGTGGTCACGCCTGACGGCTTCCGTGAAGCGTACCAGCAGTATGCCGAGAGTGGTTGGGCCAGCCTGCAGTTTGACCCGGAGTTTGGTGGCCAAGGCTTGCCTTTCTCACTGGCCATTCCTGTGCAGGAAATGTGGCACGCCGCAAACATGGCGTGGGGGCTCTGTCCGTTGTTGTCTCAGGGCGCGGTTGAAGCGCTTTCAGAGAATGCCAGCGATCTGCTGAAACAACAGATGCTGCCGAAAATGATTTCCGGGCAATGGACCGGAACCATGAATCTTACCGAACCCCAGTCTGGCTCGGATTTATCGGGCATTCGGACTCAGGCCCGTCCGGATGGCGATGTTTACCGGATAAAAGGTCAAAAGATTTTCATCACTTGGGGTGAGCACGACATGGCGGAGAACATAATCCACCTTGTGCTTGCTCGCCTGCCTGATGCCCCTCCAGGGGTAAAAGGTATTTCACTGTTTGCCGTACCCAAATATCTCCCGAATGCTTCCGGAGAGCCCGGCGAAAGAAACGACTGCCAGGCGGTCTCGCTGGAACACAAACTCGGCATCCACGCCAGCCCCACCTGCGTAATGAGTTTTGGCGACAATGAAGGCGCCATCGGTTATTTGGTGGGCGAGGAAAATCGTGGTTTGGCCTGCATGTTTACAATGATGAATAACGCCCGCCTGACCGTTGGTTTGCAAGGCGTGTCCATTTCCGAGCGCGCTTATCAGCAAGCGCGGGACTATACCCTGGAGCGCACTCAGGGTACGGCGCCGGGCGAACAAGGTGTGTCACCTATCATCAAGCACCCGGACGTGCGCCGAATGCTGATGATCATGAGAACCTTGACCGAAGCAGCGCGCGGACTCGCCTACACCGGCTGTGTGGCCGTCGATTACGCCAATGCGGAGAACCTGCCAGATGACATCAGGGCTCGTTATAAGCGTCGAGTTGACCTGCTGACACCACTGGTTAAGGGCTGGTGCACAGAAATCGCCCAGGAAGTAACCTTTCTGGGCATCCAGTGCTATGGCGGCATGGGATTTATCGAAGAGACAGGCGCTGCACAGCACTATCGTGATGCCCGCATTCTGCCGATTTATGAAGGTACCAATGGCATTCAGGCACTGGACCTGATTGGCCGGAAAACAGTTCGTGATCAGGGCCGGGCTATGGCTGAGTTGATTGACGACATGCGCCCTCTCACTGGCCCTCTGCAAAGCAATTATGTGCTGACAGCCGCGCGCCAGGCTAAATTTGACCAAGCACTGGCCTTCCTTGAAGATGCGACCAGAGTGGTGCTGGAGCGGAGTGATGATGACCAGTTTACTGGTGCCGTTGCCTTCGACTACCTTATGCTGAGCTCCACAGTGACCGCAGGTTGGTTGATGTTAAAAGCTGCCACTGCCGCAGCCAACGATCATGCTGAACAAGGTACATTTGCGGCCAACAAGTTGGCGACAACCAACTTTTTCATTGATTATATTTTGCCGCGCTGTTCAGCGCACCTGAGCGCGATACGATCCGGCGACGACGCCATTATGGCGCTGCCGGAGACAGAGTTTTAATTCAGTCAGGAGCCAAAGCCTCATGTACATCAACGGAGAATGGTTAACCGGGCGCCCTGAGCTCTCGGTGGCGAACCCGGCAACGGGCGAGATCATCGGGCATGTGCCCAACTGCACGGACCAGGACATCGAGACGGCCATCGCGGCCGCAGATTGTGCCTTTAAGGAATGGAAGAAAACTACCGCTTATTACCGTTCCCAGCTACTTTACCGGGCTTGGGAACTGATGATCCGGCAGAAGCGTGAACTGGCTGAACTGATGACTCGCGAACAGGGAAAACCCCTGAAAGCATCACTCAATGAAGTACAGTACGGCGCAGACTTCCTGCTGTGGTTTGCTGAAGAAGCCAAGCGCATATACGGGCAAAGCATACCTTCTGCCCGCGAAAACCAGCGCTTTCTTGTTCAGAAGTCTCCAGTCGGTGTAGTTGGTGCAATTACGCCCTGGAACTACCCTATTTCCATGATTACCCGCAAGCTTGCACCTGCGTTAGCGGCCGGCTGCACCGTAATCCTGAAACCTGCTGAAAGCACCCCTTTGTGCGCCAAGGCCATGATGGAGATTTTCGCCGAAGCAGGCTTTCCGCCCGGTGTTGTCAATATGCTCACCGTGCAGGACCCATCTCGGGTAGGCGATGCTTTTTGCACAGACCCAAGAGTCCGCAAACTGACCTTCACAGGCTCCACCCCGGTTGGCAAAAAGCTGAACGGGCTGGCAGCAGCAAACATGAAGCGAGTGTCTATGGAACTTGGCGGCCATGCGCCTGCCATTGTATTCCCCGATGCCGATCCCGTTCACGCTGCCAAAGGGCTGTCTCTGGTAAAATTCCTTAATACCGGCCAGGCCTGCATTAGCCCTAACCGGATATTTGTGCACGAAGACCACCTGAAACCTTTTATTGCAGAGCTGACCAGTCGGGCAAATCGCCTGATAGCCGGTAATGGCATGTCAGAAGGCATTGGTGTCGGCCCGTTAATCAATGAACAGGCCCTCCAAAAAGTCGATAGCCAGGTTCAAGACGCAGTTGCTCAGGGAGCAAAGGTAGAAACCGGGGGGCAACGCTTGACAGAAAATGGCCTCTCAAACGGTTACTTCTACGCGCCAACCGTACTCTCCGGCGTAACCCCGGCAATGAAAATCTACCGGGAAGAAACCTTTGGCCCAGTCGCTCCTGTTATCACCTATCGCTCAGAAGATGATGTGATTGCTATGGCCAACGACACCGAGTTTGGATTGGCGGCTTACATCTACAGCAACAACATGGCGACAGCTATGCGCGCATTTGAGGCTCTGGATTTCGGCATTATTGGCATTAATGACATCAACCCAACCAGCGCAGCAGCCCCCTTTGGTGGCATGAAAAATAGCGGCCTTGGCCGGGAGGGTGCCCAAGAGGGCATTGAAGAATATCTGGAAACAAAGCTGGGGGGGGTCGCGATCTGATTAACCGCTTCAATTTTGAGCACCCAACATGACGGAGGGCATTTTGAAAACAAGCAGGATGGAAATAGCACTCCCGTCCTGCTTGCACACTGATGCCACAAAGCGTTTGCCGCTTTCTGGCATTCTGCTAACGCACTGCTGTCTTACTTCTCCACAAATGCCCGTTCAATCACGTAGTGACCTAAATCGCCACCCCGAGCTTCCTTGAAACCCATTTCATCAAGAATGGAGCAGGTGTCCTTAAGCATGCTTGGACTTCCACAAATCATGAACCGATCATCTTCAAGATTCAGCTCGGGCAAGCTAAACTCACTGGTTATCTTGCCGCTCTGCATAGCACGGGTAAGCCTGCCCTCATTGCGGAAAGGCTCACGGGTAACCGTTGGGTAGTATTCCAGCTTACCTTTAACCATCTCACCAAAGAACTCGTTTTCCGGAAGCGCTTCAATTTCCTGCTGATATGCAAGCTCTGACACATATCTCACGCCGTGGGTCAGGATTACCTTGTCAAACGCTTCGTAAATCTCAGGATCTTTGATGATGCTCATGAATGGCGCAAGCCCGGTACCTGTGCTGATCAGCCAGAGATTTTTTCCCGGTAACAGATTGTCAAGGACCAGGGTTCCCGTAGGCTTACGGCTAACGAGAATCTCATCACCCACCTGAATTTTCTGCAGGCGGGATGTCAACGGGCCGTCCTGAACCTTGATTGAGAAGAACTCCAGCTCCTCTTCATAGTTCGCACTGGCAATGCTGTAGGCGCGCATTAAAGGCTTGCCTTCAGACTCCAGACCAATCATCACAAAATGGCCGTTCTTGAAACGAAACCCGGGATCGCGACTGGTTTTGAAGCTAAACAGGGTGTCGTTCCAGTGATGTACACTGGTTACTGTTTCTTTTATCAGGTTACTCATTAAAGCCCCTTACCCGTTTGATTCGCTATCGGCGGAGAATGTAAAAATAGGAATTGCCTAAAGTCTAACCCACCATTAACCTATCGATGAAATGGGATATTCCCATAACCCTATTCGGTTACATCGATTTAGAGTGCTTTGTTATGAAATACAGTTTCAGGCAACTTGAAGTCTTCCTGGCTGCTGCACACTTTCAGAACATTACCCGGGCCGCGGAATCGCTGGCGATGTCTCAATCTGCTGCCAGCAGTGCGCTCAAGGAGCTGGAAAACCAGTTCGACATCCAGCTGTTCGACCGCGTTGGCAAACGCCTGCAACTGAATGAGCTCGGGCGACTCTATCGACCAAAAGTAGAAGCTGTTCTCGCTCAGGCAACAGAGCTGGAACAAGCTTTCAGCAAAAACTCTGAAATAGGCGCTCTTAAAGTTGGAGCCACCTTAACTATAGGTAACTATCTGGCCGTTGGCGTTATGGCCCAATACATGAATACCCCTACCCGGCCCCGGGTTGCGCTGGAAGTAGCCAATACCAGCACGATCGTGCGCAGGGTCAAGGATTTCGAACTGGACATCGGCCTCATTGAAGGCGAGTTGCAATCTTCTGAGCTTGAAGTTTTGCCCTGGCGCGGAGACCAACTGGTTGTGTTCTGCTCACCAACCCACCCGCTCGCCAAAAAAGAGGCGCTGACCGACGACGATCTTAGAGGCGCTACCTGGATCATGAGAGAACAAGGCTCCGGGACCCGGCAGAGTTTTGAGCGTGGAATGCATGGCCTGTTGCCAGATATGAACGTGCTGCTCGAACTGGAGCACACAGAAGCGATCAAGCGTGCTGTGGAGGCCGACCTGGGCATAGGTTGCCTGTCGGAGGTGGTTCTGGAAGATGCCTTCAGGCGCGGTAGCCTGGTGCCCTTGAAAACACCCGAGCACCGAAGCTTTGAACGACAGTTCTACTTCATCCTGCACAAACAGAAGTACCGCAGCGCCGGTATCGATGCCTGGATCAAGTTGTGCCGCGCGCTGACCTGATTTTCAGGCTATGGGCCCACTGTGGAACCGAAACTCTGTATCCGGCTCGAGTATGAGTTGCTTTTCAATCGCGATGAAATCCGCAAGCCGCTCATCAACGGGGCCCTTATTGGCCTGCACGGCAAGTGCCAGGTAATCCCTGTAGTGGCGCGCTTCTGACTTGAGCAAGCTGCCATAAAAATCTGCAAGCTCATCATCAAGAAACGGTACCAGTGCCGCAAAGCGCTCGCATGAGCGGGCTTCGATGATAGCGCCCACAATCATCACATCCACCAGCCGCCCCGGATCATCCGTGCGCACCTCTTTACGCAGACCGGCGGCATAGCGCGCAGGAGTAAGGTGGCAGTATGCGATGCTGCGTTTATCAATAATGGCCAGAACCTGTTCGAAATGACGCAACTCTTCTCTGGCCAGTCGGGACATTTTGTTGAGTAAGTCGCTGTTGTCCACATAGCGATACATAAGGCTTAGCGCCGTTGATGCGGCCTTTTTCTCGCAATGGGCGTGATCAATCAGCATCAGGTCCTGATTGGCTAATGCGTTATCAATCCACTGTTTGGGTGTAACACAGGGCAGAAAATCGTGAATATCCTGCAGGGCTTTGGTTATGGAATCAGTTTTCTGGGTCATGGGAAGCAACAGCGTCAATTCAAAGGGTGGGCGATTATAGCGCAGCTATCAGTGTTCTCCGACCTCTGGCCAGCTTAACTTTATAGGTGCTTTCCTATAGAATACAGCGCCAACTTAAAGTCCATCCGCCATAAAACTCCCGCCAGGCGTGTGCTAAAGGCGCGGGACATACCAACTGATGAGGGTTCAAATCGTGTTAGAAGCCTACCGTGAACACGTTGCAGAACGTGCGGCTCTGAATATTCCCCCCAAGCCACTGAACGCTGAACAGACAGCGGCTCTGGTTGAGTTGCTGAAAAATCCGCCCGCAGGCGAAGAAGAAACCCTGGTTGACCTGCTGGAAAACCGCATTCCACCGGGCGTAGATGAAGCCGCATACGTAAAAGCTGCGTTCCTGACCGCCATTGTTAAAGGCGACGCCGAATCTCCCCTGCTGGACAAGCCCAAAGCCGTTCAACTGCTGGGCATGATGCAAGGCGGCTACAACATTGAAACTCTGGTAGACCTGCTCGACGACAGCGATCTGGCCGAACTGGCTGGCGAACAGCTGAAGCACACTCTGCTGATGTTTGACGCATTCAACGACGTTAAAGACAAAATGGATGCAGGCAATGCCGTGGCCAAGTCTGTTGTTGAGTCCTGGGCCAACGCTGAGTGGTTCACCAAGAAAGACAAGGTTCCTGAAAGCACCAAGATGGTGGTTTTCAAGGTTACCGGCGAAACCAACACTGACGACCTGTCTCCTGCACCGGATGCATGGTCACGCCCTGACATCCCGCTGCATGCCCGCGCTGCCTATAAAATGGAACGCGATGGCCTGAAGCCGGAAGAGCCTGGCGTAACTGGCCCAATGAGCCAGATTGACGAAATCAAGGCCAAAGGTTTCCCTGTTGCATTTGTTGGCGACGTGGTTGGTACCGGTTCCTCACGTAAGTCTGCCACCAACTCTGTACTTTGGTTCTTCGGTGACGACATCCCGGGCGTTCCCAACAAGCGCGCTGGCGGTGTATGTATCGGTAACAAGGTTGCCCCGATCTTCTTCAACACTATGGAAGATGCCGGCGCTTTGGTATTCGAAGCACCCGTAGACAACATGAACATGGGCGACGTTATCGAAATCCGCCCATACGAAGGCAAGATCCTGAACGAAGCTGGCGAGACCATCTCCGAGTTCAAGTTCAAGTCTGACGTTATTCTGGACGAAGTTCAGGCTGGCGGCCGTATCCCTCTGATCATCGGTCGTGGTTTGACTGCCAAGGCACGTACTGCTCTGGGTCTGGGCGCGACTGATCTGTTCCGTCTGCCTAACGATCCTGCTGCTGGCACCAAGGGCTTCACCCTGGGTCAGAAGATGGTTGGTAAGGCGTGTGGACTGGAAGAAGGCCAAGGCGTTCGCCCTGGCACCTACTGTGAGCCTCACATGACTACTGTGGGCTCTCAGGACACCACTGGTCCTATGACCCGTGACGAACTGAAGGATTTGGCTTGCTTAGGCTTCCAGGCTGATCTGGTTATGCAGTCTTTCTGTCACACTGCGGCTTACCCAAAGCCGGTTGACGTTGAAATGCAGCACACCATGCCAGACTTTATCCGCAACCGCGGTGGTGTATCCCTGCGCCCAGGCGACGGTATCATCCATTCCTGGTTGAACCGCATGCTGCTGCCTGACACTGTTGGTACTGGTGGTGACTCTCACACCCGTTTCCCGATGGGCATCTCCTTCCCGGCCGGTTCTGGTCTGGTTGCGTTTGCTGCGGCTACCGGTGTTATGCCACTGGACATGCCTGAGTCTGTTCTGGTTCGCTTCAAAGGCGAAATGCAGCCAGGTATCACCCTGCGCGATCTGGTACACGCTATTCCGCTGTACGGCATCAAGCAAGGCATGCTGACTGTTGAGAAGAAAGGCAAAATCAACGAATTCTCTGGTCGTATCCTGGAAATCGAAGGTCTTGAGCACCTGACGGTAGAGCAAGCCTTCGAACTGTCCGATGCTTCTGCTGAGCGCTCTGCTGCTGGTTGTACTATCAACCTGTCTGAAGAGTCTGTTGCTGAGTACCTGCGCTCTAACATCACCATGCTGCGCTGGATGATTGCTGAAGGTTACGGCGATGCCCGTACTCTGGAGCGTCGTGCCCAGCAGATGGAAGCATGGCTTGCTGATCCTAAGCTGATGCGTGCTGACAAAGACGCTGAGTACGCTCACGTCGTTGAAATCGATCTGGCTGACATCAAAGAGCCAATCGTTTGCTGCCCGAACGATCCTGACGATGCCAGGTTCCTGTCCGAAGTGGCCGGCGACAAGGTAGACGAAGTGTTCATCGGGTCTTGCATGACCAACATCGGCCACTTCCGTGCCGCTGGTAAATTGCTTGAGCAGCATAAAGGCGGCTTGAACACCCGTCTGTGGATGTCTCCACCTACCAAGATGGATCAGGCGCAGTTGATGGAAGAAGGTTACTTCAACATCTACGGTACCGCCGGTGTTCGCACCGAGATGCCGGGCTGCTCCCTGTGCATGGGTAACCAGGCGCGTGTAGCTCCCAAGTCTACCGTTCTGTCTACCTCTACCCGTAACTTCCCGAACCGTTTGGGTGATGGTGCCAACGTGTACCTGACCTCTGCGGAACTGGCGGCTGTGGGCGCGATTCTGGGTAAACTTCCAACTCCTGAGGAGTACATGGAATACGCCAAGGATCTGGACAGCATGTCTGCAGAGATCTACAAGTATCTGAACTTTGATCAGATGGAGAACTACACCAAGAAGGCTGCTGAAGCGACTGTCGCTTAAGCATTAAGCTTCAAGGTTTAGATCTACGAAAACGCCAACCCTCGGGTTGGCGTTTTTTTGTGGATGCTGAAAAGTAACGCGGGTTATCGCAGCAGGAGTATCTTGCCTATGGCGAGCCCGGATTCAAGACGACGATGGGCATCACCCACATTGGTAAACGAGTACCGCTCCTTGTCGAGCAGCGGCTGTAGCGCTCCCTGTTCCAACATATCGCTCATGGCGGAAACAAGACGCGGCTGATCATCCATTCCAATTCCATGCAGCAAGGGAATAGAACGAAAAATCACATGTAGCGTCAGGCCTTTGGCATGCATCAGGCTTAGATCATGGGTGGAGCGAGTATTAATGGAACAGAGACGCCCCGAAATTGCAGTTGCCTCGATTGCCCGATCCACGTTCTCTCTACCCACAGTATCGAAGACCAGGCTGAAACCCCGCCCCTGAGTCAACCGCTGCTTGTAACCCTCTACAGACTCTTCACGGTAAAGAATAATGTCGTCAGCACCCAGCTTCTTTGCCAACGCAGCTTTTTCCGGGGTAGATACAGTTGTAGCCACTCGCGCCCCAAAGTGCTTGGCGATCTGAATGGCAACATGCCCCACCCCACCCGTGCCAGCATGAATCAGCACATGCTCGCCAGCCTGGATTTGCGCTCGTTCAACAAGGGCTGCCCAAGCGGTCAAAAACACTAGCGGTACTGCAGCACACTCAGCCAGAGGCAATTTCATAGCTGGCGTGCGCTTTGCGAGCAACCGGGCATCGGCCACCATGAAGTCTGCGAGTGCGCCAGGCCAGCCCTTAGTTCCACCTGCGCACCCAAATACCTCATCACCCACAGCAAAAGAGGACACTCCCGGGCCAATTTTGTCTATAACACCAGACACATCACCGTTCAGGATTGCCGGCATCTCAGGCCCGGCCTTTACAAACCCTGAGCGTATTTTGGTTTCAATAGGGTTAATACTGGAAGCCACCACCTTGATTCGAACCTGCCCAGCCGACGGCTCAGGCGCCTCCACTTCCCGTTCGACAAACACCTCGGGGCCGCCAAACTGCTCGATAACCATCGCCTTCATTGCTCTATCTCCTACCGCCAGAGTGTGATCAGTAAACAATCAACCGGATCAGAATCGCCGCTGCCATCACAAGGGTAATCCACTTCACCCATTTAGCGCCCTCATTGCTCAGATTCACCTTAACGGCTACAAATGCCCCAGTAATATTGCCTAGTGCCAGAACCAACCCCATACCCCAGCGTACTTGCCCGTTAAAGGCGAAAATCATCAATGCGGGAACTGTGTAAAGCAGAATAATAGACACCTTGAAAACATTGACCTGGCGTAGATCAATGCGCAGCAACCGATATAAAACCACTATAAACAGAGCCCCTACACCCACCTGAATAAAGCCGCCATATACACCAATCAGAAACATAGCCATGTAAATCACAGGACCAAGCCTGTTTACAGTCAGCGGGTTGGTTTCCAGCCGGGGTTGAGGCAACAGCATGAATGCCGAAGCGAAAATCATGGCAAGAATCAGCACCCATTCGAATATCACGTCTGGCACCCATGTTGCTACCCAGGCACCCAGTAGAGATCCAAGAACCGCCGGTACTGCAAGGTGCAAGCTAACACGGAGATTACCGTGACCCATGCGGCGAAAGCCTGCCACAGCGGTTGTGCTTTGCAGAACGATTGCTACCCGGTTGGTACCATTTGCAACCTGAGGAGGAAGCCCAAGAAACATCAGCAACGGCAACGTAAGCATTGACCCGCCTGCCGAAAGCACATTGATGAACCCGGCAATACCGCCTAGTGCCAGTAATGCAATAACGTCTGTGATGCTCATGCAGCGTTCGCACTTCCTTCGTTATTGCCCGAGTAATCGCCGCTGAGTCGTTTTCCATAACGACTGCTCCACACCAGAACCGCGATAAATATGATTAGCCCTGCTCCATCGATCAGTAACTGCCCATGAGGCCAAAGCATCAAGGCTCCAAGCGGAAACATCAACGCGCGAACCAGCAGATTAAGCTTGTGCTCCAAGAAGCCTTCGAGACCGGCAATAATGGCGTAAATGCCGAACAAGGCAAAACAGAATACCTGGATCATCTCGGTAAAATCGCCGGTAATCAGTGGTGAGTAGGCAAACAGAAGCGGCACAATGTAAAGCCCCTTTGCCAGCTTCCAGGCAGTAAACCCGGTGCGCATCTGTGGCGTTCCGGCAATAGCAGCAGCAGCAAAAGCTGTAAGGCAAACCGGAGGTGTAACGTTGGAATCCTGGGAAAGCCAGAAGATGACCATGTGCGCAGCCACCAGCAGCATGGAAAGTGTTTCCGGCGATAAAGCCTGCTCAAGGAGTTGGCTACTGAAGGTATCCGGCACCAGTGCGAGCATCTGTTTCGCAGTCGTGACATCCATAGGCCCATCCAGCAAAGGCAGCTTATCTGGTGCGGCAAGCATGAAGATTGCTTTAGCCTGTTCAGGAAGGTTTCCGCTTACCATCAACTCCAGCAGCTGACTTTGAGCGATCAGGCTGTATATTGCCGGTGCCGAGAGCGTGGCAAGAACAATGTACGCTGCCGTTACGGGTAACCCCATCCCCAGTATCAGCGAGGCCAGCGCCACCAGAAGTATAGTTATCAACAGGCTCCCGCCTGCCCAATCGGTAATCATCAACGAAAACGTATTGCCGATGCCGGTGGTTGAAACGACCATCACAATGAGGCCGACTGTAATCAGGAGAATTGCAGTGGTAGTGATGTTCCGTGTACCCATCGCCAACGCATCGAGAATATCCCTTAATCCCATGGGACTCTTCGACAGCCAGGAGGCGACGATAACCGACAATATCGCTATACCTGCAGCATAAGTTGGCGTAAAGCCGTAAACCAGCGCAGCCACTAGAACGACCAGTGGCAAAAGAAAATGCCAGCCACCTTTCAAGACCTCCTTTAGCGCAGGCGCAGCAGCATCTTCCAGTTTGTCAGCATGGCTGCGCTTGGCCTCGATACGCACAAACATGGCCACCGAGATAAAATAAAGAAGCGCCGGGAGTGCAGCAACTGCAATGATGGTGAGATAGGAAACCTGGGTGTAGGAAGCCATGATAAAAGCACCTGCACCCATCACAGGCGGCATCAGTTGCCCACCGGTTGAAGCGGCTGCTTCAACACCAGCAGCAAAACGCGCGGGAAAGCCGGCTTTGCGCATCAAGGGGATGGTAATGACGCCTGTAGAAACCGTATTGGCAACACTGGATCCTGAGACTGAGCCCATGAGACCAGAGGCGAATACTGCCACAAACCCAGGACCACCCACGAAACGCCCTGCCGCACAGCGGGCCAATTCGATAATAAAGTCCCCTGCCCCGGATTTCACCAGAAAGGCACCGAACAAAATGAACATGAATACGTAGGTCCATGAAATCCGGGCGATGGAACCCAGCATTCCCTGGCCGCCGATATATGAGCGATACAGAACAGTCTCCCAGGAAAGCCCGGGGAAATTAAAGATGCCATCAACATATTGGCCCCACCAAGCTACGTAGGTCAGAGCAACAATACACAGCACGGGAATAAACCAGCCAACCGTGCGCCGCGCCAACTCAAGTATCAATGCCACCGACACGACTGAGAAAACCCAGTCGCCGGTAGAAAAATTGAATCCCCGTTGGTACAGATCGTCTTCAAAGAAAATCAGGTAGAAAGCACAGACCAGCGCAGTAAGCCCCAGCAGAATATCGCCTCCAAGCGCCAGCCTCTTGCCGCCAACTGTTCGGGCTTTGAACATAGGCGTGGTCAAAGTGCAGATCAACCCGAAAAGGCCGAAGTGAAGAGCAGAACTCCACAGCTCAGAAAGGGTCGAAACCGTATTGAAATACAGATGAATCAGCGCCGTGGCGATGGCGAGCCAGAAAATCACTGGCCCAAGCAACCAGTGATCTACTCGCTCACTCGCCTCGCTAACACTTTCATCGCGAACCACAATGACGGTTTCGCCTTCTGTTTTGCCAGTCACCATTACTGAGCGAGCAAGCGTTCAGGAATGGTCAAACCCTGCTCTTTATAGAAACGGGCAGCACCGGGATGAAGTGGCATTGGCAGGCCTGCAATGGCCTTCTCGAGCGCCATAGCTTTCGTTGCCTGATGGATGTTATTCAGGAATGGCAGATTTTCGTAGATAGTTTTCGTAATCTCATAGACATCCTGCTCGGAGACATCATCACGAACTGCCAGGATATTAGGCTGGGCAATGGTATTGATATCCTTAGCCTGCTTGGGATAGGTCCCCGCAGGGATGGTATAAGGTGTCCACAGCTCAAAGTCACTGTTGACCCTGGCAACCTGATCTGGCGTAAAGTTAAGGGTGGTAATTTTGTCACCCATATTGGCATAGGCTCTTGTTACCGCCGCCGCTGGCACACCCGCCGGTATATTCATGCCATCGATATTGCCATTCTGCAGGGCATCTGCACTGGGCCCATAGCCTTGGTATGCGAGGTTTACTTTTTCCAGATCAATGCCAACCTTGCCCAGAATAAAGCGACCAGAACCTTCGGTTCCCGAGTTTCTCGCGCCTATGGAGAAGCTTTCTCCATACAGGTTTTTCATATCTTCGATTGTGCCGGTTTTGGCGATGCCCTTGGTTACTACAAAGTGCTCCACGTTCTGCCATAGCATTGATACTGAACGCAGATCTTTATAAGGCTTGTTAACCGGCCCTGTTCCGTTCCAGGCATAAGCTCCGTATAGCCCCTGAAGAATGCCAAACTGGATCTGGTTTTCATCCATAAGCTTCAAGTTCTCAGCGGAACCAGCTGAACTTATGGCCGAAACCGATATGTTAGTCTTGGGTTCAAGCTTCACTTTGATCAGTGTGGAAATCGCAACACCCACGGGATAGTAAGTTCCTCCCGTCGTTGCTGTGCCCATCACATAGTTGCCTTCAGCCTGTACACCACTTGAAACAGACACTACGGCCGCCGCCAGCAGCCCTGAGGCATATCTCAAAACCCTGTTCTTACTCATGGAACGACTCCTGTTTTATCATTATTTTTGCTTCATCCGAGAAATATCACTGAGTAAAGATAGCTTCCCACTCTTGAATCTACCAGTTCGCAGAGGCAAACAGACAATAAAAAAGGGCCCCGGCGGGGCCCCTTTTTGCGTACTTATAATGCCTCACCCAAGAGGTATTAGCTGTGCTGTTCTGCCTGATACTCATTGGCGTCGGAGGTAGCAAGACTCACTACTACGATAGCAATGAGGGAGGCTGCGAAACCAGGCATGATTTCGTAGACGCCCGGGCCACCCATGAACTCTGAGTTGTAGCCCAGAGATACCCAGATCATTGCCGTACCCGCACCGGCAATCATACCGGCCAGTGCGCCAGCACCATTAGTGCGAGGCCAGACAAGCGCAAGAATGATCAGAGGCCCAAACGCCGAACCGAAGCCCGCCCATGCGTTACCAACCAAGCTCAGAACGTTTGAGTTGGGATCAGAAGCAATAACTGCAGCCACAAGGCCTACAAGCACTACACATACCCGGCCTACGTTTACGCACTCGCGGTCACCAGCCTCTTTGCGCAGGAACAAGCGATAAAAGTCCTCAGTCAGTGACGAAGACGCTACCAAAAGCTGGCTGGAGATGGTGCTCATTACTGCGGCCAACAAAGCTGCATACAGGAAGCCCGTAATTAGCGGGTGGAACAGCAAGTCTGCGAGAATGATGAAGATGGTTTCCGGATCATCAATTTGCATGCCATTACGCACTGCGTAGGCACGACCGAAAATACCAAGGCCAATCGCTCCTATCAGGGAAATAGCCATCCAGGACATACCGATATTTCGAGCAGTCGGCACTTCTTTCACGGAACGGATTGCCATAAAGCGAACAATGATGTGCGGCTGGCCAAAATAGCCCAAGCCCCAGGTTACCGCCGAAAGCCATCCTACAAAGGTCAGCCCTTCTGTCCAGGACAGCAGGGTTGGGTCTACCTCATTCAGCGTGGCTGTCGCCTGGGCAAAGCCGCCACCGCCTTCGCCAAACAGAACCACCGCTGGCATGAGAACCAGCGCAACCATCATGATGCAACCCTGAACAAAGTCGGTCATGCTCACAGCCAGGAACCCGCCAACCACTGTATAAGCAAGTACAACACCCAGCGTTATGACGATACCCACACCGTAATCACCCATGCCGCCAAAATTGAAAATTCCGGCAAATGCACTTTCAAACAGCTTGCCACCTGCTACCAGGCCTGAGGCTGTGTAAACCGAGAAAAACACAACAATAACAATCGCCGCAACGGTTCTTAGTGGCAATGCCTGCGTGGGAAAACGATTGGCCAGAAAAGCCGGAATGGTAAGCGCGTTGCCGTAAGAGACCGTTTGTGAACGCAACCTGGGAGCAACAATAACCCAGTTAAGAAACGCACCTACAAACAGACCAACGCCAATCCATGCCGAAGCAAGACCCGATACGTACATCGCACCGGGGAGACCCAGAAGCAACCATCCGCTCATATCGGAGGCACCAGCCGATAACGCCGCTACCTTTGGGCTGAGTCCCCTGCCACCCAGCATGTAATCTTCTGATGAAGAAGTGGATGTGCGCATCGCAAAAAGGCCAATGCCAATCATCACTGCAAAATAAGCAAATAGACTAATCCAAACACCAATAGCCATGGAATTCCTCCGGTTTAATGAGTCGGACTATATCCGCTCGCAAAGCACAGCTCTGGCGCGAGCGCCTGCCAACTGTGTCGTTCTTCTTGTTTACTGGTATGCCTTACGAATCTGAGCGAAACACCGAATCGCATACTCAGGCTTAACTATAGTTAAGTATTGCCAATTAGCGACCAAACCAAGCAACAGATCGTCAGGATGTGATTTGACGCAACCAGCCTAGTATTACTACGTATTATCGGCTTACAAAATCCTACGATAATTTTGTGGAATTCTACGGGAATGCGGTCATTTCAGATTAAATCAGGCAACGTTATCACGAACTTGCAGTTTTGTAGGGGTGGTTCCCTTATGTTTGCGCAGTGCATTGGTCAATGCACTCTGGGACGAGAAGCCAACCCGGTAGCTGATTTCAGAGACGGAAAGGGGTGTCGAAGCCAGCAGTTTGATGGCTTGATCCAGGCGGGCCTCCAACAAGAACTGGTGAGGCGTAGTTCCCACCACCTCTCGAAATACCTCATGAAACCGGCTCACACTCAAGCAGGCCTCACTGGCCAGATCCTGCACCCTTATTTTCCTGTGCAGGTTTGCCCGAACATAACGGTGCATGGCATCCGGGCTCAGACTGTGGCGGTGCGACGGACCCACCCTCTGATCTACCACTCTGTCAGCCATACAATAGAGAATACTGGCCGCGAGATGGCCATGCATTGCCTGATTTCCGGGTGACCGATCAAACTCGCCGGCCGCAAACTGAACCAATCCCTGCAAACGGCTATCCATGTGAATGGTGCGGGGTTTTTCGAACACACGAACCATGCGCTCATAGTCCGCATGGTTCGGCGTGGAAATAGCAGGGGTTGAGGGATCGAGATTGATGACCATCACATGATTCTGATGATCACCGCAGTAGTCGTGCCTGGCCTCCGTCGGAACGAGGCATGCCTTCCAGGTGTCCAGATGAGATCCGGTACCGTCAACACTCAAGTCTGCCTCACCCTGAACACCTATCACTATCTGGTGATGCTCATGGCGATGCTGGTGAGATGCTATCGGCAGTTTGAGTAGACGGGCATCCAACATAGACGCGACCGGAACCTTCAAGTGAGAATGTGACTCAATTAAAGCAGATCTGATTGGAACTTGCACATAAGTTCGCGGATATGGGCACTAACCTGCTCTAATGAGTCTGCCGCGTTCACAACACTGTAGCGAGATGGCGCAGCTTTGGCGCGAGCCAGGTAGGTATCACGAATACGCTGGAAAAAGGCCACAGCCTCCTGTTCAAAACGGTCCAACTGCCCCCGCTTCCTCGCGCGGGTCATACCGGTTTCAACGGGCGCATCCAATAGAACCACCTGATCCGGGCGCACATCCCCCTGCACCAGGTTTTCCAACAAGGCAATCCGTTCGCTTGGAACACCTCGTCCTCCGCCCTGGTAGGCAAAAGTTGCATCGGTAAAGCGATCACAAAGGACCCACTGCCCCCGCTCAAGAGCTGGAAGAATAAGCGTGTGCAAGTGTTGTGCACGGGCTGCGAACATCAACAACAGTTCAGTGAGCTCGTTTACAGACTCATCCCGCGGCGCCAACAACAACTCTCGAATCGACTCAGCCATGGGCGTTCCGCCCGGCTCACGGGTCACAACACAATCAATGCCAAGTTCTTTCAGGGTTTCAGCAGCGTTGGCAATCTGGGTAGACTTGCCCACTCCCTCGGTTCCCTCGAAGGTAATAAACCGACCACGAACAGTCATTCTTTCTCATCCTTGTCAGGAGCAGGTGAAGACCGGTAATCCGATCGACGATTGAGCTGAAACGCGCGAACTGCCTTCTGGTGTTCCGCCAGTGTATTGGAAAACTTGTGGGTACCATCGCCACGAGCCACAAAATACAGAGCCGTGCCGGAGCCTGGGTGCAGGGATGCATGTATGGCCTCACGACCTGGTAAAGCAATAGGTGTTGGCGGTAACCCATTGATACGATATGTGTTGTAGGGCGTGTGAGTGCGTAGATCCCGGCTTCCAATACGGCCCTTGTACTTGTCGCCCATACCATAAATGACGGTAGGATCCGTCTGCAATCGCATGCCTTTCTGCAGGCGGCGAACGAACACACCCGCCACCTGACCCCGTTCATGGGGCGCGCCGGTCTCCCGCTCTACAATTGAGGCCATAATCAGAGCTTCATAAGCGCTATCGTATGGCAGGCCTTCCGCCCTGCCTTCCCATTCCTCCGCAAGAACGGCCTCCATGCGCCGATACGAACGCTTGAGCAGGTCAAGATCCGATTCACTACTTGTAAACAGGTATGTGTCCGGGAAAAACCGTCCTTCAGGGTGCTCACCCTCTGCACCAACGGCTTCCATAATCTGCGCATCTGACCACTCGGATGTGAGTTTCTTAAGACGATCCGTAGCTGCCAAAGCCGCACGCATGTCCTGGAACGTCCAGCCTTCAATAAATTGAACAGACCAATGTTTGGTATCACCCGCAACCATTTTTTCGAGCATGGCTGTAGCGCTCATGCCGCTGACAAACTCATATTCTCCGGCTTTGATTCTGGCCTTATCCGGATACAGCCGGCCGAACACTCTTACCCACAGGCTATCTTCGACCAACCCGCGAGACTTTAACTGCCTGGCAACATCACTGAATGCTGTGCCAGCCGGAACATCAAACAGCATCGGCTCTTCCATAGCAACGGGTTTGGATAAGGATCCCAGCCCCTGCCAGACCCACAATCCTGTGCCTGCAGCCACGAGCACGGCAGCGCAAATTCCTGCAATTAAAAGTTTCTTGAGCAAATGAATTATTCCAACAATTCGAGAGGATTAAAGATTGTCGCAACTCCGTCATCTACAGGCAAATCCTGGCCTGCAAGCCTGCGTACCGGAACTGCTCCTACAACGCTGTTCAGAAAGAAGAGCCCCTGACAGTGAGAGCCCATAACATCTGCAATGCTCACCGAGCGCTCAAAGACGGTCTCTCCCCGCGCACGCAATCGCTCCAGCATCCACTGTCGCATGATACCGGCTACGGCAAGGCTTTTTAATGGTGGTGTTACCCAGCCATCAGCCACCTTAAGTAGCAAGTTGGTACGAGTACCCTCAACCAGATTACCGGCACTGTCAGCCATAATAACTTCATACACCTCCCCCTCAATTTCTCTGGCAGCCATAACCTGCTCAAGACGGTTCAGGGATTTGATGCCAGTAAGCAGGGGGTTAACGGTAAGCGGTATCCGGGAAAAGTCAGCGGTAACACCTGAGCTTGCCGGTAGTGCAGGCATTGGGCCAACAGACACCATAAGGTTAGGCCGAATTCCGGAGCTTGGCTGGTACCCGCGGCCACCTTCCCCCCTGGTAAGGGTCAGCTTGAGTACCCAGCCCCTATCGTTGTCTTTTTTGCTGAAGCGATCCAGGTAGCGACCAGTGGCTGCGGTACAGACTTTGCGAAGATCCGTAAGCGCAATGGGAATACCCAGCCGACCTGCATCACGGACCATTCGATCGAGGTGGCGAGATAAAAGCACCCCCCGGTCACCATGCATCCTTATGGTCTCAAACAGGCCATCACCGTATAAAGCACCGCGGTCACCCGCGGGGAACCCGCTTTCATCCGCCCAGAACAGATTGAACATGGGCCGCTTAGCCTTCGTAGCGGCGCATAATCAGAGTGCCATTGGTTCCACCAAAGCCAAACGAGTTGGACAAAACCACGCGAACATCAGACTTGCGGCAAGTGTTAGGCACCAAGTCCAGGTCGCAACCTTCATCCGGGTTATCCAGATTAATTGTCGGCGGCAGCACGCCATCACGTATAGCAAGCAACGAAAAGATAGCCTCAACAGCGCCTGCCGCACCGAGCAAATGCCCCGTCATGGATTTTGTACTGCTCATTGCCAGTCGGCTAACGTGCACACCAAACACACGCTTGGCTGCTGCAATTTCTGCTACATCGCCCACCTGCGTTGAAGTCCCGTGGGCATTTATGTAGTCGACATCTTCCGGCTTCAGGCCTGCGTCTCGTAACGCATTGCTCATTGACCGGGCTGCGCCCTCACCATCTTCTGGTGGCGCTGTTATGTGGTGGGCATCGTCGCTCATGCCAAAACCCACCAGCTCGCCGTAAATCGTCGCGCCGCGTTTTTTGGCATGCTCAAGCTCTTCCATTACCAGAACCCCGGCACCGTCACTCAGCACGAACCCGTCACGATCCCGATCCCAGGGGCGACTCGCCTTTTCCGCCTCGTCATTGCGGGTTGAAAGTGCGCGAGCTGACGAGAAGGCTGCAACGCCTGTGCGCGTTGTTGCCATTTCAGAACCACCTGCAAGCATGACATCGGCATCGCCGTAGGCAATGGTGCGAGCAGCGTATCCAATGTTATGGGTGCCGGTAGTACAGGCGGTTACAATGGCAATATTCGGGCCTCGGTACCCGAAGCGAATGGCGGCATTGCCAGAGATCATGTTGATTACCGACGCAGGAACAAAGAACGGCGACACCTTGCGGGGGCCAGACTTCTCCATGGTCAGCACGTTCTTTTCGATATACTCAAGCCCGCCAATGCCTGAACCGATAGCAATACCAACCCGGTCCCGATCCAAGGCTTCATAATCTGCAAGCCCGCTGTCATCGACAGCTTGCTGAGCTGCAATCAGACCGTAGTGAATAAACGCATCCAGCTTTCTGGCATCTTTTGTCGAAAGATACGACTCCAGATCCAGATTTTTGATTGCACCACCAATACGGGTGCCATACCCGGACGCATCAAAACGGTCGATTAAGCCGATTCCGCTGCGCCCGGCCAGAATAGCCTCCCAGGAAGTCGCCACATCGTTTCCTAGCGGAGACAACATTCCCATGCCAGTGATAACAACCCGTCGTTTACTCATAACTGCGTTCACCTGATCATTTCATGGGTCAGTGTTACTGAATGAACCCGAACCCCGGGTCATTTTCAGGCAATAAAAAAGCCGTCCTTCACAGAATAACAAGGACGGCTTTAAGCCTGGCTAACTAAAATTCAGAGTATCAGGTATGCGCGACGATGTAGTCGATCGCGTCCTGAACACTGGCCAGCTTCTCGGCTTCTTCATCAGGAATTTCAGTTTCAAATTCCTCTTCCAGTGCCATCACCAGCTCAACGGTGTCCAGTGAGTCAGCGCCAAGATCCTCTACAAAAGAAGATGAGTTCTGAACTTCGGACTCTTTAACGCCCAACTGTTCACAAACGATCTTCTTAACGCGCTCTTCAACTGTACTCATAATGTCCTCACTTTGTGTATCTACCAAGCAACTCAAGTGCTGCCAGTTTAGTGTAAACCCTACCTGCAAACAAGCAGGGATCCGGTTAAACATGTTGCGCGACAATGAGTTGCGCACGAGCTCCAAAACTGGAGCTTATCCCATGTACATTCCACCGTTTACATGAATGGTTTCCCCAGTCACGTAACCGGCAACATCCGATGCCAGGAAAGCAACAAGCGCTGCCACCTCTTCCGGCTCCCCCAAACGACCCGCGGGTATGATTTCCAGCATAGCCTCACGTTGCTTGTCGTCCAGTTTTTTTGTCATATCTGTGTCAATAAATCCCGGCGCCACGCAATTAGCTGTGATACCACGATTCGACATTTCCTTCGCCAGGCTGCGGGTAAAACCCTCAACACCCGCTTTTGCTGCACAATAATTAGACTGCCCTGCGTTACCCATACTGGCAACCACTGAACTCACGTTGATAACGCGCCCCCAACGTGCCTTTGCCATGCCTCGCAGTAAAGCTTTGGTGGTGCGGAACACGCTTGAGAGGTTAGTTTCGAGCACTGCCGCCCAATCATCATCTTTTAACCGCATCAGCAGGTTATCACGGGTTATACCAGCATTATTAACCAAAATAAGGGGTACCGAAGATTTACTGGCTATCTCTTTAAGGCCAGCTTCAATGCTTTCGGCATCTGCTACGTCCATCACTATGCCATAGCCGCTTGCACCAGCCGCCTGGAGGTTTTCGGTAATGGTTGCAGCTCCCTCTGCGGTTGTGGCTGTGCCTACAACCTCAGCACCCTGCTTTGCGAGCGCCAGGGCGATAGCTTTTCCAATTCCGCGAGTAGCACCGGTTACCAGTGCTGTTTTACCTTCCAGAGACATGCACAACTCCCTTTACATCAAGACGGTTCAAATGCCGCAAGCGCAGCAGACAAAGCCTCGGGGTCTTCGATGCCGTATACGGCAAGCCCCCGGTCAATTCGCTTGGCTAGCCCGGCAAGCACTTTGCCAGTGCCGCACTCCAAGGCAACCTTAACGTCATTCCCCACCAGCGTGCGGACTGAATCTGTCCACAATACCGGAGAATACAACTGCTTCAACAGATTTGCCTTTAGTGTAGCTGAATCTGTAACCGCTGCTGCGTTAACATTCTGTATAACCGGGATGACAGCATCACTAAAACGAACTTCATCCAGAGCCTGCCCCAACTCTTCAGCCGCGCCCTTCATCAATGCACAGTGCGAAGGGACACTGACCGGCAATGGCATAGCCTTGCGCGCGCCCCTGGCTTTACAAGCTTCAATGGCCCGATCAACAGCTGCAACTGAGCCGGCGATAACAACCTGCCCAGGTGCGTTAAAATTAACTGCCGCCACTACATCGCCATTAGCTGCCTCTTCACAGGCTGCAACAACTTCGGCATCTTCCAAACCAAGAATAGCAGCCATTTTGCCTTCACCGGCAGGAACAGCCTCTTGCATGAGTTCACCACGCAGGCGCACCAGTTTCACAGCTTCGACAAAATCGAGGCTTTCAGCAGCCACAAGCGCACTGTACTCACCCAGACTATGCCCCGCCAGAAAATCGGGTCGCGGCCCACCGGCAACAAACCACTCACGCCATAGTGCGACGCTTGCAGTCAGCAGTGCTGGCTGGGTAATCATGGTCTGGTTGAGCTCTTCTGCAGGGCCCTTCTGGCAAAGGTGCCACAGGTCGTAGCCAAGCACATTGGAGGCTTCTGCAAAGGTTTTGTTGATCATGGGCCAAGATTCGGCGGCGATGGACAACATGCCAACCGACTGGGAACCCTGTCCGGGGAATATAAAGGCTGATTTCATAAGCGGGATCTTATCGTCATTGGGAGTTTCAGGAGATTAGCCAATAGTACAAGTTGGCTGGATTTTGCGCGAACAAACCAAATGATTTCAAGCAAGCTCTGCATCAGGGAGCCAAAAGGCCCTGACCAATCAAAGCATCAAATCATCCAGGCGCTCATTGATGCGCCTGGGCACCTCGAGCTCGACCTCAAGGACGGCCTGGCGAATGGCCGCAAGCATAGCGCGCTCATTGGCGTTGCCGTGGCTCTTTATAACCACGCCCTGAAGACCAAGAAGGCTGGCGCCGTTGTGCCGGGAGGGATCCATCAGCCGAAGAAGCCTGCCGATGATAGGACGCGCAAGAAGACCTACAAAGCGGCCGTAAAGAGTGCGAGTAAAGGCCTGCTCCATAAGCTCTATGAGCAACCCGGCCACACCTTCGCCGGTTTTCAGCGCAATATTACCCACAAACCCATCACATACCACTACATCCGCAACATCGCGAAACAGATCACTGCCTTCCACGTAGCCAATGTAGTTAATGGAGTCACATTGGGCGAGCATGTGAGAGGCAAGGCGAACCTGCTCGTTACCTTTTATCTCTTCCTCGCCAACATTCAGCAGTGCCACCCGCGGCTCACCCTGACTGCAGATTGCCGACGCCATAAGCGAGCCCATCAGGGCGTATTGATAAAGATTCTCTGCGCTGGAATCTACGTTGGCGCCAAGATCGAGAACGTGACAGCGCCCCCGTAGCGAAGGGATAAGCTTGGTTATAGCAGGACGCTCAATACCCGGATACATACGTATAATGGAGCGACCAAATGCCATCAAGGCACCGGTATTACCTGCACTGACACACCCCTGAGCTTCGCCATCACGTACCAGCCTGAGAGCAATAGCCATGGACGAGTTTTTCTTGTGCCGCAACGCATGGGATGGGCGCTCATTCATGCGCACAATGTCTGCAGCTTCGACAATACGGATTCGTGGGTGCCCCTCACGCAACAAAGCCTCAAGTTCACTCCGGATTCCCACCAGGATGAAACTCAAGGCTTTGTTTTCACACACCGCTTCGAGGGCCGCAGCAACTACAACTGCCGGACCTCGATCGCCACTCATGGCGTCAACCGCTATGGTAACCGGATTCACCGCTTGCCCACTCGATTGAGGTTTGCGCGGCTATACAACGAGATTACTCGTCGTTAGCTTCGATTACCTGCTTGCCACGGTAAAATCCGTCTGGAGATACGTGGTGACGGCGATGAACTTCACCAGTTGTTGAATCAGTGCTCAGAGCTGCAGGGCTCAGGGCATCGTGGGCACGACGCATGCCACGCTTGGAACGAGTCTTACGGTTCTTCTGTACAGCCATGGTTCTACTCCTGACCTGTTAACGTAAACTTTACTTGAATAGGGTTACGAATAACGTGTGTTCGTTTAATTGCGCCGGCACCCAATATGGTTGCCCACGCCCTGATTAATGCTTTGTATTCTTGAGCCCCGCCAGCACACTGAACGGGTTATCGCCTGCCTTCTTCTCAGGCTTTGCTGAAGATCCATCTGGCTCATAGGCTTTCAGATCTTCGTTAGCCGGGCATTCGCCGCGATCATGAAGAGGATACGGTGCCAAAACCAACAGCAACTCGTCCTCTGTCATCGACCATAAATCCGCACTGAAATCATCAGTCAGAAAAGGCTCAAGGTCCTTTGGCAACCCCTGCGCCTGTTCATCGCTGGTCACCAGCCCAAGAACGAACCGGGAAACCAACACGGACTTCATAGGCCCCATGCAGCGCTGGCATTCCAGATTGACCGGAACTTCCAACTCACCCGAGACGATGCGGCGACGCTCACTATCCTTGTAGAAGGACAGTTTCACGCGACAGACAGCGCCATCTTCAAACCCAAAAACAGCTTCACGGAAACGAGACAATGCACTGAGAGGAATTTCTCCCTCCAGCACGCTGTTGTGCTCCGCCAACTTGTATGGGTCGACTATCTTTGGTAATTCGGCACTAGACGCATTTGACATAGGCGCGCAATTCTAGGGGCGAAGCTCGCTGCTGTCAAAGACTTCGTCCGCTTTTGCCAAGGGCTTTCCGTTTTCGTAGGTGTATTCTACGATACGGGCACGAAAATTGGCCGAAATTATTGAAGGAGCGCCCTTATCATGCCCCAAAAACACCTACTGCTGGCGTCTTCTTCTCCCTATCGCCGGGAGCTTTTAGCTCGACTGAGGCTGCCCTTCACCTGCGCAAGCCCGAATATTAACGAATCGCCAGCGCCAGGAGAAGATCCGGCGGCTTTGGCCAGGCGCCTGGCCGAAAGCAAATCCAGAGCCCTGGCACCCATATATCCGAGCCACTGGATTATTGGATCAGATCAAGTTGCCGCCTTACCCAGCGGAGCCCTGCTAAGTAAACCCGGAAATTACTCAACTGCATTTCGGCAACTGGAGCAGTGCAGCAACAAAAGCGTCAATTTCCACACCGGGCTTGCTCTTCTGGACTCCGATTCCGGAAACCTGCAAATCGCCTGCGAGCAGTTTACCGTGCATTTCCGCGAACTGTCGGCCAAAGAAATCGATGCGTACCTGCGCAAAGAAGAACCTTACGACTGCGCAGGTAGCTTCAAAATGGAGGGCATGGGAATAACGCTGTTCAGGGAACTGCAAGGCAGAGACCCGAACAGCCTAGTCGGCCTTCCACTGATCGCACTCAATGAAATGCTGATAGCATGGGGGAGAAATCCGTTATTGGAATCCCGGTAGCCCCCCCCCGCCACTAACGCAACTCCAGTCGGGACTCTACGAGCTGCGAAGCGACTCCGTGTCCCAAGGAGACGCCAAGCTGATCCACTAGATCCCGCAAGGCGCCCTTACGGCGGCTGTAATCGACCAACTCTTCCTGACCGACAATCTCCCTGGCCACATAAGACGTACTGCCCAACCCATCAATCAGCCCAAGCTCCAGCGCCTGCTCTCCACTCCAAACCAATCCACTAAACAGCCGTTCATCATCTGCAAGACGGTCACCACGCCCTTTTTTTACGGCCGCTATAAATTGCTGATGGGTATTCTCGAGCACGCTTTGCCAGAAGACCACCTCCCCCTCTTGCTCGGGGGAGAATGGGTCCAGAAACGCTTTGTTATCACCTGAGGTATAAAGCCTGCGCTCAACCCCCAACTTATCCATAGCACCTGTAAACCCGAAACCACCGGCAACCACACCAATAGACCCAACGAGGCTGGCGCGGTTTGCGTAAATTTCATCAGCCGCAGCTGCAATATAGTAAGCACCGGATGCACCGATATCCGAGATCACCGCATAGACCTTCTTCTCGGGATATTCGCCCCTCAGCCGTTTGATCTCATCATAAATATAGCCGGACTGAACAGGACTACCTCCCGGGCTATTAATGCGCAATATCACCGCCAGAGCATTTTCCTGCTCAAACGCTGAACGCAATGAACCAACAATGTTGTCGGCACTGGCAATCTCATCTGCAGAAATTGGCCCGTTAATTTCAACAACTGCCGTGTGCTCGCTGGTTGTTGCCTCAAGGCCGCCGCCGAGTGGCGACCAGACAATAGCCAGCAGCGCAAACAAATAAGCAAAGGTAAGGAACTTGAAAAAAATACCCCACCGCCGGCTACGGCGCTGCTCGGACTGTAACGACATAACCAGTTTTTCTATCAACTTCCAGTCACGCCCAGTCTCTGGCGGCAGATTTGGCTTGCGTCGCAATGCACCTTGCTCAGCAGGTTTGTCACCCCACTCAGCCGTTTTATCGGAATCCCAGTCACTCATGCACATTTCCTGCTATAGACAAATTTACCAAGGCTGGCTACAAACCAAGCACGTCGCGAAGGTCCGCCACAGTATCTACGATAGCGTGAGGCGCATAACCACCAAGCACGTCGCGCTTATGCACCCCCCACTCAACACCAATAGACGGCATACCAATCCTTTGGGCCATCTCCAGATCATAACGGGTATCCCCGATCATGACGGCCTCGGCAGGCTTGATACCGTAAAACAGAAGAATCTCTTCAAGCATGCGCGGATCCGGCTTGGATCGGGTTTCATCAGCGCAGCGGGTAATATCGAAATGCGGCCCCAGCCCACTGGAAACCAGCGCCGGATCCAAACCCCTGCGGCTCTTACCGGTTGCCACCGAGCACCCGCGGCCAGATTGCTGGAGATTCAGTACAACCTCCCCCATCCCCTCAAAAAGATTCTGTGGTGTTGTTACCTTACGGAAAAAATAATTGGCGTACCCCTCCCGTATACTCGTTATCTCTTCGTGACTCAGCCCCGGGTACAACTTCTCCAGCGCCTCGACCATACCCAGACCTATAATGTCACGGTATGCCTCCCTCTCCAGCGCAGGGAACCCAAGATCCGTGGCAGCCTGGTGCAGGCTATCGGCAATATGATCTACGGAATCCACCAAGGTACCGTCCCAGTCGAAAATCACCACTTTCACATCCATTACTCTGCTCCCGTCGCACGCACATCAAGCCTGCCAAGTACGTGACTGAATACATCATCATAAGGGGCCTCAAACCGCACCATCTCCCCGGTAACAGGCAGGGAAAGCTCGAGAGCCCGGGCGTGCAACATTAAACGCTGCCCACCAACTGCCCGAAACGCTTTGAGACTTACATCATCCATATACTTGTCATCCCCCGCTATTGGATGACCGGCACACAAACTGTGCACACGAATCTGATGGGTCCGACCAGTAATTGGCGAGGCCTCCACCAGGGTATATCCTGTATAACGCGCCAGGCAACGAAAGGTCGTCAAAGAGGCCTTGCCAGCCTGATCCACCCTGACCCGCCGCTCTCCATTAGGCATTTCATAGCGCAACAACGGCTCATCAACCCGATTCAGCTTACTTGGCCAATCTCCGGCCACCAACGCATGGTATTGCTTGCGGATGCGCCTTTGCCGGAGTTCGTCCTGCAGAAAACGCAATGCAGAGCGCTTTTTGGCAACCATAACCAACCCGGAAGTGTCCCTGTCCAAGCGATGCACCAACTCAAGAAAACGCGCTTCCGGGCGAGCGGACCGCAACACCTCTATTAGCCCGAAACTGAGGCCACTGCCACCATGCACCGCTATTCCAGATGGCTTGTTAACCACCAGCATCTGGTCATTTTCAAACACGATGGCTGCTTCGACCACGCTCTGCACCCGGCTACCAGGAGCCGCCTGCGGCGCTTTCTCCTTACGTATAACTGGTGGTATGCGCACCTGATCGCCCGTTACAAGGCGAGTATCTGGCTTAACCCTGCCTTTATTAATCCGCACCTCGCCTTTGCGCACAATCCGATAAATAATACTTCTGGGCACACCGCGAAGCTGCGCCAATAGAAAATTATCCAGACGCTGCCCATGGTTATCCTCATCCACCGTCACCCATACAACACCCTGCTGCACTGCCTCCCGGCCAGGGCCTGCATGCTTGCTGTCTTCGCGAGACACCGGATGAGGCGCCGGTTTTCTCGCCCGGGATTTAGCGGGCTTTCCGGTAGCAATTTTGCGGGACATAAGGTTCCTTTAACGGGTGGTATAACTGGCGATACAAGCAGGATTGAACGGTTCTGTGAATACTGTTATATTCCGGCGTGATCTGTCGTTTGTCTACGGCCTGACCTACTCTAGTCAGAAGCCGGAGCGGCAGAAGAGTATACCGACACTATTCAAGAGTTTGAACGTCGGACGCCCAATCACTATCGGGCACGGCGTAAGAAATGCTTCCGGAGTGTCAGGACAGACCCGTAAAAAGAAACGGTGAGCTGACACCGGAAAAACTGAAACCGCGCGGAAAACCGCCGGGCGATATCGCGAAGAATCACTGCCACGCAAGGCCGGGCCGTCCAGCTTACGAATACGACGTGAGACCCAGGCACTTGTGTGAACTTGAAAACGGATTATATGCGTCAACAGATACGAACCCTACATGACACCTCTCTGCCATCAGGCAGGCGGATTGTCGGCGGTGGTCTCAGATCAACAGGGTCATACCCCGGAAGGGAATGATCCGTCTGTCCGCCGCTCACCCCCCTGATGTAACAGGGCCAGCGGCACGCATATCCCTGCTTCGCAGATGCGACGCCCTACGGTTTTCTGTCAAATTTTACTGACAGGAATAACCACTTTCCATGAAAAGAATGCTCATCAATGCAACTCACCCAGAAGAGTTGCGCGTCGCCCTGGTTGACGGCCAGCGTCTGTTTGACCTCGATATCGAATCCAGCTCCCGCGAGCAGAAAAAAGCCAACATCTACAAAGGGCGCATTACCCGAGTAGAGCCTAGCCTCGAAGCTGCATTTGTGGACTTTGGCGCCGACCGCCACGGTTTTCTTCCTCTCAAGGAAATCTCCCGGGATTACTTCAAAAAGTCACCAGGCCAGATCGAAGGCAAGGTGAATATCAAGGAAGTGGTTGCCGAAGGTCAGGAAGTTATTGTTCAGGTTGATAAAGAAGAGCGCGGTAACAAAGGCGCTGCCCTAACAACATTTATCTCCCTTGCTGGTCGCTATCTTGTTCTGATGCCCAACAACCCACGCGCAGGCGGAATTTCCCGGCGCATTGAGGGTGAAGAGCGCGCACAGCTAAAAGACGCCATGAACAGCGTTCAAGTGCCCAAGTCCATGGGCATTATCGTGCGCACTGCAGGCATCGGGCGCACGTCTGAAGAGCTCCAGTGGGATCTCGACTACCTCGTGCAATTCTGGGAAGCCATCACTCAGGCGGCCGGTGAGCGCAAAGCGCCCTTCCTTATTCACCAGGAAAGCAACGTTATCATCCGCGCCGTTCGCGACTATCTCCGCCAGGATATCGGCGAGGTATTGATCGACTCGGAAGGCGTTTACGAGGATGTACTTAACTTTGTCCGCGCAGTAATGCCTACGTTCGAAAACAAGATCAAGCTGTACAAGGATGAAATTCCGCTGTTCAGCCGGTATCAGATTGAAGGCCAGATTGAGACCGCGTTCCAGCGCGAAGTAAAACTTCCCTCGGGCGGGTCTATTGTTATCGACCCGACAGAAGCTCTGGTTTCCATCGACATCAACTCATCCCGCGCCACCAAGGGCCAGGATATAGAAGAGACGGCTTATCAGACAAACCTGGAAGCAGCCGAAGAAATCGCACGCCAACTCCGTTTGCGGGATATGGGCGGCCTGATCGTTATCGACTTTATCGACATGACGCCGGCCAGACACCAGCGCGAAGTTGAGCAAAAAATGCGCGAAGCCTTGGAAATCGACCGGGCCCGTGTTCAGGTAGGCAAGATCTCACGCTTCGGCCTGCTGGAAATGTCGCGCCAACGGTTACGCCCTTCCCTGGGAGAAACCCGCAGTGAAGTCTGCCCACGCTGCGAAGGCCAAGGCACCATCCGCGGTATCGAATCTCTGGCGCTAAGCATCATGCGCCTGATCTACGAAGAGTCATCAAAAGACAAGACCGGAGAAGTCCGGGCCATAGTGCCGGTTTCTGTGGCCACCTTCCTGCTTAACGAAAAGCGCAAACAGCTTGCAGACATTGAAGCCAGCCAGGAAGTGAACATTGTTATCGTGCCGGTTCCTCACATGGAAACGCCGCACTTTGAAATTTTGCGCATGCGCGACGACGAAACCACTCCCGAGCACATTTCAAGCCACCAGGTAGCTCAGGAATACAGTGAGCGCGAAGAAGAAGTCTTTGAAGCACCTGCCGCAGACAAGCCTGTTCGCGAACAGGCTGCCGTAAGAGCTATCCGCCCAAGAGCACCCGCTCCGACGGCCGCAGCCCAGCAAGCTGCACCCCAGGCACCAGCCGAGCAGGACGACGGCCTGTTCCGCAGAATTGGCCGCAAGATTGCGTGCTTCTTTAGTGGTGAGGAAGAGCATCAAAGCGAAGCCAGTGGCAACGCCAAGGCGAACGCTAGCCGCGAAGATCAGCGCAACCAGGCACGGCAAGATCGCCGTAAAACTCGTGTTGCCCGCGATAGTCAGAATACCGGCGGAACCAACCGCAAACCTAACGAGCGCCGTCAAAGCAGCAGTCAGCCAAACCGCGGTGACGATAACCGCTCGCGCGGCCGCAACCGAAATGACGACCAGAGCCGCCCCAACCAGAGCCGTCAGGCTAATGACAGTGACAACAAAGGTTCTGAAAGCAAAAATGGTGAAAGCCGCGGCGGAGACAATCGTCGGGACAACCGCAAGGATGGCCAGAACCGTGGTCAAAACCGTAACCGCCCTCAGCGTGATGCTAAAAATAACGGCGATCAAAAAGACACGACTCAGCAGGAAGCCCCACAAAAGGCTGCTGCTGAAAAATCCGGTTCTGACGATACCCGTCGCAAGCCACGCCGCCCCCGTAATCGGGACGGTTCACCCTCCGAGACCCCGGTATCTACTCCGGCTGCCCGCAAGAGCACCCGCAATGAGCGGCATCAGAAGGACACTCAGCCAGAAGCAGCCAGTGACAACACTAACGTGAAGCCAGCCGCCGCAGCGATATCTGAAAAGAGCACGGCCCAGGCTACTGCCAATGTGCCAGTAGCTCAGCAAAGCGAGCAAAAGCAGCCTGAGCAGAAGGCTATTACGCACAAGGCAAATCCAGCTCCTGCTGAGGCCAGCACCGAGACTCAGCAAAAACCTGAGCAGGCACAAAAGCCTCACGCGCCAGCTAAAGACTCAGCAGCTGAAAAGCCGGAGGCGCCTGTTGCCACGCCAAAATCTGATGCGCCTGTCGCAACAACCGAAGCAAGCAAAGCACCCCCTGCCCCAAAGGCCAAAGAGCCTGAGGTTCAGAGCGTTAGCGAGCGCGCTCCGGAGTCTGCAAACAAGCCCTCAACTGAGCTGGAGCAGAAACCTGCTGCAGCAGCCGAGCAGAAACCTTCAGCTGCTGCTGGCAAAGAAGCTGCCGCACCCTTGGCAGAAGAGGACAAAGCACCGTCAGCTACAGCGGCTAAGGAATCCCCGGCTAAAGCTGCAGAGGAGCCTTCCGCTAAAACAGAAGAGTCTTCAGCCAGGCAGACCAAAGAAACACCCCCTGCAAAGGCAGAGACTATTGTTGCTGAAAACGAAGCTGCGCCGACCAGGAAGCCAAGATCAGCGCCCGCCAGAAGCAGAGCAAAAGCTCCTGCAGCGGAAAAGCCTGTAGAGAAAGTTCCGGCAGATAAGCCAGCGACAGAACAGAGCGCTCCAGCTCCGGAAGCCGCAGACAAGCCGGCTGAGGATACTGGCATTCCAGTAACCCCTGGGCGCGCATACAACGATCCTCGTGAAGTGCGCAAGCGTCAACGAGCGGCCGAAGCAGCCAAAAAACTCGAGGGTAACTAACCAATGCTGTCCAATTCCGACATCGAAGCGCTGGAAGACATACTGTTCGCGGAACCCTGGGGTGATGATGCCCTGGACTTTTTCGGCTTTCACGGCGTGGTCTGCGCCAGCGTCGTCGGGCCTGCCAAACTGAGTGTGGAAACCGTTTTCCGGCTCGTAACTGGCACCGATGACACACCCGGCGGCGGAATTCCGGAGACCTTCCGCCAGTGCGTTACGCAACTGGCGGGAGACATGATCAAAGCCCTCGATATGGGCCAGGCTATTGAGCTTCCGGAACCGGAGGATGGTGACCCGATGAACGCACTGGAAAACTGGTGTGCGGGCTTTGTGGACACCTTCCTGGAGCATGAAGATGAGTGGCTGGATGCCGCGAGCGAAGAGGAAACAGCCGATCTGATGGTGCCCATGCTGACACTGTCAGGACTGTTTGATGATGAAGATTTCCAGAACGTTCGTAGCAGCGAAAAATTGTCAGGCCAGATGGCAGATGCTATCCCCGACTCGCTGACTGATCTTTACCTGCTGTTCCACGCACCGGATTAAACCGGTGCGCTAGCACCAGGAATCTGCTTGAAATGATGCCAGACCGGCTCCAGCCCGTCTGGCATTTTCATAATCCGCCCTAGCTCACACCAGGGCGCGCCAGGAAAATGGAAATCGCTGCCCTGAGACGCCAGAAGCTTCTCCCGCATACACAACTCTGCCAAAAACCCGAGATCACCGCTGGACTGCCCCGACGTACTCACTTCAATGGACCGCCCCCCGGCCCGGCGAAAATCCGCCGTCAACTCACGCAATTTCGTTGCAGTAAGTTGATATTTTCTCGGGTGAGCAAGCACCGCAATCCCACCTGCTGCATTAATCCATTGCACAACTTCCTGCAATTCTGGCCAGTAGGCCTTCACATCACCAACTTTACCCGCGCCCAGGTAGCGCTTGAACGCCTGCGCTGCATTCTTCACCACGCCTGACTCCACCATGACCCGTGCAAAATGTGGTCGGCCAGGCACATCTCCGCCAGCCTCAGTAGTGGCACGATCAAGCAAATCCGGAATGGCAAGCTTGCTCAGACGCTCGGCAATCATCGCCGCTCTGGCCCAACGGTTACGGTTTTGCTGCTCCAACGCAGAAATGAATTCGCTATTGTTGACGTCAAAGTCCAAACCAACGATGTGTATCGTTCGACTCCGCCACAAACAGGAAAGTTCAATACCGGAAATCAGCACCACTCCAGCGGCTTCCGCTGCAGCCTGTGCCTCTGCAAGACCGCTAATCGTATCGTGATCCGTAAGAGCGAGATGGGTAACATGTTTCTCAGCAGCGCGAGCTAATAGCTCACCTGGTGAAAGAGCCCCGTCTGACGCGGTACTGTGGCAATGCAGATCAATGCACAAAACAGGGTCTTGCGGTATAGTCACAAAAATTCCCAAATGAAATAAATAACGGAGTGAATGGCAACAGAGGCTCATATCTGACTATGCTAACCGGAGCCTACAGTGTACCAGCCCCACAACTCCATGCATCACTTTACACGGCCCCCAAGGAACCGGAGACCCCATGTACTACGCCATTATCAGTGAAGACGTCGATAACAGCCTTACTCTGCGCAAGAGTGCACGACCTGCTCATATCGAGCGCCTGCAACAACTGAAAAAAGAAGGGCGACTTCTCATTGCAGGGCCGCACCCTGCCATCGACACACCAGATCCGGGTGATGCCGGTTTCTCAGGCAGTCTCGTTGTAGCGGAATTTGACTCCCTTGCCGCGGCTGAGGCGTGGGCGGCTAGCGACCCCTATATGGATGCAGGTGTTTACAACAAAGTAACGGTTAAACCGTTTAAAGTAGTTCTGCCTTAATGCTATTGATCGAGAGCTCCATGAGCTTATTGTAATGACAGCTCGCTTGAACCACCGCATATCTGTGACAAAATTGCGGCTTTGAAATTAACGAGTTTTTAAACCGAACATTGTGGGAACCTTGCCAGTGACGCTTTTTCGCCTTGCCATCAGTGCGTTTTTTGTATTGTCATCCATCGCTATGGCTCAGGCGAAAACCGTCTGGGTTGACGATCAACTCTACCTACCTGTTCGCTCCGGTGCCGGCACCCAATACCGCATCATTGAAAACGCCGTACCCAGCGGCACAGCTTTGGAAGTTATCGAAGTTTCGGATACCGGCTATACTCGAGTACGTACGCCAAAAGGTAATGATGGCTGGGTCTCCACCCAATATCTCAGTGAAACGCCCATCGCAGCGGACAGATTGAAAAGCGTCAGCCGTCAGCTTGAGCAGGCACAAAGCGAGTTAGCTTCGCTGAAAGGGCAATTGAAGGACGTGTCCAATGAACGGGACACATTGAGTACGGCAGAATCAACCCTGTCTACCCAGACAGAGGAGCTGCAACAGGAACTCAGACGCATCAAAAGCATAGCGTCAGATTCGATCAACCTGGTACGTCGAAATCGTGAACTACTGGAGGAGAATCAGAAGCTGCGCAATGATCTGGAAGTATTGACCGCCGAAAACGAGCGACTGGAAGCTGGCAAAGAATCTGATTTCATGCTGGTTGGTGCTGGCCTTGTGTTGGGCGGCGTTCTTCTGGCTCTGCTCATACCAATGCTCAAACCCACAAGAAAAACAGACAACTGGGCGTGAATTATATGAAGGACTATTCGGAGAAGCGCGATTTTCATCGCATGCAGGTCGAGTCAGAAATAGAAATCACTGACAGCAAAGGAAATACCTTCGCAGGCACTTGCAGAGATCTCAGTGCCACGGGGATGCAGCTACTAGTAAAAAACCCGGTTGCAGTAGGGGAAGAGTTGAGCACTGTACTTCATCCGAATAGTGACCAGTTTCCTCCACTCGAAACCATTTGCGAAGTGACACGGTGCGAGCCTGAGGGTGACGGCTTTCTGTTGGGAGCCAACATCAGCGAAGTCACCCGCTAGGCGCACTCCCCTGGCTCTATACCAGGGGTTTCTCTGACACGATGATACCGTTGTTGTCAGCATACACGTAGTGGCCTGGGCGGAAGGTCACTCCGTGGAATGTTACCGGTACATCCAGGTCGCCGAGACCGCGCTTTTCACTTTTCCGGGGATAGGTAGCCAGCGCTTGCACCCCCAGATCCGTCTTTCCAATCTCATCTACATCCCGCACACAGCCGTATATGATCAAGCCTGCCCAGCCATTACTGGCGGCTTTCTCTGCCAGCATATCGCCCAGCAACGCATGGCGCATTGAGCCGCCACCGTCTACTACCATCACACGACCCTTGCCTGGCAGGCCAACCTGCTCTTTAACCACAGAGTTATCTTCAAAGCACTTTACGGTGACGATTTCACCACCGAAGGCCTTTACTCCGCCATAGTTATTAAAGCCAGGTGCTGCCACCTCAACTTCCGGAAATTCATCACACAAGTCCGGGGTAATAATCGTTGCCACCTTGTCGCTCTCCTTAATTGCCAAAGTAAATGCAGAAAAAGTCAGTCGATTTTTTCGTCTGCCAGGAAGAACCAGGTATCCAGAACCGAATCCGGGTTAAGAGATACGGTATCAATACCCTGATCCATCAACCATTTTGCGAGATCAGGATGGTCAGATGGTCCCTGGCCACAGATGCCAATGTACTTATTTGCCTTTTTACACGCCTGAATAGCGTTGGACAGAAGTATCTTGACGGCCTCGTCCCGCTCGTCGAACAGGTGCGCAATAATACCCGAGTCACGATCCAGACCAAGAGTAAGCTGGGTCAGGTCATTGGAGCCGATAGAGAAACCATCAAAGTGCTCAAGGAACTTGTCTGCCAGCAACGCGTTGCCCGGCAGTTCGCACATCATGATCACCCGTAGGCCGTTCTCGCCACGCTTAAGACCATTTTCAGCCAACAACTTGACCACTTGCTCAGCCTCACCCACGGTACGCACGAAGGGCACCATGATCTCTACGTTAGTCAGGCCCATTTCATTGCGCACCCTCTTCAGTGCACGGCACTCCAACTCGAAACAGTCACGGAAGGTTTCAGAGATATAGCGGGAAGCTCCACGGAAACCCAGCATCGGGTTTTCTTCATCTGGCTCGTACAGGGTGCCGCCGATCAGGTTGGCATACTCGTTGGATTTGAAGTCAGACAGGCGCACTATGACCTTCTTCGGCGAAAATGCGGCGGCCAGGGTGGAAATCCCTTCAACAAGCTTGTCCACGTAGAAATCGACCGGGGAGCTGTAGCCAGAGATACGCTTTTCTACCGTCTGCTTGATATCCCTTGGCAAACCCTCAAAGTTCAGCAGCGCCTTGGGGTGCACACCAATCATACGGTTAATAATGAACTCAAGGCGCGCCAGGCCAACGCCTTCGTTAGGCAGCGACTGGAAATCAAAGGCACGATCCGGGTTACCCACGTTCATCATGATCTTGAACGGGATATTCGGCATGGAATCTACGGTATTTTCACGCAGCTCAAAATCCAGAGCGCCTTCGTAGATCAGACCGGTATCACCTTCTGCACAAGACACGGTGACTTCCTGGCCGTCATTCAGAATCTCGGTGGCATCGCCACAACCAACAACCGCTGGAATGCCCAGTTCACGGGCAATGATCGCAGCATGGCAAGTACGGCCACCACGATCAGTGATAATTGCAGATGCCCGCTTCATCACTGGTTCCCAGTCGGGATCTGTCATATCCGTTACCAGAACATCGCCGTCCTGAACTCGATCCATTTCCTTGATGCTGGTAATAATCTTGACCGGGCCTGCGCCAATCTTGTGGCCGATACTCCGACCTTCCACCAACACTGTGCCGGTTTCATTGAGCAGGTAACGCTCCATAACATTGGCAGACGCCCTACTTTTAACGGTTTCCGGACGAGCTTGCACAATGTAGATCTTGCCGTCATCGCCATCTTTAGCCCATTCAATATCCATGGGCCGCTGATAGTGCTCCTCGATGATCATGGCCTGCCTGGCCAACTCTTCAACTTCCGAGTCTGTGATACAGAAACGGCCGCGCTCTTCCGGGTCAACTTTAACGGTTTCCACCAACTGGCCACTGGCTGGATCTGAGTGATAAACCATTTTTATGGCCTTGCTACCCAGATTCCGGCGCAACACAGCGGGCTTGCCAGACGCCAGAGTGGGTTTATGCACATAGAACTCATCAGGGTTAACCGCGCCCTGAACAACAGTCTCACCCAGACCATAAGAACCGGTGATAAACACTACACCACGGAAGCCTGACTCCGTATCCAATGTAAACATAACACCACTGGACGCAGTTTCACTGCGGACCATTTTCTGGATGCCGGCAGACAAGGCAACAAGCTTGTGATCAAAACCGTGATGAACGCGGTAGGAAATCGCACGATCGTTAAACAGAGAAGCAAACACTTCTTTCACCGACGTGCGAACCTGCTCCAGGCCAACTACGTTCAGGAAAGTTTCCTGCTGCCCTGCAAACGAAGCATCTGGCAGGTCCTCTGCAGTTGCAGAAGAACGCACAGCCACGGCCATCTTATCGTTGCCGTTAAGTATTTGGCTGTAGGCTTCTTTCAGCGCAACGTCCAGGGCCTCAGGGAAAGGTGTGTCAATAATCCACTGACGTATCTTCGCGCCCACACGGGCAAGTTCGTTCACGTCATTGATATCAAGATCATCAAGGAGGCTATCGATCTTGTCCTTCAGGCCATCTTTAGCCAGAAACTCACGGTATGCATGTGCAGTGGTGGCAAAACCGCCGGGAACGGTTACACCAGCATTGGCGAGATTACTGATCATTTCACCGAGGGAAGCGTTTTTCCCGCCAACCCGGTCAACATCGGACATTCCCAGGTGATCAAACCAGATTATGTAATCTTCCAAAGCGTGTCTCCCTTGAATCTGTGTAACTAAAGAATAAACCGGGCCAGCGGTAGCAAGCGTAAAAAGCGGACAACAACCACTGCGGAGTCTCGAACTTGCCGTGTATGATACTGTAACCTTCGGAATTTACCTAGGGAGCTCCCGAGAAAGTGCATGCTGCTTTCCGGTGCCACCCTGCCAGATTCGCCCTGACAACCCTGCGCCAACGGAGCCGGAAAAACATCATGAAACGTACAGCCTTCTTTATTTCTGACGGTACCGGCATCACCGCCGAGGCCCTTGGACACAGTCTTTTGGCCCAATTCGGTAAAATTGATTTCGAGCGCGTCACCGTACCTTATATCGACGATGTTGAAAAAGCGCGGGACATGGTCAAACGCATTAACAGTGCAGCTGAAACCGACGGTGCCCGCCCACTGGTCTTTGACACAATTCTTGATAGTTCTATCCGGGAAATCATTTCAGATGCCCAGGGCTTCATGGTGGATATTTTCGGGACCTTTCTGGGGCCGCTGGAAAATGAGCTGCAGTCGTCTTCGTCTTATTCTGTGGGCAAATCCCATTCGATTAATAACGAAGGTGTTTATGAGCGCCGTATCGCTGCGGTGAACTTTGCCCTGGACAACGATGACGGTGCGCGCACACGACATTACGATGAAGCAGATCTGATTCTGGTTGGTGCCTCCCGTAGTGGCAAAACCCCAACCTGCCTCTACCTGGCGCTCCAATATGGCGTGAAAGCCGCCAACTATCCGATCACCGAAGACGATCTTTCAGATCAGCAGATGCCCACTGCTCTGCGGCCTCACAAGGAAAAAATATTCGGGCTGACCATTGAGCCGGAAAGACTGGCCACCATCCGGAATGAACGGCGACCAAACTCTCGCTACGCGTCCATCCAGCAATGCATGCACGAAATCGAAGAAATAGAGCTTATGTACCGGAGGGAGCGCATTCCGTACCTGAACACGACAGCCTATTCCGTGGAGGAAATTTCGACTCGCATCATGGTTACTACGGGGCTCAAGAGAAATCGCTGAAATCTGGCCTACCGATTTTTAGCAGGCAGGCCGTTACCGACCTGCCTGCCTGCAACTTACAGCTCCTGAATTTCCAGCCCCAAGCCTTCAGCTAAAGCCCGGTTTTCAGAACCCGTCACTACTGCTGTACTGGCCTTTGCAGGCTGCAGCCAGGTTGTCGCAACCCGTTTGAGATCTTCAAGCGTCACTGACAGCACCCGCTCGCGGAAGCGTGCGCGCTGCTCAGCACTGCGACCAAACAGCTTGTTGTGGAACGCATGTCGCGCAGCACCCGCTGGAGAGCGCGGGCGATCTAGCTGGCCGATCACTCCGAGAATGGATTCTTCCAACTCCTGATACTCATGCTCAGTCTCCTGAAGCCATACCAGTGCCTTGTCGAAGTCTTCAAGGGTTTCTGACAGGCGCGGATCCCGGTATGAGAAAAAGCGGAAGGTGCCATTCACGCTGTCCTGGGAGGCGCCGCCGCCGTAGGCACCACCCTTCTCCCGAATAGCCCTGTGCAGGTAACCATTGCGCAGGAAACCACCCAGCACAGTAAGTGCCGCTGCATCGGGGTGATCGATCGGCACGGTGCTGTATGCACGGGCGCAGAAGTTTACCTGAGTAGAGGTCAGCCAGGCTTCGCGTGTTACGAAATTCACAGGCTCCATTGTCCAGCTGGATGACTCTACCCCCTCATCGCCCTGCCAGCAGGATTTCAGATCGTCGATCAGCGCAGGAAGCTGCTCTTCCTCACCAATGACAAGGAACTCGCGAGCCTGCTGGCGAATCCTGTCATGCAGGCTAGCCAGCTTCTGGCAAAAAGCAGCAAGTTCCGCGGGATCTTTCAGGGACTGATCCAGCTCCTTGGTACCGCGAATACCAGCCAACCCCCCAAGACGGAAACTCAACCAGGCGCCAGGCCCCATACCCTGGGACGCTGCACCCATGGCCAAAGCGTGGCCACTGCCGGTTACCGACTGCTCTCGACGCGCGCGAATCTGGGCAATAATCTCCCGAATACGGTCTTTTTCATCAAAGCGGGCGCTGGTGTACACATCACGGAGCAGCTTCGTCAGAGCCATTCGGTTGCGGGCCAGCGCTTTGCCGCTGAAGATCATATAGCCAGAGAGGTTTTGAACATCATCAATGCGCCCCTTGGTACTGAAAGAGGCACCAATTCCACCGGATTCTGCCGAAATTCGGTCCTGCATCTGAAGATAATCCAGCTCACCGCAGCCAACTTCTGAAATCAAGGCACCATAATACGGCAGGAGCAACAGCTCATCTTCCGTCAAATCAGGCAGTGGCAACACAACCTGCTGATAAATCAGCCCGTTGGTTCCCCGCGCATAAACCGTTGCTGAAATATCCCCGTCAAACCGTGCTTCCGGCTCGGGCATTTGCAGCGGTACATCCGTGAGATCAACCTTTGGCAGTATGGAGTCATCATCCTTACGCATCTGCCGCTCTTCCAGCGCTTTGGCACGCTCAACAATCTGCATAACCTCTTCGCTGGTGAGTTCTGCCTTGCGTTTCGCCAGGGCCTCACGAATGGCCTGCTGACGGCGCCCATCCAACTTGTCATCTGGCCGCAAAGTGAGCGTTACCCGGTGCGGGTTGTTGATCAACTTGCGACGAATCAGGTCCGGGATGTATTGCGGGTCGCGAATTTTCTCACGCAAAACGGCCAGAACAGGCTCCAGATCAAGCAGCTCAACCGGGTCGCCACCATGAACCATGGGGGCTATAGCACTCATGATCAATTGAAGGCCATAAGGGAAGCTGTCTCCTGCAATTTCGCGCTGATGCAATTCCAGTTGATGAAGAATCGCTTCCAGGCGCTCCTCGCTAACGCCTTCCTCAACCACTTTCTCAAGCGTTGTCTCGATCAAGGCTTCCAGATCTTTGAGCTTCTCCGGCTCACTTCCTTCAATGCCGCAAATAAACGTCATTTCTCTGTTGGAATCCTCCAACCCGCACATGGGTGAAGGTGCATGACCGATATCCGTGGTTTCCAACGCACGCATCAGAGGAGAGGCGCTATTTTCGAGCAGCACGGCGGACAACAAATGGCCTTCCAGGTTTTCCTGCAGATCAAAGCTGTGACCAAGCAGCCACCCCATAACGATATGAGTTTTACCGGTGGTGTCTTCACCCTCGGTAACGCCGTAGCCCTGCTCTACACGGACCGGCGCATACATTCGCTTTTCATCGCGCACTGGCAGTTTGATATCCAGCTTGTCGAACCGCTTGAGAGCCAGCTCTTCGAAGCGTTCGTGGTGTTCATGGGCCGGAATGTTGCCGTAAGTGGCAAAAATGGCGTTACTTGGGTGGTAGTGATGCTTATAGAAGCGGATGAGGTCGTCATAGCTCAGATCAACAATGTGATCCGGCTCGCCGCCACTGTTGTAATGATAGGTCGTTGTCGGGAAAAGGTGACTACTCAGATTCTGCCAGAGCTGTGAGGTTGCCGAACTCATGGCACCTTTCATTTCGTTGTAGACAACGCCTTTGTATACCAACTCGGTGCTGGGATCATCGGGCTTTTCAAACTCCAGCCGATGCCCTTCCTGAGCAAAATCCAAGGGATCCAGTTTAGAGAAAAATACTGAATCCAGATAAACCGACAATAGGTTGTCAAAATCCTTTCGGTTCATGCTGGCAAAAGGGTAAGCCGTCCAGTCGCTGCTGGTGAACGCATTCATGAAGGTATTCAGGGAGCGGCGAATCATCATGAAAAACGGATCGCGAACCGGGTAGCGCTCACTGCCGCACAGTGCCGTATGTTCAAGAATATGGGCAACGCCGGTAGAATCCATGGGGAAGGTTCTTAACGCCACAAAAAACACGTTTTCATCATTATCCGCCGCCAGGTGGAGATGACGGGCACCGGTTTTTATATGACGATACTCTTCAACATCAAGATTAAGCGTGTCAATCCGGTGACTGCGAAGCTTCTCAAAAGCCGGGTGGATTGCGTTATCGATCACTGCAGCCATTCAAACTATTCCTGTCGTTAAACAATTGGAGAATGACAGGGTAACACGTAGTATCAGTTATCCTGTATCCGTCACCCTAGCTATAAGGTAGCTCCCTGGATCATGAGCACACTTTCAGGCCCCACAAAAACCGCCCAGGCTCCCGAAGTCGCAGCCTATTGGGCAGAACGCCGCCGGTACCTGGAGCGCATTCGCAAGTCCCCCGAGGTGCGCCAGCGCTTCTGGCGCGAGGTGGCTATCTACCTGGCGCGCCGCCTGCTTTGGTCGTTCGGTTTCTTCCCCATATTTATGGCCTTCTGGATACCGTTGGTGCTGTCCAGCTTCAATCCTGTAGTGATGGCGTCAGACTTGATCCCGCTGCTCCAGGATTTTGTGAGCAGCAACCCGGAGGTTCAGGCTACAACACTCAGCACCCTGACCATCGCCTGGGCATCGGTAGGCTTTTTCTTCCTTATGTTTGATTTTGTTCTGACACCGTTCAAATCACCCTACGAATATGAAGCCGATGTCTACATGAGAGCCTGGGAACAGCTCAACCATGACCAGCTTCCGTCCAAAGTGTGATTTGGCCAGCATTCTGGCCAAGTTCAGACACTTTCTGTTACATAACGCCGCTCTCGCTGGGTAAGATGAACTTGCTCGCGAATTTGTAGAATGCAGGATTAAGAGGTTCCGCCATGGTCGATTTCAGACCACTTTTGTTTTTGAATGCCCTGGCTCTTATGCTTCTGGTAACAGCTGGCTTTGCTTCTGTTCGGAGCGAAATGCCAATTGCGGCCGCGCCTCTGCAACCCGCGCAAAATGTGACTCTACCGAAGCCCGCAAACAAACCAGCGGTAACACAAAGCCCACAAGTGCTCGTCGAAGCTCCAGCACCAGCACCAGCACCAGCAATTGAAACTGTTGCAGAAGCACCGGTTGAAGCAGAAACACTCCCGATGGAACAGCCGGCGAGCGCCGAGCAATTCAATATTCCCGACCTTCCGGATGAGGCGGTCATGCTTGCCTCTGCGGAACCGCCAGCAGCAATGGCCACATATACCGCCAAGGCTGTGCCAGAACAGTCACCTGCCCCGACAACCGGCACCCTTACACTGCGCTCTAACGTGGCTGGCGACCGGGTTGAAATCAACGGCAAGGAATACGGCCCAACGCGACTGGACCTTGAACTGGCCCCAGGCAAATACGACATCACCATCAAAAAGGACGGGTTCCGCCCCTGGCAGCAAAGCGTTGCCCTCGATGCTGGCAACGAGTTGACCCTCGTAGGCAAACTTGAAGCCTACACCACCGTTAATTACCAGAACGGGAATTGGCGAGGTGGCATAAAGACCGGCGACGGAACCTATGAAGACAAAGACGGCCTGAAATACGAAGGTCAATTTGCAGATGGCGCTTTCCACGGCTCGGGCACAGCCTGGTACCCGGATGGCACTCGCTATGAGGGTGACTGGGAAAATGGCAAGCGTTCGGGTGAAGGCGCATGGCGCGACGCCGATGGCTCACGCTATACCGGGCAATTTGCCGACGATTCGTTCCAGGGCCAAGGTACTCTCACCCTTGCCAATGGTGACATCCTCACCGGGGAGTGGTCACAGGGTCGGCTCAACGGCCACGGTTCCCTGACAACAGCAGACGGCATGCTGTATGTCGGAGGGTTTCGCAACAGCGACTTTCACGGGCGTGGCACCCTCACCTACCCGGATGGCCGTCACTACGAAGGCGATTTTTCAAATGGCACCTTCCATGGCCGTGGCTCGGAAGTTTTTGCCAATGGCAAGAAATACGAAGGCGAGTATATTGAAGGCAAGTTCCACGGAAATGGTTTGCTGCGCAACCCGAATGGCAGCTCCATCGAGGCGACATTCCGCCACGGTGAACCCTATGGGCAGGTTCGCCTGACCACGGCGGCAGGTGAGATATTCACTGCCAGAACGACAGAGCCCGGCGTGTGTTATCGGGACAAAAGCTACAGGGCCACACAGTGCCCGAAACTCGAAGGCTGGTAGCTTTAATAGTAAAACCAGCCCGATAAACAACGCGATTGAAGTAACAGCTTGAGGTAGTAAGGATGGCGATCAAGAATGCTCTTCTGGTGGACGACTCCAAGGTAGCCAGGTTTGCCCTGAGCAAACTGCTGGAAAGCCGTGACATGCATGTCAACATGGCAGGCTCAGCCGAAGAAGCCCTGGACTTTCTGGACAGCAACGAACATCCGGACGTCATCTTCATGGATCACCTGATGCCTGGCATGAACGGCGTGGAAGCCACAAAGGCCATCAAGAGCAATCCGAACACCGCGGGCATACCAATCATTATGTGCACGTCTCAGAAGTCGTCATCTTTCACCAAAGAGGCGAAAAACTTCGGGGTCTACAACATCCTTACCAAGCCCACTCAACCAGACGGCCTTGGCATGGTGCTTGAGCAACTGGCCATTGATCTGAAAGCTGGATCCCTCCCTCTCGCACCGATACAGGAAGCAGAACAAGACGACCTGGCTATTGGAGTTACCCAAGGCGGATCGCTGGAATTGTCAGCCGAGCGGTCCGATCTTGAGTCTGCCCTCAATGGCAAGAAGACATCCAGCACCGTACCGCTCACAAGCGATCTGATTGAACAGATTGCCCGCTCTGCAGCCCATGGCCAGGTTAATAGCAATCTGCATGAATTGCTCAGCTCACTGTTTGATGAGCAGTTTGACAATCTCAAGCGCGCGCTGGATGAGTCAAGGGGCAAGCAGGAAAGCATCATTGAAGATCGCCTGGGCGCCATGAGAGCAATGATAGAAGAGCGGACCCGAAATCTGAGCGATGAAGTCGCGGCTGAGGTAAATCTAAATCTGGGCCGGGAACTTGCCGACCTTAAAAAGGACCTCTCACGCAACTCTGGTTTTACTGCAAACCACATGGCAGAACTGAAGGACCATATTACCAGCGTACAAACCATTGATACGGAGTTTTGGCAAACACTGCAATCTGAAGCCATCCAGCAAGCTCACGAAATCTCCCGTGAGACTGCTGAAGACATAGCTCAGCGCACAATTGACTTGTTTGTAGCGCAGCAACGTTCTGCTTCATCCCGAATCTACACCGTCGGACTGGCTGTTAGCCTCGGGGTATTCAGTCTGGGTATTGCCTGGCTTGCAGGGCTCTTCGGCTAAGCACCTCCCTGATTCTCGCCCAATCTTCCGGGGTGTCTATGTCGTCATGGACACCCGGAATATCCATTCGCGTCGCATTGGCTTCTGCCAACAGCCCCCCTGCACCTCGATCACCCTCAAGGGTCAGCACGTCTGGCCAAAGCCACCGCGGCAGATAGGCTGGCACACCTGGGCGCCGGCCATAATCTGCGGCCGCTGGCGTCTTCGGAAAACATCTCACAGCTTCACCAAACGCTTGAAGGGCGTCTCTGTCTAACAGCGGCTGATCCACCACCAACACAAACACTCCCCTGGCCCTCGGCCCCAAACTTCGGATGCCCGCTACCAGGGAAGCGGCCATGCCTTCATGCCAATCAGGCACAGGCACCCAGCTGGAGGGCTGCTGGCTGCAGCGAAAACGAATCAACGGATACCAGGCCCCGCAGGCAACACGCACATCCCGGCTAAGCAACCTGGCTTGCCCGATGGCGTTATCCAGCAGAATGTGACCTCGCCCCTGTTCGCCGCTCACCTTTAATAGAGCCTTGGGGCGACCAAACCGGCTGGAAGCCCCGGCTGCGAGCACAAGTGCCGGAAAATCCTGATCGAAGTCATGGCGAGAGGCAGTTATGATGTCGCTCCTGATAAAGCAATGAACACGAAAAGAGTGGCGAGCAACGATTCAAGGCATTAGCTCGACAAGACACTCACTCAGGGATTTTTGCTAGAATCCCCCCATCAATCAACTATACCCGCCCGGAAATTTAATGAACCATCTGTTTGTAGACAACCTCACCGTTATTGATTTCGCTTACCTGGATCCCGCCCGTGGATTAGTCGGGGAAAGCTGGATTGCCGACGTGGTGCTGGGGGGCGAGCTTGATGAACAGGGCATGGTATTCGATTTCAGCAATGTGAAGCGCACTATAAAGCGCATCATCGATGAGCGCGTGGATCACAGGCTTGTGATACCCCGTGGCTACGAAGGCCTCTCCTGGAATCAGGATACGCCTGACACCTTCACCTGGGCACTTGCCGATGGCAGTCACATTATCCATCGCTCCCCCGACGAAGCCGTTGTATGGCTTTCTGCAGACCGGGTTATGCCATCGGCTGTCGCCGCTCTGCTCGAACGTGAATTGCTGGCTGTTCTACCTTCGAATGTCACTTCAGTGCAGATCAACCTGCGGGAAGAGGAACTTGAAGGAGCTTATTATCACTACGTGCATGGCCTTAAAAAGCACCTGGGCAACTGCCAGCGCATCGCCCATGGTCACCGCTCACCTATTCGGATAGACCGCAATGGCAAGCGTGATGAGGAGCTGGAACGCTCTTGGGCCAAGTTATGGCAGGATATTTATGTGGGCTCTGAGGAAGATGTCGTACGTCGCCATGTTGACGCCGGCGTGGCGTACATAACCTTCGAATATGAGTCCAATCAGGGTGAGTTTGCCCTGACCCTGCCCGAGGCGCGGGTTTATATGATGAACACAGATACGACTGTGGAATTCATTGCCGCTCACATTGCAGACGAGCTGAAAGCCAAATTCCCATCTGACACGATTCTTGTGAAAGCCTACGAAGGTGTTGGTAAAGGTGCCATAGCTTCCCGCTAACACTGCCTACTCCGAGCACTGACAAGCAGGGAGAGTGTGCTCCCAAAACACGCCGTGAACCCATCCATGGGGGCTTGGTGTTGCCATCCCTGGCAACACACAGTTTTGGGAGCACACTCTCCCTGCTTGCCACCATAGTTTCTGTATTAGCCTTCAGCTTTTTCTTCAGGCACAAAAAAACCGCCCGAAGGCGGTTTTTTTGATGGCTATCCGGTGGACTAAACCGTCAAGCCGTATTGGCGTCCCCTAGGGGGTTCGAACCCCTGTTGCCGCCGTGAAAGGGCGGAGTCCTAGGCCACTAGACGAAGGGGACTAGAAAATTGGTGGAGCCAGACGGGATCGAACCGTCGACCTCAACACTGCCAGTGTTGCGCTCTCCCAGCTGAGCTATGGCCCCAACGGATGCGTATATTAAGGATCCACCCCATGGTCGTCAACCTTTCGCCCCACTTTTTTCAACTTTTCTGAACTTCCTTGTTCATTGCGCTCATTTCTTGGTCAATCTGGTCATTAAGCGCCCAAAGCCGCGTACTCTTTCTCCACTTTCTTGGTTTCTTTCTTGGAGAAACCACCGAGCACTTCCAGAGCTTGGCGCAAGCGGGCGCGAGTCATATCCGGGCCCAACATATCCATGGAATCCATAACAGACCAGGAGTTCGGGGTACCAGCAATAGCCACAAACACAGAAAACATGAAATCGCCCATTTTCAGATCCATGGCTTTCGCCAGGAATTTGATATCTGCGAAAATGGTGTCCTTGCTCCAGTGACGTTGAGCCTCCAGCTTCCACAGAGTGAACTGCAATACCCGTTTGATCTGAGATTCTTCCAGTTTGTTGTGGGCAAAGTTCTCAGGCTTCAAATCCAGCATGCCAGAAAACATAAACTGGGCCATGGGCGCCACATCGGAGAACACCTCTGCCCTACCCTGGATATGGGGCACCATTGCCTTGAGCGAATCCTTGTTGAACCACCACTGGCTCATGCGCTCCACAAACTGGTCTTCTGTGAGCTCGTCGCGCAGCCACTGGCCGTTGAGCCAACGTAACTTCTCAACATCAAACACCGGGCCGCCAAGGGAAACGCGCTGGATGTCGAAATTCCCGATCATCTCATCCAGGGTGAACTTTTCACGCTCATCCGGCATGGACCAGCCCATACGGCCAAGGTAATTGGTTACCGCTTCCGGCAAAAAGCCCATGCGCTCGTAAAAGTTAATGCTGGTGGGGTTTTTGCGTTTTGACAGCTTGCTCTTATCCGGGTTGCGCAGCAGCGGCAGATGACAAAGTACCGGCATATCCCAGCCAAAATACTCGTACAGCAACTTGTGCTTGGGCGCAGAATTAATCCACTCTTCGCCACGCAGTACGTGGGTAATTTCCATCAGATGGTCATCAACCACGTTCGCCAAGTGATACGTCGGCATGCCATCGGATTTCAGCAGGATTTGGCAATCCACCTGTGCCCAATCGATTTCAATGGTGCCCCTGAGCATGTCATCAATTTCGCAAACACCTTCGTCGGGCACTTTCATGCGGATAACATAGGATTCACCCGCATCCAGGCGACGCTTGATCTCTTCCTGGGACAACTCAAGGTTTCCCTTGATACCCGGGTTCAGGCCTTGCGCCTTGCGATCTTCTCGAATGGCATCCAGCTCTTCAGGCGTGCGAAAACAATAGAACGCATGGCCAGCTGTCACCAGATCTTCGGCGTACTGAGCATAAGAGTGCTTGCGCTCTGACTGACGATAAGGACCATGGGGGCCGCCCACATCGGGACCTTCATCCCAGTTGAGGCCGAGCCAGCGCAGAGCCTTGAGAATATCCTGCTCGGATTCTGCCGTACTACGTGCCTGGTCGGTATCTTCAATGCGCAGGATAAACTTGCCACCGTGCTGCCGGGCAAAACACAGGTTAAACAGGGCCACGTAGGCGGTACCAACATGTGGGTCACCGGTGGGTGATGGGGCAATTCGGGTACGTACAGTCATGGAACCTTCCTGAAAATCGGTGGCCGTTTGATTAGCCCGGTATTATACCGGCCCGGGCATTATTTCGCATGAGTGCAAATCGTATCATTGCGCTCACGCTTTGAGACACAACAAGATTTTGCGATGGCACCACTAGCGGTGTTACATTATAACATTACCAACACGCACCAGGATTCAGACCTAACATGCGCATCCAAATCATAGCCCTGGCTCTAACACTGACAACCAGCACCCTGCTCTATTCCGACAACACGCTTGCCGACACTCGCATTCTCACTTCCATCAAGCCACTGGAACTTCTGGTGCGCGCGATAGCCACGGAAGATATGCAGGTAAATACACTGGTGCCGCCAGGCGCCAGCCCTCACAACTATTCGATGACACCGTCAAAGCGCAGGGTACTGGAAGATTCCGATGTGATTTTCTGGGTAGGGCCCAAAATGGAGACGTTTCTGAATCGCCTGCTGACGGGCAGCGAATTTGGCGGACGCTCGACCACACTCATGGAACACGATGAAGACAGCGAGCACGCTGCCAGTGCAGATAGCCACGATGAACACAGCCACGGACATGACCATGGAGATGGTGAAGACCCTCATATCTGGGTGGACCCACACATGGCGCTAACCATGGCAGAAACAATCCGAGATACCCTGGCCCAACGGAACATGGCAGACAAGCCTGCCCTCGATGCCAACCTGGAAGCATTCAGAGCATCACTGACAGCCAAAGAGCAGCAAATCCGGAAGCAACTGGAGCCCTTGCGGGATACCAGCCTGTTTGCATACCACATCGCCTTCACACGGTTCGCAGAGCACTACAACCTGAATGTAGAGGGTGTGCTAACACTCAACCCCGAACTATCGCCGGGAGCCAGACACATAGCTGAGGTTCAGAGCAGCCTGCGCCGTGCAAATCATCCCTGCCTGCTAACGGAGCCCCAATTCAACCGGCAGTGGTGGCGTTCCATCACCGCCGGGCTGGATGTGACATTCAGCACCTGGGACCCACTGGCTACAAACATAACCGCAACTCCGGAGGGTTATGTGGCCTTCCAGCAAAGCATTGCCGATGCCGTGCTCAAGTGCCTACCAGAGAATGCTGAGCATTAAAGGAATAGACACCATGGCCAGAAGTGTCTGGCCACTGATGATACCCGCCATCAAGGGTGCATCGCCGCCCAACTGGCGCGCCAGGATATAGGCCGAGGTCGCTGTTGGCAGAGTGGCCAGCAGTATCGCTACTTGCACCAGGGTGCCATCAAGGCCCAACAGAAGGGCCAAGCCTGCGGCCATAAACGGGAACAGCAACAACTTTAAAACAGACGACACTACGAAAGGCACGGAAGCGCCTCGCAGGGCTTTTAGCTGAAGCCCTGCGCCAACAGTCATCAGCCCCATAGGCAAGGCCAGATTGCTTAGCGGCTCAAGTGTTCCAGCGAGAAGCGGATGAAAGCCAATCTCGAAAAAGCTCCAAATCACCCCAAGAACTGACCCTATAATCAACGGATTTGACGCAATGGCACGCACTACCGGCGCTAGCCGTGCCGGGCCGTCGGATGTGACAATCGAAAACATAAGAATGCACAGCAAATTAATCAGCGGCACCATGACGGCAACGGCAATAGCCGTGAGGGACAAACCATCATCGCCAAGTAGCATGCCCCCCGCCGCTAGCGCGACATAGGAATTAAACCGGATAGCTCCCTGGTACACCGAAGAAAAAACCGGCCCATTCCAGCGCCAGAAGAACTGCACAACCACCAAAAGCAACGTCATCGCCAGCAGCATGGACGCGATAAGCAAGGCAGTGTCACCATAGGCGGAGGCGGGTAAACGAGCCTGCCCAAGTTTGAACACCAGCATGGCGGGAAAAAGTACGTAGTAGGTAAAGCGCTCAGCCTGAGGCCAGAATTCAATCGAAGGAAATGCCCAGCGCCTGAACAGGTGCCCTAAAACAATCAGCGCAAAAACAGGCACAAGCGCCTGAACCATAACCGGCATACCGAATACTCCAGCATCAAAAACTGAAAAATAAGCATCTATCCCGAACTTGGTACCGGGAAACAGCCGAGCATATCAGATGACCAATAACCCGTCCCGAAGTGGTTATTTCTATAGTGCTCTATGCCTACGGTCATCTGCCCCGGTAGTCAGCGCGAGCCATGCCTGCGAGAATAATTCCCTCTACACTGCGAAATTACTTTTATAACTTTAGCCAGCTTAAGGGACAGCCCATGCACAAAGATTCAGAGCACGGTAAGGCAACTCGAATCATCCATAACCGCCGCCACAAGGATGGCTTTGGCAGTCCCTACTCGCCGATTTACAACACCACTACCTACCGGTTTCCGGATACAGCAGCGCTCCAAGAGGTCATTGCAGGCCGTGCGCCGGGTAATCTGTACACTCGCTGGGGAAGCAACCCATCCATCCAGGAGCTGGAACAAGGCCTGGCCAGCCTTGAGGAGACAGAAGATGCGCTAGCCTTCGCCTCGGGGATGGCCGCCATCTCGGCAACCCTGTTTGCCTATGGTCGAAACGGCATTGTATGCGTTGGCGACCTCTACGGCGGTACACAGGAACTGCTGACCAAGCACATGGAACCTCTGGGCCTTCCCGTTACCTTCCTGTTACGACATGAACCCGATCAACTGGCCAGCGCCCTGAGCAAACCCGGCATGTTGGTGTACTGCGAATCGCCGGCCAATCCGACGTTGAGCATACTGGACATTCAGCAGCTGGCGCAGCAAGCCCATGCCAAGGGCGCCCTGCTTGCAGTAGACAATACCTTTGCATCGCCGGTGAACCAACGGCCGTTAAACCTGGGGGCAGACTTGAGCCTTCACAGCGCAAGTAAATTCCTTGGTGGGCACAGCGATATTACAGCAGGCGCAGTCATGGCCTCTGCGGAACGAATAAAGCCCATAGCCCAGTGGCGCAAAAACCTCGGCCAGATTCTCGCACCAGAAACCGCTGCTCTACTCTCTCGCAGCCTCAGAACCCTGCCCCTGCGGGTAAAGCAACACAATGAGAACGCATTGGCGGTTGCCCGCGCGATGGAAGGCCATCCGGCCATAAAACGAGTGCTCTATCCGGGTTTGCCAGACTTCCCGGGCCACAACCTGGCCAAGCAACAAATGGACGGATTTGGTGGTGTGTTGACGATAGAGATCAAAGGGGATCGGGAACAGGCGGTAAAAGCTGCCGACAACTTGCAGGTTTTCTTGCTGGCCACCAGTTTGGGTGGCGTGGAAAGCCTGGTTTCCCAGCCCTGCGCCACAAGCCATTATGGAATCAGTCAGGAGGAACGGGAACGCCGTGGCATAAGCGACAGTATGCTGCGGCTATCTGTTGGGCTTGAGGATGCAGAAGACCTGATAGCAGACCTTCAGCAGGCCCTTGGCACGCTATAAATCGCCGTTATCCAGAAAGTCGCGAAGGGCTACAGCGTTATTGTGCTCTGTATCCTTTGCGGCGAACACCAGGGTTATGCGCTTGTGCTCTTTTAGAATCGCCTGCAGTTCCTTCAGAGCGTCGGCCGTGTCTCCCTCCTTCGAGGCTTTCAGCTCCTTCAGGTAACGCTGGCGAAACTCTTTCCACTTCTCAGGGTCGTGATCAAACCACTTTCGCAGCTCAGTGGAAGGCGCCAGCCCTTTTAGCCAGGCCTCGAGATCAGCATCTTCCTTGGCAACGCCACGGGGCCACATCCTGTCGACCAGAATGCGCGGGCCGTCAGAACGTGCGGCGTCTTCGTAAGCTCTCTTGATTCGAATATCCATCAGCAAGCCTCCGTTTGTCGCTCAAACAATATCATCCGGGTTTAACTGTTCTACCGAAGTTTTGCCCAGCAGTGCAAGAGTCAACTCAACCTCATAGCGGAAGTTGTCCAGCATTCGTACGACTGCCGCCTCACCGCCGGCTGCCAGTGCATAAGCCCATGCACGCCCCACCAGGCAAGCGTTCGCGCCAAGGCAAAGCGCCCGCACAACATCCTGACCAGACTGTATACCGCCATCAAACAGAATCTCGGTTTTTCCGGACACGGCTTCTACGATGGCGGGCAGCGCCGAGATGGTTGACGGCGCACCATCCAGTTGTCTCCCACCATGGTTGGAAACAACAATGCCATCGGCACCAACATCTACCGCCGAACGGGCATCGTCAGGATCCATAATCCCTTTGATAACCAGTTTGCCCGACCAGTGCTGGCGTACCCATTCGAGATCCTTCCAGGTAACCGACGCATCAAACTGCTGGTCTACCCATGCTTTGAAATCTTCAGGATTGCGGCCCGAGGGCACGGCATCAGACAGGTTGCCAAACGTTAGAGGTTTGCCCTTGATGGCAACATCCCAAAGCCATAGGGGATGGGAAAGCAAATCAGACAGCTTTTGTATCTTGCCCCAAGACGAGAGGCCGCCATTCATGCCGTTACGTATATCTCTATAACGTACGCCAAGTTTGGGAAGATCCACTGTAAACACCAGAGTTGAGTATCCGGCTTTGTGTGCACGATCAAGCAAGGCTTCCGAGTAGCCCCTGTCCTTCAAAACATACAGTTGAAACCAGTTAGCCGCAGTGGCTGCCGCGGCAACCTCTTCCAGCGAACAAATGGACACGGTGCTGAGGCAAAAGGGCACGCCAGCTTTCTTCGCTGCCCGTGCTACCTGAACCTCTCCCCTGCGGGCGAGCATGCCGGCCAGACCAACTGGCGCAAGAGCCAGTGGTAAAGAGGTATCCTGGCCCAGTATTCGTGTAGCAGCAGAGGCAGCAGACACGTCCCGCATGACTCGTTGGCGGAAGTGCAGCTTTTGGAAATCCCCCGCATTTTCCCTGAGGGTCTGCTCCGAAAAGGCACCACCGTCAAAGTAATCGAACATCATTCGCGGCAGTCGCGCTTCCGCGATCTTGCGGTTATCCATTGTATTTGCAGGCGTAATCATTATTTTACGTATTCTCCGGCAGACCATTCAGGATAAGGCCGCCACTGTTTTTTCCAGGCTGCTATTTTCTCTGGTTTCATGGGTCTGGCAATGGCGTAGCCCTGAGCATGATAGCAACCAAGGCGAATCAGAAGCTTCCCGTGTTCCATGGTTTCTACCCCCTCCGCCACCAACTTTTTGTCGAACGCATGAGAAAGGCCAATTATGCCTTTGAGGATTGCTCTATCGTCACCATTCAACAATGCACTGCTTACAAAGCCCTGGTCTATTTTCAGGGTTCTGACAGGTAGCTTTTTGAGGTACGAAAGTGAAGAGTAGCCGGTACCAAAATCGTCCAATGAAAAGGTTACCCCAAGGCTTTCGCATTCCCGAATAATACTGCCTGCCTTATCAAGCTCACCAAGAGCAGCTGTTTCAAGTATTTCCAGATCCAGTCTTTGCGGCGCAACATGTGGGTATCTGGCCAGCGCCCCGGCCAACCTGGTTGCAAAATCCGGGTGCTGGAGATGTACCGCAGCAATATTCACACCCACATCCAAAGCCAAGCCTTCACTATCCCAAACCGTCATTTGCCTGAGCGCCTGGCTAATAACCCACTCACCTATGCTGATCATCAGTGGGTGATACTCCAATGCTGGCAAAAATTGCATTGGGCTCAAGGTACCTTTTTCCGGGTGCTCCCACCGAATCAGCGCCTCAACACCTATTACTCCGCCAGTTCTAAGACAGACCTTGGGTTGATAGAGCAACCTGAACTGATCGCCTGCAAGCCCGGCACGAATGTCCGCCAAAAGCCGCTGGCGCTCAACTGACTGGCGCTGTGCGTCGGCATCCAGAAACAGCCACTCACCTTTTTGTTCCTGTTTGGCGCGAAACAGCGTGTGGTCAGCCTGCCGCAAAAGCGTATCCCCATCATCCGCGCCGTGATGGGGAAATCGGACAACACCAGCGGTGAATGCCATGCTCACACTGCCACCATCAAGCATGAACGGCTGCTCTGCTGTTAGTCTCAATGCCTTTAGCTGGGCTTCTACTTTTCCGCTATCGGCCAAAAGCACAACAAATTCGTCTCCACTGATCCGCGCGAGTTTCCCAGCTTTGCCAATTGCATCCTTCCAGCGCCGGGCCAGCAAGCCAAGCAGTCGGTCGGCAGATTCTTCGCCAAAGCGGGCGTTCACTTTGTGAAAATTATCCAGATCAATAGAGATCACAGCGAAGGATTCTGCCGGCAGATGTTCCTGCTGCATAACATGCCGGATCTCCCGGAGTATTCCATTACGATTCATCAGCCCTGTAACAGGATCCGAATACGCGAGAAACTGCAACTGCTCTGCATGCTCTGACGCTTGTTTCTCGAGTGCGGAATTAAGGTTGTCGTGATGCAAGCGAGCGAGTTCATCCTCAGCTCTGAGCCGCGCCATTTTTTCACGCATCAATTGCATGGCACTGGCAGCCAGCTTTTCGTAGATTTCCAACAAGGCCGAAACCATCACAGACACCGCACCGCTCAGTTCGCTATCAACTTCATTTTTGGCTTCTGATAAAGGAACACCTCGCTCCACCGCTTTGATGGTGAGAGCCATTCGGCGATCAGACTCCAGAATATGAAATGCCAGCCATCGGGTCAGGTAGGAGAACAAATCGCTCATGACTTTCTCCCCTGGCTCATCACTGGAGCGAAACATCTGGATCTGAACGAAGAACAGTTGATGGCCATCGTGGTGGTTTTGCACCATTTCCTGCTCACCGAGAGTAGCTTTCCAGATTTCCTCCTCAGCCTTGAAATGGTAAGCGGCATAAGAAAGCAACTCATCGAGAACATGGCTAACTTCAAGCTCGGAGTTGCTGGATGCGAAATGCCAGGCAAGCCTGTTAACTATTTCAACAAGCACCTTGTGCTGCTCATCAATTGTTTCAATGCCCGTTTCAAAATTCCGGTTCCATGGGAAAATTTCGAAAACGGCAGCGTCTGCTTCAGACATGATCAAGAGCCCAAACTTGTTTGATAGGAACTGCCCTAAGCATAGACTAAATTGCGGCCATTCTTTTCATCATCACCACTAAAATGAATAACATAGACAACCGCAATGCGCTGGATCATTCCCGAGTCGTACAAATTGATATATCCGTAGGTGAAAGCTACCTGCCTCTGCTAGAACTTTGGACGTTAACATCACTTGGAGCGCGCTTAACCGGCAGTTGGCCCTTCGCGCTTCAGCGAGGCAACGAGGGATAACGCAATGGAAACTATCACCGTCCAACTCTATCGCTACAACCCGGAAACTGACAACACGCCCTATGTGCAGGATGTGGAAGTGGATGCCAGTTACCGCAACCGCATGGTACTGGACGTTCTTGAGTACCTGAAAACGGTCGATCCCACGCTTTCTTTCCGCCGCTCCTGCCGTGAGGGTGTGTGCGGCTCGGATGGCCTTAACATTAATGGCCGCAATGGGCTTGGCTGCATTACCCGGGTGGCCGATGTTCTTGGCAAGTCGTCCAAACTGGTCATCCGGCCACTCCCCGGCATGCCAGTTATCCGTGATTTGGTGGTAGACCAATCCCTGTTTTTCAAACAATACAAAAGCATTCAGCCCTGGTTAATAAACGACCAACCGCGACCCGCGATCGAGCGACTCCAAAGCCCGGAAGATCGTGCAAAACTGGATGGTTTGTACGAATGCATTCTGTGCGCCTGCTGCTCATCCGCCTGCCCCTCCTGGTGGTGGAACCCGGAAAAATACGTGGGACCAGCGGGGTTGCTACAAGCCCACCGGTTTTTACTGGATTCGCGAGACACAGCAACGACTGAGCGCCTGGCAAAGCTGGAGGACCCGTTCAGCGTATTTCGCTGCAGGGGAATTGGTAACTGCACAGCTTATTGCCCGAAGGGGCTCAACCCCATGAAGCAAATTGGCCGGATCAAGACAATGCTTGTTCGTCACCAAATCTAAACCGGAAGTTAATGCATGTTAATCTGGTTTTAACGGCAAATGGCGCGCAAATGCTTACACTTATGCTCTGACTGATCCAGAATCAATATCCAAAGCAACAACTAGCAGGAGCAGCCTGATGCAAGCCATAAGATCCTACACCCAGTCCGTTTCCGCCATTATGGCGTTGGTAATGATACTGAGCTCTATGTGGGCAATTCCTGCCTCTGCCAACATTGTTGGTACCGGCGAACTCTTGACTGAACAAAGGGCTGATATCGACCGAGAAGCTCTGATGAGCATGCTGGAGCGCGAAGACGTAAAAGGCGCGCTTGCCAGCATGGGCGTGGGCGAACAGGAAGTACGAGAGAGAATTCAAAGCCTCACCCCCTCTGAGCTTGCAGACTTTAAACAGCAGCTTGCCGAAGCACCGACTGGTGAAGGAGTTGTAGGAATAATCGTACTGTTCCTGCTGGTTTTCATTATTACAGACATGCTGTGTGCAACGGATATCTTCCCGTTTATTAACTGCATTCGCTAAACATCACCTCCATGCATACTTTCCGGCCACATTCGGCCCGGCTACTATTGGTGGCGCTCCTGGGGGTTATCCTCTCAGGCTGCGCCAGCCAACCAAGATGGCCCGATGCCTACGAAAAAGCCACGCTTACCAACGTACCCTTTCATCCTCAAGAGCTGTATCAGTGTGGCCCTGCTTCTCTTGCGATGATGCTCAACGCCCAGGATGTGCAGGCAACGCCCGATGAATTGGTAAGCAAAGTCTACCTGCCTGAGCGCAAAGGCGCGTTGCAGGTCGAGATGGTGGCAGCGGCTCGCCAATACGGCATGCTGGTTTATCCGCTGAAGCCGGAATTGGACGTTGTGCTAAAGGAAGTTGAAGCTGGGCACCCGGTTCTGGTTTTGCAGAACCTTCGTTTTGGATGGTGGCCGCAATGGCACTTTGCCGTGGTAATTGGCTACGACAGCAAAAAGGAAGTGCTGATACTGCATTCCGGAACAGAAGAGAATTACCGCCTGCCCGCCAGCGCTTTTATGGCAACCTGGGATCGCTCGGAGCGATGGGCACGGGTAATGCTGCCGCCAGATCGGTTGCCTGCGACGGCGGAGCCGTTGGAATTCCTGATGGCAGCCCACGATCTGGAAACGACCCAGCAAACAAACGCTGCAAAACTTGCCTACAGCACCGCCGCCAAAACCTGGCCCGATCAACCTGCAGCCTTGCTTGGTTTGGGTAATCTGGCCTACCAGCAAGGCCATTGGTCAGAAGCGGAAAAATACTACCGCGCCATGACCGAACAATTTCCTGATATTAGTGCTGGCTGGAATAATCTGGCTGAAGCCTTGTCCAAACAAGGCAGAGAAGTAGAGTCTTCTGCCATGCTGAACAAAGCCCAGGAAACGAAGGGACTTGCAAAAAAACCGAGTGCCGATTAACCAGTCTCGGTGGAATTATCCGCGCCAGGCTCTTTGCCCAAAAACAGCTTTTCCAAATTCAGCAAGCCGTCCTGAATAAGATTGAAGCCTTCATCGATTTCCGCACCCAGGGTGTCGTTCATCATACCCAAAGCGACTATCTGTTCTCGTGCTTCAGCATAACCTTTCTCGATACCCGCGCGGGCCTGGGACATCAAATCTGTAAGCTTCTCCAAATCTGCACCACCGTCTGCTTCTGCTTGCAGTCGGTTCTGGACAAATCCGAGGATCACACTGGCAACATCCGAAGCGGTAGGTGGCTGCGCCTGTGCTGCGTACTTGTCCGCCCCGGACACGGCTTTGTTCTGGCCGCCCATGGCTTCCTGAAGCCGCTGCTCCATACGTGCCCGCATCACATTAATAGCATCTGCAGGTGTACGAATAGTTGCCTGCTTTTCGATTCGAGCCTCGGCGGCTACACGATTTGCTGGCCTGGCTTCGGTGGGGCTCGTGTTCACTCGACCGGTCACATCCGGCCCGCGACCAATGATTGGCGCTACCATAACCTTAACCTCCTGCAAGGGCTTATGTGTAATGGCTAACGGCAGGCACTGCGAAAACATTAAGATCAATTGGTTATATTATCGTCAACTGACTCTCGTGCCTGCAACCGCACCAGACAGACAGCAACCAAAGCAACCAATAGCCCTGAGAGTCCAAACGACAAAGCAAAGCCACTTATACCCAGCACCGCCCCAAACAGCAGTGGCGCTGCAAAATGAACGGCCCTGTTCACCATCAAGCGCATACCCAGGGCACCAGATCGCTGCTCTGAACCAACACTTTCGGCCAGAACCACCATCGAAAGCGGCTGTGTGAGGCCTCCACCTAACCCCACAAGGACCGCCAAAACAGCAATGGAGGGTGCACTGGTGGCGAAACCTAAACCTGCTAACCCTACAGTGATAACACCAAGGGCCAGCGTGGTGGCCCTGCCTCGACCTCCTACGGCAAAGATAATCCTTGGTATGAACGGTCGGATCACCATAGAAACCCCTGCCCTGATACTTACCAGTATGCCAATCATCACCGCGCTCATTTCCAGGCTATCAAGGTACACCGGCAGATAACTGCCGAATACGCCCAGGGTAAACATACCAGCCAAGGTAATGGCGATTGATACTTGAACGCCAGTATTGCTCCGAGCCAGCGAAGCTTGTGCGCGAAAACCAGTCAGTTTGCGAGTAACCCGCACGCCCCGAGTGGCATCACCCGTGAGTGCGAGGCCTGATAGCCCCCCGAGCAAAGCAATCCCGGCCATCACCAAAAACAGATTGCCCACACCTCCAGCCCACTGAATCCAGCCCCCGGCGATTAAAGGCCCAACCACCTGCCCACCAGACAGCCACGTGGAATACCAGCCGAAATAGCCTTCAAGTTTTGGCCCAGTGGCCAGGGAGGAAATAATAGTTTGGGCAGACAATACCATCTGCAAATGCGCCAGCCCGATTAATAGCTGACCACCTATTAGCCCATAGTAACCCGGCACTGCCTGCATCAGTAGCAAGCCTGCAACCATCACAAATGCGCCAATCACCAGGGTTACCCTTCCGCCATGGCGCGTAACCAATCCTCCCAAAGGAATGGCCAATAAAAAAGGCAGCAGATACTGAGAACTGAGAATAACGCCCAGCATTAAAGGAGAGGCGCCCAGTTCCAGGCTATATACCGGAACCGTCACTAGCAGCATTGAGTACACAACAAAGCAGAATGTGAGTGACACACAAACCACCATGAAGTTTTGGCCGGCATCATCAGCCGGCCCTCTCAGAATAGTTTTGAGCGTTGGTCTGTTAATACATCACCGGACAGTAGAACAGGGAAATCCACCGACCGTATTCTATTACGTTTGCATCTGCATTTCAGAGCGGCCTCATGGCTCCCCGGCAATACTATAGAATAGGCCGGGAAACTGAGTGGTCAGCAGGTTTGTTATTCAAGGCACTAAATTTCAGGAACGGCTCTATGTTATTAACCGGTATCGATTTCGGACAACTTTATCGCGACCAGATGGCACTGGCTGGCGGCAAGGAAAAACCTGCCAGTGCCTGGGACGCACGGGCTCTAGAGATGCAGAAGCGGCCAAGCGACAGCCATTACACCCAGGCATTTATAGAGCTAACCAATACCAGTGACTGCAGCACCGTGCTGGATATGGGGTGCGGCACAGGCGCTATCGGATTAGCGCTGGCTGCAAAAATGCACCAGGTTATTGGCATGGACTACAGCATTGGAATGCTGCAAGCCTTCGAGAGCAATGCGCGCAAGCAAGGCATTACAAACATTCGCACAATTCAGCGCGCTTGGGAGGACAGCTGGGAAGAAACACCAAAATGTGATCTGGTTGTTGCTTCTCGCTCGACCACCGTTATGGACATGACCGATGCGCTGCAAAAACTTGATAGAACTGCCAACAAGAGAGTCTGCCTGACCAACCTGGTGGGCGGCAGTTTTATAGATCGCGGGCTGATCGAAGCCTTGGGAAGAGAAGTGCGATCCATTCCGGACTACATTTATATCCTGAACATTCTGTATCAGATGGGGCGGCACCCCCGCCTGGACTATATTGAGGCCAATGGGCGCCTGGCGGGTACCGCCAATGTTGAGGATTTTGTCACCAAAGCCGAGCTTTCCCTTGGCACACTCAGCGATTCAGAAAAGCAACGAGCAGAAGCTTGGTACCTGGCTGATTCGAAGCGCGCCAAGCGCGGAGGCGACGGCTTCAAATGGGCGTTTATTTCCTGGGATACCAATTAATCTGGACTGACAGCAATATACGCCTGGCGGGGTTTCATTGTCGCCACAAATGACCCCGCAACAACCAGCGCAGCTGCAAGCGGCAAACGCCAGTCCGGAGCTGCAACCCCAGCAATCACCAGAAAGGCTGCCGCCAATACCGGCACGCCATAAGCCAAGCTACCAACCAACGCTGCCGGACCACTACGAAGCGCTATATCCCACGCCAGCATGGCGAGCCCGTATGGCCCAACGCCCAAACCAATGCCAGCAACAAGAGCCAGGCCGGTGGGCAGCCCGAAAGCAGTGCCGGTGAGCATGTCTGCAATGGTTGCGCCAGCAGCTGCCAGCAAGAACAACCTGGGCATTATTGGCGCAACCGCAACCGGCGCGGCCTGGCAAATCCAGGAATAAAGTGCCCAGCAGCAAGCCGCCATCAACGCCAAGGCATATCCCAACACATACTGTGTGTAACCTTCAGTTCCTGCTCCCGGTGACAACAACATCGCAGCACCGGAAAAAGCAATAAGCGCCCCACACAGCACTGGAATCGGTATCCGGCGATGAAACAGCCACTGACTGATCACAATGAACATGATCGGCCAAGTGTAGGTAATCAACGCTGCCTCCGCTGTCGGTGCCAGACCAACGCCTGTCAGGTAGCCCCCTATTGCACCCAGTATCAGGGCAGGCAACAAGCCATAGATTGCGAGCTTCCACCTGAACGTTAGCTGCGCCTGCGGTTCCCGATCACTGCGCCTGCGGCGCTTGCGAATACTCGCGGGTAACGCAACAACAGCTGCACTAAGCAGAGCAATGGTTGTGAGCTGAAAAGGCGGAACCGAACTGGCCAGATCCACTAACAAGGGCGCGCCAGCCCAGAGCACAACGGCAAAAAGGGCGGCAATGATACTGACGTAAAGTGGGCGTGAAGGACTGATTATCGCATGCACCGTCGTGACTCCTTACAAGGTTAGTGAATTTGATTCGACACTGACATGCTATACAATCCAATAACATCACAAAAACGATGCTTTTTGATACATCCCATCACAGGAATTGATTGATTGAGAAATCGCATCCTGGATCTGAACATGCTGCTGACCCTGGTGACCATCGCAGACACCGGCACAGTAACAGCGGCGGCAGAACGACTGGCCTACACCCAATCCACTGTCAGTATGCAATTAAACCGTTTAGAGGCTGCTATTGGGGTTCCGCTCCATGAGAAGGACGGACGGCGGATAAGGTTTACTCCGGAAGGACAAAAACTCGTGGGTTACGCTCGCAAAATGCTGGAGCTAAATAATGAGGCGCTTGACGACGTACAGCAACAGCAGATATCCGGCGAGGTGAACCTTGGTATACCAGAAGATTATGCCTTTCTTCTAACGTCGGTATTGTCCCACTTCAACCGGCAGTTTCCCGCGGTGCAATTGCAGGTTACCTGCAGATCAAGCGTCGAGTTGGTAAAGCAGGTGCAGGCAGGAAGCATGGATTTGGCGGTCGTCACCAGGCAGGCCAGATCTCCAGGGGGTGAGGTTATACGGCGGGAACCGCTGATGTGGGCCGTCGGTGCCACAGCACAGCCATCTTTGCTGGACCCGATACCTCTGGCGTTATACTCACCCGGAGCAGATGTGTTCCGCGATGCTGCAGAGCAAGCTCTTGCCAGTGCAGGCCGGGATTGGCGAATGGCTTACTCCAGCCAATCCATGACGGGCCTGATGCCCGTTGTCGCAGCAGGCCTTGCCGTAGCTGTGGTAACCCGCAACATGCTAACACCACAACTGCGGGTGCTGGATGAACGAAACGGCATGCCACCCCTGCAGTCTGTAGATATCGCCCTGCACAGGCCACCGGGGCGGCCTTCAGAGCCGGTAAAACAGCTTGCCGAGCTCATACGCAATCACCTGTCCACCGATGAACAAACACTCAACTAAACGCTGTCAGGCTTAAAATGAACAATATAACTACTTTACGGATTGCGACTCTCTCGCCAATTCGCTCTCCCATCAGTGCCTACAGTGAACAGCGAGCTGCCAGCACTCCGGAACATTTACCAGATACCTCGCAAGGAGCAAATCAGCACCTGCTACCCCCGTCGGAGGCCTTGAGCCGTATTGACTGGCCTTGGGCTAACGGCTACGGAACCCTGGCCCATGACAGCCTTCCGAAATTCTTTCTGCCCTTCGACTGCTACAACATCGATACAACAGACTGCGTTGCTCATTCCAGCAACCTCAGACGCCTCGTTGAGGACTGGCGAGGAGAGATCGAAACCTGCCAGCTATTTTTGTATGACGACACTGTGGCACTTCTAAGGCTGGACGTAGTCATCAGCGTGGATGATGCCATCCTGGATGAACTGACAGCCTCAGGCAGTCTCGATAAAACACTGTCTGATGGGGCTGGCTACATACACAAAACGCTGCTCTACCCAATTTTCCAAACTTACTGTAAAGAATTCGACCGCCGCTTCGGAAAGAGCAGATCAGCTCCTGACCAGCTACTCAGGAACCCAAATAAACTGACTGTGTTCAAAGACATACACTTCAAAGAACCCACAGCGCCGGAGAGCCACGTACTTTGGACTGGGCGCAGCATAATTATAAAGCCCGAAAAATTCGACAGCCCCACAGGGGACACTCTCCGCCAGCGGGTCTCCTTTCCCGGCACCATTGATGATCTCAGGCAAAAGCGGCACCACGTTGGTTCCGGCAACGTTCTTGTCATTAGCGAAGACGCAGAGGCCAGCCGTGATGACTGGTTTCGAGGCCTTTCCCTATGCCAGTACTACAACGCCATACTGGCAATCTACAGCAGGATTCTGAAATCAAGTTATTCACAGCTAACCGATCTGCTTGGCGCGCAACGAACAAGAAATGGTGAATTGAACCGCCTGATGGCGGATATTACCCAAAGCCTTGACCATCTCGAGTTCTCAAGACTCGAATTCAACGAAGCGCGAGTGGGTGTTCAGGGTGACAGAGCCGCGATAGTGAACGATAGCTGTGCAGCATGGAAGCTTGATGGGCTGATTCAAAGCGCCCTGGAGCGAACTGACCTGATCCGTTCGCGCATTGCCCGGTTGCTAGCTGCCCGCAAATCTCGCGTAGACAAAACCGTAGAGCTGATACTGGCCGGGATTGGTGGCGTGGCCTTAGTGGAGCTTTTTATCTCTCTCACCACAGCTTCCAGAAGCCTTCCAAAAGATGACTTTCCGGGGTTGTTGGATGTTTTTCTCTGGATGCCACCCAACGGTGCCATTGCCCTGTCATCGTTACTGCTGATGGTGATTTTTATTTATATTTACATCGCAAAGCGATAGTTTCTTACCTAAATCAGGTGACTAATTGATGACTGACAACATCCGCATACGCTTTCTCGTTCTGTTCTCTGTCGAGCCTGACAAAATGAATGCTGCTGGTGAATATATCTCCAGTCTCCTGTCCAAGCGATTCGGAGGGGCCACACTACTCAGTTCGACTGACGAAAACACTCTCACTGGCTTCTGGGCAGAGGATGGTTCCCAGTTCAAAAAGCTGTATGAAGGTCGGGTACACAGGGAACCCATCATGGGACTCATGCTATCAGTATTGCCAGAAGATGAAGATGAAGCCTATGAACTGATACAAAAAAGCCTCTCTACTGCCGCAGAGAAGCTCAATTTAAACACCCGACACGTACATGTCGAAACCATGAAGGCCAGAGCGCACCATTTCGATATCGAGGCAATCAGGAAAACGGGGAAGGGGCTTCTTTAAACTCCTCGTACAGCTCAGGATAATCTTCTTTGAGACGTGCCAGGTTAGCTTGCGCTCCTTCTGGCAACATCTTGAGCAGGCTTTTTTGCTCTTCCTGAGACAATTTTTCACGGAAGAATGGGAATAGTAGCTCACGCTCGGCCCGCAGATAGGCAAGGTGAGCATCAAGATAAGCCTTCAGATCATCGGCAAAGCGATCCATGGGTACTACGGCATCCAGAAGAATCATGTCGATGTTTTCTGAGAGCAGGTTCAGACGCTCCCGCAAGGCTTGGTAATCATCAGCGAGCCTTTGACCTACCTCACCCTCTTTGAACTTTTTAGCCACCAGGTGCTCGCTGTATAGCCTTTCAAGAGGCTTAACAAAGCTTTCCATGTATTCGAGGATGTAATCCACAACCTCTCTAATAAGATGAAAATCCGGGCGATCACCCTGGGTCAGGGATTCATGCCTGAGCAAGAGTACGTGTAGCAACCGGGCCATGTTGGCATGGTCGTGGCGTATTTGGTTAAGGGTCGCCATATGTAAACCTCCTCATGATGGTAGCTCGTATTATAGCTATGTTTTCTAAGACCATATTGAATCGTTAGTTATCAGATTACCAGTACAGGCCAAGGACAGAAGCTTTGCAATACAAAAAACCGGAGAAGGCATTACCCTCCCCGGCAACCGGAATACTAAGCTAACCGTACCTCCTGCCCCACTGCGGGAGCAGACTTTTGCCTCCGCGCCGGGCGAGCCTTCATCAGGCGCATGCCGTTGATGACCACCACCAACACTGAGATCTGGTGGATGAACATACCGCCTGCCATGTGAACCTCGTTAGCGAAAACTCCAGCCAAGAGGCCAAACACAGTAAGCAGTGCGATGACTACGTTCTGCCTTATATTGTTCAGGGTGGCTCTCGCCAGCCCGATCGCTTCGCCTATCTTGCCTAAATCATCCGCCATCAGTGCTATATCGGCACTTTCAATCGCTACGTCCGTTCCAGCAACGCCCATGGCTATGCCAATATCTGCAGTTGCCAGCGCAGGCGCATCGTTAATTCCATCTCCAACCATAGCAGTTGCACCGGTTTCTCGCTGTATTGCCTGGATTGCTTCAAGTTTCTGCTCAGGTAAAAGCCCTGCCTGAACTTCATCAATCCCTACTTCACGAGCGATACGCTGGGCACTGGCGAGGTGATCGCCGGTTAGCATCACCAAACGCCTCACACCGATATCGCGCAGGTGCTGCAATGCAGCGGCAGCTTCCGGGCGCAACTTGTCAGCGAATCCAAGCAAGCCAACAAGCACGCCATCAACCGACACGGCTGCTACCGTTTCGCCACGCTCACGAATCTCCTCCAATGCTATGCGTGCGGCTTCCGGCCATTCGTTAACCCGCTCCTCAAGCCAAACCGGGCTGCCAATCTCTATTTTCTGGCTCTGCCACTGGGCACTGATACCACCACCCGGCGCAGTTTCAAACTGATCTACACGCGGGCCTACATAACCCTCTGGCAATGCGCGCTCAACAGCACGTCCTAATGGGTGCTCAGAACCGCTTTCTGCCAGCGCCGCCCACTGCAACAACCGAGTGCGAGGCGAATCTTCGCCTGCCATGCCTGGGAGTGCTGGAATTCCAGCCAAGGGAGTAGCTGTGAGTACTTCCGGGCGCCCTTCCGTCAGTGTTCCCGTTTTGTCGAAAGCAACCGCGCGGATTCGGCCGGCAGTCTCCAGGTATTCGCCACCTTTAATAAGAATTCCGCCGCAAGCCGCCCTGCCAATGCCTGCAATCACAGAAATCGGTGTAGAGATAACCAGCGCACCCGGGCAAGCAATCACAAGCAGAGTCAGCGCAAGCGCAACATCCTTTGTGATCAGATAAGCACCAATGGCCATCACAATAATTGCCGGGGTATACCAACTCGCAAAACGCTCAATCATCCGCTGAGTGGGTGCCTTGGCTTCCTGTGCCTCTTCAACACGCTGGATAATGCGCGCCAAAGTAGTATCCGCACCCACACCTTCGGCACGAACCTGCAAATAGCCATCATGGCTTACAGTACCGGCAAACACAGTGTCACCACTCTGTTTCTGGGCAGGAACCGGCTCGCCGGTAATTGCGCTCTCATCTATGGCAGCCTGGCCGCTCAGGATGACACCATCCACTCCCAAACGCCCACCGGGGCGAACGATTACCATATCGCCTTTTACAACCTCATGGGGCGCTAAAGTGAACTCTTCACCATCACGAAGCACCGTAACTTCGGTAGGTGCCAGCGCCAACAGATCCTTAAGCGCCGATCGGGTGCGAGACAGAGTACGCGCCTCCAGATAACCCCCTAGCACAAACAGGAAGGTTACAGCGGCAGACTCCCAGTACTCACCGATAAACAGCGCGCCGATAGCCGCGATAGTTACCAGCAGTTCAATACTGATCGTGCGGGCGCGCAGGGCTGCAAAAGCCCGCAACGCAATCTCTGTACCTGCAACCGCTGCTGCAAACAACCAGAGTGCGCTCGTGAGGCCTGCAGACCCGCCGAGGAAGTTACTGGCAACGCCCCCAACACCTGCAACACCTGACACCAGCACAACCATGCCACGCCGACTCGCAGGTGAATTCCACAAGCGGCGCCACTGAGACAACTTCTTGATAAATTCCATGATTCATTACCTCATCATTGAGCCGGAGGCAGGCGTATAACCCGCCTCCGGCCTCAACTTAAAATGCGCTAACGCGTGCCTCATAACCCACTTTATTCACCGCAGAAACCAACTGGTCGGTTTTTACCTGCTCAGGGTCGTACTCAACCTCGATACGCCCAGTGGAAAAGTGCACTTTGGCACGGGTTACACCTGCAACCTGGGCCAGGGCTTTCTCTATCTTGGGCACACAGGGTGGGCAGTTCAGTTCGTCACTACGTAGGATAATTTTCATTTTCATTGTCATTCTCCTGTCTGTTTACGTTCGATGCATACAGGATGAATGTTTAAGGCAGGCATTTACATGTGCTGGAACAAGTTACTCCAAATAATTGTTATTTATACGAAAATCTCAACAATTAACCGGCTTCGCCAGCCCCTTCAAACAAACGCACAAGGGCTTCTCGATCGCGTATTCGTATCCACTGCCTCCCGGTTTCAACGTAACCATGGCGGCGCAGGTTGGAAATAACACGGCTTACTGTGGCCGCTGTTGAAGCAACCATAGCCGCAAGATCCTGTTGTGAGAGTGGGGATTGAATCAGAATGCCAGACTCATCGCCCTCCCCCAGCCGATCTGCAAGATCAATCAGGACCTGTGCGATACGCGCCTCCACCGGAAGCGTGCTGAGCGACCGAATCACATCGTGTGCAGCCTCCAGATCACGGGCAACACCGTCGAGAGCACTGAGGGCCACTTCTGGATAGGTGCGAATTAAATGCCGGAAGTCTGCTGTCGTAATAGTCAGCACGCAGCAGGCGGTCTGCGCCACCGCTGTTTGTGGATAGCGGCGCTGGCCAAGCGTCGCCAGCCCACCAAAAGGATCACCCTGCCCCAGCAGATCAAGCACAACCTCGTTCCCGGAAGCGCTGTGCTGAAGAAGCTTCACCCTGCCGTGAGCAACCAGAAAAAGCGCCTCTGCCGAGTCGCCTTCATGATAGAGAGCGGCACCAACGGGATAATCCACACTTCGAAACAGGCTGTTCACCGCCTCAATTGCCTGCGCCGGTAACCCTCGGAAATAAGGCGCATTGCTCAGGATTCGGGCGCGGAGGTCAGCCGAACAATTCTCGGGGCTGCGGTGCTCATCATCTAATGGCGTTGAGCGTTTACGTCTCATTTAAACAATTCCCTTCTTTAAATAGTCCGCATGCACCAAATGAGCATAACTCATGGTTCTACAAAGGCTACCCAAATACGAATGTCCCAACTTGATTTGCCAAAATGGCTTCATTTTCAGCACTATTGCGCCCAAGCTTTAAATAATCAGTCTACGAGAAGTAGTAATGAACCAGCCAGATAGCCATAGTGTTGCCACAGAAGCCGGCCACAACCTGACAGCGCGGCTATTTACAGCCGACAGTGCCGAGGTGCGGGGTATTTGCGTGCTTGCGCCGGCAACCGGCGTAGCCCAGTACTTGTACGACGACTTCGCCCGCTGGCTAAACACCCAGGGCTTCCACGCCCTGACCTTTGATTATGAAGGCATGGGGCTATCGGTAAATGGCCATGTAAAAGACAGCAAAAGCGACAAACTGAGCTGGGGCAAATACGACTGCCCGGCAGTTCTGGCATTCGTTAAAGATAAATTTAACGACCTGAAGAAAGCGTTATGAGGTGTTATGGGAGAAGGTGTTTGCGCCGCTGTTGCCAAGCTATGAGAGCGCCAAAAAAGCTGAATCCTGACGCTAACCAGCAAGGAACCTTTTGCCCATGCCCTACCCCATAGAAGACAAACTCGTGATCGCGGTGGCCTCAAGCGCCCTGTTTGATTTGTCGAAGTCTGACCGTGTATTTCGTGAGCAGGGGGAAAAGGCCTACCGGAAACACCAGGAAGCCAACCTGGACAAGCCTTTACGCAAAGGCGTTGCCTTCCCTTTCGTGAGGCGGTTTTTGAGCATAAACCAGAAGTTCCCAGAGCAGTGCCCGGTTGAAGTGGTATTACTCTCGCGAAACTCTGTGATCACAGGCAAACGGGTATTCCACTCCATTCATCACCATGGCCTGGATATTACCCGCGCGGCATTTCTCGAGGGCAAATCACCCTACGCCTACATTCCGGCATTCAATGCCTCGCTGTTCTTGTCTGCGAACGCTGGCGATGTATCCCAAGCGATCGACTACGGCTATGCGGCTGGCACTGTGCTGCCAAGCAAGGTGGTGGATGATGAAGCGGATACAGAGCTTCGTATAGCGTTCGATTTTGATGGCGTGATTGCGGATGACGCTTCAGAGCGGGTCTAAAAGGCCGGCTCGCTGGAAGACTTTCAGGAACACGAAACCTCCCGCTCGCAAATCCCCCACAGCCCCGGCCCGCTGGCGGATTTGTTCCGCAAGCTTTCACACCTGCAAAAGCTGGAAGACCAGGCCCTAACGGACGACCCGGCTTATAAGCGAATACTGCGAACAGCCATTGTGACTGCCCGCAATGCCCCCTCCCATGAGCGGGTGATTACAACGCTGGAACATTGGGGCGTGGACGCCAATGAGGTTTTCTTCCTGGGCGGAATGAAGAAAGACCGTATTTTGAACGTGCTCAAGCCTCATATGTTCTTTGATGACCAACGATTTCACCTGGAATCTGATGCCGGGGATATTCCTATGGTGCATATTCCGTTTGGGGTGGCGAATGTTGCATCTCACACCCTATTGTGACCGAGCGCACAGACTGAACAGTACCTCACGCGGCCACGGAGCACAGCCTTCCATTTACAGTCAATAGGTTAGGAAGGTATGACATAAATTACCCCAGAGTTCAGGTCAATTGCGTCAATGGTTTAACCTCTGCTTACTGCGAGGCTAGCGTCAAGATTCTATAACGCTGGAAGAACCAATACTCACCCCTCATTTCAAGAACTCCCGCCTGTTTCCACTGCTTGCTCTCCCGCTGCTGGTTGTTACCCTTTCTGGCTGCTCAGCCATAGGCGCATCCATGAAGGCAGCGCCTACCCTAAGCCACTGGGGTGGATTGATCAGCATGGACATGGAGGATCTGGCAAAGCGATATACCAACGAATACTCGAAATTCGTAAAGGTGAATGGCTACAACATTCACTATCAGGACCGCGGCCAAGGCAACACCATCATCCTGATGCACGGAATCTTTTCGTCTCTGCAAACCTGGGATGCCTGGAAAGACGAACTCTCAAAAACTCACCGTGTAATTGCGCTGGATATGCCGGGCTTTGGCCTGACCGGCGGGCCACCCAAGCTGGATGATTTCGACGAAGAGCACGCTCCCGCTACCTTCGAGAAATTCGTGAACAAGTTGAACTTGAGAAGCGTGTCGCTCGCAGGGAACTCGCTAGGCGGTTACATTGCCGCACGATATGCAGCCCAAAATCCTGGCCGGGTCGATATGCTTATTCTTCTGGACCCCTTCGGCTACCCGCAAGACACTCCCTGGATACTCAGCCTCGGCACCTTCCCTCCCGTCGCGTTTGTTGGTAACTACATTCAACCGGCCTGGATGGTTGCTCTCAACGTTTCCTGGATTTACGGCGACTCAAGCCGTGTGCGCGAAGAGGATTACATGCACTACGTACATATGAACCTGCGCCCGGGCGCAAAGCCTCAGTACGTTATAACCCTGAAAATGATCGAAGCCCGGGTTCCCCTGGAGCTTGCAGACAAATGGATGGCAGATATCCCGAAGGCGAGGCTGATTGTCTACCCCACCGCAGGGCATATCCCCATGGAGGAACTACCGGAGCAAACGACCAGAGATGCGTTGCTGTTTCTACGGGGTGACTTGCACCTTACCTGGAAGTAGCATGTTCCAACCTTTGCACCACATTGCGGCTGTATGAGTCATCCGGGTACAGCTCCAACATTTTCCTGGCGAACCCGAGAGACTGCTTTAGCTCTCCCTTCTGCAGGTGCAAATGCACCAGGGCGTTGAGCACATTGTAATCCGAGGGGTGGGCCTGCAAGCCTGCCCCAAGCACGCGCTCAGCCTGCGCCCACTGTTGTTGGCGAACCAGAATCAACCCGTAGTTGTAGGCAACCCGTGGGTTCTCGGGGTTAAGCTTTAACGCCAACTCAAAGCTGCGAAGTGCCTCCGCGTCCTGGCCTTCCTCCACCAAAACCAACGATAACAGGTAGGCCAGGTACCCTCGGTCGGTGTCAGGTATTTGTTCAGACTGGCTCCCGGCGCGCAATGTTTCCATTGCCAGCGCCTGCTTGCCAACCTGACTGGCCAGCGTGGCCAGAGCCACACGGGCAGGTGAGAAGGTCGCATCCAGCTCAAGTGATTTCTGATACTGCGCGATCGCCTCGTCTGTTTTCCCGGAGCGCCGCAAATAATTTGCCCAATTAAAGCGGGACCCGGAAAGTGCAGACAGGCTTTCGAGACGCTTTTGATAATCCGAATTCAATTCATCAAAGCGCTTTCGCTCTGCCTCAGACAACCCGCTCAAATCTGCGCCAGCCAGTGCTGAAAGTGCCTGATCCTGAACCGCCTTGGGCTGGTCAGCACCAAGCAGCGACACCAGTACTTTCAAGTTATCGCCAACCGGTATCTGAGCAAAGGCTCCTGCAGAATAGGCGCGCACAAGCGGCTCCTTATCAAACAGCCCGGAACGCAGAAAGAATCTTGAATCACCACCGAAGGTGCTCAGGTGTTCTGCTGCGGTTGCTCGCGCTATCGCGGGCTCGCTGGTCTTCCTGATCAGAAGCCCCAACCGGCTCATGGCATCCGTTTCGCCGGCACGGAAAGCCTGCAGAGTATCTGCCAAGTGCTCTGGCTTCTTACTATCGGGGTACCACTTTTTCAGAATGCCCAGGGCCCACTGGGCAGATTTGTCTTCGTGGCATCTGTTGCAGGCGTTCGGGCTACCGGAAGTGATCGACAAATCCGGCCTGGGTATACGGAAGCTGTGATCTCGCCGTGGATCAACCATCATGTAAGTTTCATCGGTCATGTGGCAATTCACACACTGCGCACCCTCTGAGCTTTCCGGGTGCTTGTGATGTTCCGCAAGGTTGTAATTCGATGCTTTAAGGGTAGGAAATCGCTCGGGCGGAGCCGGATTGTGGCATTGCAGACACAAACCGTTGCCCTCAATTTTCAGGTTTGTGGTGTGTGGGTCGTGGCAATCCAGGCAGGTAACGCCCGCTTTCGCCATTTTGCTCTGAGTAAACGAGCCGTAAACATACACCTCGCCCTGAATTTGGCCATCAGCATGGTACATGTCTGGCATCAGCACCGCTGGCAAGGCTTTGTCCAAATAGCCCTCGTGTGCATGTTGCCCGTCCTGAATGCTCTGGCGGCGGCTGTGGCAATAGGCACAGGCTTCGACCACCTTGCCAGGGGCCATCCCGCCAAAATCAACCAGCAGGCCCATACCCTCAGCAGGGCCGGCCTTTTCTACCTGGTCTTGCCCCTGCTCTCTTGCCCAATCCACATGCTTTTCACTCGGGCCGTGGCAGCCCTGACAACCAACATTCTGCTTAGCCAACACAACCATTTAACCCAGGTGTAACACTGGTTGTCCCCAACAAGCCATCCAAGCCGGTTTCCTGATAGAATTGCCCTCTTTAAGTGGTCCCTTCGATTGAACCCTTCAGCCTGGAAGCCGACCTTCGAGTTGCGACCATAAACGGGCAGCGTTGAGTAAAAAATGATCCATACCATCCCTTCAGAAAACACCTCAGGAACTCCTGAAAACCTCGGGCCAGAGCCATCCCGGCGCTTTTGCGTCGCGCCGATGATGGATTGGATCGATAGCCACGTAACCTTCTGAAAACACAGTTTAAAACGTGAGAAATGCGATGATGTAGCACTATTGGAGGACTGGTTTAGCAATGTTCTGTCATCCAGTACTCTCATTTCGCTGCTTAACAGAGTCTTCATTTCAATTCCTCCCAAAATGGCGCTGTTTTTACTAACTCCGCAGCGAGGCAGCCACCTGCTGTTGCAAACAACGCGAGCCCAAATTTCGTTTTGAGCATTTGCAGAACAACGGAACTTATTGAGTCAAAGCTTCCCCAAGCATTTCCGTCCCCCGCTATCCACCCAAAAAGAATCGCCAGTCCCATCGCGGTCAACATAGCTTTCGCTAGGCTCTTAAAAAAGTCCGATTTTTCGGTCATCAGTTTTTGTAGTTTTGCTTTCATCACTCGTGCTCCTCTCAAGTTTGGTAATCAGACTCACAGGCCTGAAAACCTATACTTACACAAATCGCAAAACCACCAAGCGCTGGCGAATTGACGCCCACATGAAATCTTTCAGCGCGACTCGGCGATGACGACATAGATAAGTCAGTTAGGGGATGGTTACACAGGCAGTCCGATAGGATTTACATTGCGCCATCCAACTTCCTCTCGAGCACCACGGGAGCCTATACGGCATGACTGGCATGCTAGCTGTGCTGCTCATGCCAAAATACAACAGTTCTCAGCCAACCAGCCGCAAGACCTTAATCAACTATTTTGTGCTGATTGATTTACGCTTAAACCTTGATGGGAGCAAGTTGTGCAGCGTGTTACTTGGATTAGTTGGCAGCACCACGCATAGTGCCAGGGTGAGAGCAAAAACAAGGGGTATGAAGTTGCAAAAAAGCAGCCGAGCAGATTGTAAAGTATTACCCGAGTTCAACTACGCGCATTATATACCGCCAACCTGGCGCATGACCTCTGCAGCAGTATGCTTCAATTCAGAAAGCAAAGTTTCTCTGACCCCATCTGCGTTCATTACAGGGTCTGGCCCAGAAATGTTAATGGCCGCTATAACCTGCCCAGTAAAGTTTCGGATAGGAATGGCCAGTGCCGTCGAATGATCTGAATAATGGCGAGTCCACCCTTGGGCGCGCTCTTTTTCGCAGAGCGCCATCAACTCTGGCATTGACTGTGGTGCTGGCCGAGGATAGCCATCTAAGCGCTGTCCCTGAAACAGGTTCTGCAACTCAACTGGTGACATCCCCGTCAGGAGTGCCCGACCCATAGCGGTTGTGTGCAATGGAAAACGAGTGCCCACGGGCACGTTTACCGAAACCCTTTGCAAAGCTAGAGCTCGATAGACATAGAGCACTTCTGTGCCATCTCGAATGCCAACATGACTTGAAAGCGACGTACTGTCGCGTAGCCTGGTGACGAAAGGCGCAGCTACCTCAACAATCTCTCGACTGGCGAGGTAGCTGAATCCACGAGAAACCACTTGAGTGCCCAGCGTATAGGTGTTCGTCCCGATCTTGTTCAGATAACCCATTGACGTGAGAGTCTGCACGATTCTGTATAAAGAGCTCGTGCTAACGCCAAGGTGTTGAGCCATTTCAACCTGACTTAATGTTCGACAATTACTATCAAACATTTCCAGAATGAGGAGACCCTTCTGCAAAGCCGGCGCGGTATAGTCCTTTTCACTCAAGAGGTATGCTTCCTATGCTGTTTCAATCACTGGATGAGCGTGGCCTACCCTGTAATTCCTGCCAAGGATCGCTAAAACTACTGCACTGGCAATCAGGATCAGCCAAGGATTGTTACCAACCAGAGACAAGCCTGCAAGGCTTAGCAAGGTTTTCTCAACCTTCGATATCGGTGCACTGAAGAATCCAATATACGCCGCAGACAAGGCTACAATGCATAAGATGCCACTGAGCATTGCAAGCGAGAACTCGAACCATGTGAAGTTGAGAAATAATAGGCTTGGCGCGTAGATGAACATCAATGGCACAAGCGCCTTACCCATAGACAACCGGAATGCGGTGACACCAGTTTTCATCGGGTCAGACCCAGAAATCCCCGCCCCCGCATACGCAGCCAAGGCTACCGGCGGGGTCACATCCGCCAGCACTCCGTAGTAGAAGATGAAGAAATGAGAGGCTAACAAGGCAATACCAAAATCGTCCAGCGCCGGAGCAACAATGGCCGCCAGGATAATGTAGGTAGGCGTGGTTGGTATCCCAGCACCCATCAGAATACAGGCCAATGCGACCAATATCAGAGCGATGAATAGTGTCAAACTCCCTTCTGTCACTAGATCGAAGGGTATGAAGGCTGCCAGCGTACTGCCAAAGTCACTAGCCAAACCGACAACAGCACCAGAAAACTTAAACCCTAAACCAGTCAATGTTGTCACACCAAGTAGAAAGCCAACGCAGGCGCAAGCTGCAGTAATGGCGATGGACTGTTTAGCCCCCTCTTCAAGACCATCGATCAAACGTCTCGGTGTCAGAGTGCTTTCATGATCTAGCTTAGTAAAGCCTATTGGCCTGAGCACAAGAGGGATGTATGAGCAGACAATGGTCAGGATGATCCCCCAGAACGCGGCCAAGAATGGGGTAAACTGCATTAGCAGAAGCGTTACCATCACCACTAGCGGAATTACTTGATGCCAGTGTTTCGCTAGCACTGAAGAGAAACGAGGAATTTGCTCTTCGGGAATTCCTTTGAGGTTCAATCGGCGAGCCTCAAAATGCACCATACACAAGGTTGCCAAGTAGTGAAAAGCAGCCGGTATGATGGCAACCAGAATCAGCTCGCTATATGGTACTCCTAACATTTCTGCCATAACAAACGCAGACGCGCCCATGATCGGCGGCGTAATCTGACCACCACACGAAGAGGCAGCTTCTGTCGCTGCGGCAAAGCGGCCACTAAAGCCATACTTTTTCATCATCGGTATTGTAAATGCCCCGGTGGTAACGGTATTAGCCACCGGCGAACCGGAAATCATGCCAAAGAACCCGGAGGAAACTACAGATACCTTGGCAGGTCCACCGGAATAGCGGCCCGCAACCAGGGTTGCCAGCTCAATGAAAAGTTGGCCTAGACCAGAAGCCTGCGCCAGAACACCAAAGAGCACAAAGTGGAATACATACGTAGCGACAACACCAATGGCGATGCCGTAGATACCCTCGGTACCTAAATACAGATGCTCAACCAGGCGAATAATGTCGTAGCCTCTATGAGCCATAACACCCGGCAAATACGGGCCAAACATGGCATACAGCAGTGCTAAAACCCCAATTATGGACAGCGACTCTCCCATTGTTCGCCGAGCACCCTCAACCACCAGCATTACCGCCATACCGCCCATTAGGTAGTCAAACGCTTTCGGGAAGCCGATATTAACGATGAAGATGTCTTTGAAGAAAACAATCAAGTAGGCAGAGAAACCAGCACCGGCCAGCACTAACGGCCAGTCAAGCCAGCTGGGTTTATTCCGATTTGCAATTGCAGCTACAGGCAAAGCTGACAGAGCCATAAAGCCGGCAAATCCGTAGATCATCCATCCCCACCAAGCTGGAATATCACTAGCCAGAGCTTGAACTAGTTGATGGGCAATCAAAACGTAGAAAGCTCCGTAGGCAAGACTCAATACTATATTTAGTTTAAAGTACTTTGGTGGCCGCCGCGGGAACACAATAAAAAGCAGCCCCATGATAAAGGCCATGTGCACGTTACGGTGGGTGATCTCGTTGAGTAGGCCAAATCCCGCCGTATAAATATGGAAAACACTCAGAACCACACAGGTAATGGTCACTAGTGTTTTGAGAGTTCCTTTCAAGTCTCGAAAATTCGATTCGTTATCAAATTTTTTAATCAGCTCATCAAGATCAGCTTGATGCATTTCAGGCCCGCTGGACGTAGAACGGTTGTCCGCTTGGCTGTTCGAGTTGCTCATACCCGTTCACTCTGAGTTATGGTTGGCAGTTAGAGACCGGAGTAATCAGCAGCCCGCCGTCCGGCCATTGGTTCAAATTGATGTTTCTGTTTCCTACGTACAATCTGTTTTCAAAGCGCTGATCTGTGCGAACAATCAGCTGCCCTATACCGCGATCCATTTCCAGAATGAACTTGCCATTCCTGCGCTTGAAAGACTTCGCATCTGGTTCGTTCACCAGTGAGGGCAGCCCTTGCCCATGGGCGATGAAAACTTCTGCTGTTTGGTTAATCGTCAGTTCGCCAGCCGGGGATTCAACCAGTTGGTAGTAGTCCTTGACAGGCGTAAGAGACACGGAGTGGATGAACGAAAGTTCAAACTCCTTGTCCTCGAGAGAAACGCAAGCAAGCAACTTGCCTTCACGGTAATAGCTAATTTCAAGACCTGCAGCTTGCAGATTGCCAGCCAGGGCAAAGGCCCCGGCCAGCAGCAGGGCTAGCTTATTCAATGATGCCCTTTTCACGGAAATACTTCGCTGCACCTGGATGCAGAGGGATTGAGACAGACTCAAGCGCGCTTTCAGGAGTAATTTCCTTACCCTTAACGTGAACCTTGGCCAAGGTATCGGTGTTTTCGTAAAGCGCCTTGGTAACTGCATAGGCTATATCATCAGGCAGATCAGCGTGGGTTGCCCAGATAGCCCTTACGGCAATGGTTTCAACATCGTTATCTACGCCTTTATAAGTGCCGCCTGGCAAAGTCGTAGAGGCATAATATGGCTGGGTTTCTTGGAGCTTTTTGATCGGCTCGCCGGTCAGCGGAATGATGTTGATATCATGTCCATTAGAAAGCTCCAGGATCGATGCGGTTGGTGATCCCGCAGTGATCAAGGAGGCGTCAAGGTTACCGTCTTTGATCTTCTCTGCAGACTGGGAGAAGGATGAGTAATCCTCAGTCACATCGTCACGGGTCATACCGTGAGCTACCAGCAAGTCCCCTAGCAGTTGCCACTGGCCTGAGCCTGGTGACCCTGAACTAATAGAGTGACCTTTCAGGTCTTTAAATGAACTAAGCCCGGGCTGCGCCACCAACTGAACTGCCTCAGGATACAGAGCCCCCAAGGCTCGTAGGTTCTTCTGAGCCTTTCCTTCAAACTGATTTTGTCCCCTATAGGCTGCATCAAGTATGTCGGCTGCAACAAAAGCTGACTCTATATCTCCACGCCCAAGCAGGCCGGCATTGGCAACCGAAGCATTTCCGGTCTCAGCCGTTGCTGACAGCTTCTTTCCTTCCAATTCGGCGTTGTTGGAGATGACCTGAGCGAGCATGCCGCCAAGCGGATAGTAGGTACCGCCAGTGCCACCGGTAGCAATACCGAAAAACACTCGCTCCTGCGCCTGAGCAGCTCCGGCTGCAAGACCCGCTCCCAAGACAGCAGTCATAAGCATTGTTTTCAGTTTTTTCATTGTTTTCACTTCCTTTACTGTTTTAGCTTAGGGATACCGCGTTACGAGCGGCAGTTTTGACACAGCAATGTGTCGGCCAGCAAAGCCGCTGTTTTAGCGGTAACGCCGGATTCATCAAATTCAGGATTTAACTCGCAAATCTCTACCAGTGGCATGCCGTAAGGTAATGTCTTAGCGATTTTCTGCACTTCATCTATCACAGCTTGCACAACTTCCAACGCAACACCTCGTGCCGCTGGAGCACTAACACCAGGTGCCTGATAATGAGGGAGCACGTCCAAGTCGATGGTCAGGTAGAGCATGTCCAAACCTTGGCTAAATTCCCGGACTTGTTTTATAACGTCCGGAATATCTGCCACCCTCATATCTCTATCTTCACGATAACTAACACCCATAGCACGGGCACGATCGAACAATGAGGAGGTATTACTCGTCCGAGCAAGACCCAAGCAGCAGTAATGAAAAAAACCTTGCCCGCAGTGCTCAGCTATTTGTGTGAAGGGCGTCCCCGACGATGCACCCTGCTCCCCCTTCATGCGAAGATCAAAATGGGCATCTAGATTGATAATGCCAATTCTTGTGGTGGTCGGGTCGTACACCTTTGCTAGACCCGAAAAACTCCCCCAAGCTGTCTCGTGTCCCCCGCCGACAACCAACAAGCGACTCACGGACGTAAGTGCTTCAGCAACTTTTGCCGCCAACTCTTCTTGACCCTGTTCAAGTGCGTCACCCCTGACCTCGACCGTACCAAGATCAGTGACCGACAGGTCATCACCACCGTGCCAGGCCAAGCCCCCCAACTGACGCCGAAGAGCATCAGGCCCAGCAGCAGCGCCGGGGCGCCCCTTATTTCTAAGGACACCCGCGTCGCACGCGAAGCCAAGTATTCCAGCGTTTCGTCCAAAGGGTAAATTTGGCGCTAGCGACACCTTCTGATGCCACCGTGTTGCACCAACCCCTTCCTCACTATCTACCCTTCCGCGCCACTCTGATGCTGGCTTGAACGTGACCATACTCTTTAACCCTAATTCAAGATTCGATCATATAAGCATATAGATACCGAGATTTAAACACCCTAACGCCACGCTTTATCCATATGCGAAGATCAAGTTTATATATGAAATTTTACAGTAAAATTTTGGTACATTTCTCACTTTGCGATAAGCCAAAATGAACAGGAAGGGGTACAGTTACACTAGAAGCAGGCAGAGAAATCGAAAAGGGCAATACTGGTATGTATGAAAGCGGAATTCAGACTTTGGACAGGAGTTACTCACTGCTTCGACTTGTGATAAGAGCTGGGCAACACGGCCTCTCCATTGCCGAACTCACCAATTCAACAGGCCTCAGCGCGCCAACAGTATATCGCTTGGTTCGCGCCCTAAAAGATCTACGTCTTGTTAGGCAACCTCTTAGTCGTGGGCCTGTCTACCCCGGCCCGGAACTCTTGAGCTGGAGCGAGCTGACTCGCGCCGCCCTAGATAAGTTCGCGCACATGCACCTACTGGATATGGCAGAGAATTTAGGTGACAGCTTTTTTCTTATGATCCCTGACGGTTTCCACGTGTTATGTCTAGATATCGCTGATGGGCAACACCCAGCGCGAAGCTACACTCGCCAAAAGGGAGACCGTATTCCCTTCGGAATCGGGCAAGCGTCAATCGCCATCCTTAGTTTTATGAGTAAGCAAGAGCAGAAACAAATCCTTGACCACAACGAAGTGCCGTTTCTACGTCCAAAGGGAATTACGCGCGGGCGCGTGCAGGAAGCGATCGTCAACTGCCGACATCTAGAAAGCACCTGCGGAGTGGAAGGCACTGACCCTCCCGAATTTACGGGTGTAGCTGTCCCTGTTTTCGGAAATAACCAGACACCGATCGCCGCATTAAGTTGTTGCCTGCGGCGTTCCAGGTTGTCCGACGAACATTACGATCACCTTACGAAATCACTTCTGGCCAGTGCCAGAGCAATCAGCCACAACCTTTTCGACCCGCTGGAAAACCCCAGATAAAAAGAGTCTAGCCACGATGAACACAAGCAGCTCCCCCTACCCTGATTATAAACGCGCATGCGGTTGGAATGAGCCGTCTGAGCTGTCCCTGAAACACCCTCGCCTTACAGGATATCAAACCTGCGACGCAATCATTGTCGGCGCTGGCTATACTGGCATCGGCATAGCCCGCCAGCTCGCAAAGTTAGAGCCAAATAGTGATATCAGAGTTTTAGAGGCGGAAACCATTGGAGCAGGCTCCCCCGGCCGCAATTCGGGATTTGTTCTCGAACACGCCTTCACTGGTGCCACCCCTGAGGCTGCCGGGGTTCTCTACCGACATTATCAGGCCACGCAGGATGCCATGCGTGACATAGGCTATACGGGAGCCGTCACGGCAAACTCTAAAATTTTTAAAGGCGCAGCTACAGATCGGGGCATGCGAAATTTATCAGCCTTAGCGACCTTCCTTGAAAAAAGCGGCCAACCTTTCGAGTGGATGGGTGCGGAGCGATTAAGGTCAATGACAGGCAGCAGCTATTACCGTGCTGGGCTTAGTTTGCCAGGCAATAGCTTGGTTAACCCCTATGCACTGATCTCAAATCTTGCACGAAGCCTTCCTGCAACCATTAAATTGTATGAGCAAAGCCCAGCTGTTCACCTCTCCCAAACCTCATCTGGCTGGCTGGCCACAACACCCGAAGGCTCCATACAAGCTCCAAAGGTATTTCTGGCAAACAATGCCTTTGCCGCCTCTCTGGGGTTTGGCAATGCCTATAGCGTCAAAATATTCACCTATGCAGGAATCACCCCAAAATTGCCAGCCGATTTATTCGCTGCCTTGGCACCAGAAGGGCAATGGGGATTACTACCTGCCCACCGTCTTGGCTCCACCCTAAGAACCACCGACGATGGAAGACTTCTAATACGCGGCTTTTACGGCTACGAGCGGGAAGGCAATGACTCCACACGGCACTATCTTGAACAAAGCCTGTTAAGCCGCTTCCCTGAACTGAGCAGCTATGGTTTGGAGGAGTGGTGGGGCGGAACCACGTCACTTACGGCAAACGGTGCCCCGCTTTGGGGCCAGCTTAAAAAAGGGCTCTTCGCCTCCATTGGATGTAACGGTGTAGGTATTTTAAAGGGAACACTTCTGGGACAGCAGTTGGCCAATCTTGCTTCCGGCCAACCCTGCTTAAACGTAAACCAACTCATGGGCGTACCTAGCTGGATGCCACCTGAGCCAATTAGACACATTGGATTCAACCTCGTCAGCGCTGTGGAAAGGCGGCTGGCTGGTGCTGAACGCTAACCAAAACCCACCTAAGGAAGAGCAACAATGATTAAAACAGTAAAAACAGATTTGTACGCGTCCCCCTCACCGCTTGAGTGGGCAACCATTGGTAACGGGATACTGTTTACTGCGCAAATCCCTATTGATGACCAAGGGAAAGTTGTTGACGGCGGTATTGAAGCCCAAACTCGCCAGACCATGGAAAACTTGCGCCACACACTAGAATGCGCAAATGCAAACCTAACGGATGTCACACAGGTTTTGATTTATGTCACCGACAGATCACACCTGCCGGTTGTTAATAGAATCTACGCAGAGTACTTCGAGAAGCCTTATCCAAACCGTGCTGCGCTGGTAATAGCCGGCCTTGCTCGAGAAGAAATGCTGGTTGAGCTGGTGGTCTATGCAGCCATCAAAGATTAGGCATTCATTGACTGCGCAAGCTATTAACAAATCTGGAGCAAGCCCCTTACAATCTTTTATGTGTCTAGCAGCGTAAACTAGGCGATAGTTGCGAGTGGATTCAACAACATAGTTCGGGTTAGCAATGTCATGATCAAAAACTACGGCATCCTCCTGCTGCCAGAATTCAGCAATCTGTGTTTTTCTAACCTGATTGAGCCTCTTAGAGCCGCGAATGATCTATCTGATCAGCCGGTCGCCAAATGGCACTTGTTTTCGCTTGATGGGCGCAGTGTTTCAAGCACAAGTGGCCTGACATTTCCTGTAAACAAGAGCCTTGCCAACATTCCAGACACGGCACCACTGGATATTCTTTTTATTCTTGCCAGTTACAACTATGAGTCTTACATCACCCCAGAGTTGATCCAACAACTTAAAACCCTAAAGCCTTATGCCGCGCAAATCGCAGGTTTGGATGCAGGTCCGTTTGTTCTTGCAAGAGCGGGTTTGCTGAATGGCTATCGAGCCACCATTCACTGGGCAGAGCTTGAGGTGTTTCAAGAGGCCTTTCCTGCAATCAAAGTGTGCGCCGATCGTTATGTTATAGACCGGGATCGGATTACAAACGGCGGTGCCAGCACGGCAATGGATCTGATACTGGAAGTGATTCGTCAGCATCATAGCGAGCAATTAGCTATTGCTGTTGCAGAGTTTTTGATTTTCGACATAGAGCGCCCTGGAAGCAGCCAGCAACGGGAATTCACCTCCGCACGGCTTGACGTCCGGGCACCCCGCTTGGCCAAAGCGATTAAAGTAATGGAAACAAACATTGAATCACCAATAGCAATGTCGGATCTTGCTAAAAAGGTAGGTACGTCCCAGAGACAACTGGAGCGGGAGTTTCGTGAAATTTTAGAAACAACTCCTGCCCGTCACTATACGCTGCTACGTGTTGCAGCCGCTCGGCGACTATTGCGAGAAACCAGTTTCAGCATTACTCAAATTGCTGTGCGTAGTGGTTTTAACTCCTCTGCTGCACTCATACGTAATTATCGCGCCATCTATAACTGCACTCCATCTGCAGACCGTAAGCAGCATAAGCTGCGCACCACGACTTCGAATTAGCAACAAAAAAGCCCCCGAAGGGGCAAAGGTCACGACAACAGTTCATAGCTGTTCGGATCAGGCGCTTGTTAGTCCGGCCAAGCGCCCGCGGACAATTTCAGTCGCATCGGCCACAATGCGCTGGACTAACTCGTCAACCGTTGGAATGTCGTGGATCAGGCCCTGAGACATTCCAGCCCACCAAATTCCCTGCTCCATATCGCCGGTTTCCAGAACTACGGCGCCACGCTTTCCGGACACCAATTCCGCTACATCCGCAAACTCAGTGCCTTCCATGCGCTCAATTTTCGCCACTTCTTCGGCAATGGTATTGCGGTGGACCCGCGCGGTGTTGCGGAATTTACGGAAAATAAGCTGGGTATCCAACTCGCTGCTTGCCACCAGCTTCTCTTTCAGGTTCTGGTGCACGGGTGCCTCCACCGTGCATAAAAAGCGAGTACCCATGCTCATGCCCTCGGCGCCCATGGCCAAGGCTGCGACCAGGCCCCGACCATCACTGAAGCCTCCACAGGCAACAACGGGAATGTCGAGGGCATCCACCGCGCTCGGCACTAACACCAGGGATGGAATATCATCTTCTCCCGGATGTCCCGCGGCCTCAAACCCATCAATGATCACCGCATCGCAGCCCACCGCTTGAGCCTTCAGCGCATGACGCACCGAGGTGCACTTATGGACAACCTTGATGCCGGCGGCCTTGAAACCGGCCATGAACGGCTCCGGGCTGCGCCCCGCTGTTTCGACGAATTTAACACCGGAATCAATGATTACCTGCGCATATTCCGCATAGGGAGGCGGTGTCAGCGTGGGCAAGATCGTCAGGTTTACGCCAAACGGCTTATCGGTCATTGATTGGGTGCGGGCGATTTCCTTTGCCAAGGCCTCGGGCGTTGGCTGTGTCAGCGCGGTAAGAAACCCCATGGCGCCCGCGTTGGCAACGGCCGAAACCAGCTCTGCCGTGGACACCCGCTGCATGCCGCCCTGAAGGACCGGATGCTCCACTCCGAACAATTCGGTAATCCGTGTCTTAAACATGTTTTTTTGCTCCTGCTACAAATTCGCTAATACGGCTGTTGGCCACTGGCCCGATATAGATCGTCATTCGGGTGAAACGGGTTATTAGGCGTGAGCCCGCAACAGTTCCTTGGAAATAATATGGCGCTGAATTTCCGAGGTACCTTCCCAGATCCGCTCGATTCGCGCATTCCGCCACAACCGTTCCACCACCGTTTCATTCATTAAGCCCATGCCGCCGTAGATCTGTACGGCCTCATCGGTTACCCGCCCCAGCATTTCACTGGCAAACAGTTTGGCCATGCCGGCATCGCCATCGGTCATGGTGCCCTGGTCCATCTTCCAGGCGGCGTGCAAGGTCATCAGCTCAGCCGCGTGAATCTCCGTCACCATGTCGGCCAGCTTGAAGGAGACGCCCTGATTGGCACCGATCGCCTTGCCGAATTGCTTTCTGTCAGCGGCCCATTGCGTTGCCAGCGCCTGCGCACGCTGTGCCTGCCCAACGCAGTGCGCCGCCACCATGACCCGCCCAGCCGTCAGCCAAGCATTGGCGACATCCCAGCCCTTGCCTACTTCGCCCAGCACCTTGGATGCATGCACCAGGCAATCATCAAAAAACATTTCATACTGGTGATAACCCCGGTTGCTGACACAGATGGGGCCACGTCGCACGGTAAAGCCCGGCGTGCCTTTATCCACCAGGAACGCGGTGACCTGGTTGCGCGGGCGTCCTGACGAGTTATCAGTACCCGTCACCGCGAACACAATGGCAAAGTCAGCCTCACCGGCGTGGCTGATGAAGTGTTTCCCGCCATTGATCACGAAACTGTCGCCGTCCTGACGCGCCCGAGTGGTGATGCCTGCGGCATCCGAACCAGCGCCCGGCTCAGTGAGTGCAAAGCAGTCTGTCTTTTCGCCACGCACACAAGGCATCAGATAATCGTTAATCTGCTCATCTCGGCAGGCCATCAGGATATTGCTCGGTCGGGCGACAAACACCTGCAGTGCCCAGGACACCTTGGCCAACTCCCGCTCGATCAGCGCTTGGGAGACGTGATCAATGCCAAGCCCGCCCACCGATTCCGGCATATTAAACGCATAGAGACCAGCCTCTAGAGCCTTCTGTTTGATGGTTTCAGCAAGCTCCGGACTCACCTCGCCGCTGGCTTCAACGGCATCTTCATGGGGCAGCAGTTCTTTTTCGACAAACGCGGCGGTGGTCCGCACCAGCATGTCTTGCTCTTCAGTCAACTGAAAATTCATGGTCTTCTCCCAATCAGAAATTTGTTATTGTCCGGTCCACTCAGGGGCGCGGCCTTCAAGAAATGCTTTGGCACCCTCTTGGGCATCCTCGCTTTCTAGCATTTCCATAAACGCTGGCCACGCTTTCGAGCGAAGGGCGGCGTAGCTTTCTGCGAAGGTCAAACCTTCTGTTTTTTCAGTGGCTTCTTTAATCGCCGCCAAAGAAAGAGGCGCAGCCTTGATCAATTCATGAGCCAACTCCCGGGCAGCAGCCATAGCACCGCCCTTAGGCACCACCTTGTTCACCAAACCAAGATCCAATAGTTCCTGCGCAGACAATCGCTGTGCAGTCATCAGAATGGCAAACGCCTTTTGCCGTGGAAGTATTTTTGGCAGCAAAAAGCTTGCTACGTCTGGGGCGACGCCCAGTTGCGCCTCAGGCAACCAGAACTGCGCGCTCTCATCCGCTACTACGAAGTCCGACCGCAGCAACATTTCAAAACCTGCTCCAATCGCATAACCATTAATCGCACAAATAACTGGCTTGTTAAGATTTGGCAGCTCGATAAAACCACCGAATCCCCCTTCGCCAAAGTCGCCGATGAACTCTTCGCCGTCGGCGACCGAACTCAAATCCCAGCCGCCGCAGAAAAACTTCTCCCCGGCGCCGGTAAGAATGGCCACCCGGAGCGACGGATCATCACGGAATTCCGCGAACAGCTTGCCCATTTCACGGCTCAGCTCTGCGCTGACAGCATTGCCTTTGGGTTTATCCAGAGTAATTTCAAAGATTTCACCATTGCGGACAGCGTGGAGATATTCAGACATATATCTTTTCCTTTTTGTTATGTGCAAACATGGTTGGTTATTCAGTAACAACATCCACAGCCGAAGCCAGGTGAGCAGCTTGAGTGGTTTGGTGATGCCCGGGAACAAACCGGATCAGCGCATCAGCAGCCACCACCCCCTGCCCTTCCGGCAAGACCATCAATGGGTTAACGTCGAGTTCAATCAGAGATTCAACATGGTCCTCAGCAAATACCGCGACGGCCATAACAGCATCTATCACAGCCTCTAGGTCGGCCTCCGATCGCCCACGGAAACCGGTCAACAAGCTGGCCGCCTGCAATGAACGTAGTGCCTTCTCCACCTCTGTGCGGTTGGTCGGCAATAACAATGGCCTGCTATCCTTAAGCAGCTCAACCAGAATGCCGCCAGCACCGACCACCAGGTGCAAACCGAACTGTTCATCCCGACTCACACCAACAATGAGTTCTGCGACGCTCCCGGACACCATTCGTTCAATCAGCACGGTACGACCCATGGTCAACATGTGCTCTACAGCGTCTGCCACGTCAGCGGGCTGTGTCAGGTTCAAGCGGACACCGCCAACATCGGTTTTATGGGCGATGCCCAGAGCTTTGACGACCACTGGATAGCCAAGCTCTTGAGCTGCGGCAATACCGTCTTCGACTTTCGACACCACTCGGGATTGAGGCACGCTCAAGCCATATGCAGACAGCACTTCTTTGGCGCGCGCTTCATCAATAAGGTGTTCACCAACCAGCTCAACCTGTGTACCTGAAAGTATCAATTGCGTTGGCTCCTTCCGCGCCCAAAGCTGGCCTATACGAGCTGCTGCAGCAACCGCGGGGACAGCTGCCTGAACGCCACAAAGCGGCACTATTCCCCGATCAATCATTCGCAGAGCCAGTGCTTCCGGTAGGTTGTCCGACATAGTCGACATCACTGCAGTGGGGTATTTCAGGTTTTGAGCCGCTTCAATAATGGCTTGCTCCGCACTCTCCCAATCCGACGCGTCGCAGCGATCCTCTCTGGGGAGATCCAGCATGCTGATGGTCAAGTCGAAGCCTTCATTCATAAAAGTTTCGTAGGTGCGCAACAACCCGTCCCGGTTACCCCAATCAAACAGCTGGTAGTCCAATGGATTAGCGATCGCCATGCGCTCATGCACAACACGCTTCAGAGCCAGAACGCCGCTGTCTGAGATCGGTGGTAAGGTCAATGGTGTCTCGCTGATCGCATCAGCCATTATTGACATATCCCCTCCGGAAGTGCTCATCGCGCCAATGCGCACACCTCCAAGGGGTCCATGAACATGCAGTAACTTCAGGGTTTCAACCAGGGTTTCGAGGGAGTTAACCCGCGCAACTCCGGCGCGTTCAAATAACGCGTCGATCAATGAATCAGAACCACTCAGGGCAGCGGTGTGGGACATCACCACCTGACTGGCAATTTCCGAGTGGCCGGATTTCAGCGCGACAATAGGCTTACCGTATTGGCGCGCAATATCAGCGGCCCGCTGAAACGCCCGTGGATCGGAAATCCCTTCGACATACAAGCCAATCGCCGACACTTCATCTTGTTCTGCAAAGGTGCTTATTGCATCGTGAAGGTCGAACTTAAGACGGTTGCCCAAAGACACCAGGTAGGACACTGGCAGTCCCCGACGCTGCATAGTGAGGTTAAAGGCAATATTGCTGGACATAGTGATGAAGGCAACACCGCGCTCTACCCGGCGTCCACCCTGCTGATCCGGCCACATCATCGCGCCCTGAATGTAGTTCAGGAAGCCATAGCAATTCGGCCCCATCAACGGCATGTTGCCGGCGGCCCGCAACAGACTCTGCTCAAGCGCTTTACCCTGCTCCCCGGCTTCAGAGAACCCGGTGGCGTAGCACACGGCACCGCCTGAGTCCCGGGCCGCCAGTTCACCGACAATCTGAATACTCAAGTCACGGTTCACCGCTATATACGCAGCATCCGGGCTACCGGGCAACTCAGCCACTGAGCGATAGGCTTTACGCCCTAGAATTTCCTCGTGCTTAGGATGAACCGGCCAGATTTCTCCGGTGAAGCCGACAGCCTCGCATTGCTCAATTACTTTTTTGGCTTCTCGTCCACCAAACACAGCAATGGATTTAGGTCGCAGGAATCGTGCTGATAACATGGGTAAGGTCACTCCGGCTTTGGACTCTTGTTTTTGCTTTATTTCGCCTTTTTGCCAGTAGAGCCCTTTGGAACAACGTCCGTAAGGGTCTAACCAGCACAAGCCCTAGTGTTACTTACTAACCCTTATGCCCAATTCCCAAAAAACGACAGATGATGGCGACAACGCGCCGTTTTTTCATGATCCAGCCCTACACTGTTGGAACCACCCGTCATGGGCTTTGATGATGGTGCTTTTGCTAGGGAGGGGGGGATTAAAACGAAAGGCTGCCAGAGCGGCAGCCTTTGGAGTGTTTACGTTAAGGTTTCTATCTAACTAGCCTGCGCTGGCCATTGCCCGGCGGCCAAGAATGCCATCCAACCAATCCGGATCCATTTCCGGCTCTGACGAAAGCAATAAATCTGTGTACTCCTGATGGGGCGGCGTAAAGATAGCTTCCCGGCTACCGTTATCGACCACCCTGCCCTGCTGCATAACCACAATTTGATCAGCAATGGCCCGCACAGTAGCTACATCGTGAGTAATAAACAGGTAAGACACGCCGAATTTCTCCTGTATCCGGGTTAGCAACTTCAGTATGCCTTCCGCAACCAGTTGATCCAGCGCCGAGGTTACCTCATCGCAAATGATGAAATCCGGCTCGGCGGCAAGCGCCCTGGCAATACAGATGCGCTGTTTTTGCCCACCCGACAGCTCTGATGGGCGCCGGTCTATGTACCTATCGGGTTCCAACTCAACAAGCGCCAGCAGTTCTTTTACCTTCCTGCGCACAACCGCATCCTTGTGGCCATGGTAAAACTTCATCGGCCGACCGATGATGTCCCCGATGGTCTGGCGGGGGTTGATCGCCGTGTCAGGAATCTGATAAATCATCTGTACCTTGCGCAGCATCTCCCTGGGGCGCTTGCGATAATCCCCTGGCAGCTCTTCACCGTTGTAAAGTACGGAGCCCGTACTTGGTGTCAGCAAACCGCTGATCACTCGGGCCGTCGTGCTCTTACCACTGCCCGATTCGCCAATAACTGCCACCGTTTGCCCCTTGTAGACGTTGAACGATACGTCCTCAAGGATCTGCTTGGCACCATAGCCGGCTGAGACATTGCGCACCTCTACCAGCGGCACTTCAGTTTCAGGCTGTGCTTTCTGGTTTGTGCTGAACAACCGCACGGCCCAAAGCGATTGAGTATATGCTTCCTCAGGCGCAGCCAGCATTTTTCGAGTTTCGGCTTCTTCCACCAGCTTGCCGTGGCGCAGTACCATGATGCGGTCAGCCATTTGTGCAACTACGGCCAGATCATGGGAAATATAAAGCGCAGCGGTACCGAATTTTTCCACAACTGCACGAATGGAGGCCAACACCTCAATCTGGGTCGTTACATCCAGCGCCGTCGTCGGCTCGTCAAATACGATGATATCCGGACGACAGGCCATGGCCATTGCTGTCATCGCCCGCTGCAGTTGCCCACCAGAAACCTGATGCGGGTAGCGTTCACCTATATGTTCAGGATCGGGCATATTCAAGCTGCGATACAGCTCAATGGCCTCGGCTCGAGCCTTCGCCTTATCGCTGACCCCATGCTGTAGCGCCGCCTCCACGTGCTGGTCAATCAGCCGATGAGATGGGTTAAAAGACGCTGCAGCGCTCTGTGCCACGTAAGCGATACGCACACCCCGCAACTTACGCAGTTCTTCCTCGCTGCAACGAGCCAGATCTTTATCATCGAAGAGAATCTCTCCGCCGGTGATTTTGCAGCCATCCTTGCAATACCCCATGGCTGCCAGGCCAAGGGTGGATTTCCCGGCACCAGACTCTCCAATCAACCCAAGAATTTCACCCCGATGTAATGTCAGATCTATACCTTTGACAATCTCGTGCCACTCATCATCACAGTGGCCGGCGATCCGGAGGTCACGAATTTCAAGCAGAACGTCTTTATTGTCGTTATTCGTCTTCGTATTCATGCATATCACCCTTTCAGTCCGCTCGATTTGTGCAACATCCAGTCCACAACGAAGTTCACGCCTACGGTCAATATGGCAACCGCTGCGGCTGGCAACAATGGAGAGATATCACCAAAGGTAATCAGAATAGCGTTATCTCGCACCATGCTTCCCCAGTCGGCCGTAGGTGGTTTAATACCCAAACCTAGGAATGACAACGCACTGATGAACAGGAACACAAAACAGAACCGTAACCCGAACTCGGCAATCAACGGCGCAATAGTGTTAGGGAGTACTTCACGCGTGATCAGCCACCACATCCCCTCACCGCGCAACCTGGCAGCTTCGACAAAGTCTAGGGTAACCACCCCCATCGCCACCGACCTTGCTAACCGAAACACTCTGGTGGCATCAAGCAATGCGATCACCAGTATCAGCGACGTTACAGTGGTCCCCACCACGCTCAGAATTAATAGCGCGAAGATTAGCTGAGGGATGGCCATCAACACATCCACGATCCGCGACAACCCTTGATCAACCCAGCCACCCTTAACCGCAGCCACCAGTCCTGCAAGCCCGCCAATCAAAAAAGCCAATGCAGTAGTGACAAATGCTATACCTACAGTATTGCGTGCGCCATAAAGTAGCCGGCTATACATATCACGTCCTAGATTATCCGTACCTAGCCAATGCTCGCCATTCCAAGGCGCAAAGCCTTCGCCGACCACTTCGGTTTCACCATAAGGCGCCAACGTGGGCGCAAAAACCGCAACAAAGATATAAAGGACAATGACCGCCAAACCGAACTGCGCGCTCAATGGTGCCTGCCAAACATGTTTCGCTATTGTTTTCATGACTAGCTCCTCGGATGCATTAGGCGTGGATCGGTGGCAATAGCGAGCACGTCGGCCGAGGTATTCAATGCAATGTAGGTCACCGCAAAGATCAAGCTACAAGCCTGCACCACCGGAATATCTCGCTTGGCCACCGAATCGACCAGCAACTGCCCCAGCCCGGGATAGACAAACACCACTTCAACAACCACCACACCCACCACTAAGTACGCTAAGTTCAGGGCGACAACGGTAATGATTGGCGCTAGGGCATTGGGCAGGGCGTGGTAATAAATAATGCGGGACTTTTTGATCCCTTTAAGCCGTGCCATTTCAATGTAGGGACTAGACAACAAATTAATCAGTGCGGCGCGGGTCATCCGCATCATCTGGGCAATAACAACCAGGCTCAGAGTAATAACGGGTAGCATTGAGCGCTCCAGAACCGTCAGCCACGAATCCTCTGGTGTGATATTAGCTATACTGGGCAACCAGCCTAGCTGTACTGAAAACACCAGAATTAGGATATAAGCTACAAAAAACTCCGGGAACGATACCGTGCTTAGGGCAGTGGTATTGAGCATACGGTCAAACCAGGAGTTGCGGTATAACGCGGCAAGCATTCCTAACAAGACTGCCACGGGTACCGAGATCAGTGCAGCTAGTCCAGCGAGGCGCAAGGTATTGCCTAACCTCGTGGACACCAACTCACCAATCTCCCGACCGTTAGCGAGCGAGACACCGAAGTCCCCTTGCAAGATGCCCCCCATCCAACCAATAAACCGCTGCAACGGCGGCTGATCCAGCCCCAGCTGAGCTCGGAAGGCCGCGACAGTGTCAGCAGTGGCTGACTGACCCAACATGGCCTCAGCCAAATCCCCTGGCAACATTTCGACCGCCAAAAAGATAATGACCGAGACCGCAAATAATGACAGCAGACCTAATGCGACCCGCTGGGACAACAACCTAATAATGCTAAGCATGTTCTAACTCCTGTGCGCAGCGAGGGACTGGTAGAGGCTGAGCCTAAGGCTCAGGCCTGCCACCAGCGTTCGATCACGCGCAAACCATCCAGTTCACCAAAAGGTGCTGTAGTGCCACCGTGGGTGACTCGGGTCGATCTCGCTGCTACTGAGCTGGCAAAGACTGGTATGATCGAACCACCATCATCGCTGCACAACTGCTGCATGTCGTTATACATTTCCTGCCTTAAACCCTCATCTAGCTCACCTCGCGCCTGCGTCAGCAGTTGGTTAAAGCGCTCATTCGCCCAGAACGTTTCGTTCCAGGCTGCAGACTTGGCGTAGCCGAGGCTGAACATGCGATCAGCGGTCAGGCTGCTGTAGAAAAAAGAGGTGGTCAAAGGCTGACGCATCCATACGCTGGACCAGTATCCATCTGACGGTTCACGTGCCACGTCAATATCAATACCGGCACTGCGGGCGTGCTCTTTGAACATTACCGACGCATCAACTGCCCCGGTATAGGCAGCTTCTGACGCGTGGAGTTTGATCTTGAAGCTATCCAGGCCGGCTTTGCGCAGATAGAAACGACCTTTATCAGGATCGTAAGGCCGTTGAGCCAGATCTTGATTGAAGAAACGGCTGTTAGGCTGTATCGGATGATCATTACCCACCGAACCATAGCCGCGTAAAATCTTATCCAGAATAGCTTGACGGTCAATCGAGTGCTTCATCGCCAGGCGCACATTGTTGTCTTTAAACTCAGCACTGTTACACAGCATTGGGAATGTAAAGTGCTGCGCACCCTTGGTCTCTTCAATCACCAGCTTCGGATTGCGCTTCAACAGCGCAACCGTTTTCACGTCAACCTTATTGATAACATCAACTTCGCCGGTGACCAGCGCATTTACCCGTGCTGCACCGTCCGTGATACCTAACAATTCAGCATGATCGAAATGCGCACGCCCGGGCTTCCAATAGTTCGGATTGCGATCCAGCATCATCCGCACACCGGGCTCAAAATTCTTTATGGTGTATCCGCCAGTGCCGACACCCGCCTGCCAGTCGAGCGCTTCACCTTTCGCAGGCATGATGGCCAGGTGGTAGTCCGCCATAATGTATGCAAAGTCGGCGTTGCCCGCCTTAAGCTCAATCACCACAGTACTGGGGTCTGGTGAGCTTACGGTCTGCACTTCGCTGAGTACGGTTTTTGCCGCAGACGTGGAGTCAGCTCGCAAATGATGGTTGATGGAAGCAAGTACATCTGCAGCAGTCAGGGATTTACCGTTGTGGAATTCCACACCAGAACGAAGCTTAAATGTCCATACCCGGGCATCGGATGAATAGCTCCAGGATTCTGCTAACTCGGGAATGGCGCTGCCATCAACATCGATTTCGACCAGCGTGTTGTAAACAGCTGAGAAACCGACAAAGGTAAAGGTGTCACTCCAACTGCCGGGATCTAAGGAGTCTGTGGTATTGCCACCCGCCAGCCCGAGCCTCAGTGTGCCACCCTTCTTTGGTTGCCCAGCTGCAGCCCAACTGGTTGAGGGCAAACCCATTGCAAGTCCGGCACTGACAACACCTGCCGCTGCTCCCAGTTTTAGGAAGTTGCGACGAGTAAACGGCTGTCCGTTTTTATCCACTAGGTTGTTGTTTTTAACGTTCATAGAGCACCTCAATTATTATTTGAATTATCAATTGGAAATCTCGACTACAACCCTGGCTTGACGCCCCGGGTTATATGTTTGACTTCAAGAAACTCATCCAACCCCCAGGGACCGAGCTCTCTGCCGATCCCACTCTTTTTAAATCCACCCCAGGAGGTTTCAACAAACAATTCTTGGTGGCCATTAACAAATATATGCCCCGCTTCGAGTGCCTCAGATACCCTCTGAATGCGAGCCTCATCGCTAGTCACTAGACTCGCAATCAGGCCATAGCAACTGTCATTGGCCAATTCCACTGCTTCGGTTTCACTTTCAAATGTCCTTATGGCCAGTACTGGTCCGAAAATCTCATCGCGCCAAAGGGAACTGTTCAGAGGTACATCAGTGAAGACTGTGGGCTGCACGAAGTAACCTCGCTCAAGTCCAGGAACTGGTTCACCGCCGGCGGCCAACGTTGCACCACTGCGCTTTCCTTCTGCAATCGCAGTCAACACCTTGTCGTACTGCTGCCGACTGGTGAGCGCGCCCATGGTCACTTCGGCATTGAACGGGTCGCCCACCCGAATATCAGCAACGGCTGTAAGCAATGCTTTCATCAGCTTGGGATAAATACTCTGCTGAACTAGCAAGCGCGAGGTCGCGGAACACATCTGACCGGCATTGGCGAAGATACCGCCGCAAATCCATTCCACGGCATCATCAATATCGGCGTCGTCAAAAACGAGAATCGGGGATTTTCCGCCAAGCTCCAGGCTCACGCCTTTCACACTTTGTGCGGCGGTCTCCATGATTTTCGTTCCAGTAGGGGTACTTCCTGTGAACGATAATTTGTCGATACCAGGGTGAGCGCAAAGGGGCGCCCCCACATCCGGACCTGTTCCCGTAACTATGTTTAGCACACCGGCAGGCAAACCAATTTCTTGCGCGATCGCGCCCAATTCCAGCTCTATTAATGGGGTAATTTCGGACGGCTTAAGCACCGCTGTGCACCCCGCTGCTAATGCGGGTGCCAGCTTCCAGCTGGCAGTCATCAGGGGATAGTTCCAAGGTACAATTAACCCCACAACGCCTGCCGGTTCGAACCGGGTATGCGACTTAAATGCCGAACTCGGTAATGTCACTGGCTGGTTCTGGCGTAGGTCTAACTGTTCGGCTAAATCGGCATAATAATTAAAGCAGGCGCTGACGGCATCCATATCATATTCAGACTCGACCAAAGTCTTGCCATTATTCCGTGACTGCAACCCCGCCAGTCTCGACTTGCGTTGCTGCACCGCCGATGCAAACTCACGCAAATATTTACCACGCTGTGTTCCAGTGAGACGGCGCCACTCTGGCAAAGCCTTTCGGGCAGCCGCCACCGCCAACTCAACATCCTCTTCTGTTGCAGCGGCCACTTCGGAAATAACGTCTTCGGTGGCAGGGTTAATTACGTCCAAAGTGCCTTGTCTGGCAGGTTCAACCCATTCACCACGTATAAATAACTGCGTTAGATATTGCACTCAATCACCCTCATTTATTGTTATCGGTGCGTATGATGCTTGCTCATTCATCAGGCGTTCGTGGCATTAGTCGAAAATTTTCCCCGGGTTCAATCGGTTTTGCGGGTCCAGCGTGGCTTTGATTTGACGCATTAATGCCAGCTCTGCCGGCTGCCGGCTGATGGCTAGATAGGCCTTCTTCTCCAGCCCAACGCCATGTTCCGCCGAGATCGCGCCACCGTATTCTTTTAACCCTTCGTAAATCAGATGCTCGATGGCTTCCCGGTCAACCGGTGTGTGTAGCCCGACAGTCAGGTGCAGATTACCGTCGGCCAGATGACCGAAGACCAGCAAAGTCGCGTCGCTCGCAAGTTGTGCTAGCCCGCCTTGCACCTTGCTGACATAGGAATCCATATCCGCGATCGACAGGCTGACGTCAAAGCCAATCGTTATTTCAAAAAAACGCTCTTCTGGCTCGGAAATTTCCCGGATGGCCCACAGTGACGCCCGCTCCCCTGCCGACTGGGCAATCACCGCATCTTCCAACAAGGCATTCTCAAATGCGTGCTCAAGAGCTAACTCAAAGCGCTGGCGCAACTCATCCGCTTGATTTCCCTGGCATTCGACCAGCACATAAAAGGGGTAGCTCGCTGCAAATGGGGATTCCAGCTTAGAATGCTCTCCGGTATTGAGAGCAAAGAAGTCGCCCCACATCACTTCAAAAGCACTGAGGCTGCCACTCAACGCTCGGTCAAGATGCTTCAGCAGTTGGGTAACTTGGCTATACGAATGCAAGGCGATCAGCGCCGTGGTCTCTGCGGTTTGATGCTCCTCTAAGCGCAGCACTGCCCGGGTTACGACACCTAGAGTTCCTTCACTACCTATAAACAATTGCTTAAGGTCATATCCGGTGTTGTTTTTCAGATACCCGTTCATAGAAGAGACTACAGTTCCATCTGCTAACACCGCCTCCAGACCCAAAACCCGCTCGCGCATCATGCCGTAGCGCAGCACTCCAAAGCCGCCTGCGTTAGTAGCAATCATGCCTCCAATGGTGCAACTGCCCCGAGCACCTAGATCAACCGGGAGCATCAGCTGATGTTCACTCACCTTTGCCTGAACGGTTTGCAAAATGGTACCTGCCTGCACCACGACGGTGCGGCTCACTTCATCCACTTGTTCAATGGTGTTCATGCGTTCCAGTGAGAGCATTATTTGGTCAGGCTCACAGGCTGTGCCTTCTACCAGACCGGTATTACCCCCAAGCGGTACCACTGTGATTCCATGCTCATGGCACTGGCGCATGCAGGCTGAAACCTCGGCAACTGAAGCTGGACGCACAATAGCGGCAGCCTGCATCGGCTGATGGTTCCAGTAAGTGCTGGGCCGGCTACGAACATCGTCACCAGTAAGCACACCTTTCTCCCCGACGATTGCTCTAATCTGTTCGATAAACTCCATCATGCTGATTCTCCAACGTGGCTCACCAGCCGACTCACACAATAGCCTCATGCACTTCAACGAACGTCACACCACCAAACTCCATTGCAACTGCTAGCATTCCGGGCAACTCCGCTAGCGTCTTCGGCCGACTAACCTGACAGCCAAAACCCTCAGCGATTTTGAGATAGTCAGGATTGCTTGGAGAGACTCCAATAGGAGGGATATCGAGGGCAACCATATCGTCACGAATTTGGCCTAGGCTGTCGTTATTCCACACCAGTACAATTAACGGGCTGTCCAACTCTTCAACAGCTGTCGCTAGCTCCTGCAAGGTGTAGAGAAAACCACCGTCGCCAGCCAGAACTACCCCTACACGCGTGGGCTCCGCTATTTTCGCCCCAATTGCTGCAGGCAGTGCATAGCCAAGAGTTCCAAAGCCCACCGGGTGTAGCCAAGTCCTTGAATGCTCTACTGGATAGTAATGGTTGCCTGTATAGGCAATCTGCGTCATGTCAGTAACAATGAAGGCATCTTCCGGTAGCTCTTGGCGAAGCACGTCTAACACTTGTGTATGCTTGCGTGTCAGTACGTCATAGCTCGCAATAACTTCAGCACGCAATTCACTGAGCCGGGAGATAACCTGGTGGCGTTTCGAACTTGCCTCGCCGGTGCCAATCTCGCCCAACAACTGTTGTGTAAAAGACGACGCATCCGCCAAGATTGCTTGCGCGGCAGGATGACGGTCGTGCATTTTGCGAGGGTCAAGATCAACGCGAATCAACTGGCCGCGAAGATCGAGCTTATCCCGCCACAAATCTGTAGACGCTAACTCGGTTCCGATAGCCAGCACCACATCTGCGTTCTCAACAAACTGCCACCCCTGCTCCAGACAGAGCACAGAACCACCATTCAACGGGTGTGATTGCGAGAGCAATCCTTTAGCGGCAACTGTACTAAAAACTGCCGCACCTAGTTGATCCGCTAGACGTTCAATATCAGTGCCACAACCCAAGGCACCGCCACCAACAACAATCACAGGCTGCTGCGCCCCCTGCAGCTTTTGTGCAGCAGATACTACGTCTTCACGATTAGCCCCAGGGCGTCTCGCTACAACGGCTGAAGGCTGGGTCCAGTCACGCTGAACCGGTGCCGACAATACATCCATTGGAATTTCGATATGAACAGGGCGTGGCCGCTCACTCTTAAAAACACTGAAAGCACGGGCAATCAAATGAGGAATATCTTCGCTCGAATAAGCGGTAGCACTGAAGGCGGTCAACGGAGCAGTAATTGCCCGCTGATCTTGAGTTTCATGCAGCTCACCCCAACCCTGACCCAGCGTTTCAACCGGGTTCACACTGCTAATCACCAGCATAGGTACAGAGTCGGCGTACGCTTGGCCAATAGCTGTGGAGGCGTTAGTTAGACCAGGCCCGCTGATAACAAAACAGACACCGGGTTTGCCAGTCATGCGAGCATACCCATCAGCCATAAATCCAGCGCCCTGTTCATGACGGGACAGCACATGACGAATCGATCTGCCGGGTAGCCCACGATAAAGCTCTAGAGTATGTACGCCAGGCACACCAAATACAGTGTCAACACCTTGGTTTTCAAGAAGTTTTACCAACGCTTCGCCAGCGCTCAATAGGCGTGTTTCAGACATGAAATCCTCACGAATCATTATTGTTGTTTGGTGTCGTTAACGCACCGATGCAATCATCTTGGCAGTGCCAAGCAGTTTGCGATTAACATTAATCGTCAAAAAGTGCTCTATTTCCGCCATTCATCGTTTAGCGTTGAATCAATAACGACGACTATTGATTAGGTCTTCGAGGGGGCTGAACTCTGTAGGAAAATACTCTCTAGAGCGGATTCTATGCACAGAACACAAAAGTGAATAGCAGTTGAGACCTTTGTGCAATTAGCGTTTGCCCGATGCTTTTAGATCAAAGAGGAGAATAATAGGGTTGTCATGAGTCCTATGCATCGTAAACGTCCGGTAAACTCATCTTGAGCCTACCGGACGCTTACCTGTGTTCAGCTAGCTACCTAGGTTATGTGCTCGAAACGATCGACCGCGCTGCTGCTCAGGCAGGCGAAAAAATGCCCTCCAGAGAGCGCTTGCCGTCTCTGCGAGCGGAAAGTCTGCGAAAACCAGTCGGTAGCGACCAGATAGAAAGTCGACACATCCGCCCGCCTTGGCAAAGAGCGCAGCGAGCTAGATAACCCGTCGCAAACACACGCAAGGCGCGAAATGTCGTCCCTGGGGCCGGAAAATGGCCATTGTCCGCCCCATGTTCTCGCCACCATTCCTTCCCGCTCTTGTAGTGGTCAACTCACCCAATGTGATATTGGGCCGGCTTAAATCCTACAGCGCGGATCAGCGCCGGCAGCGCAAAAGACGTAAGGGCAAACGCTCTAGCGGAACGCTGGTATCTCGGATCCTTCCCCTGTACGCCATGTGAGTTCAAGACTCCCCACGTTTCGATCGCTAGGCTACCCTCGGCAAGACAAACCGGGGCATATTGGGCTGATGCCAAAAAGTAATATGTCTTTGAGGTCTATCGCTTCAGAGCAGCTTATCAAAAGGCCACGCTTTTATTAGCTGTGCAATGGGTACATCCTCCTGCAGTGACAATCAGAGTAGCCGCCAACTTCATTGTTAGTATCGGAAATACAAATGTGCTTATTGCGTCAAAACTCGACCAGGCATTACTGTCCTCATTTAGCAACCCGAAAAAACGGCTAATACCGCGGCACACAAGGTACTTTTCATTAGGCATAAAAAAAGATCAGATTTAGCACGCAATAGTCTTTTTTGTTTTTATTTCATTACTTTTTTCCTCTTCAGCATAGGTGAAAGAGCTTCAGACCTGAACCCCATACTTACACAAATCGAGGAACTTCCAAGCGCTGGCGAATACACTAAGGGTCAATTGCGACTGAACTAGCCACTGCCTTTTTATCCCGTTAATCGGTGCCCCCCCCTTAATGTGCATAAAAAAGTCACTTTCACGTCATCTACTGCTGAAAACCTTAGATAACCTATAGGAAAGAAACCACAGAAGGACTAATGATGTCATTACTAATACCAGTAAATACGGGGTTCTGTAACAAACACCTACAAGACTTTGAAGCTATCGAGCTTCTCGATGCGCTGCAGTGGGCTGCAATGACGAGAATCCTGCGCGTTCATAGGGAAATGGCCGAACTGGCCAATGAGGCTGAACAAGTCCGCTCGTACCTCATGAGCACCGGAAAAAAGAACAATTTTGGTCTAAGTAGCACCCTTGCACTGCGCCTAATTACTCGGGACAAATCGTTACCCTCACTGTACTGGTACGAAACCAAAAATCATGGGCGGCCAGGAGCTAGATATCCGAAGTGGGAAAGGCTGAGAATTCGAAGTCGACAAAAATTCAGTTACTCAGAATCTGCTTTATGGAGAGCCTCCGCTAGCGAAGACGAATTTAAGGTTTGTTGGGGGATAGAGCAGCGTGCGGAAAAGTTACGTATACAGTGCAGGGAAATAAGAGACACTCTCGACATTCTTGAAAAAGCAGGATTAAACATGAAAAAAATCGGACTTATTAACGTTAACTCCTCAAGCTCATTCAACAGACATACATTTTTAAAATTTCTTTATGAAAAAACAAAAAAGGCGGCTAAAGCTAACAGAAAATAGTTGATATTATTAATCACTGCGACGAATCGCACCGGGTATTCAAGAAACTATTAGGGAGGGTCTGATTAACGCCTGATTTATCGCGGAATCGCTTTTCATCTCGAAAAAAGCGATTCAAAGTCGATTTGGGCGTAATCCCCCCCCTCTGTTTGTTCGTTTTTTGCCCGTTTTCCGCCATTTCGGCGAAATTCGGGCGCACTGGCCCTACGCCAGTAAATATTTTTCACCGATCAGTAAGTTGGTGAATGCGGCCAGCAAATGCAGCCGGGCACTATTTTTGGCCAAGCCGCGATAGCGAACTTTGCTGTAGCCAAAAACCTGTTTGATGTACCGGAACGGGTGTTCCACTTTGGCCCGGGCGCTGGCTTTGAGCTTCTCGGCTTTCAGTTTACGGGCGTCCCGTTTCTTCCGACAGCCGGGGCGTTTGGCAATGAACCACGATAGATTTTGGCGATCTTTATATGCTCACCCGCTTTTGAATGCCAAGATAGCCGGCATCACCGAACACGCGCTGCTCGTCTCCATGAAGAAGGTTGCCGGCGAGCACAATGTCGTGGACGTTGGCGGCCGTCGTGTCGATGCTGTGGATCAGTCCGAGCGTGTCATCAACGCCAATGTGCATCTTCATGCCGAAATAATGCTGGCATCCACAATGCTGCCTTCACGCAGCATCGAACCATCTTTCTCCAAGTGCTTGTTCACCTCTTAGCAAAACGTCTTGCCAAGGCCATGGCGTTCCAGGAAATGACGGAACTTAAGAATGGTAGTTTCGTCCGACAGGCGGTCCAGCTTCAGGCCAGCGAAGTGCCGCATGGACTCGATCTCATACAATGCATCTTCCATGGCAGGATGGCTTAGGTTATAGAACTGCTGCATGCAGTGGACTCGCAGCATGGTCGGCAGCGGATACGGTGGCCGGCCAGTCTGACCCTTAGGATAGTATCGGGCTACCTTCTTCTCCAACTGCTTCCACGGAATCAGCTTGTCCATCCGTTCCAGAAAGATCTCGCGGCGGGTCTTACTCTTCTTGGTCTGGTACTCGGCTTCGGAGAAGGTGATTTAATCCATGGGGACAACGAATCCTATGCGGTTGACGATGGCCGTATTGTCGCTGATTAAGGAGATTTATCCAGAGTCTCCTTAATAATATTAATAACCTATATGAATCGCACCGGGTTTTGTAGAGACCATTTCGTTTAAGTCAGGCCGCTATGGCCTGACCGGTTTGGTGCTGATAGAAGTTCGCCTCGGCTTCTGCCGGCGGGGCAGCCACTAGAAATCCAGATGTTATTCCTCAGCCGCGGAGTAATATTCACCACCTCTAAAATAATGACGAAAATCAAGTAGGTCATGATAGGCGTCATAAATATGCATATACGGTATAGTTTGTCTTGATATTGATACTGCATACTCAAATAAAACATCTATTGAATCATTTGCAGTTACCCCTTGTTCTTCTGGATCCTCCATAAATATTTCATAAGGTTCGCTTGGCTCACTGAATTGTGGAATAAACAAATTAGATCCAATAAAATGAATGTCTTCAATTGCAAGCTGGGCTTTTTCACTAAACTTCGCCTTTGTTTCCGCCCCCTTGTATTCGTATCCCCGTTTAGCAACAACAAGATATGGCACTATAGCCCTTTTTAATTCTTTAAGCTCATTATCATCGAAATAACGCCCTAGAGATAACTTTATAATATGTCCATTCCATTCCATTTCAGACCGACTATTCATATCACGTTCTTCAACCAGAAATGGATCTGAGAAAGAGTCTTTCAGTAAAGTTTCAAAAATATAGATTTTAATCGCTATTTCTGAATTTCTAGGTGCAACGTAGGTTTTTCTACCCTCATCGTCTTTATATATCTGGATCTCACGATTCAATTTCACAATAACGCCTCACTGTAACATTATTTACGTTGGTATATTTGACGCAAACCATTAGCACAACCAAAAAAATCGACTCATATGTTCCCACCATTAATATTACTGGTTGCTGAAAGCGCCTGAGTCTCTATAAAGATTACAGCAGTCCATAGGGCTACTTATGACGTCAAATTGACTTTTTTTATCACTAACTCGTCATTTACTATGGCCGCCCCCCGAAATACAGCGGTAATCAGAAGTAGAATTTTCCGTAAGCTACACGCAGGGAGATTCTGCGGAAAATTCACGGTTTTCCGACTGCCTAACCTTGTTGATCCTGAAGCAATCTGAAAATGGCGCACCCATTCCAGAGCTTTGCCGTCAAGACGGCATTAGCAGTGCGAGCTTTTTAAATGGCGCTCAAAGTTCGGTGGCATGGATAGGCGCCTTGTGCGCGAAATGCGCAGCCGCTGTCTGTACCGGAAGCCAAAAATCACAGTTGGTTGATGGGTTTAATGCACGACCAGCTGAGTGATGAACGTAATTATCGGCTCCTGCATGTGATCGACGACTATAACCGAGAGATTGAGGTCGACTTCTCGCTGTTTACGTAACTCTGGGGCGTAGGAAGCCCAGAGGAAGTGCAAAATAAAACCACTAACTGACTATGGTTGCCTGAATTCTACTTTTGCACTCCACTAACAAACTGCTTTTCTATTCGAGTTCATTACACCATATATTTTGATTACTCGTCGCAAGCGACGTCTATGTGCGCACAATAAGCCAGAACTCAATTAATCGAGAGCATTTTAGACACAATTAACTCATAGTTGTTCGTTCGTCGCACTTAACTAGTCGCATGCGACATGCAAATGTATTTTTAAAAAAAACACTTGCCATGACCGATAAACGACTTTAGTATTTAAGGTGATGTCAGCAACTTAAAGATGCTAATGCGCTAGCTGGGCGCATTTAGTATTTAGTTAGCTGATCGTACGAAGCGCTCAAACAGCAATCACAAAAGAAAAATCCCTCCCACCAAGTTTTCTTGGCAGGGCATACCGCAAACCACCTAGGAGCATCAACTCCCAGGCACTCATCAATATAAATCCCTAGAATCGAGTGAAAAATTGAACTCGAAACTACCGGCGATTTTTTTAAAAAACAAAATCCTTAACAGAGACGCTTTTTTGTTATAAACACAAAACTGCCATTTATCAAACACTTACTGGATCTGAATTAGTAGGCCTTTCCTACGAAATCCTACTAAAAGTCAGTTCCTCCAGTAAAAAGGGATACATTTCTCGGTCAGTGAAATGCTTGCAAGGAAAAAAATCCTCGCAGGGGCGCCGGAGCTCTCATGGTCAATGAACCATGCCAGCATTGCCTCACCCCGGCCAAGCGCTACGAAATCCCCAACGATTAAATTCGATATCTGACGGCTATGCCGGCCGTAGCTGAAGACGGTCTTCAACCAACACTCAACATACATAGTTTTAACGGGGTGCCGGCATATTACATTTTCTATATTTTCCTTAGTCGAGACACATTTATGAATAAACAAAAGCAGTCTCTAGTTGCCGCTGCAAGATGCGCACTAAAAGCACGAGTCGCTGAAAAAACACTTTCGTATTCGTCATACGGAACACTGATTGATCGTTGGCGCATTTTCGTGGATTTTTTAATTGAACGATCATACCCGCTCAAGCAAAAATCTATCACTCGGGAGATGGTTATTGAGTTCGGCAAACACCTAACTCAGAACAAACCAGCTTATGCGCAAAACCTAGTATCCGCAGTTAATACTACGATGAAAACGCTTCGGCAGGGCGATTGGAGCTCGGTGAGCCCTACGCGAGACTGTGAAATTTCGCGCAGGTGTAACATTAGAATGGTTGCCCCGTCAGGTCTCAACGAAGAGCAATTTGAGGAATCCCTGGAACAGCTCAACAGGGTTGGTTTAGTACGAGGTGCAGTAATTGTTCGTGCGGCAAGGTCCATGGGTCTAAGAGAGAAAGAGGCTTGCTTGCTAAATTACCAACAAGCACTGAAGCAAACAGAATCGGGCATATCTATCGATTTACACGTTGGGACAAAAGGAGGCAGGCCTCGCAGCATCACAATAACCAATCCAGATGAGCAAATAGCAATTCTACAGGCAGGCGCTGCTCTTCAAGGCGATCATTTTTCATTAATACCCAAGGATCTAAGCTGGAAAAACTTCTTAGATAACGAAATCCATAAAACGATATCTAACCTGAAAAAATTCAGCATAGCATCGATTAGAGACCTTAGAGCCGTCTACGCATGTAATAGATATGAAACCATTACTGGGGAACCAGCGCCGGTTCTTGGTGGGTTCGCCTCCAAAGAGCTTGATAATAAAGCGCGTAAAATCATATCTAAGGAGCTGGGTCATGCGCGCTTAAATATCACTAACTCCTATATAGGAAAGCATAGAAATGTCAAATAAATTTAATAGTCTAGACGCCCTCTATCTTCGGCTTTCCAATTACCAAAAAAAAGGCGGAAAGTCTGGTCGAGCAGAGGAAGTTCGAAAAGTAAAACTATTCATTAAATATTGCGGTTGTCCACCTGCTCAAATAGGCAAAAGACATGTCAAAACTTTCTTTAATGAAAAAAATTATAGTCCCTCTTATACAAGAGACTACTACTACGCCCTAGGCTTTCTCTGGGAACAACTGGGGCGTTCCTCCAAGCCACCAAAGCCTCCAATTATTAAAGACCTCTATAAAAATAAAGGAGAATAAAGTCATTATATATCAATGAATAAATCAAAAATCCATATTTTCGATTTGGGAACTACGAGGCAGCTTTAAAACCATTAACTTATCTCCTCAAGATACCGGGCGCGCGAATCTTTAATTCCTCTTTAGGCTGATTGGCGTTACCCCAAGCATCGCGAAATTCGTTATAGCGAGCCCGACGGCCTTCAGCGCAGGGCCGGTGACCTGCAGCAAAAGCCGTTACTTCGTCGAGAAAGAACAGTTCTGTGTACCCGCCTGGCGACATCAATTCACGTTGACGCCCCTTAAACTCCAAAGCGCAGGTAATCCATGGCTTGATTTTAAACGTGCGCGTCAGCTCTTTGTCTTTGTTATTCAGAACGCCCCGGTTACCCATTAAGCTGCCTCTGGCGCTGGTCTTTACGATTGTTCCGGATGGTTCAACTCGGTTTTGTAAAGGCATCGTTCTTAAACCCTTTCTCTAGTAACTCGAAACCACGTAATAAAACCATTCTTCAAGCAAAGTCCGTTCTTCCTCCTGAAAATCACCTGCTGGAAAATTGAGCTGGGCTTGAGGCTCCCCACAGACACTGCTTCGAAAGTTAACGAATGGGAAACGATTATTAAGCCTCAAAAGCCTTAGCACCGGATCCGAACATTTAACCCTGGTCCCTGCCTGCTCTGATAATGAGAGCAGTAACTCGTCTGAAACTGGAACGATCAACTGCTCAACACATCCCTGAACCGTTTCTATATTTCTCCAGGTTGACTGCCGACTCTTTTGAGTCGTGCTGTGAGTATATGAATCAGGTAACGGCCGGGGGCCGGAGATCTTTTTGGTATCAACCTCTTCGAGAGTGAGATCCTGGTTGTCCATAAGCCTTACCTCAAGCTCATCTGAAAACTGCTTAATACTCTCAAGCCCCATACGGATTTCGTGCAACGACAACCACTGCAATTTCCCATGGCGCACGAACAGAGGAAAGTTCACTCGAGTACTAAGATAAAAATGGCTGTTTCCTGCACCTTCGTCGATAGCAACTCTAACTAGCGGATACACAGCACTTAGTTCATCAATATGCAGTTGCAGCTCCTCAAGCGGAATGTCTTTGAAACCATCTGCATTTACGATCGGTGATGCAAAACTGAAGATGTATGCCGTTTCAGGAACGAGTGCAGAGAACCGGGGTGAGAAGCCCAGCGTTGCAAAAACAGGCTGATGCCTGATGGCCTCACCTCTTTCAACTAGCGGATCAATAATGAAAAGGGGCTTGGGAGAGTTCTGGCTCGACTTCGCCTCAATGACCTGGTCACCTGAAGGGGCACAGATGCTCTCCAAATGAGAGCGTAGAGTCTGAACAATGTCCTCGAAGGCATGAGTTAACTGAGCCTCATATTGAGCACCAGATGCGCTAGACAAGTCGAATTTTGCTGGATAGGGATCGTCTACGGGCTCATTAGTATGCATCAGTGGCTTTCTGAGAAATTGCACCCAGTCTAAGTTTGAGGTCGCACGAAACTCAGAATCGAACTTGGTTTGAAGGCAAGCATCCATGCGCTCTTCCACTCGGTGCTTTCGTTCAATAAACGAAGCAACCTGGTCTTCATCCACAGAGCTTTCCAAATATGGAAAGAGGATACTTAGCTCACCATCACCAGATTCAAGCCGTTTATTGACGCACCCAAACAAACGGTCAACTCGCCCAACTCTTTGTTCATTGGAACCCGGTGAGCCAGAAATCCCGTAATGATGCACCTGATGGCAGTTCAGGTGGAGATTTACCCCTTCCTGGAACACGGAGGTAGACACCAGCACATTCGGATAAAATGGACTATTGAAACCAAGTATCAAACGTTGGCGGGCACTATTGTTTTCACCGCTGGCGAACCAAGCCGGACTGGTAAGGCTTTTAAGGCTAGACCACTCTTGGCGCCAATCATCAACCCTGTGATCGACGATTTTACCGCACAGTGCCTCGAAGGTTTCCAAGGCAGCGACAAAGTAACGCAGCAACAATGATCCTTTGATTTTTTCCTCTCGAACAAACTCAAAAAAGCCCCAGTACCACTCCTGCACGCGCGATTTCCGGCCCTTTCGCCGATATTCCACGAACCATCCATACAGCTCGACGATGACCGGGCTCGCGTGCAAGAACCCCGCTTTTAAATAGTTCGCGAAATTCTCCGCAACGGCTTTTTGATGCTTGGCCCACCTATGCAACTTTTCTTGAAGCTCGGATGGCAATTCCTTCAACACTAACGACCAGCATGTATAAAGTTGCTCGTCGTACGGAGTTGCTGGCGCCGCGCTATCACCCACAGCCTCTCGAAAATCTGACGGCCGATTCCAACCCAAAAAACGCTCATATCGAGCGGCTGCGCCATAATTAGCTCTCTTTCGTTCCGAATCGCTGTAAAAACTTGTGTACCCAGCAGCCAGATAATCACTCGCTGGTTCCAAAAAGAGTGAAAACAGGCTCTCTGGCTTTGTGAAGCGCAGCCGCACGTTCGCGCAGTCTGTCTGGCCTCCCACCTCCCCCTTTTTGACTACAAATAGCTGAGCAACCCGTGATGCAAGATAATCCTCGTCTTCCCCATCGGCATCCTCTGCATCTGTCTCAACAGCCTCAGCTTGGTCTTGGGCGCTCTCATCGCCACGGCTTTCCACAAATTTTTGGTACTCAACCCGAGTAAGATCTTTGAGCCTTGGTAGCCCATCTTGGCCCTTGAAGGACTCACCCCAAGCTGAAAACAGCATTTCACCCAGTAACTCATCATAACGCTCATTCATGCGCTGGGTGAGTTCCCTCACGGATGGAATTCTACGAACGAAAATAAGATGTTTCAGGTCACTCAACGGGGAGCTGAGCAATTCCTTATTTGAAGGAACACATGCTTCAATCAGGCGCCCGTATTTCGGATGCTCAGGAAAGCGCCCAAAAGCCTTATAGTAACTGTCGGTCAGTCCCATAAGGAGGTTTGTATCATGAGCGCTCGAATAGTCACCGGCTTTGCTCGACTCACCACTATCTGATTCGCTCGGACTACTTATCGGCGATTCCCGAGTTAGATCACGACCAACCGACTCAAAACCTTCCAGATAGCCATACATAAGGCTTTTCGTTTCATTCTTTTTATTCAGCTCTGCAACCAGCCCCTTTTGATACAAAGCAAAAAAGCCCTCAGCTTCCGGCTGCCCAGCAAACGTCGCGGGCATGGGCTTTTCGTGACGATAGTGGCGCTTACTAAAAAGCTTCTTATTACCCTCCATCAGGCGCATGCGCCGTAACCCATGGGTATTGAGGAGATAACTGGCACGTTCTGCTTCAGTCGGCCAATCATCGAGTGGTAGGAAGTAGCTGAAGACACTTGCAACATCAGACAGTCGCGTATGGCTAGGTGTCGCCGTCAACAGCAATGCTCGCTTTGAAAGCGGGCTAGCTTCCGTGCCAAAAAACGCTCGAGCTGCTGCCACTCGCTGTGAACCGCCATGGATATTTCTAAAATAGTGGGCCTCATCCACAATCACCAAATCGAAACCACCGGGGCCAAGCGCGTTTTTTATACTTGTATGGATGTCTTGAGCGATCTCTGCAGCCAGCTCTTCGGGGTTGCCCTGAAGATCATCTGAACTACGTAACAATCCACTCAGGGAGTGAATAGTCGTCAAATAGAAATGAGACACACCTCTATTTACCGCAGCAGCAAGGTCCTCGAGTGACTTGCAAATTTCAATACTAGGAACCGGACCTCCATCAACACTGTTCTTGACGGTATGATCTGCAACCCTGTAATGCGTACGAACCAGCTCGTTGAATTCTCGCCGCCAATGTAGGCAAAGGTCTCTGTTCGGAGCCATCACCAAAACACGGGCATTGGGTTTCATTTTCCAAAGAAGTGCCGCAACACCCAACGCCTGGAAGGTCTTACCCATGCCAACTTCATCCGCCAGCAATGCCACTCGCTTTTCAGCTAAAACATTCCAAAGATAGGCGACCCCTTCGGTTTGTTTCGCAGGCATGGATTGGCGCTCATCCTTGGAATAGCGCCAATCCTTTTGGTCACGGTTAAAGTTGATCCATTCCGAAACCATTTCCGGGTATAAGTGGCCCCAATCACTAACGGTCATACTTTTTCCTTGTCACCGCTTCGGCGCTGGTATTCCTTGGCCAGCCAAGCCTGGTATTTTTTGCTCAAGGTGGAAGGCAAAGCCAGCTGATCAGTCTTCAACGCCCGCCACCGTTCCGACGTTTCACGTGACTCATTTAGTGACAAACTCTTCCATCGGGTATATGCAACCTCACACAGTTGATTAACCTCTTGCGAGAGAAACCAGTTGAACAACGTTGGTGAATCCGTTATTCCAATACGATGTTGTGTTTTCTCTACCAGTTCCTGAAGGCATCCCGGCCGAATAAAGGCCCAGTACTCGAGTTCTTTTTGGTCACGACAATGTTCGATAAGTTCTGCGTAATGATGACAAGCAGAAAACAACCGGAAATAGCTGATGTCCGTTGATTGACCCTCTTGGCCAGCAACGAAGGTCTCACCCTCTTCTCTGAGACCATCCACAAGCGTCTCGCCGCCTTCATCCTCTCGTACTCTGTAGCCTACATCGTCGGCCGGTGGGTTCCCGGAGGTAAGCACCAGTGCATCGAGAAGACCCCGTAAATTCTCATATTGCTGTGCTCTTCGGTACACTGAGCGCCGCTCTATAATCAAGCCTCTAGCGAGCGTCTCCAATCCACGAAGCACCTCAAAGCTGTGTGCCTTCAACAGCTCTTTCGTTGCTGACACCGGCAAAACCAAATCCCTCAGGATAAAGGACTGGCCATCGGTGCCAAACTCCCATTTAAGCTCTACACGATGTGGTAAGTCTGGCAACTCGAGTTGAAGTCCTTCTTCCGGGGCACCCTTGCCTATCCAGGCCCCAGAAATAAAGTAGCGTTCCATCTGCCAATCAAAAACCACCTTCAAATCAAAAGGGGGCAGCTCTGGCACTCGAAGACTTTCTTGTTCCATTTGTTCCGGTGAGGCAAACAACCCTTCAGCAAACGGCAGCTCTTTCCCAACATAGCAGGCTAAGGGTGAAGCATCACTATAGATAAACCCAGCCTCCACGTTAGAGCTTGACGCCCTGCCCTCTAGGGCCAGGTTGCTTCCTGGCTGGGTAAAATTCCAAGAACCAATGGCTAATCTATCCGTGGTTTTCCATAGCTTCGCGTGGGTCATGGAACTTCGATAATCTCGCTCGATCGGGCTTTGGTAAAATGCCAGCACGCCACTCTGATGAAGACTGGCTACACCTTCGCTCCACTCAGTGCGAAAATACTGATTCTCTACTCGATCAGGTACCAGCTGTACCTTCAAATTCGGTTTATCGATGAAGCTTTGAAGTAGCTGGACATACTTACCGAGATCGGTGGAAAAATAAGGTGACCATACGGCCAGCTCGTTCGGCCTATTCTCAAACAGCCGGTCGAGAAATGGCGGGCCAGCCAAACTATGGCAGAACGTTTCCCCTTGCTCCGCGCCCTCACCTAACACAGGAAAGTCCTCAGGAAACGGCTCACGGACACTAACAAAGATAGGCTCAAAAAAGCTCTTAACCGATTCCGCAAGCTGTGTACCCACTACCCGGGTGAAAGAGAAAACCTCCTGGTTCCGCCCCCACCCATCCACCGTCAGATTCGCACTGCCAGTGCCCAGCACTGCACCCTTATCGCCTTGGATATAAATAACCTTGGGGTGGAAAAGGCTGTCTTTAGAAAAGCTCACGGGGCCATTTGGCGGCAATAGTTCGGGGGTAACACCGTGAATAGGTAGCGCAGTACGCTTATTCTGATCAGGTTCGATATAACGCTTATCGCAGAAAACATGAAAATCAATCCCTCGTTCACTGAGTACCTGCTGCATACCTTCATAATCCATTCTGATCTTGGGAGTATCCATTCCCAGAATTACGGGTAGTAGGTAGGTTTCAATAAACTCAACATTGACTACGAAGCTAGTGAACCAGACACGCTGAATATCCCCTACAGCGTCGACCTGGTTTCGGAATGCGGTGAGCAGTTTCATTGCTCGGCTCCGTAGTACCCGCTTACCAAATAGTTAAATTGGTGCAGATAATAGGAGTTCACCCAAGAACCAAAAGGCCTGTTACCTGTAGCAGGGAGCGTTACCGTGCGACCATGGTTGTGGACTTCTTGATCACGGAAAACCTCAACCCAGCGAAGCTGACCTCTCTGCTTCATGACGGCTGAATGATACTCAAGCAAAGCTTTGAGCTGCTGTTCTAATGATTCAAGCCGCGCAACGTCCAGTAGCTTTTCAAGCCTGAACCGCCCGGTACCATGAAACCCTTCTAAAACCTCCGGATTACTTCTGATCAACTCGGCACACTGAGGCAAGGTAGAGTCTGAACGATTCAGCGCTTCCCATTTTTTCCGGATCTCAGACAGTGGCTGCACTTTTTTACTTCTGGCCACCGAGAACAACAAATCCACTTCGGCCAGCAAAGGTTCAATCAATTGGATATTGGTCAATTTTCTTCGTTCGGCGTCACTCGGATTGAGGGCTTGTACGGCATCCTCAACAACGAGTTCAGGGTTGAGTTTTTCAGGGTTGCTCTCATCCAACTTACCCTCGGCAAGCCTCTTTCGCATAACTTGCAACAAGGCCCCAGCTGCCCCCTCATTCAACCCAGTTACAGATAACCAGAACTCCCGGGTTTCAGCGCCAACTTTTGCACCAGTAGTGAATGCGTTTCGGTAAACCTGCGTTAATTCTGCTGGTATCTCGGAAAGGTGCTGAACAAGTGGCACCTGCACTTTCTGTGATGCGCCTGTCAGCGTAACGAGGTATCTCTTTGCTTCAGTGAAACAATTGCGGAGCAAATCGCTATTGTTCAACAACTCCTCAAAAGCGCTCCATCGTTCCTCCGCTGCTTGACCAAAGTACCGATAACCTTGATCAAAGAATCCCATCTCAACAAAGGGTGTTTTATATCGACCACTGACTCCCAATCCCAGTTGACGAACCAGCAGATGGCCGTCGGGCTTGTCGGTGAAAATCAGCTGTGGATTGCCGCTGATTGCGTCATCACTGAGTTTCGCTCGCGCTACGCTCCCACCCAAAATACCTAAGGTATCGATACCATCCGCTTCTGGCTGTTTGACCATTGCGTAGGTATAGATGTTCTCCAGGTGTATAAGACATGCGTGGATAAATGGCAGGCTTTCTTTTGGCCCAAGAGCACTGGCAAGAGTAGGAGTAACCTCGAACTCTCCATCGTGTATGAGTGACCGAATCACACCATGATGGAACAGGTTCAGCGTAAAATTCCGAACATCATTAGAAACAGAATTTACTCTGTTTCGAAATATCTTCTGGCCATAAGCCGACCAAATGACCAGCTGGCCGAGGGGGTCGATGAAGGAATCCCCGGACAGGGAATCATCGTATTCTGTCAAAAAGGTTTGGAGCTTCATGAACGAAAGGTGACAGGAAGAGGCGCCATCATGCGCCCTCATCCTGCTCCAGCTTTTCTTTCTCCCAGGCTTTATATGTTTTACCTTCTGGAAGCCGCCATTCGGTTGTTCCGTTGGTCGGTCTGCCGTTCACAACTGCGGCAGCTGCACTAGGGCTTCTAAACGCATAGTTCTCAGAAAACACACTCAGCTCACCTTCTGGCCTTATCACACCGCCTGCCACCAACTCCCCGTGCAGCTTGCTGTATCCGGTGTGATGAGTAGTTTTTCCCCGCCATTCAGGGCTGACCCTGGAGCCTGCCAGCACCACAAACTCCCCTTCTGTGAGCACGGCTTTGGCATCGATGCCGTGCTTGGGCGTTCGAAGCTCAAAAACGATGTCTAGATCATCATCAGATACGGCTGATCCCATGCTGGCTCTCGCTTGCGGGCGGGTTTGGGCAAGAAAGCTATCAATTCGCAGTGCAGGAAGCACCATCATCAGATATTCAAGAAAACTTTCCATGTTGGCTTGAGCGGACTCACTCAGAGAAGAGCGTGGAGGCGTGTTGCCATTATCCAAACGGATCTTCCCTGCCTTACGAGCCTCCTCAACAAGCCTGGACTCCAGGTACTTGGCATGGGCCTTGTTGAGGTTGTTACCCGCAGTGGTAATTAGCACAACCGAAGTCCACCAATCTTTAGAGGTGTCATGGCTTTTTATTCTGTCGCCAATATCCTCGCCTTCGCCGATGTAAGCCAGAGGGCCTTCATCATCCTCACCAAGCAAGAGGTAAACGCCGGTGTAACTGGCTGTCGGCCTTTTTAACGCTGCGCCTATGCGTGTTCGAGGCGCCATAAGCACGTGACCGGTCCAGTTGAACACTTCAGCGGTCAGCATGCCGTCCGGTTTGCCATCGATGAAGAAGAGCTCGAGAGATTGTCCTTTGTTATTGATCATGATTCCCTATCAAATGCACCAGTTTTCAGAAGGGCGACTGGCTCTGAGTAACGAGCCTTTTGTTAGCCGCCCACACAGTTTACGACGGATCAAACTGGCTCAGACGAGCTCGATTCCTCTGGGGGAGCAGATGAGTCCACCCCCGAATTCCCAACAGCTGTTCCGACCTCAGCGCCATCCCTGTTGCCGTTCGTTATAGGTGTCGAGCTAGAGCCACCCCCACCCACTCCCGAAAACCCAACATCACAGGAATCGGAGTATTCCACTTCACTGCCATTCAGCAGTATTTCGATACCGTGACCACGCCCAGTGCTCGTGCCATAGCGTGCTTCGATTTTGCCGTCACCGCTAACCACAACGTGGCCTTTCCTGGGGCAACTTTCGTATTCAAATTCCTCAACCGCAGTCGGTGTAGAGAGATTCAGATACCCCCCCATACCCGACGAAATAAGCTTGGCTTGCAAATCAATGGTGAACAGTTCGCCTTTTTCCGTCCCTCGCATGCGCATTCCTTGCAGTGCTAGGTACTGATCGCCAATCAGATACTCCATCGCTGGCGACGAGATAGAAAAGGTGGCGTTGTTCTCATCAAGGAAGCTGGCATCCAAATTCATGCTTCCAACAATCGCAAGAGGCCGATTATCTGTTTCAAATTTACCGCGTATATCAAAGGTCTCTTTGCTCTGAAAACGTGTGCCAGCAGCGTTAGAGGTTTCGTCGTAAACCAAGGTACCGTTCAACCGAAGTGGTTCTGCATAGCCTGGCACCAAGCAATTTACAAACTCGTACTCAATATATTCGCGAGTATCCGAGTACTCTTCCCTGACAAACAGATTGCCGTTTTCCTCAAGGCAGTGCTCAGCAGTAGTATCACCATACCCAGCACCGTAACGGTACTGCTCTAGCTGATACTCAACATCGGCCAACCAATCCTGCATATCCAAGGTGTCGCTATACGCGGCGCTGGCAACCACAAAGTCCGAAGATTTGCGAAAGGATACAGGCGTACCATCATAGTTTTTAGGATCAACTTGCAGTGGGGCCGTAGCTGGGGAGTCAGAAGCCCCCTCTCCACTTCCGCCCCCACTTCCCCCACACCCAACCAGGGTTCCAGAAATTGCGAGTGCCAAACCTACTTTCACGAATACGTTAGACTTCACTTGATGCTCCTTGCATTCACTTTGTATTGACCTTACTGACCATGGAAAACACACAGACAAACAGAATTCGTACCGACAGGGCTATTCTCCGATTTAGGTTTTTAGCCAAGTTAAATGGAAGGTTTTGCTGGAATAGAAATGCCTGAACAGTGGAACCACTGGAAAGCTCACTGACATGGCCATAGATATCGCCACTCACGTGACACATGGTTACCGCTTCCTTCGTCTATTCATGCCAGGCATCGCATGGTGCGAAAATGATCAGACTCGAAGCCTCATTTCCCTTGGCCTCGCTCGGTACTGATCCCTAACATTTCCCTATTAATACATCATTGCAGGCTAACAAGTAGGCTGCACTTTTTTATAAAACCAATATTGCTTTATTTCAGACCACATTCCAAGACTTGAGCCGCTTTCACCAACATGCAGATAAATTTGACATAGCTGCCTGCATGGGAAGCGACTCTGTATGTCGCAGACTTTTTGTATAGTGCACCAAACAGTGAGATTAGCAGTCATCGAAAGGCGCGTACCTGGCAAACTGCGCCCAAGGAAAGCTTATTGATTTTCGTGTTCTTGATAGTTCCAGTACCTCTTTGCCTATCCATCGCGCTGCTCTGCGTGCATGACTTTGTAGATATGGGTGGGTACCGTGATGAAAGGAACTCGCTACCCCTAGTGGTTCGAGGCATCGTGGCACTCTCGGCTGCTGTGCGGTTTTTGTGGTGGTCATGTTGAAAGCTGCTATAGCCAAGCACTCGCTTAAAAACAGCATGGCCATACCCTACTTAATCGCGTATTTTAGCTTGCAAAACAATAGGCAAATAATAGATTTTTGGTATGCTTTAAATTTATTTGCAATGCCAAAATCAAGAGACACAATCATGATCCGCTGCCATCTCGCCCGCATGATGGTAGAGCGCAAGATGCGCATAGCCGATGTTGCCAGAGCAACCGGGCTAAGCCGCGCCACTATCACTCTACTTTCAAAGAAACGGCGCCAAAGTGGATTTGTACGCTCCTGAAACCTTATGCCAGTTGCTTGAATGCCAGGTAGGTGGCCTGTTGGAACTGACCCAAGAAAAAACATAGCGGTGGCCTAAAAGCTGTTCATTGGCCGCCCTTACACTCGTTGAATGAATGAAATAGGAAACACGCATGACCAGTACTCAACAACGCGCCGCCTTACAACGCCAAATATGGGCCATTGCCAACGATGTGCGAGGCTCGGTAGATGGTTGGGATTTTAAGCAGTACGTACTGGGCACGCTGTTTTATCGTTTTATCAGTGAAAACTTCTGCGCCTATATCGAAGCCGGTGACGACAGCGTGAACTACGCCGAGTTGCCAGATAGCGTCATCAACCCCGAGATTAAAGTCGATGCGGTGAAAACCAAAGGCTACTTTATTTACCCCAGCCAGTTATTTTCCAATGTGGCAAAAACCGCTAACACCAACGAAAGCCTAAACACCGATTTGGCTGCTATTTTTTCGGCTATTGAAGCCTCGGCCAGCGGTTACCCCTCAGAGGGCGATATTAAAGGCCTGTTTGCCGATTTCGACACCACCAGCAACCGTTTAGGTAACACGGTTAAAGACAAAAACACCCGCTTAGCTCATGTATTAAAGGGAGTGGCAGGGTTAGAGTTTGGCAGCTTTGAAGATAACCAAATAGACCTGTTCGGCGATGCATACGAGTTTTTAATCTCTAACTACGCCGCCAACGCCGGTAAATCGGGCGGTGAGTTTTTTACCCCGCAGCATGTATCCAAGCTGATTGGCCAGCTGGCCATTCACGGGCAAAGCAGCGTGAATAAAGTGTACGACCCCGCCTGTGGCTCAGGCTCATTGCTGATGCAAGCCAGAAAGCACATGAATGCGCATAACATTGAAGAAGGCTACTTTGGTCAGGAAATCAACCACACCACTTTCAACCTAGCCCGCATGAACATGTTTTTGCACAACATCAACTACGACAAATTTGATATTAAGCTGGGAGATACGCTAACCAATCCTCACTTTGGTGATGAAAAACCCTTTGATGCCATTGTCTCTAACCCGCCTTACTCGGTTAAATGGATTGGCAGCGACGACCCAACCTTAATTAACGATGAACGTTTTGCCCCTGCCGGTGTTTTAGCGCCTAAATCTAAGGCCGACTTTGCCTTTGTGCTGCATGCGCTTAATTATCTTTCCAGCAAGGGCCGTGCGGCGATTGTGTGCTTTCCGGGTATTTTTTACCGCGGCGGTGCAGAGAAGAAAATCCGCCAATACTTGGTCGATAACAACTACGTTGAAACCGTGATTTCACTAGCGCCCAACCTGTTTTTTGGCACCACCATTGCCGTGACTATTTTGGTGCTGGCAAAAAACAAAGCCGACACCAATATTCAGTTTATTGATGCAAGCCTACTGTTTAAAAAAGAAACCAACACCAACACCCTCACCGATGAGCACATCGATAAAATTTTGGCGGTGTTTGATAGCAAAGAAAACATCGACCACTTTGCTCAAACGGTACTGGTTGAAACCATTGCTGACAACGACTACAACCTGTCGGTATCCAGCTATGTAGAAGCCGAAGACACCCGCGAGAAAATCGACATCAAAGTGCTGAATGCCGAGCTTGAAACCACCGTGGCTAAGATCACCCAACTGCGCACTGAGATTGATGCCATTGTCTCTGAGATAGAGGGTGCAGAGATGGCAGGAGGTGAAGCATGAGCCAGCCAAACGTATCGCGCTTTTTAGAACAGCTACTAGATGGGGTTGAGGTCGAATGGAGGTCACTGGGAGATGTTTGTGACTTTAAAAACGGATTTGCATTCAAAAGTAGCTTATTTAAGGAAGAAGGTTTACCTATTATTCGTATCACGAATGTAGACGGCAGAAATGTATGTTTATCTGACGTGAAATACTTCAATCCTGCTGATTACACAAGTGGAAATCCTTTAAACTACTCGATTGTTAAAGGCGATGTTTTGATTGCTATGTCCGGCGCGACAACTGGAAAGATTGGTTATTATGATGCCGACCAAACAGCGTATCTCAATCAGCGTGTTGGTAAGTTTGAGCCGAGAAAAGACATTCTCAATAATCGTTACTTATACCACTTCTTACTTACTAAATCTTCATTTCTCTATGTGCTAGCCGGTGGTGGCGCTCAACCTAACTTGAGCTCAAATAATTTGAAAGAAAAATTACTGATCCCCATTCCCTGTCCAGACAACCCTAAAAAATCGCTGGAGATACAGGCCGAGATCGTCCGTATTTTAGACGCATTTACCGCCATGACCGCCGAGCTGACCGCCGAGCTGACCGCCGAGCTTAACCTACGTCAACAACAATACAACCACTACCGCGACCAGTTGCTGAGTTTTGACGAAGACGAAGTGGAGTGGAAGATGTTGGGTGAGATTGCTGAATATTCAAACAAACGCGTTAGCTATGAGGTGTTGGATAAATCTAACTATGTCGGTGTAAATAACCTTCTACAAAATCGGGCAGGAAAGACAGATTCTGACCATGTGCCAACTGAAGGTAACTCAACTGGTTATAGCTATAACGACATTTTAATTGGCAATATTCGACCCTACCTAAAGAAGATATGGCATGCTGATCGTGACGGTGGAACAAATGGTGATGTTTTAGTAGTGCACCTTACAGACTCAGCAGTTATACCAAGATATTTATATCAGGTACTGGCTGATGATAATTTTTTTGAGTACAACATGCAGCATGCCAAAGGTGCGAAAATGCCACGAGGCAGCAAGCCAAGAATTTTAGAGTACCTAGTTCCTGTTCCTAGTAAAGAAGAGCAAGCCCGTATCGTATCTATCCTCGATAAATTCGACACGCTAACCAATTCCATCACCGAAGGCTTACCCCGCGAAATCGAGCTGCGCCAACAGCAGTATGAATACTACCGCGACTTGCTGCTGAGCTTCCCTAAGCCCGATGCGCAAAAGGTGGCTTGAATCGGCCAGCATGGAATAACAAAGCACAGACGCAACTCGATAACAAACAGGATGAATAAGCGTGACTGAATACAAAGCCATCGCCGAATCGAACAATTTTATTGTATTAGATAAATACACCAAACAACATCAAGTGGCCGAAAGCTACCAAAGCGAAGACGATTTGGAGCGCGAGCTGGTTCGGGATTTGGTCAACCAAGGCTATGAATACCTGCCGGCTTTAAACAACCCACAAGCCATGCTGGCCAATGTGCGAGTGCAGTTGCAAGCATTGAACAAGGTGAACTTCTCAGAAAGTGAGTGGGCGCGCTTTGTTGAAACTTACCTCGATAAACCTAGCGATAGCATCACGGATAAAACACGCAAAATTCACGACGACTATATTCTGGATTTTGTTTTTGACGATGGCCGTATTCAAAATATTTACCTAGTCGATAAAAGCAACATCACCCGCAACAAGTTGCAGGTGATTAAGCAGTTTGAGCAAACTGGCAGCCACGCTAACCGCTACGATGTGACCATCCTAGTGAATGGTTTGCCGCTGGTGCATATTGAGCTTAAAAAACGTGGTGTAGCCATTCGTGAGGCCTTTAACCAAGTACACCGCTACAGCAAAGAGAGTTTTAACAGCGACAATTCTTTGTATAAATTTTTGCAGTTGTTTGTGATTTCTAACGGCACCGATACGCGTTATTTTGCCAACACCACGAAGCGCAATAAAAACAGCTTTGATTTCAGCATGCACTGGGCCAAGGCCAACAACAGCCTGATAAAAGACCTTAAAGATTTTACCGCGACCTTCTTTCAAAAGAACACCTTGCTGAACGTGTTGCTGCATTACTCGGTGTTTGACGTGAGCGGTACCCTGCTGGTGATGCGCCCCTACCAGATTGCTGCCACCGAACGTATTTTGTGGAAGATTAACAGCGCCTTTGAAAGCAAAAAGTGGAGCACCACAGACGGTGGTGGGTATATATGGCACACCACAGGCTCAGGCAAAACCCTGACCAGCTTTAAAGCGGCGCGTTTGGCTACCGAGCTGGAATTTATCGACAAGGTGTTTTTTGTGGTCGACCGTAAAGACCTCGACTATCAGACCATGAAGGAGTACCAACGTTTCTCACCCGACAGCGTGAATGGTTCTGACAGCACCGCTGGTCTCAGGCGCAACCTGGATAAAGACGATAACAAGATTGTCGTCACCACCATTCAGAAGCTGAATAACTTGATTAAGGGCGAGGCGAGCCTGCCCATTTATAATAAGCAGGTGGTGTTTATTTTTGATGAATGCCATCGCAGCCAGTTTGGTGAGGCGCAGAAAAACCTGCAAAAGAAATTTAAACGCTATTACCAGTTTGGTTTTACCGGCACGCCGATTTTCCCACAAAACGCTTTGGGGGCAGAAACCACCGCCAGCGTGTTTGGCCGGGAATTGCACTCTTATGTGATTACCGACGCGATTCGTGACGAAAAGGTGCTGAAGTTTAAGGTGGATTACAACGATGTGCGCCCTCAGTTTAAAGCGGTGGAAACGGAGCAAGATGAAGCCAAGCTCAGCGCGCTAGAGAACAAACAAGCCTTATTGCATCCTGAGCGGATTCGCGAAATATCGGACTATGTTCTTAAAACCTTTCGCCAAAAAACCCACCGCCTGCAAAGCAATAATCAAGGCTTTAATGCCATGTTTGCTGTGAGCAGTGTGGATGCCGCCAAGCTGTACTACGAAACACTCAACCAACTGCAAAAAGACGCTGAAAAGCCTTTGCGGATTGCCACGATATTCTCGTTTGCTGCCAACGAAGAGCAAGACGCCATTGGCGACATTGCCGACGAAAGCTTTGAGGTGTCGGCCATGAACAGCAGTGCCAAAGAGTTTTTGAGTGCGGCGATTGGTGACTACAACGCTTTCTTTAAAACCAGCTTTAGTGTGGATAGCAACGGCTTTCAAAACTACTACCGCGATTTGGCCAAACGGGTTAAATCGCAGGAAGTTGACCTGCTGATTGTGGTGGGCATGTTCCTTACTGGCTTTGATGCGCCCACACTCAATACCTTGTTTGTGGACAAAAACTTGCGGTACCACGGCTTGATGCAGGCCTTTTCACGTACTAATCGTATTTATGATGCCACTAAAACCTTTGGCAATATCGTCACCTTCCGTGACCTAGAAAAGGCCACCATTGATGCCATTACCCTGTTTGGTGACAAAAACACCAAAAACGTGGTGCTGGAAAAAAGTTATAAAGAATACATGGAAGGCTTTACGGATATTGTTAGCGGTGAAGCACGACGTGGTTTTATGGCTGTGGTGAATGAACTAGAGCAGAAGTTTCCAGACCCGTCTGCCATTGAAAAAGAAAGCGACAAAAAAGACTTTGCCAAGCTGTTTGGTGAGTATTTGCGCGTTGAGAACATTCTGCAAAACTACGATGAATTCGCCAGCTTGAAGGCGCTGCAAAATGTGGACATGAGCGACCCTGAAGCGGTTGAAGCCTTTAAAACCGAGCACTATTTAGACGATGAAAAGCTAGCAGAGCTACAAACCATACGCCTGCCTGCCGAGCGCAAAGTGCAGGACTACCGCTCAACCTACAACGACATTCGCGACTGGCAGCGTCGCCAGAAAGCCGCCGACGCGAAGGACCAGTCAAATATAGACTGGGATGATGTGGTGTTTGAGGTCGACCTGCTGAAATCGCAGGAGATTAACCTCGATTACATTCTGGAGCTGATTTTCGAGCACAACAAAAAACACAAGAATAAAGAAGACTTGGTGGATGAAGTGCGCCGCGTGATTCGCGCTAGCCTAGGTAACCGTGCCAAAGAAAGCCTGGTGGTCGATTTCATTAACAAAACCAATCTGGATGATATTGGCGACAAGGCCAGTGTAATTGAAGCTTTCTTCGAATTTGCCCAAGCAGAACAGCAACGTGAAGCCGAAGCCTTGATTAACGAAGAGAGTTTGAACGCGGAACAAGCCAGACGCTACATCAGCGTATCACTGAAACGTGAGTACGCCAGCGACGCTGGTACCGAATTAAACTCCATTTTACCCAAGATGAGCCCGCTTAACCCGCAGTACTTAACCAAAAAACAAAGTGTATTTGAAAAGATTGCTAGCTTTGTTGAAAAATTTAAAGGCGTGGGGGGTAAGGTTTGATAAAAGACCAACTAAAACCGGACGTTAAAGAAGCGTAAGGCGCACCATGGATTCATGGAAAGAGCTCTTCGCTGCGCTGGATAGGTTTGAAGGCGATCAAGCAGCACAAAAACAACAGGGATTGAATGATTTCAATCTGCTTAGCTCAGTTCTGTCGGTAAATGACGAAGTTCGGCTGCATACCCGGTTTATTTATTCATTGTTGAACCCAAAGGGAAAACATTATCAGGGAACGCGATTTCTTGAACTCTTTTTGGAAGCAATCGGGCGGCAGGACTGGTTGTTAGATTTTTCCTCCGTAACTGTGTTGAAAGAACATTGCCCGGATGGTCAACAAGACCAGATTGATCTGTGGATAACTGACGGCAAACGTCAGATTGTTATCGAAAACAAACTCAGCGCCCAAGATCAAAAACGGCAGGTAGCGCGCTATCTTAAGGCTGTTGGTGCCACGAACCCCGAACAGGCAGACGACACCCTGTTTATCTATCTGACCAAAAACCGACAGAGCCCTTCCGATTTCGGTTTGGGTGACCTGATGGTTTGCCAGCAGACTAGGCGTTTGCTCAACGCCAACAGGCAGCCAGTCGCTCACTATCAAAATCTCAGCTACCGAAGACACACCCAGCAAAACAGTATTCATGCTTGGCTGGATTCATGCACTCAAGCGGTGGAGCGACAATCTAATATCGCGTGGGCGTTGCAGGATTATCAGGCTGTAGTAGAACGAGCGACAAAGGAGTATGTGAGCAAAGTGAAAACCCTGAAAGACGTTCTCGATGAGGGTATTGCCCAAGGAAAACGACACCATGAGCAAGCACTACAGCTGACCAAAGAACTACCAAGCATACACGCCAGTTGGCTTGAACAAGCATTAACCAGCAAGCTGGAGGCCTTCCTCGAGCCGTTAGTTAGCAAAGGTGCAATGACCAGAATCGGCTCGGAAAACGCTGAGTTGCTGAATCCCTTCGTCCATAACGCTTATCAAAATAATACTGCCAGCCTTCTGTACACGCCCAGATTCAACTTTTTCCGACCGGGTAACGGTACACGCAATCGGGGCGCGTTCTATCGCTTGGAGGCCGGGCCATACGCCACACAAGCAGTTCTTATGCTGTTTTACGGAAGTAAAATGCTGCACGTGGGCTGCTTGCTAACAGAGACAGCTGAGCGTTCTTTAGATAACCTGCTGCCAGCGCTAACACTTTCAAAGCCAACGAAATTAGCAAAGCATGTGTTCCCTCGGGTTCTGACATACGCTGAGCCCCTTGAGTATCAGGGCATCATTCACCTTGCCGATTTTTCTAATAGTCCACAACGACACACTCTGAACCAACTTTTAACTACCTTGGATTGTGCTGATGGCACAACTGCATCATAAGGAAAAAACATGAGCTATGACGCCAATTTTGACCAAGCCCGACTCAACCAACTCGCAGAACAGTACCTGACAGGGAGCAGCGCTGAGGGGCAGGTGTTTTTTCTGAGTGACTCCGATGATAACCGTCTTGATCATGCTCGTTGGCTGTTCGAGGAAGCCGATCATGATGTCTTGAAAAACTCCGGCTTCAAAACGCATTTGATGGAGTTGCTGGATACCTTGCTGATTTATCGCGCCAAGTACGATAAACCATACGCTAGTCAGGGTGTTGTAAAAATACGCGGGAACGACATTACAATCGAGTGGTTGCCCAAAAGCGAGTTTGAAGAACTGCGGGCCGTGTAAGCTTGTACTGATGGAACCTTGATGGACCTGCATAGCAAATCGGCAAGGGTACATCTCCAAGACAACGACATAACCGCCCTGGAGCACTTTCCAAGCGCTACACATACCTATCTGACTTGCATAGCTGACGCCCCATTCCATAAGTTTGAAAGAGGCGGTTCCTGGAGATGCCTGTTACCCATACGTTATTAATCTGGATAAGTTGCCGCCAAAATCCCATTGCGAAACTTCTCCAAATTAGCGGGAAGCTATGGGCTATTAAGTGTGTGTAATCAACAACTGGAACACCTCGCTGGACTTCAAGGGCTCCAAAAGAGGCCAAGTTACTGTGCTGCCAGGTAGCGCATCATACCCTTAACACCGAAAACCTAACCTCAAGATGGCCACTATCTAGCGCTTAGAAAATCAGCAACGATAAACCCATACGAAGTTCTCTTTCTGAAGTTTCGCTTCTGCCCCCAACCGGTAGGCACAAAGTTTCCCACCTCGATCTCCGGCCACACTGTAATCCAGACAAGCAACATGCTCACTCAAAGGAGCTGGCTCGCCCTTCATCCAGTAATGCCCCACAAACACTGGTTTCTTACCGTCATAGCCAGGGAGGATATGAGCTTCTACAGGGTCATGCGGGATTTTCTCAATCTCTGAACCAGGTACCATCGCCAAATCCCGGTAGGTTAGGCTTTCTGTCTCCCACCACTTGGTTCGTATATCGGTACGCTTATTGCCATCCTTGTCCAGAAAGTAGTGGTCATTCTCCAGGGGTATTTCCAGCCCTTTTAGTAAGGTTTCAATGGCCTCATAGGCTTCACTACCTTCTCGGGCACTGGCTTCCCAGGCCTCTGGTAATAACTGGTTCTGGGCATTCGTGTATTTATCGGCAATTTCCAGATACTTCGGATGCCAGCAGGCATGCACAACCCGAAACTCCGGCAGGTCTAAATACAGCGGTAGCGTTTTAAACCAATCAAGCATGCTGTGGTGTAGCTCACTGCCCTCACCTACCTGCTCCAAGAAAGCTCTATGTTGTTTGTGGTTTTTTTCGATGTGGGGGCGAAGGTACTCACCGGGGTTTTGCGGGTCTGGCGTGGCCCAGGCGACGGCATTGAATTCGTGGTTACCCATAACCGCCAAGGCATGGTCGTTCTCAACCATACCCCGGGCAATCTGAACAGTTTCAACCTGCTCGGGGCCGCGATCTACAAAATCACCCAGGAAAATCACTTTGCGTTCGGGGTGCTGCCAAACTCCATCGATTACTCGATAGTCCATTTTGGTCAACAAGGCTTTAAGTTCACTGGCGTGGCCGTGAATATCGCCAATCAGGTCATACATGGATACTGCTTCCTTCATCCGTTAATGCGAGGCTGTGCGTGTTGCCTAAGTAATCAGATTAAAGGCCTTGTTTCCCGTGGCCTTGCTGGGTTCTGATCCCTCACATTTCCCTATTAATTCACCGTTGCGGGCTAACAAGTAGGCTGCGTTCTTTTTGTAATAGAACCGATACTGCTTGATTTCACCCCAGATTCCAAGGGTTCCGCCGGTTTCATATACATGCTCCCGAACCATACACTGTGCACGGCCAAGCTGTTTGTCGAGCGTCAATCGCCAGAAACCTTTTTTAAAATGCAGGTAGCGCTGGTGCTCGCACACCGACAGCGCAAAAAGAGGCTGACCTTTACGCTTGAAGCCCGTGTCTACCCAAAGGTAGGGTTTGAAGGCAGCCCTTTCCTCCTCAACCTGCTTTTTCAGGCGGGTGATTCTTTGGTCTGCCAGGGACATTTCCATGCCCACCACGGTGCACAGCGCTCTTAGAAAACCTTCACTGCTGAATTTGAAATCGAAACCGCCATCGCTCAACCCGAAATCCGGGCTTTCCAGCACGGTTTGCAATCGCTCTGCGTTCGCGGAAGTGGGGTTTGAGTACCCCATAGCTTTAAGGATTTCTTCGGGTGGGATGGCGGCGGCACGCACTATTAAATCGGTTTTAAAGTTATCGATCATTACGCCTCCTTGAGTAATTCCAGGTATTCATGTGGCGGGATTTACACGGCTCAGTCCTATTGCGCCGTTTTCAGTCGGTAAAAGTAAAAAACAGACCCCTCCTCCACTACCTGATATGGGAATCGCTGAGTCAGATACGAAGCCACCCTGCGGTATATTCGTTTTCGTTTATCCGTCTCGGCTGAGAAGCTGAACATCGGCGGGCGTGTCTGTCCAACCCAATGAACCAATCTCCGAAGCACTGTGCGCAACACGGTAATGGGGTAGCGCGAAGCGCCTATATCCGCTGTTATGAAGGGGGTGTATTCCCAATCGAAAGGGTCATACGCTGGTTGGAATGAAGGGGAAGCGCCCCCGATAATGGCTAGGTGAATTGCGTAGCTACTACTTATAGCCAGTTCATAGATCAGCCCATCTACTTTGAAGGTATGCAGCATCATTTTTCCTCCCTGAGTAATTTGAGAGTCGGAGTTAACCGTTCTGTGTCGAAGCTTTCTCCGCCGAAAAACCATTCCGAGAAGCACTCGGTTAAAGCCTTTTCCAGACTCTTGCCCTCCATCAGCCGCTCTACGATTGCCTCCGCAACGTAGTCGTATTCATCAAAACAGTCGTTTTCTTTACAGCAGGTATTGGCGGGGTCGGTTTGGAACAGGGCTTGGGATAGTTGTTCTGTCGTGACGTTTAGTGTCATAGCGCCCTCCTTTTCGATAGGAGTATTGTGCAACAGGCATGCGACAGATAGTGTCGCGAACATCTAATAAGATAAAAATCCACTATCGGCTGTATTCTGCAATCGGTGAGATTTGGTAAGGGGGACAACACGATGACCACTTCGGAAAAGCAACGCTCACACAACACGGTCATGTTCGATTTGAGCTCCGTACTCAATTACAGCATCCAGCTCACCGTGGAAACCTGGGACTCATCCCGGCCGCTACATTGGTTCAGTCAAACCGATGACTCGGTTTTGGCTGAGGGGCGTTTTCTGGAAGCTCCAGGCTTACCACTGTTCACTCTGGAAGACGACTCCGGAAGGCGGGTGTCTGATGGTATTCCTGACTCGGTTCTTAAGGTCACTCGCTTGATGCCGGCGATGGATTTTGAGCTGGCCCAAGCCTGTGCCGCTTCCAGCGCAGCCTGCGAACTGGCTGAAAGCTCTCCCCTTTTATTTATCCTGCTCGTAGACTATGCCCGCGGCCAGTCGCTCACGCTTGACGAATTCGAAGAGCTATTAGCGTTGAAGCGAACCAGCATTCTTGAAAAGGCCGACCTACCCGCCAGCAAGTCTCTGGTGAAACTGGTGAACCGTATTGAGCTTTCTCCACTGCTTCCTTGGGAGCTGAAAGATGTGGTGAAAACGCTTCGCTGCACCGAATTTATCGAACTGCTTCGGCACTACCCGAATCTGCACTTGAACCATCTACGGTTTCTGCGGCGCCAGCGGCAACCGCTTTGGCCAGGAATGTTGTATCTGGTTGATAGCCAATCATCGGCTTTGGACATTACCTGGCTGTGCCGGATGATTCGAGACACGCTGACGATGGCGGAAGGGAATGTGCAACGCCTTAGGCATGTGAGATCGCGTGACGCTTTGCAAGATCTGCACGACCGTTTGGTAGGCTGGTTCAACAATTTGGGCTCTGAAGGAAAACGGAAAGCCCAAGCTGCTGCGCTCGAACAACGGCACGGCGAATATCCGGCGGCGCCTATTCCTGCCATCGAGGGTATCGAGCCCCTCACCTCTTGGCTTGAACTGCTGGAAGAAGGTGTGGCCATGCGGCACTGTGTTGGTAGTTATGACCAGCGCGTGGCCGATCGCGAGGTGTTCATCTACCGCATGATTCATCCGGAACGGCTAACGATTTCGTTGGCCTATCAGAACAATCGCTGGATCGTGAGTGAGGTGCGCGGGAGCCGAAACGCCAATCCGCCGACTCGGGCCATGGATTACATTCGACGCTGGGTTGAAACACCGTGATCGCGACACTGTTTGTCGCACGCCTCTGTTAGATTCTGTTCTCACTTCGGAAAACATCAGGCAAGCCAATCATCAAAGGTGACTTACTTTGACTGCATCTGCCTTTTCCGAAATTCTGGTTGAACACGGGTTCCTGCCCTACTCCTACGATTTCGCTGCCACTGCTTTGGGTTTTCAGCACGAGATTTTTAACGTGCTCATCCATGACGACCCGGTGTTCACCACCGATTCAAGTATCCATGAACAACTGTGCACGCCCGATGCGATGCTGCGCTGTGAGCTGGTTACGAGAACCGGGGATTTAACCGCCGCTATCGCCTACTTCTACCAGCAATGGTTCAGGGAGCTTCGTTACTCCAACCCGGTGCTACAAATCATCAACCTCAACCAGACTGCGGATACCGCCACGTTCGAGATTCTGACCATGAGTCAGCACAACGCGATGACTTTCCTGTTTACGATCAAAAGAGGAACGCACGATGAATCGATATAAAACCGAAGAAACCCGTGCACGCCAAAACGCTCGTGCGGGTAAAACACATGCCGAAATTGCTGAGCTAGACCAGCAAGAAACACTCCAAGCCAGCATTTACGAGCGCGCCCGTAAGATCCATATAGAACGATTCCCAGAGGAGTACGACCACTATTACGACTCCATCGCGGATGCGAGCGATCGTGCCAGCGGAATCAACCCGATGAGTAAAGAATACATTGAGCGAGTGACCACCAAGCGGAAGAAGGAAGGAGTATCCCCGCTTGAAGAGAATGGACTGCCCACTGCCAACGACACATGGGAAATCGCACTCGCAGAAGCAGAGCGCCAGTTACAGCCAGAGTGACAAACGTTCTATCAGAACATCGAAGCCTTGGGGGCACTTTCACGCCCGCCAAGGCTTCGTTTTTTGTTTCAAGAATTGACCCAACAGTGAAATCACACCAGAATACTGTATATGCAAACAGTATCTAGGTGTAATATGCCCGTCACTCTTCTAGGCGACCATAAGTCGTTCTCTCAATTTGGTATTCCCTTTTTCTTGGAACGCGTATCAGCGGGTTTTCCATCCCCTGCCGAGGATTACGTTGAGAAAACCCTGGATCTGAATGAGCTGTGTATTCAGCATCCGGCCGCTACTTTTTTCGTGCGGGTACAAGGTGAATCCATGGTGGACGCCGGCATCTACCCAAACGATGTACTGGTGGTTGACCGCTCCCTGCGAGCCCAACACGGCGACATCATCATTGCCAGCCTGGAGTCTGAAATGACCGTTAAACAACTGCACCTCAGCCCTCCTCCGGTTCGTCTTTTGCCCAGAAACCCGGCTTACCAGCCCATTACGATTGAAGGCGATATGGTGATGGAGGTGTTTGGTGTTGTTACCAATGTGGTTCGATCGCTCAAGCGCGGAGGAAATTCATGACGACCTCTCATCCCATTTCCTTTGTTACGGTACGACGACGGTTCGACTTCCGAAGCATCGAAGTTGGCCGCTGGGTGACGCCAGAAGAGCGAGACCGCGCGGCTGACCGCTTTTATCGGGCTCTTTGTGATCTTATGACAATTCTGCAGGGACCCGAGAACCTCATCTCCCTTCGTGGATCTCTAAGCATGCAGTACGGCATTGGAGGCCGGCCGGGGGTATCCGCTCACTATATTCCCGCGACTCGCCAACTGGCCCTCGCCAAGAACGCTGGTGCTGGCAGCCTGGCCCATGAGTGGTTTCATGCGCTTGATCATTACATGGGCAACAGAGCCTTCCGGAGTTTAGGGAAGTTTGGCTTTGCCTCCAGTGGTTGGCTCGGTGGTGCCAAACAGAAAGAACACCCATTAAACGAGTTACTCAGAAACTGCTTTAAAACCATTTTACTAACCGAAGATGGAACAGCGCCTAGCCCCCTGTTTCAGGCATCCAAGGAAGCCGACGAGCAACTGAAGGTACTGTATTACGCAAAACCCGAAGAGCTCTGCGCTCGGGCTTTTGAGGCGTTTATCGAAGACAGCACACCCAACAACTCGTTTCTGGTGCGCGGTACCGTTTACTCTGACGAAGCTAAAGCAGGCCTTTACCCAAGGAGCGCGCATCGCCAGCGTATTAACGACGCGTTTCAAGACTATTTTGCTTCGCTAGGTGCGGCCTTGTATCGGGAACAGGCGAAAGCCGGATGAAGCAGCCTGTCTTTGCCCTGGTGGACTGCAACAATTTCTACGCCTCATGCGAGAAGCTGTTCCGGCCAGACTTACGCCATACGCCGATCGTCGTTCTATCCAATAACGATGGCTGTGTTGTGGCGCGCTCCAAGGAAGCCAAAGCGCTTGGCATTAAAATGGGGGTGCCGGTACATCACATCAAGCAGGAGATTCGGCAACACGGTATCCAGCTATTCTCATCCAATTACACTTTGTACGGGGACATGAGCCATCGTGTGATGATGACGCTGGAAGCTATGGCTCCGAGGGTGGATGTGTACTCCATCGACGAAGCCTTTCTAGATCTCACTGGCTTGGAACGCCTAATGTCCTATGAGAACTTCGGTCGACAGGTAAAAGACACCGTGTACCAGAATGTGGGTCTTCCGGTGTGTGTGGGCATTGCGCCTACTCGAACCCTTGCCAAGCTCGCCAACTACGCAGCCAAGAAATATCCAGCAACCGGTGGCGTGGTCGACCTGTCTGATCCAGCAAGACAAAGAAGGCTTTTAGCTCGAGTGCCCGTTGGGGAGATCTGGGGCGTGGGGCGAAAAATCTCGGAGAAGCTTCAGGCCATGAACATTGTTACAGCGATACAGCTGGCCGATGCAGACTTGAGCACGCTAAGACAACGATTCTCTGTTGTCCTGGAACGTACAGCACGAGAGTTAAACGGTGTGCCCTGCCTACCTTGGGAAGATGCTCCCCCACCGAAAAAGCAGATTATGTGCTCCCGGTCTTTTGGGCAGCCCATACATTCCCTCGCGAATCTGGAAGAGGCCGTAACGCACTTTGCAGCGAGAGCGACTGAAAAGCTCAGAGGTGGTGGCCAGTATGCTGGCGAGCTAATGGTGTTCATTCGTACAAACCCATTCAAAACAACGGTTCCGCAGTACTCTCAAAGTGCCAGTGTTCGACTGGTTAAGGCCTCCCAAGATTCCAGGGTAATCGTGCAACACGCCCTGAACCTGCTTCGCTCTATCTACCGTGACGGCTACGAATATTCGAAATCTGGCGTGATGCTCGGCGAGTTAACGGATGCAAGTGGCGTGCAAGACGACTTGTTCGAAACCGCCGCCATAAACCCCTCAGAGAGTGGCCGATCGGAACGCCTGATGTCTGTGATGGATGAGATTAATCGAAAAACACGCGCCAAGGTGTACATGGCAAGAGAAGCCGGGCCGGCAGTCTATGCAATGCGCAGGGGGCATTTGTCGCCGGCGTATACGACAGCCTGGGGTGAGTTGCCAGTCGTGTGGTGATGAGCTAATGCCAAGGTCGTCAATATAATTTACACGCTACATAGCATGTAAGATTTATTACATGCTATACGGCTACAAGCTGAGCGAGTACATACTGCAGTGGTTCAATGGTTTTTGGAAACTAGCTTAGGTAGTAACATTGCCATCACAAACGAGGTTTTGAGTAGAGTCTTTTACGGTGTTCGCAAAGGTCGCAAAGCGAACATTCAAACTTGCGCTTGAAAGGCTCTGTTCAGAGCCAAGGCGGTTCCTTGCCTATCCGGTCCACTAAAAAATCGATGAATACCCGAACCTTCGGGGTCAGCACATTGGATTTCGGATAAACCAGCCAGAGCGCCGGTTCTACATCCATTTGGTAGTCTGGAAGCACCTGTACCAAATGGCCGGCTGCCAATTCACTGTGAACACTCCACCGAGAATGGATGGCAATCCCCGCCCCGTTCATGGTTGCTATTTTGTAGCTCAAACCGTCATCCATAATTAGCCGACTGCCCGGCATGCGCGGATTGAACTGAGCTTGTTCGCCATTCGGACCAGTGAGCTTGATCAGAGTTTGGGACTTGAAGGCCATCAGTTGATGGGCGTACAGATCGCTGGGATGCTCGGGCGTGCCCCATTTCGCCAGATACTCCGGAGCGGCGCAGAAAACCCGCCGATCGTCCGCCAGCTTCCTCGCTTTCAAGTTGCTGTCTGGTAACACCGAGTCCCTCAGCGCCAGATCGAAACTACCCTGAATCAGATCCAGTTCCATATCGGATAACCGCAGGTCCAGATTAATCCCCGGATACCGCTCCAGAAACTCTGGTACCAAAGGCACAATGTATTGTTGTGCAAACGTGCTGGACGCGGTGAATCGCAGCGTCCCTGCCACATTTTCAGCACCAAAGCCCATTGCCGCCAGTGCGGCACTCTCTTGAGCCAGAATTTCCCTCGCGAACGGCAAAAACTCCGCACCTTCGGTGGAGAGCGCCACTTTCCGCGTTGAACGCCGCAGAAGATCCGCTCCGACAGCCTTCTCTAGCTTGGCCAGCCGCGCACTGGCTACCGCCGGCGGCATGCCCAGCTCCCGACCAGCGGCACTAATGTTCAGCATATCTGCGGCCAGTACAAACAGCTTGATTCCTTCGGTGTCCACGGCTTTATATCCATTTTACGAATTCTGAATACGATTATTGGTCATTTATCTAGATTTAGCGAACCCGTAATGTGGTGACTAGAGGCTTTAACGACGCAACGAATGGATTGGAGGCACACGATGAAAGCAATGGTTCTCAATCAGTACGGTGAACAAGCAGTTTTTGAGCAAGCAGATATTGCCGCACCCACCGCGCAACCCGGTCAGGTCATCGTTCGTGTTGCTGCGTCCAGCATTAACACCGTCGACACCATGATTCGCCAGATGGGCGTGGACCTCCCGTTCGCACCACCCCTACCCGCAGTGCTGGGCATGGACTTCGCCGGCACCATCTCGGCGGTAGGGGAAGGTGTGACCGATTTTGCCATCGGCGATGAGGTTTATGGCTGCGCCGGAGGCCTTTCCGATCTCCAAGGCGCTTTGGCGGAATACATGTCGGCCGACTCAAGACTGATTGCCCTCAAACCTAAGAGCCTATCGATGCGTGAAGCAGCCGCACTGCCGCTGGTCGGTATCACAGCATTTGAAGGGTTGCAGAGAGCAGGCGTAAAGGCCGGGCAAAAGGTCCTCGTTCACGGCGGAACCGGCGGCGTCGGCCATGTAGCCGTTCAGTTGGCCAAGCATTCCGGCGCCACGGTGTTTGCAACGGCCAGTGGTGACAAGGCGTTCGACATTGTCGATGGCTACGGCGCTACCCCCATCAACTACAAAACGGAAGCCGTGAGCGATTATGTTCAGGCGCATACTTCGGGCGCTGGTTTCGACGTGGTTTTTGATTCCGTGGGTGGCAATAACATGGCCAACAGCTTTGAAGCTGCGGCTCTGAACGGTCAAGTGAGCACCACCGTGTCCATGGTGGAGCTTGACCTGACAACCGCCCACTTCAAGGGCTTGTCGATTCATGTGATCTTCATGCTGATTCCTATGCTGCACAACCATCACCGGGAAGCCCATGGCGACATTCTTCGGCAATTGGCGGACATTGTGGACCAGGGTGGCGTTAAGCCCCTGCTTGATGAGCAGACCTTCAGCCTCAATGAAGTAGGCAAGGCCTATGATCGCCTGACCAGTGGTCAGGCTATTGGTAAGGTGGTTGTGGAGATCTGAGCCCTAATCCCCTCATCAACAATCACCGGATTAAGGAAGCGGACATGACAAAGAAAATTCTGATCACCGGCGCCACTGACGGTATCGGCCTGGAAACGGCCAAGCGCCTTTACGCGGAGGGCCATACTCTGTTGTTGCACGGCCGTAACCGGGAAAAACTGGAAGCCTTAGAGCGGGAATTGGCTGATAGCGGCAGCGCCGGGCAGGTCTACACCTACACGGCCGACCTGTCCCGGCTGGCTGAGGTAAAACAACTGGCGGCATCCATTGCACTCGCACACGATCAGTTGGACGTCCTTATCAACAATGCCGGTGTGCTGAAGACGCCTGACACAGTGACGCGAGACGGGCTGGACGTCCGGTTTGTGGTGAACACAGTGGCGCCTTATATGCTGACGCAACGCCTGTTGCCCATACTTGCCCCCGACGCAAGGATCGTCAACTTGTCTTCTGCGGCGCAATCGCCGGTGGAGCGGGATGCTCTTGTTGGCAAGAAACGGTTTATGGACGACATGGCCGCCTACGCCCAGAGCAAGCTTGCGTTAACCATGTGGACCAAAGCCCTGGCGGAAGCTGATAGCTCCAGCGGTCACATCTTCGTGGCCGTAAACCCTGGCTCCCTGCTGGGCTCAAAAATGGTCAAGGAAGGCTTTGGCATTGCAGGTAATAGCCTGTCGATTGGTGCAGATGTACTGGTGCGCGCAGCGCTGTCCGAGGAGTTCTCCGGCGCGTCGGGCCGGTACTTTGATAACGACGAGGGCCGCTTTGGGTCGCCCCACCCGGACGCTCTGGATATAAAAAATTGCCAGGCTGTCGTGAATGCAATCGAAGAGGTAATTGCATCTCATCAAACCTGAAGACTCGAGGGTGGCAACACCACCTTGCCAGAGTAATCACTTTAGATTCAGTCGTTCTCGGTCCAGTTATCTATTGCCAGCTTAATCGAAAGCAGACGGACGTCGGCAGGGCGCGAATGTCCGCTTTTGTTTAAAAACCAGTCCAATCCTTTTATAAGAGCAGTCCCTCAACATTTCAAAAGCGCAAGCATTGTTTGACCAGTATCACTCAAGGCTTCGGCCCCGCCCTCATGATCCATTTTTTTAATCTCGGATGGCTACCGTATAGCCTCGGGGATGGTTACATTTGGTTTGCACATACCCCAGGTACTCGTCAGGTATGTGCAGAGAATCTGCCCCAAAACTCGATTGTCTGGCGATCACAGCTTGCACTACCTTCCCATTGTCGCCCCTTTCAAAAAATTAATGAAAATCTGCCTTTTGACCACTTGCAGATGAAGAGCCCCATGAGATGGTCATAGCCAACACAACCAAAACCCGGAGTCACGCTATGAATCACAACTACGTATCGATCTCATTCCCGCAACAAAAAGTGAAGCTATCTGACTGGGAAGTCTCGCGGATCAAACAGGCTATCGACAATCAAACCGCTCAAATAGAAAAGCTCATAACCAGAGCGATTACGGAGATAGACCAAAATGGATACTCGTTAGCGGAAGCAGCTATGAAGCCACTACAGAACCTTCAGGACGCGCATCTGCCAGAGGGTTGGTTTGACCCCGACTTAACCTACGAACTCGAAGAGCTGTTCAAATACACTCAGAATTCCAATGAACCTTTGGAAGCACAGGATTTCCTTGATGAACTAAAAGCGATTTTTTGGTGTGTTGATCTGGATGGGACGGATGGGGCAGCAATTGTTCAACAGTTAAACGCCAAACTGAATAAGCTTGTCGAGCTATCGGTTAACGGGCTCTGCCACTCCATAGCCGGCTATTGGGTTGTCGGCTCAGCTGAGCCTGACGATCATGACGACCGTTCCAACCATGAACTCTGGCGACTGATACACCAGGTGGCGGCGCTTCCATTAGAGGTGCGTCTATTACTGTGCCTAGGGCTCCCAGGCAATGACGAACTGCCAGCCAAAGCGCCTGCCTGCCACTATTTATCCATGCACTAGCATTGTTGATCAGCGAGGAGCCCTTTGGAGTGGCGAGGAAAAACCATGAGAAAAGGATTTTGAAGCGGATTACCCCGGATAGAGAGCAGCGGATCGAAGATGCGGGATTAACCCTATGAATGCTGACTACACTAAAAAAGGGAACGAACGTCGTAAAAAACTTGGTGTGCAGCCCCTTGGATCGAATGGAATGCCGACCTCTGATGAGAGCTGGGACATTGCTTACAGTGAAGCCCGCAAACAGATAAAACAATCGACCCGGTAGAGTCAGACTCTCCGTAGTGATTGGACTGCCAGAAGGACAACCCACTCTGTCCCAGGCATACAGAGTCTTTAACTACTCTGTACTGTGACGACCAACACGCTCCAGCCCCTTTTCCACGGTGCTTTCGATTTCACTGCGAAGCGACTTTGGCTCCAGAATATCGCAATGGACAGCTTGGGCCGTTAGCCACCATCGCAGATCCTGGGTATCACCCCAGCGGATTCTGCTGCCACCACAGTTTGCAAGCGGATACTCCAAAACAGGTTCGATTATTGGTTCCGCGTATAATTTATCGGCGCCATGTATAACCGCGTATAAAACGACCAAGCTTTGCTGAAACTTATAGTGCGAACTGCTCGGAGACTGTTGGGCCGCTCCAGCCGTCCGAACAGAAAGTTCAGTTATCTTCGGACACTGCTAAAGAATGCCGACGGGCATTTTTTACTCTCCGTGCTTGGCTGAGTTCATCAACCAGATAGGCGCCGATGGCTCTCAGAATGCCCATATCAGGATCGGCTTCAGCATCATTTGCTAGGCGAAACAGCTGCTGGTAGTACCAGGCCTGGCCACCCAGCACATTAACCACTTTTATCGGCATCAGTGGGCTGGTTGGTGAGAAGAACCCCTTCTGGGCAAGCTTGACCTGTTCCTCATGGCAAACCGTCTTGTCGATGCGCCCCTCGAGCAAAGCTTTGGGCGTATCCGGGTCTGTACAGAGTGGCCGGCCAAGGCCAATCACATCGGTTTCGCCGCTTGCCACCACCTCTTCCATGAACGCCCGCGTGCGGAAACCACCAGTAACCATCAACGGACAATTGCAGACCTCACGGATTTTCTGGGCATAATCCAGGAAATAAGCCTCTCGCTTACGAGTACTCTCCCGCAGGACCGGACCGTCGCTTGCAGTATCCGAATTGCCGCTGTAACCGAGGAGCCGCGGTTGTTCATAGGTACCGCCGGAGACCTCCAACAGATCGATCCCCTCTTCATTGAGCCAATGCACCACACTCACACATTCGTCGAGGCTGAATCCACCCTTACGGAAATCATCCGAATTAAGCTTAACCGACACAGGAAAGTCCGGTCCCACAGCCGCCCGAGTCGCCCGAACCGCTTCCAGTAGGAAACGGGCGCGGTTTTCCAGAGACCCACCCCAGCGATCATTGCGTTGGTTGGTCGCCGGAGATAGAAATGAAGACAACAGATAACCATGAGCCCCATGCACCTGAACGCCAGTGAAACCGGCTTTCTTGGCAATCCGGGCAACGTTGGCAAAGCGCTGGATAAAATCGAGGATTTCTGACTCGGACAGAGCCCGCGGGCGGGCGTAATTCCCAAGCAGCGAAAGTTGAACGGCCGAGGGTCCCATCGGGCGCGTGGTGACATACCGAGGCGACTGTCGACCGGCATGGGAGATCTGCATCCACAAGTGATTGCCATTCCGGGTACCCGCCTTTGCCCAAGCCTTCAGCCTCGCCATACCCTCAGGCTCGCCGTCTGCCATCTCAGGATCAATTGCTACGTTGCCAGGTCGTTCCAGAACGCGCTGATCAATCATCACGTTGCCAGTAATCAGCAGCCCCGCTCCACCATCGGACCATCGCCGATAGAGTGTTTCGTGCTTTTGCGTGGCGTTCAAATATTTATCTGATAGGCCCTCGGTCATCGCGGCTTTGGCGATACGGTTAGGCAAGACGGCACCGCAGGGCAATTTCAGGGATTGGGACAGGGACGATTGAGTCATTGGGTGATCCAGGTTCTTGTTGAATTACGAATTAAACAATCATGGTTCCAACGATATGGCCATGCAATGGCCGGAAGGCCACAGTACTTCGGACGACTTAGTGGCGACTTCGCTATGGAGGCTACGATGCTTCTGTACCCCTCCCCACCTGATTAGGTGATTTTGCTCGTTGGGTTAAGCTTGTTACTCACAACCACGAGGATGCAAAACCATGGCCTATATCATCTTTTTTATCGCGGGCGGACTTATCGGCAGTCAGTTCGGCCCAGCAGCCGGTATCGTCGGTGCTTTGATTGGGTTGGCTCTTGCCGGTTCAGAAAGCGGCTCATCTGAAGGCAGTGCAAGCTCTGACCGGTTTCAACAGTCAACTTGGCTGACACAACCCGATGAAACTGGCACTACGGGCATTTCCAGCCTGCAGCACAACGATGGTTTTAGTAACGACTTATTTATTGATGACAGCAGCCCAGGGACATCGATAGATCACCAATGGATTTCGGAACCCATATATACAAACCCCGCAACGGGACTACCGATGGTTGAAGAGGGCATGTTCGGTATAGACGTTGGCGGCAACCTATTTGGTTCAAACAATCACGACGCCATGTCCTCTGCTTTTGACACCAGCACTGACTCGCTATTCGACGACACTATGGGGTCTGGAGGCATGGACAACGACTGGTGAGCACACAACCTGCGAAAACCAAACAGGGAATTGGAAAATTAGCCCCTTGATCTGTCATGCAGCCTAAAAAGTCACTTTAACGCCAACGAAAGGCGAAATCTGCGACTTAATATGTAACTGACAACTTCTCCTGGTGGTGCAATCCCCCCAGAAAATAATCGAGGTTTTGAGTAGAGACTTTTACAATGACCGCAAAGGTCGCAAAGCGAACCTTCAGGTCAAAGCCGAGTCTGGAGAAATCTAAATGTGCGTGCACTGATTTTAGGGGATGGTTACAGACGGCCCTCGGGCCGGGAACGGACTACAGCGACTGGTTAAGTGATTTGTTTTAGGCGTGAATATTACTCGCTACTAGCTCCCCACAAAAAAACATATCGCAGCAAAGCCAATGGCCAACAAGGAAAGCCAAATTTTATGGGATCGTTTTAATCTTTCTTGGCATGTATCTAGTTGCTCCCTAAGGTGGTCTACATCCTCAGGGCTAATGTACGGCTCCAAAGGATTTTGACAGGCTGCGCAATATAGGTAGCGAGTCCCGCTCACTTGGTAAAGAGTAAATGTATCCACTAAAAAATCCACTTCTGCGCCGCACTGGATACACGTTTTCATTGAAAAATCTCATTGTGAAATTGTGCATCACAGCGCATAACCGCCCCCGTCTTGAGAAGAATCACCACTTAACGCCAATAATAAGCGGCGCCCGTCTAGGGCGTCCGGTGGACGGCCGTCAGGCCGGGAACGAACTTAATTGACTTGTTAAGCATTGATCTGGTGGGCGAAGCCAGCTTCATCTCTGACACCTACGCGGTTGCCATCGGGGTCGCTGATGTTGATAGTCCGGCCCCAAGAACTTTCCTGGATTTCAGCTTGGATACCCCATGCCCTTATTTCCGCCAGGGCCTCCCCCAAATCCTCGACATTAAAGCGCAGTTTGAAGCTGCCCTCTGTCGGTGACTTAACGCCATTCTTCGCCTTGCCTCCTTGCTCGACCATCAAATAGCCATTCCCGTACTCGAGACAGGTGAGCTTGAAGTCACCCTCCTTTTTCTCGAATAGCTGACGCAATCCAAAGAGGTCTCGATAGAACGCCACGCACTCCTCGAAATTTTCCGTGTTCAAAATTATTCCGTAGCGGGCTATGTTTGCGTGCATGAGCCTTCCTTGTGCTTAACGCTTGCAGCATGCGCGCCTGCGAAATGGAGCCGAAGGCGCAATGTAGTAGGCGTCGCCGTGCCTGCACTGGTTAGGCTTTTGCGTCCCACTGTTCTCGTCGTAACCGGTAAAGTACATGAGACCGCAACAAGCTTCCTTTGGGCAAGCTGGGGTGCTCAAACTCGCCACTGTACTTCATGCCTATTCGCTCCATGACTCGACGCGAGCGCTGATTGCCAACCGTGGTAAAGGAGACAATCTCAGGAAGCTCTAAATGTTGAAACGCAACACCCAGCGCACCACGAGCGGCCTCTGATGCATAGCCTTTCCCCCAGTGAGCTGACGATAACCGCCAACCAATCTCGACACACGGAGAAAAAGGCAGCGTTGCCGTGGGTACGTGTAGCCCACAAAAACCAATAAACGGCTCGGCATCCTTGACCTCAACGGCCCAGAACCCCCAACCGCGCTGCTTTATGAGTGAGTGAATTTTCTCCGCCATCTCAGTACTTGCTTGGCCACTCAGCGGTTCGGGAAAGTACTCCATGACCTTTGGATCGGCGTTCAGCGTGGCAAACGACTTGAAATCGCTTTCTTGCCATTGCCGCAAAAACAGCCGTTCGGTCTCAAATTCTATCAACTCTGCCATGGCAGGATGTGCCTTAGTTCTGAAGCCTAACAGCAATTAGGCAGCGCGCCTTATTATTGAAGAAATTTGACTGCGTCATTATTACTGCCTTCGAACCATCAATCACGCTGCACATAAATCTATAAAACAACAGCTTAGCTGAGCATGGCCATCTCTGCCATGTAATCATTCAGCGTCTATAATTTGCTCTGCCAATCATACTGGATGAAATGGCTGTGATGAGGCTGGAGGCTGCGGAAGAACGCCGTGACTCGATGTTCGCTTTTGCTTAGAACCAATCCAATCCTTTTGAAAAAAGCAGTCCCTCAACATTTCAAAAGCGCAAGCATTGTTTGATCAATATCACTCAAGGCTCCGGGCCCAACTTCATGTTCCAGGCGATACCGAGTACTTGCACACCAATCGATTCAGAGCTTTTGGTTTGCACATATCGCTATACATGCCTTAGCTATGTGCAGAGAATTTGCCCAAAACCAGCAGGAATCTGCCGAATTGCGGGTTCTGTACCTACCGGTTTGGTTTGAACATACCCCGGGAGCCTGATCTTTGGTTTGCACATACCCAAAGTCACTATTTCAGCATCTTCAGAGAATCTGTCCCAAAGCTCAAGCGCAGGGTCGCCAAAAACTCCCGCGCTGTTACCCAGTGTTCAGTTCAAAATTGAACTGATGGCTGGCCCGTCCTTCGCTCTCAGGGACCATTTTTCAATCTCGGATGGTCACCGAATAGCTTCGGGGATGGTTACATTTGGTTTGCACATACCCCAGGTACTCGTCAGGTATGTGCAGAGAATCTGCCCCAAAACTCGATTGTCTGGCGATCACAGCTTGCACTACCTTCCCATTGTCGCCCCTTTCAAAAAATTAATGAAAATCTGCCTTTTGACCACTTGCAGATGAAGAGCCCCGTGAGATGGTCATACCCAACACACCCAAAACCCGGAGTCAGGCTATGAATCACAATTACGTATCGATCTCATTCCCACAAGAAAAAGTGAAGCTATCTGACTGGGAAGTCTCGCGGATCAAACAGGCTATCGACAATCAAACCGCTCAAATAAAAAGGCTCATAACCAGAGCGATTACGGCGATAGGCCAAGATCCATACTTGTCAGTGGGAGCTGCTATGGCGCCACTACAGAACCTTCAGGACGCGCACCTGCCAGAGGGTTGGTTTGACCCTGACTTAACCTACGAACTCGAAGAGCTGTTCAAATACACTCAGAATTCCAATGAACCTTTGGAAGCACAGGATTTCCTTGATGAACTAAAAGCGATTTTTTGGTGTGTTGATCTGGGCGGTACCGATGGAGCAAAAGTTGTTCAACAGTTAAACGCCAATCTAAATAAGCTTGTCGAGCTATCGGATAACGGGCTTTGCCACTCCATAGCCGGTCATTGGGTTGTCGGCTCAGCTGAACCTGACGATCATGACGACCGCTCAAACCATGAACTCTGGCGACTGATACATCAGGTGGCGGCACTTCCATTAGAGGTGCGTCTATTATTGTGCATAGGGCTCCCAGGCAATGACGAACTGCCAGCCAAAGCGCCTGCCTGCCACTATTTATCCATGCACTAGCATTGTTGATCAGCGAGGAGTCCTTTGGAGTGGCGAGGAAAAAACCATGAGAGAAGTATTTTGAAGCGGATTATCCCGGATAGAGAGCTGCGGAATCTCTGGGAACAGATTTGTCGCAACCTCAGGTTACAGTATCAACAACTCCTCGATGACTTGGCAATGAATACGGCAAGCCAATCACCGAAGGAGTCACCATGCACGACTTTAAAACCGTTCTTGCCCAGCACGGGTTTACACCTGACAAATACGACTTTGAATCCACCATCGCATGTCCTGGGTATCACCCACTGTCACAGAAATTTCAAAGCTACTGCCGTCAATCTCACGGGTAATCTGATCAAAACCCATAGGCGATTCAACGCAGGTTTGTCGCAGCGTAACTTCAGGAAAAGCGGCGTATCGGATTTCAGAATACCCTTGGCACCCGAATGAATGTACAGGTCTAGGTCAAAGTCTTCGGGGCGCTCTACCGGTTCTTCGATGATCTCTCCCGTTGTAGGCCTATGAAAGACTAACTGGCGAACACCTTCCCTGCCCTCAATGGTTCCAGTGAGGTAGACGTTTGGGTCTCGGAATATTAGGCCATAATGGTGGACTCTGATCTGCTCCGGCACGGCCAGAGCCTTGGACTACAGTCTCAAACGCTGGACAGCGCTGACGCAGTGATGACATTAATCCTATCCCCGAAACTCAACGGGCACGATCCGTATGCCTACCTAAAAGATGTTCTGACGAAACTAACGACGCAGAAAAAAGCTATTGATGAATTGCTACCGCACAACTGGTCGCCGGCGAGCATTAGCAAGGTGTGATTGCTGGCAGCTTACCCTACTCGGACGTTTTCTCACGGACCTCAGGCCAACCGCATAGCATATTCATAGCTTCAAAATTTAAGCTATGGGTACAGACTATCTGTCGCCACTCTTCAGGTGCGCAGCGGGAGAGCCGCTCCAATGGCAATGAATATGCCACCACAGACCCTATTGAAGGCTTTACCGATATTGCGCAGCCAGTGCCGGATTCTGCTTGCTGACGTCGCCAGAAAGTATTCAACAAAACATTCCGTCACCACGAATGTTAACGCTAGCACGATAAACTGAAGCACCAGGCCACGGTCTGGATCAATAAATTGGGGCAGGAAGGCGCTGAAGAACAGCAGCGCTTTTGGGTTAGTTAAAGACGCGAGCAGGCCCTGGCGAAAGAGCCACCTGCCATTGACTGCTTTCGACTCGATATGTGTCGTCGGCTCAATAGGGGGAGAACGCCAGACCTGGATACCAAGCCAGACAAGATAAATACCACCAATCCATTTCAGAATGGTTAACCAGATCAGGGAGGATTTGATGAGGGCTCCAATTCCGAACATGCACAGCGCAATAACGACCGTGAACCCAGCCGCTCCACCTAAAATGGTGAAAAGAGTCTTTCGGTTACCATGGAGAGCACCATGTGTGAGGGCAAGAAGTCCGTTCGGGCCAGGGGAAAGTGACAATCCAACACAAGTGATCAGATATATAAGCCATAATTCGAGTTGCATTGATTCTCCAAAGGCCTTTGCTTGTCGGTAGAAACCGTCCCATGACGCCGCTTACGAAAGATTACCACAATTAGCCTGTTCCCAGTTCTGTGGTAATAGCTCGTCGATGGAATTGTTCTTCTGCGTCGCCGGGAGGGTCAGTACATGCTTTAGATAGACATAGCGACCGTGCCCATTCAGCTTCGCTGACTGGAGTCATGACCGCCGCAGCGTGTTGGCCACTTCGCAATGAACCGGCGAACCTCTAGTTGGTGCGACCCAGCGCCCAAGGACAGATCTGGTTTTCCACCCAGTTGTTATCAATGGGCACAGGGCCAGATGCCTAAGCCGTCATGGATCAGCACTTTCATTCGGTTACCCCATTTGTTGGTGAACAGGTACGCACAATGGGGTCGGGCTGAACCAAACACCTGAACGACACGTGCCAACGCCGAAGTTGGTTGGCGTTGAGGTCATTACCCAGGGCAATACGGGAAAACAGAAATTCTGGGTCTGTAGCACTCGGCCTCCAGCCGAGCTTTAAATTCCGGAGCGTGTCGACGGCGTTTCCGGTAAGGGCGGGTTACGCTTACATTGCTCATAGATAGTGTCCACTAAAGAATAAGTGGACACTATCTTGAAGGCTTCGGCGCCAGGCTCAATATGGGTTTGCCGGACCGTTACGATACTTAGTCCAAATTTGGACTGAAAATCGGGTTTGACTGCATCCATCTCATGTTCGATGCGATAACGAGTACTTGCACACCCATCGATTCAGTGCGTTTGGTTCGCACATATCCCTATTCGTGCCTTAGCTATGTGCAGAGAATTCACCCCAAACCAACAGGAATCTACCGGATTGTGGACTCAGTGCCCCCCCCAAGTTTGATTTAAATACTCCCAGAGCCTCAAAGTTTGGTTTGAACATATCCGGAACCCTGAACTTTGGTTTGCACATACCTAAGGCCAGTATTAAAAGCAGGGTAAGCTCTATCTCGTCTCGTGCGTTAAAAGTGGCTCAACAATATCCATCCACCTACCCCAATCAGCGTAAGTCCACCAAAGGCTTCCGCTCTATTACCCAATACGGAGCCGACAGTCCGCCCTAACATCACTCCCAGCGTCACCATGGAGGTAGTAGCAATCCCAATCAGTGCTGCAGCAGCCCAGATATTTACATCAATAAAGGCTAGCCCCACCCCGACAGCCAGGGCATCAATGCTGGTGCCAAATGCAGTCAAAGAGATTTTGAGAAAGGAGTGCCTAGAAGGTTTTTCTATATCCTCCGCACCGGGTCTGACACTTTCGTAGATCATGTGTAAGCCCAGAGCCACTAGTAGAGCGAACGCGATCCAGTGGGCCCATGAATCAACGTAAGAGGATGCCGTCTTGCCAATCAGCCAACCTATCAAGGGGGTTACGGCTTCAATTGATCCGAAAATTAATCCCATTCTTAGGGCTTCGGAAAAACGGGGGTTTTTAAGGCTTGCTCCCTTGCCGACTGCAGCAGCAAAGGCATCTGTAGACATAGCAAAGGCAAGCAAAAGAAGGGCTACTGGGTTCATCACGTCACTCCGGCCGGGCATATTGAGTCCACGACATATCCACACGCCCGACCTCAGGCATGAATATATCGATGGTCTCGCCAACCGAAGGGTGTTCGCACCATGGCATGTGGCCAAGTATGTTGATACGAACTCTTCCGACTATCGGAAGCAGGCTACTCCCCAAAGAGTGCGCTACTCTAGCAATTGTTTATAGCGACCTCAATCCCACTTTAGATTTGCGCCTATTCGTGAGGCTTCTATGTGCGGCCGATACAATGTTACAGATTCGCCTGAAATCAGATCTCTCATGGAGCAGCTCGGCTTGCCCGGCATAGCTCCGAGGTTTCAGCACAACGTGCCGCCAGGAGGTACTGGTGAATTTGTAATAGAGGCGGCCGACGATCGATATCTACTGCCGGGCATTTGGTCGTTACTGATTGAACCCAGGCCTGAAGGCTTTGGTTACCGCCCTAACCCCAAATTCCATACCTTCAATGCCCGAAGTGATCGACTAACCAGCAGCCCTCTCTGGAAGAAAGTGTACCCGTCGAAGCGCTGCATCGTTCCAGTAAGCGCCTTCCATGAATGGCAAGGCAAGCAGGTCTACAACATTCATCCTCTGAATGAAGCCACTGCCTTGGCCGGCCTGTGGCAATCGTGGCACTTCGGTGAAGAGCAGGTAAATTCGTTTACCGTTATTACACTTCCACCCCACCCTAGATTTAGCCATATTCATCCAAAGAGCATACCGCTGATGCTTCGCCCTAAGGACTTTGATCTTTGGTTGGATCCAGACTTCCATCAAGTGGAGGCGTTTCAAGCTCTAATGCAAACACACATTCCCGCACCACTAGTCTGCGAGCCAGTCCGTGGTACGAACGATTTGAAACCAATAGGAAATGCTGAAATTCTGGCTGCAGATTAACTTGCGGCAAAGCGGACCAGATAAGTCTCATCTGCCCACTTTGTCCCATGCATACAGACTCTTTAACTACTCTGTACTATGACGACCCACACGCTCCAGTCCCTTTTCCAGAGTTTGTTCGATTTCACTGCGCAGCCACTTTGGCTCAAGAATATCGCAATGAATTGCCTGCGCCGTTAACCACCATCGCAGGTCTTGGGTATCTCCTACCGTCACGGATATTTCAAAAGTGCTGTCATCTATCTCGCTGGTGATCTGATCAAAACCCAGTGGAGATTCAATCAAATGGTTCAGTGCTGGTTTGTCGCACCGAAGCCTGAGGAACACTGGCTTATTGGATTTCAGTATGCCCATGGCACCTGAGCGTATGTATAGATCCAGATCGAAATCTTCCTCGCGCTCCACTGGCTGCTCTACCAGCTCTCCCGCTGTTGCCCTATGCAGCACCAACTGGCGTATGCATTCCCTACCCTCGATAGTTCCAATCAGATACACATTCGGATCCCTGAAGATCAAACCGAATGGGTGAACGATAATTTCCTCTGGCTCCGGCCAGCTCCTAGCTTGGTATGTGAGCTTGCATTGGTATTCACGCAACAAAGCCTCAGTAACCGTTTCCAACACATCTGCATCAATTGCTGGGCGATTGCCGGATAAGCCGCGATTGATAACGCGTACATGGTTCGGCCATTGGCCCAGAGGATTGCGCTCTCGCGACAAAGTTCGGTGCGCTTCATTAAAGTGTGGCTGCAGGTGGGACAGCGCCCTGGGCGGGAGCATTGGCGTAAGGTAAGCCCTGGCCAGTTCAAATGTCAGTGCCGCCGGGAGGTCCAGCGCCGGGATGATATCCATGGTGGCCTCTCGATCGAACGACCACTGAAAGGGCCTTGCGCTCTCGTCTACCAGCAGCGGGAAATCTGCACTCAGTTTTTCCAGGTCACGCTGTATTGAGCGCATGGTGACTGAAAAACCTTGCTCTTCCAGTCGCTGCACGAGTTCGGTTGTTGTTATTGATTTAGGATACCGAGGCACCATGCGTAACATGGTGAGATAGCGAACAGCGGTGCTGGACAAAATAGAGCTCCTGATGTGACGGACATGATATTCACTTTAACCTACCAACTATCCATCGCCCGTCAACATCAAAAAAGCGCCATTACTAAGAGTAACGCCCCCTTTAACCACGAATACAGATCGGTTGCAGCTCTCAATTTACTGCTAAGCATTCACTTGCTGCCATTCCTCCCTAGCAAGCTCTCGCTGGCGATCAATAAACTCGGCCAAATCCTCCAGGCTGACCAGCCATGTGGACTTTTGTGACCCACCCCGCCAAACGGGTATAGGCAAGGCATGCCGCCCGGCCCGAACCGACGCTTTCACAGGCGATAAGCCAAAGTATTTTTCGCAGATAGTTGCCAATGTGACCACTGGCTCACCGTACTCTGCCATTAATGCAAAATAAGTCGAAACCCGGTTCATAATAAACTCCCTATCCATCACTGTATTCACAGCTTATCGACAACAGATGGTTTCAAGTGGCGGTAAACAGTGTTTTTTGCGCGCTTGAGACAGCGCTTTGCATGGCTAATCCCGATTGGGAATAGCAGGCCGCCATGGCCAACCCTCGTATTTATCATGTGATTCCTGCCGGCTAATGTGCGTGTAGCGCTGGAGCATTGCCCAGCTTTGGTGACCTGAAACAGAGGCAACGCGGGGAATCTCCCACCCAAGCTCAAACAGCCAACTAATGCACTCATGCCGAAGATCGTGAAACCGCAGGTCTTTGATCCCCAAAAACTGGCAATAAGCATGAAAGCGAGTGCCAATCGATTTTGAGTTACTGGGGAAAATACGTTTATCGATTTTTGGCTGTCTCTGAATGATCGCCCAAGCCTCCTCCGTAAGGTAAACAACCCGGTTATTGCCTTCCGCACCGGTCGGGCTTTTCATATCAGAAACAACTACGCTTCGATTGCGATAATCGAGACTCGCCCATTCGAGGCGACAAATTTCGCTTTGGCGTCGAGAAGAAAATAACGCAAACAAAACAATATCGGCTATTGGAATAGAGCGCTTTCCTGAGGGCTTGGCGGCGTACTCCAGGAGGCGATTAAGTTCTTCAAGCGTAGGCCGTCGATCCCGCTTCTTGGACTTCCCCACTAGCCGTTCTCGCCTACATGTTTCAGAAGCATCATTTAGCGGTTCCAGGGCGGCGGGTATGCCCCAGGCTGAACGAGCGGTTTTGAATACCGACCGAAGCCAGATGAGGTCATTGTTAATCGTCTGTGGTTGAACACGCTTTCCTTGCGCATCCGGTTTTCCGCGATTAACAACGTGGGCAACAATTTGCTGTGTAGTCAGCTCGATCGCATCCATCTCCGCAATATCGAATGTTTTCAAGTACTCCAAATGATGGCGTTTGCTGCGACCAAAGCCACGTCCAAACTCATCAAGATATCGGTCAATCAGATTCTCAACCGTAACGCCCCGGTGCTGTATGCGAAGGAGCGCCCCAGGCTCCTGGAGTTCAAGCTCCCGACGACTACTCCAGTCCTTGGCCAAGGCTTTTCGATCAAAGGTTCGGCTCTCCTGATACACAACTTTGCCGTCACGTTTGACCCTCACATCTGCGCGATAGGCTTTGCTGCCATCAGCGCGCTTTCTAGCCGTGATTGATGCCATGCGTTACGCCCCCTCCCAACAAACGACTACCAGGACCAACGGCCTGTTCCTAACCAAAGGATATTCGTCGGAAAACAGCATTTGTGACGGCAAACGTACTTTTTTGACGACATCAGGAGCCCATCGGCTTTTACGCATAGGGCGATACCAACCCAATACACCGGCTAAATAGTTTTCCTGATAGAATCGGCAATTCGAATAGCCCGTTTGAACGTATCGTTCAGGCCACGAGCTTTGCTTTGAAGGTTGGCCAAACACGGGGCCAGATTTGGGTGCTACAAGCCCGAGTCTGTAGCACTCTTGTAGCACCGAGACCCTAAAAACGGGCAGAATTGAGCAATAAATGATCAAAAACGCAGCTTCAGAAAACCTCCAAAACCACCTCTCAACCCTTGAAAACACTGGGCTTGAGCCATCCCGGCGCTTTTGCGTCGCGCCGATGATGGATTGGACCACGCCGCACTACCGATACCTCGCTCGCCTGCTAAGCCGGCACACCCTGCTTTATACCGAGATGGTCACCACAGGCGCGTTGATTCATGGGGATACAGAGCGGTTTTTGCGCCACGACCCTGCGGAATACCCTCTGGCACTCCAGCTTGGAGGCAGTGATGCGGGGGAGCTGGCGCACTGTGCACGGCTTGCAGAGCAGTTCGGCTTTAGCGAAGTAAACCTGAACGTTGGCTGCCCCAGCGACCGGGTTCAGAACAATATGATTGGCGCCTGCCTGATGGGGCATCCAGATAAAGTGGCAGAGGCCGTTCGGGCGATGATTGAAGCTACCCGCCTTCCGGTTACGGTAAAACATCGCATTGGCATTAACGGCCGGGAGTCCTGGGAAGACCTTTGTGAGTTTGTTGAGAAAGTGGCGGCCGCCGGCTGTCGCACGTTTATTGTTCATGCACGCATCGCGATTCTTGAAGGGCTCAGTCCAAAGGAAAACCGGGATGTTCCACCGCTGAAATACGCCTGGGTGTACCGCCTGAAGCAAAAATACCCGCACCTTGAGATCATCATCAATGGCGGCATAAAAACCTTTGAAGAATGTAATGAGCACCTGAAACATACAGATGGCGTAATGCTCGGCCGTGAGGCTTACCACAACCCCTGGCTTCTGGCGGGCGTGGACTCGGAGTTCTTTGGCGCCAAGCCCCCTGCTACGAATCGCCACGGTGCACTTAGAGCCATGTACCCGTTTATTCAGAGCGAACTGGAGCGCGGTGTATTCCTTGGCCACATGTCCCGGCATTTCCTGGGGCTCTTCCATGGTATGCCCGGTGGCCGTCAGTTCCGCCGCTACATCAGCGAAAATGCCCACAAACCGGGCGCGGGTCTGGAGGTGATTCAGGTGGCTCTCGAGAAGGTTCCTGAATCCTGACCGCAACCTTACCTTTTGCTGTCTTGTTCCTGCCTTTACAGCCCGTTATTGTAGAAGCATTACCCGCATCCGGGATTTGGATGTGCTGATAAAAATATCAACCGGGACGACTACACGAATGACCAACAAGCTCGACCAACTGAAAACCATGACCACGGTAGTGGCAGATACCGGCGATATTGGTGCTATTGCCCAATGGCGCCCTGAAGATGCGACCACAAACCCTTCATTGTTGCTGAAAGCGGCGGCTTCGGATGCTTATCGACCAATGCTTGAGCGCGCCGTAGCCATAGCCCGTAAACAGGGTGGCTCCGATGCAGAGCAGTTAACTCTGGCTACGGATATGCTCGCTATTCTGGCAGGCCAGGAAATTCTCAGCTTGATACCAGGGGTGGTTTCTACAGAAGTTGATGCACGTTTGTCGTTTGATACCGAGGCCACGCTCAAACGGGCCCGCCGCCTGATAGAGCTATATGATCAGCAAGGCGTAGATACCAACCGGGTTCTGATCAAAATTGCAGCCACCTGGGAGGGCATCCGCGCTGCGGAGATACTTGAACAGGAAGGTATTCGTTGCAACCTTACACTCCTGTTCTCTTTTGTTCAGGCCGCTGCCTGTGCACAGGCCGGCGCCTTTCTGATTTCACCATTTGTTGGTCGCATTCTCGACTGGCACCTCGCAAACAGCGGTCGCGACCACTTCCCTGCGGCCGAAGACCCCGGCGTACTCTCCGTCGCCCGAATTTACAATTACTACAAGGCAAATGGTTACAGCACTGTGGTTATGGGTGCCAGTTTCCGTAATATTGGTGAAATCGAGATGCTCGCCGGCTGCGACCGGCTTACTATCAGCCCAACGCTACTGCAGGAACTGAAGAACGACAATGGCAGCCTGGAGCGCAAGCTTTCAGCCAGCAATGCTTCTTCAACGGACGGTTTCGGGGTTCTGGATGAAAAGCGCTTCCGGTGGGAGTCCAACGAAGATGCTATGGCCACTGAAAAACTGGCAGACGGCATTCGTCGCTTTACCATTGACCAGATTGAATTGGAAAACCGGGTTCGCCAGCTTGCCTCTAAAGCAGCCTGAATCCAGTGTATTTTTAATCCACCCAAATAGCTGCGTCAGATTATGATTGAGAGCCTTAAAAAGCTGTTTAGTGCACCGGAAACGGAGCATCATAAACCCGATGAACATCAGCTCGCGATTGCTGCGACCGCGTTGATGGTTCAGCTTTCACGGGTGGATAGCGAGCAAGATGAGCGAGAACTCCAGGCGATCATTGACTGCGCCATAAGAGCTCATAATCTGACCCGCGAAGAAGCGGAAGACATCCTGCGCACTGCGCTGAATCAGGCAGAGGACGCCACGTCTCTTTACGAGTTTACCGGGCAAATTAACGAGGCGCTGGATCAGGATGCCAAGCAATCACTGCTGGAGAACATCTGGCATGTTGCCCTTGCTGATGATCGCATCGACAAATACGAAGAACACCTTATTCGCCGTATCGCTGACTTACTGCATCTTAATCACCGGGAATTCATGCAGGCACGGCACCGGGCGGAGAGCGCACGCTCTTAGCCTGAACACCACTTAGGAGACAGCATGCTAGCCATACTTCACCCCAATACGCCTCTGGATAGCGACGCCTATCGGCAGACAATGCAATATCTGGAACACCTGCCAGGCGTGACCGTGCGGGTACATGAGATTCAGGGCGTCAGCCAGCGGTTGACAGAAATATACCTGTTGGGCGATACCAAGCCGCTGGATAAAGAAGATATCGAAGCCCTACCAGCTGTTGAGCGTGCTATCCGAATTTCCGAGGACTACCGGATTCTTGGCCGCCACCGGGACGACAACCGACAAACAGGTTTCAGCTACAACGGTGTCGACTTCAACCAGTCGAATCTTAATATTTTCGCAGGGCTCTGCGCCGTCGACATTCCAGAACACGTTGAGATGATGCTGAAAGCTCTGGAAGAAAATGGCCAGGTGTGCACCCGCATGGGTGCCTACAAGCCGCGGACCAACCCGTATTCGTTCCAGGGGCATGGCAAGGGCTGTCTGCCCTGGGTATTTGAAAAAGCCGGCAAACACGGCATCAAAGTGGTGGCCATGGAAATCACCCATGAAAGCCACATTGAAGAAATTGATACTTGCCTTGAAAAGCTCGGACGGCCCACGGGCGTCATGCTTCAGGTAGGCACCCGGAACACCCAGAACTTCGAATTACTGAAAGCCATTGGCCGGCAAAGCACTTATCCGGTTCTGCTCAAGCGCGGCTTTGGCATTACCCTGAACGAGTCCCTGAATGCTGCGGAATATCTCGCCAGTGAAGGCAATGCAAACGTTATTTTCTGTTTGCGCGGCATGAAAACCGAAGCCGGCCAGCCGCACCGCAACATGGTGGATTTCGCCCATGTGCCCGCGGTCAAGCGGCTCACGCGCATGCCGGTCTGTGTCGACCCGTCCCATTCTGTGGGCACCCGGGAAAAAGCCCCGGACGGCATCCTCGATGTCATGCACGCGACGGCCCAAGGCGTGGTTGCAGGGGCCAACATGGTGCTCGTGGACTTCCACCCGAAACCGGAGAAAGCCCTGGTCGACGGGCCTCAGGCACTGCTTATGAACGAACTACCTGCCTACCTTGAAGATATACATCTGTGCCACGACACCTGGAAAAAGCGCCAGGCCATTTACCAACGTTTAAAAGGTAACGCACCGGAATGATCGTCTACGGACACCGGGGGGCTAAAGGTGAGGCCCCCGAAAATACCCTGCCCGGATTCAGGCACGCCTACCGGCAGGGTGTAAGGCATTTTGAGCTGGATTTAGTACTTTCCAAAGATGGGAAGCCGGTATTGGTGCATGATCTGACAGTCGACCGTACCACCGACCAGAAAGGCGAAGTAGCCCAATATACCGCTGCGGAACTTGCCGCAATGGACGCTCGCAATAACACAAGCCCATGGCCCTCCCCAGCGGGTATCCCTTCGCTTGAAGATTTGTTGGATCAGTTTCAGGATCTTGAACATCTGCAGCTTGAAGTAAAGTCAGACAGTCGCGCGAGGCTGAATATCCTCTGCAATCGGCTAACCGAGATCATTCAACACCGGAATCTCTACCAAACGGCTGCGATAACCTCGGCAGACACCTGGTTTCTGAAGGAAATTCGCAGAAGGAACAAGCGCATTCGCACGGGGCTGGTAGCAGAGCGGCGCTTTCCCAGGCCAATTGGGCTGGCTGCAAGGTTGGGCTGCGAATATTTATGCATCAACTGGAAGCTGTGCTCACCACAACTCGTGGAAAATGCACGTCGCAGAGAAATGCACGTATCCTGCTGGACCGTAAATAGCATCCAGGACATGCTTCGGCTCGAAGCGATGGGCATAGACAGCGTTATCACAGATTACCCAACAAGCACACGCATGTTCTTCGATAACCGCGCACGCTCTTCCCTGTCGCTACCTGAACGCAATGAAAACAAGCAGGCGGATAATATAGTATTACCCGCCGACTGATTCTGAACCGGTCAGAAGATCCGGTTCAGACCATTCAACGCCGCCACCCGATAGGCTTCTGCCATGGTCGGGTAATTAAAGGTGGTGTTGATAAAGTAGTTCAGTGAGTTGGCCTCACCTTCCTGATTCATGATGGCCTGGCCGATGTGGACAATCTCGGCAGCCTGGTCGCCAAAGCAGTGTATACCCAGAATTTGTCGGGTTTCACGGTGGAACAGGATTTTCAGCATCCCCACAGCTTCACCAGTAATCTGCGCCCGGGCAAGATCCTTGAAGAAAGCCTGGCCCACTTCATAAGGCACTTTGGCTTCCGTCAATTCACGCTCGGTTTTACCCACAGAGCTAATTTCGGGAATCGTATAGATGCCCGTTGGCACATCCGTCACAAACCGGAAATAGTCATCATTAACGATGTCTGAAGAAGCAGAACGGCCCTGATCATACGCTGCACTTGCAAGGCTTGGCCAACCAATCACGTCGCCTGCTGCATAGATGTTATCCACCTCGGTTCGGTAGTGTTCATCTACTGCCAACTGGCCCCGACTATTTGGCGTTAAGCCAATGTTCTCAAGCCCCAGGCTATCAGTGTTGCCACTTCGGCCGTTACACCAGAGAAATGCATCTGCGCGGATTTTCTTACCCGATTTCAGCGAAAGAACCACACCGTGGTCGTCACCATCAACAGAGTCGTATTCCTCATTGTGGCGCACCAGAACACCGTTATTGCGGAGGTGATAGCTCAGCGCATCGGAGATTTCGTCATCGAGGAACGACAACAAACGGCTACCCGGGTTGATCAGGTCAACCTTCACACCCAGGCCCGCGAAGATAGATGCGTATTCAGAGCCAATAACACCGGCGCCATAAATAATCAGCGTGCGAGGTGTATGGGAAAGATTAAGAATGGTGTCTGAGTTGTATATCCGGTGATGGCGGAAGTCCAAATCGGGCGGCAAATACGGGCGCGAGCCAGTAGCAATAACAACCTGTTTGAAATGCAGGGTTTCGACCGACTTGTTACCGCGAACTTCCAGCCGGTTCTTGTCCAGAAACGATGCGCGCCCATTGATCAAATCTACCCGGTTACGGGAATAGAACTGGGTTCTGAGCTTTACCTGCTTACCAATTACCTTCTGTGCACTTTGCAGTACCCGGGGAAATGAGAACCAGCGAGGCTCACCGATGTCCCGGAACATCTGGTTGGTGTTGAAGGTAATGATCTGCTTGACCGAGTGACGCAAAGCCTTGGAAGGAATCGTACCCCAATGGGTGCAGTTGCCTCCCACTGTAGGCTTGTCTTCAACGATAGCAACACGCTTGCCATGCTTCGTCGCATTCATTGCCGCACCTTCACCTGAAGGTCCCGCACCGATAACGACGACGTCGTAATGATGTTCTGCCATGCGCGCAGTGACTCCTTATCTACGTCGTGAAAAGTAGTTGTAATTATTCAAACTCTGCAGGCGGCTGCTACTTCCGGCCAGCCTTGGAAGCATCGTAAGCCAGGTCATCCGCCGCTACCGCTTCAGACGCCACACGCTGGTTTTCTTCCTCACACTTTTGGGTGTTGCCACCGCAAATATCACAGGATGAACTGATCCCAAGTGCGCCAATACCGCCGCAAGTACCGCTGATTGGCTTGCGCCCGAAAATAACACCAACGGACATACCGGCCACCAGCAAAACCACTATTAACAAAACCAAAAGAAAGGTACCCATGTTGCCCTCCCCTTACTGAGTAACGTAGGAAGAAAACGCCGGAGTCTGGTGGGACTCAAATCCGCTTTCTGTCCGGATAATAAAATAGGCAGGAATATTCTCCCGCGTTGCGAGCGCACTTGCCCGGGCATACCCCATCACTGTGAAACCGGTGGCCAGCGCATCTGCCGTCATGCTGTCTTCAGCAATCACCGTGACAGAAGCCAGGTTATGCGAAATCGGCTGTCCAGTTTCAGGGTCTATTGTATGGGATAAACGACGCCCTTCCGATTCGTAATAGTTACGATAGTCACCGGAAGTTGCCATCGCCTTTGAAGGCAGAGTAACAATACGGTTTACGGTATGCCCCTCACCCTCTGCAGGTTGCTCAATGGCAAGCCGCCATACACTGCCATCCGGCTTTTTCCCCTGAGTGCGCACTTCCCCACCTATCTCTACGAGATAAGCCTTTATGCCCTCACTATCAAGGTAACGAGCCACCACGTCTACCCCATAGCCTTTAGCGATGGCAGACAGGTCGATATACTGAGGCGAGGAAGCCCTTACAGCAGGCGGATCTGCCCGCAGCGAAAGGGTTTCAAAACCCGTTGACGCCAGAGCTCGTGCCAATTCCTCGTCAGAAGGAACCTCTACAGGCCGTGCATCGGGCCCGAAGCCCCAAAGATTGACCACTGGCCCGATAGTTATATCGAAGGCACCCTCAGTCAGGCGTGAAATCTCTGCCGACCGGGACAGCACTTCAAAAAGTGGGCCAGATACCGGGGTCCAATCCGATTGATCTTCAAGGCGGTTAAGCTTTGACAGCTCGGAGTCGCCCCTCCAGGTCGACATGGACGCATCAACTCCGTCGAGCGCTTCTTCAATGCCTTGTGCCAATGCTTCAAGCCGCTGGTGATCCTCCGGCAAAACCACACTAATGTGGTAGCTGGTGCCAAACACAGGCCCTGAGATCTCCCAGATTTCTTCATCTGACTGAAACGAGCAACCCGCCAGGGCCACCAGTACCAGCATCATCATGATGCTGGTAAAGGCCGCCCGGGCGGGTTCAAAGATACTGGATGTCATGTGAAAGGTTTAACCTCCGAAGTCATCCAGCATAATGTTTTCTTCTTCTACACCCATATCCTTCAGCAGCTTGATTACAGATGCGTTCATCATTGGGGGCCCACACATGTAGTACTCACAATCTTCCGGAGCAGGATGGTCCTTCAGATAGTTTTCGTAGAGTACGTTGTGGATAAAGCCCGTTGGGCCTTCCCAGTTGTCCTCAGGCTGTGCGTCTGAAAGAGCAACGTGCCACTCGAAGTTATCGTTCTCTTTGGCAAGCATGTCGAAGTCTTCCACGTAGAACATCTCGCGAACACTACGAGCGCCGTACCAGAAGCTGATCTTACGCTTGGAGTTCAAACGCTTCAGCTGGTCGAAAATGTGGGAACGCATTGGCGCCATACCGGCACCACCACCAACAAACACCATTTCAGCATCTGTTTTCTTGGCGAAGAACTCACCAAACGGCCCCATTACTGTTACCTTGTCACCCGGCTTGAGGTTGAACACATAGCTGGACATGATGCCCGGCGGGTGATCAGTTCCCGGAGGTGGTGTGGCAATACGGATATTGAACTTGAGAACACCCTTCTCTTCCGGGTAATTTGCCATGGAGTATGCGCGAACAGTATCTTCCCTATTGATGGCCTTGTAGCGCCAGATGTCGTGCTTATCCCAATCACCATGGAATTCCTTCTCGATATCGAAATCCTTGAAGTCGATTTCGTAAGGAGCACACTCCAGCTGTACATAACCACCGGCACGGAAGTCAACTTCCTCGCCTTCCGGCAACTTGAGCACCAGCTCTTTGATGAAGGTGGCAACGTTATGGTTGGAGACAACCTCGCACTCCCACTTCTTGACGCCGAAAAACTCTTCCGGCACTTCAATCTTCATATCCTGCTTAACCGGAACCTGACACGACAAGCGCCAACCTTCTTTTTCTTCACGGTTAGTGAAGTGGGTCTTCTCAGTAGCGAGCATCGCGCCGCCGCCTTCAAGAACCTTACACTTGCACTGTGCACAGGTACCGCCGCCACCGCAGGCAGACGACAGGAAAATCCCACTGCCCGCCAAGGTGCCCAGTAGTTTGTCACCGGCTTCCGTTTTCACGGTATGTTCCGGATCGTCATTGATTTCGATAGTCACTTCACCGGTGCTTACCAGTTTGGATCTTGCCGCGAGGATGATCGCGACAAGCGCCAGAACGATAACGGTGAACATGACCACGCCGAGTATTATTTCTGTATACATGGTCTCGCCTTTTCGTTAAACCGAATCACCGGGTGAATTACAGGGAAATCCCTGAGAAGGACATAAAGCCAAGGGACATCAAACCAACAGTAATGAAGGTGATGCCCAGGCCACGGAGCCCGTCTGGAACGTCGCTGTACTTCAGCTTTTCACGGATACCTGCCAGAGCAACGATGGCCAAAGCCCAGCCCACACCCGCACCAAAGCCATAAACCACACTTTCGCTGAACGTATAATCACGCTCTACCATGAACAGTGCAGCACCCATGATGGCGCAGTTCACCGTAATCAACGGCAGGAACACGCCCAATGCGGAGTAAAGTGCCGGGATGTATTTATCCAGAATCATTTCCATGATCTGAACGATGGCCGCGATAACACCGATGTAGGTGATCAATCCAAGGAAGCTCAGATCCACATCAGGCAAGCCAGCCCAGGACAACGCGCCCTCACGCAGGATGTTGTTGTAGATCAGGTTGTTAGCTGGAACTGTCAGGGTGAGAACCACCACCACAGCAATACCAAGTCCTGTCGCCGCTTCAATCTTCTTGGAAATGGCAAGGAACGTACACATGCCCAGGAAGAACGCGAGTGCCATGTTCTCAATGAAAACGGCTTTGAGGAGCAGACTGATATAGTGTTCCATCAGAAGGCCTCCTTATGGGTGTGGCGGGACATTTTGTAGTCCTCTTCTTCAACTTGCTCCGGCATCCAGGTACGCAACCCCCAGATAGCCAGGCCAATGATAAAGAAGGCACTTGGCGGCAACAGAAGCAGGCCGTTGGTGATATACCAGCCGCCTTCGTTAACCGGTGTCAGCAGGGTTACGCCAAAGAGCGACCCGGCACCCAGCAATTCACGGAAAAATGCCACGAACAGCAGCATGATCGAGTAGCCCATGCCGTTACCGACACCGTCGAGAAAACTCAACCAGGGGCCATTTTTCATGGCGAAGCCTTCGGCACGACCCATAACGATACAGTTGGTAATGATCAGTCCAACGAATACCGATAATTGCTTGCTGATTTCATAGGCATAGGCCTTCAGGATCTGATCAACCACGATAACCAGAGAAGCAATAATGGTCATCTGCACGATGATCCGGATGCTGCCCGGTATCTGTGTACGCACCAGCGATACAGCCAGGTTGGAAAATGCGGTAACAGCAATAACCGACAGGCACATAACAATGGTTACGTTCATGCTGGTAGTTACGGCAAGTGCAGAACAGATACCAAGGATCTGCAGCCCGATGGGGTTGTTACTGAATATCGGTTCGAAAAGAACCTGTTTGGCGGTCATTTCAGACATGATCAGGCCTCCCCTTCACGAAGTTTCTTGAGGAACGGTGCGTAACCCCGGTCACCCATCCAGTAATTGACCAAGTGCTCAACGCCGCGACTGGTCAGTGTTGCACCGGAAAGCGCATCAACCTTGTGCTCTTTATCGGCTGCGTTGGCGCTTACGCCACCCTTCATCAGGCGGATCTGGGGCTCGGTTTTATCCTCACCGTAAAGCTCTTTGCCAACCCACTGGGATTTCCAGCGCGGGTTATCCACTTCACCGCCCAAACCAGGTGTTTCTGCATGGGCGTAGAAGCCAAGGCCTTCAATAGTGTTCAGATCGCCTTCAAGAGACACAAAGCCATACAGTGTAGACCAGAGGCCATAGCCGTGAATCGGCAATACCACTCGCTTCATTTCCCCGTTTTCGCTCAAGGTGTATACCTTGGCAATGTTAGGGCGACGCTTGATACCAGCCTTGTCTTCAGACGACGGAATCTTGGTTGACATCTTTGGGTCTGAGGCGGCTTTGTACATGTCGTATTTCATTGGATCATTTACATCCACGAAAGACGGCTCTACATAATCACCGGTATCCAGATCGACCAGGCGCACATCAAACTGGGAGAAAACGCTTTCGATTTCATCGGCGCTTGCTCCACTTGGTAGCATACCCGCCGCCGCCAGAATATTGGTCTTGATGTCCAGATTCTGGTTCTTGATCTGGGCTGGGCGAAGCATTACCGCAGCGGTTGATACCACTACGGAGAACACGATACTCAGTACCAGAGCGACAAGCAGCGTTCTGGAGACAGTTTCTTTAGGCTTAGCCACGAGCGAGCCTCCGTTTAACGTTTGCCTGAACCACATAGTGATCCATCAGCGGCGCGAAAAGGTTGGCGAACAGTATCGCCAGCATAATGCCTTCCGGGAACGCCGGGTTAACAACCCGAATCAGAATGGTCATCACACCTACCAGAATACCGAAGCACCAGCGGCCGGTGTTGGTCATGGCGGCTGAAACAGGGTCGGTTGCCATAAACATCATGCCGAAGGCAAAGCCACCCATTACAAGGTGCCAGTGAGCTGGAACCGAGAACATGGGGTTGGTTTCGGAGCCGATAACGTTCATGAGAACAGCTGTGCCGATCATGCCAATCAACACACCACCAACAATTCGGTAGCTTGCAATGCGCATCGCGACAAGTGCCAAACCACCAATCATCACGGCGATGGTAGACGTTTCACCCATTGAGCCCTGAATGTTGCCAACAAAGGCATTCATCCAGCCAATGTTTGCTTCCAGCGCTTCCAGGCCACCACTTGCAGCCCAGCTCAGTGCAGTTGCGCCACTGAAACCATCAACAGCCGTCCACACGGTGTCGCCAGAGATTTGCGCAGGATAGGCAAAGTACAGGAAGGCACGACCGGTCAGTGCCGGGTTGAGGAAGTTTTTGCCAGTACCGCCAAACACTTCCTTACCAATCACAACACCGAAGGTAATACCCAAGGCTACCTGCCAAAGAGGAATCGAGGGCGGGCAGATCAGTGCAAACAGGATAGAGGTTACAAAGAAGCCTTCGTTTACTTCGTGACGACGCACGGTAGCAAACAGCACTTCCCAGAAACCACCAACGATAAAGGTCACCGCGTAAACCGGAATGAAGTAGGCCATTCCATATACGAAGTTATCCCAAATGCCGGCACCCGCTCCGGTTACCGCAAGAGCCTGGATAAAGGCAGTGCGCAATCCGCCGTCGGCGATCAGCGCATCAGGATTGGAAGCCAGGAAGTTGTTGGCCTGGAAACCAATATTCCACATGCCGAAGAACATTGCCGGGAAGGCGCACAACCAAACGGTGATCATTATGCGCTTCAGGTCTACACCATCGCGCACGTGTGAGGTTGTACCCGTTACTGAGCTGGGCGTATAGAAAATAGTATCGGCTGCTTCGTATAGAGCATACCAGCGCTCGTACTTGCCACCCTGTTCAAAGTGATGCTCGATTCCATCGAGAAACTGTCTGATAGACATTGTGTTAGCCCTCGATTTCGATTCGGGTCAGATTCTCGCGGAGAATCGGACCGTATTCATATTTACCCGGGCACACAAAGGTGCACAGCGCCAGATCTTCTTCTTCCAACTCCAGAGCGCCGAGCTTCTGAGCCATTTCCGTATCGCCTACAATCAGTGCACGCAACAACTGAGTCGGCAAAATATCCAGGGGCATCACCCTCTCGTAGGAACCCACTGGAACCATGGCACGCTCACTACCGTTAGTAGTGGTTGTGAAGTCAAACTTCTTGCCACCCAGAAACTTGGACAGGTAGATGTTAAGAACCGAGAACTTGTTGGCGCCCGGGGTCAACCAGCCAAGGAAATGCCGCTTGCGGCCTTCCTCGAGCAGGGATACCTGGTTTGCGAAGCGGCCAAGATAGGCAACAGGGCCGTCTCCACGACGTCCGCCAAATACAGAGCCGGAAATCGCGCGGACTTCACAACCGGTAGGTGTTTCGCCATCAACAAGTTCCGCAAGGCTTGCGCCAATACGAGTACGCACCAAACGCGGCTTCAATGCCTTGGGGCCGCCAAGAGCAACGACGCGGCTAACATTCAGCTCACCGGTGGTGAACAAGAGGCCGATATCGATCACGTCCTGGTAGTTAACTGCCCAGACCGTCTTGGTGGCAGAAACCGGATCAAGGTGATGAATATGGGTACCAACATTGCCAGCTGGGTGTATGCCATCAAACTGTTGAACGTCGATCTGATCTGATTTGGGAACAGAAACATTGGAGCCAGGCCGGCCAGTGACAAACACTTTGCCCGAAGTCAGGCGGCTCAGAATGGTCAGGCCGTTTTCGAAGGCCGCTGCATTCTCGGCGATCACCACCGTGGGATCTGCAGCCAACGGGTTGGTGTCCATAACGGAGACAAAAATAGAGTGAGGTGCGGAATCGATTGCTGGCACCTTGCTGTAAGGGCGCGTTTTCAGGGCCGCCCACAAGCCGGACTCAACCAGATTGTCGACCACCTGCTGACGCTCAAGACCCGCAAGGTCCGCAGCTTTGTAGCTGGCAAAGGTCTCAGCCTCATCGCCATCAATCTCGATGACAATTGACTGGAATACCCGTCGCTCACCGCGATTGAGTTCTTTCACCACACCAGCAGCAGGTGATGTATAACGAACGCCTTCGGTCTTCTTGTCCGTGAACAGCAGCGTACCGCGCTTGACACGATCTCCTTCTTTAACAGCCATCGTCGGCTTCATGCCGATGTAGTCGAAACCAATTAACGCCACATGGCGAATTGGCTTACCGTCTGTAATGGTCTGTTCGGGAGCGCCGCTGATGGGAAGATCCAGGCCTTTTTTGATCTTAATCATTAGCCTCATCCAATCATCAGAAACTATTTTGTGGATTCGTATTGCCTGACACCAGCGGCCCAGAACAAGTTGAGAAACAGGGAGCCAGACATACCCAAATTCGCGCCAATTATAGAGTTTAAGGCAAGCTATTTCCACCTGAAACGAGAACGGGTTTGTACGGGATTGTAAACCCACAGCAACCCGCCATCGTTAACAAAAAAAACCCGGCGACTTTCGACACCGGGCTCGTGGAACTGTCAACGCCAACTCAGACGCCTTCCATCAGTCGCGTGAGCGTTTCGGAAAGATGGGGTAGTTAATACCCGCCATCTGATTAACCACGCGGATTACCTGAGCACTATAACCAAACTCGTTATCGTACCAAACGTACAGAATCAAGCGCTTACCCCCGGCAATCGTGGCCTGGGCATCAACAATACCGGCATGCCGCGAGCCAACAAAGTCGGTCGATACAACTTCCGGCGAGTTCACGAAATCGATTTGCTTCTGCAGCTCTGAGTGCAAAGCCATCTCACGCAGATAGTCGTTTACCGTTTCCACATCAACCTCTTTCTTGAGATTGAGGTTCAAAATTGCCATGGATACGTTCGGGGTAGGAACACGAATCGCGTTACCGGTGAGCTTGCCTTTCAGCTCAGGAAGAGCCTTGGAAACCGCTTTTGCAGCGCCTGTCTCGGTAATTACCATGTTCAGTGCAGCACTGCGGCCACGGCGGCTGCCTTTATGGTAGTTATCAATCAGGTTCTGGTCGTTGGTGTAGGAGTGAACAGTCTCAACGTGACCATCTTCAATGCCGTATTCGTCGTAAATCGCCTTCAGTACTGGCGTGATGGCATTAGTGGTACAAGAGGCTGCCGACAGGATCTTGTCGTCGTCAGTGATCCAGTCGTTGTTGATGCCATAAACGATATTCTTGATGTCGCCTTTGCCCGGCGCCGTCAGAATTACGCGGCTAACGCCCTTGGACTTCAGGTGCAAACCAAGACCTTCTTCATCACGCCAAATACCAGTGTTATCCACAACAATGGCGTTATTGATGCCATGCTGGGTGTAATCCACCTGATCTGGACCGTTTGAGTAGATAACTTTGATGAAGTTGCCGTTGGCAATCAGTGCAGACTGCTCTGCATCAACGCGAATGGTGCCATTGAAGGGACCATGGACGGAATCACGACGCAGAAGGCTGGCACGCTTTTCAAGATCGTTCTCGGCACCGCCTTGACGGACCACAATGGCACGCAAACGAAGGTTATTACCGCCACCTGCCTTTTCAATCAGAATGCGGGCAAGCAGGCGACCGATACGGCCAAAGCCGTATAGCACAACATCTTTGGTGCCATTACTGGCGTCTTCTTCCGATTGCGCAGAATACTGACCAGCCACTGATCCAATTTCATTTTGCAAAAATTCGGCCAGATCACCGCCCTGCTCTTTAAACTTTACAGCCAGCTTGCCAATATCAACGTGCGCACGCCCAAGTTCCATCTGATCCATAATCTGCAGGATGGGCAAGGTATCGTTTACAGATAGCTCGTTATTTTCTACCTGACGCACATATCTGTGGGCGCGGATAATATCAATAACTGACTGGTTGATAATGGCGCGACCATATACCGAGGTAACAACGTTGTTCTTGCGGTAAAGGCGACCGATCAGCGGAATCATAGCTTCCGCCTTGGATTCTCTGTCCATCCAGTTGGATAGGCACTGGTTCGTCTGTTCGTGGCTCACGGTAGGGACCCCTGTTTCACACGTGGAATAATTCAGGTCGGGCATTATCCAACTTAAACAGGCTAACGGCAAATACGAACTGGCACGAACCTCTTAGACTTACCGCCATGACACTGGCATCTAGCGGCGTTAGAATAGCCGCCTCACCGGCTCCCCAACCCCCACAGCAGGAGAACACGACTGCCCATGAATCAAGGTGCCCCGACTTCCGCTTCGCCGCAAACACTGATTGCGCCGTCTTTTCCTGAAAAACCGGCCGATCATCGCACCTGGGGACAGTTGCATGGCAGCAGCAGCGCTCTTGCTATCTGTGAGAGCGCCAGGGCACACAAAGGGCTTACCCTGGTCATCACCCGCAGCACGGCCGAAGCTATCCGGCTGGAGCAATCCATGCGTTTCTTTCTGGGTTTGCCACCGGAGGAAGACGGCGCCACGGTGACAGAGGACGGCCTGGAGTTGCTGTCTCTGCCTGATTGGGAAACCCTGCCCTACGATCTGTTTTCACCGCATCAGGATATAACGTCACGGCGTATTCGCACCCTGCACCGCCTGCCAAGCACGCAGCACGGGCTTATTGTGGTGCCTGCCCGAACTCTGATGCACCGACTGCCACCTGTCAGCTACCTGCAGGGCAACACACTGTTACTGGAAACCGGACAGTCCCTGGATCTGGACAACTGGCGCCTCCAACTGGCTACTGCGGGCTATCGGCATGCCGAAAACGTTTACGAACATGGTGAGTACGCGGTTCGCGGCTCGATTCTAGATATATTCCCCATGGGCTCCAACCTGCCCTACCGGATCGACCTGTTCGATAACGAAGTCGAAACCCTCCGCACGTTCGACCCGGAAACCCAGCGTTCCATTGACCGGATTGAACGCATCGAGCTTCTGCCTGCCTATGAGTTCCCATGGCACAAAGAAGCCCGCTCTGCATTCCGTGGCCGCTGGTTCGAGCAGTTCCCGAATGCAGACAAAGAGTCCCCCGTTTACCAGGACGTGAGCAACGGCATCACACCGCCGGGCATCGAATACTATTTGCCGCTGTTTTTCGACCAAACAGCCACCCTGTTCGATTACCTGCCGACCACCACACAGGTGTTTACTGCTGAAGGGCTGAACGAAGCGGTTAGTCACTTTGATTCGGAAACCCGCAATCGCTACGAGGAGCGCCGGCACGACAGGCATCGCCCGATCCTTCCGCCTGGCAAGCTGTTTTTGCTGACTGATGAACTGTTTGGCCACCTCAAAGCCTTCCCGCGGGTAACCATGACCCCGGAAGTGGCGGAAGGCAGTGGCGCCGTCAATTGCCACAGCGAAGCGCTACCGGAAATCGCCATGAATGCGCGAGCGGCAGACCCTGCCGGCCGCCTGAAGCGTTTCATCAAGGACTTTGCCGGGCGAGTGTTGATTTGCGCCGAATCATCCGGGCGACGCGAAGCCTTGATAGATAACCTGGGAGAGCACCAACTGCGACTGCAAGCCTTTGAAAGCTGGCAGGACTTCCTGGCCGATAAGAAATCCACCCTGGGCATCACCGTCGCTCCGATGGAACAAGGACTGGTACTGCCTGAGCAGCATCTTGCGCTGATCACCGAAACGGCCCTGTTCGGCGAACGAGTACTACAACGTCGCCGCCGGGACAAACCGACAGAAGCGAATGACGACGGCTACCGTGACCTGTCGGAACTACGCACCGGCGCTCCGGTTGTACACATTGATCACGGCGTTGGCCGCTACCTTGGCCTTGAAACCATTACAGTTGAAGGGGAAGCCAGCGAATTTCTGATGCTCGAATACGCTGGCGGCTCAAAGCTTTATGTACCAGTATCCAGCCTGCACCTGATATCCCGCTACGCTGGAGCAGATGCAGAGCATGCCCCACTGCACAAACTGGGCACTGAGCGCTGGAGCACAGCCAAACAGAAAGCCCTCGAAAAAATCCGTGACACGGCAGCAGAGCTTCTGGATGTATACGCTCGGCGCGAAGCCCGTAAAGGCTTCGCCTTTGAAGATCCGAAAGAAGCCTACCGCGCGTTTGCAGCCGGCTTCCCTTTTGAGGAAACACCGGATCAGCAGATGGCCATCGAAGCTGTCTTCGAAGACATGACCAATGAAAAGCCCATGGACAGACTGGTGTGTGGAGATGTCGGCTTCGGCAAAACCGAAGTCGCCATGCGCGCGGCTTTCATGGCCACCTGGTCTGGAAAGCAGGTGGCGGTGCTGGTACCCACAACCCTGCTGGCCCAACAGCACTATGATTCATTCCGCGACCGCTTCTCCGACACCCCGGTCACTGTTGAATTGCTGAGCCGTTTCCGCAGCGCAACCCAAACCAACAAAGCCATGGAAGCCATTGAGAATGGAAAGGCCGATATTGTCATAGGCACCCACAAACTGCTTCAGGGCGACATCAAGTTCAAGAATCTTGGGCTGGTGATTATTGATGAAGAGCACCGCTTCGGCGTAGGGCAGAAAGAAAAGCTAAAAGCGCTTCGCGCCGAAGTGGACATGCTGAACCTTACAGCAACACCCATTCCCAGAACCCTTAACATGGCCATGGGGCACTTGCGTGACCTGTCTATCATTGCCACCCCGCCCGCACGGCGCCTGTCAGTGAAAACCTTTGTGCGCCAGCGCGACGACGCCATGGTTAAGGAGGCGATCCTGCGCGAAGTTCTCCGGGGTGGCCAGGTTTATGTTCTGCACAACGATGTGTCCAGCATTGAAAAAACCGCCGAGGATTTACGGCGCCTGGTCCCGGAGGCCCGAGTGGGTGTTGCCCATGGCCAGATGCGAGAGAGACAACTCGAAAACATCATGTCGGATTTTTACCACAAGCGCTTCAACGTGCTGGTGTGCACCACCATTATCGAGACCGGCATCGACATTCCCAGCGCCAACACCATTATTATTGAGCGGGCAGATAAATTCGGCCTGGCACAGCTGCACCAGCTCCGTGGCCGGGTTGGCCGCTCTCACCACCAGGCCTACGCTTACCTGCTGACCCCGCCACCAAAAGCTATAAGTGCGGATGCCAAAAAGCGACTGGAAGCCATTTCCGAAGCTCAGGATCTTGGCGCCGGCTTTATGCTGGCAACTCACGACCTGGAGATTCGCGGTGCGGGCGAGTTGCTGGGCGATGAGCAGAGCGGTCAAATAGAGAGCATTGGCTTCACATTGTATATGCAGCTGCTGGACGAAGCCGTGAAAGCTATTCGGGAAGGCCGCACACCCAATGCCGAACTGCCCTTGAGCCACGGCACGGAGATGAACCTGCGCATACCCGCACTGATTCCGGAAGATTATTTGCCTGATGTTCATAACCGGCTCATGCTCTACAAGCGCATTGCCAGCGTGAAAGACCGCGATGGATTAAAAGAACTTCAGGTTGAGATGATTGATCGCTTCGGATTATTACCGGAACCGGCAAAAAACCTGATACGACAAACCGAGCTACGGCTCCAGGCCGAAGCGCTGGGCATAGTGAAGGTAGACGCTGGCAAGGAGTGGGCTCGCCTTGAGTTTGGCAACTCTACCCCCGTAGACCCGCTTGTGCTGATTAAGAAAATGCAATCCGCGCCGGACGCCTATCGCCTTGAAGGTGCCAACAGCTTCCGTTTTCGGCTGAAGGACACCTCAACCAGTGGTAAACTCGACGGCATTTCCGCAATGTTGGGCGAACTACTGCCCGCAAAAAACGCGGCGACCGCCTGATTATTGCCTGGATACACAGGCTTGAACAAAACTGGAGCATTCTCTTGCAGACTGATGGTAACCGCTTGTGCCGGCTTTGGGCACACACACTACTGACGGCCGTTCTGGCAGCCATTTCACTGGCAAGCCATGCCCAGCAAACGCCCAACGACTATTACCGGGCCGAGTTTGTGATTCTGGAACGCATCATCGAACCAGGTGCAGTAAATGAGCACATGGCAACACGCAAAGTAGATGCACCGGTGGAAACCACTGAAACTCTTTACAGTGTGGGCTCTGGCGGTGCCACCACTTCCTCCCTGAAACTCGTTAACCGCAACGAATTGCACTTGGGAAATGCAGCAAACCGGCTAGAAAGAAGCGGGCATTATCGCGTGCTCATGTCAGCAGGCTGGTATGAAGCGTTCCCGCCAGACTACAAAGGCCAACCGTTGCGTGTTGAGATAGGAGACTGGCTGGAACAGGCCGGCCAGAGAGCAATTGAAGGGCATATTACCATCGACCGGCAGCGCTATCTGCACGTTGCGGTTCATTTGAATCATTGGCAGCAAGGGAAAATTGCCGCCTCTGCAACCGAGGCGGTCAACACCGGCGAGCCCCAAAGCGTGAACAGCTTGCCAGAGGGCGCGGGAACGGACGCCATGCCGGTTGCGACAGGCACAGGCCTGGCGCTTCAGCCTGAAGTACCACTGGAACTGCTTACATGGATACGCGAAACCCGCAGGATGCGAAGCGAGGAAATCCACTTTCTGGATTCCCCCACCATCGGCGTTCTGGTGTTCTTCAAGAAGATTGAGGCAACACCTTAAGCTTACCGAGGCCGGCCATCGAGACTTCAAGAATGCGTCTGACGCCAGACATTCCCTGATCGATGGCCGCTTCAATCTCGGCCATGGTAATAATCTGCTCTGTCTTCCCGGCAGCCCAGTTAACCACCAGGCCCAGGCACACATAGCGCATGCACAGCTCAGCAGCCAACGCGGCTTCAGGCATACCGGTCATTCCAACCAGATCACACCCATCCCGCTCCATGCGCCGTATTTCAGCGGCTGTTTCCAGCCTTGGGCCCTGGGTTGCACCATAAACACCAAAGCCGGCAAACGGCACACCGTGCACCTTTGCCGCTTGCATCATTATATTCCGGGCTTCCTGATCGTATGGCCAGGTGAAGTCGATGTGAGTTACCTGCTCCAGATCACCCTCAAAAAAGGTCCCTGCCCTGCCCCAGGTGTAATCGATAATCTGGTCAGGGATGACCACGCAGGCAGGCCCCATATCCGGATGTATCCCGCCGACCGCATTTACGCCGATAACCGTGCGCACACCCGCATCGTATAGTGCCTTTATGTTGGCCCGGTAGTTCACTTGATGGGGCGGTATCCTGTGAGGGTTACCGTGTCTGGATAAAAATACCACCGGCTGACCATCAAGGTGCCCATCAGTCAGCACAGATGAAGGTGACCCCCAAGGCGTCTCACGCGTGCGTGTTCCGGTGATTTCCAGGCCCGAAAGAGTTGTCAGGCCTGTACCACCAATAATACCGACTACTCCACCACCGTCAGACATCAGTCTCCATCTCCTGCATCAAGGGATTGCTCGCCCACATCACCGGCCTGGGTATCGTGGCGGCGATTGCGATCACGCCTGCTACTGTCCTGGTTGCGGGATACACGCTGTGCGTCGCCTTTTTCAGTGCGCGCATCCTCACTCTCAGATTGCGCATCCCGATCTTTGCTCTGCCCGGGCAGCCTGCCTTCATCACCAAAATGGATGGTTTGAGTCGGGAAGGCCACCTGGCCACCATGACTCTCGATTACGTCGCTGATTTTCAGGAGCACATCTTGCTTGACTTCGTGGAAACGAACCCACTGGGTCGTTTTGGTAAAAGCGTACACCATGATATCCAGAGACGAATGGCTAAACGCCAGAAAATTAACAATCAACGTTTGTTTACCGTCAATATCCTCGTGCTTTTCAAGCATTGAGCGGATATCTGAAACAATGGTAGCCATCTGGCTGACATCGGCATAACGGATACCAATGGTCTCGGAAATACGCCGGTTGGTCATTCGCGAGGGGTTTTCTACTGCGATGGTTGTAAAAGTTGCATTGGGGACATACAGGGGGCGCTTATCAAACGTCCGGATAGTGGTTACCCTCCAGCCGATGTGTTCAACCGTGCCCTCGATTTTACGATCGGGAGAGCGAATCCAGTCGCCTACCTTGAACGGTCTGTCGAGATGAACAATGAACCCCCCGAAGAAGTTTGCCAACAGATCCTTGGCCGCAAAGCCCACAGCAATACCACCCACTCCACCAAAAGCAAGCACACCTGAAAGGCTATAACCCAAAGACTGCAAGCTGATCAGCACAGCCGTAATAATGACAACAGCTCGGGAAAGCTTACTGATAGCGTTAACCGTGGTGTAATCCATCGGCTTTTTCATTTTTACCGGAGAGACAACGATGTTCTCCAGCTCTTTGATCATTCTGAGCAACGCCCAGACAAAAATGAAAATGAAGCCGACCTGCAGCAGGATTCCGTTGGCCTTGAATATCTCTGCGGATGAGTAGTGATGCGCCACCTCCGCAGCCCAGTAGATTCCCTGCAGCCACACAAATGCCACTACCGGTGCACGGGTGGCATGCAACAGGGCGTCATCCCAGATGTTGTTGGTTTTGGAGAACCTGCTTTCCAGTGCTCCAATAATATGGCTGGCAACATAGGCAATCGTAGCCGTACCGAACACCAGCGCGAACACCACAATGCTCACGCGCCATGCCTCAGACAGGACACCAAAGTTCGCGATCCAGCCATTAAGCGTGGACATCATTTCTCCGATCATCGGAATCCTCTAATCAATCTTGTTAATTCGGGTTCAGCGGATAGTAACTGGCATGCCCGTGTGGGCATAGCCAAACAGCTCAATGACATCCGCGTTGCGCATACGGACACAGCCATGAGACAACGCCAATCCCATTGGCTCTGTATCCGGGGTGCCATGTATGTATATAAAGCGGCGAAAGGTATCGACACCAGCACCACGATTCCTGCCTGACTCCAGGCCACAAAGCCAGAGAATGCGGCTCAGTATCCAGTCTCTGCCAGGGTTGGCAGCCGCTAGCTCGGCGCTGTAGATTTCCCCTGTAGGGCGGCGGGCACGAAATACTGTATCTTGAGGCAGCCCGGCACCAATCATGGCGCGGATGTAGTGCTCCCCTCTCGGAGTGCAACCGCTGCCATCCCGCTCGCCCGCACCATTAAGGGCAGTAGACACCGGGTAACAGGCAATGGCGACACCGCACTCATCACGCAGCATAAGCGTCTGGTCGTCCAGGCAGATGTCAATCGAACAGGCACTGCGGTTGTGGTGGCTCACAACGATATTGGCTCCCTCTGGAATTCAGAGGGAAGCCTAACCGAGAGGGTGCAGCTCAGGCAACCGGGATCTTGTTTTCAACCCGGGGAGTCAGCAGGGTATCCTGAGCTTGCATGCCGGCGGCAAGGAAGGGCACCAGGCGCGCAGCAATCTCCTGAACCGTAGTGTCCACACCCAGTTTGTTACGCAGGATGTCCTGTAACGCATCGCTACTGGACATGGTAAAGGCCGTCGCACCCAGCATAAACTGAATACGCCAGTATCGATCTACAGCAGAAAGCTGTGGGGTTGCTTCTTTGAGAAGCCGCATGAAACGGCTGAAGGGCTCACTGTATTCCTGCTCCAGGAATTTGCGCAAATGCCCTTGCGACTGGGTATAGGCCAGCCCAAGCAGACGCATAAAGATTGAAATACCCTTTTCATTGCGCTGAGGCATGCGTACGGCACTTTCTGTGAGAACCCACAGGGTTTGATTCAGGGTTGGTGGCTTGCCGTCGCAACGCAATTCCAACTCATCAAATGCCTTTTCAAGCGTTGCAGAGAATGGGGTAAGAAAGCGTCCAAAAACCGCATGTATAAGTGCGTTTTTTGAGCCAAAGTGGTAATTAACAGCGGCAAGGTTTACTTTTGCCTTGCTGGTAATCATACGCAGGGACGTCTCTGAAAAACCACGCTCAGCGAACAGCTCTTCTGCAGCATCCAGAATTCGGTCAACAGTATCTGACTGGGCCATTTTGTTTTCAGTGCCTCTAGCAAACGTCTGTTTGAAACATACGTTTGAAGCACATTTATGTCAAGTTCTGTCCTCGGGCTGTGCCACGGCTGCCTGCCAACCTTCGTCTATTGCCTCCTGGTTGCCCTCCAAAAATGCAGCCTGAACCCGGCTATACGCCTTCTCCGCTTCAAGCAGATAAATCAGGTAGAGCCTCACATGCTCACGACGGGACAGAGCCCGAGGTAGCGCTTTCTGTTCCGACAGACGCAAAAGGTTGCTGAATCGGGTGTTTTTCAGAGCGGGGTTATAGTCCGCCATGCGGGCACACTGCCAGATCAATCCCTCTTTGCCTTCAAGGTGTTCTGCGTGCTTTCGCGCATCCCGCATCAGGCGCTGGCGCTTGAGCAGCAAATCCAGATAGGAAGGCGCAGATGTATAAACGCGACGAACCACCGGAATACCCAGCAGCACAATAATAATAAAGGCACCAAACCCGCCGCCCGCAACCCACGCAGGCACAATGCCTGTCAACCCGCTGAGAAACACAACTGCAGCCACCAGCGCACTGAAAACCCACAAATCCCGGCTCCGACGCGCCGTTGCAACGCTGAAATTGTCAGGCCAATCATTCATCGCCAGCAACTCAAAATCCATCAGCAGCACGCGATCACACTGGCGCAGCATCAATCTTAGCTTTCGCTGGCGTGATTCCGCCAACATGGGCTTGGTCTGCTCAGGGCTTTCAGCACCAACGTCCGGCTCTTTATCTGCCTGCTCTTCACCCTTTCCTGGTTCTTCTTTTACGCCGCTCCCTGCATCACCACGGCTGACGCTTTTAGAAACACTGGCACTATCTTGCTGAGTATTCTGGTTTGCAGCTAACGCAGCCTTATCCGGCACAGGGTCAGCCGCACGCCCGGGTCTTAATACAGCTCCCTGAGCCGTTCCCGTTCGTACCTCTGCAGCGGTCTGATTCTGAGCCATCGCAATTTTTCCAATTCGTTAAAGAGCCTCCCTCTGGCGGCAGGTCTTATTAGAGGGTATCGACAGCACCCGATATATCTTGAGCCGCACATTTGGCAGGCGAAACGCTCAGCGAAAACACTCAAGCTTGGCAACAGCAATCTCGGTCGTTATCCTTCCCCTCCTATGCCGCACTCTGCTCCCCAATGAGGTCTGCTATGTTCACAGGTATTGTTCAAGGTATTGCTGTTGTGGAAGACGTTACCGCAGCAACCGGGCTAAGCACCTTCGCTATCCGCTTGCCGGATAACAGCACAGAAGGGGTCACCATTGGTGCCTCTGTCGCAATCAACGGCACTTGTCTCACAGTTACCAAACAAACCGGAAACACGCTGTTTTTTGATGCCATGCAGGAAACTCTCAGGCTGACAACGCTCGGCAACCTGGCGCCAGGGCAATCGGTTAATTTTGAACGGGCAGCGCGTATCGGGGATGAGATCGGGGGCCACCTGCTTTCGGGGCACATACATACAACAGCCAAAGTTGTTGAGATTCTGCGGCCGGAAAACAATGTAACCCTATGGTTTGAAGTTCCGACTCAATGGGCGCGCTACATTTTCCCGAAAGGCTATATCGCCATCAACGGCGCCAGCCTGACCATTGGCGAGGTAGACGGCAATCGGTTCAACGTTCACCTGATACCTGAAACCCTGCGGGCCACAACCTTTGGTGACATAGAAGAAGGCATGACGGTCAATATCGAGATCGACAGCCAGACACAAACCATCGTGGATACGCTGGCGCGCCTGGGTTATGACCGACCAGCTTCACCCCGGTAAAGCCTTAGGCTCAACCACGCCAGGCTTCGAAGACAACAAATTTGGGGTTGGCATCGAGTTGCCGCACTTGCGAAAAGTATCGGCGCAAACTTTTGTGGTAACCCAGGTGCCGATTCCCCACCATGATCAAGCGGCCAGTATCAGACAGATTCTGCGCCGCCTGCTCAAACAACCTCAAGGCGATATGGTCACCCACCACGCCGCCTTCATGAAACGGCGGATTCAGCAGGATTCGATCAAATAACCCCTGCTCGCCGCTAATGCCATCCGCGTGCAGGAATGATGCCTTGGCATCAGGATATGCAGTCTCTACATTGCTGCGAGCACTCAACACGGCCTGGCTGGACACATCACTGAATGTCATCTCAATATCGGCCCGAATAGCCAACACACTCAGCCCAAGCACGCCGTTTCCGCAGGCCAGATCCAGTACACGGGCGCAAGGACGGCAGGATTCGATGGCAGGCTTCAGGTGGGGCAACATCAGCCGAGTGCCTATATCCAGCTTCTCCCGGGCGAATACGGCTGGCATGGCATTAGCGCGGGCGCCAGGCGCTTCCAGGTCATACCCTTTCCAGATTCCAGGCCAATTATCCAGACTGGCCTCACCTTGGCTACAGGTAATTAACCGGGCTTTCTTCACCGCCCGACTTACTTTCTCAACATTCACCGTTCTGGCAAATACATCCACACTGCGATCCGGAAGATGCTTGATCATCCCGGCCGCCAATATGACCCCGGCTTGCTTGAGCGCACCATTGGACCAACGCAACAACCAATCCAGATAGTCGGTTTCACGGGGAATCTTCAGCAGAATCAGGTCATAGGTACCAACAGGCGGCTGTAACCAGCTGAAAACACGTTCTGGAGCGGCACAAGCGGGGTTCAGAGCGGCATTCAAGGCCAATGCAGAGCCTAGCTGGGCGCTATCAGCAACTACATCAGGCGAAAATGGAGACAGACCCAGGGTCAGGGCGCCGTATTGATCATCAACAACCAGAACCCGCGAGTCAGGCGCGATTGCCAAATGCTCGAAAGCTTCCTGCAGGAGCAGCTCGTCGGCAGAGCTCCAGGCTCGCAGGCTCGGATCATTGGTGCCGGGGCGATTGAGGGTCAGGCGACCACCGGGAAATTCCAGCACAGCGGTTGTCATATCAGGCATCCAGAGGGAATTCATGTAAAGCAGCCATTTTAGGCTGATTACTCTAGAAATTAACCCTATTGTTCGTTTTGTTCACTTTTAGGAAGGCTTTCATCACGAGGGCTTTTCTCAAACTCATTCTCGGTTAGCTCCTTTTTTTATGGAAGCGAACCTTTTGCCCCTCACCCCAGGGGCTTTTTTCGTTATTGGCCCCGGAAAGCACGGTAAACGGTAAAGCGCCCGTCTTCGCGCAGGCGCTCAACTCTGCCTATATATCGTTTGATCAACGCTTCGTAGGGCAGAAAACTGTTTGCCACCAATCGTAATTCGCCACCTGGCTGCAACTGCCGCTTCACATCCTGAAGAAACTGTTCTGTCATGGAGGTGTCGGTTTTTACACCGGTGTGGAAGGGAGGGTTACTGATAACTCCGGGCCAGAGGCCGTCAACCCCGGCCAGGCCGTCAGAAGCGACAATGCTGCCCTCGGCGCAGTTGCGTTGGTAGGTTTCCCTTGCACAGATAACCGCCTGAGATTGGACGTCCACGCCATCGATACTGGCAACAGGGGTTTGCTTTGCTGCTTGCCAGGCTTGAATCCATGCTCCAATGACACCCGCACCACAGGCAAAATCGAGCAGCCTGTGTGCCTGCATGGGCTGTTCTGCCAGAGTTTCCAGCAGCATGCGTGTTCCCTTGTCGAGGTCATCATGACTGAATATCCCGGGTAACCCCGCAACGTCAATGGAGATTCCCGAACACTCAACGGTGCTCCAGCTCAACCAGTCCTGAACCCGGAACCCGGGAACCGGCTCAATCGAATCTGCACACCAGACCTGACAATGGCGTGCGCTGTCTGCCTTTGATGCCCGGGGCGCAACGGCTTTAAGCTGTTTGATGGCACCCGCTATGCCTTCTTTTTTCTCCCCGACCAGTATCAATCGTGCATTGTCTGCCGCCAGGGAGCGGGCCAGCGCAAGGCGCATTTCCAACTCGGCACGGGCTTTTGGCAAAAACACCACGATGCTGTCATAGCTGCTGTCAGCCAGCGCCGGATCGTCATAACCAAAGGCAGCCTGCCAGCCATCATGGCGCTCCAGCGCGCGGAAAACACCCGCGTGCTCGCTCATGGCAAGGCCGCTACAAGGGAGCGCTGGCAGCAAATGTGCCGATGAAATACCCAACAAAGCCAGCCGGCCGGATAACAGATGCTGGTTTTTAAGCAATGCCTGATGGGAATTAGGTAAGCCGGAGCCAGTTATACTCTGCATGAATCGAATGATGCCGTTTTGCGATGAATACTAGACTTTTTTCTGACGACCCGAGCGCACAGGGCGCAATACCAGCTCATCCAGACTGTTCTGTTTGATCTGTTCCCAGTCCTGAGCCCCGGAAACAGATAACCCCATATCCCGGAGTATGCCGTCTGCCAAATCGTACACGAAGCCGTGAACGTTCAGCCGTTGGCCGCGCTTCCAGGCTTCCTGAACAATGCTGTTCTGGCACACATGCCCAACCTGCTCAATAACATTCAGTTCGCACAGCCGATCAGCCTGATCATTCTCGTTACTACAGGCACTGAGTACAGACTGATGACGATCCCGAATATCCTGCACATGCCTCAGCCAGTTACCTATGAGACCAAAGCCTTCATTACGCAGAGCCGTCTTGATGCCGCCGCAGCCATAATGTCCAACCACAAGCACATGCTTGACCTTCAACACCTCTACGGCGAACTGCAAAACCGACAGGCAGTTGAAATCGGTATGGACGACGACGTTAGCAACGTTCCGGTGCACAAAAAGCTCACCCGGAGGCATATCCACAATCTGGTTGGCCGGCACCCGGCTGTCAGCGCAGCCAATCCACAGGTATTCCGGCGCCTGTTGATTCGAGAGGCGATGAAAGAACTGCGGATCATCGGCTCTGATGGCATCTGCCCAGGCCCGGTTTTTTTCAAGAAGATGGTCAAGCTGGCCCATTAACAGGCTCCGTTTCGTGATTCCCGGTCGTGATTGAACGGGAATCACGGCTCCAACGCAACACTCAGTTTATCTGAGTCATGTCGGGCAGCCTTTTTGAGCTAGCTCTCGCTTTGTGATTGATGCAGCGTACTCTGCGCCAGATCCAGCAATTCGCGCAGTGCCACAGAGAACATGGCGTACTCTGGCTCCCTCACGCCCTTGAGCTCCTGCAGCATGGATTTCCAGCGTTCGATCAGCGACTCATGCCGTTCCAGCCAGGCATCTACGCATGCAGGCAATTCCTCCGGCTTTCCAGCCAGACGAAGTACGCCAGTGGTCAATGCCCGCTGCTGCCAATCCATATCCTCCCGGAAGCTCTCCCTCGCCAGTGCCTGCCAGTGGGACCCAGGCTTGAGGTTTGCAATAGCGGTAGCAAACCAGTTCAGGTCAAGCCTGTCGCCTAATTCATAGTACAGGTTAGCGACGGTTTTAAGCGGCATGCCTGTGGTTTCCTGTGCCTCGATAATACCAAGGGATGAATACAGATAACTGGTACCAGCCAGCACAGAGGCCAGTTCCGCCGGCACCCCTTCACTAACGAGCGCCTCATTACGCTTTGCCCACTCGCTGCTGGCATACTCTCCCAGATATTCAGGCAAGCCAGACGTGATCGCCCAAACACTGTCGGCGAAACGCTCCATATGGTTCTGAATACTCAGTTCCGCACGGCGATTCCGCAACAGCCAGCGCACGGAGCGGCGCATCAAGCGCATCAGATCCTGCATCAGTTTCATCTGTAACTGAGCCGAAATGTGAAAATCCAGCGCTTCAATCTTGTCCCACCAGTTATCGATCCGGAAAACATCCCGGGTAATCAACCATGCCAACGCGATAGATGCGGCGTCTGCGCCGGTGGATTGGTTCAACCGCTCCACAAACGTAATGCCCATGTGGTTGACCATATCGTTGGCAATCTGTGTGGCAATAATTTCCCGGCGCAGTTGGTGTTCACCCAACTCCTTGGAGAAATTCTGGTTCATATCCCGGGGAAAAACCTTGTACATTTCACGGGCAAGCAAGGGGTTATCTGGCAGGCTGCTGTCGATCAACGTCTGCTTCAGATCGCCTTTCACATAGGAAATAAGAACCGACAGTTCGGGCCGGGTCAGCCCTTTATTTTTCAGTTTGCGCTCAGACAGCGTGTCGTCATCAGGCAGGAACTCCAGACTCCGGTTTAGCTTGCCTTCGCTTTCAAAGGTGTTCATCAGCCTGCGGTATTCCTCAAGGCGCGTGGCTGCGTCCTCGTTGGCAATACTGATGGCCTGGGTTTGCCGGTAGTTGTTCTTTAGAACCAGCGCGGTCACATCGTCTGTCATCTCTTCCAGCATGACGTTGCGCTGTTTAAACGTAAGATCTCCCATTGCTACGGCACGATTGAGCAGGATCTTCATGTTAACTTCGTGGTCTGAGCAGTCGACCCCGCCAGAGTTATCAATAAAGTCTGTATTCAACTTCCCGCCCGTCAGGGCATAATCAATGCGCCCAAGCTGGGTCATACCCAGGTTGCCACCCTCACCTATAATCTTGCAGCGCACATCGCCACCATTGATGCGCACGCCATCGTTACCCTTGTCACCAACATCGCTATGGGACTCTGTGCTGCCCTTGATGTAGGTGCCGATGCCACCTACCCAGAGCAAATCAACCCGAGCCTTCAGAATGTGGGAAATCAGCATATTCGGGGGCACACGGTCTGAATTGATATCCAGGAGTTTCTTGATTTCCGGGCTTATGGCGATGGATTTTGCATTGCGATTAAATACACCACCGCCTTTGGAAATAAGCTTGGTGTCGTAATCCGTCCAGGCCGAGCGCGGCTTCTCGAACAGCCGCTTGCGCTCGTTGTAGCTCTTGGCTGCATCGGGTGTCGGATCCACGAAAATGTGAATATGGTTAAACGCGGCCACCAGCCGGGTTTTCTCAGAGTTCAACATGCCGTTGCCGAATACGTCTCCGGCCATGTCGCCAATACCAATAGCGGTAAACTCATCTTCTGCAGGGTTAATGCCCAGCTCGCGGAAGTGACGCTCAACAGACACCCAGGCGCCCCGCGCCGTAATGCCCATTTTCTTGTGGTCGTAACCATTGCTGCCACCGGACGCGAAGGCATCTGCCATCCAGAAGTTGTATTCCGCCGCCAGGCCATTCGCGATATCAGAGAATGTAGCCGTGCCTTTATCTGCGGCAACAACCAGGTAGTGATCATCCGAGTCGTGGCGAACCACACGCTCCGGCGGCTGGATTTTGGCATCAACCAGGTTGTCGGTAATATCCAGCAAGCCCCGGATAAACGTTTTGTAGGCTGCAATGCCTTCGGCCTGGAATGCCTCGCGATCGGAAGAATCCGGCAGGCGCTTGGCAACAAAGCCGCCTTTGGCGCCCACTGGCACAATGACAGCGTTCTTTACCTGCTGCGCCTTCACCAGACCTAGAACTTCCGTACGGTAATCCTCAAAACGATCTGACCAACGCAAACCGCCGCGGGCAACCTTGCCACCACGCAGGTGAACGCCCTCAACACGCGGCGAGTAAACAAATATCTCGTACACAGGCACAGGCAGAGGCATGTCCGAAATGCCGGAAGGATCAAACTTCACACTGATATAGGGCTTGGGCTGACCTTCTTCACCAAGCTGGTAGTAGTTGGTACGAAGCGTGGCCTGCATCAGTTCGAGGTAAAGACGGAGCACCCGATCTTCACTGAGGTTATCCACTTCTTCCAGCCCGGCGTTGAATTCTATTTCCAGCTTCTGTTGAGCCGCCTGACACTTCACCTCACTCTGGAAGCGATCCGGATTGAACCGCACCTCAAAGTATTCCAGCAGAATCCGGGTGAGCTCAACGTGATTCACCAGGGTATTGGAAATAAAAGTCTGACTATTGGAAAAACGGATCTGTCGCATGTAGCGCGCATAGGTGCGCAACAGGGCAATCTCCCGCCAGCTCATGTACGACGTGATGAGCATACGGTTAAAGGCATCGTTCTCTGCCTCTCCATACCACACCCGATGGAACAGCTCCTCGAAAATGGGCCGTATCCGATGAATGTCCACCGCCTTGCCACCATGGGCATACAGAGTGAAATCGTGAATCCATACGGTTTTATTGTTCCGATCGGTCACTTCGAACGGATGCTCACCCAGAACACGGAAGCCCAGGTTGTCGAAAATGGGCATTACGTCAGACAGCGGCAAGGGCTGGTCAGGATAAAACAGTTTGAAGTGCAAGGTGCTTTCGTCTTCTTCAAGCGCCCGGTAAAAGCTCATTGCCAGGTCATTACCGGTAGAAGCTGCCGCTATATGCTCAATATCAATAGCGGCACGGCGCGGCGAGAACATCTCGGTGTAACTTGCGGGGAAACCACTCGCCCACAGGCGATGTAGCTCATTACCTTCTTCTTCCCCAAAGGCTTCACTGAGAGCCACGGATAGGCCATCGCGCCAGGACTGGGCTAACTCGATGACCTTTTCCCGGATCTCTGCCAGTGGCAATTTGCGGTTTTCAACCTGAGGCACGCGAATGGTGAACTGCACACGTGCCAATACAGACTCGGAAAAATGCGTCACAAATTCAATGTCTTCAGCACCAAGCTGATCAAGCAGCACCTGCTCCACCTTCAGGCGAAGTTCAGTGTTGTAAATGTCCCGCGGGAAAAACGCCAGACAAGTAACAAACTGGCCGTACACGTCTTCACGCATAAACAGCTCAATACGATGGCGCTCCTGTATATACAGGATGTTCTTTGCCACGTGCAGCAGTTCATCTTCGGCAATCTGGAACAGCTCGTCCCGAGGATAGAGGGTGAGAATCTGCTCAAGCTCCTTACCGGCGTAATCTGCCCTCAGGAACCCGGAGCCTTTCATCACGCTCTGAAACTTGCGCTTGAGCAGTGGAATCTCATCTGGCCGCTCGTTATAAGCACGAGAGGTGTACAGCCCCAGGAACCGGCGCTCGCCAACCACCTCGCCCTTCTTGTTGAACTTCTTTACGGCGATATAGTCCGGATAGGCGGGGCGGTGAACCCGTGAGCGCTGGGCCGATTTTGCGAAAATGATAATATCATCCGCCCGCGTCATTTCGTGGCGCGTGCGTTGAGGTAACTCGTCAAGACGAACCTGCTCCGGCCGCTCGTTGTTTACACGGAGTATGCCCAGCTCGGATTTCTCAACTCTGCGCACCACCATGCCTGACTTTTCCTTGGCAAAGTCATACTCGTCGTAGCCAAGAAACGTAAAGTGATCACTTATCAGCCACTTCAGAAAGGCTTGCGCCTCTTCCTTCTGCTCACTGCTAATCACTGCGGTGGTGTTATCCAGCTCTTTAATAATCTGGTTAACCTTCTCGGTAACAACCGGAAAATCCGAAACGGCAATGCTCACTTCGTGGAGGACAGCCTTCAGTGCCTGCTCCAGGTCCTTGAGATCCTTGGGGTTGCTGTGCCTGGCAATTTCAAGAACGATAAGCGCTTCATACGCAGAGCCCGCATCGGTTTTCTTGGGCGCCAGCAAGTTTTCGAGGTTTCCTGATTTGTCCCGCTCCAGATTGAGAATGGAGTGCTGAATGGAGTGAGTCGCAATTTCCCGCTGGTTAATCGCAATACGCAGGGAATCAATCAGGAACGGGATATTCGGGTGCAAAATAAACACAACGGTATGGGTAGACTGCCAGCCATCACTTTCCAGATCCGGGTTGAAGACAGCCACAGGCGCCTCTTCTGCACCACGCTTCTGCATAAACTGCCAAGCGGCCATTGCAGCGCCGTAAGTGTCTGAGAGTCGCCGCTCAAGAAGTTCTTCCAGAGGAATATGGGCGTAATGCTGCTTTACAAATTCGCTGATTTTCTTGGCTTCGGCTTTGGCAAGTTTCCTGGAAAACTCTTCAGCCAAAAGTTCGAAAAACTGATCTTTGCTTGCCACTGTCAGCGCATTCATGGGCGACCTCAGATAGTGTGAAATAAACGTAATAGGGATATCGTGAGATAAGCATAGTCAAACCCTTGATTTTTGCCGGTCAGACACCAAAACTGCGGCAACTACTTACGCACGAGAGCAATCACTTCCTATGTCGTTACAGCATACGTTCGGTGAACTACGGGCACAGTTAGCCAAAAGGATCATAGGCCAGGAAAAGCTGGTCGACCGTCTTCTTATTGCATTGCTTGCCGATGGGCACCTTCTGGTAGAGGGTGCTCCGGGGCTGGCAAAAACCACCGCGATAAAAGCCCTGGCAGACCATCTCACGGGAGATTTCCACCGCATTCAGTTCACCCCGGATTTGTTGCCATCAGATGTAACCGGCAGCGAGATTTACCGGGCAGAAACCGGGTTGTTCGAATTCCAGCGCGGGCCAATTTTCCACAACCTGGTACTGGCAGACGAAATCAACCGGGCACCGGCAAAAGTTCAGTCTGCCCTGCTTGAGGCCATGGGCGAGCGCCAGGTCAGTGTGGGCATGCGCACCTTCCCTCTGGACCGCCTGTTCATGGTGATGGCGACCCAGAACCCCATCGAGCAGGAAGGCACTTACCCCTTGCCAGAGGCCCAGCTTGATCGCTTTTTGATGCACGTGGTCATCGGGTACCCGTCGGCACAGGCCGAGCAAGCCATTCTTCATCTGGCCAGAAATGATTACAAACAGGGCCAGGCCGCCTCAGAAGTTCGACTGACCGCAGACCAGGTTTTCGAAGCCCGCGCTGAGGTTGCCGACATCTATATGGCTGAACCGGTTGAGCAGTACCTTCTTGCTTTGGTGCTCGCCACCAGAGACCCAGGCGTTCTGGACGCGGAACTGGCCCGTTGGACAGCATTTGGCGCCAGCCCCCGGGGCACTATTGCACTCGACCGCTGCTCCCGTGCCATTGCGTGGCTCAACGGCAGGGATTACGTAACACCCGACGATATTCGAGCGGTTGCCTTCGATGTGCTCCGGCACCGAATCCTGCTGACCTTTGAAGCCGAGGCGGAAGGCGTAACGGCAGACACAGTGATACAGCGCCTGATAGACCGCGTACCCGTGAGCGCCTGAGGCTGGCCATGGATGTACGCGCCAGTGATGCAACAACCCGCATAAACTTGCAGGCACTCATTCGCCTGCAAGCAGATGCCCGGGCCTTGAAGCTGCCTTCAGCGCGCCCTGCAAGAGCACGCCAGGCTGGGCTCCAGCGCTCTGCACAGCGTGGTCGTGGAATGGCCTTTGCGGAGGTGCGGCTTTACCAGCCAGGGGACGATATCCGCAGCATTGACTGGCGTGTAACCGCCCGTCGCCAGGCTCCCCACACAAAACTGTACGAGGAAGAGCGCGAACGACCGGTACTGCTGATATGCGATCTGGGCCCCACTCTGTTCTTCGCCAGCACCGGAGCCTTCAAGCAGGTGCGCTGCGCTCAGCTTGCCGCCATTCTTGCCTGGCTGGCGCTTATGGCTGGTGATCAGGTAGGCGGCATTGTGTTTAACGGCAGTACCTTGAACGTTCAGCGCCCGGCCCGGCGAAAAAAATCCGTATTAAGGTTGCTGGACACCCTCGCCAGCCAGCAGCACACATCCATAGAAAGCGCCGCATCAGAAACCACCCTCGATACGGCGCTCGCAGAAGCCCGACGTGTTGCCCATACGGGCAGTCGAATCTTCGTGATCAGTGATTTCCTTGGCATCTCGGACAACACCCCGTCACTGCTCGCTGCTCTGGCTCGCCACAACAGTGTCAGCGCATTGCGCGTTGTGGACCCCCTGGAGCTTGAACTGCCCCAAAGCGGTCGCTTCGCAGTTGCCGGTACTGAAGGCCCTGTCTGGTTTGATGCATCCAACAGCAGCTTTCAGCAGGCCTGGCATGAAAAGATCGCTCACCACGAGGCCAGGCTTGAAGAGTGCTTCCGTTTATCGGGCGTATGGGCGTCTAATGTTTCAACCCATGAATCACCTGCAGTGAGCCTTAAATCCATACTCGGGCCGGGAGGGCGAATCGGATGACACCCGACGATCCCCTGAGCCAACTGCGAGATATTCACTTGCCAATAACCGGCGGCTTCTGGCCACCGGCGCCGGGCTGGTGGGTTCTGGGCTTCCTCCTGCTTTTTGCTTTGGTCGCTTTGGTCTGGGCAGTTATTCGTCGCCACCGCCGAAACCGCTGGCTGAGGCTTGCAAAGGCCGAACTGGCTATTCTGGAGCGCTCGGCCGTTAAAGAGCCACTGTGGTTCACGGAACTCAATGCGCTGCTCAAGCGTGTGGCGCGGGCGCGTTATCCGGGCGAAAACCCTGAAGCCCAGACAGGCGAGCAATGGGCAGAATGCCTGATTCGCCACCTCCCTGAAGGACGAATAGCCCATCGCCCTGTTGTCGATGCTTTGATAAACAGTGCCTGGCAACCGGAGCCGACGGCCGAACCCGCACAGGCTTTGGAATTCGCCCGTATTTGGCTGGAGGCGCAAAAATGCTGAGCCTCACTTACCCCTGGGTACTACTACTGATTCTTGTGCCCCTGCTGTTGCAATGGAAGAAGCCCGCCACCCACACAGTGGACGCCCCGGTTTTCCCCGTTGGCCACTGGCTCTCGGAGCTGCCGGGGGTTACTCGACAGGGCAATGGCGCGCCCCGCTGGCAAACCCTGGTGCTGTTTCTGGCCTGGGCGCTGCTGGTACTGGCACTGGCACGGCCACAGCATGTCGGTGAACAGGTGCAAATGCCCGTGTCCGGGCGCGACCTTATGCTGGTGGTGGACATTTCGCCCAGTATGGAAGAGCAGGACATGATCATTCAGGGCCGCAGCATCAACCGCTTACAGGCCGTTAAAAGAGTGCTGAACGACTTTATTGCCCGCCGTGAAGGAGACAGGCTGGGCCTGATACTGTTTGGCACGGAGCCTTATGTGCAGGCGCCTTTGACCTTTGACCTGGAAACACTGGAAACCCTGTTGCAGGAATCCGGCATCGGTATGGCCGGGCGGGCAACAGCCATCGGCGACGCTGTCGGCCTGGCTACAAAGCGCCTCAGAGAGCGCCCTCAACAACAACGAGTGGTGGTATTGCTGACTGATGGCGCCAATACCGCCGGCCAAATCACTCCGGACAAAGCCACGGAAATAGCGGCGGCTGCAGGCGTTCGCCTTTATACAATCGGTATTGGTGCCGAGTCGATGATCCGCCGTGGTTTGCTGGGCTCCCGCCGGGTAAACCCTTCAAGAGATCTGGACGAGGATCTGCTGACACGCATGGCCCAGCAAACTGGCGGCGAGTATTTTCGTGCCCGCAGCCTGCCCGAGCTGGAATTGATTTACGAAACCATCAACCAGCTTGAACCCATTGAACTGGATGGCAAAACCTACCGCCCGGTTACCGATCTCTTTTTCTGGCCTGCGGGCATGGCGGTCGTTCTCTGGCTAGGCCTCCTTATGTTCAGACGAATCAGGACCTGGCAGGGCAATGTCCGGCAGGCTGCGGAAGGAGATGCGACCCATGGCTGACTTCCACTTCATCCGCCCTCTCTGGCTTCTGCTGCTACTCCTTGCGCCTTTGTTGTACATTGTTTTGGCGCGCCGGAGCTCCGGCGACAGTGGCTGGTCAGGCCTGATCCCCGAGCAGCTTTTGGCCCCGGTTATCCGGCGTTATGGCGGAGCTGAAGGCAAAGGAAAATCAAAGCTCCTGCCAGCAATCAGCGCACTGGTTATCCTCGCTATTGCCCTCGCCGGGCCAGCCTGGCGTGAGGCGCCGACACCCCTGAAAAAGCCGGGGGACAGCCTGGTGGTTGTGCTCGACTTATCGCTGTCCATGCTGGCCACCGATCTGGAACCGGACCGCCTAACCCGGGCAAAGCGCAAAATCCGCGACATACTCGCCGTTCGGGAAGGCAGTCTCACCGGGCTGATTGTGTACTCCGGCGATGCTCACGTTGTCACGCCTCTCACCGACGACATCAACACAGTCACTGGCATGCTCAACGTACTCGATCCTGTGATCATGCCGGTTCAGGGCAACCGTTCGGATCTTGCAGTTGCCAGAGCCCGCGCACTTTTGGAACAAGGTGCTCCGGGCATGGGTCGCATTCTGTTGATTACCGATGAGGTTCCAGATCGCTACCGCGAGCCTATCCGCACTGCGCTAAAGGGTAGTGACTATACCCTCAGCACGCTGGCCGCCGGCACCCGCGATGGCGGCCCCATCCCGCTTGCAAGGCGGGGGTTTATCCGCGATAACGGCAGCATCGTCATAACTCGCACCGACCCGGACATGCTCGCGGAACTCGCCCGAAACAATGGTGGTAGCAGCCATGAAATGACGTTGGATGACACCGACATAGCAGCCCTGAATCTCAGCCCTGCGGAATCCGACGAGTGGCAAGACTCCACCACCGGGCTCACAGTAAACCGCTGGCAAGACGACGGATACTGGCTGCTGTGGCTGGCCTTACCATTGTTATTACTGGGCTGGCGCCGCGGCGCTTTTACCGCCATAGCACTGATTGTCCTGCCCGCTCTGCCACAACCAGCCCAAGCCATGGATTGGGGCAGCCTGTGGCAGCGTGAAGATCAAAGGGCCGCGGAATTGATACGGGAAGATCCAACTGCAGCGGCCAGGATTCTCACGTTACCGGAATGGCGGGGGGCAGCTCTTTACAGGGCCGAGCGCTATGAGGAAGCCGCCAAAGTTTTCTCCGGCCTGGACACTACCCTCGGGGATTACAATCGTGGCAACGCTCTCGCCCGGGCCGGCAAACTAAAGGAAGCTATTGAGGCCTACGACAGCGCACTAGCCCGCAAACCAGACATGGAAGATGCGCGGGTAAACCGTCAGATTGTTGAGGATCTGCTCAAACAGCAGGAGAAACAATCCGATCAGGACCAGGGCGAAGACAACCAGAACCCTTCGGATTCCAGCCAGAACGATGGCCAGCAACAGGGGAACCCCTCAGACTCATCCGGTGACAACGAAAATCAGGATCAGCCACAGAACTCGGACCAGGAACCTGAACAGTCCGAAAACGGAGGCGAAGACCAAGAGCAGAGCGGTAATCAGGATGAACCTGGCGAGCAGCAAACAGGCGACGCATCAGAAAACCAGGATTCAAGCGCGCAGGCCACGGAGACAGAACCCGGCGATCAGGAAGTCGAGGCACCCGCGCCCACCTCTGAAACGCCCCTGACCCAAAGCCAGGAGCAATCCCTTCGCCGGGTACCAGACAATCCGGGCGGGCTTTTACAACGAAAATTCCTGCAACAGTATCAGGAGCGTCAGACACCATCGGATGAGGGCGACACACCATGGTAAAACAGCTGAATATTCCGGCAATCTGGCTGGCAGTTCTTATGGTATTCGGGCTTGGTGCGCAGGCCGGCGAACTCAGCGTAGAGCCAGACAGAACCCGCCTTTACGAAGGCGAAGTGCTGACGCTTACCGTCAAGGGCAGCACAGAGATAGATATCAGCCTGAGCAACCTGTTTGATTTTGATCTATCGAACTTGCCCTCGCCAGATATCGAAAAGGTGGAACGTGATTTCGAGATACTCGCCCGCAACCAGCGCTACAGCATTCGCACAATAAACAGCGACATGGTGGGAGAAATAACCTGGACCTACCAGCTTGCACCCAAATCAACCGGAAAACTCACCATACCCCCACTGAGTTTCAAAGACTCAAAATCCAAACCGGTGGTCATCGAGGTTGTTGGCGGTACGCCCCCTGACCAGACTGGCACGAATCGAGGGAGTTTCATTGAGCTGACGGCTGATAAAGCCGAAGTCTATGTTCAGGAACAGCTGATCCTGACAGTGAGGCTGTTCTTCCAGGGCAACCTTATCCGTGGTGAGCTATCCGATCCGCAGCACCCAAACGCGATCATCGAAAGCCTCGGCAAACAACGGGAGTATTCCAGCGACCGCGACGGCGTACGCTACCGGGTTGTGGAGCGGCGCTACGCCCTGTTTCCACAAAAACCCGGCGTAATGAATCTGCCTCCCATTCGTTTTGAAGGTCAGGCCAGAGATGCCGACGGCTCTCTTCGGTTCCTGCGGGACAGTGCCTCCTTGTTTGAAGTGCCTGTAAAAGATGTACCAGCAGAGTTCAGCGGCGCAACCTGGTTACCGGCCACCAGCCTCACTCTCAGAGAGGCTGGCATGCCACCTACCTTGAATCTGAAGACCGGCGACAATCTCACCCGCACACTAAGCCTGCAAGCTGCAGGACTGCCCTCAGAAGCGCTGCCCCCCCTACCTGATTCTGCGCCTGACGGGCTTCGAAGCTATCCGGAAGAGCCACAGCGAAACACTAACGTGGGCCCCGACGGCATTGTCTCGACCCTCACTCAAACCAGCGCTCTGGTTCCCGTGGAATCCGGAAAACTGAGCCTTCCGGCGGTGCGTATTCCCTGGTGGGATACAGAATCCGACAGTGAGAAAGTTGCTGTTATCCCTGCACAAACCCTGAACGTGGTTGCATCTGACGCGTCACCAGCGGCTGTTGGAGGCTCCACGTCAAGCCAAGGCTCACCACCTGCCACTGGCGATGCGAATCAATCTGTCAGCACCGGTGCAGCAGCAGACAACGCATTCTGGCAATGGGTCAGTCTTGCACTTGCGGGTATTTGGGTTCTGACAATGTTGGCCTGGTGGCGAACCCGCAGACTGGCTGCCGATGCGCCTGCCAATAGCGTCTCTGAGGAAAGCGAAAGTGAACGCAATGCGTTTGAGCAGATGCTTAATGCGGCAAAAGATGGTCGGGCATCCACGCCGGGGCTGTTTGTTCACTGGTCAAATTTGCACTGGCCAGGGCACGACTTCCGCTCTGCCGGAGACGTTTTCCGGGTAGTTCAGACACCGGATCTTGACAAGGAGCTGAGCGCACTACAGGCGCATCTGTTCAGCCAGGATCGTTCCGGTGATGGAAACAGCAGTGAACAGTGGGACGGGGAGCCTCTGGTTGCGGCGCTCCGGCAAGCAAGACAACAGAAAAACAGATCTAAGCAGGAAACTGACTTGCCGCCACTTTACCCCGCCGGCCTTTCATTGTGAGGGGTAACGTGGCAACAACTGAAATCAGTTTGAACACTCACCGGGCCGGTACCTGCCGGCTCGGCGGGAGACGTTCCGGTTAACTTCCGGTCAACTGCTTATTGATCACTATGGATACCGGTGCGCCCTGCTCTTTGGTAACCGTAATGGGTGTATCAGTACTGCCCTGCCAGTCACCTGCTTGTGCGTTGATGCTGCCAGAACGTGTCAGGCGCGCCGTTACAGCCACTTCTTCCACACCTGAGATCACTGCCTCCGGCGTCATCGCATATCGGTCATCCAACCGGATATCAACGGGCAAAGCGCTTGCGGTCAACCTGACAACGGCCAGCGGGGGGCCGCTTTGAACATTCGCTGCACGGGCAAAAATAAACAAGGTAGTGTCTTCAGGAATATCCTGCTTGAATGCTTCATCGAGGCTTACGCTCACAGTTACGCCCATTCCCTGAGCGCTATCATCCGCTGCAGCAAAAGCCGGTTCCTGTGCTGGTGGCTGCTCCCCAAGCCGAGTGTAAGCTTCTTTAATGCCACCCTGAATGGCGCCCAACTGCGGGTGGTCTGGTGCGACTGCCTGAATGCGTTCCCAATATTGGATAGCTTCCCGATAGTCGCCCTGACTGAAGGAGTGAATACCCAGTAAGCCCAAGGAATTAACTTCGTCGGGGTTCAGTGACCTTGCTTCTTCAATTGTGGCGGTGACCTTATCGGTCATGGCACCCTGACTGCGGAAAAACAGTGCTTGCGCAGACAGCCCCAGAGCAACTGCCCGGGATCCATCATCCGACTTCACACTATCCGCCAGCTGCCGGAATGCCCAGGCAGCATCTTCATAGCGCTCCAGGCGCATATAGGTTTGGCCCAACATAGCCCATCCGTCCGGGTTGTCGGGGCTTGCTTCCAACCGCTCACGCAACTGTTCTGTGAGCGTGTCCATCTGCGCTGCTCGGGCTTCGTCTGAACCACCCAATTCCTGCATGGCTATATACGCTTCCACGCTGTCCAGAGCCCCCCACTCGTCATAAAGTACAACCGTGGCTGCGGGGATCAGGAGTATTGAAACCAAACCCACTGCCATCGCGGCCTTGCGACCGGGAATACTTTTTGCCGGAGCTTCGTTCTCAGGCACATCATCCAACATGGCTCCGGCAAGTTCATCGCGCAATTGCTGGTATGTTTCCTCGTCAATAATTCCAGCTTGATGCTCTTTTTCCAACTCAGCCATGCGGCTGCGATATGCCATCAGGTTCTGGTTTCTGAGATCCGTCTGCTGCCGGTCGCCCCGGCGGTGGAACATCACTGGGTAGATTACAAATGCCAGGGCAAGAATGATCAGTACCGTTGCGGCAATCCAGAAAGTTTGGGTCATGGAAATATCATCACAGGTTCAAAATGAATAAAACGGTGCGTACAGCTACGAAGCCAGGCGTTTGAACTAAGTGCTATTCAGGCCTTGCCGTTACGATTTTTTTCCGCAAGCATTTTTTCAATACGGGCCTGCTCGTCTGCACTGAGTGCTGGCGCTGCTGTGCCCGCCCGACGAGAACGAACAACCACCCCGGCCACCACCAGCAAACCACCCAAAACGGCTATTGCAGGCGTTGCCCAGAGAACGAAGGTTCGACTGTCCAGATCAGGCTTGTATTTCACAAACTCACCAAAGCGGCCTACCAGAGACTCAACAATTTCATCATTGCTGGCCCCCTCCTGCATCATTTGATAAACCGCATTTCTCATATCCTTGGAAATGGGGGAATTTGAATCCGCAATGTTCTGGTTCTGGCATTTGGGGCAGCGCAGTTCTGCAATCAAATTCTGGTAGCGTTGCTCTTCACTGCGGCTGTCAAAACCATACACAGCAGAAACATCTGCAGAGGTTATGCCGGATGCAAGAATAGCCAGCAGGAAACACATAATACGGAGCATCAGCCATTCCCCCGCGCTTTAGTAATCACTGGCAACAGGATCTGTTCCCACACCTCGACGTTGACCACACCTACATGGCGATAACGCACAACACCGGATGCATCAATAACAAAGGTTTCTGGCGCGCCATAAACACCCAGATCAAAACCCAGAGTGCCTTTTGGGTCATAGATCACTGTACGGTATGGATCGCCCAACCTGTCCAGCCAGACCAAAGCGTCATCTCTGTTGTCTTTGTAGTTCAAGCCGATAATTGGAACCTTCCTTTCCTGCGCCAACCACATCAGATCAGCATGCTCGTCCCGGCATGCAGGGCACCAGGTACCCCACACATTCAACAGGGTAACCTCACCCTGGAACAGGCTCTCATCAAGGGTCGCCTCAGGTTGCTTGAGGCTTTTGAGACTGAATACCGGAACCGGCTTTCCAACCAGGGCGGAATCCAGCTTGGTGGGATCTTTACCGATACCGGCAAACAGGAATGCACCCACTATGATGGCTACCAGCAACGGCAGGAACAGTAAAAACCGCTTCATGAAACCGCTCCGGCTGCGCCCTGAGAGCCCGGCTGCGCTGGCGACGATGGTGCAGAGGACGCTCGGCTTTCAGTCGCCCGTTCGCGTATCCGGTAACGGCGATCCGAGATGGCCAGGAAACCACCTGCGGCCATAAACAAAGCGCCAAGCCAGAGCCAGCGGATCAACGGCTTATACTGCAGGCGAATAGCCCAGGCGTTGTCTGAAATACGTTCACCGACAGCCACAAATATATCCCGGAACAGACCGGCATCAATATCCGCTTCTGTCATAACGCTCATGCCAACCGCGTACTGGCGCTTTTCAGGGTGCAGTTCAGCGATACGCTTGCCATCCAGCATGATCTCGAACGTACCGTATTGCGCAGTAAAATTCCGTCCACGGCGCTCACCTATATCCACAAACAGGAATTGGTAATCCCCAACCTCAGCTACATCTCCCGGCACCATGCGCACATCGCGCTCAATACCATAGTTCGACACCACCGTTGCGCCTGCCATGGTGAGAGCGAGGCCCAGGTGACCAAGTACCATGCCGTAGTAACTGCGGGACTGCCGTTTGAGACCATGAATTCGCCCCTTTTTCGATGAAGACTTGTCCCAAAGATCCCAGAAAGTTGCAGTGGTTACCCATACGGCTGTAAATACGCCAAGGAACGCCCAAGGCTTGAATCCGCCATACACGATCATGACCGCCGTACTAAGCAACACACTGACCGCCAACGGCCACAAGAGTTTGCGCGCGAGCCAACCGGCATCGGTTTTCTTCCAGCGGGAAAAGGTGCCAACGCCAAGCAGAAGGCCTGTCGCCACAGCCAGCGGGCTGAACGTCAGATTGAAGAAAGGTTCACCAATAGAAATCTTGCCCAGTTCAAAGAAGTCCAGAACCAGTGGGTAAAGTGTGCCAACTGCCACCAGCAAGGTTGCAGCAACCAACAGTACGTTATTCAGCAACAGGAATATTTCCCGCGACAGAGAGCCGTAACGGGAGCGCACATGAACCACCGGCGCCCGGAACGCATAGAGCATCAGGCTGGCCAGGATGGTTAGTGCCAGCAATGCCAACAAAAAGGTGCCGCGCTCCGGGTCAGATGCAAATGCATGCACCGAGGTAAGCACGCCAGACCGAACCAGAAATGTACCCAGCAGGCTAAGTGAGAAGGTCACAATGGCTAGCAGTACTGTCCAGCTTTTGAAAACACCGCGTTTTTCGGTCACTGCCAACGAGTGCATCAGTGCGGTACCCGACAACCATGGCAACAGGGAAGCGTTTTCGACCGGATCCCAGAACCACCAACCGCCCCAGCCAAGCTCGTAGTAAGCCCACCAGCTTCCGAGCGCGATACCAATAGAAAGGAAAGCCCAGGCAACGGTTGTCCAGGGCCGGGACCATCTGGCCCATGCGGCATCCAGACGACCGTTAATCAATGCCGCAATGGCGAATGCAAAAGCGACCGCAAAGCCAACGTAGCCCATGTACAACATGGGCGGGTGCACGATCAGACCGAAGTCCTGCAACAAGGGGTTCAAGTCTGCACCATCAGCCGGCACGTTGGGGAGCAAGCGATCAAAGGGGTTCGAGGTCACGACGATAAAGAGCAGGAAGCCAACACTCACCATGCCGAGCACGGATAATACCTGGGAGATCATCACCGCCGGCAAACGGCGACTGAAAATGGCAACAGCCATGGTCCAGCCGGTCAGCATCAATATCCACAGGAGCAGTGAGCCTTCATGGCCACCCCACACTGCGCTGAATTTGTAATACCAGGGCAGCATACTGTTGCTGTTGTTGGCCACGTAGGCCACGGAGAAGTCATCCGTCAGGAAGGCATGGGTCAGCACCACAAACGCCAGCCCGACAAACACAAACATGCCGGTGGTCAGCGGCCTGGCAAAGGCCTGAAGGCTGTCCCGGCCAGTGAGTGAGCCAACCAGGGGTACAACCGACAGAAGCACTGCCAGAATCAGCGCCAGTATCAGTGCAAGCTGTCCGAGTTCGGGATACATCAAAGCTCTCCAGGAATCAGGCTATTGGTTGTAGGGTGTTTAGTAGGTTGCCGGTTTGGTACTTTCAGCCGCCGACTTGGCCTCCGCATTTGAAGCCTTTTCCAGGGCTCCGGCAACTTCCGGAGGCATGTAGTTTTCATCATGCTTGGCCAGAACCTGATCCGCCACAAAACGGCCCTCGGCGTTGAGCCTGCCCATGGCGACGATGCCCTGCCCCTCTGCGAACAGGTCAGGCAGAATTCCGACGTACTCCACCGGAACAGAAGCGCTGTAATCGGTGACCAGAAACTCCACCTTCAGGCTTTCCGGGTCCCGCACAACCGAACCCTCTTCAACCATGCCGCCTGCGCGGATTCGCACATCAACAGGGGCCTCACCCGCAGAGATCTGGCTTGGGTCGTAGAACAAGTTGATGTTCTGACGCAACGCATAGGTTGTCAGTGCCACTGCAACGGATAGTCCTGCCAGCAGAAACAGTACAATGGTCAGCCGTTTTTTACGGATCGGGTGCATTTACATACCTGTCAGTCAGTCTTGGGAAACGTTTACGCGCGCGAAGGACGCAGAAGATGTCGAAGCCGTGGCCACTTTACCCTTGTCGGCCTGAAACTCATAACCACGACGGCAGGATTCAATAACAGCCGTCCTGCTTCGCACCGAGCCGACCATCATCACCGCCATCAGCACGAAAAATACAGCGTAACAGGCCCATACATATGGGCCGTGGCCCTCCATAGAGATAAAGGCAGAAAAAGAATCAAATGCCATGGCTCAGCCCCGTCCTTTCAATACGAATTCTTTCACCCACCGGGTGCGTTGCTCCCGGGACAAAATTTCCGTCTGCATACGAACACAGGCGAGCCAGCCGAAAATCAGGTACAGGCCCAGCACTGATAGCAGAAGCGGCACCCACATTTCCGCCGGCATGGACGGCTTTTCTGTGAGCTTGAACGTCGCGGGCTGGTGCAGTGTATTCCACCAGTCTACGGAGTATTTGATAATGGGGATATTCACTACCCCTACCAGCACAAGCACAGCGACCGCACGGGCTGCCGATTTTTCATCATTGATAGCTCGATCCAGTGCGATAACACCGCCATACAGGAAAAGCAGAATCAACATGGAGGTAAGCCGGGCATCCCAGATCCACCAGGTGCCCCAGGTTGGTTTGCCCCAGACTGCTCCGGTAAAGAGCGCCAGAAAGGTCAGCACCAGCCCCACCGGAGCAACCGCCTTGACGAACACATCGGCAAGCTTCATGCGCCAAACCAGAGTTACAAGGGCTGCAGACGCCATCATTATGTAGATCGATTGCGCCATAAATGCGGTCGGCACATGGATGAAAATGATGCGGTAACTATTACCCTGAAGATAATCCTTGGGCGCAAATGCCAGCCCCCAAACCACGCCTGCCATTAACAGCAGTAGGCCGCCAGCCAACAGCCAGGGCATGAACCGGGTGGATATCCCGAAAAACCATTTTGGGGAACCCAGTTTGTGAAAAAATTGCCACATCAGATGGTCACCGTCCTACCGTTTACCTTGTTTTACCCGTTCGACATGCTGATTTTCAGCGCTGCTGCTGCTGCAAACGGCGCCAGTGTCAGCGCCAACATCAGGAAAGCACCCATCAAAGCCAGGTATGCTCCGACAGCCGCACCCTCAGCTGCTGCCGCAACTGTGCCTGTGCCGAATATCAGCACCGGAATGTACAGCGGAATGATCAACAGGGACAAGAGCACACCTGCCGACCGCAACCCCAGCGTTAACGCAGCACCAATAGCGCCAATCAAACTCAGTACCGGCGTACCAATCAGCAGCGTTAGACACAAAACAGCAATAGAGTTCCCGTCGAGATGAACCATAACACCAAGAACGGGTGCTAAAATGACCAAGGGCAAGCCTGTCAGCATCCAGTGCGCCATGGTTTTAGCCAAAACAAGAAGAAACAGCGGCTGGGGCTGAAGCACAAGCTGTTCCAGTGTGCCATCATCAAAATCATGACGAAACAGATGATCCAGTGACAGCAACACAGAAAGCAGGGCTGCCACCCACAGTATACCGGCGCCCGCTTGGCTGAGGAATGACACCTCCGGGCTAACACCAAGAGGAAATAGCGTAACAACCATAATAAAAAATAGTAGAGGGTTAAGCAGATCCTGACGTTGCCGAAATGCCACCTTCATATCCCGGGCAAACACACCTTTCATGGCAGCCAGAGCACTAACACTGCTACTGGCCAACTGCACTGTGGGGCGGACTTCAGCGTTCATCGGTCATGCCTCCCTTGCCAAGCAACAGCCTGTGCATACCCGGCAGCGCCAATTCATGGTGAGTAGTCACCAACACGGCACCCCCTTCCGCAGCTCGCTGTTGCAAAAGGCCCTCAATAGCTGCCACACCGTCCGAATCAATGGCGGTAAACACCTCATCAAGAAGCCATAGGGGTTCATCGGCAATTAACAGCCGTGCCAGTGCAACTCGGCGCTGCTGGCCGGCAGACAAATTACGGCAGGGTACGTTTTCATACCCAGCGAGGCCAGTGCCTTGCAGGGCCTGGCTTAATGCCGAATCAGACACAGGCCTGCGACCTGCCATTAATGCACGTAAGTTTTCCAGAGGAGTAAGCAAAGGCTTGATACCCGGACGATGCCCGAGATACAGCATGTTGCGGAGAAACTCTTCGCGATGGTTTGCCACCGGCGCCCCACACCACCTTAAATCACCTGTCCAGGCATCATTCAGGCCAGCCAGAATTCTTAGCAGGGTTGTTTTACCAGAGCCATTTGGACCCTCGACACGGGTTACAGTACCGGGCAGTATGGAAAAGGATAACTCACGGAAAAGTATCCGCTTGTCCCGCTCACACTGCAGGTTAACAGCCTGTAGTAGTGGTTCGGGAATCAAGGGTAACGGCTCGGACATCAGGGCCCCGTAATCAGGACGATGCATCATTGCATCGGGTGTATTCACGACAATAGTTGCCAGCGCGGCGTATTATAACGAAAGCGCTAACAGATTACTCTTGTCTGGTATCAAGTCAGCAGCGATGAAACTACCCAGCGGCCAACAGTCCCCAACCCCTCCGGCACCGGCAACACCCAGGCCGACGCAAACCAATGAAGCCTCGCAGCCAGGCCGGGAAACCATAGCGCTGTCTGCCCGACAGCAACTGGATCAGATTCAGCTCGCAAACCGGGAGACCATACTGGCTCGGGTGGCAGAAGTCATTAACCGCCAGGGCAGCGGCAGTGCCGAAGTGATGCTGGAGGTACGAGGCAAGCCGTTACAGGTTAATGCGGCCATTGGTGCAACGGAACTAACGCCAGGGGATTGGGTAAAAGTGATGCGGGCCGGTAACGAGCTGCAATTAATGGGCAAACTGGCAGCAACCCCGGAAGCCGCCATCACCAAGGCTCTGGCGCAACGGATGCTTTGGCAGCAAAGCCTGGACAGCGGTCTGGCAAAACTGATGACTGCCCTGAACCGGGGTTTGGTGCCTGAACTGAAGCCAGGACAACTGCCCACAGCCCGAGGCCTGCAGCCTCTGCCGGAAGCGGCGCGCCTGGCTATTGAAACGCTCCTTGCAAGACTGCCTGCAAGCAACACCCTGGCACCCGGTGCTGGCAATCAGAACAACAGCGTACAGCAAATCCGGCAATGGATAGCCGAGAGTGGGCTGTTTGCAGAATCCCGCCTGACCCAAACACCCTCGCCCGCACTGCCCGATCTCAAGCTTGCCATAGGACGAATGATCACGAGCCTGCTGGCAGAGCAAGGCGGCAATCCCGCAACCTCCTTCAACCGTCTTATGCCCTTGGCAAGCCCGAGCCTGGTTCAGGCGCCGCTGCAATTCCCGCAAGCCGTGGTACCAGCAGCGAGTTCCGAGCCCACATCCGTGGGCCAGACTTTGCGCATGTTAGCAGGCATGCTGAACCGGATTACAGTTAACCAGCTCCACAGCCAAATCCTGACAGCCCGGGGCGGCGGTGACACGCCCGCACCCACCTCTACCCTGCTTATGGACTTACCCTGGGTAACGCCCCAGAACGAGCCCAAGCTGGCACAACTGCGCCTGGAACAGTACAAGGAAGAGTCTTCAGCCAAGGGCCGTAACGAAAAACGCGCTGCCATCAGCGAATGGCGCCTGAATCTTGCCATTGATCTGGAGCTGGCCGGGGCGCTGAACTTTGAGGTTTCCCTGCGCCAGCAGGAAGTCAGTGCGCGGGTGTGGGCAGAAAAACAGGAAACGCTAAAGCAGGTGAACGAAGAATTGCCGCTTCTGAGGCGCAGCCTTGTGGAACTGGGGCTGGAAGTGACCGATCTGGAATGCCGTCGTGGCAGCCCTTCGTACCCGACAACCAAGCTGGAACACAGACTGGTGGATACCCGAGCATGAAAGAGAAAAATCAGGGCCAATCAGCCAGCGCCGCCGTTGCACTGAAATACGACGGCGAAAAAGCCCCGACCATCACGGCCACAGGCACTTACGAACTGGCCGATGAAATTATCAGGATAGCCAGAGAGAACAACGTACCCCTTTATGAAAACGCCGAGTTAGCCGGCATTCTCGCGCGCCTGTCTCTGAATGACGAAATCCCCGAGAATCTTTACCGGGTTATTGCAGAAATTCTTGCCTTTGCCTTTCACATACGCGGCCGCACGCCCGAAGATGCCGGCCGGGACAACTCTGAGCCATCAATGGATGAGTGAGCGCAGAGCCCAGACCTGAGCCCAGACCTCACCCTTACGGGGTGCAATAGCTGTCTCGAAGTAGTGCTTGAGGCGCCGGCGGTCGTCCGGATGATCCTTAAGTGCCGAACCGATGATGTGATGCATCAGTTGCTCTACCGTCATGTTTCCGCCGCCGTAATACCAGGCATTCAGGCTTGCCGCGTGAGCAACTGACACCGCTTCAGCGGTTGAAAGTGCTGCGCCCGCCAGGCGATCCGTACTCCTTCCATCCATGGTTTGGCCATTGCGAAGCTCGTGAAACATAGTAACCAGCACCTCAATAACAGCCTGGTCCAGGTCCACGTTGATCCCCGCCCGCTTGTTGGCTTTATTCACCTCCCTCAGAACAATGCCTATTTCATCCGGCAGATTCCTGATTGGCCGGATTTCCTCAAAATCCAGCCTGCGCTTGAGAGCAGCACTCATCTCATTCACGCCAGCATCAACGCTGTTAGAGGTAGCTATCAGGTTAAACCCATCCCGGGCCAGTATCACACCATCGTCTCCGGGAATTTCTGGAATGACAACAATCCGGTCGGACAAAACCGACAACAGCGCATCTTGCAGCGACTGCGGGCAACGGGCGATTTCCTCAAACCGTACCAACCGACCTTCCATCATGGCGCGCATTAGCGGGCTCGGCACCAGCGCCTCGAAACAAGGGCCTTTGGTCGCAAGGATGGCGTCGTTCCAACTATACAGAAGCTGCCCAACCTGAGTGATCGCTCCACCTTGTAAAGCCAGAGTAGAATCCCCTGAAATGGCCGCCGTGAGCAATTCAGAAAGCCAGGACTTGGCCGTACCCGGCTCGCCAACCAGCAAACAGCCCCGGTTAGTGCACAAGGAAATGATGATACGGGTAACCATGGCGCGATCCGCCACAAACTTGCACTCAATGCCCAGGCTTTCATCGCCCAGCACAAACTTCTCAACTGCCCTCGGCGACATACGCCAACCTGGCGGTATGGGCCCAAGATCCATGGCAGCTATGCGCTCCAGTTCGTCGTGAAAAACCACTTCGGCCGGCACCCGTTGCGCGGCTTTCTTCTGCTGATTAGCTGCGCTCATAACGTACTCCTGCGACCACCACGGACTTCCGGCGCCATACGCTCCTGGGGCAGAATGCGTGGCAGCTCAGACATGGGAATGACACCCTCAATAACATGGTCCAATGCACTGTCGCGCATGGTCACCAGGCCGGAATCCAACGCCCGCCAACGCAATTCACCAATGGGTGGCTGGCTGGATATGGCATTGCGGATATCCGAATCCACCTCCATATACTCCACGATGGCCAGCCTGCCCCGGGTGCCGCGCCCCCCACACTTGTCGCAGCCGGCACCTTCAAAACAACGAAAATCATCCGGTGCGCCGTTGGGAAATACCTCCTCAAGAATAACCGGGTCTGGTGTCGCTGGCCGACGGCAATGTTTGCAGATGCGTTTGGCAAGGCGCTGGGCAATGACCGCCAACAATTCACCGGCGATGGAGTTCGGATGAATGCCTAAATCGTACAATCGCTGCAGGGAATCCACCGCATCATTACTGTGCAACGTGGAAAGCACCACGTGGCCAGTTTGGGATGCGCGAATGGCTTCCAGAGCGGTTTCTTTATCGCGGATCTCTCCAACCATGATGATATCGGGATCCTGACGAACAAAAGCCCGCATCGCATCCGCAAAGTTAAAGCCGATTTCGCTTCGAACCGGGGTTTGCTGAACATTATCGATGGAGTACTCAATGGGGTCCTCCACCGTAATCACCTTACGTCGTCCATCGTCTGCAAGGGTTTGCAGGCCAGCATAAAGCGTTGTGGACTTGCCTGACCCTGTAGGGCCAACCACCAGAACCAGACCCGCTGGGTTATCCAGCAGGCGCTCATAATGTGAGCCTATCATTGGCGACATGCCCAGTTCGGCAATGGTCATGGCGCGGCCGGTCTGGGGTAACAAGCGGATAACCGCATGCTCACCATGCAATGAGGGCTGAGTCTGCACCCGCAAATCGTAGGCCATACCACCCAACTGCAACCGGGAACGTCCGCCCTGGGGGAGCCTGCGTTCAGCAATATTGAGTTCAGCCCGCAATTTGATGACGTTAATGACACCTTTGAGCTCACGGGGTGTAATCTGGTACTGGCCCAAATCCCTCAGGTCGCCGTCTACCCGCAAACGAATCCTTACCCGCTCACCGTACTGTTCAATATGAATATCACTGGCTTTTTCACTGACGGCATCCAGTAGAATCGCCTCGTACACCGACACCAGATAGGGGCTGACATGATCGGTACCGGTTTCCTGACCCAGCGAAGTATCACGCTTGTTACCACTACCCGCACCTGTGGTGGACAACACCGCCTGGTCTGCAGCAAACCGGTTACCTTTAGCCGACAGGTCCAATGCTGACCAAATCCGCCGGAAATCGGTGGGCGTAACCAACCAGCATTCTATGGTGTGATCCGGGCTCATGCGCTCCAATTGATCAGTGCGTGCATCCGGATCATCGGTAACAAACGTCACCTTTTCGTTTGTCTGAGCCACCGGGATAATCCGGGACAAGTCGAGGAAGGTGCGAGAGAAGCGCTGGAACAGTTCATCTTTCAAAGCGGGTAAAAGCGCATCAGCCTCAGCGAAAACCATTCCCCGCTGCTGAGCCAGAGAGCGATAGAGCTCGCGTTCCTCAATATTCAAGGTGCGACGCAAGACATCCAGCACGCGGCAGTTTTCTGTCGCCGCCTGGGCTTTGGCCTTAGTCAGAATGCGCTCATCCACCATGCCCAGATCGATAAGAATCTGTTCCGAGTTACGATTAAAGTCTACCCAGCCCAGAGTGCGAACCCGCTCCAGCTTATCGGCGCGTTTCACATACATGGCCATACTTGGCACCGGCCCGGCCTTACCCTCAAGACAAATGAGATTGCCGCCTTCGCACAGGTATTGCTTCAAGGTGTCGTGCTCGCTCATAAAGGTGGTGCACAACACAAGATTGCAGGGTTGATCGAGATCCAGTTCGCTCTCGGCCGATTGGGCGAGAACATCCACATTATTCATGCCCAGCCGGAAAAACCGGTCTCTCGCAGCTTCTGCAACGCTCGGATTTTTTTCGATATAAATAACACGATGAGCAAGGCGTGAAAGCACAGCAGCAAGGTAGCCGGAACCGCCACCCACATGCATAACAGTGTCCGCAGGCATAACCTCGGGCATGATAGACAGGATATGAGCAACGGTTTCATGGCGGGGAATGGAGTGCCCGGTTATAGAGGGGATCAGATCCGAGCCGGTAACAAAATCAGTGCGGGAAACGGCAAGAAGGGCCTCTCGGCCCCTTGAATAGACTTTGTTCATTCAAAAGCGTCCGTAACAGCTTGGTTTCAGGCCGCCTGACGTTTTTTCAGTGCTGATACCAGTTCGGCCTCGGGACGGGATATTCCGCATGTGTTCATAAGATCGTCGATATCGGCACCAAGATCAACCAGCCGTGAAGCCTCATCGTAAGATATTCTCAGAGGGTCGTTCTGGCGCATCTCATCCATGGTTATTCGCAGCTCATGCAATTGCCGTTCACAGGCCACAAGGCGCTGGCCCACACCCATGCTGCCACTGGCAGTAGCATGCAACTCTCTGCCGAGGATATCGCAGCGCTCCTTGAGTGTGGCTTTCAGCTGCCGGTTCTGGCGCCCAAGCATAACGCCCTGAGCAAAAACCAGTGAAATCGCTACAGCAGTCAGCGCCCAGGGAAGATAGGAAGGAATTTCAGTAAACATGATGGACGTCTCCGGTTATTAGCCACTTGAGGCATCCATCATCAGGTCTGGCCGGTAGTGCGCCGGTTTACAGCCCTGCGATCTCTGCCCATTCGTGGTCTGACAGCATTTTGTCGAACTCGACCAATATGATCAGTTCACCACCCTTATTACATACACCCTGGATAAATCTGGCACTTTCATCATTACCCACGTTCGGTGCAGTCTCAATTTCACTGGCTTTCAGGTACACAACCTCGGCCACTGAATCCACCAGAATACCCATCACCTGGTCGGCAGATTCCATCACTACTATTCGGGTGGCGTCTGTCATTTCTGCATCTGCCAATCCGAAACGGCGACGGGTGTCGATGACTGTCACCACGTTGCCCCGCAGGTTGATAATACCGAGCACATAGTCCGGAGCGCCTGGCACCGGCGCAATCTCCGTGTATCTCAGCACTTCCTGAATCTGCATAACATCCAGACCATAGGTCTCGTTATCCAGCCGGAAGGTCACATACTGCAGTACCTGATCGTCTTTGGCCTGTTTTTGCGGTCCGCTCGGGGATGCCATAACCAGTTTCTCCTGTTCGGCTTACCCGGGCGGGCAGCCTGATCGTCAAAAAAACATCATCAGTGCCCAATACTATAGTTAAGGGCACAAACCGTGCCAGTACGGCAAGGTTTCGTTCGGTAACCGGAAGAGTCGTCAACTCATATCAAGGTCGTCAACTCAGATCAAGATGCTGCTCTCGCTCCGCACGCACCAACAAATCCGCCATGGTACGGACATCAACCAGAGCACACATCTGCTCAATTACTGTGCCAGCCAACCAGGGCCGCTTGCTGCGGGCCGTGCGCCAGCGCACATCATCCGGGCTCAGAGTGAATGACTGGGCTACATTATCGCATGCCAAACCCCATTCGCTGTTATCCAGGCGAATAACAAAACGATAATTATCCCGGGCATTCGCAGGCACTCGCCCGGCCATAATCCACTCAGCCGTGTCCACAACCCTGAGATTCTGATGGGCACCCATACGAATACCCATGTACCAACGGGGGCTACCGGGAATGGGCCGAATACTCTCTTCAATCTGATATATAGCACCCAATAGCACCAAAGGCACCGCGAGTTGCAACCCAGCCACTGTGAAGATCAGGCACTCGAATGGGCGCTCTGACCAATCCGGGCGTGCTACTGGTGCTTCTTTCCCTGGCGCACGTTCTGGCGTGGAGGCCACCGCTGGGGCCGCTTCCCGGACCTGCACCGGTTGTGACGCCACCAAGGGTGCCGGTGCCAGAACGGGCGCTGGCTCAGGCGCTATCACCCGCTTTTTGACTGGGGCTTTTACGGCTGGTTTTGGCTCAGCCAGCTCTTCATGCCGCGCAGTGTTCGTAGCTGTGTGCAGCAGTTCGTCCAGATAACTGGCAATCGCGCTGGCTGGATCGGCGAGCTTTGTCAATTTCTCGTCAGCCATGCTGACGCTCCTTCTGCGCGCCTGTCTTGGCCAGCAAATCGTCCAGTAAATGCCGGTACGCCCGAACGCCATGCGTCTGGGCTTCCAGCTTTGAGGGAATTATGCCGGCCTGACTGGCGTCGCGGAATTTTGTATCGACGGGCACAGCAAAGCGCCAAAGGTTGTCCTGGTAGGTTTTACGCAGCAGATTAAGGCTTTGCATTGAGGCCTGGGTACGGCGATCGAACATGGTGGGCACAATCGTGTAAGGCAGTTGATTCTTCTGGGAGCGCATGATCATCTGCAGCGTATGCAACATCCTCTCAAGACCTTTGATGGCCAGGTACTCGGTTTGTACAGGAATAATCAGGTGCTGTGCAGCTGCCAGTGCATTGACCATCAGCACGCCGAGAGAAGGCGTGTTATCCAGAAGAACGTAATCATAATCGTCCCACAGCTGGGTAAGCGCCCGGGAAACAACCAGCCCCATACCTTCGGCGCCCACCATTCGGCGCTCCAGGGTCGCCAGCGCGGTACTTGCGGGCAAAAGATCCAACCCGGGGCAACTGGTTTCTGTAATAAGCTGAGCTGGAAGCCCCTCAGGCACCTTGCCCTGATGCTGAAACAGATCGAAAAGACTGTGGGCGATGGTATCCGGATCGTACCCGAACCAACTGGTCAGCGAACCATGAGGGTCAAGGTCAACCATCAGAACGCGCTTGCCACGCTCCGCCAGCAAGCCGCCTAAAGCGACTACCGAGGTGGTTTTACCCACGCCACCCTTCTGATTGGCTATTGCCCAGATTCGCACGTTTTCACTCCAAAACGACTGTGTTGCGATCAACTGAAAACCGAGATGTATCCCGGTTTATCGGCCAGTTTTCATGTAACTTGAATGAGTTGCATGCCGGCAGCCGGTTGCCGCCTGAATGTATTCGGGTGGAGATATACAGAAACCGTGCCAGACAGTAATCGAGTTTAAATACCCTGGCGCATAACGCCCCGGATGCTGGCATCACGGGAAATAAGCAGCACTACCCGTCGATTACGACGACGGCCTTCCTCGGTGTCATTTCGAGCCAAAGGCTGATACTCCCCGTAACCAATCGCAGCCAGTCGTTCAGGCTCGATACCTTCCATGCTTAACATGCGGACAACCGCCGCCGCACGCGCCGCAGATAGTTCCCAGTTCGAAGGGAAACGCGGGGTGCGAATGGGTTGATTATCGGTGAAGCCCTCAACCTTCACTGCGTTGTCCCGGTTCCTGAGAACCCGCGCAACTTTGTCCATCACATCAAATGCATCATAGTGGGGCTCCGCATCACCACTACCGAAAAGCAGGCTATCCGGCAAATTAAGCGAAAGCCACCGATCGTTGGTTTCAAGGGTAACCACCCCACGATCGATCAATTCGTCAAACTCCATAGCCAACTGATCTGCCATGGTGCGCAAAGCCTCTGTGCGGGCCTGTGTATCCTGCTCTGAGTTTCTGGGGGCCTCTGTTACCGCCGGGGGAATTACAGCCTCCGAGGGCTGAACTTCCGGGCGTGGAGGCTGGTCACCAATTTCAATGGGCTGAAAGGAGCGCTGAGGAGCGTTAAAAACGCCTGTAAATGTCTCTGAGAGTACCTTGTACTTGCCCTCATTTACCGATGAGACCGAGTACATCACCACAAAAAAAGCAAACAACAGGGTTATGAAATCCGCATAGGAAATCAGCCAACGCTCTTTGTTGTGCAAGTCATCCTGAGGTTGCCTGCGACGCCGCATAATAGAAACCGGTTTTGCTTACTGCAGAAAGCCCCGCAGCCGCAATTCAATGGATTTGGGGTTCTCACCCTCTGCGATGGCAATAAGACCATCAATCATCATGTCTTCGTATCGTGAACGTTCCTTGACCAGCCCACGCAGTTTATTGGCTACCGGGAAAAACAGCAGGTTGGCCAGCGCCACACCGTAGATGGTTGCCACAAAGGCGGTGGCAATTCCGCTGCCGAGGGATGCTGGGTCTTCAAGGTTGGTCATCACCTGGATCAGCCCCATAACAGCGCCAATAATGCCGATAGTCGGTGAATAGCCTCCCATAGCCTCAAACACTCGAGCGGACTCAAGATTTCGCTGCTCACGGCAATCCAGATCTATTTCCATGATGCTGCGAATTGTTTCGGTTTCTGCACCATCCACCAGTAACTGAAGGCCTTTGCGCGCAAAGGTTTCCGGCTCATTTTCCGCCAGCCCTTCAAGCCCCAAAAGGCCCTGCTTCCTGGCCTTCACACTCCAATCGATTACCTTGCCAATACCATCCTCAATACTGATAAACGGAGGAACAAACACCCACCGCGCCTGCGCGGCAGCCCGTTTCAACACCGGCCAGGAGGTTTGGAGAATGGTCGCAGCCAGGGTACCGCCAATCACGATGATGGCTGCCGGGCCATTAAACAGTGAGCTCAGTGCTCCGCCTTCAAGCAGGTTGCCGCCAAGAATAGCGGCAAAAGCCAGAACGACACCGAGCAGGCTGAGTATATCCATCAGCAAACGCCCTCAAGCAGTCTGGGGCCTATTTCGTCCAACGGCAGAATCTCATCACTCAAGCCGGCTTTGGCAACCGCCATGGGCATACCGTAAATCACCGACGTTTTTTCATCCTGAGACCAGATGGGTGAGCCACTTTGCTTCATCATTCGGCATCCCTCTTTCCCGTCAGACCCCATTCCCGTGAGGATGACACCGAGGGTCTTCCCGGGAAAAGCACGGGCAAGAGAACCAAAGGTAACGTCCACACAAGGCCGGTAATTCAGGCGTTCGTCCCCTGGCAAAATACGAACCCGGGGCTGGCCGCCGCGGTTTTCGATCATCATCTGTTTCCCGCCGGGGGCAAGCAATGCCAAACCGGGGCGAAGGATATCGCCGTCTTCTGCTTGCCGGACTTCTATCTTGCACAGTTTGTTAAGGCGCTCAGCAAAAGCCGGCGTGAAGCTCGCTGGCATGTGTTGCACCAGCACAATCGGTGATGGAAAACTGGCCGGCAAGGCCGAAAGTACTCGTTGAAGTGCTACTGGCCCGCCGGTTGAAGTGCCAATAGCCACAACGGAAAAGTGTCGTGCAGGGCTTTTTCGTGACGTTCGCTTGGGCGTTTCATCCTGCAGAGACTGAGCAGCCTGGCGACCGGGCATCACAGGTCGCCCCGGCGCTGCGGGCCTGGCCGGTGCCATAGGCGCAGGTTGTGGGGCTGTTCTGGGAGAAGGTGAAGTTGGCTGCGCTCGGCCGGCCGGTCGACTGCGGGCGACATCAAGCACGCGATCAATCAGGATTTTTTGCAGCTGGCTGCCATCCCGCGCGATTTCCTCGAAGTTTTTGGGCAGGAAATCCACTGCCCCGGCTTCCAGCGCATCCAGTGTTATCCTGGCGCCTTCGTAGGTGAGTGAGGAAAACATAAGCACCGGTATCGGGTGCTTTTGCATGATTTCTCGCACCGCCGAAATACCGTCCATAATCGGCATTTCGTAATCCATGGTAATAACATCCGGGCGCAGGGATTCCGCCAGCTCAACACCTTCCCGGCCGTTGGCTGCAACACCCACCACGCGGATCTGGCCCGACGAGGTGAGTATCTCTGTTAGTCGCTTGCGAAAGAAACCTGAATCGTCAACGACCAGGACAGAAACTGTCATCCGTTTCTCCTACCAAAATGCTTTGTTCCATAAAGCCTTGAGCCTGCCAGTGACAACCTCAGCTGTAATGCTGCAGCAAGCTAGGAACATCGATAATCAGTGCGATACGGCCATCACCGGTAATTGTTGCTCCTGCCATACCCGGTGTGCCTTGCAATCCTCGTCCGAGAGGTTTGATAACCACCTCTTCCTGACCGACGAGCTGGTCAACAACAAACCCAACCTTACTGGTGCCCATGGCAACGATCACAACATGCCCACTTTCGGGACCTGTTACGGCATTAGACCCTTTCACCAGCCAGCGCTTTATATGGAAAAGCGGGAACACCTTGTCCCGCACAACAATGCACTCACGGCCATCTACTACATTGGTACGTGTCAGATTCAAATGGAATATCTCCACCACATTCACCAGCGGCAGAGCAAAAGACTGATCACCAAGCTTGATCATCAAGGTGGGCATAATCGCCAAAGTCAGGGGCACCTTGATGATGATGCGAGAACCCTTGCCCAAGGCAGAAACAATGCTGAGCTGACCGTTGAGCTGATTTATTTTGGTTTTCACCACATCCATGCCCACACCGCGGCCGGACACATCAGAAATCTGCTCTTTCGTCGAAAACCCGGCGGCAAAAATCAGGTTGAAACACTCTGTATCCGTGAGGCGATCGGCAGCGTCCTGATCGTAAATCCCTTTCTCCACGGCTTTGCGGCGTAGCACTTCCGGGTCCATACCTGCACCATCATCATCGATAGACAGGAGGATATGATCCCCTTCCTGCTCGGCAGAGAGGGTGACGGTGCCCTGCCGGGGCTTGCCAGCCTTTTCACGCACATCTGGCGTTTCGATACCGTGGTCAACAGAATTTCGCACCAGGTGAACAAGGGGATCCGATAGGGCCTCAACAAGGTTTTTGTCGAGATCGGTGTCTTCGCCAATCATCACCAGATTCACTTCTTTCTTCATGCCCCGGGCGAGATCGCGAACAACCCGCGGAAAGCGACCGAATACTTTCTTGATCGGCTGCATGCGAGTTTGCATGACTGCAGCCTGCAGATCTGTGGTCACTACATCAAGGCTTGATACCGCCTTGTGCATGTGCTCGTCTTCACTGTCGGAGCCAAGTCTCTGGAGCCGGTTTCGCACCAGTACCAACTCGCCCACCATGTTCATGATGTCATCGAGGCGTTTGGTATCGACACGCACAGTGGTTTCTGCCACTGGAGCCGGCTCTCTTGGAGAGGCCGGTTTACTGGCTGGCGCTTTTTCAGGCACAACTTTCGCAGGCTCGGCTTTCGGCTGCGGCGACTTCGCTGGCGCTGGCCCGGAGCCACCGGTGGTTGGGCTGCCACCTTTGCCATGCAGCTCGTCGAGCAGTTTTTCAAATTCGTCGTCAGTGATCAGCTCACCATCACCGCCCTTTTCAGGGCCGGCACCACCTGTCGTCTGGGCATCATCTGCGGGTGGTTTCGCGGCAAACTTGCCTTTGCCATGCAGCTCATCAAGCAGGGCTTCAAACTCATCATCTGTAATTTCATCAGCTGAGCCGCTGCTGTTGGCTGGGGATTGGTCGGGTGCGGAGCTATCGGAGGCGCCAGTTACGGGAGCATCGCCATGCAACGCATCCAGCAATTGTTCAAACTCTTCATCGGTAATATCGCCACCATCCTGATCGCTTTCAGGGGCAGCAGGAACGTCTACAGACTGGTTGCTCACCGGCTCGCCAGCAACCTGGGGCAGTGCAAGAGCATCCAGTGCCGCAATCAGTTCGTCCGGCGCAGGCGTCAGCTCTTCCCTGTTACGCACTTGCTCGAACATGGCATTCACATGATCCAAAGCTTCCAGCACAACGTCCATCAGCTCGGAATCCACCGCGCGTTTATGGTTGCGCAGTATATCGAACACGTTCTCGGCGGAGTGGCAGCAGTTAACCAAAGCGTCAAGCTGCAAAAAGCCTGCACCACCCTTTACGGTATGGAATCCACGAAATATGGCGTTGAGCAGATCACTGTCGTCTGGATGTTGCTCAAGATCAACAAGCTGTTCCGACAGCTTCTCAAGAATCTCCCCGGCCTCTACCAGGAAGTCTTGCAGGATCTCATCATCGGCATCAAACGCCATGGGCTAACCTCTTCTGTTCAGAAACCGAGACTGGATAACAGATCGTCTACGTCATTTTGTCCCGAGACTACATCTTCGCGTTCTTCAGCCTTCATTTGCGGCCCTACGCCCTGTTCGGCGGAGACTTCCTGATTTTCAATCTGGTGTACTGTGCCGGTAAGCTGATCAACGTGGCTCGCCATAACCACCAGGCTGAGCATCTGTTCCTCAACCTCCTTCACCAAAGCCGTCACCCGCTGTATTACCTGGCCCGTCAGATCCTGAAAATCCTGCGCCAGCAGAATTTCGGAAAGACTGCTGTAAAGTGTGTCCGCATCATTGGTAACGCTAAGAAAAAAGGTATCTATACGGCCATAAAGTTCACGAAACTCAGCCGGCTGCATTTCCCGGCGCCGCAACCGCTGCCATTCTTCGCTCAATGACGAGGCTTCTTCACGGAGTGTCTGGGCGAGAGGCATGCTCTCTTCAACCAGGTCCATAGTGCGATTGGCAGCCTGACCTGTCATTTGAACAACGTACGCCAGTCTGTCGGATGCGTCTGTCATCAAAGACAGCACCTCTTTTTGTTCCTGGCTGCGCGGATCAATCTGGAAGTTGCGGATTGCCTCATGAAGCGTTCGTGTCAAACGGCCAACTTCACGATAAAGGCTCTGATCCCTGACTTCGCTTAACTCGTTAATCAGGTTCATCGCTCGGGCATAATCGCCGCCTTCCACACTTTGGGCGAGCTCTGCTGCCTGGTGCCGGAGCTTTTCGGTCACTTCTGGCTCAAGATCCCGATGGATCTTTTTTTTATCGCTCATACGACCCATCCAATTTCCGGTTACTGAATTCGTTCAAAAATCTTCTCGATTTTTTCTTTTAGAACGGCAGCAGTGAACGGTTTTACTACGTACCCATTCACGCCAGCCTGAGCCGCTGCAACAATCTGGTCGCGCTTGGCTTCGGCGGTAACCATCAAAACAGGAAGGGTTTTCAGGTTTTCATCTGCCCGCACTGCCTTCAACAGATCAAAGCCAGACATTCCCGGCATGTTCCAATCTGTCACAAGGAAGTCGTACTTACCGCTTTTCAACATAGGCAAAGCTGTATTTCCGTCGTCCGCTTCATCGGTGTTGGTGAAGCCAAGATCACGGAGCAGGTTTTTGATGATCCGTCGCATTGTGGAGAAATCATCCACAATGAGAATTTTCATATTTTTGTCCAAAGGGACCTCCAGTTATTAAGACCCGGAATTCGTTTTGACCTTTGCGCTTAAAGTGTAGCAGGCCGCTGATTTAACCATGTATTGTCTGATCTTTATCGCGCTTGTAAAGCATCGGTTACCAAATACTACACTTCATCAGAACCCTGAAGTCTCAAGCCACGCCTAGCTGTGTTCCTCAAGGCGCCACTCGGAAAGTCTTCCACGCAATCTCAACGCGGCCTGACTGTGAATCTGACTGACCCTGCTTTCGCTTACACCCAAAACAGCGCCAATCTCTTTGAGGTTCAGTTCCTCCGTGTAATACAGGCTCAGTACTAGCTTTTCCCGCTCCGGAAGCAGCTCAATCTCCGCCGCAAGGCTGCTGCGGAAAGAATCAGATGTGAGATCATCCAGCGGATTATCCCGGGCCTCTGTTTCTTCTATCGGCAGCTCACCGGATTCATTGAGCTCATCAAGACTAAAAAGCCGTCCGCTGTTAGCATCGGCCAGAGTGGCATGATATTCGGAAAGAGACATATCGAGCTCTTCCGCCACTTCAAAGTCCTGGGCTTCACGGCCCTCCCGGTCTTCTACTTCCTTGATTGCACGGGCAACCCGACGAGCGTTTCGGTGAACAGAGCGCGGCACCCAGTCGCCTTTGCGGATTTCATCCACCATAGACCCTCGGATGCGAATTCCGGCATAGGTTTCAAAGGTTGCGCCCTTGGTTGAACTATAGCGCTGGGCGGCCTCCAGCAACCCGATCATACCCGCCTGCATCAGGTCGTCGAGCTGCACCGAGGCCGGTAGCCGCGCTAAAAGATGAAGTGCGATTTTCTTTACCAGGGGGGCGTGAGTCTCTATGAGGTCCGAGGGACTTTTCACACCAGCCTGATGATAAATTCCCAGGTTTTTCGCCAATGTCATGCATCCGGTTTTATTTTTTACGGGATCCGTTTCAGACTTCGACGAGCCGCTCCACAAAAAATTCCAGGTGTCCGCGGGGTGATGAAGGCAGTGGCCAGCTTTCTACCTTGTCAGCCAGTGCCTTGATCGCAAGCGACGCTTTGGCTCGGGGGTATGCATCCAGCACTGCTTTCTGGCGCTGAACCGCTTTCTTCACAGCTTCGTCGTAAGGCACCATACCCACATATTGTAGTGCCACATCGAGAAATCGTTCGGTTACCCGGGTTATTTTTTCAAACAAATGGCGGCCTTCCTGCTCACTGCTCACCTGATTGGCGAGAATGCGGAAGCGGTTGGTACCGTAATCACGGTTCATCAGTTTAATCAGAGCGTAAGCATCTGTGATGGATGTGGGCTCATCGCACACCACCAGCAACAGTTCTTGCGAGGCCCGCAAAAAGCTCACAACAGACTCGGAAATACCGGCCGCCGTATCGATAATCAGCACATCAATTTGATCGCCCAACTCGCTGAATGCGTTAATCAGGCCAGCATGCTCCATGGGGCTGAGCTGGGTCATGCGCTGGGTTCCGGAAGATGCCGGAACGATTTTAATCCCGCCCGGACCATTTACCAGAACGTCTCTGAGGTCACACTCTCCTGCCAACACGTCCTGCAAGGTACGATTGGCGGTTACCCCGAGCAGCACATCAAGATTCCCCAGGCCAAGATCGGCATCAAGCAGCACAACGCGCCTGCCTTTTTGCGCCAGAGCGATGCCAAGATTAACTGAAATGTTACTCTTGCCGACCCCGCCCTTGCCGCCGGAAACCGCGATCACCTGTACCGGATGTGCTTTGCTCATACTGTTTATAATCTCTCGCCAGGATTAACCGGATATGGTTCATAACCGGATACAACTCAGATTTTCACAGCCTCATGCGATTTCCCGCGGGCGCTCTGTATCAGGCATTTTCTCTGCCGCCGCCTGTTGCTGAAGCATTTTCAGACGCTCGACTCCCAAGCGTACGAGCGGAACGGCTTCAGCATGATGCAGATCCCCCGGGATCTTTTGCCCATCAGTGTAGTAGGCAACCGGCAGCCCGGTTTCCATCACAAAGCCCAAAGATTCGCCCAGAGTCAGGGCTTCGTCAATCTTCGTCATCACGCAGCCTGTAAGACCTGCCATCTTATAGCAATGCCAGACGGATTTCATAATACGCGGCTGGCTGGTTGCCGAAACAACCAGGTGCGTCCGGATGCTGTGATGGCTACGGGCCAATTCTGCCAATTGTTCCTGATAGCCTCTGTCTGTACTGGTTAGCCCAGCCGTATCGATCAGCACCAGGTGCCGGTCTGAGAGCTCATCAAGAATATCATCAAGGGTGTTGCTTTCATCCACCACGCGCACCGGCACATTCAGTATACGACCAAACACGAAAAGCTGTTCATGGGCCGCAACCCGGTACCGGTCTGTCGTAACCAGTGCAATAGAATCGGCGCCGTGTTTCAACACATAACGCGCTGCCAGTTTGCCGATGGTGGTAGTCTTGCCCGAACCTGTAGGGCCAACCAGTGCATATACACCACCTTCATCAAGCCACTCCTGATTGGGAGTACGCACGCCCGCAACAAGCATTTTCAGGGACTGTTTCCAACCATCTTCCAGCTTGCCACCTTTATGGCGGCGGGAGAGCGAGCTCGCCAGATCATTACCAAGACCAAATTCCTGGAGCCGCTCTGCAAGACGCTGCTGGACCGCGTTGATGCCGGGCTTCTCCGGCTCACCACGCTGGCCACTCATCAGATCCCGCAAGGAGTTTATTTCTGCACGCATGCGGGCGAGCTCATCAGAATAATTTTCGTTACCAGCGCTTTGAGAGACTGGCTCTGCAAAATCTTCACTCGCGGCCCTGTGCAACTCTGCAAAGGATGCATCAGCGTAACCCTGCCCCCTTGCAGCTCGGCTTTCACGCACGTCGCGAATACGGGAGCGAGAGCGACTCAGCTCATCCTCCAGCCGACGATGACGCTCTGCCTGCATCTCTGCAAGGCGGGCTCCGTTAGTGGCCTCACTGGCCTCTGCGCCCAAGCTCTGGCGCGCCATATTTTCGTCGTAGTCCAACGCGGTTACGATCTCGATGCCGCCGTCTACACGGCGATTGGAAAGGATGACAGCATCTGGCCCCATCTGCTCACTGACCTGCTTCAGAGCTTCAGCCATGCTTTTGGCAAAAAAACGTTTAACTTTCATGATATTGCATCCTCCAACGGCCACGCGTTATCTGCGTTACCCGTGCTTTCATCCGCCAGCTTATTGGCCCACGGACGCCACGATCGTAATCTGTTTGTTATCGGGTATTTCCTGGTAGGAGAGCACATGCAGCCGCTCCACACCGTAACTGGCAAACTTGGCGAGCACCGGCCGCAAGGGCCCGGATACCAGCAGGATGGCCGGCTTACCCAGCATTTCCTGACGCTGCACGCTGTCTTGCAATGAGCGCTGCAGCTTCTCCACCATATTCGGCTCCAGAACCATGCCTATATCTTCCAGTCCGCCAGATTGTTGACTCTGCTGAACAGACTTAAGCAACAACTGTTCCAAATCGGGATCCAGGGTAATAACCGGTATTTCTGAATCGTTACCGCAGATACTCTGGATAATCATCCTGCGCAGAGACTGACGCGCTACCGTGGTCAGCAACTTGGGGTCCTGGCTCTTCGGATGCACGTTCACCATGGATTCGGCAATGGAGCGCATATCCCGGATGGGGACTTCTTCTTTGAGCAGGTTCTGCAGCACTTTCAGCAGAAGGCTGATAGACACAGTGGTGGGCACCAACTCCTCTGCCAGCTTGGGTGAAGCCTTCTCCAGCTGATCCAGCCACTTCTGCACCTCTTCGTGCCCCAACAGTTCGTGCGCATGCTTTTGCAGAACCTGGTTCAAATGGGTTGCAACAACTGTACTGGCATCCACCACGGTATAGCCTAGCGTCTGCGCCTGGTCTTTCTTCTCAGGCTCAATCCAGCTCGCATCCAGACCAAAGGCAGGATCCTTGCCTTCTATACCTTCGATTTTTCCGAACACCTGCCCCGGATCAATTGCCAGTTCGCGGTCAGGGTGAATTTCCGCCTCCGCGATGGTCACCCCCATCAACGTGATGCGGTACACGTTCGGCATGAGATCCAGGTTGTCGCGAATATGCACGGAGGGCATCAGGAATCCCAAGTCCTGGGACAACTTTTTACGCACGCCTTTTATACGGCTGAGCAACTGACCGCCCTGGGTTCTATCAACCAGTGGGATTAGCCGGTAGCCCACTTCCAGCCCGACAATATCTACCGTGGCTACGTCATCCCAACCCAACTCACGGGTTTCGCCCGGAGCAGGTAGCTGACGCACCGGATCACCACCCGCATCACCAGCCAGCGGCAAGTCTCGCCCACCAGAGCCTGACACAACACCCGCGCCTCCGCGGCTGGGGAACATGCCTCCTTCTTCCACTGTCTGGCGATCTTTTTTCCAGATATACCAAGCGCTTCCCGCTGCAAGCCCTCCAAGCCCCAGGAAGGCAACGTGGGGCATGCCAGGAATCAAACCAAGCAGTATCAGAATGCCGGCAGCAATCGCCAAGGCTTTTGGCGCACTGAACATCTGCTGAAGAATCTGCCCGCCCATATCCTGGCTGGAGGTAACGCGGGTAACCATGATGGCTGCGGAAGTAGAGAGGAGCAGTGAGGGAATCTGGGCAACCAGGCCATCACCAATGGTGAGCAGTGCATAGCGCTCCATGGCAAGCCCGAAATCGAGGCCGTGCTGGATCATGCCAATCGCAACACCGCCAACTATGTTGATGGCCAGAATCAGCAGACCAGCAACTGCATCACCTTTAACAAACTTGGAGGCACCGTCCATGGAGCCGTAGAAATCCGCCTCCTGGGCAATCTCTTCGCGACGGTGTTTTGCTTCATCCTGGTTAACCAGGCCTGCGTTCAGGTCGGCATCAATGGCCATCTGCTTGCCAGGCATGGCATCCAGAGTGAAGCGTGCGCTCACCTCCGACACCCGGCCGGCACCCTTGGTTACCACCAGGAAGTTGATGATCATCAGAATGGCGAACACCACGAGTCCAACCGCGTAGTTGCCACCGATCAGAACCGCCCCGAAGGATTCAATAACCTTACCTGCGGCATCGCCGCCTTCATGCCCTTCCAGCAAAACAATTCGGGTAGACGCAACGTTCAGCGCCAGGCGCAAAAGCGTTGCAACCAGCAGTACCGTTGGGAAGGACGCAAATTCCATGGGCCGAAGCGCGTATACGCACACCAGCAGAATGACAATGGAAAGCGTAATGTTGAACGTGAAGAAAACGTCCAGCAAAAAAGCCGGCACAGGCAATATCATCATGCCCAGCAAGCCCATCAACATAATGGGTACGCCTAGGTTGCCCTGCGTCAGGGATTTGACGTTACTGAGGACTAAAGCTCTGTCCATGCCCTAAACTTCTCCGATTTACTGATTCTGAAGGCGTTTTCAGGGTCGAGATTCTGACGCCAAAGTGTCTTTCACTCTGTTACCGCAAGATCCGTACCAGCCCGCACAGAATTTCATTCACGAGCTGACTTCTGGTGCCTGACTCACTCTGTAAGATGCGGTATCCTTGCGCCACAAATTGCAACACTCAACCCTTTATCCCCAGACCCAGAAAACAGGTGAGCCCATGCCAGTCCACGAGGTAAGACACCCCCTGATCAGACACAAACTCGGCCTGATGCGCCGCGCCGAGATCAGCACCAAAAACTTTCGTGAACTGGCTCAGGAAGTCGGGGCCTTGCTGACCTATGAAGCCACCAAGGATTTCAGCCTGCAGGAAAAAACCATCGACGGCTGGGCCGGCCCGGTGACTGTGGAGCAAATTCAAGGCAAAAAAATCACCATCGTCCCTATCTTGCGAGCCGGGCTCGGCATGCTGGACGGCGTTCTCAGCTTGATTCCGGTTGCCCGGGTGAGCGTGGTGGGCCAGATCCGCAACGAAGAAACTCTGGAAGCCAACACCTACTTGGAAAAACTGGTGGGCGAACTGGATCAGCGCATGGCTCTGATTGTTGATCCTATGGTGGCGACGGGTGGCTCGATGATTTCCACCATCGACGTGCTCAAGAAAGCCGGAAGCACCGAAATTCGCGCCCTGGTGCTGGTGGCGGCACCGGAGGGCATCAAGAAGGTTCTGGACAAGCACCCGGATGTATCCATTTACACTGCCTCTATAGACGACGGCCTGAACGAGAAGGGTTACATCCTGCCCGGGCTTGGCGATGCCGGTGACAAAATCTTCGGCACCAAGCAAAAGGACAGCTGATCATGCAAGACCACTCCACGGATTCAACCTGGAAGCAGGCAATTGCCGGCTCACAGATGCTCCTCGTAGCATTTGGTGCGCTGGTTCTGATGCCTCTGATCACCGGCCTCGACCCAAACGTCGCACTCTTTACGGCCGGCGTGGGCACTCTGATTTTCCATATTGTGACCGGTGGCCAGATTCCAATCTTTCTGGCCTCGTCTTTCGCGTTTATCGCGCCGGTTATTGCTTCCAAAGGCAAGTTCGGCCTTGAGGAAACTCTGGGCGGCCTGATGGCGGCGGGCATTCTCTACATTATTCTCAGTGGCGCCATAAAGCTGCGAGGAACCGGCTTTGTGACCCGCCTCCTACCCCCGGTGGTGATTGGCCCGGTGATTATGGTGATCGGTCTTGGCCTGGCGCCGGTTGCAGTGCACATGGCATCCGGTCGCACTGGCGATGGCGCCGTCCAATTGATTCCGGAGGTTACAGCCCTTTGGATTGCGATGATTTCGTTGGTTGTGACCATTGTCGCCTCGGTTTGGGCAAAGGGTATCTTCCGCCTGATTCCGATCATGTTTGGTGTGATTGTCGGGTACGTGCTGTCTGCTTTCGCAGGCATTGTTGATACCGCGCCTATCCAGCAGGCGCCCTGGTTTGCGGTTCCCAACTTTGTGGCACCCGCATTTAGCTGGGGTGCGATTTTGTTCATGATTCCCGTGGCCATTGCTCCGGCCATCGAGCACATCGGGGATATTCTGGCGATTGGCAATGTGACCCGCAAAAACTATCTGGAAAAGCCCGGCCTGCACCGCACTTTGTTAGGCGACGGCCTGGCTACCAGTGCTGCAGCTTTATTTGGCGGGCCTCCAAACACCACTTATTCGGAAGTCACCGGCGCTGTGATGCTGACCCGTAATTTCAACCCGAAGGTGATGTGGTGGGCGGCCTGCACTGCGATCGTGCTGGCCTTCGTGGGCAAATTCGGTGCGGTTCTGCAGACTATTCCGGTACCGGTAATGGGTGGCATTCTGTGCTTGCTGTTCGGCTCTATTGCCGTGGTTGGCATGAGCACGCTGATCCGCCATCAAGTTGATCTATCCCAGGCCCGGAATCTGGTTATCGTAGGCGTAACCCTGGTGTTCGGCATCGGCGGGATGGTGTTGGGCCACCTGGAAGGTATCGCCCTGTGTGCGGTAGCGGCCATCATCCTGAACCTGATTCTTCCGGGTAGCCGTGAAGCATGGGGTAAGGCGATTTACGAGCACAAAGAAGACTGACCTCAGCGTTAATTATTGTCCCACTGGTGCCTTCGGGCACTGGTGGTGGCTCTTCCTCCTTGTACCTACCCTCCTCTTTTGTAGCCTGCCGACTTTGGTGCTTGCCGCCATGCGGGGCTGCCTCCCAAAAACCGCTACGAGCCCATCCATGGGGGCTTGACGGTGGCCGTCCATGGCCACCGACAGTCCTGGAAAGGCCACCCACCACCACTCCCCCACCAAAGCTAGCAGGCTAGGAGCCCAAGCCGGCCGGCTAAATATCCCGCCGCAAATCGGAAGGAATCGGCAAGTCAGGCATCCCAGGCTTGGGCCCTCGCCCCTTGCGGAACTGCCGGAGCTGGAACACATAAGCCAGAACCTGAGCTATGGCCATGTAGAGGCCATCGGGGATTTCGTCGCCTATGTCGCTGTTGTGGTAAACCGCACGAGTAAGCGGGGGCGTGCGGAGGATTTCGACTTTGTGCTCGCGGGCGATTTCCATGATTTTGAAGGCCGTTTGGTCATTGCCCTTGGCGACCACCATTGGCGCACCCATGGAGTCCGGATCGTATTTCAACGCTACTGCATAGTGAGTCGGGTTGGTGATGACCACGTCGGCCGTCGGCACATCCTGCATCATGCGGCGCTGGGCCATTTCTCGCTGGAGTTGGCGAATTTTGCCTTTAACCTCGGGCTTGCCTTCAGAATCCTTATATTCGTCTTTGATTTCCTGCTTGGTCATTCGCAGCTTTTTCTGGTGATCGAAAATCTGGAATGGCACGTCGATCATGGCAATGATGATGGTGGCGCATGAGAGCAGGAAAAAACTCCAACCCAAGGTCCAGAGCACGTGCTCCATGGCGGGCACTGCCGGCTCATTGGCGATGGAGAGTAAATCTTCCGTGCGAACATTCAGAATGAGCACAGCCAAGGCCATTACCAGGCCCACTTTAGCGATAGCTTTAACCAACTCGATAAGGGAGCGGGCAGAGAACATGCGTCCCAAACCCTTGATGGGATCCATGCGATTCAGTTTAGGGGCTATCGCTTTACCGCTGAATAACAAACCACCAATGCCGATGGATCCGGCTATAGCGGCAATCAGAAGAATTACAAGAATCGGGGAAAGCGCCCATGCAGCTTCTTTAGCCGAGGCCATCAGCTGAAGGCTCATGTGCCGGGTGTCAAATACTGCAGAGCGCTCCAGCGTGAAAGCATCACGCATGATGGCCTCCAACGCAGCTCCCAAGTGGGCGCCAAACATCAACAGACCACCGGCACCGGCGATCAGAACAGCCATGGTGGCCAGCTCTTTGGATCGGGCAGTCTGGCCATCCTCCCTGGCTTTCTCAAGCCTTCGGGGGGTGGCCTCTTCGGTTTTTTCCTGACTGTTGTCGTTTTCTTCAGCCATACTAGAACTCTTGGCGTATCAGTTAGGGTTGCCCTTGCAGGCCCCGCATGAACTCAAAGGTTTGCTCAGTGTAGTTCTGAAAGTGCGGCAGAAAGTTGGCATGCAGCACCCATATGGCAAACAATCCAAAAATCAGGCCAATCGGAAAGCCAAGTGCGAAGATGTTCATTTGCGGCGCAGCCCGGGTCATTACGCCGAAGGAAATGCTGACAATAAGAACGGCCGTTACCGCCGGCAACGCCAGCAGCATGGCAGAGGCAAACATCCAGCTTATGCGGTGCGCCAACTCCCAAACACCTACCTGGCCCAGGCCCTCCATGCCGATGGGCATGATTCGGAAACTTTCTATAAACACCTCAAACGCCACCAGGTGACCGTTCATGGCCAGGAACAGCAGAGTAATGGTAATGGTGTAGATTTGGGCGAGTACAGGTACGTTTACGCCGTTGGCCGGGTCGACCATGGAGGCGAAGCCCAGGCCCATTTGCATGGCGATCATCTGGCCGGCAACAACAAACAGCTGCCAGAGTGCAGTTAGCGCAAACCCCATGCCTACACCGATCAGAATTTGCTGGAGCGTAATAACAACGGCATCCGCACTCAGTGCTTCAACCTTTGGTACTTCCGGAATCATCGGCACGATCAGAATAGTCATTAACAACGCAAGCCCCAAGCGCACGCGGGCGGGAACCAGCTGGGTACCGAAAATGGGGATGACCATCAGAAAGCTGGCCAATCGGAACAATGGCCAAAGATGTTGCCCAACCCACTGGCCGAGCATGTCTGCACTGAGTTCCATGGGGGTCATGGATCAGCCGATCAGGTAGGGAATGCTGGAGATCAGCCGGTGTGCATGATCCAGAAGCTTGGTTAGTAACCAGGGCCCCAAAACAATGATAACTATAAGTGTTACCAGCAGGCGTGGCAGGAAGCTCAGGGTTTGCTCGTTGATCTGTGTAGCGGCCTGAAAGGTACTCACAACCAGACCAATAACCAACCCAGGCCCGATAATGACGGACGCGAACAGCACGATCATCCACAAGGCTTCACGGATGATGTCGATAACGGTTTCCGGAGTCATGCTTCTCTCCTGTCTCTCATAGCCGGCCTATATCCCGTAACTGGCTGCGAGGGTTCCCATAATGAGGGCCCAGCCGTCTACAAGAACAAACAGCATAATCTTGAACGGCAGCGAGATGATGATGGGTGACAACATCATCATACCCATGGCCATCAAAACACTGGCGACGACCATGTCGAGAATAAGAAACGGAATAAACAGTATAAATCCTATCTGGAAGGCTGTTTTCAACTCGCTGGTTACAAAGGCCGGCATCAGAATCCAGAATGAAACATCCTGCGCAGTATCGTACTGAACGTCGGCAATGCGCATGAACAGCGCCAAATCATCTTCCCGGGTTTGCCCCAGCATGAATTCCTTGAACGGCTTACTGGCCAACTCCACTGCTTCCAGGGAAGTTACTTCCTCCTGAAGGTAGGGTTGCAGTCCCACGCGATTAGCCTCTTCAAGCACGGGCTTCATGATAAAAATACTGAGAAACAGCGCAAGGCCAAGCAGTATCTGGTTTGAAGGTGTCGCCTGCAGCCCCAGAGCCTGGCGCAAGATTGCAAACACCACGATGATGCGAGTGAAGGATGTCATCATCATGAGCATGGCAGGCAAGAAGGTCAGCGCGGTCATCAGCGCCAGAATCTGCAAGGTTACCGAGTATTCCTCAACACCTTCACCCTCGCCGGGCTGAACCGTGAATGCGGGAATACCAGGCAAGTCTGCAGCCGCCAACGGGGCCCAGAACATACCTGCAAGTACAACTAAAAATGGAATGTGTCGTTTGAGTGCGGCCACCATCATAGAATCCGTCATTCCTTGCTCGGAGCCGTCCAGGATTTGCCAATCATGCCCTGCAGCCGTTTGGCGAAGTCTCCGGAAGTTGCTTTACCTGCATCCACAACCGGTTCTTCAAAAACCTGAAGCGTTCGTATCGCTGACGGGGTGATCCCCAGTAAAATCTGCTGGCCGCCCACCTCAATCAGCGCGATGCGCTCGCGGGCGCCAATGGCCATTACGGAGACAACCTTGATGGCATTGTTATTCATGCCCGTCATGCCATTCATTCTGCGAATAATCCAGGCGCAACCGTAAATAACGGCTATGACAGCCAACAAGCCGACACCCAGGCTAAGTAACGTGCCCAAGGTATCCGGAGCGTTGCCTGCCACTTTTGCCGGTGCGCTTTTTATGGCCTCAGCAGTTTCTTCCGCAATGGCGGGTAACGCCAACAGGAGTAGCGAGGCTACCGCCGCTTTAATCCACATACTATTTCTGCAGCCGCTTGATGCGTTCGCCCGGGCTGATCACATCGGTCAGGCGGATGCCGAATTTTTCGTTGACCATAACCACTTCGCCGTGGGCAATGAGGGTTCCGTTTACCAACACATCCAATGGCTCACCTGCCAGCCGATCCAGCTCGATCACCGAACCCTGGTTCAGCTGCAGCAAGTTGCGAATGGGTATCTGGGTATTCCCGACCTCCATGGAGATGCTGACAGGTATATCGAGAATCACATCCAGATCCGGCGGCGTAGCGCTGCCCTTGGTCGCCATGCTGCTTTCGTCAAACTCTTCCATAGGGGCTGCGCGAACGCTGCTATCGGCGGCTTTACCGGCCCCAGTCTCCCCGGCCTCTTCCATAGCTTGGGCCCACTCATCTTCCGTGGACTCTTCAGAGCCTTCATCACCGGACTCTTCCATGGCTGCTTCCCATTCGGCAGCCAGCTTTTCGTCCTCGCTCAGCTCCTGACCTTCTTTCTTATCGTCAGCCATTGCGTCCTACCTTCGATTGTTTTTTTACCTTTGGGCGTTCCGCCCGCTCATGAATTCTCAACGCCAGCTTGCCGTCTCGAGTTCCCATGGTTGCCTTGTAAATAGGAATACCATTGGCGGTAACTGTCAGATGCTCAGGCACCTCTACCGGTATAATATCGCCAGCCTTCAGCTTGGCGACTTCCCTCAGGGAAATCCGACGCCTGCAGACAGTGGTGTTTATTGGAACCTCCACCTCTTTGATGTCCTCCTGCATGGCACTGACCCAGCGCTCATCCACGTCGTCAACGTCGCTTTGCACACCGGAATCGAGCACGTCACGTATAGGCTCAATCATTGAATAAGGTAAGGCAAAGTGTAGCTCACCACCGCCGCCATCAAGTTCGATGTGGAAAGTGCTAACCACCACAACCTCGCTGGGGCTCACAATATTGGCCATGGCAGGGTTTACTTCGGAGCTGAGGTATTCAAAATCTATTTTGATAACCGCTTGCCAGGCTTCCTGCATGTCCTGAAAAACCTGGTTGAGGACCATCTGGACAATGCGATTTTCTGTTGGCGTGAACTCGCGGCCTTCGATCTTGGCATGCCGCCCCTCACCACCGAAAAAGTTATCAACCAGTTTGAATACAAGCTTTGCATCCAGAACAAACAGGGATGTTCCCCGCAGCGGACGTACCTTGCAGAGATTCAAACTAGTGGGCACATACAGAGTGTGTATGTACTCGCCAAACTTCATGATCTGAACGCCGCCGGTGGAAACATCCGCATTTCGGCGCAGCAAGTTAAACAGGCTGATACGAGTGTAGCGGGCAAAGCGCTCGTTTATCATTTCCAGCGTCGGCATCCGGCCCCGGACGATACGATCCTGACTGGAGAGGTCGTAGGACTTTACGCCGGTTTCGTCGCTTTCTTCATAGGTATCGATGTCACCTTCATCTACGCCGTGAAGGAGCGCATCAATTTCATCCTGTGACAGTAAATCCTGCATACCTAGTCCTGCCGCTGAAAACCTGTGCCCATGTAGGGGCTCTGTTGCGCTAACTATTGAACGACGAAGTTTCTGAACAACACCCTGGTGATGGTGGGTTCGCCTTCCTGTTCCAAAACCTGATTAACCGTATCCAGCATGCTGTCTGCGAGGTTTTTCCGCCCTTCCGGCGTTTGCAACTCGGCAAAGCTGCTACTGCCAAGCACCATCACCAACTGGCTACGAATCAAGGGCATATGCAGTTTGGCCGCAGCCAGAGCCTGAGGGCCCAGAGATTCCAGCGACACATACACCTGCACATAACGCTGGCGCCCCTCTCCCTGAACCGTTGTTACCAGAGCTTTTTCGATCTCCAGATAAACACTGGGTGTAAAGGGTTCTTCCGTTACCGTACTGTCCTCACTGGCGGCGTCGCCCCCCATTCCGGGTATAGTGCCACCGAGAAACCACAGGGTTCCTGCAACGGATAACGCAATCGCCAGTATCACTACGATCACCAGCAAAATGATCAGTTTCAGTTTACTTTTTTTGGCCGGTGCTGCCTCAGCTGTGCTGTTTTCTGCCATAGTGTTTTTCGCCAGAAATCCGTCAATGAACTCTTATGCCCAAGACGTTTGTATATTTGTTTGCAAGGAGCGGGCCAGAACGCCCTGCCCTCCGTTCAGTCCCGCAGTTTAGCCTTGCGAGAGGTGTGGGGCAAAGCGGATTGGCGAACAGCGTTCAGTATTTAGTGCTGGTGCTCAGGCAAATACATCGATGGCGCCATTCCAGTTCAGGTCAAGACTGCCAGCTTGCCCCCCTTCGTCACCGCTTTCTGCCGCTGACAGTGTTGTGCCAGACCCGGTCGATGAGCCATCCCCGTCACCTGTATTCTGTTCTCCAGACGAGTTCCGAGAGTTATCCGACACGTCAAATTGAGCCAGGGAAAGCCCTTGCTCGCCCAGCATGTCACGGAGCCGGTGGGAATGAAGTTCCAACTGTTCCCGAACAACGGGGTTTGCTGCATGTACAGTGATGTTGGCCTGGTCATTCTGAACCCGAACCCGAACCTCCATTGGCCCCATGTCAGGAGGCGTCAGGTGAATCTCAGCCACCGACAGGTTTTTGGCTGTGAGCCAACTGAGCTTGCCCATGAGTTTGTCGCCCCATTCTGCATGATTTACGGGCACATCAACCGATGTTGCGTAACTCCTCAGAGGCACCTGCGCGTCTGCCGCCAGCTTGCCGGCAGCGTTGTTGGCGTTTTGCTGGGAAACCAGTTCAACTGCCGATTCGAAACGGGTTCCGGTCAGCAGCGCAGAGGGGTCAATTGAACTGGCCGATTTACCGGCCAAGGGCATCACTGAATCGGACAACTGTGTGGCAGTCTGTTCAGGTTTGACTCCGGCAAGACCTGCAAACAACTGGGCGCCCGGCGCTACTGCAGCTGGATTATTCGCAGGTAATCCGCCTGCCACCGCAGCCTGCCCTGTTGTCGGCACCAGCAGCGCCTGCAACTCTGCAAACGTCAGGGGAATAGCCAGCGCTTCCATCTCTGGCGCTATTTCTGCGTTCGCTCCGTCAACACTCATACCAGCCACAGCCGTTTCGTCTGCTGCGGCCGTCTTGTCAGCTTTTGCTGGCGCGCCGGGCTTTCCGGAAGGCTGGGCCTGATTCGCAGTCGGCTCACTGTCTGCTTTCCGGGCGTTTCTGGCTTCGGTTTGTTTGTTATCGTCGTTACGCTGGGCCTGTTGGCGATCCAGTCGCTTCTGCTCCGTGCGGGAAACAGAATCATACCGGCTTTCGCCACCCACACTGTCGCGAGCTGATCCGGCTTTCGAAGCACCGGCATCATTCTGCATCCCTGGTGCGGGAGTCTGGGGAAGAACCATCTGAGTCATGGCAACCTCTTGCCGCTTTTGAACCCTGGATGCCTGATTCAATCCGCCTAAAGGCGGTTTATCAGGCTCATACCCGGATAACTGCAAAAGCGGTGCCAGCCTACAGCCTTTGGCTCCATTACCGGTTCAGCAGACTATTCCGCGCCCCCGGCCATCAGCGTGTGCAGGGCATCCGTCACCCGCTGAAACTCTGCGTCTATGGTATCCAGAACGGGCTGAACATCACTCAGGCGCCCGTCCTGTCCGGCTTTCTCAACTTCCCGGCAGAGAGCTCCAAGACGCGGTGCTCCAATATTGATACAACTGCCCTTAAAGCTGTGGGCGGTATGGGCCAAAGCCTCGGCATCTCCGTCACTTATGGCTTTTTTCAGGCTTTCGATTCTATCTCTCGAATCGCTCAGGTAGGTGTTAATCAGTGTTTCGAATTCATCTTCCATTACATCCTGAAGCTCTGCCAGAGCTTCTTCATCAAGGTGTGGCTTATCAACCATGACCAACTCCCTTGTTCCTGTTAAAGGTTATTATTAAAAGAACCATTCATAGACAACGTCTACCCGGCTCCCTTTCTTATCAAACTGGACGGTTTTCGCCAGCCGTTTTATTAATGCCAAGCCCCTGCCGCCGTAGCGGGGACCACTCTGAGCCATCTCTGTGGCTTGCAGAACGGGATGGTTCTGGAAATCGAAGCCCTCGCCGCTGTCCTCGCAGACAACACGCAAACGCCCCCCCAAAGCCGTCAAATCGTGATGAAAACTGAACCGTATATAGTGACCATCTACCCGGCTTAGACGTTTGGCCCGTTCGGAATAGTATCGGTCAAAGCCCTCTGGTGTATATTTCCATTCCGATGGAAGCTGAAGTACACCGTGCTCAAGCGCATTATTGTACAGCTCTGAAAGCAGTGTATAAACTTCTCCGCTCCTTCGCCGTAACCCGGGCACTTCCATACAGATATGCAGGAGTAGTGGCAGAGGGTTAAACTCTCCAAGCGTACTCCCCTGGAGTTCGTAATCACAACGCCACTGCGTTGGCCCAGCCAGGGTCGACAGCTCAACGGCATCAGGCAAAGCCGCCTGACCTGCTTCATCAACCATTTCCAGACAACAAAGCGTTAGATCGTCGCCAAACTTGTGCTGCCCGGTAAACCGCTGTATTTCGCTCATAAGTGCATCAAACGGGTGCCTGCTAAGGCCAGCATTTTCTATAGCCCTACGAACGCCCTGCTCACCAAAGAGCTGCCCCTCGCTATCAGAGCATTCCAGCACACCATCGGTCATCAAGAGCAAACGGTCGCCTGGCCGCGACCTCACAGTTTCCATGTCTGCCTTAAACTGGTCCGGACCCAGAATTCCCAGAGGCAAGTGACGCGAAGGCAGGCTGTAACGCTCAGTTGGCGACCGCATCAGCCACATGTCAGGCAAGCCGCCATTCCAGATATTTAACTGATTCAGAGCAAAGTCTACTTCCACCATAGCGCCGCAGCAGAACATATCTTTCGGGAGAATCCGGACCAGCTTCTGGTTTATTTCCCTGAGGATATCGGCACCATTAAAGCCCTTTCCCGCCATGCCATAAAAGGACTCAGCTACGGGCATAGCGCCTATCGCTGCAGGTAATCCATGGCCGGTAAAATCTCCCGCAAATACAAGCATTCCACCGGCCGGCCGGGGTGAGGCAAACAGTACATCGCCACTGAACACTGATAAGGGGGATGCATGGAAACGAATATTAGGCGCATTCAGGCAACCGGTATGAGCGACATTATCAAAAACCCCTCGGGCTATGTGTTGCTCTTTCAGCAACTGCCGGTTTCGCTCATGCATCAGGTCTCGCTGATCAGACAGCGCCTGGTGCATCAGGCGCATCCGGTTGAACGCATTGACCTTGGCTTTGATCATCACCCGGTTATAGGGTTTGCTGAGAAATCCATCCCCTCCGGCTTCAAGGCACCCTGCCAGGTCCTCGGGCTCGGTCAGAGAGGTAATAAAGATCAGCGGCACCAGACGCTCACCCGCAAGTTTCTTGATATGTCGGGCAGCCTCCATGCCGTCCATTGAAGGCATGAGTGCATCCAGCAAGACAATATCCGGCGTTTCCGACTGAAAGAGTGCCACTGCCTCGTGGCCATTGGCCGCATCGACCACCATGTGGCCCAAGCGCTTCAATAAGGTTTTCAGTATCAGGCGGTCACTGTCGCTGTCGTCTGCAATGAGAATTTTGAGAGGTGCAGATTCATCCATGACAGGTTCCAGTGATCTGAGGGATCACCGAATGGTGAACAGTTGCTCAAAGTTGGAGATGGTCAGTATCTTGCGGACATCGTTGTTGCAGTTCTGAATGACAATATCGGCACTGTCTCCGCCCGCATGATCCCGGAGCAGAAGCAGCATACCCAGCGCAGAACTATCGAGATAGGTTGCGTCTGACAAATCCACAACGTAGCCACTAACATCCCGCCCACCATGTTCATAGGCATCACGAAAGGCCTGGTGAGTACTGAAATCAAAGCGGCCTTCTATCTTGATGGTCAGGGATCGTCCATCGTGACTGCGGTGGGTCTCAATTGGCATCCGCATAAACCTCCGGTGGTATTTATTAAAACATCCGGCAGCCTCTGTTCAGGCGCCCCGTGTTTATACAAGGATAGCGCAGCGCTGCCAGTTTGCATGAAGTGAAGAATGATTCAGCGCAAGCATCAACGACTGCGACGAGCAAAAGCCCGGCCAGCAGCCTCATCCGCAAGCTTCTGTTCCTGAACATCCTGTGCCCTGCTTTCTTGCTGGCGACAGGTTTCAATGTATTTTTCCATTCCTCGACGGCGCTCCCAGGCTTGTTGCCACTCTCGCCTGCGGGCCTCAAACACTGCTTCAGCCTGGGTAAGCTGTTTTTGCTGCTGCAGGATAACCTGATCAAGCTGGGCAATAAATGCCTGCCAGGCCTGCAAGCGATTTACCTGCACCACGCCATGCTGGCTTTCTCGAATCTGATCCCGGTATTCCTGCTGGTAGCGGTTGAGCTTTGCCACCTGTTCACTGTGCTGCTCAACCACTTCGCGAGCCTTGCCCATCAATTCGAGCGCTTCCTTCTCCTTTCGCTCTTCAAGAGTGAGCACAACCGCGAGGCGTTTTGAGCGCAGCATTATTCAGCACCTCTATTGGTACCGGCCGTTGGATCAAGAGCGGCAGATTTACGGCGCTCCGGTGAACGCCTCTCCGGAACGACCGACAGCAAGCCCTCAATACTTTCAGGCAAGGAAGCGCGCTCGTTAAGGTCCTGCTGCAGGAATTGGCGCATATTGCTGATATGAGTAATGGCAAAATCGGTTTCCGGGTCAGAACCCTTCACGTATGCACCAACACTGATCAGATCGCGGGCCTGCTGGTAACGGGAATAAACCTGTTTAAACCGCTGGGACCGAGCAAAATGCTCGGTTTCTGTTACTTGTGGCATAACCCGACTGATGGAAGCTTCAACGTCGATGGCGGGGTAGTGGCCCTCTTCCGCAAGCCTTCGGGACAGCACAATGTGACCGTCCAGTATCGCCCGGGCTGCATCTGCAATGGGGTCCTGCTGATCGTCGCCTTCGGTCAATACGGTATAAAATGCAGTAATGGAGCCGCCTCCGGGTAAGCCATTGCCCGTTCGCTCCACCAGTTGCGGTAGTTTGGCGAACACAGAAGGCGGATAGCCTTTGGTCGCAGGTGGCTCCCCAACCGCCAATGCAATCTCGCGCTGGGCCTGAGCGTACCGTGTGAGCGAATCCATCAACAGCAGCACGCGCTTGCCTTGATCCCGGTAGTACTCTGCAATGCGGGTAGTCAGCATGGCCGCACGCAATCGCATCAGAGGCGAATCATCAGCCGGGGAGGCAACCACAACCGACCGCGCCAGGCCTTCTTCACCCAGAATATCCTCAATAAATTCTTTAACTTCCCGGCCCCGCTCACCAATCAGGCCCACAACGGTGATATCGGCGTCGGTAAACCGGGTCATCATGCCCAACAACATACTCTTACCAACACCACTGCCCGCAAACAGGCCCAAACGCTGCCCCTGACCAACGGTCAGCAAGGCATTAATGGCCCGGATGCCCACATCCATGGATTGGCGTACAGGAGCGCGGTTAAGAGGGTTGATAATATCGCCGGTAAGAGGCACTCGGGCTTCAGCCTGCAATGGCCCTTTGCCATCAAGGGGCTCGCCACTGCCATCCACCACACGGCCCAGCATAAGAGGGCCAACAGGCACACGGCTGGCAGAGGATAACCGAACCACTCTTGCGCCCGGCTTAAGCCCTTCAATGGCAGTCAAAGGCATGAGGTAGACTTTATCATCCTCAAACCCCACCACTTCCGCCTCAACCGTGCCGCCACCTTCGCCTTTTATCACACACCTGTCGCCCACCACCATCGGGCAGCCGACACATTCCAGCGTTAGCCCAACCATTCTGGTCAGGCGACCTGAAAGCTCAGGCTCCAGATCTGAGCGGAGATAAGCCTGATATCGATCGAGGCGGTCAGCCAGGGAGGATGTCATCAGGCTCGCCTTCGACAGGTTTATCTTCGGGGGGCATACTGCCCTCAGTAGCCTCTTCGCTTGTTTTTTCTTCCGGAGAGCTCAGTACATCTCGCTGAAAGTCTGTCAGATCATCCATCAGCGCGCCCAATTCTTCAGGTTCGCCGCTTTCACCATTGCCGACCTGAGGCTCCAACATGCTCTGAACAGCGCGCTGAAAGCGTTTTTCGACGGTAAAGTCGACGAGACTATTGCGGGTTTCAACCCGACAGCCGCCAGGCAATACCTTGTCATCCTCTACAACAGAGGCTGTCGCTTCAAAACGCCCAGCCACTTCAACAACGGCGCTGTGATCATCCGGATGCACATAAATCCGAACATTTTCCGCCGTGGTGGGCAAGGCTTCCATGGCTCGGCGCACCACCTTGCGTATCTGTGAAGAGTCGATAGTCAGTTCGCGGTAAACAACGGCCCGGGCAAGCACCATGGTGAGGTTCAGCAAAGAAGTTTCAATTTCATCCTGGTGCCGACCGATAGGCACCAGCAACTCCCCCAGTAATTGTTCAAGGCGATCCAGGCTTGCGCTGACTTCCTTGCGGGTTTCGTCATAACCCTCGCTCTGGCCCCGTTCTCTCCCTTCGGCAAGCCCGGCTTCAAGGCCTTCTTTGTGGCCCTGCTCATAACCCTCAGCACGACCCTCCTGCAATCCCTGCCCTCGCCCTTCGTTAAAGCCATCATCATGCGCAGCCTGGCGAATTTCGACGATATCACCGGCGGTCAATGGCTTTACGTTACGCTCTTCCACACGGGCAACCTCGTTGCCACGGGCATCGAGCAACGGGAGTTCCCACCGCTCATAGGCGGTAAGTTCCTCTTTGGGAATGCGACTGAGGTCTTTAACAGGATCTTTGGAGGAGTCTTTCATCACATCATTTCTTCACCCGCGCCGCCCAGCGTGATTTCTCCCGCTTCGGCCATGCGACGGGCAATGTTAATAATGTCTTTCTGAGCGGATTCCACTTCGCTCACCCGCACAGGGCCTTTCGCTTCCAGATCGTCCTGCAGCAGCTCGGCTGCACGCTTGGACATGTTCTTGAATATTTTTTCCTGCACTGCGTCATCAGCGCCCTTGAGGGCAACAACCAGCACTTCTGAAGACACTTCTCGCAGCAACGCCTGAATACCCCGGTCATCAATATCCTTGAGGTTATCAAACACAAACATAAGGTCTTCGATTGTTGTGGCGAGGTCCGGGTCCATATCCTTGATGGAATCCAGCAGACTGCCTTCAATACTGCGATCCATAAAGTTCATAATGTCCGCCGCGCGCTTTATGCCGCCTATGCGACTGGTCTGGGCCGCCGACCCGCCGGAGAACTGCTTTTCCAGAATATCGTTTAGTTCTTGCAGGGCCTGGGGCTGAATACTTTCGAGCGAAGCCACCCGCATCATTACGTCGAGACGTACCTTTTCATCCAGGGTTGCCAATATTTCGGCAGCCTGGTCCGGATCAAGGTAGGAGATAACTATGGCCTGAATCTGCGGGTGCTCATAGCGGATAATATCACCGACAGCTCTTGGCTCCATCCATTTAAGCGTGTCCAGGCCGGTGGTATTGCCACCGATAAGAATGCGATCAATCAGGCTCGCAGCTTTATCGTCACCAAGAGCCTGTGTCAGCATGGCGCGAATATAATCATCATTGCCAACGCCAAGCCCGGTCTGGCCACCCACTGCATCCACAAACTGATTGAGCACATAGGTTACATCGCCTTTGCTCACATCCTTCATCTGAGCCATGGCAACACCTACCCGCTGGACCTCTTTGGGCCCCATATGCTTGAGCACTTCAGCAGCATCTGCCTCGCCCAGAGACATCAGCAGAATCGCCGCCTGCTCTACCCGAGGAATTTTCCTCTGAGGCGCTTTAGGTGCATCAGCACCTGGCGCTCCGGATTGATCAGTCATCAACATTCACCCACTGGCGCATCACCTGAGAAACCCTCGCCGGATCTTCGGCAATCAGGCCTTTAAGAGCATTCAGTTGTCTATCATAGCTGTCTGTCGCGCCCGGCAAAAGCAAGTCGTCCTGCGAGGTCAATGCTTGTCGCAAAGCATCGTTTCCACCCTCGTCATCATAACCATCCAAATCGGAATCCCCACTCCGGGCACGCTGAGCGCCACCAGACAGGCTCTTCAATGTTGGACGCAACAGGCCTAGCACCAATACCAATATCACCAGACCAGCCAAAACCTGCTTCATGAGATCCCAAAACCAGGGCTGTTCCCAGAACCCGGGAGTTTCAAACTCGTAAGCTTCTTCCGGGGCAAACGCTGTATTCATTACAGTTACACTGTCACCCCGTGCAGCAGAATAGCCTACAGCATCCCGCACAAGCATGCTCAGGCGCTGCAATTCCTGCTCGGGCCAGGCTTCATAGGTTACCGCGCCGGTATCCGGATTGACCACTTTCATGTCGTCAACAGCCAGTGCTACCGTTACACGCCTTACGCGCCCCAACTCCTGCCGCGTGTAACTGACCGTACGGTCCATCTCATAATTTCGTGTTGTTTCCTTGCGCACATTCACTGGCGGCTGCGCTGGTACTCCATCCTCTGCAGCGCCCGCTTGAGCATTAACCTGTTCAGGCACTGTGGCGTTAGCGGGAGGCTGATTAGACAGAGCACCCGGCACACCACCGTTAAATCCGGCAACGCGCTGCTCTGTTAAATCGCGCTCACTGCGCACAGCTTGCTGCTCCGGATTAAACAGCTCCTCTGCCTGCTCAACTGAGGAAAAATCCAGATCTGCAGAGACTTCGGCCCGGTACCGGCCTTCGCCAACAATAGGTGCGATTAAAGAGGCAACGCGGCGCGTAAGACGCTCTTCCAGGCGCGAGGTGTACTCGTATTGATCCTGCATGCGCTCGCCATCGCCGCGAGTGGTTTTACCAGTCAGTAAATTCCCGTTCTGATCAACAACCGTGACATGGTCCTTGTTCATCATTGGAATACTGCCGGCTACCAGATTGACGATCGCTGCAATCTGTTCCTGCTCCGGACGGCGCCCTGCAAAAACTTCCAGAAACACCGAGGCGGTAGGATCACGGGCATCCCGCACAAATACAGAACGCTCGGGTATAGCCAAGTGAACCCTGGCAGCGCGCACGCCACGCATACTGCTGATGGTGCGCGCCAGTTCTCCCTCAAGGCCACGACGGTAGCTGACCGTTTCCATAAACTGGGAGGTACCCAGGCCACGATCTTTGTCGAGCAGTTCGTAACCCATGGTTTTTTGATCTGTAACGCCCTCGGCCGCCAATTTAAGCCGGGCTGTATATACCTGCTCGGAAGGCACCAGCAGAGCACCAGTGCGCGTATCCATTTTATAATCGATACCATTACTGTCGAGAATGGCGGTTACGTCCTGAGGGTTGTACGCAGACAAATCCCCCACCACTGGCTGATAGTTCGGCTCCTGCGCCCAAAGTACAACTGCGAGGCCCAGTGCAACACTGGCAGCAAGCCCCACCATAAGGCCAACCTGTCGCAGCAGGTTCAGGCGGTTAAAGCCCATAAACAAGTCACTGCTGCTTTCGGAGCCACCGCCACCCTGCGTGGCTGGCATATTCGGGACTGTTTCTGCGGGAACGCTGGCCATGTCTGTGCTCCGTTATCAGATTGGCATATTCATGATGTCTTCGTACGCCCTGACCACCCGGTTACGCACCTGGGTTAAGGCCTCAAAAGACACCGTAGATTTCTGGGCTGCAATCATCACTCGGGTAATATCCACAGTGGGGTCGCCCATATCGTAGGCCGTACGCAATGAATTGGCTTCCTGCTGAACCTCGTTCACATTGTTAACGGCCTTGCTCAGCATGTTACCGAAGCTGCTAGTCTCCTGGGTTTGATCAACCTGTCGCGGCCCATCAATACGGCCACGTACTGATAAATCCTGGTCAACACGCTGGTTCTGATTCATTTGCGAACGCAGTGCGCGGATATCGGAAAGAACACTGTTGATGTCGGCACGCTGAACCATAACTTTCTCCTGACACCACCCCGACAGGGGCTGGCTTGCTGATCTAACTGTATTGATTAAGTCTAAGCAATGGTCAGGCCAGGATTACTTTACCCTTAATTTACATAATGTTATGAGCGCCAACTAAAGACAGACGTTCCACAGCGACAGAGTTTTGACAGAATTAAATTACCCACAATACCTGTGGATAAGATTGTTAACACAGCAAGGACAGGTCACCTACAACACCGCGAAATGGGGCCTGCAGAGAACTGGTGTGAAATTGAACAGTATGAGGCACGCAGCCATAAAAAAGGCACCCATAGGGTGCCGAATGAAGGGGTACTACGATAATTCGGTTTTACGCCATAGCCAGCTCAGCATCCAGGTCTATTCCGGCATCGCGCATCTGAGCCAACTTGTATCTCAGTGTTCTGGGGCTGATACCCAACTGTTCCGCCGCCCTGTTGCGGCGACCCCGCTCACTTTTTAGCGTCTGGATGATGATACGAAACTCTTGCTGGCGCAGATCATCTCCCAAGGTCCCCGCTTCAACCATGGCAGGGGCGGGGTCGTCTGTTTCATGGACTCGTGATGGAAATGCTGCCGAAGCAGGCTGCCCCTGATGTTGTGGAAAAGATTCTTCAATACCAGCTGCAACCGTTGCCGGGGCTGCTGATGCAACCGCGTGGCCATCGAAGCGTCCGCTTGTGCCCATATCGAGACACAGGTCGCCCGCGTGAATCACGTTACCCTGATGCAGAACCAGAGAGCGCTGGATGGCATTATCCAGCTCCCGCACGTTGCCAGGCCAGCTGTGTTGAACCAGAGCGTTGCGGGCATCCGCAGCAAAGCTGATGCCGGTCAGTTTCATCTTGCGACAGTGCTTCTTCAGCAAATAGGTTGCCATGGGCAATATATCCAGAGGGCGCTCCCTCAATGGCTGCCAATGCATAGGGAATACACTCAACCGATAGTAAAGGTCTTCCCGGAACCGGCCTTCCCGCACAAAATCTGCCAGATCCCGGTTGGTGGTCGCAATTACGCGCACATCCAGGGAGATGGTTTTGCGCCCGCCTACCCGCTCCACTTCCCGCTCTTGCAGAACACGAAGCAATTTGGATTGCAGAGCCGGATCCATCTCTGACACTTCATCCAGTAAAATCGTTCCGCCATTAGCTTGTTCAAATTTACCTGGGGCTGATGCAATCGCACCGGTAAAGGCACCTTTTTCATGGCCGAACAGAATCGCTTCAAGCATGTTCTCGGGAATAGCCGCGCAGTTAATAGCCACAAACGGCTGTTCCGCCCGGGGCGACTGCTGATGGATGTACCTGGCCAGCACTTCTTTACCGGTACCGCTCTCGCCGGAAATCATCACCGTAGAATCACTGCCAGCCACCTTGGCTGCCAGTTGAAATATGCGCTTACTGGCGGGGTCTTCAGCTACTGGCTCATCGCCAGACTTCGGGCGACTGCCGCCGACTACCTTGGTAACGGCATCAACCAACACCTTGGGCTCGAATGGTTTCACCAAATAATCCACTGCACCGGATTGCATGGCAGAAACCGCGTGGCTAATTTGGCCGTAGGCTGTGATCAGCATCATCGGCAAGCCCGGGTACAGCCGCTGCACCTCTCCCAGCAATTCATGGCCGGAGAGGCCGGGCATGTTTACATCGCTGACCACCATATCGACTGGCGCCTCTGCCAGACGCACCAGCGCCTCATGGGCATTGGAAGCTTCGCGCACGCGGAACTTTGCCAGCTCCAGAGTGGTTACCAGCGCCTCCCGCAGGTCACGGTCATCTTCAACAATCAGTATCTGGGCCTTGGCCATGGTTGCCTCCGATTAAACGGTCTTACGAGAAAGGTTACGGGAAGGGCTACGCAAAAGCGGCAGACGCAGAGTTGCAACAGCACCGCCCTGCTCTGGCGAATCAATAGAAAACTGCCCTTGATGCGCTTTGACAACGGCCTGCACAACCGCCAGGCCAAGCCCGGTGCCGTGAGATTTCGTTGTGTAAAAAGCTTCTGCAAGCCTGCCAGCTTCCGCTTTGGCAAAGCCCGGGCCGTTATCCAGAACACGAATCAGTAGCTCGCCCGCGTCCAAAGTAACCTGAACAGCTACGGCGGTTGCACCCGCTTCAAGACTGTTATTCACCAGATTGGTACAGGCGCCCACCAACGCATCCCGGTTACACATCAACCGACAATCCGCTGGCACATCATTCTTTAGCATCACATCCGAACCGGATGCTGGCTTGATTCCATCCAGTGCAGATTCCAGAGCCGAAACCAGTGTTGCGGCAGAAAGCTCCTCCGCCAACCGGGTTTCGCCCCGGGCAAAAATCAACATATCCCGCACCTGCTGCTCCAGGTGGGTAAGCCTTGACATCAAGCGGGATGCACAACGCTGGCGCATCTCCTCATCCAGATCATCCTGGGTTAAGTGACCGCCATAGAGAATAGCCGCAGACAAAGGGGTACGAATCTGGTGCGCAAGCGACGCAACCATCTTGCCCATGGCGGAAAGCCGCTGTGCGTGAGCAAGCTGTGATTGCAGATGACGGGTTTCTGTCTGATCGGTCAGCAGAATCAGCTGCCCTGGCTGGTTTTCCATGGTACGAATTTCAATGCTCACCCGGCGCCCATCTTTCAAAGACACCTCGTGACCATCATCCCGGCGTGGCGAGAAACAACGGCGAATCACATCCACCCAGCGCTCACCGTCCAAAGGCTCACCCAACAACGCAGCCGCTGCCGGATTACTCTGGGACACCACACCCTGACTGTCCAGAACCACCACACCCGCTGGCAGAGCTTTCAAAAGAGTAGAAAGCCGATCAGCCAACTGCTCCTTCTCTTCCAGCTCCTGCTGACGCTGCAGAGACTCCTGGCTCAATTCGCCAGACAACTGGTTAACCCGCGACTCCAGCGTGCGATATGAATCGGTAATCTGCCGCGACATCTGGTTAAACATCTCCAGCGCAGAATCCACCGCCTCATCATCCTGCTGCGGAAACAACGCCCTAACCTTATCGTTAGCATCCGCCGCCGCATTGGCCTGGGCCTCATGCTCCACCGACTGAATGACAAACTGTGCCTGACTCATAACCTGACTCCCGATTAACCCGTCACACCGGGCCACACCCTTCGGATGATTCGTTTGCAGATTACAAAGCGAGCTTCGTGCCAACTAGGATTTTATCATATAAATCAATGAACAGGATTAACCGAAGAAAGGTGAACGACGGGTTTACGTCGTCCAGAAACGAGAAAACGCCAAAGGCCGAAAACCTTTGACGTCTTATTGTCACAAGAAAAAAGAAGGCTACTCAGGACTCCTCAGACTCCTCCTCCCGAAGCCCATACTTCCGAACCTTCTCAACCAACGTAGTACGCCGAACCCTGAGTTTCTCCGCCGCCCGAGCAACCACCCCGCCAGCTTCATCCAATGCCTGCTGAATTAACTGCCGCTCAAGGTTCGACAAATAATCCTTGAGATCAATGCCATTCACCGGCAACAAAGCAGGAGCATCCAGCCCTACCAACCCGGGAATGCCAGACGGCATGCCCGAATCCTCAACGGGCCGGTTCTCATCAAAGTCATCCACATACCGGAACTTCTTGGGCAACTCCTGCACACCGATTACCGAGTATGGGTGCATAATCGCCAGCCGCTCTACCAGGTTCGCAAGCTCCCGTACGTTACCCGGCCAGTCGTGCCGGCACAGACTCATGATCGCCGCCGAATTCATTCGTAAAGAACCGCGCTTCTCTTTCTCCATGCGGGAAATCAGCTCATTAATCAGCAGCGGAATATCCTCCACCCGATCCCGCAATGACGGCACCTCAATGGGGAACACGTTCAGCCGGTAATACAGATCTTCCCGGAACTCACCGGTTTCGATCATATCCTCAAGGTTCTTGTGGGTTGCAGCAATCACACGAACATCGGCAGAAATAGTACGGTTACTGCCAACACGCTCGAATGTACGCTCCTGCAAAACGCGGAGTATTTTCACCTGCATGTTAAGGGGCATATCGCCGATTTCATCCAAAAACAGGGTGCCACCTTCCGCCATCTCAAAACGCCCGACCCGCGCCGTAATGGCACCGGTAAATGCGCCTTTCTCATGGCCGAAAAGCTCACTCTCCAGCAGCTCCGCCGGAATGGCACCACAGTTTACAGGCACAAATGGCTTGTCACGGCGAGATGAGTAGTAATGGAGATTTCTGGCAACAACTTCTTTACCGGTACCAGACGGCCCGGTAATCAGCACGCTCACGTCCTTATCGGCCACTTGCTCCATCAGCTGGCGTACTTGCTGCACCTTGCGACTGGTACCAACCAGGCTGCGGAACAGCTGCAGCCCCCGCTGCTCACCACGCTCTTTGGAACGCCGGAACTGATCGCTGTAGATTTGCGCACGGTACAGGGAGTCAACAAACTTGGTGTAATTAAGCGGCCATTCCATACGGGCAATAACGCGTGAGGCATCTGTCTCCGCAAGACCTTTGAGTAAAGGGTCGCCAACCATGAGGAAAGGCACGCCCTGCACTGCCTTACACACTTTTTCGATTGTGCTGACGATATTCGGGTCTTCCCCGTTTACCACGACAACCGAAATGTCCGCCAAACTTTCTGCATCGCCAGATTCAAGGAGCGCCAAGGCTTCGTCGCCTGCTAAAACCTGCTCCTCGCCGACGAACTCCAGAATAGTCGCCAGATCCCGACGCCTCGACTCGTCCTCACTCAGCACCAGCACCTTGTTATTTTTGGACATTCACAAACATCTCTTTGGGGGATATGTGCGGTATTTAAGACTGTAAACACAGAAGAGTCAATTTTATGACGCTATTTTGGCTGGGTTGTTGAAACGTTGTGATAGGCTTTGGCAGCACTGCGGTTTCGATTCACACCTTTCAGAGCCTGTTCCGCTTCAGCCTTGGCTCGGGTGGCACCCTCACCCGCTGCGTCCATAAACTGGCGCAACTCTTCAAGCCGAGTGCGAACCAGTTCCGGATCGGCCTTCCCGGCTTCCAGCGAGGCCATCAGGGGTTCTATTGTAGGCTTTACCTGCTCGTTAAGCCGCACCAGGGCATCCCAATCCTGGTCTGCGAGTGCGTGACCCAGGTCTGCCATAAGCTGATCGAATCTATCCAGGTAGGCCTGGAGTTCTGAAGAAGGGGGATTCTGAGGGTCGGCCATAACCTGTTCTCCTGGAAATAAGGGATAGAATACGGGCGACCCGGTCAAGCCGCTGGCTAGCGCCAGCAACTCAACCGTTTACACTGAAATCAGCGGCGAGCGTCTCGCCTTGCTGAGGAAGCCGTAAATTCGCTGCCCCGGAACCCGGGCTCGAAATTATAAGCGGGATAGTTATTGTTCAAACCATCAACATAATAACGCTTCGCCTTGAGGTCGTAGGTCATTTCCATGGTAGTCCAGAATACTGGCACCTGGTAATAACTGATGTTGTGGGCCTCGGAAACACGCCACAAATTGCCCGCCTCGTCATACTCTTCGGACATCAGGATTTGCCAACTGTCTTCATCCACATAGAAAACACGACGGTCATAAATGTGCTTGATGCCGGTGCGGCGAGTTGCCTCGACTACCCATACCCGGTGCAGTTCGTAGCGGGTCAGCTCCTGATTGATATGCCCGGCACGGATGACATCACCCGGCTTGACAGACTCATCATGCAGTTTGTAAGCATTGTAGGGAACAAACATTTCCCGCTTACCCTTCAACTCCCAGTCGTACTGGTTGGGCGCACCGTTATACATATCTTTCTGATCGACCGAGCGCAGAGAAGAAGAGTTCGGCAAGTCTGTTTCATACGCCAGGTTCGGCGAGCGCCTCAGGCGTCGGGATCCGGCGTCATAACGCCAAGCCAGCCGCGGCGAGCGCACCTGATCGAGGGTTTCATGCACCAGTGTGATTGTTCCAGCCAAGGTAGAAGGTGAAATTGTATCGGTCTTGAGATAGAAGATTTTGTTATCTATATCAGCAAGCACCGCCCCTTCCTTGCTGTAAGGGAAGTAGTAGTCGTAGTGATTAACTACAGGGTTGTAGGAGCCATCCACCTGGGGCGTTGCAGAGGCACTCCGGAAGGATACCTCTTCACCGCGATACCGCAAAATGTGGTTCCACATCACTTCAAGCCCGGTTTTCGGAATGGGAAACGGGCTTGTCATAATAGTGTTGCGCACGCCATTACCGTTATCCAGCACCTCCGCAGTCAGCGCATTCTCATAGTATTTCTCGTACACATTCTCAGGAAATGCTGCTGTACGGCGAGTCTGGTAAACCGGCATAAAGAAATTCGGGCCGTACTGGCTCAGCATTTTAATGGAGCCTTCAGAGAGCCTGTCTTTGTAGAGGTGCATGTTGCTCGCAGTGATTACGAACAAGGTTTCGTCTTGGGGAAATGGGTCTATCTCAACCTGGCCCTTACGCCAGTTAGCAGGCGCCTCACTCAGCCCGCCGGTCCACTCGGGAATGCTACCGGAGGCATTGCTTGCCCGCTCAGCACCAACCGGCGTCAAATCCCGTTTTAGCCGTTCTGCTTCAGCTACCGTTACTGCTGACAGCACCTGGCCGGTATACCCAACCAAAAGAACTGCCATACATGCGACTAATCGGCTCCGCATTCCTTACCCCTCCAGACAAACCAATAACCCAAGACGAAGCATGCTTTTTGCCAAATTCAAACGCCCGTTTCAAGTCATTAATTGTGTTTTATTGTCACTTGGGACCAAGTCTGCAGGGGGATAAAGAAATCTGCAAACCAAAATGGTAGAATGGCGGATTAATTAAGGTGAGCGCTCGATGGCTTCTCAATGGTATTCGCTGGTTTCACAAAAATTGTTTCTTGCCAGCACGTTACTTGATGTCGCGGCTCAAGCGGCTGCTACAGGAAGCTCGGCGCCAACGCAAAAACTGCAGCAGGAAGCAGCAACACAAGGCTCTATCGAACTGCTGCTGAGAGCGAAACAATTATTACTGGCAATGATTGCCAGGCTTTACCAGAAACGCCCGAATAGGCCTTTGTCCCTCGCGGAACTGGCCAATCTTATTGGCGATGAGGCCACGGAAATAGAGCTTCTTACAACTCTTGAACGGGACAGCAGAAGCTGGTGGAGCCACCTTGATCAGCTCGAGACTGCTCAGAACAACCCACCAGCGACACGGAAGACGGTTAACTCAGAAAACATTATTGCCGTCTCAGCAGAAACCGGGCCAGACCGATCAGCCCAAGCTCTCAGAAAAACTCTGAAAGCCATAAAACAGTTTACCGACAACCTGGAAGCGCAACACGGCGAGTGGTAATCCCTCCCAATACACACTTACAGGTTCTCAACATTAAAAGGTTATTGAAATGTCACCATCGTTTTTCGAAATTGTACAACTGAACAACGGCGATTATGCCCTTCGCCGCATCGACGACGACAGCGCGCCATTAGTCAAAATTTCATTTTCGGATGAAGCCCGTGAAATGATGGGAGATCGGGATATGTCTGTGGCCAAAGCCATGATTGCGGCGGGTATAGAAGCTGCCGGGACTGTGTCTCACGACATTGACTGGGAAGACGACGAACTGGACGTTTCAGACGCCCAGCCCGCATACACACTGCATTAAGACCGGACTCAACGCTGCCTGAGAACGACCCCGTGGCTGTTGCCTTTAGCAGCCGCTTCCTGCAAGGAAGCAAATGCTGTTTTACCCAGCTTCCCCGTCCACATAACCACCGCATGACAGGTACCCGCGCTTAGTGCTATCTCAGCAAGCTGACGAGCCGGGTACTCAGCAGTAGAACGCAAAACCAGCAGTTCACCGGTAATGATACCGTGCATCTTTTGCCACTTACTCACCAGCGCCTGGGGCGGGTCTATCCACGCCAACCAGCGCTTCTCCTGGTTCAGCTGAGTCAGCATTGGCAATAGCAGTTGAAAGTTCTCTACCTGCCCCTCCGGCAGAATGATTTCCGTTACATTTCCAGCCGGCGCAGGACTTTCCACATCAGGCTTGCGCCGCGTCCGGATAACCGTGCGCTGCTTCGGGGCTGTGTATTCCGGTACCAGGCCAGGCATAACGCTCTGCTGCCACGCAATATTCTGATTAAAGCTTAGCTGTTCCATATATTTACCCGCCTTTACAATGCGTCTGTGGTTATGCTGGCCCGATCAGTGCAGATCGGAACGCCGGATAACACCCACACCCAGCCCTTCAATAAACAATTCCTGCTCTTTCAAATCGATTTCTATCGGCGCAAACTCTTCATTTTCAGCGATCAGATAGACTTTCGAACCTTCTTTCCTAAAGCGTTTCACAGTCACTTCATCACCCACCCGGGCTACAACCACCTGGCCATTTCGAACATCCTGAGTGCTGTGCACAGCAAGCAAGTCGCCATCCAGAATCCCGATATCTTTCATGCTCATACCCCTGACACGAAGCAGATAGTCAGCAGAAGGCGAGAAAAACTCTGGCTTGAGCGTGCAATGGTCTTCAACGTGCTCCTGGGCCAGAATCGGACTGCCCGCCGCTACCTGACCAATAACCGGCAAACCGGGGTCTTCGGCAACTTCAGGCAACCGGATACCCCTGCTGGCACCCGGAACCATTTCGATGGCACCCTTACGCGCCAATGCACGCAAGTGCTCTTCCGCCGCATTCGCAGAACGGAAACCCATCTCTGTCGCAATTTCTGCACGTGTAGGTGGATAGCCGGTTTCGTCAACAGATCGACGAATAATTTCCAGTACCTGGGTTTGTCTTGCTGTCAGCTTCATTGTTTCGCTGCTCCGCTTGCTGCATGCAGGGCTTATACAAGCCGGGTCTTATATGTGATGGTGTATACAGTAATCCAACCATCCTGTCTTTTTATACAGTGATTTGACTATATACAGTGTTTTATCCAGTGTAAAGCCGCTCAGGTTATTTTCTTGCAGCTCCCTGACTGGTAGTGCTTTGGTAGTGTGATAGAGTGAAAAACTTCACACTCCGCCTCAGAGAGAACCATGAATAAAACCATCACCTTGAACATGCCAGACGTAGTCAAAACCGCCGACGGGAAAGAGCGCAGGGTGGGTGTGGAGATTGAATTGTCCGGGTTGGGATATCAGGAGTTAGTTGACCTGGCCGGGGAGTTGTTGGGCGGCGTTGCAAAACCGCAGTCCCGCTATGTGAGCACGCTTGAAACCCCCTTGGGCAGTTTCATCATTGAACTGGATTCCGACCCGATCAAAGATCTGGATCTTGCAGACGAGCGGCTTCCCCAACCCATTCGGGAACTTGGCGGGCAGGCAATGGAGGTTATAGACGCAGCGGCTGAATTGATTGTGCCGCTGGAAATTGTAAGTCCGCCCATGGCTTTTTCAGACCTGCACCAGATTGAGACTCTGGTCGACGAACTCCGGGAAGCGGGTGCATTGGGCAGCAGAAACGCGATCTACTTTGCGTTCGGCTTACAGCTTAATCCTGAGCTGCCAGACCTCAAGCCGACAACACTTGTGCGCTATTATCAGGCGTTTGCAGTGCTATATGATTGGCTAAAAGCTCGCCATCAACTGGATATCAGCAGAAAGTTCACCCCCTACATTGAGCCGTGGAGCAGCAAGTACACCGACCTGTTGATTGAGGACAACTACGCACCAGATCAGCGGCAAATGATGGTGGATTACCTGGAATCCAACCCTACTCGTAACCGAGCCCTTGATCTACTGCCCCTGTTTGCTCATCTCGACAAACCCCTGCTCGACGAATACGTTGAAGACCCCCGCATCAAAAGCCGGCCAACCTTGCATTACAGACTTCCGGACTGCGACATAGATAACCCTGACTGGCATTTCTCCACTGTCTGGAATGACTGGGTCGTGGTTGAGCAACTGGCCAACCACGCTGAGGATTTGAGAGAACTTCGCGCCCTGTTCATGGACAGCCGTAAAATCAGCATACGCAATCTGACCACAAGCTGGCTGGAAACCTCTACACACTGGCTCGAAAGCAAAGGCTATGTCTGAACACATCGAACCTGACGACAGCCTGCCCGGGCTGACGATAGGCATCAGCGGCCCGGCTCGAAAACGTTTTGCCCAACGCTTGATTAGCCTGGCACTTCGCCTGAAGGGTGCGCATACCTACTACATACGCCCTGGTGCCAGGGTGGATGTGTCTCTGCTTGACGGACTGGTGCTTTCCGGGGGTACCCACGTGCATCCTGAGCGTTATGGCCAGCAGCCGCAGGTAAGCGCCAAGTATGACAAAGCACGGGACACCACAGACCAACTGCTCCTCGAACAAGCAGAAGCAATAGGAATCCCGGTACTGGGTATTTGCAGAGGGGCGCAGTTCATCAACATATTCCACGGTGGCTCCCTGTGCCAGAACGTTACCCCCTTAAGGGTAAACACCAGACACCGCCCTTTATTGCTGCCGATGCAAACCGTACGACTTGTCGCAACAAGCTTGCTGGGGCAGGTTATGAGAGCGCCGGTAATAGGCGCAAACCGCATACACAGCCAGGCCATAAAACAGCTTGGAAAAAACCTGAAGGTGACCGCGGTGGATAACGACCTGTTTGTTCAGGCCATTGAAAGCACCCAGGGGCAATGGCTTATGGGGCTTCAGTGGCACCCTGAATACCTGCTTTACCATGCCGGGCACAGGCGCATCTTTGGTCAGTTTCTGGAGGCAGCCTTAACCGTCAAGCTGGCCCGATTGAGCCAAACTGCTCCAGCTCATTGAGCGTCCGCTGCAACTGACAGGCCTGACAGAGTTTAAAAATCCCGGGTGTAGAAGATATCCAGAGATGCAGCCAGCCCGCTGGCTGCCTCTAGGTAAAAGTACTTACCCAGATCATATCGCAGCGCTACTGTGCTGATCGGTTCGAAAATTCCGACCCCATAACGGATACTGAGTTCATCAGTCAGGTACCCACTGGCTACTACCGACGTTTGGTCGCCACTGCCCTCTGCTTCCAGAGTCAACTGACGAATGCCGAACTCCTCACCGATTTGCCCTGTCACCTTGTTTACCTGGGTCAGGCCAAGTGAAATAGCAGCACGACTCATCTGACCATCATCACCCTGCCCACCGGGCGCCCGACCAAGAATGACATAAGACAGCGCCTCTGCTTGCGGCATGGAGGGGTTTGAGAACACTTCGGTTACGGGCGCCTGCACCGGGCCGCTTAACCGAATCCCTGCCACCACAGAATCCACTTGACGGACAGCTTCAATATCGAGATACGGCTGGACCAGGCTGCCGACAAACAGCAATCGCGCCCTGCGCAGCTCAAGCTCCTGCCCAAAGGCCTCATATCGACCATTAACCAGTTGCAGTGTGCCTCTGGTATCCATGTCGTTATTGATCCGCAAAGAGCCTTCCAGATCGCCGGTCACCCCGAATGCCGCAAAGGTTACCTGATCCTCACCGACCACAACCGTCACATCCATATCCAGCGAGCGGATAAGAGGCTCTTCCTGCTCCACACCTACAATCACTTCGTCTTCAGATACGGACACCGCCTGATCAGGCAGGCCTTTGATTTCGATACTCCCGCGGGGCACCTCAAGCCGGCCTTCCACACTCAGTGCACTGTCACGGAATGCGATAGTCAGATCTGGCACCACTTCCACGTGAGCGTAGGGTTCAAGACTAAAGGGTAGCCGTTCCCCGGTAATGCGAATTTGACCACCGGGAGCTCCCTGCCAGTCGACCTCTCCCTCAATGATTGCTTCACTGCGGGGATTGCTATGAATCCGGCCGCGAATATCAGCGGAATAGCCGTTGAGCTCCACACTGACAATGACTTCCTCCATGGGGATCGGTAAACGTGGATCCACCACCCGCCCGTTGCTCAATGTTATCTCGCCCCTCACTGCAGGCTTCATGAGGGGGCCGGAAATGGTTCCCTCACCGTTAACCTCTCCAGAAATCTCCTCAAGCCCGCTAAACAAGCCGGCCAGGGCAATATCGAGACCGTCCAGTTTGAACTTGCCTTCAACCGGCCGGTCTTCGTCCATGGGGTCCAGACTCACATCCACCGAGAGTTTGCCAAGCTCCGGCCCCGACAGTCGCACAGCGAGGTCTGCCTGTTCAGGTTTCAGCTCCAACTCCGTCGTCAGAGTTGTGTAAGTCAAGGTTTCCCACTCACTATCCAGCAGTATTTCGAAACGGCCTTCGCCAGCATCCAGCGCTATCCGCCCGTCGGGACCTGAATCGTTAGAGGTAAAGGCAATCTCACCATTAATGCTGGAATGCCAGCGCAACGTCTCTGGCAGAATCGGGGCCAGAGCCGTGGCCGGGAAGCTGTCAATCCGGTAGGCGATGCTAGGCACTGGCAGCAGGGTTTGATCATCAGCACAAACAGAGCTTTGCTGCCAGTTCCAGCAGTGGGCAGCAAAACGAAGCTCGCCGCTCTCTCCGTATACAAGCCCGGCGGGGGCCCCAAGTTCCCAGCTCTGCTCCTGCTCAGGCACATCAATCACACCTCTTGCCAACTCGCCCTGCCAGCTTGTCCATGCTTCACCCGCTGCGCCCTGAAAATCCAGCTGCAATCTTGCTTCGTCATGTTGAACATCGAGCGCAACTGTATGATTCCCCTGAGTGCCTTGCGCCCTGACGATTAACGACTCAATGGTTTGGCCACCGGCGGTAATGCCTTTACCCTGTAACTCGGCGTTAAGACGGAACCCCTGCTCCAACTGGGCGTTTACATCCAGAATCTCAACAACCAGCAGGTCTTGCCAGCGCAATTCAGTTGCACTGGCCGTCAAGGTTCCTCGCGGGCTATCAGGGCTGCCCGAAAGCCGTAGCTGAAGATCAGCCTGCCCGCCTAGGCCCGGCATAATTTTCCCCGGCTCCGTCAGCATAAGGTTAAGGCTGGCTTTTAACTGTGTCCCCCATCGACCACTACCCTCAACCCGATTATCACCAACAGCCAGTTTCAGTGCAGGAACATCCCAGTCACCGCTTGAAGTATCAAGGCGGCCAGCTATCACAGCGGGGCTGGAGCGCCATTGCCCCGACAAGTCCCAGCCGGCTTTCATATCGGGAATAGGGCCGTCTGTAAGTTGCCCTTCTGTAGTAACACCACCGCTGAGGTCTGCATCCAGCATTGGCACCCAGTAGCCCGGATTAAAGTTCTCCAACTCCAAAGCCGCCCGCCAACTCAAAGGCCCGGAAAACTTGACCGTCCCCTCACCGGAAAGTGATCCTGCATCGGTAATCGCAGAGAGCTCGGTCAGACGAGCCTGGGTAGTATCGCCATCAACCGCCGCTGCTAACTCTGAACTGCCCTGGGGGCTATCCACTTCTGCAGTGAGATTCGCCTGATAACGCCCATCCCGCCATGAGACGCTTCCGTTCAGCATGCGTAAATCAATCGGCGGCTCTTCCAGATCAGCAATCAACGAATACCAGGGAAACTGCCGTAGCTGTATGTCTGCTTCTGCACTCAAGCCGCCTTGCCATCGGGTACTGCCGGTCACTATGACATTTCGGGGCAAGTTGTCTGCCTCGCCCTCCACGCCCTGATTGCCTGCAGACAGTTCCAGCCGTATATCCTTGGCACCATTGGTTGTAACCAATCCCGCCAGCGTCAACTCAATGGGCCCACCGGTACCTGGCAATATGGCCGCCCCATTAGTCTTGAAACCGCTCTGCAAGCTGCCTCGGGCCTCAGCAAACCAGTTCTTCAGCACCAGGGTGTCTGGCTGAGCCTCCACCGCACGAAAAGATTCAGAGGTTACCCGTAAACGCGCTGGCAAACTGGCTGCCAAAGGCTCCACTTTCCCCTCCAGTGAAGCATTCAGATAACCTCGGCTCTGCCCCGCCAGTGCAAGATCCCGCACGCTGCCAGAGAGTGCCAGATCAATCATCCAGTCGGCGCCAAAGGGCGGCGGCAGTGACGCATTAACCTCAAGATTTACTGGCCAGTCCCGCCGCGTTTCAACGCGCCCGGAAGCCTCCACTATGTAATCGTCCCGTTTGTAGTAAACCCGTTCCAGCATCCAGTCAGACCCGGAGCCCTTGGAGTCAAGTTCAAACCTGTCCCAAACTTTGCTGCCATTAAGGGTGAACGTGCCTAGCCTTACATCACTAACGCTGAGGGCGAGCGGTAGCTCAAGCCTCGGCAAGCTGATGTCATCCGGGGAGCCTTGCTGGTCGTCTGAAGGCTGCACATTAACGTCCAGTCGTTCCAGGTGAAGGGTTTCAAGACACACTTGCAGATCAAAAAGACAGGAGGGTGACCAGTCTATGAAAGGGGCTTCAACCGTCACATCCACCCCATAGCCGCGCCACTTGATTCGGTCTGCCTGCCAGGTTCCGAACAGCGAGCCATGGTCGTTCACTGCCTCAAGCCCGGGAACCTGATCAATCACCCAGGCTGTACCTGTTTCTGAGCGCAGCGCCAACAAAACGGCAGCGCATAAAACGACTGGAAGAAAAACAAGTAAACCCAGAATTAGTAATAGCCAGAATCGAAGGCGCCCCGTGCGCGTGCGCCGGGATTTTGATGGTGCGTCAGCAATGCTATTGCCCTTGTCCAACTCCGTCACAACTCTGGCCCCATCGAGAAGTGAACCCGCCACTCGCCGCCAAACTCAGGATTCAGACCTTTGGCAAGATCCAGGCGCAAAGGCCCCAAGGGGCTGATCCAGCGAATGCCAGCACCGACCCCGCTGGCAAGAGGATCAAACAGGTCATTAACTGCGTTGCCATGGTCAGCAAAAAGAGCGACACGCCACTTTTGGGCAAACTGATACTGGTATTCAGCACTGCCCACAAGCGTATAACGCCCGCCCACCGGAACGCCGTTTTCGTTCTCTGGCGAGAGAGTCTGGTAACCATAACCGCGAACACTTTGGTCACCACCGGCGAAGAAACGCAAGGAGGGCGGCACATCTTCAAACCGGTTGGTCCCCACACCACCAATCTGAAGCCTTGATAAAAAGCGATGTTTTCCCGCAAATGTGAACAAGCCTTTGGCAATAGCATTCACATGCAGAATATCCACACTGGAAAGAGCCGCCCTGTGGGAGCCGGTTACGTTAATCTGCAAACGATAACCCTTGCTGGGGTCCAGCGGCGAGTTGACGTGTAACTTGGAATAGCCAAGCCCCGGAAGCAGCAACGTACTTGTTCCCTGCTCATCACCAATAATATTAAAGCGCTCCCCCTCCCAGTTCAAAGACAGCACCTGCAACCATTCATTATCCAGCTGGTGCTGCCATTGCTGCCCAAACGTCAGTAACTCTGATTCGATGTTTTCGATATCTTCGCGCTGATAACCTGCCGTAAAACGGATGAGATCCGTCATCGGCGGATCCAGAGGCAGCTCATACCAGGTACTCAGATTTTGCCTTGGCTCGGAGAGCTCTGTTTCTGCTCCGCGCGTGTGCCCCATGGGATTGATCCAGTGCTCCCGCCATGTAGCCCGAAAACGCGGCCCAACGTCTGTGGAAAAGCCAAGGCCAGTGGAAATGGAGCGGCCATCCCGCCGGGTCAGACTGATACGAACGGGTATAACGCCATCTTCTGCGCTGGAGGGTGAGGCATCAATGTCTACGCCGGAGAAATAACCACTACTGAGCAGATCGCTGTTCAGCTTTGCTATTTCATCTGCGTGGTACGGAATGCCCGGTTCAAACGTAACAAAATCGTGCAGGAGGTCAGTTTCAAACCAGTGCCCTTCTTCAAAGGTAACCGCTCCCAGCCGATACCGGTCGCCGCTTTCGAACACCAGCGTAATGTTGGCCTCCAGGGCCTCGGGGTCCACCTCAAGACTGCGGGTAACAAGCCGGCCATCAAAGTAGCCCCTGCGCCTGGCACGTGTTTGCAGGGTATTCCGAAGGTTGCTGTAGTCGCCATGATTCAGCACATCGCCTTCCGCTGGATGCACAGGCAAGTTGTCGGTAAAGCGCGAGTCGGTCGCGGCAGCACCGCGGATCTCAACAATGCGGGACTTGATACGCACCGGGTCGCCAGGTGTTATTTCCAGGATCAGCCTGGCTGTTTCTTCAGAGTCGCCCTCTTCCACCTGCCAATCCACAACCGGGCTGTAATAGCCTAAGGCTCGCAACCCTTTGCTGGCCTGACCAACCGCCGTAGATGCATAGCGTCGAAGATTGCCTGCACTGCGGCCCTCCACCTCACCAATGAAAGCTTCAGCATTTTCCTTAAGACCGGGATAGTCACCTTTGACACGAACCTCAACCTGTTGGGCAAGGCCCGTGGAAGACCACAGCAAAAGCAGCAGGCCCAGCAGCCGGATCGGTCCCGATTTCAAAATGTGATCAAGTGATAGCATCCGGCTGTTTCAGTGTTGCTTGTAACGGAAGTGATTATCGCTCAAGCGTGAGAGTTTAACGACGGGTGGTCAAGTTAATACGCGCTCAGACAAGTCGTCGGCCCAGTGCAAATGCGCTAACCTGTCGAAATACCAGAGAACGTTATTAGACCATAGAGGACGGATACCAGCGAATGCTGAAAATTAACCGCGAGAACCTGAAATCCAGCCACCAGACTACCTGGTTGATTATCGATTTCCTGATGCTGGGCCTGATCATCATCAACCTCGCGTTTATTATCTGGGATTCTGTCTATAGCTTCATTGCTATCCAGAATGCGCTGAAGGAACACCTTCCGGCCTTTCAGGCCGCCTACCACCCTATTCACGAAAACTTCATTTTTTATGATGCCATGTTCGTCGCAGTCTTCCTGGCCGAATTTTCTCTGCGCTGGGCCTATGAAATCAAGGCCAAAGTGTACGACCGCTGGTACTTTTACCCCTTTATCCACTGGTATGATCTGGTGGGCTGTATACCTGTAGGTAGCCTGCGATTCCTGAGAATTTTGCGAATCGTGTCTATTGTGCACCGCTTGCATCAGCACAAGATCATCGATGTTACCAGCACCGGAATTTACCGCTTCTTCAATTTCTACTATGAAGCGTTCATGGAAGAGCTTTCAGACCGTATCGTAACCAAGGTGCTGAGTGGTGTGCAGCACGAAATAACTCTGGGCTCTCCGCTTTTTGAAAAGGTCCAGAACGATATCCTGTACCCACGGCGGGAGATGCTGTCCGGATGGATCTCCCAGCGGGTTGCTCAGGCTGCAAAGGAAGGTTACGTCCCCAACCGCGGAGCATTGAGAAATTACCTTGAGGACCGGGTTGACCATGCGCTGAAACAAAATGTGGAACTGTCACGGCTCAAATACCTGCCAATAGTAGGCTCAACCATTCAGGAAACCCTTGAAGATGCAGTGGGCGATATTGTAGCCAACGTTATCCAGCAGATTCTGGAAGACCTGGCCTCTTCTGCAAACCATGCGTTTATTGAAGATATCGTGAACGCCTTTATTCGCGGGCCAGGAGAAGCAGACAGCGTTGAAGCAAGAAATGAGGCACTGATCGCGCTGATTGTCGAAATCATCGATGCCATCAAAGGCCAGGTCAAAGTCAAACGCTGGCGAGAGCAGCTCCCCTAACATAATAAGAGACGCACTATGGATGTACTGCATTATCAGCCGGCCCATGAGCTGCTGGCACAACTTGAAGCTGGCACCCTGAGCAGCGAGAAGCTTGTGACGGAACTGCTCGCAAGAATCCGCGAGCACAACCCGGTGGTGAACGCCATTGTTACTCTCGACGAAGCTCGCGTGCTTGAGCAGGCGCGGAAAGCCGACCAGAAGCGAGCATCTGGCGCAGCAGTCGGCCCCTTGCACGGACTTCCCCTCACCATAAAGGACACCTGGGAAGTGGCCGGGATGACATGCACTGCCGGCGCCAGCGCGCTGCGCGATCACAAGCCTGAGCGCCATGCCGATGTAGTGCAACGACTGGAAGATGCCGGGGCTATTATTCTGGGTAAAACCAACGTGCCTGTATACGCGACCGATCTGCAAAGCTACAACAAGCTGTTTGGCGTAACCAACAACCCGTATAACCCTGCCCACACCCCGGGCGGCTCTTCAGGTGGCGCGGCTGCAGCCTTGGCGGCGGGGATGACACCGCTGGAGGTGGGCAGCGATCTGGCGGGCTCGATTCGCATTCCAGCGCACTTTTGCGGCGTATTCGGGCATAAACCGTCGCGCTCACTGGTGTCATTTCGCGGACACATTCCCGGGCCGCCAGGCACGCAATCGCAACCGGATCTGGCAGAGGGTGGCCCTCTCGCCCGGAACGCGAAGGATCTCGAACTTTTATTAAAGGTAATTGCCGGTCCCAAGCCAGTTGACAGCCGGTGCTGGCAGCTGGAAATGGCGCCCTCACGCCTGAAAACCCTGAAACAGGCACGGGTGGGGCTATGGCTGGAAGACAGCTTGTGCCCGGTAGAACAGGAACTGACCGACGGCTACCGGGCACTAGGCAAACAGCTTGCAGACAAAGGCGCTCTTGTATCAGAAGCAAAGCACCCCCTGTTGAACCTTGAGCACACACTACCTGCCTACTTCAATCTGCTGGGTAGCCTACTAAGCACTTCGCTAAAACCTGCCCAGCGCCGCCAGCTTAAATGGATTGCCCGACTGGAAAAGTGGCTTACTTTCTTTGGCCCCATGACACCCTTCATTGGTGAATATGGCCGTGGTGCAAACCAGCCCTCCTATCAATGGATGGCCATGAGCGAGGCGCGGGAGAAGATGCGAGCAGAGATCGAAACCCTGTTCCAGGAAGTAGATGTGCTTCTGACGCCCATAACACCCACGGCGGCTATCCGGCATGATCATTCCAACCCCGTGTTCAAACGTCGTATTACCGTTGCTGGGCAACCCCGCGCTTACATGGATCAGTTTTGCTGGATTGCGTTCGCCACGCTTCTCGGATTACCAGCCACGTCCGTTCCCATAGGCCGGACCAGCGAAGGACTGCCGTTTAATGTGCAAGTGATTGGAGCACCGGGGATGGACCTTACCACCATTGGTTTCGCACGCTTGCTTGAAGAGGCCGGGCTGGCCGGGTTCGAGATTCCGAACGGGTTTTAACGCCCAATAGCCAAGTAATATTCTCTCTGCGAACCTCTGAATAATGCCGCCAACTTTGGCCGTGTTATACAGAGGTTTGTTATTGCTTACTCATTCTTTGCAATATAGGACTGATAAACGGCAAGCGACGCATTCAAGCTGTCTCGATACGCAGCACCGTATTGATTGCCACCCGATTCCGCTTCACGAATCGCTGCACTGTATTGCCGGTAACCTTGCTGAGCAAATGCCAATGCAGCAGGCACACCATCCCGCCCCGCTACAAAGGCAAGACGCTCCCACTCTCTGGTTTCTGCGTCGCTCATAATGCTCCTTTCGAACAACCCGGTTCATTTCAATGGTTGATGCAACATAGCCGGCGTGCGCTCCTGCTCCACAATACCAACTCTGACCAGAAAATCACCAAACCGCTCCCGGGCATTCCGCTTTTGCTGATAGGCGCGGAACAGGGGGCGCAACTCGTCCAGTATGGTGTCTGTATCAATATTCTCACGGTAAAGCCTGTTCATACGCTGGCCTGAGAAATCCGCCCCCAGATAGAGATTGTATTTGCCTGGCGCCTTGCCAGTCAGTGCAATCTCTCCCAAATATGGCCGTGCGCAGCCGTTCGGGCAACCGGTAATCCTCAGGTTAATGGCATCTGGTTCCAGCCCCTCTTCTGCCATGGTTCTTTCAACCCGGGTCACAAAGTCCGGCAGAAAGCGCTCGGATTCTGCCATCGCCAAGCCACAGGTTGGCAGAGCAACACACGCCATGGAGTTCTGGCGCAGGGGTGAACTGCGATTGCCGGCATCCAGCTTGTATTCCTCTACGATGGCATCCACTGCTGCTTTTTTCTCAGGTGCGACGTTGGCGATCACCAGATTTTGATTGCAGGTAATCCTGAAGCTGCCGTTGTGCGCTTCTGCAATCTTTCGCAATGCCGTTCGCAAAAGCCCGCTTTCAGTATCGGCCACCCGACCGGTAGGAATAAGCAGCGTAAGGTGCTGGTTACCATCTTCGCCCTCAACCCAGCCAAACCGGTCGCCGTTGTGGCTCAAGCTGAACGAGCGCGGTTTTTCAAAGGCGTGCTTGTGGTATTCCTCAAAACGCTCACGGAACCAGTCCATGCCGTAATCATCAATGGTGTACTTGAATCGAGCATGGGCGCGGTTGGTACGGTCACCGAAATCCCGTTGAATGGCACAGATTGCTTCGCACGCATCCACAATCTGCTCTTTCGCAACATAGCCCGCCATTGTAGCCAGGCGCGGATAGGTGGCCGGATCGCCATAGGTAAGCCCCATTCCTCCACCAACGACCACGTTGAACCCACGAATCTGGCCATCTTCAACAATAGCGATCAGCCCGATATCGTTAGCAAATACGTCGCAGTCGTTTTCCGGGGGAATCGCCAGCGCAATTTTGAACTTGCGGGGAAGATATTTGTATCCGTAGAAAGGCTCCTCTTCCTCGCCCAGTTTCTGGACGCACTCTTCCCCTAGCCAGATCTCGGCATAAGCTGCCGAGCGCCAGCGCAACCGTTCACTGATTGCCAGAGAGAGTTCATGAATTTCTCCGTGCAGCTGCGACTGATGAGGGTTTACGTTGCTGATCACGTTACGATTCACATCGCCACAGGCTCCACGACTGTCCAGTCCCAAAGCATGGATTTTCTGCATGAACGGCTGCATCTGCTCCTTGAATACGCCGTGGAACTGGAACGTTTGGCGTGTCGTCAGGCGCAAGGTAGAATCCGCACACTCGTCGGCGATTTTATCCAGGCCCAACCACTGATCCGTGGTCAGAACACCCCCGGGCAAACGCAAACGCACCATAAACTGATACAGCGGCTCAAGCTTCTGGCGCCGGCGTTCATCCCGGACTTCCCGGTGATCCTGCTGGTATGAACCGTGAAATTTGGTCAGCTTGGTGTCGTCTTCCGGCAAGGCACCGGTGGTACGATCCGCCAGCCCTTCCAGAATGGTTCCACGCAGATAGTTACTTTCCCGCTTGATCACTTCGGCTTCAGGCAATTTTTCACTCATCAGTACACATCCCGCTGGTAACGTTTATCCCGGTTTAACTGGCGCAGGTAATCCTCAGCCTGCTTCGGATTCAGCCCTCCCTGCTCACTGGCAATATCCAGCAATACCTGGTGCACATCCGGGGCCATTTTGTCGGCATCGCCGCACACATACAGACTGGCGCCGCGCTGCAGCCAGGCCCATACCTCGGCGCTGTTTTCCTTCAGGCAATGTTGCACATAGCGTTTTTCAGCCTGATCCCGGGAGAAAGCCACATCCAGCCTTGTAAGCAGGCCATCACGTCGCCACTTGAGCCATTCCGATTGGTAGAGAAAATCACTGCGAAACCGACGATCACCAAAGAACAACCAGTTTTCACCTTCCGCCTCCCGTTCTTCCCGCTCCTGCAGGAAGGCACGGAAGGGCGCTACGCCGGTGCCCGGGCCAATCATGATCACCGGCTTGCTGTCATCCGGCAGGGCAAACTTCGTGTTGGGATCGATATAGACTCGTAGCTTGGCGCCTTCACTCATCCGCTCAGATAGCCAGACAGATGCAACACCCTCACGATTTCGACCATGGCTGGCATAGCGCACGGCGGCCACGGTGATATGTACTTCATCTTCCACGGCGGCTTGGCTGGAACTGATGGAGTAGAGCCTTGGGGGCAGCTTGCGCAACAGGTCAACCAGCGTTTGTGGTTCAAGTCCGGCTATGGGCCAAGCTTGAACCAGATCCAGAAGGTCACGCCCTTCTGTCCACGCCTTCATTTCAGCCCTATCTGCCACCAAAGCCTTTAGCGCATCACTCTCCACCCGATCTGCCCAATGCTTCATTAGCGGCGGTGTAAGCAGGGTGATTTCCCGGTAGAAAGCCAGGGCCTCCCGCAGCGGAATATCGCTCTCCTCCACGAACACACGCTGCTCACCATCAAAGCCCAAGGCACTCAACAAATTGTTAACCAGGGCGGGGTTGTTTTCCGGGTATACACCCACCGCATCACCGGGTTTATAAACAAGCCCGGAATCCTCCAGTGACAACTCAATGTGCCTCACCTCCTTATCGGAACCTCGGCCACTGAGTAATTGATTGGTGAGAATAGTCGCCGGATAAGGATTCTTCCGGCTAAAGGTCGAGATTGGTCGCTGCGCTGCCGCAATCGGGCTATTAGCCGCAGGCTGACTCGCTCCTGCCTCACTGGCAATGGTTTCCAGTACCCGGTTGATCCAATCTTCAGCTTGATCCTCATAATCCACATCGCAATCCACACGCTCAGCCAAAGCCGTTGCGCCCAGAGCCGCAAGCTTGTTATCGAAATCCTGACCGGTTTTGCAAAAATGCTCGTAACTGGAATCTCCCAACGACAGAACACTGTAGCGGAGGCCATCCAGCTTCGGCGCTTTTTTACCATGCAGAAACTCATGCAAATCCAACGCATTGTCTGGTGGATCGCCCTCCCCATGGGTAGATGCCAGCACCGCCAGGTACTGTTCATTCTTCAATTGCTTGGGCTTGTAGTCAGCCATATCTATCGCTTTGGCGGATACGCCTCTGTCCAAAGCACGGGCGGCCAGTCGCTGTGCAAGCTCCTCTGCATTACCGGTTTGCGAGCCGAATAAAACGGTCAGTTCAGGGGTTGCAGACACGGGCGCGTTTGCGGAGCCACCCGAGCACTTCCCGGCCAGAAATCCAGCCAGCCAGAAAAGCTGACCTTCACCTATGCCGTCAAGAAGCTCTGCCAACCGCGCCTGCTGATTCGCAGAGAGGGGAGATGATTTCAGATCTGTCGTCATGTTGGATGATCCGTGTGGGCCGTAAATAAATTACCGGTTTCAACCAAACCTGTTGAAACCGCCACTACTCTAGGAATCACTAAATAAGCGACAAAATGAAATAGACAGGACAAACAAATCGATATATTCGATATATGGGCTAATTAGCTGTTTTTTATATACATTAAAGATATGCAAAATAGCTCTAACCGAAATGACCTTAATCATTTCATAGAATATCGAAATACTTTTAAGCTGATACCACTTTTCTCATGCACAAGGGGCTTCTCAGCAGGCTCCCTCAAGGAGTATCAGCAATGTCACAGAGTGCATCTTTACACACCCACCAAGTAGTCATTATCGGCGCCGGTGCTGCTGGCACCAGTGTTGCCGCATCGCTGCTTCGACAACGCCCTGGTCTGGATGTCGCCATCGTTGAACCAGGCGATGTGCACTACTATCAACCAGCTCTCACACTTGTGGGTGGCGGTGCATATTCTCTGGCCAAAACGGCTCGCCCCCAAGCGCAAACCCTCCCGAAAGGCGCACGTTGGATAAGAGCTGCTGCACAGGAGCTTCAACCGGAACAGAACCGGATTATTCTTGATGATGGCCGCTCCTTTGGGTACGACATTCTGGTCGTCACGCTTGGCCTGAAGCTGGACTGGGATAAAGTAGAGGGCTTGCGGGAAACTTTGGGGCACAATGGCGTATGCAGCAACTATGCCCCCTCAGTGGCAGAATACACGTGGCAATGCATCAAACAGTTCCGTGGCGGCAAAGCCTTCTTCACGCAACCTCCGGCCCCAATCAAGTGCGCCGGCGCACCCCAAAAAATTGCTTATCTGGCCGCAGACTACTTCCGCAAAAATCAGATAGCCGGGCAGAGTGAATTGAGGTTTTACGCCGCAGGCGGCGCCCTTTTCAGCGTGCCGGACTTTGTCCCGCACCTGGAAAAGGTGGCTCGCAGGCACAACATCGGTCTTTTGATGAACCACAATTTGGTTGCTGTGAATGGCGACACGAAAGAAGCCACATTCCGCTTTACCGATGGCGAGGGAGAAGCCCGGGAAATAACAGAACGCTTTGATCTACTACATGTAACGCCACCACAGTGCGCCCCCGACTTTGTAAAAGCCAGCCCACTGGCGAATGCCGATGGCTGGGTAGATGTAGACCAGCACTCACTGCAGCATGTGCGCTTTCCCAATGTGTTCAGTCTGGGGGATTGCAGTTCGTTGCCAACGTCAAAAACAGCGGCTGCCGTCCGCAAGCAGTCGCCAGTAGCGGCCACCAACATTCTGGCTCAACTGGCGAACGGGCAACTGAAGGCAAGTTACGACGGCTACACCTCCTGCCCCATCGTCACAGGCTATGGAAAGGTGATGCTTGCGGAGTTTGTGTATGGCGGGAAGGTAACACCCACCCTGCCCCTGAGCCCCTTCAAAGAATCTGCCTTCTACTGGCAAGTGAAGAAGCGTGCGCTGCCTCCGTTTTACTTTGACTACATGCTCAGAGGTCGAGAGGGAGATATTGCACACAAAGCCCGTTAAGGCGGACCGCCGCAGGGGTAATTCAAAGAGTCAAAACGAAAAAAGGCAGATCAGTGAGTAACTGATCTGCCTTTTTTATATGGTAGCGGGGGCAGGATTCGAACCTACGACCTTCGGGTTATGAGCCCGACGAGCTACCAGACTGCTCCACCCCGCATCAAACTGGTTGGTGGTCTCTCGATCACCGTGGCGCGCATACTACGGAGCCGAAGCCGGTCTGTCAAAGACTATTCCGACTTTCGGGCAACTTATCGCTCCAGAATGGCCGTTACGCCCTGACCACCGGCTGCGCAGATTGAAATCAGCCCCCGGCCACTGCCTTTCTCTTCCAGAATCTTGGCGAGCGTAGCCACAATGCGTCCACCCGTGGCGGCAAATGGGTGGCCAGTGGCGAGGCTGCTGCCTTTCACGTTCAGTTTAGCGCGGTCGATGCTGCCCAGAGGCTTATCCAAGCCTAGCTTGTCTTTACAAAACGCAGGATCTTCCCACGCCTTGAGGGTTGAAAGAACCTGAGCGGCAAAGGCTTCGTGGATTTCGTAGAAGTCAAAATCCTGCAGCGTAATACCTGCTTTTTCTAGAAGCCGGGGCACGGCGTATGCCGGAGCCATCAGCAAGCCTTCTTTTTTGTCCACAAAGTCAACGGCGGCCACCTCAGAGAACGTCAGCCAGGCCTTTACTTCAAAGTTGTTGGCTTTCGCCCACTCCTCGCTGGCCAGAAGCACGCAGGAAGCGCCGTCCGTTAAAGCCGTGCTATTCGCAGCGGTCAGGGTGCCATTCTCGCGATCGAATGCCGGCTTAAGAGTTGCCAGCTTTTCCAGCGTGGTGTCCGGGCGCAGGATATTGTCTCTCTCAAGACCCGCAAGCGGCGTCATCAGATCATCAAAGAAGCCTTCTTCATAGGCTTTGAGCAGCTTCTGATGACTTTCCCATGCCAGCAAATCCTGCTCATCCCTTGGGATTGACCATTCATGAGCCGTAACCTGGGCGTGGGCACCCATGGACATGCCTGTGCGGGGCTCGCCATTTTGCGGGATATCCGGCTTCAGGTGGCTGGGGCGTATGCGGCTGAGAATCTTCAACCTGTCACCGTTAGTCTTGGCACGGTTCAGGTCCAGCAGAATTTCCCGCAGGCCTTCACTTACACCAATAGGCGCATCAGAGGTTGTATCGGTACCACCTGCAATACCACACTCAATCTGGCCGAGAGCGATTTTGTTAGCCACAAGAATGGCCGATTCCAAACCTGTGCCACAGGCCTGTTGAATATCATAAGCCGGTGTTTCCGGTGCAAGCCCACAGCTAAGTGTCGCTTCCCGGGTCAGGTTGAAGTCCCGGGAGTGCTTCATAACAGCACCTGCTACAACCTCACCAAGGCGCTTGCCCTGAAGGTCGAAGCGGTCCACCAGACCGCGCAGGGCAGACGTCAACAGCTCCTGATTGCTGATCTTGCTGTAAACAGTGTTAGAGCGAGCAAAAGGAACCCGGTTGCCGCCAAGAATCGCGACGCGACGAACGCCGTTCGCGCCCTTTTCTGCGGCTTTAGCCGCTGCTGGTTTCTTCTGGTTGGACTTTTGAGCCTGTGCCATGATGCTATCCTTTCGTTAATTTAGTTCCGGAGTAAGAGGGCATGAAGAAGGAGCCTTCCAAAACCGTGCGGAGCCAGGGATGGCGGAGCCGAGCGAACACGGACGTATTCACAGCGTGTTTTGGAAGGCTCCTTCTTCATGCCCCTACACTCAAGATAAGCAATATAGGAACGCCAGTTTAGCGCTAACTGCAGCTGTCTCATTGGCAGGCATGACAATGCCGTACAAGCGTTGAGTCAATCACATGGCTGGCGGATTCATTACTCTGTGCATCAACATGCTCCACACATCTCACCAACGCAAGGACGAAGCCATGTCTGACATCTATCTCAAACTCGTAAACACACCCGTAGGCAAAACTGCCGCACAAACCCTTGGCCTGCCATCACCTGTGCCACTGAAGCGCCTCAAGCGCGCAGATCAGCCGTTTATTGAAGGTGACGTGCTGGTTGGCGCAGGCAACGGCGGCAAAGCCATAGCGGTCATTGGCGGCGTGCTGGGTGCCAGTGCAGCCACACTGCACCATGCCAGCGGCAAAGTGTCACTGGAAGATTCATCCAAAGCTGGCAATAAAGCCAAGGCTCTGGATCTGGCTTCAGAAAACACAACAAAATTCTCGGCACTGGTATTCGACGCCACTGGCCTGAAAGGTCCTGACGACCTTCGCGCTCTTTACGATTTTTTCCACCCCACCATCAAAAAGCTTGCCGCCAATGCACGGGTTGTTGTCATAGGCCAAGACCCTGCAACTTGCCGCAAAGCACCTCAGGCTGCAGCACAGCAAGCCCTGGAAGGCTTCACTCGCGCCGTAGGTAAAGAAATCGGCAAGAAAGGCGCCACCGCCAACTTGCTCTGGATTGCACCCAATGCCGAAAAGCAACTGGAATCCAGCCTGCGATTCTTCCTGTCTGCACGGTCCGCGTATGTTTCTGGTCAGGTAGTTCGTATCGGCAAAACCACCGGCACGCCCACTACAAACCCGGTTGCGCCACTGGCCGGCAAAGTTGCACTGGTAACGGGCGCTTCAAGGGGTATTGGCGCATCTATTGCACAGACCCTGTCCCGGGATGGCGCCACGGTGATCGGGCTGGACATTGAGCCCGCGATGGAAGAGCTCGAAAAAGTTACCAACGCCATCAAGGGCAAAGCTCTGGCCTGCGACATCACCGCGGCAGATGCTCCGGCAAAAATCGCAAACTTTATTGAGAAGCACTTTGGTGGCGTAGATCTGGTTATTCACAACGCCGGCATCACCCGTGACAAGACTCTGGGGAATATGCCTGAACACTTCTGGGACATGACCATCGACGTTAACCTGACAGCTGAAGAACATATCAACGACGAACTCATGGGCCGCGACCTGCTTAAAGAAAATGGCCGTATTGTTTGCATCTCGTCTATCAGCGGCATTGCAGGGAACTTTGGGCAGACAAACTATTCAGCTGCGAAATCCGGCGTGATTGGCTATGTGGAGGCCATGGCAAAGCAGGTAAAGAACGGGGTCACCATCAACGTGGTCGCTCCTGGGTTCATTGAAACCCAGATGACAGCCGCCATGCCTATGACCCTGCGCGAAGCCGGTCGGCGCATGAACAGCCTTTCTCAAGGCGGTCAGCCTGTCGACGTAGCTGAAACCATTGCCTGGTACTGCAGCCCTGCATCTGGTGGTGTGAACGGGAACGTTGTTCGGGTGTGCGGTCAATCACTGATCGGGAAGTAAAAAAAAGGGCAAGTCCATTGGACTTGCCCTTTTTAGTATCTGGTGGGTGGTACTGGGATCGAACCAGTGACCCTCGCCTTGTAAGGGCGATGCTCTCCCAGCTGAGCTAACCACCCAGAAAGAGTGGCGGAGCGGACGGGACTCGAACCCGCGACCCCCGGCGTGACAGGCCGGTATTCTAACCAACTGAACTACCGCTCCGCATTGATCCGGCATTAAGCCTGAATCGTGTACCGAACTCAAGAGCCCGATACTTGCCTTGAAAGAAAGTGGTGGGTGGTACTGGGATCGAACCAGTGACCCTCGCCTTGTAAGGGCGATGCTCTCCCAGCTGAGCTAACCACCCACTTCAGTCACCTTTCAAAGGCACTCACTTGAATTTGATGATATTGCCTGCGAACAGACTTCATTGCTCAACCAAGTGAGAGGCGCATTTTAAGCATTTGTTCGGCGGTGTCAAATCTTTTTCCGGAAACCCTAGAAAAACCACCAACCACTGGAATTTTCCTCCTTACGACGTTTGCGCTCCAACTCCAGTTGGGCGTACTCCTGCTCCAACTGCTCCATCTTCTGGTCTGACTCCAACGGAACCGATGGTGCACCACCAAACGGCCAGTACCAGGGCGCTGGCTTATAAAGCCCTTCACGCTCCAGCCGCTCCAACTCCAGCTCACGCTCTTCTTCCAAAAGCGCCATGCGCCGCTCGTAGTCGGCATCTTCATTGTCTTCCACAATAGATGCTGCCGCGTGGTTAGGCGCCAGCAAATCACTATTCAGGAAACGAGTCGAGACTATTTCCCCCTCCTGCATCGCGTATTCCCGTGTAACCAGGCGAAGGTCACCCTGGGCAAGTGGGTGCTCAGGATCCAGTTCGGGATGGGCCTGCGTGGGCTCAGAGAGTTCGTTGTACCGCAAATAATAAATACCGCCCGGCTCGACAGTAAATGTGGCATCGGCAATCAGGCTAAGACTGAACGAGTTTAGCCCCTCCAGCCCCAGTAGCGGCCTGCGCATGGCAACATGGCGCTCACCGGGGCTGACCACCAGCCAGGTATAGCTATCGTTTCGGATATTAAAATAGTGTGAATCGTCAACGTAAACACTGGGGGCTTCAATTTCATCGTCGGCCCATTCGGAGTGAGTACGATAAAAATACAATACGGCGTGCTTGCGATCCCAGTCGTCGTTATCAATATGCACGAAATCATGGCCAGACACCGGGTGCAAAAACGACCCGGTGCTTTTCCCGATAGACTGGTAAATAGTGCACCCGGATACAGACAACATCGATGCAATTAACAGCACATGGAAGGAAAACGAACGCAGATTGAACGGCTCAAGAAAAGACACAGGGGTTTTCATTTTTGTTAACTCTTCATCCTTTGGTGAGTTGCCCGATCATAGCAACTGCCACGCGGTATAAATGAGAGGTACCGCAAGAGATGGATAACAAAATGTTACGAAAGTGGGCGCCCACTACCAGTGCGGCGCCACTCGGGTATATTCCAGATTAGCTACTACTGGCCGGACACCTGGCTACGAAGCTGATTAACCTCTTCTGACAACCTTACAAGCCGCGACGTAAGTTGCGCACGGGACGAATCAATCGCCTGCACATCCCTCTTGATCGCCGCCAACTCATTCCTGAGGGCCTGCTCACCGTCTTTACTGGAAAGCCCGGCCAACTTCTTCTCAAGGACAGACAAGCGCCCTTCTATGCCGCTGATCCCAAGCTTCTGCTCCTGCTCAAAACGCCGTACCCGCTGCTCAACAACCTGGTCAACATCCGCCAACTGCTTAGACAGCGTGGTCAACTGCTCTGTTGCCTGACGATTTGCAGCCTCCAACACGGCCAGGGACGTTTCTGTTTGCTTCGCTAACGCGGCCACATCAGCACCAAGCGACACCCGAACCTTCTCAACCGTAGCGCTCGTATCGGCCAATGCTTTCTGGTTTTCAGTAAGCCTGGTTTCTACCGCAGCAATCCGGTTTTGATGATCTTCCAACTGCTTTTTGTTTCGCTCGTTTGCGATAACCCAAAGCTTCCGTATTTCACTATCCGCTGCATCCAACTGCTTCTTCTGGGCCTCCAGATTCTCAGCCAAAGACGCGCCGCTCTCTGCCAGAGTCTCTCCTGTCTCTGAAAGATCTCCCTCAAACCGCGCCAACGCCAACTTACTCTGCCGCGCCCAGTAGTCTGCCTCTTCCAACTGCGCCTCCAAAACCTGAAGCCGCTGATTCTGGGAATACCATCCCGCCACAGATGCAACAGCCACCGCAATCACCAATAGCCATAAAACAGCCAACCCAGACCGACCGCTACCGCCGCCATTACTGGCGCTCCTGGCTTGCTTCGGTGGCTTGGGATTACCCCCTGCGCTTTTGCTTCCACTCTTACCAACACTCTCGCCTGAAGATTTCGGCTTCTTCTGGGCAGGCGCTTTTTTTTCCGGCGTGCCGATAGGTCGTTCAGCTCTGAGCTCATCGTCATCTGGACGGATGGGTTCCATTACTACTCCTGGGTATGGGCGATTCATTTAACTGGCCCTGATAATACATGCACCTGCCAAAGGGTTGAAATGAAGAAACCAAAAGGTATGAGTTATACGTTCCCACGCCAGGGATCGGGGTACGGTAGGGGCTTCTTTTCCAGGAATGTCGTAGGCCATGGACGGCCGGAGACAAGCGCACAGGGACGTGCTTGTAGCGGTTCCTGGAAAAGAAGCCCCTGCCGTACCATGCACCCAAAGACCTTCCTTGCATGGCAGATAGCCAAAACATACAATGTCCGGCTTTCCAATTATCACAGGACAGTTGCGTATGCAGCCGCTTGTAGGTCTTATCATGGGCTCCAAATCCGACTGGCCCACCATGGAACACGCCGCCAACATGCTCGAAAAACTCGGCGTAGCCTATGAAACCAAAGTCGTCTCAGCCCACCGCACCCCGGATCTCCTTTTCGACTACGCGAAAAGCGCCTCCGACCGCGGCCTGAAAGTCATCATTGCGGGCGCCGGCGGCGCAGCTCACCTGCCCGGCATGGTCGCATCGCAGACCTCTTTACCCGTACTGGGCGTGCCCGTTCAGTCCAAAGCACTCAGCGGCCTTGATTCGCTACTCTCCATCGTGCAAATGCCAGGCGGCATTGCTGTAGGCACCCTGGCCATCGGCAACGCCGGTGCCACCAATGCCGGTTTACTGGCCGCACAAATTATTGGCACCTTTGATGCCGATGTGAGAAAAACGGTAGACGAGTTCCGGGCAACACAGACCCAAACAATCCTGGACAACCCTGATCCGCAAGATCAGTGAGCCCACTGACCAGTTCAGATTGCGCGGCTGGGGCAAGGCTTTCCAAAACTGTGCAGGAGCGTGCGGGCAGGACTTTCCAAAACACGCTGTGAATACATCCATGTACGCTTGGCTCCGCCATCCATGGCTCCGCACAGTTTTGGAAAGCCCTGCCCGCCCACTCCCCCAAACTTTGATCAATGCCCGACAGCGGCAGGAGAACACAAATGAGAATTGGTGTATTAGGTGCCGGCCAACTGGGAAGAATGCTTGCCCTCGCCGGATATCCGCTGGCCAAAACCTTTGTTTTCTATGACATGTCCGGCAGCCCCAGCGCTGGTTTGGGTGAAGTTATCATTGATCGCGAAGGCAAATACCTAGACGACTTTCTCTCACGGGTAGATCGCGTAACCTACGAATTTGAACACCTTCCGGTCGAGGTCGCAGAAGCACTGGCAAAAGAAAAGCCAGTCCACCCCTGCCCCCGCGCCCTCCAGATTTGCCAGAATCGCGAAGCCGAAAAAACACTGTTCGGCGAGCTTGGCATCCCAACCCCCCAATGGAAAATTGCCGACAGCGCTGAATCCCTGAAAGCCGCTGCGGAAAGTCTGGGTTGCCCGGTTGTTGCCAAATCCAACACCGAAGGATATGACGGCAAAGGCCAGGCCGTTCTGAAAAGCCCGGAAGATGCAGAAGCCGCTTGGGAAAGCATCGGGCACCCACGGCTGATGGTCGAAAAATTTGTAGAGTTCAGCCGCGAAGTTTCTATCATTGCTGTGCGCGGTGAGGATGGCCAGCTGGCCTTCTACCCGATTTCAGAAAACGTTCACCACGAAGGGATCTTGCGCTACGCCATCGCCCCCGCACCGAAACTGGAAAAACACGTTCAGGAAGATGCCGAGCGGTATATAAAGGCATTGTTGAACGAGCTGGGGTACGTAGGTGTACTTACCCTGGAACTGTTTGAAACAGCCAACGGGCTGGTGGCCAATGAGATGGCACCCCGGGTTCACAACTCAGGGCACTGGACTATTGAAGGCGCAATGACCAGCCAGTTTGAGAACCACATCCGGGCCGTAAGCGGGCACCCACTAGGCAGCGTTGAGCCCCGAGGCCTAAGCTGCATGATTAACATCATCGGAGAACACGGAGATGTTGAACGTCTGCTGGAACTCCCTTACGCTCATGTGCATCTTTACAACAAAGGTGAGCGGCCCGGGCGCAAGCTAGGCCACGTTAATGTTCTTGCGGACAGTTATGAAGAGCTGGTTTGGCGGGTCAGAAACTGCGTGCAATTTCTGCCTGGCAGCCCTGAATTCAACAGCTCACTTATCAGCAACCGTAAAGAATGAATCGCCTTAGGGGTTGATATCGATCAAATCGACCCCATATAAGGTTCGAGACACACACCATAAACAGAGAGACCAGGGAGAACGACCTCATGGCATTTGAACTTCCAGCACTACCTTACGAAAAAAACGCACTGGAACCACACATCTCTGCTGAAACGCTCGAGTATCATTACGGCAAGCACCACAACACTTACGTAACCAACCTGAACGGTCTGGTTGAAGGTACGGACAACGCCAACAAATCACTCGAAGACATTATCAAAAGCGCCAGTGGCCCATTGTTCAACAACGCTGCACAAGTGTGGAACCACACTTTCTATTGGAACTGCCTGAGCCCGAACGGCGGCGGCGAACCCAAAGGTGCGGCAAAAGAAGCAATCGAAAAGGCGTTCGGCTCATTCGAGAACTTCAAAAAAGAATTTAATGACAATGCCGCCAAAAACTTCGGTTCTGGCTGGACATGGCTGGTCAAAAAAGCAGACGGCAGTGTTGCTATTGCCAACACCAGCAATGCGGAAACACCGCTGACCAGCGCAGACAAGCCAGTACTGACTGTTGACGTGTGGGAGCACGCATATTACATCGACTATCGCAACTCCCGCCCGAACTACCTGGCCGCGTTCTGGAATCTGATCAACTGGGATTTCGTGAACGAAAATCTGGCCTGATTACTCTGGCTGGATTTCAGGTTGCAGTCGGCAGTGACTGACTAAAAAACGCCCGCTTGCAGCGGGCGTTTTTTGTGGGAGAATCAGTCACACTTACAAATAAAAACGTCAGGATTCTGAAGTATTTGAAATAATCACCCATACTCTATGCAGTGTGGTTTAACCTGAACCATAATCCGCATTGTCGGCAAGGGTATAGACCCGTTTACCGACATTCCGCGGCTTTAAGTTTACGGGCGCCTGACGAACAATGCTAAAGACGGGTCTGAATGCAGAAATCCTTTGAGGTCGAAAACCGCCTTGGCTACCGCATCCTTCGGTGGATACTTGCCGTCGCGCTGGTTAGTGGTGTGATCGTAAGTGCCATACAAGTGGTACTGGATGCACAGCGCGTATCTGCTGACCTGGATAACCAGGCCCAGCAAACCATTGCCATGGTTAGAGATGCAGCCACACAAGCGGTGTTCAGTATCGATGCCGACTTGGCCAGCCAGGTCGTCGATGGCCTGTTTGCCCGGGAAGCGGTACTGCTAGCCCAGATTCTTCACACCAATGGGGAACCGCTTAGCAGCCGTGAACGGCCAAAAGCTGATAGTGCGTTCAACCCATTAATAAACGCGATCTTCGACTCCAGACGCCAGTTCACCACAGTACTTACCCGTAGCGGCGACCCTGGCACCGTGTACGGCCACTTTGTAGTTCACTACGATACTGTGCCCTCGGCCCATATGTGGCTGAGCCGTGCCATGATCACGTTCACTTCTGTAGTGGCTACCGCTGTTATTCTTGGCATGGTGCTGTACTTCGTTTTCTACATGCTTCTGACTCGCCCATTGTTGCGCATCGTAGACTCAGTTAAACAAGTGAACCCCGAACACCCGGACGACCGCCTGGTCGTTACACCAACCGGCCACGAGAAAGATGAGCTCGGGCTCTGGGTCAGTGCTACCAACACGCTGCTCATTGCCATTGGTGACAGCCAGAAGCGTCACCGTGAAGCCGAAGACAAGGTGAGCAGGCTTGCCCGCTACGACCAGCTTACCGGGCTACTGAGCCGGGACAGTTTTATGGAACTGTTAAAGGCCGACATTGAAGAATCCAAACACAACAACACATTATTATCTGTGATTGTTTGCGGCATCGACGACTTCAAATCCATCAACGATCAATGTGGCTTTCGCACTGGGGATTTCACCCTGCAAACTGTCGCAGACAGGTTGATAAGTACACTTAGCGGATCACGCTTTACCATCGCGCGTCTCGGTGGCGACCAGTTTGTCATCACCGAAAAGGGTCTGAAAGACGGCTTTCAAGCTGCAGATACCGCGGAAGCAATCCTCGCCACTGTCAGCGAAACCATGGGCCTCGAAGGCCAAAGCATCTCTATGACAGCAACCTTGGGCATTGCGCTTTATCCCTCCGATGCCATCCAGCCCGATCGGCTGCTGCAAAGTGCAGAACAAACCATGATACTGGCCAAACAGAAAGGCCGGGATCACTTTCAGTTTTACGTTGCCAGCATCGACCAGGAAATCCGCGACCGCAAACAGCTGGAGAAAGATTTGTCAGAGGCCTTGGCGCTTAACCAGCTGTACCTTGTTTATCAGCCCCAAGTGAACCTTGAAACCAAGCGAGTGATTGGGGCCGAAGCCCTCCTCCGCTGGGATCACCCTGTTCGCGGGCTGGTGCCACCGGATTACTTCATACCCGTCGCAGAAAACAACGGCTCTATTGTCGAAATTGGCCAGTGGGTCCTTGAACAGGCCTGCCTACAAGCCAGGTTGTGGGCAGACAAAGGCTTGCCTTTACGCATTGCCGTAAACCTGTCTGCGGTGCAGCTACGCCAGGATCGTATTGTTGATGATATTCTGGGCACCCTGAAGCGCCATGACATTCCCGCCGGCCGCCTGGAACTGGAAGTTACCGAAACCAGTTTTATGACCAACCTTGCAGATGCAGTAGCCAAGCTTCACACGCTTAACCGCGCTGGTATCAGCATTGCAGTAGACGACTTCGGAACCGGTTATTCGTCCCTTACCTATCTCAAGAAGATGCCGGTACAGCACCTCAAAATTGATAAGCAGTTCATTCGTGACCTGCTGGTTAATGAAGAAGATACCCGCATCACTAACACCATCATTGACCTGGGAAGAAGCCTCAACCTGACAGTTGTTGCAGAAGGTGTCGAAACGGCAGAGCAGGAGTACTACCTCACCCAGCGTGGCTGCAAGCTGGCGCAGGGTTATTTCTTCAGCAAGCCCTTGCGCCCTGCAGACTTTGAGGCTTTTGTGCAGGAATTTCACCAGAAAACCGTCGAAAATGACGCATGATTCATTACATCTGAGGAGTTGCCATGGGAACTACCATTATTGGCCTGATTGTTATTGCCGTTGCCGTAATTTATCTGGTTTCTATATATAACCGCCTGGTTTCCTTGCGCAACCAATTCAAAAACGCATTTGCGCAGATTGATGTGCAACTCCAGCGCAGGCACGATCTGATTCCCAACCTGGTAGAAGCAGCCAAAGCCTACCTCGTGCATGAAAAATCAACGCTCACCCAGGTGATGGAAGCAAGAAACAATGCGGTAAGCGCCCAGAAAGATGCTGCCAGAGATCCCGGTGATGGCACCAAAATCCAACGCCTTGGCGGTGCTGAGAACCTGCTCACCAAAGCACTGGCGAATTTTTACGCCGTAGCCGAAAACTACCCGGACCTGAAAGCCAACGAGACCATTCAGCAGTTGATGGAAGAGCTTTCCAGCACAGAAAACCGGGTGTCCTTCGCCCGCCAGGCCTATAACGATGGTGTAATGAGCTACAACATCTTCCGCGAGCAATTCCCCAACAACGTAATTGCCGGCATGTTCGCCTTCAAGGAAACCTCCCAGCTTGAGCTTGAGTCTCCTGAGGCCCGCCAGGTTCCCAAAGTAGCCTTCTGAGTCTCTGAACCATGGCTCATCCCGGTTTTTTCCAGCGCCAGGCAAGTGCCCGGCGCAATACCAGTCTGCTGGTGTTCCTGTTTCTGACAGCAGTAATACTGATTACCCTGGCTGTGTGTCTGGTAGGTTATTTCGTAACCCGCAGTGAGACCTCGGGCCAACCCTTTCACCACTGGCTGCTTTCCAGCCACGGCATGATTACCGCTTCAGCAGTGGTGCTTCTCATATGCGTGGGGTCCCTCGTGCGGTGGGTAGATCTTGCCGGTGGTGGAAGCCGCGTTGCCAAAATGGTTGGTGCACGGCCTATCGACCCGGATACCCGCGACAGCGACGAGCGAAAGCTACGCAATATTGTAGAAGAAATGGCCATTGCCAGCGGGGTGCCTGTGCCCGAACTCTACATTATGGACAACGAGACAGGCATCAACGCCTTTGTAGCAGGCTACACCCCCGGTTCCGCCGTCATGGTAGTAACTCACGGATCTATCACACAACTAACCAGAGATGAGCTCCAGGGCGTTGTGGGACACGAATTCAGCCACATTTTTAACGGTGACATGCGCCTGAACGTTCGCCTTATCGCTTTGCTGTCCGGCATCTTGATGATTGGGCAAATCGGCGGCTTCCTGCTTCGTTCATCGTTCTATAGCGGCGGACGAACCACAGGCCGTAACCGGGATGGCCGGGCCCAGGCGGCCATGGGCATTATCGGCATAGCCCTGTTTGTCATCGGCTATGTGGGCGTATTTTTTGGCCGCCTTATTCAGGCCGCAGTGTCGCGCCAGCGGGAAACCCTTGCAGATGCATCATCTGTGCAGTTCACCCGCAATCCGGACGGGATTGGCGGGGCTCTTTTCAAGATCGGGCTTCGAGGCAGTTACCTGGATACCACTGGCCACGCCAGTGACATGAACCACATGTGCTTTGGCGAAGCTACGCGCATGAAGTTCTCCTCTTTGCTTGCCTCTCACCCGCCTATCGACCAACGCATACACGCAATTCAGCCGGGGCTTATGGCCCGGCTCAAAAGCCGCCTGCGCGATACGGAATCAGGCGATGACCTGCGCTCCGCAACCACGAGCCAGCAGCCAGCTGGCGCATCCGGTTTTGCCAGCGCCGCTACAGACCTTTATGGCACTGCCTCCGGCAGACGAACATCCCTGTCGGGCTCTGCAATTGCCACTCACACGCCTACTCCGGCGGCCAGCATGCAAAAACTGTCAGAGAGAGTCGGCACCATCAGCCCGGAAGGGGAAGACTTTGCGGTCAAACTGCTGCAACGCTTGCCCTCAACCTTTCGCGGTTTGCTTTATACCCGGGCGGGCGCTATTCAGCTCTGTTATGCCCTGCTTATCAGTGACCTGAACCAGAAAGAACAGTCTGAACGCCTTGCCCTGCTTCCTGATAACTCACTGTTTGGCCCACAGCCTGAACTGCTCGCAAAACTCGTTCCGACGCTCCAGAAAATCGGTGAAGCAATTCGCTTTCCGGCCCTGGAACTCGCAATGCCAGCTCTGAGAAAACTGGACCCTGAAGAGCGTGCCGAGTTGATCCGGTGTGTGAGGATGCAGGTAAAGGCAGATAATCGGGTCACCCTGTTCGAGCTGGCTCTTACCAGCTTTCTCTCCCGCCATCTCGGGGTGGATTCAGCTCGGGTAATCCCGGTGCGTTACCGCAGCTACAAGGCCGTCATGCCCGCACTGCAAAGACTTCTGAGTCTTATGGCCCGGGCTGGATCAGACAGTACACAGGAGGAAGTTAACGCCTTGTATCTTGAGGCTATGGCCGGATTTGCCAACAACGGGGATTCGGAGTACCCAATACTTGCCAAGGTAAGCATGCGCGATTTGCAGGAAGCACTCAAAGCTCTTAACGGGCTCTCAGCGCTATTAAAGCCCGCAATTATTGACGCCTGTGGCCACTGCATCACCTATGACGGGGTGATTGAACCGAGAGAGTACGAACTCATGAGGCTTGTGGCGGATCAGATGGACTGCCCGATGCCGCCAATGGTGGTGTAAGGAGAAGCCGGTTTACCGAAGAACCCGCTCCTCCTGATTGAACAGAATATCCACACTCGGGCTAGCGTTAATTTCTGGCAAGCCAAGCTTGTTGCGAATATCGAGGTTTACCTTCCAGAGTTTATTGAACTTCTCCGATGTAGCCTCAACAGCCTCAGCCTTGCCAAGCATGATCTTGGGCCGCAAGAACACCAGCAGATTGCGCTTTACCCGGCGCTCAGACTCTGATGAAAACAGCCTGCCGAGGTAAGGAATATCGCCAAGGAAAGGCACCTTACTTTTGTTAACCAGATAGTCATCGCGGGTAAGACCACCCAGCACAATGGTTTCACCATCATCCGCCAGCACAGTTGTCTTGATCTCGCGCTTGTTGGTTACAATGTCTGATGCATCTTCAATACTGTCGGCAACGCTTTCCGTTGTCTGCTCCACCACAAGTCGCACAAGGCCATCAGCACTGATGGTTGGTGTTACCCTTAGGGTGAGGCCTATATCCCTGCGTTCAATGGTGGTAAACGGGTTGGTAGTGCCATCACCCGTCACCGTAGACTGGCCCGTGCGGAAAGGAACGTTCTGGCCCACAATAATTTCCGATTCCTGGTTATCCAGGGTAATGATGCTCGGTGTCGAGAGCAGGTTGGCCGCTGCAGAGGTGGAGAGCGCCTGCAAAAGAACACCCCAGCTCACACCGTTTTCATTTCTCTGGCCAGCACCAACGGTAACACCTCCTACCGCCGGTGTAATGACAGACTCCGTCAGTATGGCGCTGAGCACATCCCCCAGGCTTCGACCCACGTTGCCAAAGTTTGTGCCCATTACCGGAGTCGAGCCCCGGGACTCATCACCCACCGCTAGCTGAACGCCTAGGTCCTGGCCCAGCTCATCACTAATCTCCACAATCGCGGCCTCAATCATCACCTGAGCACGACGTACATCCAGTGCTGCGACAATCTCTTCCGCTTCTTGCATCAACGAAGGCTCACCACGAACCACCAGTGCGTTGAGGCCCTCATCAGCAAATACCGCAAAGCTGCCTTGGGGCTTGCTGCTGGCACCACCACCGGCCGCTCCTCCTGAGCCCTCTTTGGATAGCTCACCCATCACACCTTTCAGCAGTTCCGTAAGGCTTTTTGCGTCAGCATGTTTAAGGCGAATAACCTTGGTTGCTCCGCCGCTGGCGGAGGGCTGGTCCAACTGCGAAATCAAACCACGCATTTTGCTCCGGAAAGATTCATCACCCCTGAGAATCAAGCGATTACTGCGCTCATCAGCGGTAACACTGTATTTTCTTGCGGCGCTGTCATTACCTGCCCGACCCAACTCGTCTGGCGCCAACTCCTGCAAAAGAGTCACCATATCCCCAACCCAGGCTTCCTTGAGCTTGATAACCTCCACCTCGTACTTGGAGGGGCTATCCAACTCCCGAACAATCTGTTCCATACGCTGAATGTTGGATGCGTGGTCACTGATAATCAGAGCATTGGCTGCCGCGACACCAGCCAGATGGCCATACTTTGCCACCAGTGGCCGGAGAATAGGTACCAGTTCCAGCGCACTGGCATTATCAATCTGGATAACACGGGTAATAAGCTGTTCGGAGGGAATATTTGAGAATCGACCGAGAACTTCAGCGGATTGCTTGGCATCTACCTGCTGCACAACCTTGATGACTTCTTCACCGGGAATGGCCGTGAAGCCGTGCACGTTCAACACTGCAAGGAACAGATCGTATATTTGTTCCTTGTTCATGGGCGCGCTGGAAAGAACCGTCACCTTGCCCTTCACCCGCGGATCCACCACAAAACTGTACCCGGTTATATCGGCCACCTGAGTAACAAAAGCGCGGATATCCGCGTCTTTAAGGTTCAACCTCCATGTTTCATCCTGGCCGTGCGCCACCGACATCAGGGGAAGTAATATAAGCAGAGCCAAGGCCCGCAAAAAATTGGTCTTGTAGTTATACATCTGGCGATTTCGTCCTGTATCGATGAACCCGGTCAGCGCCACTGCTCAGGTATGGCATAACTGATGTTGAGAATAGACCCGTCACGTTCAATTTCTATATCCAGACTGGCTTGGCCACGCCAGCTTTCCAGCAGCGAACGATCCTGCTGCACATCACCCAGGCGCTGCCCGTTGATAGCAGTAATCACATCGCCCGCTTTGAGATTCACTGCGTTCAACATTGCGTTGGAGCCATCATACACGTAGCCCGCGCCACCAGACTCATCCACTGGCTTAAGTCCGTATGGAGTCAGCGCTGCCGCGCCTGCACTGTCCAGCTGCTGCTTTGCGTTCTCAAGAAATGCTTCCGGTGATGATTCTGCAGGTACCTGTGCCACCTCTGCAACCATTGTGGAAACATCATCTTCCTCAAACGTGAGCGACTCGTACCGCCCGCCACGGCGAATCAGGATTCGACCCGGTTCCACCTCAGCCAGCTCTGCATTGCCCGGCAGCATATCGCCCACACGGTACCACGCGGTTTCACCGTTACTCCCGGCCACTATAGCACCCGAGTCTTCCAGGCGCTGCCCTACCAGAACGCCTTCAAGCCTGAGCCTCAAACCGGTTTCCGGTGCCGAGCGTTTAACCGCTTCAGCTACCTCGCCTGGAGTTTCAGCCCGACCAAAAAACTCATAACCGGCCATTGAGAAACCACCTGACCGAGCAAAAGCCTGGGCACCAGATGAACTGCCTGCAGGCATAGCCACAACTGGCTTATCCTGCCACGCAAACAGCCAGGTAACATTTGCCATGGCAACACCCATATAAACTACCAGCCACACAAGCAGCAGGTTAGCCAGCGTTTGGGCAATTCGGCGCTGGGTGTCCGGAGCCGGCATTGCAACCATCAACGCGCCCCCGGCAACAGCGGCTGCCTGACACGAAACACAATATCATCGGGGCTGGCTGAGTCTGGCCAGGGCTGGCCAGCGAGATCTATCATGCGTTTGTAGACTCGCAACTCCATCATCCCGCTCCAGAGAATACTGGCATCCGCCGCCGGGCCACTCCCCGCCTGCTCCGCGATCACCAAGGCCACACCACCACTAGTCGTATCCATAGTAGCCTGCATGGGCGGGAACTTTGCCTGCCCGGTTTGATCACCCATGGGCCAGCTTACGCTACCGCCAGCCCACCGTCCGAGACCATCCGCACGAATAATGCGGTCATCCGCCCATTCAAGAACCAGGCGATCAATACTCACATCGCCCTCAATCATTGCGCCGCCGCTGCGCTGAATCAATTCTTCGAACTCAGCAACTGCAATAGTGCCTCGCGCATTCAGCCGGGCATTTGCGGGCCATCCTATGGCTATATCACCCGAAACCTCAGATTGCAGTGACGCCACAGAAATCCGTACTGGCTGCTCCAACCGGGTAACAGACGGCCATCCCAGCTGCCACTCAACACGCAAGGGGAAACCGGCAACAGCTAACCTGGCTGCGCCATCCCACACCCGACCCGATACCTGCAGCACTTGCACCTGAGCCGGCAATAAAACATGGGGCGACGCCTTGTGCCATACCCAACCGGCAGGAACAAAAACAATCAGTGCACCGAGATAAACGAAAAGCCCAAGCAACACAAGCAGTACAAGTTTGCCGGGGCGGAGAAAAGATTTGGATTCAGCGTCACTCATTCGGTTGCACACAGACAGTTGACCGGTTGCCGAGTCTAACAAACGCTCTGTTCAAGTTCATGACAAAAAAACAAAAACCCCGCACCAGTGTGAACCGGCGCGGGGTTTTGAAAGGCAGATCAGGCCACGTCTTTATATTTGAGACGCAGTCGGAATCAGCAAGTTATGACCGGCATTACATCATGCCGCCCATACCTCCCATTCCACCCATTCCGCCCATGTCTGGCATACCGCCGCCAGCTTTACCGTCATCCGGCTCATCTGCAACCATCGCCTCGGTGGTGATAATTAGAGAAGCTATGGATGCCGCAGCCTGCAGCGCAGAGCGGGTTACTTTGGCAGGATCCAGGATACCCATTTCCAGCATGTCGCCGTACTCTTCAGTAGCAGCGTTGTAGCCAAAGGAGCCTTTACCTTCGCGAACCTTGCCAACCACTACAGAAGACTCACCGCCAGCGTTGGAAACGATCTGACGCAGAGGCGCTTCCATGGCACGGCGCAGGATGTTCACACCGGCTTTTTGCTCTTCGTTGATGGCATCAACATTATCCAGCGCAGCAATAGCGCGGATCAGAGTTACACCGCCACCCGGTACAATGCCTTCTTCAACCGCGGCACGGGTAGAGTGAAGGGCGTCTTCAACGCGAGCCTTCTTCTCTTTCATTTCCACTTCAGAACCAGCGCCCACCTTGATGACGGCTACACCGCCAGCCAGCTTGGCCACACGCTCCTGAAGCTTCTCTTTGTCGTAGTCTGAAGAGCTGTCTTCAATCTGCTTACGCACCTGCTCCACACGGGCTTCGATATCAGCCTGTGCACCAGCACCGTCAATGATGGTGGTATTTTCTTTGGTCAGGTTTACGCGCTTGGCTGTGCCGAGATCATCAAGAGTGGTGTTCTCAAGGCTCAGGCCAACTTCTTCAGAAATCACAGTACCACCGGTCAGAATGGCGATATCCTGCAGCATTTCCTTACGACGATCACCAAAGCCAGGCGCTTTAACAGCGGCGACTTTAACAATGCCACGCATGTTGTTCACAACCAGAGTTGCCAGGGCTTCGCCTTCGATGTCTTCAGCGATGATCATCAGCGGCTTGCCTGCTTTGGCAACAGCTTCCAGCACCGGGAGCAGCTCACGGATGTTGGAAATCTTCTTGTCGACCAACAGCATGTACGGGTCGTCCAGTTCAACAGACATGTTGTCCTGGTTGTTGATGAAGTACGGAGACAGGAAGCCGCGATCGAACTGCATGCCTTCTACTACGTCCAGCTCATCATCCAGGCCACGGCCTTCTTCAACCGTAATAACGCCTTCTTTGCCAACTTTTTCCATAGCGTCAGCAATCAGCTGACCAATGGTCTCATCGCCGTTAGCAGAGATGGTGCCTACCTGTGCAATGCTGCGGCTGTCGTCGCAGGGCTTGGCCATTTCACTAATAGCCATTACCGCTTGTGCAGTAGCCTTGTCGATGCCGCGCTTCAGATCCATCGGGTTCATGCCGGCGGTAACAGACTTAACGCCTTCATTAACGATGGCCTGAGCCAGAACCGTTGCGGTAGTAGTACCGTCACCAGCTGTTTCGTTAGCCTGGGAAGCAACTTCCTTCACCATTTGGGCGCCCATGTTTTCGAACTTGTCTTTCAGTTCGATCTCTTTGGCAACCGATACGCCGTCTTTAGTGATAACAGGAGCGCCGAAGGACTTCTCCAGAACCACGTTACGACCCTTGGGACCCAGAGTTACCCGAACCGCGTCTGCAAGGACGTTGACGCCTGCAACCATGCGCTTACGGGCGCTATCACCGAATTTAACTTCTTTTGCTGACATGTGTTCTATTCCTGTTCGTTAAACCGAATTCGTTGAATCAATCGAGTTAGTGACTGTTCGTGCGAATTGCTTCAGCGATCACTCAAGCACGCCGTAAATGTCGCTTTCGCTCATGATGAGCAGCTCTTCACCGTCGATCTTTACGGTGTTGCCGGCGTATTGGCCAAAAACCACGGTGTCACCCGCTTTGACTGCCAGCGCACGAGTCTCGCCATTTTCCAGAATGCGACCATTACCCACGGCAATTACCTCACCCTGAGACGGCTTTTCTTTTGCATTACCCGGCAGCACAATGCCGCCTGCAGTTTTCTCTTCTTCTTCTTTACGGCGTACAACGACACGATCGTGTAGCGGACGAATCTTCATTGCTCGGTTTCTCCAATTAGTCAGATTTATGTGGCAATGACATTTGCTGTTGATGGCCGGATTGCAGATGCAACCCGACAAAATTGCCCGGCTTGTAACCTGCTGTTTTCCAGCAAGTATCAGCCTGCGGCTAACTTGTGATTCCTATGTGGGGCTGGTGTGGGGGTTTTCAACACCTGCCCGGATAAATTTTTCACTTTTTATCGAGGCGGTCATGGTTGGTTTCGGTCTCATCAGAGTATTCCCCTTCAATAATGTCGCGGTTATTGTCGCGGTCGAAGGGGCGTTGCCGTCCGAAGGGATTGCCGGAGTCACCAAAGGGGTCCTGACCGAATGGGTTCTGCCCACCGCCAGCGCGAAAATAAAACCCACCACTTGTATTGGTCGCCACCATACGCTTCAGGGCTTGAGCGGCGAGCCAGTGCCTGCTGAATGGCAGAAGGCATAAAAAGCCGACCGCATCGGTTATAAACCCCGGGGTGAGTAAAAGTACGCCGCCAACCGCCAAAATCAATCCCTCGGCCACTTCTTTAGCCGGCAACTCACCGCTGTTCAGGCGCTGATTGGCCTTTAACAGAGTTGCCAGCCCTTGCTGCCGAAGCAGCCAGGCGCCAACTACGGCAGTAAGCAATACGAAACCGATGGTATTGAACACACCAATAACGCTGCCAACCTGAATAAGTACCGCCATTTCAGCGATCGGCATGACAATAAAAATAAACAAAAATATAGGCATCAGGCTCTCGTGTTGCGGGTTTGGGTATTCCAAGGTCTGGTATACTCGCAGCCCTTTTGATTACATCTGTTATCTATATTTAGGGCGAAACATGAAACTTCAAGATTCCGTTATAGCAATTACCGGCGGCGGCCAGGGCCTTGGCCGTGCAATGGCAGAATATCTGGCAGCCAAAGGTGCGAAACTGGCACTGATTGACCTTGCCCAGGATAAACTGGAAGAAGCAGCAGCCGCCTGCAAAGCGGCAGGCTCTGAAGCAAAAATCTATTTGTGCAACGTAGCCAAAGAAGACGAAGTAGAAGCAACCTTTGCAGCCATTGCAAAAGACTTCGGCCAACTGAACGGCCTTGTTAACAACGCTGGCATATTGAGAGATGGCCTGCTGTTGAAAACCAAAGATGGCGAGATTACCAAGCGCATGGAGCTATCCCAGTGGCAATCGGTTATCGACGTTAATCTTACAGGTGTTTTCCTGTGTGGCCGTGAAGCCGCCACACAGATGATCCAGACTGGCAGCAAAGGCGCCATCATCAACATCGCCTCCATTTCCCGCGCCGGCAACATGGGGCAAAGCAATTACTCTGCAGCCAAAGCCGGCGTGTCTGCGCTGGTACCAGTATGGGCTAAAGAACTCGCCCGCCACGGCATTCGCTGCATGGGTATTGCACCTGGCTTCATCGAAACAGAAATGACCGCCTCCATGAAACCGGAAGCACTGGAGAAAATGACCGCAGGTATCCCACTGAAGCGTATGGGGAAGCCGGAAGAAATTGCCTCAACGGCAGCATTCATCTTTGAAAACGACTATTTGTCTGGCCGTATGATCGAAGTGGATGGTGCTCTGAGGCTGTAACCTGACCCAGTCAAAACCGGCGCAATAAGAGCGAGGCTTGTTCTGGCTCTTATTGCCACCGAAACCTGCGCATAGCCACTCGGCCATTCACCACTTCCACGCCCTCGGCCTCCAGCCGACTGACCTGCTCCCGGTAGATTTCCGAGCCTTCGGGGAAAGCAATTTGCCCATTACTGCGGATAACACGATACCAGGGCACTGAATGGCCTTGGGGGAGTTTGCCAAGTGCGCGGCCAATATAGCGTGCCTGGCGCCCAAGGCCGGCCATTTCCGCTACTTGCCCATAGCTTGCAACCTTCCCGGCCGGTATTGCCATAACAACTTGCCAGATTTTCTGGTCTTTTCCAGGTTCCATGGGCTTACCCGCTTGCCGTGTGGGCGGTTTCCGGGCCGTCGTCACCCGAATGGTCGGGCGCCAGGGCATCCAGCCTCTCACCCTGCCGAATCAGAAACATAGCCAGAAGAATGGCGGGAATGCCCATCAAACCGGCTATAAGAAAGAACTCCGCATAACCATAGCCCGCCACAACCATCCCCGAGAATCCGCCCAGGAATTTTCCGGGGAGGGTCATCAAAGAGCTGAACAGCGCATACTGCGTAGCGGTGAACGACGCACTTGTCATACTGGAAAGCCAGGCAATCAACGCCACATTGGCAATACCACCGCTGAGATTATCGGCACTCACCACAACCGCCAGGGTTGCCAGATTGGGCGGATACTGCGCCAGAAACACGAACAAAAGATTCGTACTGGCCGTGAGTATGGCCCCCGCCAGCAGAATTTTTCTCGTACCATAACGCACAACCAGAACACCACCAGCCAGAGACCCTGCAATGGTCATAAAAAATCCGAAAATTTTCGTGACATCTGCAACCTGGGTTTTGCTGAAGCCCATAAAATTCAAATAGAAGGGGTTGGCCATCACACCCATGGCAATATCGGAAATACGGTACACCGCCACCATCAACAGAATCGCAATGGAAAGCTCTTTATAACGGCGAAAGAAATCCAAAAAAGGCCCCGCCACAGCAGCATAAAACCAACCAGCGAAACGGGCTATTCGAGGGCTGAGGTGAGTTCGCTTTGCCGCTTCCTGCTCAATCTTGTGGGCAATATCCTGGGCGGCTGAGAAGTGATTCACCGCCGGCTCCTTCACAATCAACACCGTTATGGCCCCCACCCCCACCAACGCAGCCATAACCTCATAGGACACCTGCCAAGACCAGAACTCCGCAAGATACAGAGCCCCAGCGCCTGCCACTAAAAGCGCCAGCCGATACCCGAAAATATAGGTTGCTGCCAGCGCCGCCTGCAACCGCTCTTCGGCGATCTCAATGCGGTAGGCATCGATGGCTACATCCTGGGTGGCAGAGGAAAACGCCACCAACAAGCCGCACAATGCCATGGTTTCCGGAACCGCAATGGCATCCACATGGGCCATCAGGTACAAGCCCGTGGCGATACCAGCTTGCGCGAACAGTATCCAGCTCCGGCGCTTGCCCAGCAACCTGTCCAGCACCGGCAGTTTCAGCCGATCCACAACCGGCGCCCAAAATACCTTGATGGAATAGGTAATCCCTAGCCAACTGAAAAAGCCAATAGTGGCCGTTTCTACACCCACATCGGCAAGCCGGGCGTTCAACGTAGAGAAAACCAGCAAAAACGGCAACCCGGCCGAAAAGCCGAGAAATAGCAGGGCAATGACCTGCCAGCGCGTATAGGTGTGTAGCGTGTCCCGGATCAAATCCAGACGGGTGCCGGTTGAAATGGTGGAGCCTCCGAATCAGTCGCGGAAATTATTGAACTGCAGGGGTACGTCTAATTCGGTCTCACGCAGCAGGGCTATCGCGGTTTGCAGATCGTCCCGCTTCTTGCCGGTTACCCGCACTTTGTCACCCTGAATGCTGGATTGCACTTTCAACTTGGCCTCTTTGATCAGCTTCACGATCTTTTTTGCCATATCGGTTTCAAGGCCCTGTTTCAGCACAAAATGCTGCTTGATCAGTTTGCCGGATTTGCTTTCACCGTTCTCTGCAAGTGCACGACCATCAATATCGCGGCTGGCAAACGCCATGCGCAGAATGTCGATCAACTGCTCAAGCTGAAATTCCTGCTCAGCACTCACACTTACGCCCTTATCATCCATCTCGATATCCGCATCTACATTTTTAAAATCCCAGCGATTACCCAGATCTTTCTTGGCTTTGTCCACCGCATTGGTCACTTCGTGCATATCAATTTCAGAAACAATGTCAAAAGAAGGCATGATCGTTATTCTCCAGGAGCTGTAGCGAGTATACTCGTTGCTTGAAATTAAGGGCCAAGCATACCAAGCCCCGGAAATCCCCGCATCTGACAATGGACTGGTAAAAGTAGGTAACAATGCCGAATCTGGATCTCCCTATCCTCGTAGTAGACGACGCGAAATTCAGCAGTATGGTGGTTGGCCGAACTCTGCGAAATGCCGGATATCGCGACGTACGCATAGCCAACAATGCCCCTGCGGCCCTGAAGCTGATGGAACAGCGCGCGGTGAGTGTACTGATTGCCGACTGGTTAATGCCTGAAATGGACGGGTTGCAACTAACCGACAAGGTACGCCAGCTGGACGAACAAACCAATCACTACACCTATGTAATCCTCCTGACCGCCCGGGAAAGCGTTGAAGCCCTGGCGTTAGCGTTCGACCGGGGCGTGGATGACTTCATTTACAAATCCGACATGACCAAGCAACTGATCCCCCGGGTTTTTGCTGCAGACCGCATGGCGGATCGCCAGAACACGTTGCTGCGTGCCAATGCATTGCTCATCGATAACAATCGCGAACTGGAATCCAGCAATGTTATTGATTTGGAAACCGGGCTTTGCAACAACCGTTACGGGCGTGACCGCCTCACCAAAATGCTTCGGCACGCAGAATCCCGGGGTGGCACCTCAGCCTACGTGCTTTGCGGCATTCGCAACTGGCAGGATTTGAAGCGCAAACACCCGCCCACTGTAATGTCTGAACTGGCGGTTGGCATTGCGCGCAGGCTGAGCACGCTTATTCGCCCTATTGATGTTCTCTGCCGTGTAGGCGACAACCAGTTCGCCCTGATTGCCTATTTCCCGAACAGCGACCATTGCACCACCACAGCCTTTCGCCGGGTATTCGATGGCATTAACCACAAAGCCCTGAAAACAACGGCCGGGTATATTTCAGTTGAGGCCGGCATGGTGCTGTGCAAAGCCGATGCTCAAAACGGCACGCCTTCCATTCGGGATATGGAACAAGCGGCTGTACACGGCCTTGTAGATGCCTACGAAACAAGGCGCTTTACTGAAACTGTGCCGGAGATAGGTGCAAACGCCTGAGCCGGGAACAATATGTAACACTGAGACACACATCACGCACAGACACAGGCAAGCGAAAGCCCTATTCTGAGATTGTGGATTTAAGCAGTATCCCCCATGGCGGAGGAGCCGTGTTGTACCTCCGCCGTCAAATGGGAATCCACCGAATTAACGAATTTTTCAGGCACTTTCGTTTGTTCTCTCTCTTTAGGCCAGCTCTTTTGCTGGCCTTTTTGTTTTTTGCTCCCCGCAAACCATTCGTTTAAGTTGTTCAGCACAAGTTTCGTTATACTCCCCCGATAACACCTATAAACAACCGTGCTGTAATCGTGACAAACCCATCATGACAAACCTAGGAACTGCCTCCGTTGCTGCCCTGCGCCAGTATGTGCGCGCCGCCGAATCCATTGGTGCCGACACCTCTGCGCTGTTCACTAAAGCAGGCCTTGACCCCGCCATTCTGGGTTCTGACGATGGCCGGATAAACGGCGACCAGTTTCAGCACTTCATTCTTTTACTCTGCGAACTCACCAGCAACCCCATACTCGGGCTGGAAACCGGCGATTTTGTGCAGCCAGGCTCCTACAGCGTGCTGGGCTACATCACCATGAGTTGCGTAACCCTGGGGGAAGCAGTAGCCCGCATTGCGCCCTTTGAAAAGCTCGTAGGCGACATGGGCACAACCGCACTGGCCATGGATAAGGATTCCATAAAGCTCATTTGGAACTGCAACTACAACGACCCGGTTGTGCGACCACAGGTTATCGACAACGTGTTTGCCTCCTGGATCAACTACGCTCGGTGGCTAGCTGATGATGAGGCGGCTTCCCCCACCCATGTGCGCCTGATGCGACAATCACCCGGCAGTGAGCTCGAACAAGCCTACCTGAATCGTTGGAACTGCCCTGTGCAGTTTGGTGCTGACGTGGATTCCATCAGCCTCAAAAAGGAACTACTGGAAACCCGCCTGCGACAGCCAGACCCCATGCTACGAAAAACCCTGGAAGCCCACGCCCTCACCCAGCTCGCATCGCTGGATACAGACACCGACCTGACATCGCAGGTAAAGCACAGCATTCAGAAACAACTGATGCACGGCATAACCCGGCAAGACATGGTGGCGGAAGATTTAGGAATAACGAGCAGAACCCTGCAGCGAAAGCTAAGCCAGGAAGGGGTTTCTTATCAGAAGTTGCTGGATGAAGTTCGCCAGAAAATGGCGGAAGATTATTTGCTGAACAGTGACATGAGCATTCCGGATATCGCGTTAAGACTGGGGTACAGCGAAACTACTTCGTTTCACCGGAAATTCAAAGCGGTGGCGGGGAAGACGCCTGGCGAGTTTCGGCAATCGGAGCCTGCTAGCTGAGCGTAAACGCCCGTAGCCGGGACCACCTCCCAGAAAACGCCCGTAAATACTTCCCTGTAGGGCTCGGTCGCGCCATCCCTGGCGCTTCACGTTTCTGGGAGGTGGTCCCGGCTACGGCCTAACTGGCTGGCTGCCAAGCTCGACGCTAAAACATAAGCCTGAGCCTGACTCTGCTTGTCTACATCAAGCAAGTTCCAGTACATTCTGAAGTAACTCTTTAAGCCTCAACTGATCATTGGCACCGAGAGAGCCCATCTTTTTACAAACAATCTCTTGCTCAACTGTCGCGATCAGGGGCTTGAATACAGACGGCTTGATTAAACCTGCCTGTTTCCAGTCAGCAATCAAAGCTTCGCCAAAAGTCAGAGGATCTCGAATCTGGCTGGTTATCGCCAGTAGAACTACATCAGGACGGTATGCTTGATATGAGGCAGAACTGAGAATTACTGCTGGGCGCTTTTTCGTCGCTTTAAGGCTAGTAAAGGGAAAGCCAACAAGCACCACATCCCCAAACTTATAACTCGTCGTAGGCTGAATCATCTTCGTTATCCCATACCTTTTGGAAAGAAGCCTCTGCTCCCTGCGCGAAATCCTTGCGCATACGATGTTCACGATCTTTCTGGCTCAAAAAGTCAATGAAGTCTTCGACTTCCGATAGCCTATCTGACGGAAGATGCTCAAGCTTTTTGATCACCTGCTGAACCCTGTTTTCCATCATGCCTCCTGCTGGAACCGCCTTTCTATAACGAGTATCGCACAATAGGAAGTCGAACTCCCAGCGAGTGTTGGCAATCAAAGGCAGACTCTCAACTCAGAACGACCAAGGCCGGTGCAGCCGCCCAGAAACGTGGAGCGCCAGGGATGGCGCGACCGAGCCCTACAGGGACGTATTTACGGGCGTTTTCTGGGCGGCTGCACCGGCCTTGGTCAGGCTAAGAGTCAGTTTTTTAGAGCTTACGGCCTTTGCCAGCGGCAATCCGCAGGCGCAAAGCGTTCAGCTTGATGAACCCTTCTGCATCTTTCTGATCGTATGCACCGTGATCTTCCTCGAAGGTCGCGATGGTTTCATCGAACAGAGAATCCTCAGACTTACGGCCAACAACATCCACGTTGCCCTTGTAAAGCTTCAGGCGAACAACACCGTTCACGTATTCCTGAGTCTGGTCGATCAATGCCTGCAGAGCTTCACGCTCCGGGGACCACCAGTAACCGTTGTAGATAACAGACGCATAGCGCGGCATCAGGCTGTCTTTAAGGTGCGCCACTTCGCGATCCAGAGTGATGGACTCGATAGCACGGTGCGCACGCAGCATAATGGTGCCGCCCGGTGTTTCGTAACAGCCACGGGACTTCATGCCCACGTAGCGGTTCTCAACAATATCCAAACGGCCAATACCGTTAGCGCCAGCAACCTTGTTCAGGTTTTCCAGCACTTCGTGAGCCTTCATCTCGACACCATCAATGGCAACAATGTCGCCCTTGCGGTAGGTCAGTTCGATGTAGGTGGGCTTGTCTGGTGCTGCTTCCGGAGACACACTCCAGCGCCACATATCATCCTCAGCTTCTGACCAAGGATCTTCCAGATTCATGCCTTCGTAAGAAATGTGCAGCAGGTTGGCATCCATGGAGTAAGGCGATTTGCCTTTCTTCATGTCGACCTGAATATTGCGCTCAGCACAGTATGCCAACAGCTTCTCACGGGAGTTCAGATCCCACTCACGCCAAGGCGCGATAACCTTAACACCCGGCTTGAGCGCATAAGCACCCAGCTCGAAACGAACCTGGTCATTACCCTTACCCGTCGCGCCGTGGGAAATCGCATCTGCACCTGTTTTGTTGGCAATATCAATCAAACGCTTGGCAATCAGCGGGCGAGCGATGGATGTACCCAGCAGGTACTCGCCTTCATAAACCGTATTGGCACGGAACATCGGGAACACGTAATCGCGCACAAACTCCTCGCGCAGGTCCTCGATGTATATTTCCTTCACGCCCAAGGCTTCTGCTTTCGCACGCGCCGGCTCAACTTCCTCACCCTGGCCGATGTCGGCGGTAAAAGTGACCACGTCACAGTTATAAGTATCTTGCAACCACCGAACAATAACGGAGGTATCCAGGCCGCCAGAATAGGCCAGAACTACCTTTTTGATATCAGACATATTTGTGCTCCAGACTGAACAGAATGGATGTATTGAAAAGAAGGGGCGTATTGTACGGGAGTGCGGGGGAGTTGGCTATTAGGGGCGAGCACTCACGCCCTTCACCTTTAGCAGGAGAAGGGCGCTTAGAAAGAAGCGATCAACTAGAGGCGAGGCAAATCAACCAACCTGAGCTGACTTAGATACCGCCTCTTCGCGAATGCCATCCCAACCATCTTTGATTGAGCGCAGCAGATCTGCAACTTCATCCAACTTGGCCATATCGTTCTTGGCACTGGCCTCCAGAAGGGTACGCTCCATGTAGTCGTACAAACCTTCGAGGCGCGCAGCTAAGTCGCCGCCTTTTTCAAAATCCAGAAAGCTTTTAAGGCCGCCGATGATTTCAATGGCTTTGCCAATCAACTGCCCCTTGCCAGCGTAATCCTTGGCCTGCATACGCGCTTTGGCCATGTTAATCCGCTCCAGCGCACCGTTGTATAGCAACTGGATCAGCTTGTGCGGATCAGCATCGGTGATGCTGGTCTGGGTGTTTACCTGTTGGTACGCTTTTAAGCCTTTCATCGTAAACCTCGTTACTTACGGTTGTTCTGTGGTGCCAGGGCTTCAAGCTGCTGGGTCACGTAATCTCGGGTGTTGTTGAGCTGAGCAATCAGCGAGTCTGCGGTGCTGAACTGCGCCACAAGCCGCGCCTGATAGCTTTCAATCTTCAAATCCAGCTTGATGCGATCTTCCTGAATTCGTTCCAAGTCTCGGTTCAGCGACTCGGTACGAGAACTCAGTGCACCTTCGGCGCCAAGAATGCTGGTAATGGCATCAACAGCACGCTCACTAACACCTTCAATGAAGTTGACTGCACCCCGACTACCCACATCACCGCCAGTAATACGCACCTGCAATCCGGCAGCTTTGTTACTGCCACTGTTTGCCAGGTACAACACTTGACCGTCGCCTTCTGCTACTTGGCCATTAATCGTACCTTTAACATCCAGCCCGGCAGTACCCGTGCTTGTACTCAAGCCTGTAACATTCGCCAGGCCTGTAAGGCTCACGTTCGAGTCACTACCAAAACGGTTTGACGTAAATGTAAGCCCCTCAGTAGCATCGTATGCCACCTGAACAGAACGGTCTGCTGCTTTAAGCGCCGGGTTATCCGCCAAAGCAGTTTGAATAGCTGTGGCAAAATCCGCACCCGAATAGGTACCAGCAGCAATCGAAACAGTCGCACTGGTTTCACCATCTATCTGGAAGGTAAAGCTGCTATCCGCTGCCACATCAATCGAGGCAACCGGAGCAAAATTCAAACTACCGCGAGTCGCCATCTGGGTAACATTGATATCGTAACCACCCGGCACCGTGTTTGAGCCAGTGCGAACAAACTCTACCTGGGAATCTGTCGTTCTGCCCTGCTCTGCAAACAGCGCAGTCACATCATCGGGGTTTTCACGCAGCTTCTGCTGAAACTTTTGGCTATCAAACTGCAGCTCACCTGTACGGAAGTCAGAACCTATCCCCACATCCGCCAAACTGCGCACGCTGGCGTTTTCGAGCCCAGGAATAATGCTCGTTAGCACACTTTTCAGCTGATTCTGGATATTACGAACGGTAGAGTCGCCCGTCAGAATACTGCCCTGACCAGTGTCGCTATTAAACGTCGAAAGCTCTCTGATTGTGCCTTGCAGCTCATTGAACTTATCTACAAACGCCTGAACACGCTCTGCCACCTTGGCCGTGTCCTGCTCAACCTTAACTGTGGATTGGCCAGTCTCTTTCAGGTTAAACGTCAGTCCATCTACAACGTTTTCTACGGTGTTCGTGGAACGGGTAATCAGTACACCATTAATCTTCATCTGCGCATCGGCAGCGGTAATGGTTTGCTCCATCTTGGGATTGGCTGCTGCATCTGCAGGGTCAAAAGCAAAGCTTGCAAGCCCCTCAGCACCGGCATCTTCCGTAGCCGTAATTTTCACTGCATTGGCTGTACCGGTTTCATCGGCGGAAAGCGTAAGCCGGTATCCGCTACCTGTATCAATTACGCCAGCAGACACACCACCATTGGCTTCATTAATGGCATTTGCCAAGCCCTGAAGGGTATCGTTGCTGGAATCAATGGTAATCTCAGTGGTTTTATCGCCCACCTGAAGGGTAATGGTGCCCCGGCCAACACTTGTGGCGTCGCGATCGGCAAAGGTTTCGGTACTCGCCAGTGCTTGCGACTCAGCAAGACCAACCACATCCACACTGTACGAGCCCCTGGCTGCCTTACCGGCATCAACCGAGACTTCCATATTGCTACCGGATGACGTAGCAGAGAATGACTTCATCGCATCCGCAGAACCAAGCTGTCGCATTGGCAGCCGCAGCTCTGTAACGGCGCTACGCAGCATGCCGTAAGCCGAAATCAGCGCCTCAGTACGTTCTGTTTTCTGATCCAGCCGAACATCAGTGGGCCTGCGTTCTGCCGCCACCAACTGATCAACCAAATCGGAGGTTAGAACCCCGGATCCAACGCCTAACGATGATATACCTGCCATAACCCTGCATCCTCATGGGAGCGAATTTCTATACTGTATAGTTTATCGGCAACGAACGGCAAAACTTTACCGCTAAATTCACCTACCCATAAACCAGAACACCGCCGGCCCCTTTCGGAGTGGCGGTGCTGAAATACCGTTATTCTCAATCGCGCAAAAGCGGCAAGCTTTTACACTTTAATGTTGAACAACGTCAGCGGTTCATCCTGCTGCAATTTTTCTGCCAACCTCAATGCTACTTCATCCGGCATCTGGCGAATCACTTTCTGGGTAGACTGGTCAACCACCTTCACGATGGTTTGCCCCGATTCGTTATCCACCTCAAACTGAAGATCCCGTTGCACATTCTGAACAAAATCATTCAGCTTACTCACCGCCTTGCCCAGCTCTTCTCGTTGCGCTTCGCTGCGCTCCTGCAGCCTTTCGGCTTTGGAGGGTTCGCTGGCAACTTGAGCGCTCTGAACCTGGCGAGTACCAGTAGATGAAGCAGCAAGGTCAGGGGCTTTTCTGCCCTCGGCCTGAGATGACGACAGTGCCTTGGCCGGAGCCTGGGCACCATAGCGCACCAGCTTTAAATCCGGACTGTTCAGGTTAACGTCATTCATAGCTTTACCTCGCTATACTCAAACGGCGTAAAACCGGAACCCGAAGGCTCCGGCTGTTACCGCTAATCCCTTACTGCAGGAGGGACAGGACCTGCTGAGGGCGGGCGTTCGCCTGGGCCAGTACGGAGATACCGGCCTGCTGCAGTACCTGAGACTTGGCCAGATTGGCGGTTTCTGAGGCGAAGTCGGCATCCAAAATTCGACTATTTGAGGCACTGAGGTTCTCTACAGACGTACTCAGGTTGGCGATAGTGGACTCGAAGCGGTTTTGTACTGCACCAAGCTGCCCTCGAAGTTCGTTGACATTTCCCAGAGCCGCATCAACGCGCAAAATGGCATTATTTGCTCCCTGCACATCAGAGATATCAAGGTCAACCAGACTTCCCTGGCTAGCAGAGACCAGTGTCGTGGAATCAAGTGAACCTGCAGTGGCAGAACCAATCCCGGAAAAATCAGCGAACCGCAAATCATCCGATGCCGAAAGTTTTATTTCCGAATCTCCGCTACTATCTTTAACTACTTCAGCATAAAGCCCACCTATGCCGGCCGCATTGATTTTATCTGCGGCAAATTGCGCGAAGTTTCCGCTTGTTGCTGAGAGGCCCAGTTCGGCAACACCAGACGCAATACCTCCAATCTCGATCGAAACCGCCTTACCATCACCTTCACCAATAGCGATAGCTAGAGCGCGCCCGGACAAATCAGAAGCAACGTCCAAGTTCGAGCCGCTAGAGGTAGCGATATCACCTATTTGATTTTCACGAGTCCCGTTCAGGATATTGATAGAAATTGTTTCGCCGGCATTCGCACCGACTTGAAAGCTTTGCTGCCCAAAACTGCCATCCAATACTTTCAAACCGTTAAATGCTGTTTGCCCGGAAATTCTGTCAATCTCCGCGATCCGTTGCTGAACTTCGTCGTTAAGAGCCTCGCGGTCAGAGGCACTATTGCTGCCGTTAGCTGCCTGAACAGACAACTCCCGAATGCGCTGCAAGTTGTTGGTAATCTCATCCAGCGCGCCTTCTGTGGTTTGCGCAAGAGAAATGCCATCATTTGCGTTTCGTGTCGCTACATTCAGACCGGAGATCTGCGACTGAAAACGAGAAGATATTGCCAGACCGGCTGCATCGTCCTTGGCGGAATTAATTCGGAGGCCAGAGGACAGCCGCTCCAGCGCCTGGTCATTCATGCCTTGAGATTTATTCAGCTGATTCTGAGCTGAGAGTGAGGCAACGTTAGTGTTGATACCGAGAGCCATAATGCTTCCCCTTTAAAGCTATTTTAGTCTTGCTTGATGAAGGCTAGGCTCCGACTTGATACGGGCGCCGCCCTGTTAATCAACTTAACGGCACCTCAGTGAGGTTCTTTAGATAATTTCCCCTCAAATATGTAACAAAGTGTTTCAGTCCTGCTTAACCCCTACAAAACCCTCTTTTCCCAAAAACTCCGGATCCCTATCACCGATAAATCGCCGCGCCCAAGGGTCGCCTTCCAAAATCCGTTGTTCAATCATTACTCTCGCATAGTGAGTCGGTACCGTTGCCAGAAATTCAAGAAAGCCTTTCTCCCACACTCCCATGAAGCGTTCCAGATCTTCCCCATCCTCACAAGCCATCCCATGGCAAATACCCACGTACAGAAAATGCTGCAATGAGCCTTTAAGCAACTGGTGGGTCATGAGCTGAGCACCACTGACCTCCCGTTTGCCGCGAAGCGGGCGAACTGAGCTCTGTTGCTCACGGAAATCGTTAACCAAGGTACACAGATCCCTGCGCCCTTTAAGCCTGGCGGTCTTAATCATTTTGGTGAAATGCCAACTCTCGCGCTCCAGATCTTTTTGCACTTCCACCAGGGCAGTGTCAAAAGTACTGGTATCAAGTGATTTTGAGAGACTCTCAAAAGTTTGCAAAGCATCAAAAAAGGTATCCGTATTGCATTCCACAAACCGATCAAGAAACTCATGCTCCTGCAGCCAACTAGCCCCCTCGATAAGGGCACCATCCGCACAATTAAATATTTCGGGTGGCGCTCCCGAAGTTTTCAATCTGTAAATCAACTCCTCCACTGAACGCTTAGCTGAGTAGTAATCATTACGTGTTAATACCGTACCGCCGTCCACTGACGGCGTTTTGAATACGCGCCGCTTGTTGACGACAGATTGCACTCGCTTCTGAATCTCCTGCGCAATGGCGGAGTCGGTATCATCCCCATAAACAGATTTACTTGAATGGTCTTTATCCGCGTCTTCGAAACCGTAATCCGTACCGAATAGATAGATAGTTCTGAAGCCAAGCGAATAGCCAATCGACAAAGCAGCATTGGTGACGGTAGGATTGCAGTTCGCAAAAGACTGATGCGACAGCCCCAAAAGCGCTGGTTGAGTGTTATCAGCTTTAAAATAATAAAAAACTTTATCAAACAAAGTAGGCACAAATGGGTTGACCTCATTTACTGCTAAAAGAGGTATATCTCGAATCTTATCGCCTCCAACGTCGGACAAAAGCTGATAAATTAAATAAGATGGGTCCAGTTCCACGTGGTAGTCTGGCTTTACGCCGTGGGCCAGAAGCGGGCGCAACGCTGTACCAGCACTAACAACAACAACTTGATCACGAACTTTTTTGAGGATTTCTACCCGCTTATCCAAGGAGGGCCCACTTCCAACGACCACCAAAGGCTTACTCTGCACGAGTGAGTCCGGCCGCGGCAAATACCTCCCCCCTCGCCGAATGTTGTGAGCAGTGTTGGAAAGTCGCATTAACTCGTTGTCGTAGTTCGACCAGTTCGCAGCAACCACTGCCAAATCTTTTGCGTTTTCCATTACTGCCTTTGCCAAATCGACATCTGCCAGGTGATTATAGTAGGTCGAAAAAAATGGATAGAAAGGAACATCTCTATTCATATACTGGCTAACCAAGCGACGAATTTGCTCCGGTTGATCAGCTTTACCAACAGCGAAAGTAAGAGAAAACCCTTTCCGAGAAAATCGTGAACAGATTTCCTCCCAATCAACGGTATACAAACTCACAGCAAACTTTTCCGGCTCCCGCTCAATAATGATTCCATTGATAATTGAAGCCTTCTTCGTAAGCGCGTCAATATGGTATCCCAGCCCACAACCCAGAAATACCATTGATGGAAAAACGTTCCCGCGAATGTAACCTTTGAAATTCGATGGTTTAACTGGGCTTTTTTCAACAATATTTCGCAAAATCTGATCTGCAAAGTTCTCTTTTTGATAAGAGGCCACCCACGGCGGGGAAAAGGTGCGGATTCTCTTGCTCTCCGGATTCTCGCTTAAAACCCTTTCTACTTCTTCAAGCGAATACTCTCTAGCCAGCCCGTGATAGCAGGATTTCCCATTGGCCATCATATCCACATCATCTTTACCTGGGGTTACAACCAACTCAACCCGCTGCAGTTCCATGCTGGCAAGAAGCCTGTATATCTCAGGTCGGCGCTTTTTGAAGAACTCCAAATTCTTCTGCAACCGTTGCATGAATACTTTGCTGTCATCCTGAGGTTGCTGTACCTGCGATTTACGTTTCTTCGCCATGAATTACTCCGGAGGCAAGGTGCAAGTCTTGAAAGACCCTGAAAAGGATAGGCTGATTCTGCCACAGCCTTGCGGCAATCTCACACAGATGACGAACCAGAACCGGCAAGCTCTTTCCCCGAACCTGCGTCAGAATTCTGTCGCAGGTTTCTCGATCGCCTCACGCGGCCATATTTATAGCCATAATTATCAATATCTTAAGACACAACCAAGAAAACTGGCACGTTCCTGGCTTTATCTATACCAAACGGCAATCTAACGATTTTTAGTCCGACGAGCTCGTACTACGGGTTTTCGGCACTTTGAGCAGGAGTACTGACAATGCCTCAGGTCATCAACACCAACATCGCGTCGCTGAACGCGCAACGAAACCTAAACAACTCGCAAGCCGATGCCAACGTCGCCTTACAACGCTTGTCATCAGGTTTGCGAATCAACTCCGCGAAAGACGATGCGGCGGGCTTAGCCATTTCTGAGCGTTTTCAGTCTCAGATCACCGGCTTGAATATGGCACAACGAAACGCCAACGATGGTATCTCCTTGGCACAAACTGCAGAAGGTGCATTGGATGAGGTTACGAACAACCTGCAAAGAATTCGAGAGCTTGCTGTGCAGTCGGCCAACGCAACCAACAGCATCTCAGACAGGCAGGCTCTAAACCAAGAAGTACAGCAGCGCCTTGAAGAGATTAATCGTATAGCCTCCCAAACATCATTCAACGGACTGAAAGTTTTGGATGGCACATTTCAGACTCAAACCTTCCAGGTGGGCGCCAATACCGGTGAAACAATCGGTGTTAGTGGACTTGATACCAGGGGTAGTCAAATTGGCGCGATCATTGATCAATCGCAACTATTCTCAGATCTGGCGCTCGATCCCACTATATCAAGCGGTGTCACCCTGGACTTTACAGCGCCTATAACGGGTGAAATAGAAATTACGCTGGGTACAGGTACAGACCAAACCGTTATCGGCTCAGTGCGGATTGAAAACGCGGTCAATCGCGAAGAATTCCTAGCTCAGTTCCAAGAGCAAGTGCGCAACAACCCGGACATCAAAGGCGTGACCATCGAACCCGACACAGCTTCAGGTGCCGTAGTAATCGGAAACAGCCTTGGAGAGGGCTACGAGCTAGATTTTGGCACCTTTGCAACCCCATCCGCAGTCACCGTCAGTGCCGCGACTAATTCCACAACCGTGGATGAATATTTCGCAGGCGGGGGCAAAATCACATTTGATGTGACCGTCACAAACCCGGAAACAGGTGAAACCGTTGCTATTGAAGTAAGAGAGGCAGCATCAATCAACGATATTGTTGCAAAGGTAAACTCGGAGTCAAATCGCACTGGCGTAAATGCAAACCTGGATGCGAGTAATCGCAACATCATTCTCTCGTCTCAGTTTGGTGCACCATTTGAAGTAGGCATTGAAGCGCTGAATATCGACGGCGTTAGCGGCAACGACATATCGATCTCTGTGGACGGTAACCCCGAGGTTGACGCTCTATCAGCTGACTTTATCGACGTATCCACGCGTGAAGGGGCCGACCGCGCTATGATTGCTGTCGACTACGCCATCGACACCATAAACGGCTTCCGCGCAGAGCTCGGCGCTGTCCAAAACCGCTTCGAGTCCACGATCGCGAACCTGGCCACAACCTCAGAAAACCTTTCGGCTTCCAATAGCCGAATCCGCGATGCCGACTTCGCAGCAGAATCCGCCGAACTGGCCCGCACCCAGGTGCTCCAGCAGGCTGGCCTCTCGGTATTAGCCCAGGCCAATGCTCGGCCGCAGCAGGTGTTGCAGTTGTTGCAGGGTTAATAGCCCAGCACGAAAAAGCCCGATTCGGATTTTCCGAGTCGGGCTTTTTGCGTTTTATCTGTATGGAATTATTCGTTCACTGTGCTTGGTGAGTTCATGCTGCTGGAAACCGTTTGCAGCTTCACTTGGTAGCCGCAGGCGTTGGCATATTTTTTCAGTGTCGCCCAACTCGGGTTACCCTTTCCTCGCTCGAGCCTTGAAATATTACCTTTTGCAGTCCCGATTCGCCTCGCCAGAACTTCCTGAGTTAAGCCTGCACTGGTTCGAATGGTGATCAATTGATTCACCAAGTCAAACTCGTCCGCCAGCTTTTCATATTCAGTGCGAACCATTTCATCCTGCAACGCTTTCTGCTTTAGTGATGCCAAACTCATGACGATTTAACCTCCCGCAATCTGTTCAGCGCTAACTCCAATTCCTTTTTCGGAATTATCATTTCCAAGAGCCTGATCATCCGCGCCTGAATCTTTGGTGGCATTGAAAGAATGTCTCTCTCCACGCCTGCGTAAAATTGAATCGTCCATTTCATTCCACTGCCCTTCCTTAGCAGAGGTTATCACAATTGATAACTCCTGTTTCTTTCAACTGCCGATTTGAATATTAAACACCCCTTGGCACGCATTTCAGCCGATGGCATTATATGCCAACCAGCAAATCGAAGGCCTTAACATGGCAACGAGAAACATTGTTTTAACCGATCACCAGGAACAGCTGGTAGGTACACTTGTTAAAGCTGGCCGCTACCAGAATGCCAGCGAGGTTCTTCGGGAAGGTCTTCGTTTGGTTGAAGAGCAGGAATTGCAGCACCAACAGAAGCTTCTGGTTTTACGGGATGCCGTAGCTGAAGGTCTGCAAGATGTGGCTGAAGGGCGCACCACCACCCTTGGCGTTGGCGAGGAGATTGCCGAATACCTCTCACGCAGGGCCACTAAGCTCACTAAAAAGGACTAAGTTTTATTCACCCCTAACTTATGCGAGCCGCCAAAGGCACTGATATCACGGCCTTGCAACCTGGCTTTCCATATACTGCCTAAGCAGCTTATTAATTCTGGTCTGATACCCCTTTCCTTGCGCCTTGAGCCACACCAGCACGTCTTCATCAATCCGCAGGGTCACTGGTTGCTTTGCTGGCACTCGAAGCTCGGCTTTTTTAAAGAATTCATCATCCAGCTCTGCAATATCACTGGTGTCGATCGCTTCATCTTCTATTTCGGCCAACCGTTTCCAATCTGTTTTAGATGTTTTGCTCATACAATTTCACCTCTCGTCTGGTGGCCTTTTCAATTATCCCACTCGAAACACATTACACATCCCTGTACTTACAGTTGTATGTACAAACTAACAGGTAACCTACCTCGCCTCCACCTTTCACATTTAGCCAACCTTCGTATAAATCGAGCAGCGAGATGTTTGGAAGCCACTAAAAAAACTGGCACACCTTTCGCAACACCTCCCCTAAAGCACAGCAAACAACCAAAAACTGCAGGCCTTTGCCGCAATTTTTAAACCTAGCGGCAGGTAAATGAGGTATCCCATGCAAGCCAAACATCACATTCAGGAATCCCATTCCCAGCAAGCACAGGCGGCTCGTCTGCTTCTGCAGGCCAACCTTGCTTATGGCGAGTCTAACAGCGGCGGGTTAAGCCACATCGAGCGCCTGAAGGCCCGGCAGGAATGCCGTGGATACTTGAATGAGGCGGTTGCGCTTGAGCCGGGCAATGCAGTTGCCCTGGGTTTGCTAGGGCGTGTTGAGATGGACGACGGGCAGCTTGAGAAAGCTCACACCCTCTTCACCGCCAGCTTGAATGCCCAGCCGGGGCAGGTGCAGCAATACGCCAACCTTGGCTATTGGGCCTTGAAAACCGAGCGCCCTGCTCTGGCAGAGCAGCACTTCCTGAAAGCCCTGGACTGCGACCGGCAATCCGCCGCCGCTTTCTGCGGTGTGGCCCATGCCAAGCGGCTGCAGGGGCAATTTGATGTGGCCTACCTGCATTACCGCAAGCTGCTGGAAACCGGCGCCGAGTGGGATTCGGTATACAGCGGCATGCTCTCTTGCGCGCAGCATCTTGCGGTAAGCAAGGCGGACAGCAACCTGGCGTTGGATGCGATTGCTCTGCTTAGCCACGATGGTTTACCCCATCAGGAGATCGGGCGTTTTGTGGGGGCGATCATTCGCCAGCAATACGATCTGGATAACCCGCAGGCTGAGATTTTCCTGGATGCCGCCAGCACAGACGAACTGCTGATCCTGGCGCTGCAAAAAACACTCATGCCAGACCCTGCTGTGGAAGAACTGGTTGTGATGCTACGCCGCGCGATTCTGGCGGAGGTTGCGCAAACCGTTGAGCTTCGTGATGAACTCCAACAGCTCGCCCTCGCCATAGCGCAATACGCAGACCGCACCGGCTACGCGCTGGCCGCGGAGGATGATGAGGAACGGCTGGTGGCTGCGGTGAATGACAGCCTTCAAGCCCAAATCGTAATGGGTGACTCTCAGGAAGCCTTGATTGGCTCGCTGATGATCAGCGCCATGTACGGTGCTTTGTTTCATCAGGATTTTGCGGTCCAGCTCGGGCAGTGGAATCTGGTGGATTGGCCCTTGGCACTTCAGCCGGTTCTAGCCGCCAGCTACTACCACCGCGCCGAAGAGGAAGGCATCAAACAGTGTTTTGATGAGAAGGCAGAAGAGCTGTGCCTGGATAAAACCGATGTGCCTCAAGCTTGGCCCGCCTGGTCGAAACTGGCTTATCGCGCGGAAAGCAGCTTGAAGTCACTGATGGCCACAGAGCTGGGCTTGGCTACAGACAAGCTGCCAGACACCTTGCGCATAATGGTCTGTGGCGCGCAATCTGGTCAGCGTGCTATGGAACTGGCCAGCTATCTGGCCGATGTGGAGGTGATCGCGGTAGATGAGTCTCTGGCCAACATCGCCAAAGCCACCCGCATGGCTGCCGAATCCGAGATCAGCAATATTGTGTTCTGGCCCTGGTCCATCGCCCAGCGGTTTGTGGCCGACGGTCATCAAGTGCACTGGGTTGAAGTGGGCCGCCTGCCCTCCCCGGCTATGACGGAACTTTCTCTGGCCGCTCTGGTAAACAACGCAGCCGGTTCTGGCGCCGTTGTGCACCTGCACACCTCCATCGCTGAGCAAACAACCGGCGACAAGCAGATGCGGAAACTGATTGCCGAGCACAGGTTACAACCAACTCGTTCTACCTTGCGTCAGCTTCGCCGAATGGTGTTCACCAACCGGCAAGATGCTACCTGGCAGTCACTCACCCAGGAAGACGATTTTTACAGCCTGGGCGGCTGCCGCGACCGCTGGTTCCAGCCACAGGATGAGGCTCAGCTGAAAGATCTGATGGCGATGGTAAGCAACGAGGTGGAATGGAAGCTGATCAAAGCCCGTGACGAGGATGGCCACAGCTTGGCAACCAAGCCTGTTCAAACCCAGATTCAGGCAGAGGCTCTAGGGAGTGAAGTACAGAGTGTGATGGGGCAGAATTTAAGTGTGTATTTTCAGAGGAGAAGGTAGGGGGCGCTACCCCCTCCCGAAGCGTCGGACTGCCCCTCTCCCCAACCCCTCTCCCGCAAGGGGTGAGGGGCTATTACTGCACTGGCCTTAGGGTTTGGCTATATGCCTCTGGCTTGGGGAGTTGCTCCCCTCTCCCTTCACGGGAGAGGGGCCGGGGGAGAGGGAGCTTTAAAAGCGGCGGCCTACCGGTGCCAACTCCCCTATCTTATTCTCCTGCAACCCCCTCTCTCCTCTCCAATTCGTCATAAATCACAGAAAGCACCACATCAACCTGCGTCAAAATCTCATGATTCCAAAATCTCAGCACCTTGAACCCCTGAGAGCGCAGCCAAGCATCCCTTTCCTTGTCACTCTCGGAATCATTATGCTGCCCACCATCGGCCTCAACAATCACCCTTGAGCCAAAATGCACGAAATCGACGATGTAAGGCCCGAGTGGTTGCTGACGCCGGAAGCGCTTGCCATTGAGGCGATAGGCTCGCAGATGAAACCAGAGGAGCTTTTCCGCGTCGGTCATGTTTTGGCGGAGGTGTTTGGCGAATTGAGCTTGGTTCATTGGGCCGTCCTTGGCTTGGGTGGTGAAGAATACCCCCTCTCCCCAACCCCTCTCCCGCAGGGGGAGAGGGGCTTTTACTGCACTGCCTGCTAGCGTTGATGCAATCCCCGGGCATCGGCTATATACCTTAGGCTTCCGGTGTGTAGCTCCCCTCTCCCTTCAAGGGAGAGGGGCCGGGGGAGCGGGTGCATTACTGCGGCGGCCCGCAGGGCCAACATCCTTTAAATATAAGGAATCAAAGATTCCCCATACAAATGCAAATCCTCCAACACCTGCTGTTTCTGCGGCGTCAGTTCCGGGTCGCTGGCCAGCCGTTGTAATTCAAGCCCAAATGCCTCAAGTGACAGCCAACCTTTTTTCGGTGCCATCAAACGCTGGGTTCGAAATTGCTCCCATCGCTCAGCTTCTTCACTGGTTAGTAAATCCGGATAGTTCCGAGCGCGGTAGCGGAAGAGCAGTTCCTGCAACCGTTCATCTTTAAAGTTGAAGCTTTCCTCCACCAACAACTCCGGCGGCGTTTGCAGCACCCGGTTCAACTCACTGCGGTCGGCCGGGGATATAAAGCCACCTGCGTAGAGTTGTTCATCCGGGTCTGTCAGGTCGCCTTGATGGGGCTGATCGAAGGCTTCTGCAATTCGCTGCGCCAATCCTGGAGCTTTTCTCAGCAGGGCAAGGTTGGCTCGAAGGGTGTCACCGTCCAGTTCGAGTGCTTGCAGGCGCTCCGCGGAAAGCGTGGTGAGCATGTTCGCAGGCGCCAATACCGGGCACTTGTTCAGTTGCACGCCTTTTAGTGGGAAGCGTTTTTGGTCGCCCAACTCGGCCTGGGAGGTAAACACCCGCTCTCGAATTTGCTCCGGTGTGGCGTTGATCAGTTCGCTCGGGTCTTCCCGCAGGTCATACACAATCACCAGGTTTTTGTTGCTGGGATGATCTGCAACCGGCGCAACCATGGCGCAACAGCCGCGGGTGGCGGGGTATTTGGCGGAGATGTGGAATACGGGTTTCATGGCTACCGTATCCAGCATGGCGCGGGCGGAGTGTTTGTCTTTATTTTTCAGAACAAAATCAAACAGCTTTGGCTGCTTTTCCCGAATCAGCTTGGCTACCGCAAGGGTTGCTTCCACATCCGACATGGCATCGTGGGCAGCTTCGTGGGCAATGCCGTTGGCGACAGTGAGCTCTTCAAGCTTGAAGCTGGGGCTGCCGTCTTCCTTGCGGGGCCAATTAATGCCTTCCGGGCGCAGTGCATAGGTCAGCCGCACCATATCTATAATGTCCCAGCGGGAATTGCCGTTCTGCCATTCCCGGGCATAAGGGTCTCGCAGGTTGCGGTACAGGGTATGGCGGGTTACTTCATCATCAAACCGCAAGCTGTTGTAGCCCACTACGCAGGTGCCCGGCTGGCTGAAAGCTTCATTTATCTGGCCGATGAATTCGGTTTCCGGATAGCCTTCTTCCATCGCCTTTTGCGGCGTAATGCCGGTAATCAGGCAGGCTTGGGGTGATGGCAGGTAGTCGTCGGTGGGTTTGCAGTAAATAACCAGCGGGTCTTCAATAATATTAAGGTCCGCATCGGTTCGCACACCGGCAAACTGAGAGGGCCGGTCGTGCACCGGGTCTACACCAAAGGTTTCGTAATCGTGCCAGTAAAAAGAGCGGATCAATGGAAGACTCCTGCCTTGTGAATCATTAGGTTCAGGAGTCTAGCAAAATCAAAACAGGTTAGTACCCATGTCGACCTGATGGGTACGCAAGCGGTCAATGCCCGCACCGGTGAGATTTTGCAGATCGACGGTCATGTTAGTGGGCAAATTAATGAACACACCTTTGCCAACATTGATCGTGTTCAGTCCATCAAGACTTTGCCATTCCATATTGTCATCCCGCTGAAAGCCGATGAAGAAGCCGTCGGTAAAACCAACAGTTCCGTCAGTGGCGCCTGTATCTTCACCAACAATTATGGATCGCAGGTTGGTTAACGGCGCACAGTTGGCCAGGGCGCCATCAACATTACAGCCCGCCGCCTGGCCCGGGCTGCTGGGGGCAAGGCCTATGTGGGTAGCGCGATTGTTCGTTGCTGCACCACCTACGCCACCAAACAGCATAGCGTCGTACACTTGGCCGGAATCGCTAATTTTTATACCTATATCACCACTAAAGCTGGTGGTATGGGATGAAACCGATCCGCGAGCTTGTTCAAAACCCATGCGGAAGCCAGCCAGGCCAGCGCCATCTTCAGCTAATTCTATATAAGGTTTCTGGGCTTCGAAGGGAATGGCGTCGCCTGCATTATAGGTAACGCCATTGAACTGCTCACCATCAGTACGGGCAATATGGCCCAGGGCTACATGCTGCCCGGAAAAATCCGCACCACCGCCAATCTGGCCAAGCTGCACATCATCAATATTCACCCGGGTTTCCACATCCATATTCAGGGTCATGCGGGTATATTCGTGATTCGTGCCGGTGTTGTTCACAATCTTCATAAACGCCTGCCCTGTTATATCTCCCATCGCAGATTCAGAAATGGGGTCCAGTTCAGCTTGGGCAACAGGCACAATACCTAGGCTTAAACTAAGGAGGGCGACGCATCCATACGCGTGATAATCCATAACATAGCCTCTCTTAATCGGGTCAATCACTGTCAGTTTCGATTTTACCGCTGCAGGCAGACAGCCTATACTTGCAATTTACATCTTTATTTAATTGCCGAAACGCCACTATATCGGAGGCCCCAAGGCCAATGAAGTGTGCTCAGTCACAAACCTGAATAACAATTCATTACATTTCATCAATTTGAAGCAGCTAAAAGGTGTCGTTTACGTGTACATATTTTGGCGCAATGCTATAATCAATGGATATTTATTCAATCGTTTCCGGGCACAATCATGACCACCCGCATTCTTATCTGCGATGATTCCGCCCTAGCCAGAAAACAAATGGCCCGCGCGCTCCCTGCCGGGCTGGCCGACACCATCCTTTTTGCGAATAACGGTGTAGAAGCGCTAGGAAAGCTGCGCGCAGGCGAAGCCGACCTGATGTTTCTTGATCTGAATATGCCTGAAATGGACGGTTATCAGGTCCTCGAGCATATTCAGGCGGAAGACCTGCCCATCATGACGATCGTGGTTTCTGGTGACATTCAACCCGAAGCACGGGAACGGGTGCGCAAACTTGGCGCAATCGATTTCATAAAGAAGCCCACAGACATGGGGATTGTCCTCAGCCTGCTCGCCGAATACGGGTTCTACCGTCCTGGGGAGCTTGAGAACACCGCGCTTAGCGATGGCACCCTCACACCCGACGATATCTCGCAAACCCGGGAAATTTCAGTTTCACTGAACGACTACCTGCAGGAAATCGCCAACGTCGCCATGGGGCGTTCGTCAGACTTGCTCGCCCGACTGTTGCGAGTCTTTGTCAATCAGCCCATCCCCAAGGTGGCCTTTATTGCCAACTCCGAGCTTCACATGGCTATTTCTGCGGCCCACGACAGCGACACCTATTCCGCCGTATGCCAAGGTTTCACCGGTGCCGGGGTTGCCGGGGAGGCGCTTCTGCTATTCGCTGATGCAAGTTTTCGTGAAATGGCGGATTTGCTCCATTACGAGAGCATTGAAGGTGAATCGGTAAACGTGGAAGTGCTGATGGATATGTCGAGCATTCTGTTTGGCGCCTTTCTCAAGGGCATAGGTGATCAACTGGATCTCGAACTCAGCCTCAGCCATCCCAGCGTGCTTGGGCAACACCGGCAGATCACAGATTTGCTTGAGCACCAGAACTCCCGGGAGGAGCAACTCCTGTGTATTGAGATCAGTTACACCCTGGAAGACAGGAACATTCAGTGCGACATGCTGGTGCTGCTTACGGAAGATTCTGTGCCCTTCCTTGAGCAACGTCTCCAATACCTGGCGGACTAACCATGGCCATAAACGAACTTGAAGCCCAATCCTTCCACTGGCTGGTGGATATGCTGGAATCCGTTGAGGTTGGCCTTGTGGTGCTGGATTTGGACTTTCGTGTACAAGCCTGGAACGGCTTTATGGAAAACCACAGTGGTATTACTGCCAGCAAAACACGCAATCAGTTGATTTTCGAGCTGTTCCCCGACATTCCGGAAGCCTGGCTGAAACGCAAGGTAGATGCCGTAACATTGCTTAACACCCGCGCCTTCACGTCTTGGGAGCAACGGCCTTACCTGTTCCAGTTTCGCAATACCCGCCCTATTACCGGAACGGAAGATTATATGTTCCAGAACCTCACCATCAGCCCGCTTTCAGGCAGCACCGGGCAGGTGGAGAAGATTTGCATCATGGTGTACGACGTAACCGATATAGCCACCGGCAAACGCGCCCTGGAACAAGCGAATGAGCAGCTGGCCAAACTCAGCATGACCGACCGATTAACCGGGTTGCTGAATCGCGGTACCTGGGAGAACCTGGTGGATGCGGAGTTTGAGCGCTTCCGCCGCTATGGCCAATCAACTTGCCTTGTAATGTTTGATATAGACTTCTTTAAAAAGGTAAACGATGCCCATGGCCACCTGGCTGGGGATGAGGTGATCAAACACACCGCGAGAACAGCGAGAGAATGCCTGCGATCATCCGATAGTATTGGCCGCTATGGTGGTGAAGAGTTTGGCATTATATTGCCAGAAACCGATGCCGAAGGGGCCCGCATTATATGTGAGCGAATTCGGGAGAGTATCGAACAGAGCATTGTGCAAACCAGTGTGGCCCCCATCAGATACACAGTAAGCGTGGGAATCTCGCAATTAAGTGGCAGCCCGGAAAATCACATGACCTGGATGCAGCAGGCAGATGAAGCTCTGTATGCAGCAAAGAAAGGCGGCAGAAACCGGGTTATTGTTTACGAAAACCTTGATTCGCCAGATTAGGGATAACAGTAGAATCATCAATTAGTGCAAACAAAAAGGGGCCGAATGAATAATCATCCGGCCCCTTTTTTATATCTCTGGCTGATCAGTCTTGCTGCCAGCTCTGCACCGCTTCTTTACCGTGCTTTTTACGCCACTCGTTAAGCGTTTTGTGATTGCCGCCACGAGTCTTAACCACTTCACCAGTGTGCGGATTGGTGTAGGTTTTCATGGGGCGCTTGGCACGAGTGCCAGTGCTGCCTTGTGCTTTTTCGGTCGCGATAGAAGGATCAATCGCGGCCAAAATCCGGAGCACATGCTTCGGCGACTTGTCGTACTCTTCCATGAGCTCACGAATGCTGCTTTCAAAGGCCAGTTCGCGCTTCAGAGACTGGTCCTGCTCCAGCTGGTTGATCTCGTTTGCAAGCTGTTCCATTAGCTGCTTTTTCTGATAGTAATCGTTAATCTTTGCCATGGAAATAAAACCTTATAGTTTCTGTGGGCTCCAGAACTTAAACCGCGTCAATTCAAACGCAAGCTTAAGGGCTTGCCAAAATACAGAGGCATAATAAGTCATAGATTTATATATGGCAAAGACTATTCATTTAATAACCGTTAATACATCGCAATATAGATTTGATGTACATTTAATCTGGTATCAAAACACTTGGATAATTCAGGTACTCAAGGCGCTGCTTAAGCACCTGTTTTGCAGATGCATCACCATGCACAATACGAATCTCAGCAGGTTTACCGGGAATACCTTCAATAAAGCGAATCAAATCCGATTGGCCAGCATGTGCTGAGTAACCACCCACTTGGTGAACGCTTGCCCGTATATCAAACCGCTCACCATCCAGCTCCACCCAACCGCCACGGGGGCCATAAGTAAGAATATCCCGCCCGGGTGTGCCCGCTGCCTGATAACCCACAAACAACACATCGTTTCTGGCTTCACCAAGCATAGCCTTCAAGTAATTAACCACCCTGCCCCCAGCACACATACCAGAACCCGCCAGCACTACACAGGGGCGATGGGAGCGGGCAAGATAGTCCACTGCGTTTAAATGATTCTCGTGGGAATTAATCACAGTTAGCTGCTCAAACGAGAGCGGGTGCCGGCCCTGCCGAAGCAGATCAGCCGCCTCTGCATTCCAGAATGGCTTTAACTGACGATAAATACCAGTGAACTCCGCCGCCAGGGGTGAATCCACAACAATTTCCAAATCACTCCAGGCCAGTCCATCAGTTACACAGTCATTTCCAAACTCGTGTATCAGCCCCTCAATTTCGTATAGCAACTCCTGGGTACGGCCAATACTGAACGCTGGAATCAAAACCGTGCCACCATCCGCCAAAGCCCGCTCCAGAATGGCCTTCAAGCGATAACGCCGAGTTTCCCGGCTCTCGTGGTCCTTATCACCGTAGGTGCTTTCAATCACCAGGCGATCTGCCCGCTCAGGTGAGGCAGGTTCCTGCAACAAAGGCGCATGGGGCGCACCCAAGTCACCACTGAATACTATCCGCTCGCGCTCATCACCTGAAACTGCATCACACTCAACATAGGCCGAGCCCAGAATGTGCCCCGCTCGCTGCAATCGTACCGAAAGAGAACAGCCCGATTCTGCAAATACCTCATGCCACTTTCCATAAGGCACAGGCACAAGCCGGGAACGAATCAGCCCGAGCACTCGCTCAATCAACTGCTTGTCTCGGGTGAAGCCGATCTTCAGCGCGTCTTCCAGAATTTCCGGAAGCATGATGGCGGAAGGCTCGGAACAAATAATTGGCCCCTCAAACCCCGCCGCTAATAGATACGGAATACGGCCTACATGATCGATGTGCACATGGGTTACAACCAGGGCACGGATATGCTCAATGGGGAAATCGACGGAGAGATCAGATGCGCTGGCACCCTCGGCTTTCTCTTGCCCCTGAAAGAGACCGCAGTCGATAAGGATACCAGCGGAGGTGTTTTGCTTGGTGCCAAGAGTAAGCTCGTGGCAGGAGCCAGTAACGCCAGAGGTGGCGCCGTGGTGGGTTATATCTATCATGCTCAACAATCCTTGTCGTACATTTTACTGAACAGGCAAACGATGAACCTTTCCGGTGCTCTCCCCATCCAGCGGTCCAATCTGTTTGCCATTGCACCACACCAAATCCGCCACATCGCCATTGGGCGCAAAGCCAGTCGGCGCTTTTTTCAGGGTGTCGACAATCAAACGGCAATCAAAATCCTGGCTGGCACGGGACAATTTATTGAGCACGGCCTCCAGCTCCTCCCAGAGCATGGATACCTCTCGGGCCATCATAATACGAGGGTGTGAAGTGCCCTGAGGGTCGTCGCCAATCAGCAGTTCCTCATAGAGCTTTTCACCGGGGCGCAACCCAGTAAACACAACTTCAATATCACCCTCAGGCTGCTCCGGTGTTTTCTCCATAAGCCCCATCAGGTGAATCATCTTACGAGCCAGATCAGCAATTTTCACCGGCTCACCCATATCCAGCACAAACACCTCGCCCCCACGGCCCATACTGCCCGCCTGCAATACCAATTGGCTGGCCTCCGGAATGGTCATGAAGTAGCGGATAATATCCTTGTGGGTAACCGTAATAGGCCCACCGTCGCGAATCTGATCGCGGAACAGGGGCACCACAGAGCCGGACGACCCCAATACATTCCCAAACCGAACCATGGAGAAAATTGTTTTGCTCTGGCGCTGCGCCAACCCCTGCAGCACCAACTCCGCCATCCGCTTGCTGGCACCCATCACATTCGTTGGGCGAACCGCCTTGTCGGTGGAAATCAGAACAAAACGCTCAACCCCGGTCGCAATTGCAGCCTCTGCTGCATGCAAAGTGCCGAATACGTTGTTCTGAACGCCTTCAATCACATTGTGTTCAACCAAAGGCACATGTTTGTAGGCAGCTGCGTGGTACACAGTTTGAATACCAAAACTGCGCATCACCATCTCGCAACGGCGGCGGTGAACCACACTGCCCAAGAGGGGATGAATCTCAACATCCAGCCCGTCAATACGATTGATAGCCTGCAACTCGCGCTCGATGGCGTACAAGGAGAACTCGGATTGCTCAAACAACACCAAAACCCGAGGGCGATGGTGAATAATCTGGCGGCAAAGCTCGGAGCCAATGGAGCCGCCTGCTCCGGTAACCATTACCGCTTTGCCATATAGGCTAGCCGCTACCTGTGCGTTATCCGGGCGCACTGGGTCCCGGCCCAGCAAGTCTTCAAGCTCCAGATCGCGGATGTCGTTTATTCGGGCCTGACCGGCTACCAGCTCGCTCATGGAGGGAACGGTTTGGACTGGTAGTTTCAATGTTTCCAGCTGGTTAAGAAGTTTGCGGCGATCCACACTTTCATCAGAATCAAGAGCAAGAAGCAGACGATTTACGCCATGGATTTTAATAGCCTTATCCAGACGACTCAAAGGGAATACGGGCAACCCAGCAATCGAAACTTTTTGACTAGCTTGCGACAAACCTATGAATACGACAGGATGATATTCAGTGCCTTGCTGTAACGCTTTAGCAAGTTGAGCCCCGGTTTCCCCCGTGCCCACTATTGCAACCCACTGTTTACCACGGTTCATCGAGTATTGCACAAGCATGCGCACACTCATTCTGCTTCCACCCACAAAAATAAATGCAAGGGCAGCGTAAATTAATGGTACCGAGCGAGGAATAAAGGCATGAAACAAATAACCCGAAACTATCAGTACCAGTGCAGAAAAACCAACGCCCATTATTATTGTCAGCAAAGCTCGATCGCTCATATATCGAATAACAGCGCGATAAAGCCCCAAACGAATGAAACTACCTAAGGTGAGAACAACAGTAAGAGCCATGACCAAAAATTGCTCGTGATCGGGCAACCAACCACTACTCTCTAACCGAAGCGCAAAAGCTGCCCACAAAGCAAAAGAAAGGGCTATCGTATCTACCGCGAGGGAGACCAGGCGCTTATACAGGCGCGGCAAATCAAGGAGCTGTTTAATCATAGCTGCATCCTCACCGAATTAACTATTTCATCCGGCAAGAGCGCAGCTGCCTCTGCATCCAGCACAAAGGTTACATTCTTGTGCTGTTTCAGCGCAGATGCCGGTATAGCTTCATCTATTTTACTATGGAACAAATCCGCCATTATCGCCGCTTTACCGGGCCCCGTGGCCAGAAGCATAACCTCTTTGGCCTCCAGGATATCCTGAATCCCCATGGTCATCGCATGAGTAGGCACTTCCTTGGCATCCGCAAAAAAGCGCCCATTGTCCATCCGTGTTTGCGCAGTTAACTCAATCACATGGGTTCGGCTTGAAAAGCAAGTGTAAGGTTCATTAAAACCAATATGGCCGTTTGAGCCCACGCCCAAAAGCTGAAAATCGAGCCCACCAGCCAATTGAATGGCTTCAGAGTATGCTCGGCAAGCGCGTTCAACATCGTCAGCCATGCCATCCGGCAAATTCAATCTGTCCTCCGGAATGTTCAGCTTGTCAAACAAATGCTGACGCATGTAATAAGAATAACTTTGCACATGCCCCGCATCCAGGCCGATGTATTCATCCAGATTAAACGTCGTTAGCCGTGATAAGCTCACAGGTGTTTTGCGCAGGCTCTCTACCAAGCATGCATAAACCGGCTCCATGGTACTCCCAGTGGCCAACCCCAAACGCACACATGGATTGGATTGAATCTGCGCCGCGAGGTGCTGTGCGGCGTAACGAGACACATCGTTGGGAGTGCTGAAGATTTTGTACATAAATAGTCGATCAATCCTTGGTCGGCACACGATCTCCTGAACCTTTCCCCAACACTGTCATCAGGATGTATTTGAAATAAGAAACCAAGTTGAAATTTTGCTGCATCCTGGCGTCTGTTTCAGCCAGCAGTTTTGGGGTAGACATATCAATTCCACTCACCTGCGCTAAACCGGTAATTCCTGGACGAAGGCCGAGTACACCACGCCGTTCACGCTCTTCAATAAGCTCTTCCTGATTGAAGAGGCAGGGGCGCGGGCCAACCATACTCATATCGCCAATGAGAACATTCCAAAGTTGCGGCAGTTCATCTAACTTGGTTTTTCGCAAAAAACGACCAAACCGGGTAATTTCTGATGCGTTTGCCAAGTGTGTCGCCACAGAGGCCGCTGTTACCTCCATCGTTCTAAACTTTACGAGAGAGAAAGCTCTCTTGTTGCGACCAACTCGCTTTTGAATAAACAGCGGAGAACCAGTGTCAAAAAAACCAATGATTAACAACAAAAGCATTATCGGCAAACTCAACAGCAATCCCATGAAAGAAAGCCCAATGTCTAGCATGCGAATCAGCATTTGCAGGACTCCTTTCCAATCGATTGCAACACCTTCGTCGTTACAGCTTCGCGCTCCCAACCCAACATTTTTGAAGCTTTTGTTGCATCAACTTCAAGGTTTCCAAACAGTTGCTGGAAAAGCGAGTCTTTGCCTATAAGAGTGCAGCCAAGCTGCAGGAAGGAAACGGGCACTTTAAACAAGGCAGGCCTCAGGTCCACACCTTCGCGCAAGCTACGCACTATTTCTTCAGTAGTAACAGGATTCTGGTCGGCTGCCACAAATATCTCGTTCTCGGCTTCAGGTAGTTCAATACACAAAATAATCAGCTTAACCAAACTGTCCAGGGAAACCAGGCTACGTTTATTATTCACATCCCGAAATGGCAAAGGAATGCGTTTTCGACACATCCCCACCAACTTCCCAAAATTGCCGGGTGCATCATGCCCGTATACCAGCGTGGGCCGAATTATTGAAAAGCTTGTTTGTGATCCTGCCAGCTCGCCGATCAAAGTTTTTTCAGACCGGAGCTTAGAAAACGCATAATCTGAATGAGGGCGTTCTGCACTACATTCAGTGATTGGGCTTTCATTTGTTCGATCGCCATGCACACCTATCGAACTAAGGTGGACAAATCTTTGAATGCCATTAGCTGCTGCAGCTTCCGCCAATCGTTTCGTTGGCTCTACATTGCCCTTAACAAAGACATCGGAAATATCGCCCTCGGTAGACTCCTTTCCGTGAGCAATGCCTGCAAGATGTACAATCGCATCGACATCCTTAGTGAGGGAGGTTGCGTCGAACGGCTTTTCCAAATCCTGAACAAGGTACTGAACATCCGTGACCGGGAGCTTTACCGCAGAACGCACAACGCCGGTAACCTGATTACCCCTTGCAACCAGCACTCTGCACAGTTCTTTCCCTATGAAGCCAGACGCACCAGTGACCAGAACCCTTCTTCCAGCCATGGATTAATATATATCCGACGTTTTTAGCAATTCATCAAAATAGGCGATTGTCTTGTTCAATCCCTCGGCAAGCTCCACACTTGGAGCCCAATCCAGCTTTTCGGTAGCCAGCGATATATCCGGCTGCCGCTGCTTTGGGTCATCCTCTGGCAAAGGTTTGAATATTAGCTTTGACGCTGATCCAGTAAGCTCAATCACCTTCTCGGCCAGCTCAAGGATTGTGAACTCATTAGGATTCCCCAAATTCACGGGGCCGGTAAGCTCTTCCGGAGAATTCATAAGGCGCACGAACCCGTCTATCAGATCATCGGAATAGCAGAAACTCCTGGTTTGCTGCCCCTCTCCATAGATCGTAATATCCTCATTCCTAAGGGCCTGAACAACAAAGTTACTCACAACCCGCCCATCATTCGGGTGCATGCGCGGACCGTAAGTATTAAAGATCCTGGCAACCTTGATGGACAGGTTGTGTTGACGGTAGTAGTCGAAAAAGAGCGTTTCAGCGCATCGCTTTCCTTCGTCATAGCACGAGCGTATACCTATAGGGTTTACCTTACCCCAATAGCTCTCCGGCTGAGGATGAACCTCTGGATCACCATAAACCTCACTGGTGGAGGCTTGAAATATACGAGCCCCTAGCCGCTTTGCGAGGCCCAGCATATTAATTGCACCGTGCACGCTGGTCTTGGTTGTCTGAACCGGGTCATGCTGGTAATGCACCGGCGAGGCAGGACAAGCGAGGTTATAAATTTGGTCAACTTCTACATAAAGCGGAAAAGTAACATCGTGTCGCATCACCTCAAAGTAGGGGTTGCTCATAAGGTGCGCGATATTACGTTTTCGGCCAGTAAAAAAATTGTCGACACACAGCACATCATGCCCCTCAGAGAGCAAGCGCTCACACAGGTGGGACCCAAGAAAGCCGGCGCCTCCGGTTACCAGAATTCGCATATCACATCCCTTTCTTCAAAAATCTAAAATACAAACCACCCAACACATGAGTGAGCGTAAACACATATGCGGTCAGAAGTGAGCGCCCTGGAAACTCCCGGTGTACCATCAGCACCTTCTTCATCATCATAACCTTGGAGCCGGAAATCTGCCCTTCACTCTTTCGATAATATAGCAGTGGCGCTTTCAGCTTCAGGCAATAACCAACAGACTGAAGAATACGAAGCCAACAGTGATAGTCCTCTACTGCTTTGTAAGCAGCACTTTCTTCGAAAGGCGCCTTCAACAACAAAGCTTTTGAAATTAATACACTGGATGTTGGAATCTGTGCTCGCACAGACTGTCGCCTATATGAGATCTTCTCACTGGCAACGTTGTTAATCGGAGCGAACTGCAAGCTGAGCTCATCCGAAAAGTCCACCATTGAGCTACAGATAAACACTGAGGACTCATTCCCCGCAGACGCAAGCTGAATTCGGAGTTTTTCCGGGTGCCATATATCGTCAGAATCAAGAAACGCTACAAAGTCAGACCGAGCAGCTCGAACCCCCATATTTCTCGGCCCAGCAGGGCCACCAAAATTCTTATCAAGTGCGATCAAGCGAATGCGCGGGTCATTCTCAGCAAGAGCAATGACCTTGTCACGGGTATCGTCGGTTGAGCAATCATCAACAACAATCAATTCCCAGTCCGATATAGACTGTTTAAGAACTGAGCTAATTGTCGCCTCGATATAGTTACTTGCGTTGTAAGCAGGCATCACTACTGACACCTTGGGTTGGCCACCAGTCATCCGACCCGATCTCCTCTGGCAAATTTCGCCCTGAACCCATCAATCCAATTCAGGCCGGATCTTCTGTTGATTTCAAAAGGTGTTCCTACAGCCTCTGGTGCCTGGTAATCGGCCAGTTTCGACCAATCTGACTTTTCTAAAGCTTGCAGCACTTCATTTTCACTCGTCTCGCTCTCTGAATATTCCGGGTCGTCGGGCGGTATCTGCCCGTTTTCTAACATCCGAATCAATACTTCTCCACTCGCACCCTGAAGGTAACGATACCTGGTCGTTTCAACGGCCTTTACGTAGGGCACAAACTGTGGAAACCGATGAGATCTTAAATAGAGAAAACGCAGGGTTTTCCTGCGTACAAGCTCCGGGTCCAAGTTTAATTCACCGTTACCCGCACGCAATTCCTCTCGGGATCTAAACACATGTACAAACCCGGCTTCCTGATAAGTTGAGGGACCCAAGCAGACAACCTGTTTACCACAGGCTCCAGCTTCAACAGCAGAGCTTCCACCATTCATAACCACGATATCTGCCTGCTGAATCAGATCGTAAGTATTGGCTTTCTCCTCACTGCGGATGCAATGAATCCCACGCAAAGAAGCCCATTCAGTGTACAGGTCCAATGAGCGGTTTCCTTTTACACTGCCAATAGTTTCCGCCCAATTAGGGTGGCAACGCAGCACAACCTGGCCTGACTCTATATTGTATGCTTCGAAGAAATCGTCCAGAGCTTCAGTATTGTCTGCCCACTCCGTACGCCACTCATCGTGGCCAGCAAATTCATTCTTACTACTTGGCAGCACAAGAACACGCTTGCCAGGAGTTTTTAACGGCCAAGGTGCGGGTTCAGGGCTTTTATTGTAAAGCCTCCACTCCAAAGAATTTTTCTGCAAAAACCGGTCGCCGATCAGCTTGCCAGCGTGGGACGCCTGAGAAGCAGTCAGAGGTTTATCATCAAATTCCCTAACCAACTCACCGAGTGCCGCCAACGAGAGACAGTTACCATTTGGGATCAACTGAATCCCATCACCAAACCAGGTTCGCTCATGGGTAATGTATGGCACGCCAAGCTGCTCGCAGGCGTAGGTTAATGCCCGGGGTAAGTCCATTCGGCCATTAAAACAGATCACCCCCTCAATACCCTCGTTGATTATCCAGTCACGAGTGCTTTGATAGACTTGGTTGATCGGGCCGGCTAAACGCTTACGGATGCCCTGTACTTCAGGCTCATCCCACTCGCGCTCAGATTCCGTTCGGGTAAGCGTTGCAGAACTTGAGAGCGCCAACTTATCAAGCTCTGCTTCTGTAAGATTTGCGGACTGTTTGCCAATCGCCGAGACCCCATGGGATCTAAAACTCCTGACACCGCCTACGATGCACTGGGCACACTCTCGGACACGAGAGCGCCCCCTGAGTTCCCGGGTATAACAGGTAGCAACAGCCGAATCACAGGTTAGAAAAACGACTTCATGGCCTTCTTTTTCAAGAAGCTGAGCCATAAACTCAAGATGCTCAACATGTGGTCTGAACGAAAAAAGATTGGCAAGGCCTATCTTCATGGATATCTCTCAGAAATTAGTGCTCTCATCATCGTAAAAACCAATTGTGCGCCCCATAAGAACACCCCTAAACATACCGAAAGCACAAACCCAGGAATATTCGTGGGGAATATCAAAAACGACAAAAACCAGAATGAAATTGCAAACACCAAGGCATAAGCGGCAACATTTATTCGGCCTGATCTGAGGTAGCCTGCCACAACCCCCGTGAGCATCCCGAAAGCAACAGCGAAGCATAGCATACCGGCAAGACCGAAGTCGTTGATCAACGAAGCCGAGGCCGGCACCCAAAACCCTTCGAAGGCAGCGGGGGGTGGCTCCATGCCTAGCCTCTCGAAAAACACGGCGAATAAACCCTGGGGGGTAATCCAGCCAACGCTTATGCCCGATTGCACAATGTCCTCCGTTAACCAAGTACCGTGAGAACCGTAAAGAAGAGTGAGATGAAGATAGTTAGCGAGATCACTCCAGGGCCCTGAATACACACCAAAATCACACTTTAACAGGGTACCGCTGGTTAAATGACCACAAATATTCGTGTAATAAGACAAAGAGCTACCATCGCCAAAAGCGCGGCTACGAAACAAAAAAAACACGGAAAATGCTACAAGTGACACCGCACCTAGCACTAAGAGCTTTGAGTAATTCAAACTTGCTGGCTTGTGCCTTTTCCCAAGAAAACCACGCACAACAACACTGCCAAGGCACACCACTATAGTCAGCAGAATTGCAGTTCTCCCACCCATTACATAGGTAACAGCCACTAACTCAAGCAGTGCCACCCCAATGATCGCCAACCGCACCCTGCTATTCCTTTCCTCCCACATAATAATTGCGCCTATAAGAGGGAAAAGGTAGGAATACAGAAAGAAGTTACCCAAAACACTAAAAGCTGAGCTCTCGTGGCCACCTTGATTGAGTAGCGCTCTGCCTTTTGCAACACCAACCGACAGATAATCGATACCTCGCAAGAAATATCGATCATAAAAAAGCGCAGAAATGGCAAGCGCGCCTAATAACAAAAGCACACTATCCCAGAAGACACCTTCGGGTATTGCAGATTCGGGAGCAGGCTTTTGTTGTGCTGGAAACAACGCAATAACAATGCCGAAACCCAGGGTAAACAAGAGCACCCACAAGTGCATAAGCCCCAAGTAACCCCAAAAATACCTACCAAACACTCCGCCCGCGTAAAAAAAGGCTCCAAGCACTGCAAGCAGTGGTAGCAGCAACCACGCATAACCGGGCCGATATGCCATGTTACTTGCCGGCGCGCCGGTTCATGCCTGCTTTTCCTGGTTGCTAACCAACCTTTCAACTCGCTGAATGAAGCGATAAACCAACACCGCACTCAAAGCGCTCACAAAAGCAAACAAAAACATCAAGGCAAGGCGTGGCACCAACCCTAACCCAACAATCTCATCTTTTCGCTGGGCAACCACCAAAGCCTCAGCGGCTTGCATTCCAGCCAGTTTGCCCTCTAGTGAAATAAGGGTCTCGAAAAAACGTGAGTCGGAAGAACCTGAGTTACTGCTGACATTTCCCGGCGCGTCAACGAGTTCCTTGGCAGCAGCAAGCTGGGCCTCCAGCCGGGCTCTGGCTCTGCGCTCGAAAGACAACTGGCCAGCCAAAATCTTGTCCGCCAGGTTTTTGTGAAGCCATTCAACTTCAGCCACATCATGGGCCGCCCCAATACTCAATATTTGCACATAACCGGTACTGACATTTCTACTACGAAGCTTAACCTCGGGCCATTTGCCCCTATCCTCTTGAAACGCGCGAGTGACCTGCGGCAACCAGTGGTTTTCAATCGAAGCAATAACACCCTCGCCAGATGTTAAAAACGCCCCATCACCACTTTGAGCCAACTTAATGAGAGTGACGTACTGATATTTGGGTGCAGCAACTAACTGAAACCCAATACCCAGTATGAGCACAGTAATAAAAACAGACAGGAATAACTTTCGGCATTTGACTAGAGCCGCTGTTAGCTCTACGAGAAATGGTTCAGGAGATGGCACTTAAACTATCCCTATATTATGTGATATTTTAAATCGCCTCAAACTCAGCGGCATCCAACCACAAGTGAAACACTCAGTTTAACAAACGCCTGATGACGTTTTCTGGGTACGGCTGATCAGATCCACAAGCACTACCAGCAGAGGCTTGAAGCCTAACCGCTTTCTAGGGAGCGGCTTGATTAACGCCTGATTTGTCGCTGAATCGCTTTTCAACTCAAAAAAAACATTCTACCGTCACTCGGGCGTCATTACTCCCTTCATTTGTTTGTTTTTTGCCCGCTTCCCGCCATTTTGGCGGAAAACAGGCACACTGGCCCTACGCCAGTATGTATTTCTCACCCATCAGCAGGTTGTTGAACGCGGCCAGCAAGTGCAGTCGGTTACTGCTTTTAGCCCGGCCACGATAGCGGTCTTTGCTATAGCCAAAAACTTGTTTGAAGTACCGGAATGAATGCTCCACCTTGGCCCGGGCGCTAGCATTGAGGCTTTCAGCTTTCAACTTGCGGTCGTCCAGCGTCTTACGAGAGCCAGGACGCTTAGCAATGAACCAGGGCACGTTTTTACGATCTTTATGCTCATCCCGCTTTTGAATTCCAGGATAACCGGCTTCACCGAACACACGCTGCTCGTCGTCTTGGAGAATGTTGCCAGCCTGCACGATGTCATGGACGTTGGCTGCCGTGGTATCGATTCTGTGGATCAGGGCGAGCGTGTCATCTACACCGATGTGCATCTTCATGCCAAAGTAATACTATTTGCCTTTTCTGGTCTGGTGCATTTCCGGATCGCGCTGGCCGCTCTCATTCTTGGTGGGGCTTGGGGCAGAAATGATCGTGGCATCCACAATGCTGCCTTCACGCAGCATCTGGCCATTTTACTCCAAATGCTTGTTGACTTCCTTGAACGACACCTTGCCAAAATCATGGTGCTCCAAGAAATGCCGGAATTAGAGGATGGTGGTTTCATCCGGCAGGCGGTCCAATTTCAGGCCAGCAAAGTGACGCATGGATTCGATCTCGTACAGGGCGTCTTCCATGGCCGGGTCGCTGAGGCTATAAAACAACTGCATGCAGTGAACTCGCAGCATGGTGGGCAACGGGTAGGGGGGGCCGACCAGTCTGGCCCTTCGGGTAATATCGGGCTACCTTCTTCTCCAACTGCTTCCAGGGAATCAGCTTGTCCGTCCGCTCCAGAAAGATCTCGCGACGAGCTTTGCGCTTCTTGTACTGGCACTCGGCTTCGGATAAGGCGATCTGATCCATGGTGGCAACGAACCCTGTGAGGTTGACGATGACCTTATTATCACTGATTTTGAGACTTAACCAGAACCTCTTTAAAATTAATGTTAGGGGTTAACAGTCCACTACATATATCTTTCCAAAGCATCAAGAATCCTTAAGCTAGCACTCCCATCACCATAAGGATTGTGCGCAAGCGCCATTGCCTGATAAAGCGACTCGTCGGTCAAAAGAGCATCTATACGAGCACAGATTCGTTCCACATCCGTACCTACCAACTCAACAGTACCAGCTGATACCGCTTCGGGACGCTCTGTAGTATCGCGCATCACTAGCACGGGCTTACCAAGGGAAGGAGCTTCCTCCTGAATGCCTCCGGAATCGGTCAAAATGAGATGAGAGCGATTCATCAGATAGACAAACGGCAAGTAATCCAGGGGCTCGATCAAGTGAACGTTGGGGAGTTTATTCAACAGCCTGTTGACCGGTTCCCGCACATTGGGGTTCAGGTGCATCGGGTATACGACATCCACACTGGGATATTGCTGCGCGGTTCGGGCCAAAGCCTCACAAATGCGCTCGAACCCACCACCAAAACTTTCACGCCTATGACCAGTAACCAGTATCATCCTGCGCTCAGGCTTGAGAAATGAAAACTGCACCGCAAGCTCCTGACTCAGCGAACTATCGCCATCGATTCGCGCGACAACCTCTAACAGTGCATCGATAACAGTATTGCCCGTAACTGTTACCTGGTCGCTAGAGACACCTTCTTTTGCCAAATTCTGTGCAGACAGATCTGTGGGTGCAAAATGAATATTAGCCAGAGCGCCAGTCAGCTTCCGGTTGCCTTCTTCAGGCCACGGTGAATATAAATTCCCCGTACGCAGCCCTGCCTCAACATGCCCTACCGGAATCTGCTGAAAGTAGGCGGCCAATGAGGCGGCAAAGGTGGTTGCAGTGTCGCCGTGAACCAAAACGATATCCGGCTTGGCACTAGCCAATACGGACCGCATGCCCTGTAGAATTCCGCTTGTCACATCCGTTAGGTCCTGATTCGGCTTCATGATGTCCAAATCGAAATCCGGGTCCAGCCCAAACAAATCCAACACCTGATCCAGCATCTCCCGATGCTGAGCGGTCACGCAAAGCTGCGCCTCAAAGCGCTCGTCTTGCTGGAGAGCCAAAACCAGCGGAGCCATTTTGATCGCTTCAGGGCGAGTGCCAAATACCGTCATAACTTTCATATTCAAACCCTATTGAAATGCCCCGAGCCCGTCAGACTCGGCCGCTGGCAACAACATCAATTACACAGCCTGCTGGCTTCATGGTGAAATCCAGCTCTCGGAACTGCTTATGAGCAACCAGAATCAAACAAATATCGGCCTTTAGTTTAGCCTCGTTAACGTCCAATAGTTGGCACCCGGCTAGCGCATCAGGTACGGATTTAATATTTGGCTCAACGAGAAACAATTCACCCGTCAGATTTTTTTTGAGCTCGACCGCAATATTCAACGCCGGGCTCTCTCTCAAGTCATCAATATCCGGCTTAAACGCCAGGCCGTAGCATGCAACAGACACATCCCTGGCTGACTTGTCCGGATGCTCCAGAAGATAGGCGCCAACAGCCGTGCGTACTTTATCCACCACCCAACCAGGCTTGCTGTCATTTACTTCCCGAGCAGTGCGAATCAGCCGCGCTTGCTCAGGCGCCTCACTCACGATAAACCAAGGATCCACCGCTATGCAGTGCCCGCCAACTCCGGGGCCGGGTTTTAGAATATTCACTCGTGGGTGCCTGTTGGCCAACTCAATCAGCTCCCAAACATCAATATCAAGCTTGTCACAAATCAGCGATAACTCGTTGGCAAACGCAATATTCACATCCCGGAAGCTGTTCTCGGTAAGCTTCGCCATTTCGGCCGTGCGAGCGGTGGTGCGCACACACTCCCCCTCAACAAACAAACCATAGAGTTCAGCCGCTGCGTCCGAGCATTTTGGTGTCATCCCACCGATAACCCGGTCGTTTGAAACCAGTTCCCGAATAACATGCCCTGGCAGCACCCTCTCAGGACAATGGGCAACCCGGATATCTGACGCCTCGCCTCCTCCTTGCGGGAACACCAGATCAGGACGGGCTTCAGCCAGCCACTCAGCCAACCGCTCAGTAGCACCTACCGGAGAGGTGGACTCAAGAATAACCAGATTCCCTTTTGCCAGGACCGGCGCTATAGCTCTTGCTGCCGCCTCAATGTACTTCAAATCCGGCACGTGTTCTTTACCGTTTTCAGCCTTGAATGGCGTGGGCACCGCAATCAGAAAGGCATCTGCCGCCTCCGGTGTTAATGTTGCCCTTAAATAACCTTCCTTTACGGCAGCGTGGACAATCATGTCCAGATCTGGCTCGACAATGTGGATATCACCGCGGTTGATGGTATCCACAACCTTCGGGCTAACGTCCAGGCCAATCACTTCTCGGCGCCGGGAGGCAATCACCGCTGCCGTGGGTAGACCAATATAACCAAGACCAACCACAGAGATTCGGTTGAACTCCATTTAGGGAGACTCCTTACTAACTAAAGAAAACGTAAAGGGGAAAGACGACAAAAAAAGAAGGGAACACTCAGCCTTTGCGCTTGAGCTTTTCTCGAAGCAGCAACCACGCAAACACGGAGTTGGTAATGAGGTAGCGTTTCCACATACGGCCCGGCTCCTGGAGGACTCGATAAAACCACTCCAGCCCGGAATTTTGCATCCATTCAGGTGCACGCTGAACCTTACCAGCCACCACATCAAAGGTGCCACCCACACCCATCACAAAGCTGACGCCTAGCTGATCACGCCACTTATTGATGAAGTTTTCTTTTTTGGGAGACGTAATGGCCACGAACAGCAATTGCGCGCCGGAAGCGCGAATGCGTTCAACCATCACCTCCTCATCATCCCAGAAATAACCATGATGGTAACCGGCCAGCTTCAAATCGGGATACTGGGTCTGAACACGGCGGGCAGTTTCCGAAACCACTTCTTCCTTGGCCCCAAGTAAAAACACCGAGTACCCCTGCTTCGAACTCATCACCAGCAGCTCATGAAAAAGATCGACGCCGGCAACTCGTTCAGGCACATCATGGCCCAACAGGCGGGCACCTAACACAACGCCCATACCATCAATATTGATGATGTCGCATTCACGAACCGAGGCATCAAGCTCAGGGTCTTTGCGCATATTGACCAACTTGGCAACGTTTACTACCACGTGCTGGGTAAATTGTTCGCTGGTTAAAGCATTATCTATTGCGGTAACGGTCTCGCTCATCGTGCCCACGTCCATAGGGCAGCCCAGCATTTCAATCCTGTGCATTGTCTAACTCAACTCGAAAACGATTGTAGAATGCAAAGGAGCAGTAGGCCCAAGCCTGTGTCCAGCGCATATAATTGATACGATTCGTGAAATGACGGGTTTTCTGGTAGATAAAAAGCCCTGTGGATGGCCTATACATCAGGTCTATCGCCCGCTGCACAACCCTTTCGCACAGTTCCACGTCCGCCGCTGTGCCACCAACTTTCAAGAGCGTAAAAATTGCTTGAGCGAAGCTGTGCATATCCAGCGGATAAACCGAATTATCGTAGTATTTTGCTGTGCCGTCAGTCTCGAAAAAGGTCTCCACATAATACTGGTAACCCTTGGCGATGCATTCATCAAATTCGTTGGTCTGCAGTGCATCACGTAAGATGCACAGTGCTTCCAGGTTATAACCCGTGTGGAAGCCGTCTTTAAACTTATGATGGTGCCTTTCGCCGTAAACCCAGGAACCGTCTTTAACCTGCTCCTGGGCAGACTGGCGGGCAACACGCAGAGCTTGTTCAACTAAAGCCTCATCACCAAGCGTTCTCCCTGCAAAGCCACACCATGCGGCGCCCCACAGACTGGCGTTGTGAACAAACGCTGATTCACCGGGGATATAGGCATAGAAGCTACGACCATCCGCTTCGGTGTACAAATGCCTGGAAATGAATCGCGCTGCATCCAGCGAAACATCGATCAGGGATTGATCCCCCGTTACCTTGCCCAAATCAAACAATGCACGAGCCACGTAGCACGTGGTAATAATGTTTGGCTTGCCCGCAGGCACATAGAAAGCCCGAGCCTGCCAATCAAAATGATAACCCCAGCAACTGTAGCCCCACTCCTGGACATTACTCCGCTCAGCCAACAACCAACCCGAAAGTTCATTGGCCTCAACCAGAAAATGATTCTCACCAGTGCGGTGATAGTCATTAACCAACCCGGAAATAACCAGCGCGATACCTTTGGGATTGCGCTTCTTGGGCACGCCCAGGAAGGGGCGCAAATTGACCGGTGAGCGTTTACCCAACTGCAGCCAAGCTAACCGTATAAAGTTGTTTCGGTACAGCGGCGTAGCCGAGAGGAGCCGGCTGTTTAGCGAATCGAAGGGGTCGAAACCTGCGAAGTCTTGCACGCGCAGATTGTCTAGCAAACGTGAATTGAGCAAAGCGAGTGAATCCATAGTTATGACGGAGGCCTGTTGCCCCCGGATGTCCTTTTGCTCAGTGTGGGGAAAGCACGGAGAGATCGACTTTCATTGGCATGCCGCAAGCCAGCGACTCTACCGCCATAACCGTTGCCAGACTGGTTGCCATCAAGCACTCGTAATCGACACAGGACTCTCCACGCTTCAGGCCATCCAGCCATGCGGCGATCATGACTTTCTGGCCTTTATCCTGCACGCCCAACTTATTGCGCTTGATACCAGTATCGCCAGTGAACAACACAACTTCCTTGAAGTCATGAATCTGCGCGGAACGTCCTCCACCAAAAACTTCAACATACTCCTTTGCCATCGCCTTGGAGCCATCAGCCGTGTACGTAATGTTGGCTGCACTGCCATTCTCGAAGGTGAGCGACAGACAAAGATTATCGTTAAGCAGCGCCGACTTTTCCGCTTTGCTAGTACCAACTGCATAGACAGTCTTGACGTTACTACCAACCAGAGCTGAGGCAAGATCTATGAAATGGCAACCCTCACCTATCATGCGCCCGCCGCCGATTTCCGGATCCTGAATCCAATGGTCACCCGGAATAGGGCCGGCATTGATTCGAATATTCACAACAAGCGGGCTTTTAATACCAGAGAAATGCCCGACCGCCTGTTGGGTAGCCGGCGCAAACCGCCGATTGAACCCGACCATAACCTGAGCTTGACCACATTCTGAATAGGCTTCATGAATGTCGGCCAATTCCGATACAGACATCCCCATCGGCTTTTCTACATACACGTGTTTACGGGCCCGCAGAGCATCCCGGACAGCAACACCGTGGGTGTTATGTCGGGTAGCGATCAGGATTGCATCCGTATCGCACTCCAAGAGATCCTTAAAGCTGCCGGCACAGAAGCCGAAGCCAAATTGCTTGGCAACTCCTTGGGCAGAGCGTCCGCTCGCGGTTACCAAACCACTGAAACTGACTTTTCCGCTGGACTGAAGGGGTGGCAACAGGCTGGCCGTTGCATAATTCCCTGCACCGTAAAAAGAGAGCTTCACCTTCTCTCCTGACACTTTGGCCGGAGTAAGGGCAATTCGCGAAGATTCCGCTGGGTCAAAAGGCTTGGGATCATATTGAAGCAATATTCCGAGGTAAGGCTCGGTCTTATCCCCTTCGATCAGGGCATAGGCTTTTGCTGCGTCGTCCACCGGGAATCGATGAGTAATCAGGCTTTTAATATCAATCTTGTCTTGTGAAACAAGACTGAGGAACGTCTCCATGTTCCGTTGTTCGGTGAAGCGCACGTAGGCTAGGGGGTAGTCATTGCCGTTTTCTTCATAAAAAGGATCATACCTGCCAGGACCATAAGAGCGGGAAATGATGACACTGATCTCTTTCTTGAAATAATCCTCGCGCGGAATATCCATTCGAACCGCACCAACTACCACAACACGCCCCTTCTCTCTGGTAGCAGCACCGCACATTTCTATGATGGTGTTGCTGGAGCTACCAGCACAAACTACCACTCCATCTACCCCATGGCCGCCTGTTACCGATTGGCAAAGCCTAGTCACATCTGCACCCGGCGGCACACCTATCGCACCGAATGATTCAGAGCGCGCTACCAGAGCTGGGTCTAGGTCAGTACCAACTACTTTGCAGCCATTTGCACGAAGCAGCTGAACTGCTATTTGTCCCAACAAGCCAAGACCGACCACCAAAAATGTTTCACCAAGTTCTGGCTGTGAAAGGCGCACGCCCTGCAGCGCGATAGAGCCGACGGTCGTAAACGCCGCCTCGTCGTCAGTAACATTCGCGGGTACTTTAACAGCCAGGTTTTTGGGTACAGCCACAAACTCTGCATGGTTAGCGTAATCTGCGCCGCCACAAGCCACACGATCGCCAGGTTGTATTCCTGCAACCAAGCCACCCGCAGCCACTACTGTACCGACGCAGCTATAGCCAAGAGGCGATGGTGCATCCAGCCGCGAATTCACGGTTTGCAGCGTTTTTCTCAAACCCTCTGCCCTAACCTTACCAACAACTTGTTTTACCAGATCCGGACGAGCTTTAGCTTTCTGCAGTAGGCTCTTTTTGCCCATATCGATCTTGGTTTTCTCTGTCCCAGCACTTATGACCGAAGCGTGGTTTTGAACCAAAACAAACTTGTCGTTTAATGTAGGAATCGGTACCTCATTAACATTTACAACACCGGTGCGAAGAGTTTGAGTAACCTGTTTCAATGATCTAATCCCATTCTAATTTACGAGTTTTTACATTTCTTTCAAGCATATCGGAAAACTCAGCCATTACCCTACTAACAAACTCGAGATCTTCCAACGGGTACTGGTTTGAAATTCTACCTTTCTGAACATCATTTAAAAAATTATCGTACATCCGCCTATGCCCCTTATCTCTCTTTAAACGTATGATTCGCTTGCTAGCGCCAGACTTTTTTAACGTAAACAGCTCAGTCATATCATTCAGCACAAACGTCTGTCCATCTTGCTTAACTTTGATGCTCTCCTGAACTCCACGTAAACTATTACCCTTATCTGACAAAAATATTGAAGCCAGCGATCCGTCTTGATACGAGATAGCGAGCACACAATCGTCTTTATCAGCACAGGACGATAATAAGTTAAGATGCGTAGGTTTTGTGTTGACGAACCATTGACACATATCAATCCAGTGACAGGCGTTGCCAGTAATTCGAGTACCCTGATTTGGCCAAAAATACCAATGACTGGGATTGATTTTTACTTCATTGACAGAAATATTTATAAACTTCGGAGCGGACTCGCTCAATTCATTTCGCAACCGCCGGGCAAGTGGTGAAAACCGCCTATTAAAGCCTATATTAATTCGCGCATTATTTGAATACATCTCGCGAAATAGATCCAACTCTGAAATATCTACAAGCGGCGGCTTTTCTATAAATATAAAGCCCTCTGGGTTGGATTTGAAAAGCCTATAGGCTTGCCGAGCGTGATCCGAGTGATAGGACGCGACGACAGCCACTGGGTTCGTATCAATGGCCCAAACAGGGAGAAGTGTCTTAATATTATTGCCAAAAAAATCAAATTTATCAGCGTAATCGTTTAGGATGGAATGGTTATAATCCAGTAGATAGCGGCCTCGAAGCTTCTCATGGAGTAGCTTGGTGTAAGTTTGCGCATAATTCCCAAACCCAAGAACGTAGAGTGCATTTACAACCGGGTTTTTCGAGCAGCCTTTTTCTTCATCCGACTGCGCCAGAATGTCGTATGAAAATGGAGAAGCCCAATGCGACTGAGGTAGGTCTGAAAAATAGAAATTCTGACCGCCATCAAATGAAATTCCGTTACAATACCCCACCCTGACAGCAACTGTCTGGTGAAGAGCTCTTTTTTGTTGCCTAATTCGTGCAAATACCTTTTCAAGGGTGGGTCTGACCCCTTCGCGAAGCAAAAAAAACCATAGTTTTCTTACATCTTGCCTTTGGAAGGGCTTATCAGGTTCTATCGGTACCTCATAAATCCCATGTGGCATTTCATCTTTGCATATACACTTAATCATTGACGTTCCGGGTTTGAATTATATGAGTCATCGCGTTAATGAAATTTTCTTCAAATTTATTATGAGTATATTTTTCTTCAAACAAACGACGCCCGGCTTCGCCGTGCATGCGCGCCAACTGTGGATTGTTAATATAAATTTCCATTTTATCACGTACAGCTTCTGGAGTAGCCTCTGACAATACGAAACCGCTTATACCATCCTCGACAATATCAGCGATAGCACCCTCGTCACTCGCAATTACAGCAAGCCCCGCGGCCATAGCCTCCAATATAGACAGAGGAAAGCACTCATTCGGAAACTTAGTGGGAAGCACAAACACATTTGCAGCAGCGAGCGCCTGCTCTTTTTCGGCTCCGTATTTCGGCCCTTCAAATCTCATACTCGCATCCTTTTCCGCAGCAACAGTCTTCTCAAACTCCTCCATGAATTCGGAATCAGTAGGCGCCCCTACAAACGACATACTGACACGACCTTTAAGCGACGCAGGTAGAAGCGTCACCGCCTTGGCAGCAGTATCTGGCCCTTTCGACCTCACCATATTCGACAAATATAAAAAGTTCATTCGAGTGTCCAGTTCCCGAACCACATACCCGGGATCTGCTACACCATTAGGCACTGCTATGATTAACCTAGACTGATCCCTGACGCTATCAACATCAGAAAATAGAGTGGGGCTGAGATGGATGATATCAACATTCTTGAAGACACACTTATAAAACCATTTTTTCACACTGGAGCGATCGACAATTTTTGCTATGCCTTTGCCATGCATGTGGAAAACCATATTTGCACCACAAAATTTAAGAAGCAGTGCAAGAAAACTGTCTTTGTAGAAAGCGAAGCCTCGAGGACTAAGCGTTAGATAGACAATACTTGGCTTAAACTCATTATATTTTATTATTGAACGAAAAATAATTACTACAACTCTAACGAGCTTGCGTAAAGTCAACTTCTCCAAATCCGACATTGTTAGGGCGGGCGATATATCCACATGATCTATTTCGAATTCTGAACGAACATATTGGCTTTCGATTAAAGAGGAATTAACAACTGAAGCACCATGCAGAGGTGGCGGCAACTGCAAAAGAAAAAACATCTTAATCATATAAATTCACCTTTATCTCACTGCAACGTCATTGACTTTTTTAAGTCGCGAGTCACTGGTATATCAAGGCATTTTACTTTTAACCCTTTCCCCAAATACCAGGAAAGGACATACTCGTAGGAAAACAAAAGACATAATAATAAGATAAGAGGCAAAGCTGCCAACCTGAACGTAACTAGGCTCTGTCAAACCTCTAAACAGAAGGGAAAGGTTGAGCCACAAAAAAATATTCGGAATAACCGTTTTATTACCCATTAACTTCACGAGATATAATGAATGTTTAATATTATAAAAAATAATCAAGTGCACAAAAAAACTACCCAACATGCCTATCTCGAATAATGACTGAATCACCGCGTTGTGAGCATGCGCGTAATTTAGCTCTGTGAACACATAATCACGGAAGAACACTTCAGCCGAACCATACCCATGGCCGAAAATCAGTTTAGACCACGTATTAATTGAATCTAGAGTGAGCCCCCAGATGAAGGTTCTGCCTGTAAGAGTCGTTAGAGATGCAACACTACTCTTTTGACTAAAAAGAGGTTCTAAAGCATCAGAAAAAATTACCAAAAACAGTATCAGAGCAAGAATTACTAAAAAAATCAAGAAAAACGACTTTATACTTAATCGAAATTCAAAAAAATAGATGGCAAAGAATAAAAACATAAAAACTATTGAACTTTTATTTAACCCCTTAATCAAAACGAGAAGAGAAACCCCAAAAAACAGAAAAGCTATCAATACATTCAACCTCCTTCCATGCGTCATGATAGTGGAAACAATTATAAGCATTAAAGCCATAAACCCTGCATCATTATAAGATAACGCGATCGAGGTATGACGGAGAAGCATTGCATTTTCAACCAAATCACCGTTCACAAGCCAAATTATTAACGTCAAAAACAAACCAAACTGAAACGCCTTAAAACCCAAAATAACATCAAACTCTGAACTTTTTTTAGCCGCTCGATCTGAGCAAAAATAAATCAGGACTCCTGCAATTGCATAGAACATTGCCTTCGCAGAATAATATAAATCATTGTGAAACGAAAACGACACACTTATCGGCAAATAACAAAGATATATTAATATTGAGATACTCAAGCTTCTTTTTGAAACCTGCATTCTCTTAGTATAAAAAAGAACAAAAACCCAAGCGAATAAAAACATTTCCGATATGTAGTTTGTTGGAAGTTGATTACTTCTAAAAACTATTCCAAATGCAGCAGATATTGAAGATAAAAATAAAAATATCGCAAAAAAATCTGAAACCTGAAGTCCCTGCCTATTATTATAAAACACCATTAACTTCCAAATGAAAAAAATCACAAAGTATGTTTAAACTGCTTCAAATACATAAACACTACAAATCGAAAACATTGCTTGCATTTACTTTACAAAAAAACTAAAAACCCCCATCCTCTCTAGAGCATCATCATATATCGATTTTTTGCCGCTTATCGCGTTAATAACAAGAACACTTGGAAACAATATTTTAATATTCTGCAAAGCAGTGGAGCCGTTACCTATTACACAAGTGACACTGGGGTTAACCATAGGGAAAATTTCAGCTGGAAAATACTTAGGTATATTATCGACTTGTTTGTCCTTATCACGCACCTGCCTTGACAATGGATGCATTTTGAACACACTAACATAATCAGCCATTTCTAAAATACCGGCAATAATTAAATCTTTCAATAAACTTATATAATATTCTTTATCCTTATCTTCGGACATCAAAATAAACACAATACACTCATTATTGTCAACACTCACAGCCGGAAGATATTGTCGAAAAAATCTTAGTCTGGCTATATCCATTTTTATATTAACTCGAGGATATTTTTTATTTTCGTTGCGAACCAAAGAAGGGTAGCTAAAGAAAGATTTTTCAATATATTTTGAGGTGCCGAGAACGTTAATCGGATCATAAAAATCAAATATTAATGACAGCAATCTATGCGAAGCCCCAAACTTCAACCAGTGATCATTGTATGGCGCACTGCCATCTTCAACATAAGCACATTCTGCGTATTGTAAATGTTGGGCTAAGAATTGGACCTCAAAAGGCCTATCATTGTACAAATACAAAACAAACTCAGAACCAATTGAGCATTGATTTATAATAGATAGCAACGGACTTCTCAAATTAAAATAGCTATTCACCACATCCCTTAAAACAAAAACTTTATTTGACGCATCGTAATAAAAGACTTTGCACAACAAGTTTGCTTCAACAAGACTAGAGAATTTATTTATCGATCCCGAATGATCGACAACAATTATAAAGTCATCGGCATGTAAATCATGCGCGGAAATACTCCACAAAACGTGAAGAGGTGTTAGGCAGATGAACACTTTTCTCATTTTAAGAGACCATTAGCTTTCTATCGTGCAAGATTGACACAGTAAATTAGGTAACCTGATGAAATCTTCAAGCGTCGATCCAGTTGCCTACTTAGCTTAGGCCCTTAAATGACCCAAGCGATCTAAAACAGTTTAATAATTTCTGAGACTTGCAAATTACCAGCTGATAGCCACAAGAATCGCGGCATCTTACATAGCAACAAGTAAGAGCGTTCTGACTATATCGATGAGCTCAAGTGGGAATGGAATATAACCCTTACTGTTATGATTCGAAACAAGCTAGCTGTAAATCATAAACTGAAAATGCTTGCTCATTTTTTCGCAGCGACCAAAATATCAGGCTTTCTAGATTCACAAATAATGGCCCATTCAACTTTCTTAATATATAGCTAAATGTACCGTATAACCTCAGCCTACTACTAGGTAGGCTCAACACTCTTCGTCGCTTCTAAAAGTGGAAAAATCAGGTCAACATCTTTGGGAAGATATCACTCCTCGCAAATATAACGCTGTAGGCGCTTTCAACTTTTTCAAGCTTTAACTATGAAAAGATTCTTTTCAACCCGCGTATTGGCCTTTACATCCCTTCGTAATGTACTCCCAACAAGCTTCCCAAACTCTTTGGGTGCCAACCCGTATCCGGGCCTTACGCTGCGGATCGCTTCTTCACTCACCACTTCGCCCACCTTCATATCTTTGACGAAGTACAATGAACGCCGAAACTGCACATTCCCCTGCTCACTGGATTTACGCCCGTAATCGATACTACCCAGGGCCTTCCATGCGGTTTTGCTGTCTCTGCAAAGGGCTACGAGGCCGGATGGCTCCAATGAAAAGCTATCATCCGGACCGCCACCGTTTCTATCCAGTGTAAAGTGCTTTTCAATAAGTGACGCGCCCAGCACCACACTTGCAATCGCCGTGGTGTTATCAAGTGTATGGTCAGAAAGCCCGGTTACCAACCCAAAGCGCTCCATCATGTCCGGTATGGTGCGCAGGTTGTAATCCTCGGGAGGTGCAGGATAGCCGCTCACGCAATGCAGAATAGCCAATTCTTTGCAACCGCCTTCTCTGGCCGCTGCGATGGCCTCTTCGATTTCTTCTGAGTCCGCCATACCAGTGGAGATTATCATTGGTTTGCCAGTGGCTGCTGCATAGCGGATTAGCGGTAGATCGACAGCCTCAAAGGATGCGATCTTATAGGCTGGGGCATTCAGGTCTTCCAGAAGGTCGACTGCGGTGGTGTCGAACGGTGAGCTGAACATGGTAATACCAAGTCTGCGCGCATGCTCAAACATGGGTTTATGCCAGTCCCATGGAGTGTGAGCCCATTCGTAAAGCTCGTACAGGGTTTTGCCGTCCCACAATCCACCTTTAATCTGAAAATCTGGCAGATCGGAGTTCAGGGTGATGGTGTCTGGCGTGTAGGTCTGGATTTTGATAGCGTCTGCGCCGGCCTTCTTTGCTTCTTCAATAATCCGGAAAGCCGTTTCGATGTTGCCATTATGGTTAGCAGACATTTCAGCAATTATGTATGGCTCATAATCGTTGCCAATGGGACGACCAGCGATTTCAATTTTCTTCATGATCCACTTTCTCCAGACTGATCTTGTATTTCTGCCCCAGATGTTCAAACCAGGCAGGATAGCGTTCAGGGTCGCACATGCGCATCAGGTCAAACTGTTCAGCGATGGATATTTTAGGGTTCAGCTCGCTATCGGCAGGTGTGCGGCGCTCGTAATATGTGGGAGTTATATCTGCGTCCTGAGTATAGGGCTGTATTTGCCCACAATTTTCGACGGCTTCATTGATCAGGTCGATTTCTGCCTGAAAGAGTTTTTGGTTCACGTCATACCACAAGTCGGTCTTGTCGACTGATATCGCTCGCTTCAGCCATATCCGCCCACTGTCAACTTTATCTTCCGCTTCCAGCAGGCTTAACGTGATGCATTTCGCACCATTAACAACCTCCCATATGTGCGGGCTCCAGCCGCGTCCTCTGGGCAAATCGCTCGCGTGCAAAACCAACGTGTGCTTGTACAGAGCCCTGTGTTCGGCCTTGATGATCTCCGAACAGGAGACCAAGAACAGAATATCTCCTCCCGCCAACTCACTGCGCTTGCGAACCAGGTGTACCTGGTGCTGACCCTCCTTTTCACTGGCCCACCGCTCCAGGAAGGCGGTAACCGGGTGGTCCGGGCTGCTACAGAGTATGGTGATGTTCATGTACTGGTGTCCCTACAAAATTCTGCCACCAGGCGCGAACTGCCTTGGCCGTCACAGATCATTTTTGCTTGGTTGGAGAGGTTTACCAGCGCGCTTCCGGTGGATATCAACTCGTTCAGAAAGCTGCCAAGACTCTCCAAAATATCTTCCCTCTCAACCAGGTATGCGGCGCCGCTTTGCTCCAGCGCTTGCCCGATTCCTCGCTGATTCTCGGCGAGCACAATCATGATAGACGGTAATCCAAGGCAGCAGCGCTCCCAGGAGGTGCTTCCCGCAGCACCGATGCAAAGGTCCGCCAGGCACATGCGTTCAGCCATGTCCGAAACGTTCACACTCACGGTAGCTTTAAAAGGCAATGTTTCGGCCTGGAGGCGAACCGCCTCCAGGCCGGGAGCTGATGCGCCCATCACAATGTCCAGTTCCGTTTCTGGTGGTAACTGGGTTTGTTCCAAGGCTTGCAGCACTTGGCCTGTAACGTTGTCGCGATCCACACCACCCAACGTGATCAGTATGCGTTCGAGCTTGGGGGTTTGCCTTCGCTCCAGGCTATGCGCCCTGAGCTTCCTAAATTCAGGCCTTAGCAGGGCATAGCGAGGGCCGATGAGGCATTTGCATGCTTCTGGTATCAGGGTGTCGTAATCTTCCGGCTTTCGACCAAGATTCTGATCCAGCAGCAAATCACATTCATGCTGTCTGTCTGCAATGTCATCAATGACCATCACTTTATTGACATGCTTGGCGATCCGACTTTCCCAGCGCACATCCAGAGCATAATGATCCACCACAAGCCAGTCAGTGTTTGCTCCGGACAGCACTTTCAGAGTGTGTTCTGCATCATGCTGCCATGTAGCCCCTAGCCAGTCAGCGTGTGCCAATGCAGCACCGTCGTTGGTATTTAGTTCGAACTGCCTTGGTTTGCTCAACAGGTGCATCTCAAATCCCTTTTGCGCAATCAACTCTCTGAGGTGGCCCGGGTGGTCTCGACAAATGAATACACACTGGTGTCCTTGATTACGCAAGGCCTCCGCCAGCGTAAGGCAGCGCATAACGTGGCCAGTGCCGATCTGGATTGAGGCGTCTGCACGGAAAGCGATTCGCATTACTCTGCGCCTGGTGCTTGCAGGGCCTTAAACAGCCATTCTGCGCGTTGCCAGTCTTCTGGTGTGTCAATATCCTGAACTCGGTGCCTCGGCAGCACTATTGGTATGGCTTCTGCTGAAAAAATGGGCCGCTCTTCCTGCCAGGCTTGTGCGGTACCCCAGTAGAACTGGCCGGCATCGTGCCAGGCCTCTTCCAGATCCTGAGACCGGCTCTGAAAGTGTTCAGGGTTGAACATGGCTACGCGCCCTTCTCCCGTTATGCGAATCGCCCGCTGTATGGGAAACGCATAGCTGGTCACAGAGAAGGCGTAACTGCAGGCTTCGCTTTTGAGCAAAGCGTGGCCCCGCTTTAAGTCTTCCGGTGATACAAAGGGGGCGGTCGCGTATAAACAGCATGCCTGCGATACCAGGCTACCATTTTCTCCCAAGCTTTCGAGTGCGTGGCGAATAACAGGGATGGTTCCAGTGTGATCGTCCGACAGTTGGGCTGGGCGCATAAAGGGAATCTCAGCCCCGTACTGCTTGGCAACTTCGGCGATTTCCGCGTCATCTGTAGAGACAATGACTCTGTCAAAGCAGCCACTTTTTTGTGCGGCCTCGATAGACCACCCAATCATTGGCTTGCCACAGAATTCCTTGATGTTTTTGCGGGGGATTCGCTTGCTGCCACCGCGGGCAGGAATGATGGCTACTGTGCTCATTGTCATTCTCCAGCCAGCGCATTGCGGAGCGCTGAAACCACGTCATCCTGCTGATTTTCCGTCAGGCCCTGGAACATGGGCAAGCTGATAGCTTCCTGATAGTACGCCATGGATTGTGGGAAATCCTCCGCCTGGAACCCCATGGCTTGATAGTAGGGCTGTGTGTGTACAGGAATATAGTGCAGGTTCACGCCGATGCCCTGTTCCCGTAGGGACTCAAAGACTTCACGGTGGCTTCTGCGGATGCTACCCAGCTTCAGGCGAATTACGTAGAGATGCAGGCCGGAGTAGCTATCTGGGTGTTGCCAAGGCAATAAAATAGGCAAATCGACCAAAAGCCGGTCATAGCGTGTCGCCAGTTGGTGCCTTCGGGCGACAAATGCATCCAGCCGTTCCATCTGACTTACACCCAAGGCAGCCTGTAACTCCGTCATCCGGTAATTGAACCCGAGATCCACTTGTTGATAATACCAAGGGCCATCAGGCTCCTGCGTCATGTGGGTCGGCTCTCGAGTAATTCCGTGACTGCGCAACAGGTTCATTTTGTCGGCCAGATTTGCGTCATTTGTAACCGCCATACCGCCTTCTGCAGTGGTTACGATTTTAACCGGATGAAAACTGAATACCGTTATGTCGCTGTAACGACAATTACCGATAAACTCACCCTGGTATTTGCCGCCGATTGCGTGGGATGCGTCTTCGATTACCTTGAAGCCGTATTTCTTTGCCAATATGCCAATAGCTTCCATGTTGCAGGGCTGGCCACACAGATGTACAACTACCACAACCTTGGGCAAGCATTTTTCCTTGGCTGCACGCTCAAGCTTTACCTCGAGAGCCCGTGGGCAAAGGTTGTAGGTTTCTGGATCAATATCCACAAAGTCTACCTTTGCCCCGCAATAGAGGCCGCAGTTAGCAGAGGCTACAAAGGTAACAGGCGTAGTCCACAGCCAATCCCCCTGCCCCAGGCCAAGTGCCAGGCAGGCAATGTGCAGCGCAGAGGTCGCGCTGTTAACGGCCAAGGCGTGTTCTGCGCCCACATGGCTGGCAACAACTTGTTCAAACGCGGGTACCTTGGGGCCCTGGGTCAGGAAATCTGACCTCAGTACGCCCAATACCGCATCGATATCAGCTTGATTTATATCCTGCTTGCCGTAGGGAATCATGGTCAAATTTTACCGATTTCACTGTAGTTACTACTGATCCAGCTCTGCAAATCCTCGTCTGACATCCACTCCGTGTTATTGTCGCTGGCGTAGATGAACCCCTCAGAAACCCGCTTACCATCTTTGATTCGGTTCTCGCAGGTACCCCAATCGTTAATATTCGGCAGAATCTTGAAGTGCTCGGGGTACTCGTAGGTGAAGTGAGAGTCTTCTGCGCCAATCATTTGTTCGTGCAGCTTTTCTCCAGGGCGGATACCCACAACTTCTTGCTCAGCATTTGGCGCCACCACACGGGCCAGATCGGTTACCTTCATGGATGGGATCTTTTTAACGTAGATCTCGCCACCCACCATGTCTTCGAACGCGTGCCATACCAGATCCACCCCCTCTTCCAAACTGATCATAAAACGGGTCATGCGGGGATCGGTGATTGGAAGCACACCTTTGTCTTTGATGGACATAAAGAACGGGATGACGGATCCACGGGAACCCATTACGTTGCCATAGCGAACTACGGAAAACTTGGTTTGATGGCCACCGGCGTAGGAGTTGCCTGCCACGAACAGTTTGTCGGAGGCCAGCTTGGTGGCTCCGTACAGGTTGATGGGGCTACTGGCCTTGTCGGTAGAGAGCGCAACTACACCCTTGATGCCTTTATCGATAGCGGCATCGATCAGGTTCATGGCACCGTGGATGTTGGTTTTCACGCATTCGAAAGGATTGTATTCGGCAGTGGGCACAATTTTCGTAGCTGCAGCATGCACTACGTAATCCACACCATCCAGAGCTCGATATAAGCGCTCTCTGTCGCGCACATCGCCAATAAAAAAGCGCAGGCGATCGTCACCTTGGAACAGCTTGGCCATTTCCCACTGTTTCATTTCATCCCGGGAAAATACGATGATTTTCTTTGGATTGTATTTTGCCAGGGTCATTGGTATGAACTTGTGGCCAAAGGAGCCTGTGCCGCCGGTAACAAGGATGGTGGAGTTTTCGAGCATAGTCACTTTCTCTGGGTTTTACTGTATAGATGAATGGTATCACCGCCAGTCGGCGGGTGTTAATCGGTAGAACTGCAGGGTTTTCCAAGCCAATATAAAAACAAAAGCGAATATCAGACCCAAGGGTACTGCCATCTCTGCCATAAAGGGCGAGACGATCGCGGTACTGAGCAGGAACACCAAAAAGCCAGCAATATGCGCTGTAATCAATGCCTTGTCTTTCCCCCTGGCATAAAGGCCATAGTGGGGGATCATGCCCACTACGAAAAGCCCGGTGGCCAGCAGTAGCCAACCAAACAACTCAATTTTCTCAAGATACAGCGGCCTGCCAAGCCACTCCAACAGGGGGGTAATAACTAACCAGGCGCAGAGCGAAAACAATCCGGTGAGTGCAAAAGTTTGCCATGCGAGCTGCCGGTATTTGCGGCGAAACTCCGCTGAATTATTATTGGCATTCGCCGCAATCATGGCGGGATACAGGAAAGTAAACACACCAGCATCCATAAATCCCAGCAGCGCAGTGCACATACCTATGAAAAGCACGTATGCACCCAGCGCGTCGAGGCCTGCCAACGCCTCAAACCAGTACCTGTCCACTGTATAGATTCCGCGTAATGCAAGGGTTGCAACTAACATTGGTAGTGCGATTCTCAAGCCTTGCTTGAGCCATTTCCAATCAACCGTCAATTGCCATCCACCCATACGGGTTCGCCACAACACTGTCACACCAATTACTAACCCTATGCTACTGCCCACAATCCAGCCTACCAAGACAGTTTGCAGTTGCTGGCTGTTCTCATTCAAAAACATTACGCCGACAACGGCCAAGCACCAAGCCCCGGCTCTGAAAAACAATATCCAACTTGCAACCAGTTGTCTTTGCAGGGCTACCAACAAACGATTCAGTTCTTGCGTAACATGCTCCAAAACAAGCAATGACAAAAACCAGGGGAAAAGCCACCAAGGGAGCAGCCCAAGCCCGAACAATCCAGCCGTTAATGGTAAAAACACGGCGTACAAAATAAGACTAAGTGCCAGTTGGCTTTTGAGTAGTCGGCCGCGCTGCTCTGGTTTTGCTTTCAGCACCTCACGTGTTGTGAAGATATAAAAATCGAAACCCAAAAAGTACAACGAGTAGCCAATGGTGACCGTTAGTAGCCCATAAAGGCCCAGTTCTGCAGGCTCCAAATATCGCGCCAGCATAAAAATCAGCAGAAACTTGCTGACCAAGGTCGTGCCCCGCAGACCAAGATTTATCAGCCTGATAAGGAGGTGCTTCATTAAACCGCAGTGCTAGTGGTAATGCGCTTGTCGGCCTTTACTTCCGGCTTCTGCCCATTGGCGACGAAAGCTCTTATGAACACAACAAAAACACCGAGCATGCCACCAAGAAGCGTTGCAATTACGCAGATCAACGCTCGTTTGGGTTCCGACTTTTCTTCCGCTACCACCGCAGGATCAACGGTTTTAAACACGTATTCTCGTTGCGCATTTGCCAGCATAACCGTTCGGGTTTCACTTTCTATCAGCTGATAGAACACCTGTTGCATCCCTGAAATGTTGGTTTCGCTAAGCTTTTCCTCTAGATAGGCAATACGGGCCTCGGCTTCTTCTACATCTTGCTTGCGCATATGTTCATTGATGTCTTTCACCAGGTTTTCTGCCCATTTTTTTGCCATAACCGGGGAGTAATGTTTCACACTGACAGTAATAATGCCGGTGTCTTTGGCTTCGCTTATACTAAAATGCTCTTCTCTGAATGCTTCTACCATATCCCAGTCTGAGGGCTTGTAGCTTTTTCCATCGCTATCTAAAAGCCATTCAGAGGCTTCCGGATTGTATTCGCTGCGGTCGTATACCCACTCACCGCTATCTTCGTTCCAGCCTTTAATGGCCATGAGTGGCACTTCCATATTATGGCGATGAAAGAATGCCGTCAGAAAAGCTCGTGATTGCAGTACTTCTTTAGCGATAACTGTTTGATTGGAACCCCCGCCGCTCAGATTGATTCCCGCCAGGCTCGCCAGACCACCAAATTGGCCGGCTAACCCGCTCAAGCCTCCACCCTCTTCTTGAGCCGGCGCAACCAGCACGCTGGACTGGTAGATGTTGGGCTTGTAGAGTGCGTAAGCTACTCCAGCGAAGGCGAACACCACGGTGAAAAGAACAATTACCCACTTCCCTCGCCAAAGAGTAGCAAAAAGTTCCCGTAGGTCGATTTCATCATCCGGATAATAAGTTTGCTGTGCCGCATTCGAGCTCATCACAAATTCCCTACTGCCGCAGCACCAAGCGCCATCTGGTAAACAATCTGGCTCACGTTAGTCCAGAGCTCAAGCTGATTCAGCCGGTCAACATCAATCGGCATAATAACGGTATCACCGGGCTCCAACTGTTGGCTCCGGCCGCCAAACCAACGGCTTTTCTCCGGTAGCATCACGGCCCCGTTCGCTTTCACCACATACACGCGGCTTTCGTCTGCCTGGCGTGTTGGCCCGCCAGAGCGTTCAAGATAATCATCCACGGTAAGTGCAGCGTGGTGAAGGTGACTGGTTGGGAACTGAACCTCACCGAATACAGATACTGACTGCGGAATAATTGGTACCGTAAGGCTGTCACCGTCCTGCAAGCGAATAGATTGGTAGTCAGCACTATTCAACACGTTCTCAAGGTTTATAACCAGGCGACCTACCGGCTTACTGCTCTGCACCTCTTCAAGCAGGCCCTGCACCTGCTTGGTCCGGTCTGCACTCTGGCCGCTAAAGCCATCACCTTCTAATTGCACTCCAAGCAGATCACCCTGCAGGCGCTCCTCAGCCTCCCTAAGGCGCTGCGCTTCCAGCTGGCGCAGTTTTTCCCTAGAAAAAACTGCGCCTTTCGGGAAGGCATTGGTGGTCAGCCCTCCCGCTCGCTCCAGCACTTCTTTGAGAGTTTCACCATCACGGAATGTGTAAGTGCCGGGGTAGCGAACCTCGCCCTTCAACTCGACAGTTCTCGTTTTTGCGAAGTCTGGAATGGACTTGATCAGAATTCTGTCACGGCTTTCCAAAGCCAACTTAATTTGCCCCGCCAGGGCGTCAACCAGATTAACGTTCAGTATTCTGGTTTGCCCAATACCGCTTTCATCGGTGGTGTACCGGGCGACTTCCGCTTGATACAAGGAGGCAGAGTCTCGCAGCCCTCCTGCTACGAAAATAGCGTCCGCGAGGTTACGGGTGGCCGGCATGGGGTATTCGCCAGGGTAGCGAACCGGGCCAGTAATTTGGATGGTTTGCTGTGGGTTAGCAGGATTTGCTTGTGCTTTCAGGCGCTGCAATACAGGCACAAACAGGCTTTCGCGGGTGAAGTCCTGCCCCTCTTCACCACCCTTTACTTTTCCTGCATCGGAGAAAATCAGTATTCGATCTTTTTCTTCAAGAAAGAGGTCGAATTCATTACCTTTTTGTTGGACAGCCTCTCTCAGCCGGAGGTTAAGTACTGAGATGTTGTCGCTTTCTTCGTCAACTCGCACGATAGCCGCGTATCGCTTGTCGGCCGAAGGCATCAGATCTGCTTCGAGGTTTCGTATCAGGGAACTAACTCTCATACCCGGCACCCAGGCAAACTTACCGGGTCGGGTGGCAGCGCCCTTAACTTCGACATACTGACCAGTAATGTCTGAGATCGGCGGAATGCGCACCGTGTCGCCAGCCTTTATACGCACCTGTTTGCCTTCCGTGGTCGTGTAGTCCGCCTCCGCGATGATGCGCAGAAAGTCTTCGTTGGTGCGTTCGATATTGATGCGCTGCAGGTAAGCTTGTGGCGTATTGCCACCAGCCATGCCGATCAGGTCGGCCAGCGTACTATTATTCTTGAGTTCATACAGGGCTGGGCGATAGACCTCTCCATCTATTCCGGCACGCTTGCCCACGGGCGGTATGAAGATTACGTCACCGGGCTGCAGGCGGTTATCGGCGGAGCTGTCGCCTTTCATGAGAAGGTCGTACAGATCGAGCGTACCCACGAGTTTGCCATTTCGCTTGTGCTGCACGTTGCGGAGTGAGCCGTTTTGCTTGATTCCGCCAGAGACATACAGCGCGTTTGTTATGGTGGTGAGAGAGCTAACGCTGTAGGAACCTGGGTTTCTGGCTTCACCGAGCACAAATACGCGCATGCTGCGGAGTTCGCCAAGCGAAACGCTTGCCTCAACTCCAATGTACTGCTCAGAGACCCGCTTTCGGATTTGTTCTCGTACCTCATCAAAACTCAGGCCTGCAACACTCATGGGGCCTGACTGGGGGAAGCTGATGGTGCCATCTCTGCTGATGGGCAATTCCAGATTCTGGTTTTCTTTACCCCAAAGTTGCATGCGCAGGACATCGCCAGGCCCAAGGGTGTAATTGGAAGGTATGGGAATTTCTGTCACTGGCGCGAAGGTTGTGGGGCTGCCAGCGAAGAGGTCGTAGCCGTAGGGTTTGAGGCCACCATTTTTCTCAGCCTGATCATCTTCCTGCTGCTTTTGATCACGAGCTTCGTCCCGCTCTTCGTCCGTAATGCTGGAAACCGGCTCAACAACTGTTACTTGCTGAGGACGCTGCGCTCGGTTGCTGGCGCCACTGAGGCTTTCCAGATCCACACCATATTGTCGGGCCAAGGATTCCTGCTGAGCTCTTGGCAACTGCTTGAACTGCTCTATCTGGGCAGGCGTTATTGATTGTCCGTAGCTGGCCAAAGGCAACATAAGGGCTAGGGTAACAAGGAGCTTTTTTACCGTCACAGTTTTCAATCCGAGGCTGTATAATTTGAATTAGAAGCGATACTTCCAAGATGCAGAGAGCGACACTCGGTCCTTTTCCCCGCCTAAAAGTAAAATATTTTTGTCTGCAAGTTGCATGTTGAGATCAAGCCACCCACCAAGCAGTTGGCTGCCGTAACCGAGATTTGCGATGGTAACTTTCTGTGCTCCATCCGGCACGCTGTAAAACACCTTCTCATTCGGCTGGCTTACGCGGTCTCCACCGTCTTTATTGAGATTGGCAAATGTTAGCGTGGCTGTGAGATTGCTGCCATCCGGCAGGAAATTAAGTAGCCCCAAAGATAGCGCTTCGGAGTCTGCATCGAAGGTGGAGCCAAGCGCACGACCGCGATACTGGTAGCCCGTGCTGTAATTAAAGTGGTTGTATGCATAATTCGGCCTCGGATCCCCCAGCAAATCCTCAGCCAGTGTGTTTGTGAATTCAAGGAACCACTGCTGGTCAGAGCCGATTAAATGCGTTGTCCCATCAATGCCGAATAACCAAGACTTTCGAGAAGGGAGGTAGCCCGCTTCGTCTTCGCCCATCATCTGAGCGTATAGCCCCATGCTTTGATCCCCCACGGGGAAGCCGTAGCGAGCATCAATCGTGGCTATCTGATTACTTGCATCATCATCTGCGGTTTGTCCTTCCGTTATATTATCTTTGCCAATAAGGGCATCCCACAGCGTAGAAATTCCGTCTGGCCGCCCTTCACCACCGTACATAATCACGCGTGAGAGCCCGACCTCCAGTCGGTCCATCGGCCTGAAACTAAATCTCATGCCAATCAGCCTGGCATCAGGAATCACACGCTCCTTTTCAAGCTGCCCGAGAAAGGCAGTGAATTTCCAGGGGCCTATCCAGGATAGCCACTTAGTCTCAGGAGGCAGGCTGGCTTTTCTATCAACCCATATCGACGGCACGGGCCTTGCGTTATTCGAAAGAATCATACTGGACTGCCAACCTGGCCCCCACCAGCGTTCAATAGCACCAACACCGAGCACCCAGTTGCCTGCTGTTGTGGCTATGTAACTGCCATCAAGCCGGAATTCTTTACTATCCATTGGGTCGGATACGCCAGAAGGTGATAAACCTACAGCCCACGACTCACCCTGCCACTGCAGAGTGGCAGTTAGCTGACCTTCTTCCTTGGGAAGACTATCAAACCCTCGTAAAAACGCCGGATCAGTTGCCCCTTCAATTTCAAGCTCTGCCCGAAACCCATTTTTTGCCTGCTCGCTACGCTCGAAACCAAGATATGCCCGCTGAGATGCGACAGTCGAATCTCTAACAGCGCTTGTGTTCTCAGCAAGGTCGGCCCACATAATTGGCCAGGTTGTCGTCGTTCCCTCTATGTGGCCACGGTCAGACAGTTTTTGCACTGCGTGACGTGCACGCACATCACCCGGCCCAAGCCATGGCGCCGCAGACACGATTAGAGGCACTGTTACAATCACGCTTGCAACAACAACCGTTATTAGCCGGCGGATATAAAAAGGACGAGAATTCATAATCAATAAATATCTTTAGAGACGAGAGTCAGCGGTGTTTTTATAAGAATTTTGATATCCAACCACAAGCTCCAGTGATTGATATAATCGAGATCCAGCTCCACTCGCTTTTGCATCTTGTCGATTGTTTCTGTTTCACCTCGGCAGCCGCTGATCTGAGCTAAACCTGTAATTCCGGGCTTGATTCGGTGCCTTGCCATATACGCAATAATTTTATCGGAATAATAGTCGTTGTGAGCAACGGCGTGTGGCCGCGGCCCTACCAGTGACATATCACCTTTCAAAACATTGAACAGCTGCGGAAGTTCATCAATAGAGGACCGCCTTAAAAACCGGCCAACAGGTGTGACGCGAGGATCGTCTTTTTTTGCCTGTCGCGCATGGCTGTCATCATGCACTCGCATAGAACGAAACTTTAAAACCTCAATAATGTGCCCATTCCAGCCATGTCGCTTCTGCCTGAAGAGCACGGGGCCGGGAGAGGTTAGTTTGATGGATGCAGCAACACAGAGCATTAATGGGCTCAACACCAGGAGTCCGATGAGGGCAAGTGCTCTATCCATCAGGGACTTGAGAAATGCTCCGCCCGGATAAGAAGTGAGGGGGCTCTCATTGAGGTTTATTGCGGGCAATCCGCCAAGGTTGTGGATGCTGTGATTGAGCAGCTTGAGGTTGGCAAAGTCTGGCACCCAAACAACGTCTACGTTCGCGTCCAAAAGATCAACGTACAACCCTTCGATCTGATCTGTTTCCCTGGCTGGTAGCGCTATGTAGACCCTGCTAACACTATTTTCACTAATAACTGATCGGAGCTGGCTAACAACACCTAACGTCGGGAAATATGGCGTATGGGGCCTCTCGTTATCTGGCTGGTCGCCATCGAGACAAACCAACCCAATCATCGCTTCTCCTCTCTCGTGCCGAAGTTTAACGGCTAACGTGAGTGCAAGATCGCCGCAGCCGACTATAACGGAAGCGTTCGCAAAACGGTGCAACCTGTCCATACGGCGCAACACCTTGTGCAATGGGACGAAAGCTAACGCCTGAAAAGCAAATCCAATCAGGATCCATTGCAAAACAACCTCACGAGAGTATGTGTCACTTGTTTTGGTGGCAAACGCAATAAACATGAGCAACGCAATAAGTGTACCCCAAGACGCAAGGACTCGCGCCACACCAACCAAATACCCATTGCGGATGCTATAAGCACGAAAAAGGGCAAATACAGGAATCGCTAGTAGAGAAGAGAATAGCGCCAATAACCGGTAGTGTGATGCCAAATCGCCATCTAACTTCCCGATACCAAGAAATATTAGCACTGAACACTGGACGACTGTCGCTACAACCCACTGCAGCCAAAACGCAAATTCAACTCCGCCACTTGCCCGAACGGCAAAGGGGAACCCCTTATTCCGCCTACTGCGCAGCTCATCAAAAGTAGCCTTTGTGTGAGACAACTCACTCATTCGCTTTATTCCCTACCATTCAACACGCTACCGCCCCACCGACCAGGGTTCAGTGTTTTAAGGTCATAGATATAAATTGCCAGCAATGACAGGGGTTAAACCACAGGCGAGAAATCTAGCCCCAACAAAATCCCTGTCAGTGTGTGAATATTCCATGTCTGAAGCGTGGCGATTTTACGTCATCGTATGAGACTAGCAAGTGCCAATAAGTCTGACGCTTTTGAATTCAGGGACTTGCCGTAGTTAAGAATTGTTAAAGAGTTAAACATGCAACTAGTTTAAAGGTTTTACTGAGCCTCTTGTCTTGCGAGGGAGGGGCAGGCATTTTGGCCCTCAGACTCTGAGCGTCGCCACCGGCACCTTCACCCGCTGCTGCATCTGCATAAAATCAATCAACACAATTGCCCGCTCTTCCCCATCATACGCCTGAAACACAGCACTAATCCCCTCAAATGGCCCTTCGCTCAGCTGAACCGCCTCGCCGGGCTTGAGCCCACCCTGTTGTTGCACAGAATCGAGGCCATCCTTAACCTGCTGGATCACTTCATCAGTAATGGTTGCTGGCTTGTTGGCAAAACTCACAACCCGCAGCACGCCACGGGTAGAGCGCAGCTTCGCCCACGCAGGGTCTGTCTGCTCCAGATTAATAAACAGGTATCCGGGAAATAAAGGTTCCAGCTTTTGGATGCGTTTGCCGGCTTTGATTTTTTCTACCGGTACTTTCGGGTAGAAGCAGGCGATATCCTGATTCTGCAGGTGCGCCAAAGCGCGATCGCCCTGGGCGGGCTTGTGTTGAAGTGCGTACCAAGTCATGGGCGGGGAATGTACCAGTTTCCCGCTGCAATGAAATAAGGGTTAAGCACATCCTCCTTGCCATAGCGCAACGCTGTGCCATCCAGTGTGTTCACACTACCCCCTGCTGCAAGCAATACCGCATGAGCTGCGGCCGTATCCCACTCGCTGGTAGGCCCCATGCGCGGGTAAAGATCTGCGTGGCCTTCGGCGATTCTGCAGAATTTGAGGGAGCTGCCCGCCTGAAGTGTTTTGTGGGGCCCAAGCGCTCTGATAAAGTCGCGAGTTTCATCATTCATGTGGTTCTTGCTGGCGACCACACGGATGGTATCGGGCAACTCTGCCACCCTGATGCGATGCTCCCGGCCTGTTCGGTCCCGCTTATGAGCGCCCTCGCCCTTTATTCCCCAAAACGCCTCTTTTAACGCCGGGGCAGTGACCACGCCCAACACCGGCTCGCCGTCTTCAATCAGCGCGATATTCACCGTAAACTCACCGGTACGCTGGGTGAACTCTTTGGTACCATCAATGGGGTCAACCAACCAGAACCGGCGCCAGTGCCGACGCTCCTCCCATGGCGCTTGGGTACCCTCTTCCGAGAGAACAGGAATGCTCTGACTGATATCTCGCAAGCCCTTTACAATGACCTCATGGCTCGCAACATCCGCTGCGGTGATGGGCGACTCGTCTTCCTTGTAGCTCACCTTAAAATCCGACTGATAGATGTGGAGCACTCTGGTGCTGGCCTCATCCGCCACTTTGATCACTTCCGGGAGTATTGAGCTGTATTGCATTGCCGGCATCCTGCGTCACTGATAGTCATGCGGTATTGGCGAATAGTAGCAAATATTGGGCGCCGGCCGTATCCGGGCTTTTCTGCCGTTGCACTTTCAGGCAATCTGAAAGGAAAATCTTCAGGCGCATTTCACCCTGACCAACCATAAGGCCTTCTGTTATGAAACTTCGCTTCCTCGGCGGCACCGGTACGGTAACGGGTTCGCGCTATCTGTTATCAGACGATAAACACCGGGTCTTGGTTGACTGCGGCATGTATCAGGGCGTTAGAACCCTACGCAGGAGAAACTGGGCCAAGTTTCCCGTGGATCCCAGCACAATCGATGCTGTGGTCCTCACCCATGCTCACATCGACCACTCAGGCTACCTGCCTGCCCTGGTGAAACATGGTTTCAAAGGCAAGGTTTACTGCACTCAGGGCACGCACGATTTATGCAAAGTATTACTTCCGGATGCGGGCTACCTGCAGGAAGAAGATGCCAAGTACGCCTTCCGCAAAAAATTCTCTCGGCACGAAAATCCCGAACCACTTTTTACCGTGAAGGATGCCTGGGAAGCCCTGAAACACTTTGAGCCTTTTCATTACCACGAAACGTTTGAACCGGTGAAGGGTTTTGAGGTGACTTTTACCCCTGCCGGGCACATTTTGGGATCGGCTTGCGTGCATGTTCATCACAAGGCTCACGGCCGCTCAGTAGTATTCAGTGGGGACGTGGGTCGACAGAACGACCCGATCATGAGGCCACCAGAGCCCATAAAGAAAGCCGACGTGCTTGTGTGCGAATCCACCTACGGCGACAGGTTGCACGAGGAAACCGACCCGGAAACCGAATTGGTAGAGATCATCGCTCGCACCGTTAGCCGCGGCGGCATCGTGCTGATTCCATCATTTGCGGTAGGGCGGGCGCAACTGCTGCTTTACCTTATTCACAAGATCATGAGAGAGGGGCGCATTCCCAAGCTGCCAGTATTTCTCAACAGCCCCATGGCCATCAAGGCCACAGAGATTTTTTGCAAACATCACAAAGAGCACAAGCTGAGCGCCTGCCAATGCGAGATGATTGATAGTCACACCGAGTTCGTTCGCACGGTTGATGAATCCATCAAGCTGGATTCAGTGCGCTACCCCTGCATTATTGTGTCTGCCAGCGGCATGGCCAGCGGTGGCCGGGTGCTTCACCACCTCAAAACTCTACTTCCAAATTATCGAAACAGCGTGGTATTTGCCGGGTTTCAGGCTCCGGGAACCCGTGGTGACAGGCTGGTCGCCGGCGTGGAGTCGGTAAAGATTCACGGTGATTACTGGCCAGTAAAGGCCGAGATCCACAATATGGGCTCGCTCTCAGCTCACGGTGACTACAATGAACTCCTGCAATGGCTTGAGCAGGGCGCGCTTGATCCCGAGAAAGTGTATGTTACCCATGGCGAAATGTTAGCCAGCGACATTATGCGTAAGCGCATCAGTGAAAAATTCGGATGGGATGCCGAGGTACCCGATTTGTTTGAAGAGGTAGAGATTTGAGGTTAACCGCGCTGGTTTTTGGCTTTTTCTTGCTTGCTGTCGTTGGGGCAACTCAGGCACAGCCCTTCACACTTCCTGGAATTCCTGGATTTTCAGGACAATCGGATAAAGACGAGGCCTCACCCGAGGAGCTTGAAGCATCGTTAGAGGTAGCCATTCAGGCGCTACAAGACGACGAAAGCCGTGAGGCGCTGGTACAACAGCTCAAATCCATTCAACAGGGATTGCACGCAGAATCTTTGCAAACAGGCAAAAGCACTTCCGGTGGTGAGGGCTTGTTGGGCGCCCTTGCTGTGTTTTTTGATGAAGCCACCAACGGTGACAGCACAGCAGAAACCCCTCTCTCCATCTGGAAAACACATTTTCGCAATGCCTACAGCGCGGCAAAAAAGTTACTGACCGGTGCGTCCTACCGCGTTCTGGTAGAGATCACCGCTGGGCTGATTGCATGGATAGCCGCACTGTGGGGCTTGTCGCGCCTGGTTCGCATGTTTTTCTCATGGCGCGGATGGCCACTGCAAATGCCAAGGCACCCACGCCCCTGGATGCTCATCGCTCATTTTGTAAGGCGGATTTTACCCTGGCTGCTCACTTTCACCGCGCTGCTGGCCGGGTTACCCACATTCGGCATGTCGGATGATGCTCAAACAACGATTCTTATTTTGGCTTACGCAGGCTTGAGTGCCCGGGCGCTGACCTCGCTTTTCGATGTAATGATTTCCATTTTCTCCAACGGCCACCGCCTCACAGCCGTTATGATTCTGCGCCGGCGCATGCTCTTGCCACTTTTTATAATCGGCGTGTTGTTTGCTCTTGAAGATTCCTTGAGCACCACCGAACTGACCGACCAACTCGGAACGGAACTGGCCAGTGCGCTTGCACTGGTTTTCAGTGTTGTCGCCGCATTACTCAGCTTTTTCCTGATTGTGAGGAATCGGCGCCCGGTCACCCACCTGATCAGAAATCGGCCCTACAAGCAGCGCAAAGACCAAGGTGTAGGGCGCGAAGTCACTGCCCTGCTGGCCAGGCTTTGGCATATACCCATGCTTGTGGCCATCAGCGCCTCGGTGGTGGCGGTGTTTGTTAACGGTGGCGAAGCGGATGCAGCCTTGGGTAAAGCTATGATCTGCGCCTTGCTACTCGCGTTGACACTCGCTCTGCAAGGGCTGATTGGCATTCAAGAAAACCGCCCCAAACACCAGGCACTGAGCATTTTTAGCCGCAGGCTGGTGCGCTTTGGTTACAACTTAATTCAAGCCTCCGCATGGTTGTTATTTTTCGAGTTAATCCTGCAAATCTGGGGTTTGTCTTTGTTCGGCGTTGGTGGAAAACCTTCAGTGAGCAAGGGTGTGGCGGGAAGCCTGCTGGGCGTGACCTTTATTTTGCTCGTAGCAAAGCTGACCTGGATATTTGTAGACGAGCTGCTCGAAAGAGCCATGCGCGGGGGCGATCGCAATAAGCGCATCAACCCGGCCAGAGCCCAAACCATTCTCCCGATTGCCCGGAACACCCTGCTGATCACCATTCTGATCATCGCTACCTTGGTGAGCCTTTCCACCCTGGGCGTTGATGTAACCCCCCTACTCGCCGGTGCCGGTATCATCGGCCTTGCCGTGGGTTTTGGTGCGCAAACACTGGTTCAGGATTTGATCACTGGCCTGTTTATAGTGGTTGAGGACTCCATGTCGGTTGGGGACTTCGTGGAAATCAACGGCTTCATGGGCACCGTAGAAGGCTTCAACCTACGCACCGTGCGCTTGCGGGACCTTGAAGGGGTGGTGCATCACATCACCTTCAGCAAAATCAGCTCCATTCACAACATGTCGCGGCAATTTGGCATCGCACTGATCAAGATTCGCATTCCCCGGGAACTGCCCATTGATGACGCCATACTGCTGATGACAGAAACTGCCGAAGAACTGCGCACACTGCCGGATATGCGATGGCTGATCTGGTCGCCGCTTGAAATGCAGGGGATACATGCGTTTGAAGAAGGCTGCCCGGTGCTTAGGATGCGGATGCGGACGAAGCCGGAGTACCAATGGGATGTTTCTCGGGCGTTTAACTTGTTGCTCAAGCGGAAGATGGAAGAGCGGTATATTGATGTCGCGGCGCCGAGGATTAGTGTGCAGATGGAGGGGGAAGGTGGGAGTAGGTCGACGCATGTGGACGGGCGTGGACTGAGTAGTAGGCAATCTGTTGTATAAGACATCATCAGCACACTTCAAATGTAACACATTGATGTTGCAAAATTACTAATTACCGCGGCAGCCCTTGACGGAACCAGGAGCCCCGCAGGGAAGTTCGCACCACTACTACACCTGCCACCCTCACTGCACTGCACAGAAATCTTCGTAACACGAGCTATGGGAGTTGCGCCAAGGCCTTCTTTTTACTCAATTTAACAAACAAACCAGCAGACAAAAGCACCATGAACGAAAATGGTATTGCATGGTAAAAAATCCCGTCCACCATACTATAAGCGTACATCGCAAGTATAAGTGCAGCAGTAACGGCCACGTCACCTTTTAATCTTGAGGCGAACACCGATTTCAGACAAACCGAAGCAGTCCATAATATAAATGAAACAAATAATAAAAGACCAGCCACGCCATATTCAAACATAAACTGTAGTGCTGCGTTATGAGGGTGAACAATCCAGCTGTCATAAAAAATTCTAAACTGGTCGGCCCCGTGCCCAAACCATCCTCCACTCATAATTTCAAGCCAAGTATCCTTCCATATATTTAACCGACCCGATGAAACACCATTAATATTAGTGAAGTATAATGTCCTTTCTAGTTGCCCAAGCATAAATCTCGAATCTCCCGAAACCCAAATGAGGAAAGTCATTAAAACTGCAATAATTAATGTAACAAGAGATTCCCTCCCCCCACCAGTAACACTCAGAAGTACTAAAAACACAACGAAAGCGAGCAACTGCCCCCTACCACCACTCCACAAGGATATTAAAACGAACAAACTTACTAGTGAATAAAAGCTTAATTCACGAATTCGGCCAGAACATAGCAAAAAAAAGCAAGCACCTACAGCCAGCATCAAGTCATAATTAAGATGACGAAGATGCCTATATATAGGCGGATATCTAAAAACCGTCTCATAGAATTCCACTTTATCCAAAAAACGAAAAACAAAAAAAATTATGCAAACACTAAACACGGATAAAATTTTCCACCTTAGCAATCTTGCATAATTTTCCGAACATGCTGATAAGAAAAAAACTGCCGTGAAGAAAAAAAGAATATGAGAAAGATAGGCGACGGATGAAGAAAGAGTACGATTTAAAACCGAAGAAACAAGAATAACAAAAACAAAAGACAATATAAAAAAAGAAAGAAGAGCATTCCCCTTTTCAAAAATAATCGACTTAATACTAGCCACAGACTGCGGAAAAAACATCAAAAACAAAAAGCACTGAACAACCGAAACTAGATTGTTGATCTGAACAGAATTATTATACACCGTGAGAAATGGAGCAAATGCAACCAAAAAAACAAATACCCAGTACCCAATAAGGTGCTGTATGGACGCAAAAGTCAAACTACGCTTTGGGCTATACAGAACCACACCAAACACCTAAAACAGCAAAAACAGCAAAAAAAATACTCATAAGCATTTCCTCTCAAAATAAAGCCGTGTCATTATGAAATCGCGTAGAAAAATACTTTGCGTCTGCGCAAGAAATTCACTAGTCAGCAAACGCACTCTCCCTAATAAAGTTATAGAATGACGGCAACACCTTACTACCCGGCCTCGGCGAACCAGCTCCAAGCCAAACAAGTACACTTCCATCTGGAGTAACGACAATTACTGAACTAGCTCCAGGCAAATTACCACCGTGAATGTACAGCGGAATGTCTTTATCATTCGGTTGGTATCGGTATACGCCATAACCATAGCACTCCTGAATATTGGCAGAGTTGCACCCACTACTCATATCACCATTCAGGATGGTAATCGGCCCAATACTAAGAGATGCACTCACTAGTTTTGCCAAATCTAGAGCATTACCTGAAAGGCCTGCAGAGGAAGAAAGTGCCTGAAAGTCGAAGGCTTTATAATAGTTCACACCATAAAATTCCTCGTGACGAAAATCGTAAGAAACTTCATCAAGCATATAAGGCCCATCAATAAACTCTAATGTTGTGTTATTCATCTCGAAAGAATCGCGAATGTAGTCCCTATACGTTTTCCCACTAACCTTTTCTATAGCAAGTCCCAGCAAACAGTAACCAAGATTAGAGTATGCCTCCATTTCACCCGGATTATAAAGCAGACTAGTGTCCGATAGTTTTTCGGGACTTGAAGGGCACCACGGCTTTATGTTCCTAAGAAACATGACATCCTGCGTGCGCTCGCGATCCCAACCTGCTCTATGAGATAGCAAGTGCTCAATGGTTATATTACCCACTCTCGGATCTTTGAGGGTTTGCCTTAACTCAAGAATGTCAACTATTGTGTCATCCAGCGATACCTTATTCTGGTTTATGAGGTTCAAAACCGCGATCGCAGTGACCGTTTTGGTGGTACTGGCAAAACGGAAACGCACCTTTGCATCTAATGATTCATCGCCCCAGATTTTGTCTTTCCAACCACTCTCACAGTGGTGTTGATCGCCACCAGGCCCTATATAAGCCAACTGACTAGCAGCTGCGCCCATATTTAGGGAGGCATAGCGTTGAATCTTCGACATCCACTCCGGCGCGCCAACACTACACTTGACTTTCCACTGAACGACTGGCGCCTGAAGATAGTATAACAAGCGGGAAGGGCCCATTGGGTTTGTGATTACCAAATGGGACACCACAGCCAACACTGAAACTAATACTATTATGGCGACCAAGTCTTTAAAACAAGATTTCTTTTTCACCGCTACAATCACCTGACCTGAAAACTCACCCACGGTATTTTTCCGATCTCGAAATATTTCTCCATTTCGGCTTGATTAGATATTCGAGGCTCATGATCTGACACAATTATAACTCGTGTTCCGCTCATATTAGGGCTACTTACAACTTTGGCCACACTTTTAAAGAACTGATTCTGCAGCTTAAGATTCCTGCATACTTCAGTATCAGAGTCCACTCCTATCTCTTCACAGTGCAACACGCCAACGGAAAGATCTCGCAAATCATAGGAATGATGTGTATTAAGCGTTAACCAATAGCCGAAAATCTTATTATCAGAAGCGTAGGTGCTGGTCACATAATTTGCCAGATCGACATCACACGCTCCTGGAAATGAGTAGCACCTGTTAGGCCAAATATAGCTCTCAAGGAATGTCAAATTCTCAAAACCTATATCCGGATACCATTTTGCCCGATCGTACATTAAGCCAGCCGCGCCATGAAATGAATGCGTTTCATACCCTAACTCTCTTAATCGATTTGGCATGCAGTCCTTCAGCTTTTCCTCGTGCCCCTTAAAGCTAAAGTGTAGTAAATCTTTTTGACAAAGCTCTCGAATCTCGCCCTTCACAGTCATGCCGTTAAAAGTCAACTCCCCCTGCTCCCAATCAAATATCTCTTCAGTGGACTCCAGCAGTGGAGAAAGGACAGCAGACTGGATACGTTGACTAGTAACTCCCCAAGACTCATTAACAATAAGAAGCACTTTATCCTCAAGATTTAAAATATCATCAAACCAAGGCTTTGTAGCGCTAGGCAAAGTAACTCCAGAGAAAATATCCCCTTCAACATATAATGAGTCAACAAAACCCGTCCGCCGGCTATCAAACCCAAATACAACTTGGCTAGACACGATCGAACGCGCCTTACTATGCCAGACCTGACTCGCTCTCTCGGATCCAAAAATAGCACTGACAGCATAAGCAAATATGAACAAGTTTGCGCAAGCTAGGAACTCAAGCCTTTTCCTATCAGAATTCCGAAACAGGAACAAAAAAACAAAAACAATAAGGATAAAACACAAAAAAATGGCACCAACCTTATACCCTGAGGGTGCCACCCCTATAAATTTGGCCATATATGGCATATCTGAGAAGCGTAAGATGGGAAATATTTGGCCCATCAAAGCAAGGACGTCAAAGAAAAACGCAAAAACCAGTGCAATCGCGCCCGCTAAACGTTGATTTGCAAGAATGATTAGCATCACTAGCGCATAATCAACATTAATATATGGCCGCTCAAGGCTATACATATTTGCGAAAATATACATCGCAGCATTTGGCAGTACAATCAGCAGTATAGCCCAAATAAATTGAGGCCAACTCCATGACTCGTTAGATTTTCTAAGCATCATCGCTACCATCTACTACGCACAAGACGCATATTTTGTTTAAAAGGCATGTCACAAAAAAGCCCCTAAAAAGGGGCTTTAACAACATTAGTCCATAAAATCAATTATGATGAGCTTGAGCAACCTGCAGGACGGTACTTAACTTCAACATCAGTTGAGCATGTCCAAGAGCCAGTATCATCGCGATTCCACTGCAGCGTATCGCCACTAATTGCTGAGGACGCATTTCCACCGAAGGTAGCTGTCAGGTTCGCAGTGTTGTTGGCTGAGTCAATGGTAGCATCCAAGCCAGCGTTCGCGCCGCCCTGCAAATCCCTTACACCAAGAAGATTGCTATTACTCCAACCAAACTCACAATCAGTCTCTGAGATTCCGTTCATCATGCAGTTTTCCACCGCTGTACGAATAGAGCCAGTCTCACTCATCACGCGGGAAACCTGTGAACGAGCGATGTAATCCTGATACTGAGGAATAGCGATTGCAGCCAAAATACCAATGATCGCAACAACGATCATCAGTTCGATCAGCGTGAAACCCTTCTGGGCGTGATTGATTTTCATGTTCTTCATATTCGACCTCTGCATTTGTCGTTAAGAAACTCTACATGGCCCGGGGCCGGTGGAGCTTTGCCCCGCAACCGGTTTTTTGAGCCTGAGAGATTCAAAGCACTCGCCGTGCCAACTCACCACTGAAGAAGGTCAGGCTATTATAATCAACCACCTAGAGATCATACACCTCTATAAAGCGACACGTCATCGCGACAACCAGAGAGCCGCTCCCTGTCATTCGCTGACAATATTTGTCACTCGCCCTCTATTCTCGTTTCCACCTGTACTCAGAAACCCAACTCGAATTACCAACCCAGATTCGACAGCACACCTTTCCAAACCCAGAACAGCCATCTAAACTCTCTGCACTCGATGAAAATTCCTTTTCAATCACTTAGGCGGCATTCTTTACTCAGTTTATGGCTACTAACAAAAGCAACATCACCCTCACCGGACTGGCCCGGCGTTTTGTGGAAGACGGTCTTCTTGACGAGGCAACCGCCAAGGATGCCTTTGTACAGGCTTCGCAAAACCGCATCCCACTAATCACCTACCTCACCCAGAACAAACTGGCGGATAGCGCCAAGCTCGCATTCTCCGCCGCCATGGAGTTCGGTGTTTCTGTTCTGGATCTTTCATCCTTTCTCCCTGAAATGATGCCGGACGGTGTGGTTGACGAGAAGCTAATACGGAAGCACAACGCGCTTCCCCTTTACAAACGAGGTAATCGCCTCTTTATTGCAGTGTCTGACCCCACCAATATCCAAGCTCTAGACGAAATAAAGTTCAATACTGGCCTGAGTACAGATGCAATCCTGGTGGATGACGCAAAGCTACGGGAGGCCATTGACAAATATCTGGACTCCCAAGACACATCTATGGGAGACCTGGATGACGCAGACCTTGAGGGCGTGGAAACCGAGGGCGGCGAGCAGGAAGACGATGGCGCAGTTACTGCCAGCGATGTCGATGACGCGCCCATCGTTAAGTATGTAAACAAGATGCTGCTGGACGCCATCCGTGGTGGCGCATCCGATGTTCACTTTGAGCCTTATGAGAAGACCTACCGGGTTCGTTATAGAACCGATGGCATTTTGAAAGAGGTGTCCCGCCCTTCCATTAAGCTGGCCCCAAAAATTTCTGCTCGCGTAAAGATCATGGCGCAGCTGGACATCTCAGAGCGACGCGTTCCTCAGGATGGCCGCATCAAGATGAAGCTATCCAAAACCAAGGCGATAGATTTCCGGGTGAACACCCTGCCTACGCTTTGGGGCGAAAAAATAGTGTTGCGGATTCTGGACCCCAGCCAGGCGAAGCTAGGCATTGATGTTCTTGGTTACGAGGACGACCAGAAGCAACTGTTTATGGATGCACTATCGCAACCACAAGGGATGATATTGGTCACAGGGCCAACAGGCTCCGGCAAAACTGTATCCCTCTACACCGGCCTGAACATACTCAACACACCAGATATCAATATCTCAACAGCAGAGGACCCCGCTGAGATCAACTTGGAAGGCATTAACCAGGTAAACGTGAACACCCGTGTTGGCCTGGGCTTTGCTGAGGCGCTGCGAGCATTCCTGCGCCAGGATCCCGACGTAATCATGGTAGGTGAGATCCGGGATCTTGAAACTGCCAACATTGCAATCAAGGCTGCACAAACAGGACACCTGGTTCTTTCTACCTTGCATACCAACAGTGCTGCGGAAACGCTCACACGAATGATGAACATGGGCGTACCCGCTTTTAACATTGCAACGTCGGTCAGCCTGATAATTGCCCAGCGGCTCGGCAGGCGGCTGTGCAGTACCTGCAAACAGCCTGGAGAAGTACCTAAAGACCTGCTTTTGACCGAAGGGTTCACAGAGGAACAAATTGATACAGGCTTCACGTTGTACCACCCAAAAGGCTGTGATAAATGCACTAATGGATATAAAGGCCGCGTCGGTATTTATGAGGTGGTCAAGGTAACTGAGAAGTTGGCCAGCATGATTATGGAAGAGGCCAGCTCCATTAAAATTGCAAAGCAGGCAGAGGCTGAAGGCTTCCGAAATTTACGCCAGTCCGCACTTAGAAAGGTGATTGAGGGCGTGACGAGTCTTGAGGAAGCCAACCGCGTGACGAAGGATTAAGCATGTCAGAAAAATCGCAAAAACTGGAATCGTATGTCTGGGAAGGCAAAGATCGGAAGGGCAACAAATCCAAGGGTGAGCTTGCCGGTTCCAGCTTGGCTTTGGTTAAAGCCCAACTCCGTAAACAGGGTATCATTCCAGATAAAGTAAAGAAGAAGCCAAAGCCTTTGTTTGGTGGCAGCAAGAAAATCACACCTTTCGATATCGCTATGCTTACTCGTCAACTCGCGACGATGATGAAGGCAGGTGTACCCTTGGTGCAAAGCTTCGATATAGTTGCTGATGGACTTGAGAACAAGGGCCTGCAGGAACTGGTAATGTCTATTCGAAATGACATTTCTTCCGGCACCAGTTTCGCCGCGTCCCTTCGCAAGCACCCCAAACACTTCGATAATCTCTACTGCAACTTGGTGGACTCTGGGGAGAAGGCCGGTGCGCTTGAGGCAATGTTGGACCGTATTGCTCTTTATCTTGAAAAAACAGAACTTCTCAAGAAGAAAGTTAAAAAAGCAATGACCTACCCGATAGCAGTTGTTACCGTCGCAATTATTGTTACGGCCATTCTTCTGGTGAAAGTCGTTCCTCAATTTGAAAGCCTGTTCCAGGGTTTCGGAGCTGAACTACCCGTATTTACACAGATGGTAGTGAGGTTATCGGAATGGATGCAGTCTTGGTGGTTTGTGGTGCTTTTGGGAATAGTAGGCACTATCTTTCTATTCAAGGAAGCCAAGAGCCGGTCGCAGAAATTCTCGGATATTGTAGACAAATACATTCTGAAGCTTCCGGTGGTTGGAGAGATTCTTGATAAATCAGCAGTGGCCAAATTCGGCCGGGTTTTGTCTACCACATTTGCGGCGGGCGTTCCGCTTGTAGATGCACTGGATTCGGTGGCCGGAGCCACGGGCAATGCGATTTACCGGGATGCGATTCAGCGCATAAAGGCTGATGTTTCTAGTGGTACTCAATTGCAGGCTTCCATGAGGCAGCAGGATGTATTTCCTGTTATGGCTGTGCAGTTAACGGCTATTGGCGAAGAGTCCGGTAACCTGGACGAGATGCTAGAGAAGGTTGCCGTGCACTATGAGGCCGTAGTTGATGACATGGTGGACAACCTGACTGCGCTGATGGAGCCGATGATTATGGCTGTGCTGGGTGTGCTGGTGGGTGGTTTGATTATTGCCATGTACCTGCCAATATTTCAGATGGGGCAGGTTGTGGGTTAAGGCCCTTATCCGATACGTCGGACCACCCCGGCCCTCTCCCGCAAAGGGAGAGGGGAGCAATACAAACAAACTTGAGCAATGGAATGGCTACACTTGATATATTTCTCTCAACCCCTTGGCTCCTTTACCTAACCGTTACACTCGTCTCCCTCTGCATCGGCAGCTTCCTTAACGTGGTCATCCTGCGCCTGCCAAAAATGATGCAGCAGGAATGGCGCTGTCAGTGCGAGGCGTTTTTGGAGTTGCCGGAGGGCGAGCGCAAGCAGGAAGAGCCGGTAACACTCTCCCGCCCTGCCTCCACCTGCCCTTCCTGCGGGCACAGGATTCGTGCCTGGGAGAACATCCCCGTTATCAGCTACCTGCTTCTTGGCGGCAAGTGCAGTGGGTGTAAAACCCACATTTCAGCCCGTTACCCGATCATAGAAGCGGTTACGGCGTTGTTTTCGGTGATCACGGTAGTGATCGGCGGCCCTTCGGAATCAACCTTGTTGGCGCTCCTGCTGGTTTGGGCGCTGATTGCTCTTACCGTGATCGATTTCGACACCCAGCTATTACCAGACAGCATTACCCTGCCCTTGATGTGGCTCGGGCTGATGTTGAGTTATTTCGGGTATCTGGGCGATTTTAACAGCGCATTTCTTGGGGCGGTTGTTGGTTATCTTTCGTTGTGGTCTGTGTATTGGTTGTTCAAGTTGGCAACCGGCAAGGAAGGCATGGGCCACGGGGATTTCAAGCTGCTAGCAGCTCTGGGTGCTTGGCTGGGGTGGGAGCTGCTACCGGCAGTCATTCTGCTGTCGTCAGCTGTTGGTGCTGTAGTAGGCATCAGTTTGATGGTCTTTAAAGAACACGGGCGCGAAGTACCGATTCCGTTTGGCCCATACCTTGCCGCGGCAGGCCTGTTGTGTTTGTGGTTTGGCACTGAGATTCAGCAATTCTGGTATCAATTGCTGGGGGTTTAACGAGCTTGACTGATCGCATGGTTATTTTAGGGTTAACAGGTGGTATTGGCTCCGGCAAATCCACAGTTGCGCGGCAGTTTGGAAACCTGGGCGTACACTGGGTGGATGCAGATGATGTGGCACGGGAAGTGGTTGAACCGGGAACCCCCGCGCTGGCGGCAATCGCCGATCACTTCGGGGAAGATATTCTCACCGATGATGGGGCTTTGGACCGGGCACGCCTTCGGCACATTGTGTTCGAGCAGCCCGAGCAGCGCATCTGGCTGGAAAACCTGCTACACCCGACTATTCGTGAAGAGCTGATTCACCAACTCAACAACCCGCAGAACTACAGTCTGCCCTATGTTCTGCTGGTGTCGCCCTTACTGCTGGAAACCGACCAGCATCAACTGGTGGAGCAGGTACTGGTAGTGGATGTACCGGTAGAGGTTCAGATAGAGCGCACCATGGGGCGGGACACCAATTCCCGACAGCAAGTGGAGCGCATTATTGCCGCTCAGATGCCACGTGAACAGCGGCTTGCCCGCGCAGATGCAGTAATTGATAATAACCAGCCTTTAAACAGCATTGCAGCCGAGGTTCGGGCATTACATGAGTCGTTCATGGTGGACTTTGGTTGAATGCCGCGGCTTGGTATTTACTTGGTTATTCGCCACGCAAACCGTCCTGTACAGCACAAGCGCAAGTGGTATCGAAGATACGCTTGAAGCGCACGAGCACCCCATTACAGATATCCTGTCGTCGGAAAAGCTACCTCTGTCTTTTTACACATTTAATTCGGATGAGCGCTGGGCTGAGCCGCTGGATTCCTACTGGCTGGATTTCAGCAACTTTATTTTACGCCAGGAACGCCTTCAGAGCCCCAAAGTTCAGGCTTTTGGGCAGTGGGCAGACCGAACCCTTTCCGGTGAACCCAGCAGGTTGCCTTTAAACGACAGCTACTTGCGCATTGGCATTGCCACCGAATCTGAATATGGCAATGTGTTTCAGTTTGAGCCAGAAGTTCGGTTCCGGTTGGATGTTCCGACCACCAAGCGCAAACTGCGCCTTGTCATCGAAAGCGAAAGCGATGAACTTATTCCACTCGAAGAGCGCCAGCGCGACCGCCAGCTCACAGCAACAGAACGCACCTCAGGCACCAGCACAGGGGCCCTTCGGTATTTGTCCCAGATTGGGGAATCCATCAACCTGTCAAACGATGTGGGTGTGCGGCTACGCTTCCCGCCTGATGCATTCTGGCGAGCAACGGCAGAGAAATATTGGCAGGCGGGTGACGAATGGGGGCTAAGGGCCCAGCAGCGGTTTTACTATTACCATCAGGATGGCTGGGGCGCTCGCTCCTGGCTTGGTGCGAGTCGGAATTTAGGCATGGGGTGGCGGTTCTGGTCATCCTCTGAGCTGGAGTGGGTTCACAGCGACCGTAAATTTGTAGCCGGCCAAACATTCAGTACCAGCAAACGGATCAACAGCCGCTCAATACTGACTCCGCGGGTAGGCGTACTTGGCGAGAGCCAGCCAAACTGGCGCACGACCTCCGCCTTTGCCGATCTCACCTGGCGCTACCGACTCCACAGCGACTGGCTGTTTGCAGATCTCATCCCCGCGCTAACCTTTCCGCGGGAGAAGAACTTTAAAGATCAAGGCTCCATTCTTTTCCGGGTGGAAATGTACTTTACCGGCAGCATCAATCCAGACTTCATGAACTAGGCCCTATGCCCAGACACCACGCCATACCCGCCCAAGATGCACTGGCACTCACCCCTGTTGCCATCACTCGCTCCTGCTTCAAAGACAAATTCGGTGTCCCCCGTCAGCCGGGGCTGACGCGATACGCCAGAGCTGACCTGATTATCCAGGCGCCCTATGACCGAGAAGATGCCTTCCGGGGCCTGGAGACCGCCAGCCATCTTTGGCTTATCTTTCAGTTTCACGAAGCCGTGCGTGCAGAGTGGCGACCCGTAGTTCGACCCCCTCGCCTGGGTGGTAACCGAAAGGTGGGGGTATTTGCCAGTCGCTCGCCTTTCCGGCCAAACAGTCTGGGGCTCTCGGTAGTGCGTAACGAGGGGTTAGTGCACAAGGATGGCCGATTGGCGCTGCAGATAAGTGACCACGACCTGATTGAAGGCACGCCAATTCTGGATATAAAGCCATACCTGCCCTTTGCCGACTCGGTTCCGGAAGCCGGCCTCGGCTGGGCTGAAACAGCACCCACTGAGCAACTGGACGTTATATTCCTGCCAGAGGCGGAAAAACAGTTGGCGAGCCTGTCGGCAGAGCAGTATCCGGACCTGAAACTGCTGATTAACGATGTGGTTAGCTACGACCCTCGCCCCTCTTTTCGCCGAGGCCGCGATGAGGAGCGTATTTACGGTGCGCACCTCTATGATCTGAACGTTCGATTCCGGTTTGTGAATGCCAATTCATGGAAGCGTGTCGAAGTGCTGACTGTCTGTTAAACTTCTGCACATAATTTTGTAGTCGACACAGGGAATTTGTGCCTTGCCTTCAAAACGGTTTTTCACGCGCATGGGTATTCGGCCGCTCGCAATGCGGCTGCTCGTGTATGTGTTGCTGTTCAGCTTTGTTATTTCTCTGGTTGCTACCGGCGCACAAATGATTGGTGAGTTTGAGCGCCGAAAATCAGACCTGCAAGAAACGCAAAAGCGGGCCGCAGGTCTGGTCTCCGGGGGCATGAGCAACAATATCTGGCTGATGAACTTCAGCGAGGTTGCCAACAGCCTGGACGATATGCGGGCGGTGGAAGCAATTCACTACGCCAGGGTTGTGACCTCTACCGGAGAGCAGTTCACCACCGGCAGCTATCCTGAGGGCCGGGTAATTTCACAAACTTTCCCTCTGGTCTTTAACCGCTCTACCTACCGGGGTTCGGAAGACATGGGCACCCTGACCATCACTTCGTCCGTCGAACAGGTCTATTCAGAGCTTCGAAACAGCGCCCTGATAAATCTGCTGTTTCAATCGATCGTGGTGATGCTGGGCACCCTTGGACTGATGGTGATCGTTCGTCTTACGCTTTCCCGCCATTTGGAAACCATGGCGGACTACGCAGCGCGGCTTAATCTGGATGCATTAGTAGACCCCCTGCACCTCAAACGCAAAGCACGCAGGAACCCGGATGAACTGTCGGAGCTCGAATTCGCATTGAACAAGATGCGTCTGCAAATTCTGGAAGATACCCGCTCACTCCGGCAATCCACCATCCAGTCTCAGAGTGAGCGAGATGAAGCAATTCGGGCCAACCGGGCAAAAAACCAGTTTCTGGCCAATGTAAGCCATGAACTGCGAACGCCTCTGCAATCGGTGCTTGGCTACGCCAACCTGCTTACCGATACACCGCTCGATCCGGATCAACGAGAATACGTTCAAACCCTGCTCAGTGCCTCAGAAGGCCTCTCATCCATCATCAACGACCTTCTGGACATCTCCAGTATGGAAGCTCAGAAACTGGAGCTTGAAGACATTCCTTTTGATCTTCGGGAAACTCTGAACGACCTGGTGCACATGCTTGGCGAACGCGCCCGGGAGAAGGGGCTGGCCCTGGAATTGCGCATTGATGAAGAGCTGCCCTGGGCTCTGCGCGGCGACCCGGCGCGCATTCGGCAAGTGCTGTTAAATCTGGTATCCAACGCCATCAAGTTTACAGATTCAGGCCATGTGCTGATCAGCATTGAGGTTCTTGGTCGTCGAGAAGACAAGGTTCGCTTGCGTCTGGCAGTGGAAGATACCGGCATCGGCATCAACCCGGAAGATCTTCCACTGGTCTACGAACCCTATGTTCAGCTTGGCCAGCGATTCCAGCGCCAACTGCCAGGTGCCGGGTTGGGACTGACAATTTGCCGCCAACTTGTCACTTTAATGGAAGGCTCTCTGGATGTGGAAAGCCGACCTGGTGAAGGCTCTACTTTCTGGGTTGAACTGTCCCTTCCTACCGCTCCCGAAAGCACGTCCAGGGTGCGCCCGGATGCACGCATGGTTAAGGGGAAGCGGGTGCTGGTGGCGGACTCCTATGAGCTGTCCCGCAAGATCACGCTTGAGATGCTATCGCGCCACGAGGTCCACATCGAGGCTGTAAAATCTGCTGGGGAAGCCCTGACTTCATTGCGTTTGGCATTCGATAGCCAGGAGCCTTTTGATGCCATTATTCTGGATGGCTTTTTGCCAGACATGGACAGCGATTTGTTATGCCGGCAAATTCGAGGCAATGCGCTCTGGTCTGACATGCGCCTTCTCATTCTGTCCTCAAACCCTCAACGGGGAGATGCCGAACACTTCCGGCAGGCCGGGGCGGATGCATTTCTCAGTAAATCCTTAAGAGAGTCCTGCCTCACACCAATTCTTAACCAGATTTTTGAGGATTCTGCCAAGGATGAGCGGCCCTTCCTCACCCGTTTTTCCCTGCAGGCTAACGGCGACACTGAAAAACGCCGTGAGCTTTGGTCCCGCAGCATGAAGGTTCTGCTCGTAGAGGATAACCCGGTCAACCGCACGCTGACCCGCAGGCTTCTGGAGAAATTAGGCTGCGATGTAATGACAGCCAACGATGGCGAAGCAGCATCCAGCCTTTGGCAGTGGCATCCATTCGATCTCATTTTCATGGATTGCATAATGCCTAATGTCGACGGTTTTGAAGCCACCCGGCGCCTGCGAGTATGGGAGACGACCCATAAACGCAGTCGTGTGCCAGTAGTGGCACTCACTGCCAGCGCAATGGAAGAAGATGAGGAGCGTTGCCGCCGTGCAGGCATGGATTCTTTTGTTGCAAAGCCTGTCAACATTGAAATGTTGCGGGCAGTACTGGAACAATATGCCCATGGGGCCCCTCAAAAGGCCCCTGTGTAACGCGCAAGCATTTAATAAGCCAAGGCAGCCAGGCGCTAAAGCATATTCAATTAACGATTAGAAAGGCTCACATGAACGTAAACTGCCCCACCTGTAAAAAATCCGTTGAATGGACAGAAGCCAGCCCCTGGCGCCCATTCTGCTCAGAGCGCTGCAAGTTGATCGATTTTGGTGCTTGGGCCAATGAGGAATACCGGGTGCCGGCAGAAACGGCGTCACCCGACGATCTTGACCAGGGCGGCGAAACAACACGCCACTGAATCGCTCAGATAAGCTATCGCGTTTCTATCTACCCTCTTACATGCTTGTAAGTTGTGGTACGGCAGGTAGCCCGTTACCATTCGCACCTATTACTCGCACCGCAATCCAGAAGGTAAAAGAATGAAAGTATCCCGTATTTCCATGTTGGCTCTGTCTCTGTTCGCTGCTCCAGTGCTGGCAGCCGATATGGATCTGAGCCTGACTAACGATTCCGTGAAAGGGCAGGTTAACTTTTTCGGAAATAATAACGATATTCAGCTGGGTGCCGGTTATACCTACCACGAAGGCAGCCGCCATATTGGCAACGTGGATTTTCACGCCCAGGGCCGCACTGCACTGGGTAACCTGCCTACAACCGCAGGTATCGGATTACGCGCAATCGGCTGGGATGACGACCGCCTTGATGGTGGCGCAGTAGGCCTGGGTGGTTTTGCCACCGTGAACATTCCTGATGCTCCTGGCCTGTCGTTCACCGGTGGTTTGCACTACGCTCCGCGAATTCTTTCATTTGGTGACTCGGAAGAGATGACCAGTCTGGAGCTGCGTGCCAACTACCGTGTTATCCGCAACGCGGAGCTGTTTGCCGGTTACCGCTACCTTAATACCGAGCTGGACGCGCCATACCGAGGCGACATCAACCTGGACGAAGGCGTTCTGGTTGGCATGAAGATCTTCTTCTAAAGCTATCCCGCTATCTGCAACAGGCACCTGTCCCCGGGCGCCTGTTTCGTGCCCCCCCTCACGCTTTCCCTTCCACTGCACTGCTACACTGATTATCGGCGTTTTCGATGTCACAGATATCGCCAACAACTCCAATACAGCTAAAGCATGGGCAGCCAGATATGCGACTGACACTGGGAATTCTTCTTGTTTCGACGGTGACGCTAATAGCCGCCTGCGGCGGTGAGTCTGCAATAGATGGAGCCCGTAACAAGCCAAATTCCTTTGCTGCTGTGAAAAACCCGGCAAATGATTTCAGCCCGGGCAGTACCGGTGATTCAAACAACAACAGCGGGCTCAACTATGGTGAAGTCCGCATCACTATGGAGCTTCCCGGTAACCTCGCGCCAGATGGCGAGCCAACGCGGCGCAATCTGCGTATTGTTCAGCCGGATAGTGTTCGCGCGTACCAAATAGACAGAAACCTCAAGTATATTGGCTCCACGGCATATAGCACTCGCAAAGATGATGAAGGCTACACGATTATCAAGTTCGAGAACGGGCAACCCTTGTCACCAGACGTTGTCATCGAAGCCCGGTATGGCGACACCACTCTGCGATCCCTGGCAGCCGATGACGATCGTGATATCAAGGTTAATCCTTTCTCAGAGTACCTGCTGCTCAACACGCTTCCAAACTACTCCCCCGGGGAATTCCAGCGCCTCCTGGACTGTGCGGATGATGCCAGCGACACTTTGTGTCTGAATAAACTCGTATGGCCGGCTCTGGCAGACCAGGTGCACGATTTTGAAATTGACATTCCAACCGGTGCCAGCATCGCAGGCGCACTGAACCTGCTATCCCAACGAGCAGACTTTGTCAGTTACATAAACTCAGCGGCGAACTATCCGCTTCTGGATGATCAATCTGTAAGTGAGATTTCAGCAAGCTCAGCAGACTACAACTCGGTCTTCTTGGGTATGGAGTTGGGGCAAACATTTCTGGAAAGCAGCCTGGCAGGATCTGGCCAGTGGGGCATTCGCATGGGACGGGAAGAACCTACCAGCTCCCAAACCTATAGTTACCCGGGATCAACACTGGCAAGCCTCGATTTTATTGGTATCAAAGTCACTTCTCTTGCCGCGCAAATTCCGTATGACAGAAAAACACTGATCCATCAGAAAGGCAATGCGTTCTTTGAGCGCGGGCCTGAGACTTGGGACCTGAATACTCATTCGGCCTCCCCCGGCGGAGCCACATTGGACAGCGATACTCGATTGCTGGCCATTCGCGCGCTTTATCAAAGCATCACCGGCCGCGACAGTTCCAGGGTCATTGGCTGGACTCGTAACCCCTACTATATGAACGCGTATATCGGCGCGGCCAACGGCACCAACACCGGCCCTGATCGCGCGTTAGCTGGCTATTTCAGCGCTGGCAAAGCCATCAAACTCGAATCTGAACAAGGTAAGCTGGCGCGAAAGGATGAGCTGGAGGCCCACTATGTTTCAGCACTTGAACTTAACCTTCTGAGGAAAGAAGGTTTTGACGCAAGCATTCTGAACAATCGTGATTACAACATGCTCTACCTGGCGACCCGATTTTCAGCAGGCTCCGCGTCACCACTGCAGATTGAATCGGGAACTGGCTCTTGGCAGGTTACCGCAGGCTCAGATATCAGCACCATTGCTCAATTTCAGAGCTATACCACACTGAACCGTGACAGCTCCGGCGGGGTATCGGTAGGCAGTACAGGCAGCCGCGCTGACAACTGGACCCTCAGCTCCCGCACTGCTCGCCTAAGCACCGGAGACAAGAACATCGGCCGGCTTAATCTCGATGTTAACAATCCTGCGGGTGCCTTTGGCCAACCAGATCTGGGTGTGGGTGCCAGCGTGCCGGATGGCTCTTTACTGGCGTTTAATCTGGTTAACGCCGCTTCATCCGGGGGCGCTGTTATTGGCGACGGCCTGCTCATTGCGGCTGAGAAAACCCCTACCGCTGCCCCAACCTCAGGTCGTTACAGGGTTCAAGGTTTTATCATGGGCATGGAGAATGACTTCAACAGGCTGATTCATCTGGATAATGGCACCCTGGAGCTTTCTGGCAGCACTGCAAGCCTGAGCAGCAATACCTTTGAAGTACTGCACTCCGTGGACAGCGAAACTATCTCAACACCGGCAGCTGTCCAACTGACTACGCCCCTGCTGACCTATGCCGATGGTGGTAACGGGCAAGTGAGTTTCAGCGCAGGAGGCCTGTCTCTCAAAGGCTTTGTAACGGCCGATCAGAACCAGTTTTTCTTGCTGTATCAAAGCAATCTCAACGGAGAAGAGCGTCGCGGCCTCCTGCTCGCAACCAAGTTGCCATGAACCGACGGATAACCCTGCTCGTACAACCTGTTATAATTGTGCACACATAGCTCGATGCGTATACGCTTAACGGGCATAAAAACAGATTGTGACGAGAGGTTTTATGTTTCCCGCAATGCGCTCTCTAATGCTGGCTATTCCCATGATGGCTTTTGCCATCGCGGGAGGTATGCACTCCCCCCCGGACACTTCAGTCAGTAGTGACAATTCTGGCTCCGAACCTGCACTCAGTTCGCTCCCCCCCCTGCCTGAGTGGGCACGCGCAGATCTACCGGACTTTTCCGGCTATAGTGATACCACTGAAAAGAAAGTCGCTTTCTTTTCATTTCTCTATCCTCGTATAGTACTTGCCAATTCCCGCATCCTCATTGAACGGGATTATCTCGATAACCTCTCCCAGAAGAATGTCTTGTCCAAAAAGGAACATGCCTGGCTCGCAGCCCAGGCTATGCGGTTACGCGTGGACGAAGAGCCCGGCAGCCCTGAGCAATTTGCCCTGCTCAGAAAGCGTCTGGATGTTATCCCGCCTTCCCTGATTCTCGCACAGGCTGCCAATGAATCCGCTTGGGGCACTTCACGCTTTGCTTTGCGCGGTAATAATCTGTTTGGCCAGTGGTGCTTTTCCAAAGGCTGCGGCCTTGTGCCACTGAGTCGCGCTGAGGGCGCCAACCATGAGGTGGCAACCTTCGCCTCGCCCTACCATTCGGTTCGGGCTTATATCCAGAACCTGAACCGACATGGGAGCTACAAAGGGCTTCGTGACACCCGCCTTGATGACCGGGAAGCGGGCGATCCTCTCTCAGGGCTTGCCCTTGCCCGAGGGCTCATCAGTTATTCCGAACGTGGCGAGGAATATGTTGATGAAATACGCTCGATGATCCGTTATAACAATCTAGAGTTTTACGATAGCGAATTCCGTAAAATTCTGAGCGACCGCAGCCCATCGCACCTGAAGGTTCTTGCCTCAGCAAGCACCGAGAAAACATTACTGCCCGGCCAAGGCACTGGCTTGTCGGCCGAGGGCTAAACACCACGAACCTTCTGACAAACAGAGACGTTTCCGAATGTTTTATTTTCTACCTGCGCCGCTAAAGGGAACCTTGGCGGCTCTTCTTGTAGTGCTGAGCACTCTTATACTTTTCCCCTTCCTGATGCTGTTTGCACTACTGAAACTGGTGCTTCCCATAACCCCCATTCGTAAGGGCTGCACGGTCGTTCTCAACACCATTGCCCGGGTTTGGATTGGCTTCAACAATCTGGTGATGGATAGTCTGCACAAGATTGAGTGGGATATACGGGGCGCGCAGCATCTCAGCCAGAAACACTGGTACTTTGTTACCTGCAACCACCAGAGTTGGGCCGATATACCGGCCATTCAGTACGTGCTCAATAGCAGGATTCCACTTCTCAAGTTCTTTTTGAAAAAAGAGCTTATTTGGGTGCCGCTGCTGGGCATTGCCTGGTGGGCATTGGACTTCCCGTTCATGCACAGGCACACGAAAGAGCAAATTGCCAAGAATCCTGAACTGAAGGGGAAAGATATTGCGGCTACTGAGGCAGCGTGCGAGAAGTTCCGTTATACACCGGTAACCATTTTCAATTTTATGGAAGGCACCCGTTTTACGCCTGCCAAGCATGAACGCCAGAATTCTCCCTACAAGCACCTTCTCAAACCCCGTGCTGGCGGCACAGCCTTTGTTCTGGGCGCCATGGGTGAAATGCTGCATACCATGCTGGATGTAACAATCGTGTACCCGGGCACCGGTGAGCAGCGCATCGGTATTTGGGATTACCTGTCCGGGCGCATCGAACGAATCATCATTGATATCAGGATTCGGGAGATTCCACCACAGTTTCTCGGAATGGATTATGAGGGCAATCGGGAAACCCGGGTGGAGTTTCAGCGCTGGGTAAGTGAACTATGGGCCGAAAAAGATGCCCTTATCGAAACCCTGAAAAATGAAAAGCATAGCGGCATCTGAGCCGCTATGCAGCAAGCACATTACAGCAAACCCAACTCCCGGGCGCGAACTGTTGCCTGGGTGCGGGAGCGAACTTCCAGCTTGGCGTTTATGCGGCGGGCGTGAGTTTTCACGGTGTGCAGAGAGATATGCAGCTTGTCTGCAATCTCCTGATTCGATAACCCCTTGGCAATCAGCTCCAGCACCACCTGCTCCCGATCGCTGATAGGCTCGGCAAGCGAAGCAGGCAGCTCAATCCCGGATATACCAAACAGACGTCCTAACGCATCCCGAAAGGGAGAGCTTGGCAACTGCCCATATGCCTTTGCCATCAACTCACTCAGCTCCAGCTTTAGCTCTGCAAACGGGCTTATAAAGTGCTCTTTTTCGGCTTCGGACACCACATTCGCTATTATTTTTTGTGCGGCAGCCGGGCCCTTGTCTTCACTGATCAAAATGGCTTCCAGCAACCGCATATGGAGATCAACCCCCCAAGGAATGGCCTCTTCATAACGCTTGCGGGTGCTTGCAAGCGTTTCACGAGCCCTTACCGTTTCGCCCCGGGCAAGATCCAGGCGCACCTGCAAACAATCGAGTAGCCCTGGCATCATGGGGAAGAGTTCCGGCACACAGCCAGCATCCCGGTATGGCTGCAATCTCGCGAGAGCCTGAGCGACACTATCCAGTTGATTCTGAGCCAGCCAGCAACTGGCTTTGAGGGCTTCGAGCACTGGCACGTAGAGAGACTCATCCACATGCCAGGCATGCATAGTTCGCTCAGCACGCCCTATCCATACGAAAGCATCTTCCAATCGATCTTGAGACCGGCACATCAACACTCGTATGGCCATTGCCAATAGCAAGCCAAGATCCCGTGACTGCTCAGCATGGCGACCACAAGTTACCAACAGGCGATCCGCTTCCGCATCACGTCCTTGGTGCCAGAGCACCAGCACCAGGTTCAACTGCAGCCTTGTTTCACCGATCCGCGCAGGGCGAGCCTGCTCCTGAATAACCGTGTCCAGGCCGGTTCGAAGCAACTGCTCAGCATGTTTGAGCGCGCCCTTTCCAAGCTCAATTCGGGCATGGGCATATACTGAGAGAGCCTCTGAACCCGGGTCGCCGGCCTCCCTCGCCAGGCGAGATGCTGCCCGGTTCGCCTCCCTCGCTTCCGGGAATCGTCCAGATGCGCACAGCGCACTGGCCCGAACCATTTGTGTGACCAACTGTCCCTGAGGTGACAACTCTCCACCAGACAAGGCCCTGTCGGCCATCTCCAGAGCTGGAGCAACCTGCCCTTCCCCACGCAGAATAAACGCCCTGAGCGCACAGATCCGTGCCTCATATTCCTGACTACTCTGCGCCTCCATACCGTCGAGCAGCGACCTCGCCTGCCTGAACTGACCACCAATGGCATGCACCCAGCTATACACTATCCTTAGCCGCGCGCTGCGCTCAAGAAGGGGCGCTGGAAGGCTCTTACGTAAACGTAGCAATGAGGCAGTATCCTGCCCAAGTAGAAGAGCTTCAGAACCTTCAGAGGCGATCCGGATAATCTCTTCTACATCTCCGGCCAACAATGAGTATTTCAACGCCTCGGGAAACTGATTACGAGAGCTAAACCACTGGCTGGCGGCCAGCATTCTGTCGGTATAGCCCGCCATCACCGGGGCTTTCAGCCATTCCATCAATAATGGGTTGATTCGATACCAGCGCCCCCAACCCGACATGATCTTTACCGGGAGGCCGCGTTCACACGCCTCGGATGGAAGCAGCAGTCCGCCCGGAATAAGTGGCTCCAAGGCCAAAAGCAATTCGTCTGAGCACAGCCCCAGTTCTGAAATCGCCCTTAACGATCTCAACTGGCCATGCGACAAACTGCCCAGCACGGACTCCTTCAAAAAACGTTCTACACCCGGCGTCTCAGAAACCGAGTGTCTCTCTGAACTATGCAGGATATCCCGGCGATAGAGGGCAAGAGGTGTGGGCCAACCTTCCGTCAAGTCATATAGATGATCAATGGCCACACTGGTCAGCTGTTGATCGCTCAATATTTCCTTGAAAAACTCAAAGGTTTCACTTCGGCTGAATTCGAGCTTTTCCGCTCCGATACGAGTGAAACGGTTTTCAAGTTCCAGCGGGTGCGTTTCATAAGGCAAGGCCTGCCGTGAAAGCATAACCACCGAATAATTTGACGGGATATCAGCCACCAACTGCTGAAGCAGGGCAATAACGGCAGGGTTCGTAATCTGGTGCAAACCATCAAGAACGAGCACAAAGCGCTTCTGTTCTGGTGCTTTTTTGAGCGCTAAAAGCATTAAGGCGAGAACGTCAGGAAAGGTAGTGCTCCCCTGCAGGCCACTTTCGCAAGATTCGGGTATATCCAGCGCCACAGACAACAAGCCCAGAAAACGGGTCGGCGCGTTGTCCTGACTATTCAGCTGCAACCAACGAACGTTTTCCTCTGGAATGCCCGCAGCTTGAATGCCCATCGCAACCGTATGGGATTTGCCATAGCCACATGGGGCGTCAACAAAAAGCACGCCACGGGATGTTAATGCATCGGAAACCAGTGCCGCGAGATTCGGACGTGCCAAAGAGTGCGCCGGCACAACCGGTGCCTGCAGTCTCTGCCTGAGCAAATCCCGTACAAGCTCACCTCGCTGAAGCCCGCTGTTTGCAGACTGGAACTCGTCATTGGCTGCATAGCCGTCATTAAATGATTTCAAACGCTGCCCCGGATACGCCTTTAGTGTTATACGGAGGTTAAACCAATTGAGGGGCTGGCTGCAAAGTTTTGACGTTAAAGACATCTATCTGGCGGCAGTTTTTGAACGCAAAAACAAAAACGGCGGGCCAAAGGCCCGCCGTTTATGAACAATCTACACCTACCCTTTAGGTACCTGCACGACGCAGTGCCGCGGGCGTGTAATCTCTGGACTGGCGCTGTACGCCAAACTGGTATGGGTTAGTCTCCTCGTTTGTCAGACCGTTGACCAGATAGCGGCCGGACAGAAGATCATAGAGGGTTTCGACTGCATACCAGGGAACAGCTTTGTCGTAAAACTGCATGGAGTGAGCTTCTGCGACTCGCCAGAGCTCCCCACGACCATCGTAATGGTCGACAACCACAGCCTGCCAGGTATCTTCATCAATGTAGAGGTCACGCTGAGCATAGATGTGGCGCTCGCCCTCTTTCAATGTGGCTTTTACATGCCAAACCCGGTGAAGTTCGTAACGTGTCAGCTCCTGGTTGATATGACCCGGCTTGATGATCTGGTCATACGTGAGATTGCGATCAACCAGTTTGTAGGAGTTATACGGGATGTACATTTCCTTTTTACCGACCAACTCCCAGTTGTAACGATCAGGAGCACCGTTGAACATATCGAAGTTATCCGATGTCCGCATGCCATCTGCCGCTGTACCTGGTCCGTCGTAAGCTACCTGAGGTGCACGGCGAACGCGGCGCTGTCCTGCGTTGTATACCCATGCGCGACGTGGCTCAGCTACCTGATCGAGAGTTTCGTGAACCAGAAGTACGTTGCCGGCCAACCGGGCTGGCCCGGTGATTGCCTGCTTGAAGTAGAACAGCACGTTAGCATCTTTGTCAGGGGCGTAATCTGACAAATGGGTACGCCAGGTCAGTTCGTCCTGAAACTTTACGATAGAGTAGGCGCCATTAACGGTAGGCGTAGCCTGCCCGACGTTACGCTGCACCGAGCCACCACGATAGCGGGTGATATGGTTCCAGTATACTTCCAGGCCATTCTGCGGAATCGGAAACGGCGTTGCGTTCTGATACTCACCCAGACCGTTGCCGTCTTTGATCAGTTCCGACCGAGTCGCATTTTCGATAGTCTCATCCATGATTGCTTTTGGATAAGCAGCAGTACGGTGCGTTTCGTATACCGGAAGCACGTAATCCGGATATTGTTTAATCATCGCAACCTGCCCGGGAGACAGTTTGTCAGCGTATTCCGCGACGTTGCTCTGATTAATGGTGAACTTTGGTTTTTCGTCAGGGAACGGGTTTACATAAATTCCGTCGCCTTTATAGCCTGCTGGTGGGGTGGTAAGACCGCCGTCCCACGCTGGAATTTCACCACCATTACCTGCTTGCTCAGCGCCCATAGGCGTCAGAGAGTCACCCAGCTTGGCTGCTTCCCCTGCAGAAACCGCACCCCAAGCCTGACCAGCAACGAGACTCGCCGCCAGTACACCTGTGGCCAGTAATTTCTTGTTTAGTTTCATTTAAATTACCTCGTTAAACGAATTTTTGACGGTTCAGAATGAGTAGGAAACGCTGGCACTCACGAAATCCCGATCAGTCAACTCGTTATACGGCTTGCCACCGAAAAAGTTTGTGTAACCGATTTCACCGGTAATCTTGTTTTGGTATACAGCTTCAACAGACAGACCAATAGCCTTGTTGCCTTCATTAAAGCTACCGCCAGGCGAAGGGGCGTAGCCCTTCACGTCGTGGCTCCACGCCAACTGTGGTGACAGGTTGATACCGGCAAAGACGTTCGGGTAGCTCCAAACCAGACGGGAACGGTAGCCCCAGGAGAAGTCGGTTGTGAACCCGTCGTTATTACAATAGTTAGTATTGATGTTTTCAGCAGGACCACCTTCGCCCTTACAAATATCACCTGTGGATAAAGGTAGCGTACCAATACCGAAGGTGCCCGAACGGCCGTACCGCGCCTCATCATAGCTTGGAAGGTCGTGCACATAGGTGGCACCGAATTCAGCAATCAAAGACATTCGGCTGGCACCCATAATCTGGTCAAAGAACTTGATCAGCGTGAACTGTGCCTGAGATACGCCAAAGCGATCGTTACCGGACACTTTCATTCCTGGAGTCAGCGTTCCCAGCTCCTCGCGGCGCTGATCTTCCAGCTTGCCCAGAACCTCTCCGTTCGGCCCACGCTTCTGCAAGCCAGCGTAAATCAGCTCAAAGGCGTTCCACTGCAGCGGCATATTATCGCGGTAGGAATATTCAGCACCAAGCGACCAGCCACCCGGGGTGTTGGTGTTGATACTGATACCATAAAGGTCAATGTTTTCCGGGTACTCAATAAAGTACGACGGGAATGGGCTGTTACCATCATTTACAGTTCCGCTTACGTATGGGAGGCGGCTGTTGTACTTGATGTAATAAAAGCCGAGCTCAGAGTCGTTCAGCGCCGGGACATACCAGCGCATGGCAATACCGAACTGATCTTTTGAGTCCGCTTCTTCGTCACCCAGGCGTGGCGCAATAAAACCCTGAGCATAGGCTTGGGAATCAGGCAGCTGACCTGCAAGTAGCACCGGGCCACAACCATCAGATGTAAAGTCGTTGGTAGAGAAGAAAGTGCCGCAGTCATCCGGGCGAACAGGCGCCCAATCTGTCTGTATGAAAGTCTCCAGAGTGATGTTCTCTGTGATACCGGCAGACATGTAGAACATTTCAACAGGCAGGAGAGCATCTTTCAGCTCAGAGCCGGGCGCACGAAATGCGGGCACGTCAATGGGGTTGATGGTGTTGATACCGCCCTGGATAAAGGTACTCTCACCCCAGCTCACTACCTGCTTACCGTAACGCACACTCAGGGGAACATCGCCAAGGTACCAGTTGGTAAACACGTACGCATCGAGAAGCTCACCGCCCGATGCGTTGCCTTTTGCTGCACTGTTGAGTTCGCGTCGCTGCCCCACGTAGTCGGTCGCACGCCCCTCATCCTTCAACTCGAAATCATACCAGTAACGAGCACGCACCAAGCCACCGACACGGGTCAGATATTGGCTATCAACGGCGTAATCAAGGAACAGCTCACTGTTTCCTTTTACGATCTTGGAGTAGGTGTCGCCCTTCTCAAAGTTCAGGTTGCCATCATCATAGTTGTTCGTTGATGCACCTATGTTCTCGTTCGCTCCACCAGGCGCGTAACTTGGACCAAGGTTACCCTGGGCAATCAGCCGCACGTCCCGATCTTGGGTACGCCAACCGACACCAGCAGATAGTGTGGTGTTAATCTGGGCTTCCACATCCCCAACATAGAACGAGTAAGCAGATGCCTGGCCCGAAAAGCCGGCTGCAACTGCCACGGCAAGCGGTAATTTTGTCCAACGCTGCCATTGGTGTGTTTTTCTTGTCATTGGAAGGCTACTCCATTGTTGTTCTGAGTCGCTGCTCTGATTATTGGTATTCACGATGTATTGGAGGCTTCATGCACAGTGCTCGTGATGTAAGCACTATAGCTAACGCTGTCCAGTGCTTTGATCAGTCAAAAGTATGATTTTGCTCTTACTACCTGCTCACCGCCCCGATCGGCGCCGGGTTTACTCGCACGCCTTCACTATAGACAACATTCGTAGATGCAACCACTTTGCTTTTGATGGATTTTCGCTGGTCTAGGGCTTATGCGGAGCTTCGAGATATTCCTGTGACTGCATTTCCAGAAGACGGGATTCCGTTCGCTCAAACTCAAAGCTCAGTCGGCCACCGGAGTAGAGTTCGGTAATGGGGGCAGCTGCAGAAATGATGACTTTCACGTTGCGGTCATAGAACTCGTCAATCATGTTCACAAAACGCCGGGACTGATCATCTTTGTCACCCCCAAGCACAGGTACATTGCTCACGATGATGGCGTGAAACTGACGCGCCATTTCTATGTAATCATTCTGGCTGCGCGGGCCGTCGCACACATCTTTGAAATCAAACCAGACCACATCGTCAGCATGAGCCTGCGCGGGGATTTTACGGCCGTTGATCTCCATGGATTTACTGTGCTTGCCCGCCTCTACCGCCAGTGCATCAAAGCTCTTACGCAAGCTGGCATCTGCCTCTTCACCCAGGGGTGAGTGGTAGAGCTCCGCCTGCTCCAGAGTCCGCAAACGATAATCCACACCGCCGTCGACGTTCACCACATCAGTATATTTATTCACAAGCGCTATAGCAGGAAGAAAGCGGGCTCTCTGCAAGCCGTCTTTGTAGAGGCCATCGGGCACTATGTTGGAGGTGCACACCAGAGTAACGCCCCGCTTGAACAGGCCGTCCATTAGCGTCGCCAGGATCATTGCATCGCCGATATCAGAAACAAAAAACTCATCAAAACAGATTACGCGGGTTTCATTGGCGAACTTTTTTGCAACCAGATCCAGTGGATTTTTCTCGCCTTTGAAGTTTTTCAGCTCTTGGTGAACTCGCTGCATAAAGCGGTGAAAATGCACTCGCATCTTACGCTGGAATGGCAACGACTCAAAAAAGGTGTCCATCAGGTAGGTTTTACCACGGCCAACGCCACCCCAAAAATATAGCCCCTTAACGGGCTCCTCCCGGCCTTTTTTCAACTTGCGCCGCAATTTTGTTACCGCTTTGCCACGTTCGCTTTCCGCTTCCACCAGTTTATCGTAGAGTAACTGAAGACGTTGAACCGCATCCGCCTGCGCCGCGTCCTTTAAAAACTCCGGGCGCTCAAGATCCGCTTGGTAACGCTGCCATGGTGTCTGGTTTGCGGTGACTAAAGAAGGCGTAGAGGCTGTCATCAGGAAATCCCGGGGTCAGATCGTTGATTTTGGGCGGCGTATTATCGCGCATCTGCGTTTTTTTCGCCACGCGGAAGACCCGCCGGGCAATACGACGATTGGCGCAGTATTCAGGCATGGGCTGATGAAGCTGCGGGCGCTATACTGCCCTCTATGGATTTGCTCATTTTTAAGGCAACAGGACGAGATATCATATGACAAACCTGATTCTGGCAGCGATTGCCGCATTGATTGTTGGCATTGTCATCGGAGCGATTTTTGGCCGCTCGGGGCAAGGTTCCACGCTTCGGCAGCGCCGTGCTGAGCAGCAGGCCGAAGAAGTGCGTAACGAGTACACTCGCTACCAGGCACAGGTGAACGAGCATTTTATGGAGTCAGCTCACTTGCTACGCCGCTTTAACGATGCCTACCGTGATGTAAACCAGCACATGGCCCGCGGAGCCAACCGCCTGTGTAACGATGAAGAGTGGATGGCTGAACTGGCGGAGGAAACCTCTCGCAAGCGCCTCGAGGAAGTCAGCGAAGATGGTGCTGAGCCTCCCAGGGATTACGCGCCAAAGACATCCGGAACCTTGTCTGAAGACTTCGGGCTCAAGAAGGGTGGCAAGTCGGCAGAGGCTTGATTTCGCCTGCTGCCGCTAATAGTTTGCTCCGCTTTGTTATACCGGATTATCGCAATCAATGAAGCGGTGCTTGATCCCGAATTCTTTTTCTAGTGCCGCCCCCAGTGCTTTGACACCATATCTCTCTGTTGCATGGTGGCCGGCGGCGTAATAGTGAATACCACACTCCCGAGCCGTGTGCGTAGTCGGCTCGGAGATTTCACCACTGATGTAGGCATCGAGGCCTGCATCAATTGCTATGTTGATGAATTCTTGCGCAGCACCTGTACACCACCCTACCCGTTTGATTTCTGCTTTGCCGTTACCGACTCGCAGGGGTTCCCGGTGTAGCGCTCTTGCGATGTGCTGGCTGAATTTTTCCGGGCTCATTGGCTCATTGAGCTCACCTTCCCAAACCAGACCGTTTAACGGCCTTGGGTTTTCAATACCGAGGATATCCGCTAACTGTCGGTTGTTGCCGTATTCCGGATGGTCGTCCAATGGGAGGTGGTAGGCCAGCAGGTTGATGTCGTTATCCAGAAGGCGCTTCAGGCGTTCACGCTTCATGCCCCGGATGGCTTGATCTTCACCTTTCCAGAAGTAGCCGTGGTGAACAATCAACATATCTGCGTTTGCGGCTATGGCGGCTTCGATGAGATCGCGAGAGGCAGTAACGCCAGTGACGATGGTGCTGATCTCACTTTTGCCTTCGACCTGCAGGCCGTTGGGGCAGTAGTCCTGGAATTCGTTTGGCTTCAGCCATTCGTTGAGCTTGGCGAGAATGCTGTCACGGGTTGCCATGCTTTATCCTCATTTGGTTTAGGCACTGGAGTTTCCGGCTGGCAGAGTGAGGGGGAGTTCCGGGAACCGCTACGAGCACATCCATGTGCGCTTGTCTCCGGCCGTCCTTGGCCTACGACATTCCCGGAACTCCCCCTCACTCTGCCAGCCTTGATCAGACTTCAGTCATTTACAGAGATTTAAGGCCGGCAATTAGCGCATCATTTTGCTCGGGAGTACCAATGGTAATTCGCAAAAACTCGCTGATTCTAGGCTTGTTGAAATGACGAACGATTATTCCCTTCTCTCTCAATTCTTTTGCCAAGCTTCCGCCGGATCTTTCTTTGTGGCGGGCAAAAACGAAGTTGGCCTTGGAGGGCAAAACTTCAAAATCCAGGCTTTCCAAACTCTTGGTTACGCGCTCCCGCTCAGAGATAACACCCTCGCAGGACTTCTGGAACCACTCATGATCTTCATAAGCAGCTTGTGCTCCCGCCTGTGCCAGCCTGTCTAGTGGGTAGCTGTTAAAGCTGTCTTTAACGCGATTAAGTGCGTCAATCAAGTCCGGATGGCCGATGGCAAAGCCTACCCGCAAACCAGCCAAAGAGCGGGCTTTGGAGAGGGTTTGACAAACCAGCAGGTTGGGATACTGATTCACAAATTTGATGGCAGATTCGCCGCCAAAGTCCACATAGGCTTCATCAACTACAACAACACGTTCGGAGTTAGCCTGAAGGATGGCCTCCACATGCTCCAACCCAAGGTAACGGCCAGTAGGCGCGTTGGGGTTGGGGAAGATGATTCCACCGTTAGGCTGTTTGTAGTCTTCCGGGTTGATTTCAAAGCTGTCTGTCAGGGGTACTGTTTTGCCTTCGATGTTGTAAAGGCCACAGTACACGGGGTAGAAGCTGTAAGTTACATCCGGGAAGAGCACGGGCTGGCCGTGCTGGAACAGTGCGTAGAATATGTGGGCCAGGACTTCATCGGAGCCATTGCCTAAAAAGACTTGCTCGGGCTTTACGTTGTGATAGCCGGCGATGGTCTGGCGCAGGCTTTCGCCTTCGGGATCCGGGTATAGGCGCAGGCTGTCATTGAGTTCAGATTGGATGGCCTCAATTACCTTTGGCGATGGGCCAAATGGGTTTTCGTTGGTATTCAGTTTTACCAGGTTGGCCATTTTGGGTTGTTCGCCTGGTACATAAGGAACCAGGCTCTTGACCAGGGGGCTCCAGAATTTACTCATTTTTTTGCTCCAATGGAGACGGCAGCTGGGACAGCATTTGCTCCGGGAACCGCTACGAGCACATCCATGTGCGCTTGTCTCCGGCCGTCCATGGCCTCCGACATTCCCGGAGCAAATACTGTCCCAACTGCCTGCAGATTAAGGTGATATATTCATGCATTTCGGGTCATTTTGAAACTGACCAAAACTAATCGTTCTTAATCCGATACTCAGCTGAGCGTGCATGGGCAGTAAGCCCCTCGCCTCTAGCCAACACCGACGCGACTCGCCCCATCCGGTCGGCGCCCTTGGCGCTGAAACCGATGATGGATGAACGCTTCTGGAAGTCGTAAACACCCAGCGGCGAGGAGAACCTGGCGGTGCCACTTGTCGGTAATACGTGGTTCGGCCCAGCGCAGTAATCGCCCAGAGCTTCGGCGGTGTATCGGCCCATGAAGATAGCGCCGGCGTGGCGGATTTCTTCCAGCAGGGCTTCCGGGTTTTCTACGGATAGCTCCAGGTGTTCAGGCGCTATGCGGTTGGAGACTTTTGCGGCTTCGCTCAGGTCTGCAACGTGAATCAGCGCTGCGCGGTCAGTCATGGAGGTGCGGATGATGTCGGCGCGCTCCATAGTGGGGAGCAGCTTGTTGATGCTGGTTTCTACAGCGTTGAGGAAGTCTGCGTCCGGGCTGATCAGTATGGACTGGGCTTGTTCGTCGTGTTCGGCCTGGGAGAACAAATCCATGGCGATCCAGTCGGGATCGGTTTTGCCGTCGCAAATCACGAGGATTTCCGAGGGGCCCGCGATCATGTCGATGCCGACGGTGCCGAAGACTTCGCGTTTAGCCGTGGCTACGTATATGTTGCCGGGGCCAACGATTTTGTCGACCGCCGGGATGGTTTCCGTGCCGTAGGCCAGCGCGCCAACGGCTTGAGCGCCACCCACCGTAAATACACGGTCAACGCCTGCTATCGCCGCAGCAGCCAGCACCAGATCATTCACCACGCCATCCGGGGTAGGCACTACCATGATAACTTCTGCTACGCCCGCTACTTTCGCGGGAATGGCGTTCATCAGCACGGAAGACGGATAGGCAGCCTTGCCACCAGGCACATATAACCCGGCGCGATCCAATGGCGTAACCTTCTGGCCCAGCACCGTGCCGTCTTCGTCCTGATACTGCCAGGACTTCTGATCCTGACGCTCGTGGTAATCCCGAACACGATCAGCTGCTTGCTGCAATGCCACGCGTTGATCTTCTGGAATTGTTTTCAAGGCTTGCCGTAAACGAGCCTGACTCATTTCCAGCTCTGCAACGCTAGCAACATTCAGCCGATCAAACTTCTCCGTAAACTCAAGAACAGCCTTGTCACCACGGGTTTTAACCTCATGCAGGATGTGACGTACCGACTCGTTCACCTGATGATCAACACTGTCGTCCCATGCCAAAAGCGTGGCCAACTGACTGTCAAAGTCTGACTGGGAAGCGTTCAATCGTTTGATGTTAACGGTCATTTCTCAAATCCTGCTTTGGATTATGAACTTTATCTGCGTTTTTCGACGGCGGCGGCCATCTTTTCAATAATGGGGTTAATTTGCTGGTGCTTCATTTTCATGGAAGCTCGGTTAACCACGAGCCTTGTGCTGATGTGATCAATCAGTTCGCGGGCTTCCAGACCATTGGCCTTCAAGGTATTACCCGTGTCCACAATATCGACGATCTCATCTGCCAGCCCGAGAATCGGCGCCAACTCCATCGCACCGTAAAGCTTGATGATATCGGCTTGTCGACCTTGCGTAGCGTAATACCGACGGGCCATGTTGACGAACTTGGTCGCTACACGGATACGCCCTACCGGCGGCTTTTCGCCTTTGGGCCCTGCGGTCATCAGCCGGCAACGGGCAATATTCAAATCCAGAGGCTCGTAGAGCCCTCCGCCGCCATGCTCCATCAGCACATCTTTCCCTGTCACACCCAAATCAGCACCACCGTACTGCACATAGGTAGGCACATCGGTGGCGCGGAGAATGAGCACACGCACATCCGGATCTGTGGTGGGGAACACCAGTTTCCGGGATTTCTTGATATCGTCAATCAGCTCAATCCCGGCTTCTGCCAGCAGTGGCAGGGTTTCTTCCAGGATTCGCCCCTTCGACAGGGCGATGGTGATGGAATCTGTCATGCGTCCTTCCGGTTTCCCGTTTATGTCTGTCACGCTGGCAAGCGGCGGATGCTGGCGCCGAGCAGTTGCAGCTTCTCTTCAATGCACTCGTACCCGCGATCAATATGGTAGATACGATCAATAATCGTATCTCCCTCTGCCATCAAGCCTGCGATAACAAGGCTGGCAGAGGCTCGCAAGTCCGTTGCCATAACCGGAGCACCCGTCAGGTGATCAACGCCTTTTATAATCGCGGCATTGCCTTCCAGCGTGATGTCAGCACCCATGCGGGTCAGTTCCTGCAGGTGCATGAAGCGATTCTCGAACACCGTCTCGATGATGGTACCCGTGCCTTCTGACACTGCGTTCATAGCGGCAAACTGAGCCTGCATATCGGTCGGAAAAGCCGGGTAAGGCGCTGTGCGAATATTAACCGCCTTCGGGCGCTTGCCTTTCATGTCCAGCTCGATCCAATCGGGGCCGGAGGTGATGTAGGCGCCAGCTTCTTCCAGCTTGAGCAGTACTGCGTCCAACAAATCTGCACGAGTATCTTTCAGCTTCACCCGGCCGCCGGTGGCTGCCGCTGCTACCAGATAGGTTCCGGTTTCGATACGGTCTGGCAGTACGTTGTAGTGGCAACCATGCAGGCGCTCAACGCCTTCAATTTCAATGGTTGAAGTGCCGTGCCCGGTGATTTTCGCACCCATGGCAATAAGACACTCCGCCAGGTCAACCACTTCCGGTTCGCGAGCCGCATTTTCGAGGATGGTTTTGCCATCTGCGAGGGTTGCGGCCATCAACAGGTTTTCGGTGCCGGTTACCGTCACCACGTCCATGAAGATGTGTGCGCCTTTTAGACGACCATTCGTTTTCGCACGAATGTAGCCATTCTCAACCTTTATATCCGCGCCCATTTGTTCGAGGCCCTGAATATGCAGGTTTACCGGGCGGCTACCAATGGCACAGCCGCCTGGCAGAGACACTTCCGCTTCACCAAAGTGCGCGACCAATGGCCCCAGCACCAAAATGGAGGCGCGCATGGTTTTAACAAGCTCATAAGGCGCATGAAAATGCTTGATGGTATTGGCGTGAATCTCCACGCTCATCTTCTCATCAATCATCAAATCCACACCCATGCGGCCTAGCAGCTCGATCATGGTAGTCACGTCATGCAGATGCGGCAGGTTACCAACGGTAACCGGCTCATCTGCCAGCAGGGTTGCGGCAAGAATAGGAAGCGCAGCGTTTTTGGCGCCGGAGATCCGGATCTCGCCGTCCAGAGGCTTACGGCCCCGGATTAGAAGTTTGTCCACAATAGTAATCCTGTTGTGTGCGAGAGGCTCAGCCTTTGCGCGCAGCCCATTCAGCCGGGGTAAAGGGTTTCGGGTGAAGAGCGTGAATAGTGCCATCCATAATTTGTTGGAATAGCGCTTTATTGATCAGCTGCTGCCGCTTGATGCTCGACAGGCCTTCAAAAACGTCACCTATAACGACCACCATATAATGGTTACCGTCGATCTGTACCTGCACCTCACAACCGGGCAGTGCTTCTTCGACCAACTTGGTGACTTCGGTGGCGTCCATAGTAATTCCTCAGGTATTTATGAAATCAGGGGCGCGATTGTAACCAATCTGCGAGGCTGCTCAAAGCGGCAAGAGACACGAGGCGGTCGGGAGCTCCGGTATACGTCAAAGAAACCCCCTGTTTTTCTGCCAGCCTGCTCCAGCAAAGTAGCATGGAGAGAATAACGCTGTGAGTAGTGGATAAGCCCGAAAGGTCCACCACCACGCTATCTCTGACGCCAACAATCAATCCCTCGCCTTCAGCCCGAAGGGCGGCAACATTGTGGGCATCAATCGCGCCGGAGACAAACAGCGCGCCTGCCTCCAGCCGAACTGCCGGTGTTTCCGGGCTCATGATTTATTCACTTCATCTTCCAGGTTGAGGGATTTCACCGCATCGCTCCAACCATCAATAACAATCTCGACCTGTCCGCGATTGGCTTCCATTTCCTGGGTAAAGCGGTCACGGAAGGAAAGGCCGATATTAACTCCTTCAACGATCACGTTTTCCATCATCCAGTTGCTGCCTTCGTCCTTGCGGTACATGGAATAGGTAACTGAATGGCGGTTGCCTGAAGCGGTAATCACTTCCATGGCCACAGACGCCCGGTTGTCGTCCCCGGGGTTAATCGTAGCGCCCCGCACCTTGATCTCGAAGTTGTCAGCGCTCATCAGCGCCTGCGCGTAGCTATCAAACAGGCTGCGCTTGAATTTGACCACAAACTCGTTCCGCTGCTCAGGCGTTGCCTGTCGCGCATAACGCCCCATTACCCGGGCTGCGATCCGACGGAAGTCCACGAAGTCTTCCAGCGCATCGTCCATATTCTGATAAAAAGCTTCAGGATCACGCTCATAGAGACCCCGCTCAGAGGTCAGCTTTCTCACTAACTTCTGCGTGTTTTCATCGACATATTGCTGCAAGTCGTCTTCCGGGCCCGCCTGAACCGATGCCACACAAAGCGCCATCAGTGTAAAGGCGAGAAAAAATCGCTGTGTTAACGCAATCATCGGGCTTCTCCTGCTCTGTCTCTCATCTGGATTATTTGCCAGATGCAAAATTGCTGATCAGCCGTTCAATATTCATGGCCGACTGGGTGGAATAGAAGGTATCACCCGGCTGAAGTGACTCCATATCACCACCGATAGATATATCAATATACTGCTCACCCAGCAGTCCGGATGTGCGTATTACTGCTGCGCTATCGGCCGGGATATTGTTCACGTCGCCATGGATGGACATGGCCACCCGCGCCTGGAAGGTTTCCTTGTTCAGGGTGATCGAATCAATGCTTCCAACGGTTACACCCGCCATGGAAACCCTACCGCGGGGCGTAATACCGCCGGTGTCGTTAAAATCCGCGTATATGGTGTAGGTGCTTTTGGCAGATTTGGGGGACAGCCCACTTACCTGAAGTGCCAGAAACAGCAGCGCTGCCAATCCAGCCAGCATAAACAGGCCAACTGTGATGTCCGTTGTTCTTTGTGTCATTACCGGCTCCCGGTGTTATCTCGTCAATCGTTGATCAGAAGTTGCCGAACATTACGGCAGTCAGCACAAAATCCAGCCCCAGAACAGCCAGCGAAGAGTAGACCACGGTTTTGGTGGTAGCTGAGCTGATTCCTGCAGATGTGGGCACACAATCATAACCTTGGTAAACCGCAATCCAGGCGCATACAAAACCGAAAACAACGCTTTTGATGATGCCATTCACTACGTCGTCCCAGAAATCGACAGACGCCTGCATGTTGCCCCAGTAGGAGCCTTCAAAAACACCAAGCCACTCAACGCCTACCAGCATTCCACCCCAGATACCCACCATGGAAAAGATGATAGCCAGTACCGGCATAGCGATAAAACCAGCCCAGAGCCGGGGGGCAATTACCCGTCGCAAGGGGTCTACGCCCATCATTTCCATGCTGGAAAGCTGCTCTGTTGCCTTCATCAGGCCAATTTCAGCGGTCAGCGCCGAACCGGCACGCCCGGCAAACAGCAACGCAGTTACTACAGGCCCGAGTTCACGTACCAAGGTAAGCGCAATCATCTGGCCGATGGCGGCTTCGGAGCCAAAATCACTGAGTATGGTATAACCCTGCAGGCCCAGCACCATACCGATAAACAAACCAGAAACCACTATGATCGCAAGCGACAGCACACCAACAGAGTACAGCTGCTTCATCAATAGAGGAAAGCCGGTTATCGGGCGCGGAACGCCTGACAGCACCCCCGCCAGAAAACGACCAGCGCGACCTATGGAAACAACAAGGTCTGTCCCACTGCGCCCGAAGGAAGCAATTCTGTCGATCAAGAGACACCTCCTGCAAGCCCGAAATCTTCAGTTGCCGCTGAAGATGGGTAATGGAATGGCACAGGGCCATCCGGATGCCCATTCAAAAACTGTTGTACCTGCTCAGACGGGTGATCCTGCAATTCGGAGGGCGTGCCAGCCCCAATCACTTTACCGTCTGCAATAATGCATGCGTAATGACAAATGCTCAGGGACTCCTGAACATCATGGGACACAAGGACACTGGTGAGCCCCATGGAGCTGTTCAGATCACGAATCAGTTTCACCAGAACGCCCATGCCGATAGGGTCTTGCCCGGCGAAGGGCTCGTCATACATGATAAGCTCCGGGTCCAGAGCAATACTGCGAGCAAGAGCCACGCGCCTATTCATACCGCCGGAAAGCTCAGAGGGCATGAGCTTGCGGGCGCCGCGCAGGCCAACTGCCTCCAGTTTCATCAACACTATGTCGTTAATCATGTCTTCCGGCAGTTTGGTGTGCACTCGCATAGGGAACGCCACGTTCTCGTAGACACTCAAATCAGTAAACAGCGCACCACTCTGGAACAGCATGCCCATTTTTTCCCGGAACTTGTAAAGCTCCTTCCGGCGAAGCTCACCGATCGGTTGGCCATCTACAATAATGCTGCCTGAATCCGGCCGGAGCTGGCCACCAACCAAGCGAAGCAATGTGGTTTTACCACTGCCACTAGGCCCCATAACAGCGGTGATTTTCCCCCGGGGAATCTCCACGGACACACCATTAAAAATGCGGCGATCAGAACGCGAAAACACAACGTCCTTCAATGTAATGTACGAGTCCAACCCCATATTCCTTACCTTTCAGCCCATAGCTTTTAGCCTTCACCCCGCAGCCTAAGCTCTCAACGCCTGACCGTTATGCCTTCAGGGAGCGGCTACATTATGTCAAGGAGCCCTCAAGCTCAATCAATGGTTCCCAAAATGAATTGATAGCAATGATCAGTTTTACTGACCAGTCGGTTTAACTTACGGTAACCAGACTGATCAGCTCGCGGGAAATGTTATACTCCGCTAATCTGATCGCACCCTTCTATTTTCACATAGATAGCACCAAGTCTTTTCATACGAACAATGCCAACGAAAAAGCAGGTTTTTAGCCCGATGACTGAAAAGAGAACATACGATTTCCGTACTCCCGCACTTCAGGCTATCCGAATAGAAAGAGATGCCATCAGCGCTCTTGAACACCGCATTGATGATCACTTTATACGTGCCTGCGAAGTCATCATGGCCTGCAAAGGCCGGGTAGTCGTAACCGGCATGGGCAAATCGGGCCACATAGGCCACAAGATCGCAGCCACCCTGGCAAGCACCGGAACACCCTCGTTTTTTGTTCACCCGGGCGAAGCCAGCCACGGCGATATGGGCATGATTACCAGCCAGGACGTGGTTATTGCCATTTCAAACAGCGGCAATACCAGCGAAGTGGTTACCATTTTGCCTTTGATCAAACGCATGGGCGCCCCCCTGATCAGCATGACGGGAAACCCCGCATCTACCCTCGCAAAAGAAGCCGTCGCAAATCTGGATGTCAGCGTTGAGACAGAAGCTTGCCCACTCGGTTTGGCACCCACTTCCAGCACAACCGCAACACTGGTCATGGGCGATGCACTAGCCGTTGCCTTGCTGGAGGCGCGGGGCTTCAGCGCAGAAGATTTTGCATTCTCCCACCCCGGCGGCAGCCTTGGCCGCAAGCTGCTGCTCAGGGTGTCTGACATAATGCACACCGGCGATCGTATACCCATCGTCGATGAAGACACGACATTGAGCGGAGCCTTGCTTGAAATTTCCCGTAAGGGACTTGGCATGACCACAGTGGTGAATCCCAATGGCACCATGACGGGCATTTTCACCGATGGGGACCTGCGCCGCACTTTGGATAAATCTATAGATGTACACGTCACCCCTATTCGAGACGTGATGACACGCAACGGCAGAACCATCCAGCCAGACCAACTGGCGGCAGAAGCGCTTAACGTGATGGAAGGCCTTAAAATCAGTGCCCTGCCGGTAACCGATGCAGACGGCGCCCTGGTTGGTGCAATCAATATGCATGACCTTCTTCGCGCTGGCGTGATCTAAAGAACAAATTAAAGGCATCATGATGGACGAACTGAAAAGCCCACTGCAAAAACTCTGGCCGGAATCCCTGCTGAGGAAAGCTGCAGGCATCAAGCTCGTTGCCCTGGATGTTGATGGCATCATGAGTGATGGCAAAATCTACTTCAGCGCAAACGGTGATGAACTCAAAGGGTTCAATATTCTCGATGGGCTGGGGCTGAAGCAACTGATGGCCGCGGGAATCACCGTAGCCGTCATTACCGGTCGCAGTTCGCCACTGACCGAAAAGCGCATGAACGACCTGAAAATCACGTACCTGATGCAGGGCCGGGAAGACAAGAAAATCGCGCTGCAGGAGCTGGTCAGCACTCTGGGCATCGCGCCGGAAAACATTGCCTATATGGGCGACGACTTACCAGATTTGCCCGCCATTCGCTACGCAGGCCTCGGCGTTACGGTGCCCAATGGGTACTGGCTGGTTAAGGAGCACGCGGATTACTGCACACACGCGACAGGAGGCAGTGGCGCTGTGCGGGAATTGTGTGACCTCCTGCTGACAGCCGGGGGGCACCTGAACGCTACACTGACGCCTTACCTGGAGTCATAAAAATGGAAGAGAGCGCAAAAAGCAGCTTGCTCTCAAGACTGGCCTTGGCAAACAGGCCTCGGCTGCGCATGCTCGGGCTCGCCATAACCATAGTAGCAACCGCATTTCTGCTGTGGCAAAGCGATGAGCCCCCGCTCAGCAGCTACAGTGATGCCAGGCAGCTCCGTGGCGAAACAGAGCCTGACGGATTCGTGATTAACGGCAACTACACTTCTTACGATGAGAGCGGCCAGCGCAAAATTGTATTTACAAGCCCGCGGATAGAGCAATTCGAAGAAGGCAACCTGGCTGCAATGGAGTCGCCCAGCGCTGAACTGTTTGGCGCTACCGGAGAAGGCCCGTGGATTTTGAATGCCGAGAATGGCACCCTGCGCCAGAACGATGACCTGCTCAACCTTGCGGGAAACGTTCGGGTGGTGCGAACAATTGGCGACCGGGAGGCAACACTGAACACCGAAAGCCTTACGCTGGATAACAAGCAGGGCATGGTTTATACCGATGACCCGGTAACAATCACCGACACCCTTGGCACAACTCGGGCAAAGGGCATGAAAGCGTGGATCAACGAACGCATTCTGGAACTGAATTCCCAGGTGGAAGGACGCTATGAAACCGTTAAATAATTCTGTGCGCAGGCTTCTTGCCACCGTTCTCGCGGCAGGCCTTATGAATTCAGCGACAGCCTTTGACCTTGACTCCGACCAGCCCATTACCGTGAGCGCCGACAGCGCTCGCCTGGACGATGGCAAAGGCATTGCCATCTACACAGGTGCGGTTGAACTGGCCCAGGGTAAAACCCGCTTGTCCGCTGAACGTGTGGTTCTCTATCGCAGCGCCGACGGCCTTAACCGCATCGAGGCCAGCGGCTCTCCTGCCCGCTATCAGCAGCCCGTTACCAGCGGTGAGGGCGAAACCGATGCCAAAGCAAAAAACATTACCTGGTCTGCCACTGACAAACAGCTCACCTTTGAACGTGAAGCGGTGATTGAGCAGAATGGCAACGTATTTCGCGGCGATATCATTCATTACGACACTGAACAACGAGTGGTTACGGCGGAAGGCGGCGAGGATACCGGAGCCGGCCCCGGACGGGTAGAGATGGTTATCCAGCCCCGAGGCAACAGCACAGACTCCACCCAATAACAGCTGATTACAGTAAACAGGAATCCGATGGCAGTCCTCAGAGCGAGTAACCTGGCAAAAAGCTATAAGCAAAAGAAAGTCGTCATCGATGTGTCGCTTGAAATTCGCAGCGGTGAAATCGTTGGCCTTCTGGGGCCAAACGGAGCTGGCAAAACCACCTGTTTTTACATGATAGTCGGGCTGGTGAACGCAGATAATGGCCGTATCACCATCGATAGCCAGGACATCACCCCCCTACCCATGCATGGTCGGGCGCGCAAAGGCATTGGTTACCTGCCTCAGGAGGCTTCCGTGTTCCGCAAACTATCAGTGCGCGACAACATCATGGCAATTCTGGAAACCCGCAAGAACCTGAGCCGAGCCGAGCGTCTGGAAAAAGTTGAGCAATTGCTGGAAGAATTCCATATCACCCACATCCGTGACAGTGTGGGCATGGCTCTTTCTGGAGGGGAAAGGCGCCGGGTGGAGATTGCCCGCGCCCTGGCCATGGAGCCCGCCTTCATTCTTCTGGACGAGCCCTTTGCCGGGGTAGACCCCATTTCTGTCAGCGATATCAAACAGATTATCCGCCATCTCCGGGACAAGGGCATTGGTGTGCTGATCACCGACCACAACGTGCGGGAAACTCTGGATATCTGCGAGAACGCTTACATCGTATCTGGCGGGCACATTATTGCTTCTGGAAATGCCGAAACCATCCTGGCCAACCAGCAAGTAAAAGAGGTTTATCTTGGCAACGAATTCCGACTCTAAGCCATGTTTTCGGTATGACGGCATGCCCGCTCGATTGTTTTGCTGACCCGGAGCAAGTAAACTCGGCAGAGAACTTGCTAGGATAACTTTTAATGGCGGCAAGTGGCCGACACATAAAGAATTTTTAGCCGTAGCAAGAAATTCAGAGCGGGTATAAGTGACGGATCCTGAGCGATGGTTATGAAAGCCTCATTACAATTAAAGCTGGGTCAAAGCCTGACCATGACGCCCCAGCTGCAACAGGCGATCAGGCTTCTACAGCTATCAACCCTCGACCTCCAGCAGGAAATCCAGCAAGCGCTGGAATCCAATCCACTGCTGGAATCCCAGGATGATGACGATCAAATCGACACATCCACTGCGGATAACGAGCAGGACAAGGACAACACCTCAAACGACACCAGTTCAGAGACAGCCCCCGATTCATCCAGTTCTGACTGGGATGAAAGCGAGAACGGCCCCGACTGGCAAACCGAAAATGAAATACCCGACACGATTCCGGACGACCTGCCCGTAGATACCGCGTGGGACGACATCTATCAGTCCGCCCCTGCTCCTGCAGCGCGCAACGAAGACGAAAGCGACCACGATTTCGAGACCCGCAATTCCCCTAGTGAAACCCTTCGGGACCATCTTGAGTGGCAATTGAACCTCACTCCCTTTGGCGAGCGGGATCAGGCCATTGCTCACGCTCTTATGGACGCCGTTGACGAGCAGGGCTACCTCACAAGCCCTCTGGAAGAGATCTACAGCGGCCTGACGAACGATACGGATGACGACCCCCTGGAGATGGATGAAGTCGAAGCAGTGCTGCGCCGGCTGCAGTTCTTCGATCCTCCCGGGGTGTTTGCGCGAGATCTCCAGGATTGCCTGCTGATTCAACTCAACCAATTGCCACCAGAGACACCCTGGCTTGCCCAGGCAAAGCTGGTAATCACACATTATATAAACCTGCTGGGCAACCGTGATTACGCCCAACTGCTTCGCCGCAGCCGCCTTAAGGAAGACCAGTTGCGCGATGTGCTGGCACTGATTACCAGCCTCAACCCGCGCCCCGGTGACATCATTGATCGCACAGAGCCGGACTACGTGATTCCCGATGTTATCGTGCGCAAACACAATGACCGCTGGCGTGTTGAGCTGAATCCGGAAATTGCGCCGCGCATACGCGTGAATGCCAGCTATGCTTCATTAATAAAACGTGCGGATAGCAGCGCAGACAACACCTATCTGCGCGACCAGCTTCAGGAAGCAAAATGGTTCATCAAGAGCCTCCAAAGCCGCAACGAAACACTGCTGAAGGTAGCAACCCGGATTGTTGAATATCAGCAGGGTTTTCTGGATCACGGTGAAGAAGCGATGAAACCGCTGATCCTGTCGGATATTGCCCAGCTTGTGGAAATGCACGAATCGACCATTTCCCGTGTGACTACGCAGAAATACATGCATACACCGAGGGGCGTTTTCGAGCTGAAATATTTTTTCTCCAGCCACGTCAGTACCGATGAGGGCGGAGAATGCTCATCAACAGCCATTCGGGCAATGATCAAAAAGCTCATTGCTGCAGAAACACCGAAAAAGCCGTTGAGTGATAACAAAATTGCAGCCATGCTGGGAGAAGAAGGAATCAAAGTGGCGCGACGCACTGTTGCAAAATACCGCGAAGCCATGAACATTCCGCCCTCAAATGAACGCAAGCGACTGGTTTAAATCCGGCGCAGCAAATGGTTTTCGCTGGTGCAGCCATGCGCCAGCACTCAGACCGGCTCCCTGAGCCGGAAAGGATGACAACAGGAGACGTCTATGCAACTCAACATTTCAGGCCGTCACGTAGAGCTGACACCCGCTCTGAAAGACTATGTAGCCGAGAAGTTTGAACGACTCGAGCGGCACTTCGACCACATCAGTAACTGCCAGGTAACATTGGAAGTAGATAAGGTTCGGCAGATTGCAGATGCGACGCTCCACGTGGTTGGTGGTGAGATTCACGCAAAGGCGGAAAATGAGGATATGTACGCAGCCATCGACGGACTCGTCGACAAGCTTGATCGTCAGATCCTCAAGCATAAAGAAAAGACTGTAGACAGGATGCAGGGACACACCGCCCGCTAGGCGAGTGTTTTCAGGCATGTCATCTAATCAAGCTGCGACGCGAACTACGCGTCGCAGCTTTTTTCACGGAAGCGCGGTCGATTCATGAGCGACACAACTCTGACAATAGACAACATCCTTGTGCCGGAGCTGACTCTGTGCAATGTTCCCGCATCAAGTAAAAAGCGGGTTCTGGAGACCATTGCCGAGCAGATTCGGGAGCACAACGATTCGGTCAACGAAAGTCAGATCTTCAATAATCTGATTGCCCGGGAGCGGCTTGGCAGCACTGGAATTGGCCAGGGGATAGCCATTCCCCATTGTCGCCTCGAAGGCCTTGAGCAGGTTATCGGCGTGCTGATGACTCTGGAAGAAGCTGTCGAATTCGACGCTATAGACAACCAGCCAGTGGACCTTCTGTTCGCACTTATTGTGCCCAAAGAAGCCACCAGCGAGCATCTTGAGCTGCTTAGCCAGCTCGCTGAAAAATTTAACGAGCGCTCATTCTGCGACGCTCTCCGACAGTGTGAAGATGCACAAACACTGTTCCAACGCATGACCGCCACAAGCGGCTGACATCCATTCGGGCAACAGGTTATTTCACTATGAAACTGATCATTGTCAGTGGCCGGTCAGGTTCCGGCAAGAGTACCGCTCTGCACGTACTGGAAGACCTGGGATACTACTGCATTGATAACCTGCCAATCGGGTTGCTGTTCCCCCTGACACGGGAAGCCGCAAACCAGCCAGCACCGGGGCGGCTGGATAAAATGGCCGTCAGCATTGATGCCCGAAACCTCTCTGGCGAGCTGGCCAATTTCGAAGAGATTCATCGCAAGCTCCGGCGAGATGATATTCAGGTTGAGGTTATCTACCTGGATGCCGATGAGCAGTCTCTCCTGCAACGGTTTCACGCCACCCGGCGCAAGCACCCCCTGAGCGACGACAAAACCTCCCTTAGAGAGGCTATCAGCAACGAAAAAGAGCTGCTTGAGCCACTTTCAAAACTCGCGGATTTGCACATCAACACCAAAGGGCTGTCGATGTATGAGCTACGGGACATGGTGAAGCAACGGGTTGCCGGCCGCAAAGACCAGGAACTCGCGCTACTTTTCCAGTCTTTCGGATTCAAGCACGGTGTGCCGCTGGACTCTGATTATGTATTCGATGTGCGCTGCCTGCCCAATCCCTACTGGGACCATAGTTTGCGCAAGTTTACCGGACTTGATCAGCCTGTTATCGAATTTCTCGAGGCTGAGCCTGACAGCAGCAAGATGGTAAACGATTTGATCGGGTTTCTGGAAAGCTGGATTCCATCTTTTGCGGACAGTAACCGCAGCTACATGACCATTTCTATTGGTTGCACCGGCGGCCAGCACCGCTCAGTGTATATCTGCGAACAGCTGGGGAGGCACTTCCGCAAATCCTGCAGCAATGTGCAGGTACGCCATGCCGAACTGCCTCACCTGCAGGCCCGGAAAGAGATCTGACCTGCTGTGATACGCCACCCCATTGTCATCATCAACAAGCTTGGACTTCATGCCCGCGCCACTGCCAAGCTGGTGGCCACGGCTTCGCAGTTCGACAGCTCCGTGAGAATCTGCGGCAAAGGGCGCGAAGTGGATGCCAAAAACATCATGCATGTAATGATGCTCGCTGCCAGCAAAGGCACAGAGGTTGAACTGGTGGCCGACGGCCCGGATGAAGAAAAAGCTATAGAAGCCCTCTCAGAATTGATCAATGACTATTTTGGCGAAGGCGAGTAAGCCACTCTTAATTGCCTCAACTGCCCATTTTTCCTGGCGTATCCCTGTAACTCTTTCTCACGTGCTGCGGCTAACTCCGTTATAATGCAGGCGTTTTCTGACTGCAGGTGATTCATGTCCGATATTCTGGAAAAAAGCCAAGCCCGCCAACGCCTCCGCTCACTGAGCGAAGCGCTGGACAGTGGTGCGCTGAAACAGGTTGCCCGTATTCTCAATGGTGGCCTTAGCCCCAGTGATATCGCGCACTTGCTTGAATCATCACCACCACGCCAGCGTGCCTTGCTCTGGAACCTGGTAGACAAACAGCTCGAAGGCGATGTTCTCCAGTACCTTAACGAGGACATACGCGCAGAGTATCTGAGCCGACTGAACGCCCAGGAACTGGCCGATATTATTGAGGACTTCGAGTCCGACGATCTCGCCGACCTTCTGCAACAACTGCCAGACAAGGTGATCCAGGAAGTTCTGGACACCATGGACGAGCAGGATCGCCAACGGGTTGAGGAAGTCCTGTCCTACCCGGAAGACACCGCCGGCGGCCTGATGAACACGGACACCATTACCGTGCGTCCTGATATCAGCATTGATGTGGTATTGCGTTATCTGCGTCGGCACCGGGCGCTGCCCCCGATGACCGACAGCCTGATTGTAGTGAGCCGGCGCGATGAATTTATCGGGATGCTGCCAATAACCAAGATGCTTGTTTCAAACCAGGCGGCAACTGTTCGGGAGGTTATGGATACAGATATAGAGCCGATTCCCGTCGCGCTCTCAGATACCAAGGTGGCCACCCTGTTTGAACGTTACGACCTTATTTCTGCGCCGGTTGTAAACCAGGAAGGCCATCTACTGGGCCGGATCACCATCGATGACGTGGTAGATGTTATCCGTGAGGATGCAGATCATTCACTGATGAGTATGGCCGGTCTGGATGATGATGAAGACACATTTGCTCCGGTCTGGAAAACCACACGGCGCAGGGCAATCTGGCTGGGTGTAAACCTGATCACCGCTTTCATCGCTTCTGGCGTTATTGGCCTGTTCGAAGACACCATCGAAAAGGTGGTTGCCCTGGCTGTGCTCATGCCCATAGTAGCCAGCATGGGCGGAATCGCTGGTAGCCAGACCCTCACCCTGGTTATCCGGGGCATGGCAGTCGGGCAGATCAGCGGGACCAATGTGGGCTGGTTGCTGAACCGGGAGTTTCTTTCCGGTATTCTCAACGGCATACTTTGGGCCGGCGTGGTAGCCGCCGCAGCAACCGCCTGGTTTCAGGATTTGTTAATAGGCGCCATTATTGCTGCTGCTCTGATTATTAACCTGGTTGCCGCCGCGCTGGTGGGTACCGTATTACCGCTGTTCCTGAAATCCCGTGACATCGACCCGGCACTGGCAGGCAGCGTTATACTGACAACCGTCACAGATGTGGTCGGTTTCATGTCATTTCTTGGCCTGGCGACTATTTTTTACGCGTGAACCGAAAAACCTGGATGAAAACATGATCGACGACCACGAAGACGAGGCTCCGCAATACTCGGGCCCAAGCAAGTCCCAACTCAAGCGGGAAATGCATGCGCTTCAGGGCATTGGCAAGCGCATGCTGGACCTGAGCAACGAACAGCTTGATACGCTAACCATTAGCGACACTCTGAGACGTGCCATTGAAGAGTCTCGCAGAATCAAGCAAAACGAAGCCAAGCGCCGCCACCTGCAGTATATTGGCAAGATTATCCGGCAGGAAGATGACCCGGAAGCAGTTGAGCGAGCTATTGATGCGTTCGATTCGGGAAGTGAAGAGCATACTCGTCGCCACCACCTGGCTGAGCGCTGGCGCGACCGGATGATTGCCGAGGGCGACTCGGTTGCCGGAGAATTCTTCAACTACTGTCCTGGTGCCGACATACAGCATTTGCGCAATCTTGTTCGCAATGCCCGCAAAGACCTGGAAAAGCAGAAAAACACCGGGCAAGCCCGCAAGCTGTTCCGCTACTTGCGGGAGTGCGTTGACGAAGCTGAAGCCTGATGGTGGCATCGGCCCAGGCTACTTGCCTGTGTCAAACACACTGCGCAAATCGACTTTAGGCTCATCCCAGGGGCCGGTCACATTGTAGGTGGCGCTGGTGAGCCTGCTGAGCGGGTCTCCCAGCACCTTATCCAAAACGAATAGTGCTCCACCAATGGGTGCACCGGCACCCATCAGTAATGCAGCCAGAGGCAGGTTCTGGGTGAGCGGCAGAACCACAACCAGACGCATATCGAACACCTCGTCCGCCAGATTAGTGCTTCCGCTGAGTTTGAATGCTCCTGAAGGGCCAACCACCTGCAATTCCGGATCCATCGTCAGCAAGCCATCTTCCAGAAGCGCTTTGCCTGAGATTGCATCGAAGGCGACACCACGCTTGTATAAATCCGAAAAATCCAGTTTAAGCCTGCGCCACAGCGTGTCGGAGTTGAGCAGGTTGAATATCCTGAACACCTGCGCACTATTGTTGCTCTCCAGAATTACGCCATCATCAAGGCGAAAGCTGACGTTTCCGCTGAGACTTGCCAGGTCAAATTCATCAGGGCGCCCTGGCCATTCCAGATCGAGCTCAATGTTGGCTTGCTTGTTCGATAAAGGTATTTCGGTATCGAAAAGCCCATCCAGGTCCGCCAGCGCTCCCCCCGTGACAGAACCCGAAAACTGACTGGTTTCCCGATTATTTACAACACTCCAGGTCATATCGCCCTGCAGTGTAATGGACTTCAGGTGGCCTTCAATGCCATGGATGTTGAGCTTCTGACGCTCAGGCCGAAGCTGAAAAGACCAACGCCCCAAGCTGTCATCGTTAAGGCGCAAATTGGATATGGCAACATCTACATCTGGCCAGCTCTCCATATCCATTGCGCGGAAGGCTTCAAGTTGCTGCTCTATGGTCAAGAGTTCTGGCGCATCCCTGGCTGCAGTCTCGTCCCGAACCAGCTGCACCACTGCAAAATCAGCAGTTACAAGACTATTATCATTCGGGATATCAATCCGGCCAACCGCCCGCTCTGACTGCGTACTCAAAACCCAGCGGTCGCCAAGATCAAAAGCCTCCAGCTCTATGTTTCTGAGGATCTGTTCCCCAAGATAGAGTTCACCAAAGGTCAGCTCAACACCGGAGTTCTTCAATAAAAGATCGAAGGTAGCGCGATTCTCCCAGGTTCCTGAAATACCCAAACCTTGCTCGTTTCCGGTATCTATCTCCGCCAGGAGCGGCGCGGCCTCACCTGCCTTTTTTGAAAAGGGGTCTGGCCAGTCGACAGAAAGCCCTTCAAGACTGGAACGAAGCGTTATTCTTGGGGGGCTTGCCGCTATAACATCCAGCCGGGCAGAGTAGTCAAACTCGCCTTTAAGGCCATACTGGCTGCCACCAGAGCCGCTACTACTCACTTTCCGGGAATCTACAAGCCCCGCCTGACTAAACGCTTTGGCTACAGATAACGTTCCAGTTTGCTCAATCCGCAGTGCCTGCGGCGTGTCGGGCTGACTAAACGCCACCTTGACTGGCTCGTCCAGAAAGTGGGCACTCAAGGGCGCTCCGGAAAAACCCTTTGTTGAATGGTACGTCAACGCTCCTGTAATCCTGTCCCAAAGCAGGTCCGTGCCAGGATAGGCTATCGAGCCATTACCGGTGCGGACATTAGCTTCAACCAAGGGTGATGCATCGTCCTTGAGAGGCAAATCTATCGACAGATCGAGTTTGTAATCGCCGCCGTACTGCAGCTTTGCAGCCTCAGACCCAACCATGGCGCCAAAAGGACTGTTGGCCAGCCAATAGCTGATGGAATCTGCCGCCACAGGCGCAGAAACATTCACCTGCACAAGCGCGCCTTCCTCCTCCGGAATCACGGCGACAGTGCTCGGATCTATCGCCAAGCCGCCAGTGGTTCCCGCCTCCAGATGAACCAGCGTATCCCCGTTTTGTATATCAACACGCCCGCGCGCGCCGGTCACCTCTGGCCACTGGCTATCATAGCGAACACTGGCGTTATCAAATTCATACCACATGGAGGAAACAAACGAGCCCGAGGGCGCATCTTTACCGATTTGGCCATGGCCATAGTAGACACCAGACGTTATGTCTGCCTTTGTTATTGACGTAGTCAACCACTCATAGAGCCCAGCATCCACGATCTTCTCAGGAACAAAAGCGGCCAGCATGGAGGCTTCGCCATTCTCGACACCAACACGGAGACCGAGATTGTCCTCACCCTCCTGATCCAGTTTCAAATCGAAAGCGCCGTTCAACTGGGTGCCACTGCCATAACTCATGCGAATATCGTCTGCATAAACACGGGTGACTGGCCCATCCATACGCCAGGCTACTGTCGCGAAGAATTCTGGCAGGGACCACTCACTGCTGAACAGTTCCGGGAAAGAAAGAGTCACCGGGCGGGCGCCCGCGCGAGCCCGAACGTAGCCAGTACTCTGGTCAACATATATAAAACCGTTCACTCCGCGCACGGCTGGCGCACCACCATAGGCAGCCGCGCCAACATCCCGGAGCCGCCCGGAGAATTCAAAGCTATTGTCGTCACTCCCCGGAACACGGATTGTCACACCATCCAGAAACCCTGAAGGACGATAGTTCTCCAAAGCGTCACTGGCCACTGGCGGCAATAAAGGCAGAGTGCCTGTCAGGCGTCGAAGCGGGCGCAAAGGCATGGCATCGGCGGTGATGGTAATACCCTGTGGCTCTGGAACCAGCCTCAAGCTGAAGGGCGGTACCTGGTCCCCGTTCCAGGTCCAGGCGAGCTGTTTCAGATGCCACTCGCCAATAGTCTCTGGCCGATCACCGCTCTCCTCCGGGTTCACCATCACAGCATGGTGCCGGCGCCAGCCAAAACGGGCACGAATGTCTTCCAGTGGTGCCAGCGACTCCCCGGCAACGCCCAGTTGCAAGTAGGGTGTTCTTACGGTGCCGCTGACCTGTTGCAAAACTCCTTTGCGGAAGGTTAGCCATGCCTCACCACCCAGATCAAAGCCTTCCACACGAATATCTCGCCACTGGTATTCATCTATCAGTCCATCAAACAAGCGCCCGGAATCTACGCTGAGATAGAGCTGACCACTGAAATCACCACGGAAGAACTGTTTTCCTACAAGGGTAAAACTGGCCAGCTGTTGAGTAGTCGCGGACCGCATAGCTCTGCCAGATGCCCGGAACAAACCTTGCTGATACATCAGATCAAGCTGGGGAATATCGAGAAAGCGGAGTTGGCCCTGGTTGTCGCGAATACCCAGGTTCACACGGGTAACTTTTATGTAAGGGTCCGACAACCATTTCCCGGAAATTCTGAGCCAGTCCCGGAAACGATTGTTCAGGGGCTCCGGAATATCAGCCCCCCGCACACCCACTTCACCACTGCCCTGCTGGTTCAGTGTTAACTCAAGCCCGTCAGCTTCAAAATCCTCGAATACAATTCTGAAACGCATCAACGATGCAACCGCATCAAAGCGAATGGTCAAATGCTGCAGGCTTACAACCCGGTCACCGGAGTCCGGATTGGTGACTTCTATGTCTTGTGCGGTAAAGGAGGGATCGAGCCAGAACCAGCGCGAAGACAGACTACCAATACTCACGTCGTGGCCCAGACGGGCAGAAAGCTCTTGAGAAAGCTCGTCCCGGAAAGAATCCACGTTTTGGGTAAGTTGCCTACCTATGCCGGCATAGAGAGCCAGCAGCACCAGCACAACCAGTATCAGCCACCATACCGCATTGGCAAGCAGCGCCATCAAGCGGCCAGGCTGACTCTCGGAGGACGTCTTCAGGGAATTCATCGCCTGCTATCCTCGGCGCCGGTGTATCGCCCCGGAGTCAGAGCAAAACAACATCGTACTGTTCCTGGCTGTAAAACGGCTCTACCTGGAAGCGAACGGTCTTGGCGATAAAGGTTTCGAGATCCGCTACGTTGTCTGACTCCTCATCAACAAGGCGATCGACTACGCTTTGGGACGCCATCACCAGATAGCTTTCTGCATCGTAGGCACGGTTTATCCGCAGGATCTCCCGGAAAATTTCGAAGCAAACTGTCTCGCTGGTTTTCAGAAAACCTCTGCCATCGCATATAGGGCATGGTTCGCACAGAACCTGGCCGAGGCTTTCTGTGGTTCGCTTTCGGGTCATTTCCACCAGGCCCAGCTCAGACACGCCAGTGATTTTGGTTTTGGCATGATCCCGCTCGAGCATTTTTTCCAGCATCCGGTGTACCTGGCGCTGATGCTCAACATCTTCCATGTCGATAAAATCGATGATGATGATGCCACCCAGATTGCGCAGGCGCAGTTGGCGGCTGATTGCCCGTGCAGCTTCAAGGTTGGTCTTGAAAATGGTCTCTTCAAGATTACGATGCCCCACGAAGGCACCGGTGTTGATATCTATGGTGGTCATTGCTTCAGTCTGGTCAATGATCACATAGCCACCAGACTTCAGCTGTACTTTGCGGCTCAGTGCTTTTTGAATCTCGTCTTCTACCGAGTAAAGATCAAAAATAGGCCGCTCTCCGGGGTAATACTCCACCTTATCGGCAAACTCAGTCACAAACTCGTCAACAAACTCCATAACTCGCTGGTGGCTCTCGCGGCTGTCGATGCGCACTTTTTCTGTCTGTGGCCGAATAAGATCACGGATGGTGCGGATAAACAGGGGCAGGTCCTTATAAACGGCGGCCGGCGCCTGAACCTTCTCAATCCGCTCATGTATCGACTGGCTAAGGTGGTGCAGATAGTTCATATCTGCAAGCAACTCTTCTTCTGACGCGGCTTCCGCTGCCGTTCGAATGATGTACCCGCCCTGCACATCCGGGTGCGCTTCGGCGCCCTGCTCAACAATGGCTTTCAAGCGGTTACGCTCGGTTTCATCTTCGATTCGCTGGGAAATACCCACATGGCTGACGTCGGGCATGAACACCAGATAACGCGAGGGTATGGAAAGTTGAGTGGTAAGCCGGGCACCTTTTGTGCCGATGGGGTCCTTGGTGACCTGAACAACCAGCGACTGACCTTCCCGCAGCAAAGTGCGGATATCTGGAACGGGTTTAGGTCCATCGCCGGGAACTACTGCACTGGCCTGGCTGGAGACCACATCGGAAGCATGGATAAAGGCCGCCCGCTCCAATCCTATATCTACAAATGCCGCCTCCATGCCGGGGAGCACGCGCACAACCTTGCCTTTGTATATGTTACCGACAATGCCTTTGCGGCTGGCACGCTCAATGTAGGCTTCCTGCAGCATTCCGTTCTCAACCAGCGCGACCCGGGTTTCAACCGGTGTTACGTTGATCAGGATTTCTTCGCTCATGATTGGCTCTCCTGACTACTCATCCAGTGCTTCCAGACAGGGCCACCGGCATCCGCCAGCAAGGCGGCTGTTTCCTGCAATGGCAGGCCAACAACCGCACTGTAACTCCCTTTGAGTTCCTTCACAAAAATACCACCCAGGCCCTGAATTCCATAACCTCCGGCCTTGTCCATGGGCTCGCCTGAAGCTGCATAGGCTGCAATCTCAGTCCTCGAGAGCACCCGAAAGGTAACTTCCGTAATAACCAGCGTGGAGTCACAGCCATCATCCTTGGCCAGCGCAACGCCTGTCATTACCTGATGAGTTTTACCAGACAACATCCCCAGCATGGCTTGGGCATCGGCTTCATTTGATGGTTTGCCCAGAATAGCGCCATCCAGAACGACAGACGTGTCCGAGCCAATAACCCACTTCCCGGGAAAATGGGCAGAAACCGCAAGTGCTTTCTCCCGGGCTAGCCGCTCCACATAATCACCGGGGGCTTCAGAAGCTCTCGGTGTTTCGTCGATGTTGGCCGGCTGCGCCGAAAAGGGGATGCCTATCTGCGTGAGCAACTCCGAACGGCGTGGCGATGCAGAGGCGAGAATAATGGATGTCATGGCTAGCCCAGTTTCCGGTTAATGTTGTCCAGCAGTATGCAGAACACCGGCCATATCAAAGCGCTGGTTATCGCTGGCCAAAGATAACTGAAGCCTGCATCCTCGCCCCCGAACATCTGCTTGAGAAAGTGCACCAGCATCTGGTTAATACCCAACAAAAGAAAAACCATCAGACATTGCTGTGGCATGGGGTACATCCGCAGCCGCTGGTGGATGGTCAGCACCAGAAACGCAATCAATCCCATGCCAAGGGCATTAACACCCAGCGGGGTTGCCTCCAGAACGTCCAGCAACAGGCCCAGACACCACGCGAGCAATACGCCGAACTGCGCAGGTGCGCGGAAGGTCCAGTAAAACACCACCAGACCTAACCATTCCGGACGAAACTCAAACCAGCCCGAGGGAAAGAGAGAAATGCTCAATACCAGTGACGCGACCACAGACAGCACAAATACCGGATAACTGATGACAGATAACATCAGTCTTGCCCCCCTTGAACCGCGTCCATTGCCGGGATATCGGAAGGCACCTCATCACCTGTTTCTGGCTCGCGTTCGCTTTTGGGCGGGAAGACAACCAACACCAGGCGGCTCTGATTAAGCTGTGCCTTGGGTCGGGCCCGAATGGTAACAAAAGGCTCCCCAGGCTCCTTTTTGATCAGACTTACCTCGGCAACCGGGTACCCTCTGGGGAAACGCCCGCCGAGACCGGAGCTCACCAGAAGATCGCCCTCACGGATATCTGCCGTATCTGGCACGTGCACCAGATCCAGAGTGCCTGAATCGCCGGTACCCAAAAGGATTGCGCGCAGCCCGTTGCGCACAACCTCAACGGGTACCGCATGACTACTATCCGAAACGAGAAGCACACGAGAGGCAATTTGACTGGTCTGAACCACCTGTCCCATCAGGCCATGGGCATCCAGAATGGCCTGCCCCACTTGCAGGTCATCACTACGGCCTTTATTGATAATAATTTCATGGGAATAGGGATCTGGCGATACGCCCACAACTTCGCTGACTATTACCCTGTCATCCAGAAGTTCGGAGGAGTTCATCAAGCGGCGAAGTTCATTGTTTTCAGATGCCAGTGCGGCGTATTTGAGGGCCCTACGCTCGAGGATAAGGAGCCGGGCTTTGAGATCTTCGTTTTCCTGTTTAACATCTTCCCGGGTGGTAAACAGGCCGGCAACCCAGTCGCTGAATTGATAGGGCGCGTTGCCAAGCCAGTAAACCGGCGTCAGGCCGGTTGCCAGCGTACTGCGAACAGGAGTAACACGGTCAAACTGCTGGTCGGCCACGATTAACGCCGCCGATACCAATACAACAAGCAGAAGCCGGAGGCCTGGTGCTGGCCCCTGAACAAAAATGGTTTTAATGGCGATCCCTCCCCAAAGGATTATCCCTCCTGGGAGAACATTCCAATGCCACCCCGGTCAATAACCTCCAGCGCCTTGCCACCACCACGGGCAACACAGGTTAGCGGATCTTCTGCGATGATTACCGGCAACCCGGTTTCTTCACTGATCAGCTTGTCCAGCCCACGTAACAGAGCACCACCACCAGTAAGCACGATGCCACGCTCAGCAATATCTGACGCCAGCTCTGGCGGAGACTGCTCCAATGCACTTTTAACTGTCTGTACTATTTGTGCCAGGGATTCCTGAAGAGCGTCCAGAATTTCCTCACTGTTAAGTGTGAAAGCACGGGGCACACCTTCGGCCAGGTTACGGCCACGCACGTCAATTTCGAGAATTTCAAGGCCTTCGTATGCACAGCCAATTTCGTGTTTGATACGCTCGGCAGTCGTGTCACCAATCAGACTGCCGTAATTGCGGCGCACGTAGGTAACAATGGCTTCATCAAACTTGTCACCGCCAACCCTGACTGAATCGGCATATACAATGCCATTCAGGGAGATAATGGCGATTTCTGAAGTACCCCCACCGATATCTACAATCATTGAGCCACTGGCTTCTTCAACCGGAAGCCCTGCGCCTATTGCAGCGGCCATGGGCTCTTCAATCAGAAACACCTCCCGTGCACCGGCACCCAGAGCCGACTCGCGAATGGCTTTGCGCTCTACCTGGGTCGATTTGCTGGGCACACACACCAGAACCCGCGGGCTTGGGGTGATAAAGCTGTTCTCATGCACTTTGTGGATGAAGTGCTGGAGCATTTTTTCAGTCACCACGAAATCGGCGATAACGCCGTCTTTCATGGGCCGAATAGCAGTGATGTTGCCAGGTGTACGACCCAGCATGCGTTTCGCCTCGGCACCGACGGCGGCAACCGTTTTCTGGGAGTTGGTGGTACGAATGGCTACTACGGACGGCTCGTTCAGCACAATCCCGCGGTCACGCACGAAAATAAGGGTGTTGGCGGTGCCCAGATCAATGGACAGGTCGCTGGAGAATAAGCCTCGGAGTCTTTTAATCAACATTCGTGTAGTTTCAACCTGAGAGTTGCGGTTGCAGAAAGATGCGGCAACTTTATCAGTGACCCCCCCAGCAGGCAAGGCGGCATCGGGCTTCAGACCCTGTTATTCTCGCATTTTAGCCATACTTTGGCCTCTGCCGCATGTGTTGGAATCTGTTAACATGTGCCCTCGTATTTTTGGTCTGGGTGCAAGGCCATTCGGGGAACGCTTTTCAAAACACGCTACAAGCACATCCATGTGCGCTTGTTTCGGGCCGTCCATGGCCCTCTACAGTTTTGAAAAGCGCTCCCCGAATGACCCCATAACTCGGTGCAACACTCTTTTTAGAGAGAGTGTCCTTTATTACCGACATTTCATTTATCTGGGAGGCAATTCGTGTCCATTTCCCGTGAAGACATAGAAAAAGTCGCCGTTCTTGCCCGTATCCGCGTAGACGAAGCGCAGATTTCGGCGCTGGAGAGCGATCTGGGCAACATCCTGAATCTTGTCGACGAGCTCAGCGCAGCCGACACCGCAAATATAGAGCCTTTGTCTCACCCTCTGGATGCTGTGCAGCGTTTGCGTACAGACGAGGTAACCGAGACCAATCAAAGGGAAGCCTTTCAGGCAATCGCGCCAGCCACTGAAGACGGCCTTTACCTCGTTCCTCGCGTTATTGAGTGATCTGACGAAGCCCTCTATCAGCCCTCGAACAGGATTGAACATGCATAATAAATCCGTAGCAGAGCTTTCCCGTGAGTTGGAAAGCGGCAAGATTTCAAGCGTGGAACTGACCCGTGAGTTCCTCGATCGTATTAAAGCCGAAGACAAGCTGTACAACAGTTTTATTACCGTAACCGAAGACCAGGCCCTAGCCGATGCCAAAACCGCTGATGAGCAGCGTGCAGCAGGCAAGGCCAGCGTTTGGACGGGCGTGCCCTTTGCCCACAAAGACATCTTCTGTACCAATGGTGTGGCAACCACGGCCGGCTCAAAAATGCTGGCCAACTTTGTGCCACCCTACGATGCAACAGTAACCGCAAACTTCCGCGCGGCCGGTGCTGTGTGCCTGGGTAAAACCAATATGGACGAGTTCGCCATGGGCTCCTCCAACGAATCCAGCTTTTTTGGCTCAGTGACCAACCCCTGGGGGTTGAGCAGTGGTGACAAGCGCGTACCCGGTGGTTCTTCCGGTGGTTCCGCAGCAGCTATCGCCGCTCGTTTGGTGCCGGCAGCAACGGCTACAGATACCGGTGGATCTATTCGCCAACCGGCAGCCCTATGCGGTATTACAGGCTTGAAGCCCACCTACGGACGCGTGTCTCGCTACGGCATGATTGCCTTTGCCTCCAGCCTGGACCAGGGCGGCACCATGGCTCGCACGGCAGAAGACAACGCCTTGATGCTGAATGTGATGGCTGGTTTTGACCCGAAGGATTCAACATCGGTTGATCGTGCTGTGCCGGATTACACAGCCACTCTGAACGAGCCGCTGAAAGGCCTTCGCGTCGGTCTTCCCAAAGAGTACTTCTCCGACCAGTTGAGCCCCGCGATGGAGCAGCAGGTTCGCAATGCGGTGAAGGAATACGAAAAGCTGGGGGCCACCGTAAAAGAGGTGTCGCTGCCCCACGCCAAGCTGGCAATTGCTGCCTACTACGTTATTGCACCAGCAGAGGCCTCAGCCAACCTGTCCCGCTTTGATGGGGTGCGTTACGGCTATCGCTGCGAGAACCCGCAGGATCTGAACGATCTCTATACCCGCACCCGGGCTGAAGGTTTCGGGGACGAGGTGAAGCGTCGGATTCTGGTTGGCACTTACGCACTTTCAGCCGGCTATTTTGATGCCTACTATCTCAAAGCCCAGAAGGTTCGCCGCCTGATTCAGCAGGATTTCATCAATGCCTTCAAAGAAGTGGATGTGCTGATGAGCCCGGTATCGCCCTCTCCTGCTTTTGTGCAAGGCGCGAACACAAACGATCCGGTAACCATGTACCTGGAAGATATCTTCACCATTGCCGTAAACCTTGCGGGTGTTCCAGCCATGTCGGTACCTGCGGGTTTCGTTGATGGCCTGCCTGTTGGCTTGCAGATTATCGGGAACTACTTTGAAGAGGCTCGCCTGCTGAATGCGGCCCATCAGTTCCAGCAAGTTACCGATTGGCACCAGAAGCTTCCCCAGTAAGCCCGAATCAGGAGAACGACTATGCAGTGGGATATTGTGATCGGGCTGGAAATTCATGTTCAGCTTGCCACCAAAACCAAGATTTTTTCCGGCTCCAGCACTGCGTTCGGTGCCGAGCCCAACACTCAGGCCAGCGCCGTTGATCTGGCTATGCCGGGCACCCTGCCCGTACCAAATGAGCAGGCGTTCCGTTATGCCGTGATGTTCGGTTTGGCGGTAAACGCAGAAATCGGCCGACGCTCTGTGTTCGATCGTAAAAACTATTTTTACCCGGATCTGCCCAAGGGGTATCAGACTACACAGCTGGACCACCCTATTGTCGGCCCCGGCTATGTGGATATTGATCTGGCAGATGGCAGCACCAAGCGTGTACGGATTCACCATGCGCATCTGGAAGAAGATGCTGGCAAATCTCTGCACGAAGACTTTCATGGCATGACGGGCATCGACCTGAACCGTGCCGGCACGCCTTTAATTGAGGTGGTGACCGAGCCGGATATGAACAGTGCGGAAGAAGCTGTGGCCTTCGCCAAGAAGCTGCACGGCCTGGTGTCTTCTCTGGGCATTTGTGACGGTGACATGAGCCAGGGTTCTCTGCGCTTTGATGTGAACATTTCACTCAAGCCAAAAGGCTCGAATGAACTGGGCACCCGCACGGAAACCAAGAACCTGAACTCTTTCCGTTTTATGGAGCAGGCCATTGCCCATGAAGTGGAGCGGCAGATGGATATTCTGGAAGACGGCGGCCGTATCATCCAGGAAACCCGACTGTACAACGGCGAACGTGGCGAATCCCGCTCCATGCGCAGCAAGGAAGAGGCCAATGACTACCGCTACTTCCCTTGCCCAGACCTGCTGCCTGTGGTTATCGACGATGATTTCATTGAGGGCGCCCGTAAGTTGTTGCCCGAGCTGCCAGACGAGCGCAAAGCGCGCTTCAAGGAGCAATACGGCCTCAACGATTACGATGCTCGCTTGCTTAGCGACGATGCGCGCATGGCGGCATTTTTTGAAGAAACCGCCAGCCATGGCAAAGATGCAAAGCTGGCCGCGAACTGGGTACTGGGTGAGTTTTCTGCGCGTTTGAATGCGGAAGACAAGACGGTTGTTCAGGCACCTATTACTGGTGCGCAGTTGGGCCAATTGGTGGCGCGGATTGCTGATAATACTGTGTCGTCGTCTGGTGCCAAGAAGGTGTTTGAGGCTCTGTGGAGTGGCAGTGGAGACAATGCCGATGCGGTTATTGAGGCTCAGGGGCTGAAGCAGGTTTCGGATACTGGCGCGCTGGAGGCGATGGTGGATGAGGTTCTGGCGGGGATGCCGGATCAGGTTGCTCAGTATCAGGAGGAAGGCGATCCGAAGAAGCAGAAGAAGATGCTGGGTGGCTTTATGGGGCCTTTGATGAAGGCTTCCAAAGGTCAGGGTAATCCTAAGCTGTTTAATGAGATTCTTGTTCGGAAGCTTGGCGGTTGATTGAGTTGGGCTTGAGGCTTGGGCCGGGGTATCTGGCTCTGGCCCTAGCTTCCTGGTTATGGGGAGGGGTGGGTTCAATACCCCTTCCCAAAAACCGCTACGAGCACATCCATGTGCGCTTCTCTCCGGCCGTCCTTGGCCTCCGAGATTTTTGGGAAGGGGTATTGAACCCACCCGACCTGAATCCGGGATATCTCTTAAGAACCACCACTTCGACTTCTTGATCTACACCAAGCTCAATTTGCAGCCAGCCTCCGAAACAATCGCTCGAATTGCGCGATATTCTGCTGAACGTAGTCTATAAAGGCCTTCATAACGGGTGTTGGGTAACGTGCTTGCGGATAGACAAGACACCAGCTTCTGCGCAGCGGGAAATCGGTAATATCAAGCGCTGTCAAAGTGCCCAAGGCGAGTTCTGATAACACACTCAGTTTGGGTACAACCGCGACACCCAAGCCTGCCAGCACAGCGTGTTTAACCGCATCGTTGGAGCCTAGCTCCATCGCGGGCGCTATTTTCAGGTGGTGTTGTTGGCAATAGACTTCCAGTGCCAGTCGGCTGCCCGAGCCGGGTTCTCTGGTGAGGAGGTTGCTGTTCAGGAATGTCTCTGCGCTGACTGATTTTTGGTCGAGCAACGGGTGGCCGGCCGGGACTATGGGGATGAGTTCGTTGTCCAGGAATGGCAGTGAAGTTAGTGGGCGATCCTGCGGCACCATGCCCATGATTACCAGATCGTCGTTATTTTGGTTTAACCGCTCTAAAGCTGTTGCGCGGTTGACTACGGCAACGGATATGTTCACCTGAGGGTTCAACTGCAAGAACGAACCTAACAGATAGGGCACCACGTACTGTGCGGTGCTCACCGCAACTAATCGCAAATCCCCTGCTACACGCCCTTCCAGAGCCGCCAGGCGGTTCTGCATGTCGGCAAGCTCGCCGAATACTGAACGCACGCAGGCGGCCATTTCTTCTCCAGCAGCTGTGCAATAGAGTTTGCGGCCTATGTATTCGAACATGGGCATGTTTAGTGCCTGCTCCAGGTGTCGCACCTGACTGCTGACGGCTGGCTGGGTTAAACCCAGCAGGTCTCCTGCCTTGCTGTAGCTTTTCAAATCGTAGACGGCCTTGAACACCTGCAACTGCCTAAACGTCAGCCGGTTCGCCAGTTTCTGGATACTGAGCGGCATAAACCCTCCTTCATCGACTCTACCCATAAGTTATCTATTATACTTAAGCGAAATAATATCAATTTTTACTGATCAGTCATCCTCGTTATTCTTCCCCAACCTTCATTCGGGACGAAGCAATGAGGAACTTCCCATGCTGAAGAAAGTGTTAATCGCCAATCGTGGCGAGATTGCTGTCCGCATCGTGCGGGCCTGTGCAGAGATGGGGATACGGTCGGTGGCTATCTATACCGAACCGGATCGTTACGGCTTACATGTTAAGCGAGCCGATGAATCCTATTCTCTTGGTGACGATCCGCTGGCAGGCTATCTCGACCCGGCTCGCATCGTGAACCTGGCGATAGAAACCGGCTGTGACGCCATTCATCCGGGCTACGGCTTTTTGTCAGAAAATGCCAACTTTGCACGTCTGTGCGAGCAGAAAGGCGTGGCCTTTATTGGTCCGAAATCCAGCGTTATCCACGGCATGGGCGACAAAACCCAGGCCCGCGACAGCATGCGGGCCGCAGGGATACCAATTACTCCGGGCTCGGAAGGCAATCTGGACAGCCTTGAGGAAGCTCTGGAATTGGCCAGCAACATCGGTTATCCGGTGATGCTGAAAGCCACATCGGGTGGCGGTGGCCGTGGCATTCGCCGGTGCGATTCACCGCAAGAGCTGAAAACCCAGTACCCGCGAGTCATTTCCGAGGCGACCAAGGCCTTCGGCTCGGCCGAAGTGTTTATGGAAAAGTGCATCGTGAATCCCCGCCACATTGAGGTGCAGATACTGGCAGACAGCCAGGGCGATGCCATCCATCTGTTTGAGCGGGACTGCTCGATACAACGTCGCAATCAGAAACTGATCGAGATCGCCCCCAGCCCACAGCTGACTCCGGAACAGCGCCAGTACATAGGCGATCTGGCGGTGCGCGCGGCGAAAGCCGTGAACTATGAGAACGCCGGCACGGTGGAGTTCCTGCTTACGGGCAACGAAGTCTACTTCATGGAAATGAATACCCGCGTGCAGGTGGAACACACCATTACTGAAGCCATTACCGGTGTGGACATTGTGCGGGAGCAACTGCGGATCGCTTCGGGCTTGCCTTTAAGCTATCGGCAGGAGGACATTCAGTTTCGGGGTTATGCGCTGCAGTTTCGCATTAATGCTGAAGACCCGAAGAACGACTTCTTGCCCAGCTTTGGCCGCATCACCCATTACTACGCCCCTGGCGGCCCGGGTGTGCGGGTGGATACCGCCATCTACACCGGCTACGAAATCCCGCCCTACTACGACTCCATGTGCCTGAAACTGGTTGTGTGGGCACTGACTTGGGACGAGGTAATCGCACGGGGCAAACGTGCACTCGACGACATGCGCCTGCATGGCATCAAAACCACCGCCAATTATTACCAGCAGATTCTGGATCATCCGGATTTCCGCGCGGGCAAGTTCGACACCAGTTTCGTACCCAGCCATCCGGAACTGTTGAACTACTCCAAGAAACGCCACCCCAGTGCCGTGGCACTGGCGATTGCCGCCACCATCGCAGCCCATGCTGGCTGGTAATCCACAGGAGACTGAACATGAGCAACGCAAAAAAGATTGAAGTTACCGACGTAATCCTTCGTGATGCGCACCAATCCCTTATCGCCACCCGCATGCGCACTGCAGACATGCTGCCAATCTGCGACAAGCTGGATCAAGTAGGCTACTGGTCTTTGGAAGTCTGGGGCGGCGCCACCTTTGATGCCTGCGTGCGGTTCCTGAAAGAAGACCCATGGGAGCGCCTGCGCCAGCTGCGCAAGGCTTTACCAAATACCCGCCTGCAAATGCTCTTACGAGGCCAGAATCTTTTGGGATACCGGCATTATGCCGACGATGTGGTTGAGGCCTTTGTACAGAAAGCAGCAGACAATGGCATTGATGTGTTCCGGGTGTTTGATGCGCTGAATGATCTTCGCAACCTTGAAACCGCCATGAAAGCCGTGAAGAAAGCTGGCAAGCACGCCCAGGGAACCATTTGTTACACCACCAGCCCGGTACACACGCCTGCGCTGTTCGTGAAACAGGCGGAAGAACTCAAAGCCATGGGTGCTGACTCAATTGCCATCAAGGACATGGCGGGATTGCTGACCCCCTACGCGACGTTTGAACTGGTTAAGGCAATCAAATCTGCCGTTGACCTGCCATTAGTGGTTCACAGCCACTCTACTGCGGGGCTTGCCCCAATGTGTCAGCTCAAAGCGATCGAAGCCGGCGCCGACCGGATTGATACCGCCATTTCGGCGTTCGCCAGCGGCACCAGCCACCCGGCGACAGAGTCCCAGGTCGCAGCCCTGAAAGGCACAGAGTACGACACCGGCCTGGATCTGGAGAAGCTCAGCGAGATTGCCGATTACTTTCACGAAATCCGAAAGAAATATCACCAGTTCGAAAGCGAGTTCACCCGGGAAGATGTCTCGGTGCAGATCAACCAGGTTCCGGGCGGCATGATGTCTAACCTGGCCAATCAACTGAAGGAACAGAATGCTCTCGATAAGATCAACGAGGTATTCGATGAAATACCCAGGATGCGCAAGGATCTCGGCTATCCGCCGTTGGTGACACCCACGTCCCAGATTGTTGGCACCCAGGCGGTTTATAACGTTCTGGCCGGGCAACGCTACAAAACCATCACCAACGAAGTAAAACGTTACCTGCAAGGTGGCTACGGCCAACCGCCCGCAGAGGTAAGTGCGGAGGTTCGCAACAAGGCCATTGGCAATGAAGCAGTCAATGATGGCCGGCCTGCTGACCTGATCGATCCTGAGCTGGATAAATTACGAGAGGACATTGGTAGTCTGGCCAGCTGCGAAGAAGATGTGCTCACATACGCCATGTTCCCGGACCTGGGCCGGGAGTTTTTGCAGCAGCGCAAGGACGGCACTCTCAAGCCGGAGGAGTTGCTGCCTGTTGAACAAACCGGACAAAGCCGTTTGGGCACAGGTGTTGCCACTGAGTTCCGCATCGACGTACATGGCGAAACCTACGAGGTTGCAGTCACCGGCGTTGGCACAACGGGGCCCGGCAAGCGCAAGCTATACTTGTCGCTGGATGGCATGCCAGAGGAAGTGGTGTTCGAACCCTTGAATGAATACGTGGCAGAGGCTGGTGGCAAAGGCCGCAAACGAGCTACCGATCCCGGCCACGTCAGTACAGCCATGCCTGGAAATGTTGTGGACGTGCTGGTGAAGGAAGGGGAATCTGTGACCGCTGGCCAGGCAGTTCTGATTACCGAAGCCATGAAAATGGAAACTGAAATTCATTCGAGTGTAGATGGCACCGTGCAGGCGGTTCACGTTAGCAAGGGCGACCGGGTCACTCCGGGTGAAGTACTCATCGAAATTGCCTGATCGGCATAAGGAGGCAACATGGATCACATTGTTCGCGGCGTACTGAACTTTCACAAAAACGTTTATCCGGAGCACAAAGACCTGTTTGGCGCTCTGGCCAACCACCAGAACCCCGACGTGCTGTTTGTAACCTGTTCGGACTCACGCATAGACCCGAATATGCTTACAGGCTCCCACCCGGGCGACCTGTTTATTTGTCGAAACGCCGGCAACGTTATCCCTCCGCACAGCAATGAAACCGGAAGTATGACGGCGTCCATCGAATACGCTGTTGCGGTTCTGGGTGTTCGCCACATTATTGTATGTGGCCACACAGACTGCGGCGCCATTAAAGGCGCCTTGGACATACCGGCCCTGAAAGGCTTGCCCCACGTCAAGGAGTGGCTGGGGCATTGCCGCTCAGCCATGGAGATCGTCCGTGAGCGGCACAACATTGGCACCGAGGAGTGTCTGGACAGCAAGTACCTTAACGAAGCCATTGAGGAAAACGTTCAGCAACAGGTACAGCACCTGCGCACACACCCGGTAGTGGCGGCAAAGCTGGCCACGGGTAAAATCGAAGTGCACGGCTGGGTATATGACATAAAATCAGGGAGCATTCGCTGCTGCGGTCGAGACAGCTTGGAATTCAAGAGCTTCGATCAGTATTATGCGGATTATATCGCCAAGATCAGCGATTAATCGCCAACCACCATCAAAAAGGCCCCGAACATGTCGGGGCCTTTTTGATTTCGCTTAGTTCACACCAGAACTGCCCATAGATCATGCTCATCGGCATGTTCAACAAGTGCTTTCACTATCTGACCGGGTTTCAGGTCGGTTGCGTCGTTCAGATACACCATGCCATCAATCTCTGGGGCATCAGCCTTGGAGCGGCCAATAGCCCCCTCCTCATCTACCTCATCAATCAACACATCAATGGTGGTGCCAATCTTCGCCTGCAAACGTGCGGCTGATATTTCTGCCTGCTTTGTCATAAAACGGGCCAAACGCTCTTCTTTCACTTCCTCAGGCACCGCACCCTCAATCTCGTTGGCCTTGGCACCCTCTACCGCACTGTAAGTAAAGGCACCCACTCGATCCAACTGCGCCTCATCCAGCCAATCCAGCAGGTACTGGAAGTCTTCTTCCGTCTCACCCGGGAAGCCCACAATAAAGGTGGAGCGGATGGTGAGTTCCGGGCAGATTTCCCGCCATTTGCGGATACGATCCAGGGTTTTGCTGTCGTGGGCCGGGCGCTTCATGGCCTTCAGCACTTTCGGGCTGGCGTGCTGGAAGGGAATATCCAGATACGGCAGAATCTTGCCTTCAGCCATCAGTGGGATGATGTCATCTACGTGCGGATATGGGTAAACATAATGCAGGCGCACCCAAACACCCATCTCCCCCAACGCTTCGCACAATGACTGCATTTTCGTTTTCAGCGGACGCCCCTGCCAGAAGCCGGTACGGTACTTGGTGTCTACACCATAGGCCGAAGTATCCTGGGATATCACCAGCAATTCTTTAACCCCAGCATCAACCAGCCGTTGAGCTTCATCCATCACATCGCCGATAGGCCGGCTCACCAGGTCGCCCCGCATGGATGGAATAATGCAGAAGGTGCAACGATGGTTGCAGCCTTCAGAAATCTTGAGATATGCATAGTGCCGTGGCGTCAGCTTGATGCCCTGGGGTGGAACCAGATCAGTAAACGGATCGTGCGCACGGGTCGGCGGTACATACTGATGCACTGCACCCACCACTTCCTCGTAGGCGTGAGGGCCAGAAACCGCCAGCACCCCCGGATGGGTTTCACGGATTTTTTCAGCTTCCACGCCCATGCAGCCGGTGACAATCACTTTGCCGTTTTCCTTGATGGCCTCACCTATGGCATCCAGGGATTCCTGTTTGGCCGCATCAATAAAGCCGCAGGTGTTAACCACAACAATATCCGCATCATTGTACGTGGGCACCACGTCGTAGCCATCCAGCCGAAGCTGGGTGAGTATGCGCTCGGAATCCACCAGGGCCTTGGGGCAACCCAGACTGATGAATCCAACTTTGCCGTTTCCGGCTACTGTGTTTTCGGCTTTTTCTGTCATAAATCGTTTCAGGAATCCTGGCACTCGGCGGCCGCACAGGAATGAGCGCCGGGAGTATGCAAGTGAATAGAGCCGGGAATTTTACACCAGTAAGGGGCTCTTCTGCAGCAAAAGCCGAGCGATCTGATAAGCGAAACAATTCTGATCTTAATCAAATTTGTGAACCCTTGTTCACAAATAAATTAAAAATCTGCCACAATGTGCGACACTCAAGTTGCTGATCAGAAAATAAACAACTACAATTTTTGTAGGTTACACGTTGTTCTGAAACATTATTTGAACCCAAGCATACCCAGCAGTGCCACCACGAACGGCTAATACGAGTGCCCATGAAAGCAGCCACAGTCAAACCAAACCTGCGCAACCAGCAACGTGTAGATGTTGAAAGTGACATCGTTATCGAGAAGCCGGATGGTTGCCAGCTCACCTGCAAAATCTCCAATCTGTCTCGCACAGGCGTTATGGTTTTTTGCAATCAGGAAGCTGCTGGCCAGCTGATACCACGCCTGAGAGCCCCCACCCCGGGAAACTGGATTGACGTGAAGGCCCGCTTTTCTGTGCCTGTTGTTGCAACCCAACCGGTATCGATTTTAGCCAAAGGGCATATTGTTCACCTGCGCAGAATGGCCCGAGATGAATTTCAGTTGGGCATTCAATTTGCCGATTTCGAGGGGAACGGGTTTGACTACGTTGACAGGTATGTTCGGAAACTTCTGGCCGATACGCTAAAACCCGCCTGATCCAGAACAACTTTCCTGCCCTGGGCCGGAATCCAAACGATTGATCACAGCAGGACTCTTTTAAGCGCTATATTTTTATAACTTAAAACTCTAAGCGCAACACTTCTTATAGCCATATCGCCTCTGATATAGTTGCCATTCTATTAGCACGCCCTCAAGGCCCGCTGCGGCAACGGATTATCATGACCACATACAACCTTACGCATCTGAAACAACTGGAAGCGGAAAGCATCCACATCATCCGCGAAGTGGCTGCCGAGTTTGATAACCCGGTGATGCTCTACTCCATCGGCAAGGACTCCGCGGTAATGCTGCACCTCGCCCGCAAAGCCTTTTACCCCGGGAAAATGCCTTTCCCTTTGATGCATGTGGATACCACCTGGAAATTCCGGGACATGATTGATTTCCGGGAGCGCAAGGTAAAGGAATACGGCCTGGACCTGATCGTACATACCAATCAGGATGGCGTTGAACAGGGTATAGGGCCGTTTACCCACGGCAGTGCAAAGCATACCGATGTGATGAAAACCCAGGCCCTGAAGCAGGCTCTGAACAAATACGGATTTGATGCTGCCTTCGGTGGCGCTCGCCGGGATGAAGAGAAATCCCGCGCCAAAGAGCGGGTTTATTCCTTCCGGGACGAATACCACCGCTGGGACCCTAAAAACCAGCGCCCGGAACTCTGGAACACCTATAACGGCAAGGTGAACAAGGGCGAAAGCATCCGCGTATTCCCGCTGTCCAACTGGACTGAACTGGATATCTGGCAATACATCTATCTGGAAAACATTGAAATCGTCCCCCTCTACTACTCAGCCGTGCGCCCGGTTGTAGAGCGCGACGGCTCCCTGATAATGGTGGACGACGAACGCATGCCACTGAAAGAGGGCGAAAAGCCGATGATGAAGTCCATCCGCTTCCGCACTCTCGGGTGCTACCCGCTCACCGGCGCGATTGAATCTGAAGCAGATACATTGCCCGAAATTATTCAGGAGATGCTGTTGGCCACCAGCTCAGAACGTCAGGGCCGCGTGATTGATCACGATTCGGCAGGCTCCATGGAACAGAAAAAGCGCGAAGGGTACTTCTGATATGTCACATCAATCTGATCTTATTGCCGACGATATCCAGGCTTACCTGAAGCAGCACGAGAACAAGGAACTGTTGCGCCTGCTCACCTGCGGCAGCGTAGACGACGGCAAGAGCACCCTCATAGGCCGCTTGCTCCACGACACCAAAATGATCTACGAAGATCACATGGCCAGCCTGAAAACCGACAGTGCCAAAATGGGCACCACAGGCGAAAAGCTGGATCTTGCCCTGCTGGTGGATGGTTTGCAGGCCGAGCGCGAGCAAGGCATTACTATTGATGTTGCCTATCGCTATTTTTCTACCGATAAGCGCAAGTTCATCATTGCCGACACACCGGGGCACGAGCAGTACACCCGCAACATGGCCACCGGTGCATCTACCGCTCAGGTTGCCATTCTGATGATCGACGCCCGCCGTGGCGTGCTGACCCAGACTCGCAGACACTCATTTATCGCATCGCTGCTGGGCATCCGCCATATCGTAGTGGCGGTGAACAAGATGGATCTGGTGGATTTCAGTGAAGATCGTTTCAACGAAATCAGAGAGGACTATCTCTCGTTCGCCGCAAAGTTGGGACTGAAAGACATCCGATTTGTACCGATCTCGGCGCTGGAAGGCGATAACGTCGTCAACCGCAGCGAGAACACGCCCTGGTTCAACGGCCAGCCACTAATGGATATTCTGGAAACGGTAGAAGTAAACCGCGACAAGAACCTGGAGCACTTCCGGTTCCCCGTGCAATACGTCACCCGACCCAACCTCAACTTCCGTGGCTTCTGTGGCACCATCGCCTCAGGCGTGATTCGCCCGGGTGACAAAGTGATGGCCCTGCCCTCGCGGCGCACCAGTACCGTCAAGGAAGTTGTGACGTTTGATGGCAATCTGGAAGAAGCTTATATTGATCAGGCGGTTACGCTGACACTGACCGATGAAATTGATGTTAGCCGTGGCGACATGCTGGTAAAACCGGAAGACGAGCCGGAAGTGGGCAACCGTTTTAAGGCCAACATCGTGTGGATGGCGGATGCGCCTTTGCATACCGGTCGCCTGTACGACATCAAGTTGGGCCCAACCTTCACCTCCGGCACGGTTCGGAAGATTCACTATCAGACCGACGTGAACACGCTGGAACAGCACGCCAATCCTGCCCTGTTGCAGGTGAATGAAATTGGCCTGTGTGATCTCACCCTGAGTCAGCCAATCGCGTTTGATGCCTATCAGCGTAATCACGCCACCGGCAGCTTTATTGTGATCGATCGACTTACCAACGTGACAGTTGGTGCCGGCATGATTGATGGCTTGGCAGATACTGCAGGCACTCTTGAGCCCGTGAGCCCAGAGGAACGTGAACGCAGGCTTGCGCAAAAGCCGATGATTATCGGTTGCTCCGGTAAACAGGCCCATGCCCTTGCCTTGGCTGTTGAACGAGCGCTGTTCGACCAGGGAAAAACTTCGGTAATTTTGAGCGAAGACAATGCTGGTGATGCCGACGACCGTCGCCGCACAGCACAACTGCTAACTGCCTATGGACTGGTAGCGATTGCTGTGAATCTTGGCACTGACATCGCCAATGTTTCCATAGCAGCTGATAGCACTGACGAAGTTTCTGATGTCGCTGCATCACTAGTGCAGGAGTTGGTTCGCAACAAGCGGGTTTAAGGACAGGACTGGTTAAAAGGTGTTTGCCGCGGGGCGGGGTGTCTTTTCTTCTGGAAAAACAACTCGCTTCGCTCAGACATCTTTTTCCTGCCAGAAAAGACACCCCGCCCCACGGCTATCACGTTTTGTTACCAGTCTCCTTTTTTAGTCGTGAATGTATTTGTTGTCCGTGGCAGAATCTTTGGCCCTGAAGGTTTCCTTCGGGGCTTTTTTGTTTCTTTATTCGGGATTATCTGTTTATGGCTATTAAGCATCTGCGCACCGCGTTTTCCAGTCAGTATCAGCCGGGGCAGCCTGCCCGCCTGCAAAGTGGTGAGGCGCTGCAGGAGCCGGGTGGCGACTACGAGGGCCTGCACAAGCAGATGAAGCGGTTGTTTAACAGCAAGCCTGGCAAGAAGTACGGGCGGTTTTCAGAAGATATTGGTGAGAGCCCGTTCAGCAGTTGGCTGAAGGATTATCTGGAGGACAAGCAGAGTTTTGCCTCGTTCACAGATCGGGTATTTGGCCAGTGGCAGGAGCTGCTTACGAGCTGCCAGGAGGAGTTTGTGGGGCAACTTGTGGTTGTTCACGAGGCCTTGGCAGATTCCGATGTGGTTTACGTGATGATTCTGGAAAGCGACGGCGCTCTGCGCTTCGATGGTAATCAGGCTCTGGATACAACGGATGTGCTGAGCACGTCCCGCCTGAATCTTGCCATGCGGGTTGAGCTGGATGACTGGCTGGGTGATAACGCGGCTGAGAACTATCTTACGTTGGTGCATGCCCGGGGCACGGGTGAACCGGGGGAGCTGTTTATCCGGCTGTGTGGTTTCACCAACCAGATCGATGTTGAAAAGGAAACGCTGACGTTTCTGGATGCGGTGGAGGCGTTTGCAAAGTCTTCAGAGCCTGAGAAGGCTGGCGAAGTTCGCACGCGGGCTTATGAGTTCTGCAAAGAGCAGCATGCTTTGGGTGAGCCGGTGGCTATTGAAGCGTTGTCTGGCTATCTGGATGAGGATGAGCCCGGGCGTTTCAAGGAGTTTGCCAGTAAGTCTGCGGAGATGCCCGAGAGCGGCGTGCTGCACCCGGATCATCGGAAGGTGAAGAAGCTGGTGCGGATTGCGGGCTCTGGCGGTGGTATGAGTGTTTCGTTTTCTTCCGATTTGGTGAATCAGGCGATTTACTATGATCGCGACAAGGATGCGCTGACGATTACTCGCCTGCCTAAGGCTTTGCGGGAGCAGTTGGAGCGGTATTTGGAGAATCGCGAGGACTGATCCATTTGCGGCCTGCCGCTTTGGGGGCTCGCTCCGCGGCGCGGTGAAGCTTTTCTTCTGGAAAAATAACTCGCTGCGCTCAGACATCTTTTTCCGGCAGAAAAGCTTCACCACGCCACGGGCCGATCTGGGCAAAAGGAGTTTACGTTAGCTGGCTTCTACTGGGTCTTCTTCATTCCAGCGGGGGCGATTTGCTCTCTGCACCCTTACTTCCTGCATCCAGCCTACTCCGTCGATTAACTCACCGGTTTCGTGATCAATGGGCGGGTATGGCAGGTTTCGGTCGTCGCAGTAGCGCTTAACGACGGGCTGGCACCAACTGAAGAGTAGGCGGTTGTATTCTTCATCCGGTATGCGCCGATTATCGAACAAGCCGGCCTCTTTGCGCTGCCTTTGGGCTTCGGAGAGGATGATGGCACAGGCTGCGGATACGTTGAGGGATTCCACCATGCCCATCATGGGAATAACGATGTGCTCATCCGCCTGCTCCGCCGCTTCTGCACTGACACCGTCCACTTCGTTGCCCATAATCACTGTGCAGGGCACGGTGAAGTCTGCAGATCGGTAATCAATCGCCCTGTCCGAAAGCTGCGCGGCGTAAATCTTTTGGCCCTGCCCTTTCAGATGCGCTATGGCCTCGTCCATGGTGCGGTGGGTGTGAGGTGTTACCCATTTGAAACTGCCGCCGGCGGTTTTCCGGAAGGCCCGGAAGCCCTCTTTTGGCCACACCACGTGCATGTTGGCTAGCCCGAAGGCGTCGCAGGTTCTCAGTATGGCGGAGAGGTTTCTTGGTTTGTGAACCTGGTCGGTCAGGACTGTCAGGTCCGGCTGCCGGGTGTTCAAAACCTGTTTGATGCGGGCAAGGCGCTCTGGAGTCATAGTCTTGTGAAGTTTGTAGTAAGAGATTAATCCACCGAAGCTCGACGAAGCGATTGGTGCAGGGCTCTCCAAAAACGTGGAGGGCCAAGGATGGCCCGACCGAGCCCTACATGGACGTATTCACGGGCGCTTTTTGGAGAGCCCTGCACCAATCGCTTCTGACTCCGAAACTTAAACGCCGGAATAATACCACAGCAAAACTGGCAGATTACCGAGACAACACTGGTTGCAGATTGATCACCCCGTTATAATACCCAGTTCTCCTTTATCAGCGCGCAATCTGGACAGTTTCTGTTCCGGGCGCCAAATACATCCAGTTGTGTTGAGACCCATGGCCAAAAAGCTGTACATCAAAACCCACGGTTGCCAGATGAACGAATACGATTCATCCCGCATGGCCGACCTGCTTAAAACCGGCGAAGCGGTAGAAATGACCGAAACGCCTGAAGACGCAGATATCCTGCTGCTGAACACCTGCTCCATCCGTGAAAAAGCCCAGGAAAAAGTGTTCCACCAGCTGGGTCGCTGGAAAAAGCTCAAAGCGAACAAGCCAGAGCTGATCATCGGCGTGGGCGGCTGCGTTGCCAGCCAGGAAGGCCAGGCCATTCTTGACCGGGCGCCTTATGTCGACATGGTCTTCGGCCCGCAAACCCTGCACCGCCTGCCGGATATGATTACCGAAGTGCGCGTGAAAGGTAACGGCGTAGGCGTGGTGGATGTGAGCTTCCCGGAAATCGAAAAGTTCGACAACCTGCCGGACCCCGGTGCCGATGGCCCGTCCGCCTTTGTTTCCATCATGGAAGGTTGCAGCAAATACTGCACCTTCTGCGTAGTTCCCTACACCCGAGGCGAAGAAGTCAGCCGTCCGGCAGACGACGTGATTGCCGAAGTTGCGCACCTGGCCAGCCAGGGCGTGCGGGAAGTGAATCTTCTAGGCCAGAACGTAAACGCCTATCGTGGCGAGACTCACGATGGCGACGTAATGGATTTGGCGGAATTGATTACCCTGATCGCCACCATCGACGGCATTGATCGCATCCGCTACACCACCTCGCATCCGGTTGAATTTACTGATGCAATGATTGAGGTTTACGAACAGGTGCCCGAGCTGGTCAGCCACTTGCACCTGCCGGTACAAAGCGGCTCGGATCGCATTCTGGCCGCCATGAAGCGCGGCCATACGGCCCTGGAGTACAAATCCAAGCTTCGTCGCCTGCGCAAGATTCGTCCGGATATCAGCTTTTCTTCAGACTTTATCATTGGCTTCCCGGGTGAAACCGAGAAAGACTTCGAAGACACCATGAAGCTGATCAACGATATCGGTTTCGATATGTCCTTCAGCTTTGTTTACAGCGCCCGCCCGGGTACGCCGGCATCGGATTTGCCTGATGAAACGCCGATGGAAGTTAAGAAACAGCGCCTGAAAATCCTTCAGGATCGGATCAATCAGACGGTGATGGACATCAGCCGCAAGATGGTGGGTTCCACTCAGCGCATTCTGGTAACCGGGCTATCGAAGAAGGACCCTGGTGAGTATTCCGGGCGCACGGAGAACAACCGGATTGTGAATTTCCGGCATGAGAATCCGGGGATTGTTGGGCACTTCATCGACGTTGAGATAGTTGAGGCTTACGCCAACTCTCTTCGTGGTTTACCTGTGGATTCGGTGCTTTATTGAGCTTCGGCTCCCATGTGATTGAAGCCCGGAGTATGAGAGCGGTGGTGGCTTCCTCCCAAAAAACGCTACGAGCACATCCATGTGCGCTTGTCTTCGGCCTTCCTTGGCCGAAGACATTTTTGGGAGGAAGCCACCACCACTCTCGGCGTAGTTCAGTGCGGCATGCAAAAAACTGTTCCACATAGCTGACCTGATATCAGATTTAAGTCACCAAACCATCAAATTGCTACCGATTACTTGTTTTTAAATTTTCGGCCAGCACATAGTTTGAATAGGGGCGGAGCGGGGAGCCCTTCCCAAAAACGTGGAGGGCCAAGGATGGCCCGACCGAGCCCTACATGGACGTATTCACGGGCGCTTTTTGGGAAGGGGTCCCCGCTCCGCCTCGAACGCACCAAAGCCAGATTTGCGTACTCCCAAAAAAAGGGAGTAAAAACGGAGAAAATTTGAACACCAACGATTCCAGACAATTCGATCTACACCCGGCAGACCTGCGCAGGCTAACCACCCTTTGCGGACAGTTTGATGAGAATTTGAAACACATCGAACGGCGCCTGCAAGTATCCGTCACCCGCCGAGGCCATCACTTCCGGGTTGAAGGTGCTACTGAAAACGTCGCCGCTGCGGTGGAAGTGATCAGATACCTGTACCGGGAAACCGAGGCCACCGAAGACATTTCTCCGGATACCGTGCACCTGTACATTCGCGAAACCGGGCTTGAGAGACTGCCAGAAGAAATTCCTTTCGACGGCTCAGTCACCATCATCAAAACCCCCAAGCTCACAGCCAAACCCCGCGGTGCGAATCAGCAGAAGTATGTGCACAGCATACGCTCCCACGACATCAACTTTGGCATCGGGCCCGCGGGCACAGGTAAGACCTGGCTCGCTGTAGCATGTGCAGTAGAAGCCCTGAAAGACGAGCAAGTGAAGCGGATTCTTCTGGTTCGCCCGGCAGTTGAAGCTGGCGAAAAGCTTGGCTTTCTGCCGGGAGATCTGGCTCAGAAGGTGGATCCCTACCTACGCCCTCTGTACGACGCACTCTATGAAATGCTCGGGTTTGAGAATGTCACCCGGTTGATTGAGAAAAGTGTGATCGAGATTGCGCCGCTGGCCTTCATGCGTGGCCGTACTCTGAATAACTCGTTTATTATTCTGGATGAAAGCCAGAACACCACCCGCGAGCAGATGAAAATGTTCCTGACGCGAATCGGCTTTGGCTCCACTGCTGTGATTACTGGTGATACCACCCAAGTGGATTTGCCCAAGGGCCAGAATTCAGGGCTGATTCATGCCGCAGGCGTTTTGAGAAACGTTACTGGCATCAGCTTCACGCGCTTTGAAGCCAAGGATGTTGTCCGTCACCCTCTGGTTCAGCGAATTGTGGAAGCCTACGATTCACTTGATGAAGGCAACAGCAAAGGGAGCGGCCGCGCACAGTGAGCGAGCTGACGGTTGATTTTCAAAACGTGTTCGAAGGGCCGGGTGTACCTGCAGAATCCCTGTTTCAAGCGTGGGCCCAGGCTGCCTGGCTGGGGGAGGAGCCATCCGAGGTCACGATTCGTATTGTCGATATTGAGGAAAGCCAGGCACTGAACCACCAGTACCGGGGCAAGGACAAACCCACGAATGTGTTGTCCTTTCCATTTGAAGCGCCAGCCGGTATAACGGTGCCATTGGCAGGAGATCTCGTTATTTGCGCTCCGGTCGTTGAAAATGAGGCCAGAGACCAGCATAAAGAGCCCTCAACCCATTGGGCACACATGGTGGTTCATGGCATGCTGCACCTTCAAGGCTATGACCATATTGACGACGAAGAGGCAGAGGCCATGGAGGCCCTGGAAATTCGATTGCTGGCACAGTTTGGGTTCGGCAATCCCTACGAAGCAGAGGAAACGGTAAAAGACTCATGAGCGACGACCAGTCGAGTCGCAGTCAAGGCTCCAACAAGTCTTGGCTGGAGCGTATATCACACGCCTTCTCCAGCGGACCAGAGACCATCGAAGATGTTCTGGAAGTCCTTAGAAGCGCTGAATCCCAGGAAATAATCGATGCAGATGCCATGAGCATCATCGAAGGTGCCATGCAAGTGGTGGACATGCGGGTGGATGAAATAATGATCCCGCGTTCCCAGATGGTTACCGTTCGCGCCTCTCAAGACCCGAAAGAATATCTTGGCGAGGTTATCCGGTCTGCCCACAGCCGCTTCCCGGTTATTGGCGACAGCCAGGATGATGTCATCGGTGTCCTTCTCGCCAAAGATCTTCTGCCACTGGCCCTTGATGATGATATGGACTGGTCTCATGTTCGCGAGCTACTGCGCCCGCCTACGTTTGTTCCAGAGAGCAAACGGCTGAACCAGTTACTTAAACAGTTCAAGGAAAACCGTAATCACATGGCCATCGTCGTGGATGAATACGGCGGTACGGCCGGTTTGGTAACCATTGAAGACGTACTCGAACAAATCGTCGGGGAAATTGAAGACGAACACGATTTTGACGAAGAAACCCACATCAAGGCTAGAGGTGATGGCTCCCATGCCGTGAAGGCAGTGACGCCAGTCGACGACTTCAATGAATTTTTTAACACCGGTTTTGATGAAGAAGAGTTCGATACCATTGGCGGCGTCGTACTAAAGGAATTCGGTCACCTGCCCAGACGAGGCGAAACGGTTGAATTTGGCGGCTTGCGCTTTACCATAGCCAACGCCGATAACCGTGTCATCCGTCTGTTACAGGTAACCCGTAGTGAGCCATGAGCATTTAACACCCTCTTCTGCCCCAGCCCTTTCATTGCTTTCCAACCGCTGGTATAGCGCGGCAACCCTTTTTGTTGCCGGCGCTTTGCAAACCCTAACCTTCTCGCCTTTCCATTTGTGGTGGCTTGGGCCAATTTCTGCACTAATGATTCTGCTGGTCTGCATTCCACTGCCGGCGAGGAAGCTTTTCTTTGCGGGCTTGCTGGCGGGCCTTGGTCTGTTTGGCTCTGGGGCCACATGGGTTTATATCAGCATTAGTGAATTCGGCAATACGTCCATACCGGTTTCAGTTTTGCTCACTGCTGCCTTTGTGGCGGTGCTGGCGTTGTTTCCGGCTCTCGCATTCTGGTTCTGGGGCAAGCTGGCTAAGGCCAGTGCCGTACGACGCCTCATCCTGTTCCCTGCCATCTGGATTCTCGGGGACTGGCTTCGTGGCTGGCTGTTAACCGGTTTCCCATGGCTATACCTTGGTACAGCCCATACTGATGGGCCTCTGGCAGGGATGGCGCCGATAATTGGCGTTCACGGCCTTACCTTTTTGATCACTGCCAGCGGCGCCGCTATTTTTGGTGCGGGCTGGCTATTAACCAGGCAGCGCCATACCAGCGCCGGCATTGTTGCTGTTATAACGCTGATCCCGTGGTTGGCGGCCCCGGCACTGAACCGGGTCGAATGGACAGACATCAGTTCGGAGCCCACATCTGTGGCTGCCATGCAGGGCAACATTCCGCAGTTGATCAAGTGGGACCCGGAGTTTCTGAAAGACCAGATCGTAGCCTATCTGGGCATGACGGAGCCTTACTGGGATGTTGATCTGATTCTGTGGCCGGAGACGGCAATCCCCATTCCCCAGGATCAGGCGGGGAAAATCATTGATCACATTGAAGAGAATCTCGGGGAAAACAGTACGCTGATAACAGGCATTCCCTGGTACGGTTTCAGCGAGCGCGCTGGTGGCTTTACCTACCACAACAGCATTATGGCCATGGGCAACGGCGAAGGTATTTATCACAAGCAGAAGCTTGTGCCCTTTGGCGAATATGTCCCTCTTGAGGGGGTTCTTCGGGGGTTGATCGGCTTTTTTGATTTACCCATGTCGAGCTTTACCCGTGGTCCGAAAAACCAGTCGCCTTTAAACGCCAATGGTACGAAGGTGATGCCGTTTATTTGTTATGAGGTGGCTTATCCTGACTTTCTTGCGCGCAATGCGGTCAATTCGGATTTGTTGCTGACGATCAGTAACGATGGTTGGTTCGGGGATTCTGTGGGGCCGTTGCAGCATTTGCAGATTGCGCGCATGCGGGCTCTGGAAACCGGGCGTTATATGATTCGCGGCACCAACAATGGGGTTACGGCGATCATTGATAACAAGGGGCAGATTACGGCGCGTATTCCGCAGTTCGAGCGGGCTGTTCTGACTGGTGAGGTGTTCAAGGCCAGCGGTAGCACGCCTTATATGGTTGCGGCTTCCTGGCCGGTTCTGACGCTGGCGCTGATTCTGATTGTGTTTGTTCGTGAGCGGGTTATTCCAAAAAGTTGACTCCGTCATTGTTGTAACTTGGGAGCAAGCAACCAAGGGCGGGCAGATTTTCAAAACACGCCACAAGTACGTCCATGTAGGCTCGGCTCCGCCATCCATGGCTCCGCACGGTTTTGAAAATCTGCCCGCCCTCGGTTGCCCCGAACCCTGAAAGAGCCGCCTAGCTAGTCTGCTTATCCTGCAAAACACTAGTTATCAGCTTTCTTTCCGCGGCCAGTGACTGGTAACCCGCTTGTAGTATTGTGAACCACAGGCTTCACAAGGCTCCAGATGGCTGGTAGATGTGAGGCACAGCATGTGCTCGCAGTTCAGGCACTGGAACATGCCTGCAGTTGCTACTTCACCAGCGATGTACTGCCCCGCATCACGGCTTTCAAGTTTCTGTCGCAGCGCAACGGTATCGACCAATGTTTGGTCGGCAACCGACAACAAGCGCTCGGTCAACTGCTGTTCCAGCAATGACAAATCGAGCTGCAACCATTCCGCAAGCCCCTCCCCGGTTTCATCTACAAAGTTCAGGAGATGCTCCAGATCTCTCTGAAGGTAGGTGCCAAGGAGGCTGATTTCGTCCTTGGTCATTTCCTCCAGTTCTTGCTCAACTTCTATTGCCTTCTCCACCTCTTCTTCCAAGGTGTCCAGCGAGGTTTCCTGTATAGCTTTCAAACGAGTCTGCACCCGCTCAAGCATGCGGTCGTATACCTCGAGAGCTTTTCCGGATAAATGGCTTCTTTCAGGCTCAGTCATTGAGAACTCCTCATAATTTGCGGGGCGTCAGCCGGTGGGTCTCCCTGGAACTGTCTGCAGCATGGATGCTGCAGTCAAGCCTACATGGACGTATTTACGGCGTGTTCCGGGGAGACCCACCGGCTGGCGACCTTCGCCATATTAAACATCATGGCACAGTATTCGGTTTTTGGCAGACTACCTGTTACGCCTTGTGTGCGTTAGAATGTCCGGCCGCTCCGCACATCATTTTTATACAGGGTAACTTTGGTAATGGCAGGTATGGACGAGCACTACAATCCCCGTGACGTTGAACACAATGCGCGCACCTTCTGGGACGAGAACAAAACCTTTGAAGTCAGGGAAGACCCGGACAAACCCAAATACTACTGCCTGTCCATGTTCCCCTACCCCAGCGGCAAGCTGCACATGGGGCACGTACGCAACTACACCATCGGCGACGTGATCTCCCGCTACCAGCGCATGCAAGGCAAGAACGTTATGCAGCCCATGGGCTGGGACGCGTTTGGTCTCCCTGCAGAGAACGCAGCCATTGCCAACAAAACGGCACCGGCCAAGTGGACTTACGCCAACATCGAATACATGAAAAACCAGCTCAAACAGCTGGGCTTCGGTTACGACTGGAGCCGCGAGCTGGCTACCTGCAAGCCGGATTACTATCGCTGGGAACAGTGGTTCTTCGCTCGCCTTTACGAAAAAGGCCTGGTGTACAAGAAAATGTCCACCGTGAACTGGGACCCAGTGGACCAGACCGTTCTTGCGAATGAGCAGGTGGTTGATGGCCGCGGCTGGCGTTCAGGCGCTCTCGTTGAGCAGAAAAAAATTCCCCAGTGGTTTATCCGCATTACCGATTATGCCGAAGAACTGCTGAACGACATGGACGATCTCGATGGCTGGCCTGAGCAGGTCAAGACCATGCAACGCAACTGGATCGGTAAATCCGTGGGCACCGAGCTGACCTTCCCGCTGAAAGACAGCGAAGACGGTCTCACGGTTTACACTACCCGCCCCGATACCCTGATGGGCGTGAGCTACATGGCCGTAGCCGCAGAGCATCCGCTGGCCAAAGCAGCCGCAGAGCGGCATACAGACGTAGCCACATTTGTGGATGAGTGCCGCAACAGCAAGATTGCTGAGGCCGAAATGGCCACCATGGAAAAGAAAGGTGTTGATACCGGATTCAAAGCTATCCATCCGCTGACCCAAGAAGAAATTCCGGTTTGGATCGCCAACTTTGTGCTCACCGATTACGGCACTGGCGCACTGATGGCAGTACCCGGCCATGATGAGCGAGACCACGAGTTTGCCCTCAAGTATCGCCTACCCGTCAAACAGGTAATTGCTGCCACTGATGGCCGCGAAATTGACGTTCAGGAAAAGGCTTTCACAGAAAAGGGCGTACTGGTTTCGTCCGGGAAATACAGCGGCCTCACCAGTGACGAAGCCTTTGATGCCATTGCTGAGCACCTGGAAGACAAGGGGATTGGCAAGCGCACGGTCAACTACCGCCTCCGTGACTGGGGTGTTTCACGCCAGCGATACTGGGGTGCTCCCATCCCTATGATGACTATGGAAGACGGCACCCAGCGCCCGGTACCCGATGACCAGTTGCCGGTTCGGCTACCGGAAAATGTCGAGATGGATGGTGTTCTGTCTCCTCTCAAGGCCGATCCCGAGTGGGCAAAAACCTCTTTCAACGGGCAGCCTGCAACGCTTGAAACCGATACCTTCGACACCTTCATGGAGTCGTCCTGGTATTACGCCCGTTTCTGCAGCCCGAATTACGACAAAGGCATGCTCGACCCGGCGGCGGCAAACTACTGGCTGCCAGTAGATCAGTATATCGGCGGTATAGAGCACGCCATCCTGCACCTGCTGTACGCGCGTTTCTTCCACAAGCTCCTGCGGGATGTTGGCCTGGTAAACAGTTCAGAGCCTTTCAAGCAACTGCTGACCCAAGGCATGGTCCTGGCAGACACCTACTACCGTGAAGACGACAAGGGCGGCAAGGTCTGGATTTCGCCCGCAGATGTCGTTGTGGAGCGGGATGAAAAAGGCCACGCCATTGGCGCGGTGCATAAGGAAGATGGGCAACCTGTTATCGCCGGTGGCGTAACCAAGATGTCCAAATCGAAAAACAACGGCATAGACCCACAGTCTATTATTGATGCCCATGGTGCTGACACTGTCCGCCTGTTCATGATGTTTGCAGCCCCGCCAGAACAGTCCCTTGAATGGTCTGATAGCGCTGTAGACGGCGCCCATCGCTTCCTCAAGCGTCTGTGGCGCCTGGTGAACGAGCAGGTTGCCGGTGGAGCAGCACCGGCCATCGATCCTGGCGCCCTGAATGATGCCCAGAAGGACTTGCGCCGCAAAACCCATGAAACCATTACCAAGGTGAGTGACGACATCAGCCGCCGCCTGACGTTCAACACCGCCATTGCTGCAGTAATGGAATTGCTGAACGATGTCAGCCGCTTGAACAACGACGAGCCCCAAACCCGTGCTGTTCGCCAGGAAGCGCTGGAAACAGCAGTGGTAATGCTCGCACCGATCGTGCCTCACATTTGCCATACCCTTTGGCATGCCTTGGGCCATAGCAACCCGGTTGTTGATGCAACCTGGCCGGTAGCCGATGAATCTGCCATGGTTAGAAGCCAGATTCAGGTGGTTCTTCAGGTTAACGGCAAAGTGCGCGCAAAAGTTGACGTGCCCGCCGACATCAATTCGGCCGACCTGGAAGCCGAAGCACTGAAAAATGAAAATGTTATTCGCTTTATCGAAGGCGCCACAGTTCGCAAAGTTATTGTTGTTCCTGGCAAACTGGTCAACGTGGTCGCTAATTGATATGTGGCTCCGCACCCTGAAGACAGACACTGCAAGGCTGATTGCCGCAAGCGCTATGGCTATCAGCCTGAGTGCCTGCGGCTTTCATCTGCGGGGTGCGCCGCCAGTTTCATCAGCACTCGAGCCTCTTGAACTGGTGTGCGAATCGCCAGTGCCTGCCTCCCTTTGCCAGTCCACCCGGGAACAGCTTGAACTGGGTGGCATTGAGTTGGCGACAGGGCAGAGCGCAAATTACCGGCTCAAAATCAGTGACTTTGCACAGGATCGCCGCGCTTCCGCCATTACCGTTCAAGCGGCTGCTGCTGAATATACACTCAGGCAGTCCGTCGACCTCGAACTTGTCAGCAGCAATGGCATTCCAGTCATCGCCAGCACGCGCCTCACAACGACTGAGAGCTACAGGTACGATGAGACCAACGTGCTCGCCAAACAGCGAGAGGAAGAGAACCTGCAGCAACAGCTGAGCGATCGCCTGGCGCAACAGATTATCTTCCGCCTTGCACCAATTACCGAAAAACGGTTGCAGGAAATCCGGAATAATTACCAAAGCTCCCCTACTCCGCCCGGCTCGCAATCTGGCAAACCATGAAAACCAATCCAGGCCAACTAACACAGCTGCTCCAAAAAGGCCTGGCACCGGTTTATCTGGTCTCAGGAGACGAGCCCCTGCTGGTTCAGGAATGCTGTGATCAGATCCGAAGTGCAGCCAAAGAAGCCGGGTTCATCGATCGCCTGACTTTCCATGCTGATCAACAGCTTGACTGGAACATGGTAGCCGATGAATTCAGTGCCATGTCCCTGTTCTCTGATCGGCGCCGAATCGAAATCCGCCTGCCCACGGGAAAGCTGGGAGATGGTCGAACGGTTCTCGAGCAGGTCCTTGCAAATCCGCCTGAAGACATTATCGTTCTACTGATCAGCACTCGCCTGGACGCCGCAGAAACCCGGCGCAAGTGGTATAAGGAGCTTCAAACCAAGGGTGTCCATGTGCCGGTGTGGCCAGTAGACGCGGACAAATTCCCTGGATGGCTTCAGCAGCGAGCCAAAAAGCAGGGGCTAAACCTGACACGGGGAGCCCTTACGATGCTGGCAGAGAGGCTGGAGGGGAACCTGCTGGCAGCCAGCCAGGAACTGGACCGGCTAGCCCTCCTGACCAATGGCGACACTATTGATGAACAAACCATAGAGCGGGCCGTTCAGGACAGCTCCCGCTTTAACGGATTTGAACTGGTGACCGAACTGCTCAGTGGTCGTGCATCCCATGCCGGAAAAGTAATTGGCGTGCTGCAGCAGGAGGGTGAAAACCCCCTTGGCCTATTGGCGGTATTAACCCGTGATATCAACCTGCTTCTCGAACTTAAAACAGGCGAGAACAGAGCTGAGACCCCCTCCGCGTTCTTTAAAAAGCGCGGTGTTTTCCAGCCACAACGAGCGCGAGCGTTAGAGCAAGCAGCCAGGCGATTAAACGCCATGCAATTACACGAAGCTCTGAAGCTCTGCAGCCAGATTGACCGCGCTGCGAAAGGCTTTGACGAGCTTTCCCCTTGGCACTACCTGCGCGATATGTCGGCACTTTTGAACGCCAGATTCTGACATGGGTCAAGTCCAATCGTTAAATTGAGCCTTCCCGCACCTCCCCCACTTGAAGGTTCCTGCCACCGGGCGCATGGTAGGTTTACCAACCATTCAAAAAGGTACCTGCCATGGGCTTTCAAGAAGATCTTAAAACCCTTTCAGACAAGATTAAACAGTACCGTGACGAAGCGCGCGTTCAACTACACCTTGCTCGCCAGGAAGTAAAAGATGAGTTCGACGAACTGGAAGAGGAATGGGATAAATTCAAATCGCGCTTTGACCAAGTAATGGATGAAGCCAGCGGCGCATCTCAGGAAGCGCGGCAAACTGTCAAAAAGCTGGGCGACGATCTGAGATCAAGCTACCAGAACATTCGCGATAAAATTATGTGAAAATGTTAAACCGTTAACACATAGCTACAATTGTTTACGGTAAGGCCCCTTGTGCTAGGGGAACTTATGTCATATTCCTATATAAGTGAGCTGAGCGTCATTATTTTAAAAGGCGCTTACCGACACTGAGAGGTATTAATGACATATGAAAAAGATTTTTCTTCTTCTTAGCACATCGGTGCTCCTGCTGACTGCAACCTTCGTCATTGGTCAAAACACCCGTTTCAGCGACCCGAAGACCGTCATCGAGGAACAGTTCTGGGGAAATCTGTATGCAGATGGCGGCAAGTCGTTTTTCTGCGATGAGCAGTTTTCCACCAAAGGTTTCATGCTGACTCAAGGCTATATTTACCCACTCGCGGACATCCGCAACGCCCTTTCCTGCGGCACAACTCGCCAATGCGAGCAAGACAACCGTTACCGTCAGATTGCCTCCGACCTTCATAACATGGTTCCAGTACGGAACCGCACAGAACTTCGGCGCCGCAATGCCCGCTACGAAGAGCTTGGGGCCCTGATCAAGGAAGACGATTGTGGCATACGGGAGAGCAGCGTTTTCTTTGAGCCGCCTCCAAAAGTGAAAGGCGATGTCGCCCGGAGCATGGGCTACATGGTTGGCACCTACGGCCTTCCCTGGTTAGGGTCTGCCCAGGTATTCCAGGGCTGGAACCGGGCAGATCCACCAGACGACAGGGAGCTCTCCCGGCATAAGCGGATAGCGGAGATTCAGGGCAATGAGAACCCCTACATCACTGATCCAAGCCGAATGGAACGTCTTTAAATAAAAAAAAGCAGGCACTGAGGCCTGCTTTTTTTATTTACTCAGAGGCGTCATCTGAAGAGCCGCCTCACCTTCCTGCTTTCAGTAATCAAAACTCATCGGCGGTATGCGCCATCATAGAGTCACTTCCGCTGCGAATACTTTCCGCAAGAGAAACGGTTTTCGGCAACAGGCGATCATAATAGAAACGCGCTGTTTTCAGCTTGCCACTATAGAAACCAGATGTGTCATCGCCAGCCTTCGGTGCTGCAGCCTTCACAATACGTGCCCACATATAACCCACAGCAGTCATCCCGAACAGATCGAGATAGTCCACTGAGGCTGCGCCAACGGCATCAGGATTATCCGAAGCCTGCTTGATAACGTGCTCGGTCACGTCAGACAAACGCTCGAACGCTGCCGCAAGTGGCTCAAGGTAAGGGCGTAGACTTTCTTCACTGCTGTTCTCTTCGATGAAGGCAGCGACATCTTCCGCAAAAAGCTCATACAGTTTGCCCTGGCTACCAACCACCTTACGGCCCATCAGGTCCAGCGCCTGGATACCGTTAGTGCCTTCGTAGATCTGGGTAATCCGGCAGTCACGAACCAATTGCTCCTGACCCCATTCACGAATGAAGCCGTGACCACCAAACACCTGCTGACCCAGAATACAGGCTTCCAGGCCACGGTCGGTCAGGAACGCTTTTGCAACCGGTGTAAGCAGTGCAACCATGCCTTCAGCATGCTTACGGCGATCCACTTCTGCAGCGTCGGCATACTTGGAAATGTCCAGCCACTGCGCCACATAGGTAGAAAAAGCACGGCCGCCTTCGACATAGCTCTTCATGGTGAGCAACATGCGTCGAACGTCCGGGTGCACCAGAATAGGGTCTGCTGCTTTTTCCGGCTGCTGTGCTCCAGTAGGCGCACGGCTCTGGATACGATCCTTGGCATATTCCACTGCATTCTGCAGGGAAGCCTCTGCTGCACCGATGCCCTGGATACCCACGCCCAAACGCTCGTAGTTCATCATGGTGAACATGGCGTTCAGCCCTTTGTTCTCCTCACCTACAAGCCAGCCTTTAGCACCGTCAAAGTTCATGACGCAGGTAGCGGAGCCTTTGATGCCCATCTTTTTCTCGATGGAACCACAGCTGAAGCTGTTACGCTCACCCAAGGACCCGTCGTCGTTCACCATGAACTTGGGAACAAGGAACAGCGAAATGCCTTTTGGCCCTTTCGGAGCATCTGGCAGCTTGGCAAGCACCAAGTGAATAATGTTTTCAGCCATGTCGTGCTCGCCCCAAGTAATAAAAATCTTGGTGCCTGTCACGTTAAAGGAGCCGTCGCCATTGGGTTCAGCCTTGCTGCGGATAATGCCCAGGTCTGTTCCTGCATGAGGTTCTGTCAGATCCATGGCGCCTGCCCAAACACCCGAGTACATATTGGGCAAATACTTTTCTTTCAGCTCCTGGCTACCGTGCGCATCCAGTGCCAAGCAAGCACCGGCGGTCAGCATTGGCGCCAAGCCGAACGACATGTTTGCGCCCTGCATCATCTCTTCAAATTGTGCCACCAGAGTTTTAGGCATACCCATGCCGCCAAACTCAGTGTTGCCACCAAGGCCATTCCAGCCACCCTCAACAATAGTCTGGTAGGCTTCTTTAAAGCCATCCGGTGAGGTTACTTCGCCGTTGTTCCACTGGCTGCCCTGCTCGTCCGCTTCGCGGTTTAGTGGCGCAAGCACACCACTGGTAATTTTGCCGGCCTCTTCAAGAATCGCATCGGCAGTTTCCGGATCAACGTTCTCTGCTACTTTTGGCAGGGATGCCCATAGCGCAGGGGCATCAAATACTTCGTTCAATACAAAACGCATGTCGCGCAAAGGCGCCTGATAATCGGCCATTTAAACTCTCCAGGTTCCACAATCAATCTGTCGGTGCAAGCGGCTAAATCAGAAAAGCCAAGTCGCCTGCCAGGGCCGGGTGTCCGACCTTCTCATGTTTTAGGGGCAGGTATTCTACCCCAAAATCAACCGCAACTCATGAAAAAAGCCCGGCTCCTGAGAGCACGGGCTTTTTGTTACCGGTTAACCTTAAACGCCCTGGTAAATCAGAACGCGAAAGCTTCTTCCGGCATATCCAGCAGAGTGTCAGCTCCGGCCAGCATGGTTACAGCGTGCGTCTTGGTACGCGGCAGCATACGGGTGAAGTAGAAGCGTGCAGTCTGCAGCTTGGCCTTGTAGAAGGCTTCTTCGCTTGTACCCGCATCCAGCTTGTCCTGGGCAATCTTGGCCATGCGGGCCCACAGGTATGCAAAGACTGCGTAGCCGGAGTACATCAGATAATCAACCGATGCAGCACCAACTTCTTCACGGTTCTTCATGGCAGCCATGCCCACTTTCATGGTCAGATCGCCCCACTCCTTGTTGATCGCCGCAAGCGGCTCGACAAACTGTTTCAGCTGCTCGTTGTCGGCATTTTCCTTGCAGAAGGTGTGAACCTGCTTGGTAAAGCCCTTCAGAGACTCGCCCTGGGTCATCAGAACCTTACGGCCCAGCAGGTCAAGCGCCTGAATACCAGTGGTGCCTTCGTAGATCATGCCAATACGGGCATCACGCACGTTCTGCTCCATGCCCCACTCGGAGATAAAACCGTGACCACCAAATACCTGCATACCCAGGTTCGCTGCTTCGTAACCGATTTCGGTCAGGAAAGCCTTGGCGATCGGGGTCAGGAAGCCCAGCGCTTCGTCTGCTTCTTTACGCTCTTCGTCTGTTTTGCCACGTCCAACGAGGTCCGCCTTCTGTGCAGTCAGGTAGATCAGTGCACGGGCGCCTTCTGCAACGGCTTTCTGAGTCAGCAGCATACGACGCACATCCGGGTGCACAATAATCGGGTCGGCATAGCCTTCCGGATTTTTGGGGCCACTCAGTGAGCGCATGGCCAGACGATCTTTGGCGTATGCCAGGGATCCCTGGAAGCCCATTTCTGCAGCACCCAAGCCCTGAATAGCAGTACCGATACGGGCTACGTTCATGAAGGTAAACATGCAGTTCAGGCCGCGGTTCTCAGGCCCGATCAGCCAACCCTTGGCGCCGTCAAAGTTCATGACACAGGTAGCATTACCGTGGATACCCATTTTGTGCTCAATAGAGCCACAGGATACTGCGTTACGCTCACCAGCAGATCCGTCTTCTGCAGGCAGGCACTTGGGTACGATGAACAATGAGATGCCCTTGGTACCTTCAGGTGCGCCCGGCAGACGAGCCAGAACGATGTGAATGATATTGTCGGTCATGTCATGTTCGCCGGCAGAGATGAAAATCTTGGTGCCGGTAATGCTGTAAGAGCCGTCTGCATTAGGCTCTGCCTTGGTACGCAGAGTACCCAGATCCGAGCCGCAGTGGGCTTCTGTCAGGCACATAGTGCCCGTCCACTCACCGCTGATCATTTTGGTGAGATAGGTTTGTTTCTGCTCTTCGGTACCGTGCGCTTCAACGGTGTTGATAGCGCCATGGCTCAGACCAGGGTACATGCCCCATGACCAGTTAGCGGTACCGTTCAACTCGCTCATCACGATGCCCAGAGAATCGGGCAGGCCCTGACCGCCGTAATTGGGATCAGCCGCCAGTGAAGGCCAGCCGCCTTCAACATACTTGTCATAAGCTTCTTTGAAGCCAGTCGGTGTTTTAACACCATCTTCGCTCCATATGCAGCCTTCTCTGTCGCCTACCGGGTTCAGCGGTGACAGTACCTGTTCAGCAAACTTTGCACCTTCCTGGATAATGGCATCAACCATATCCGGAGTTGCGTCTTCAGCCCCTTCCAGATTGGCGTAGTGGGTCTCGCTGTCGAGCAGCTCGTTCATTACGAATTTGATATCACGCAGGGGCGCTTTGTACTCAGGCATTTAAACCACCTCGGTTTTCGGTCTTGGCTGAAAAAGTAATAACAGCTCGCGGCCTTGGGTTTGCTCAGACACTGCAACAAGATGCGCTGCAGCATTAATTAAACACTTGTTTGAAACATACGTTTAGAGGCACAGAATTGTCAATAGCCGGGTGAATAATTTGTGTAGAGTTTGGTCACCAAAGTAGACGGGAACGGCTCAAACCCTACCCAAAAACTCAACACGCACCGGCGTTTACAGGGCCCCGTATTGATTCTGGCATTCCAGGAAGAGTAGTGGTGGGCGCCCACGTTAATAGCAGGCTAACAGATGATAAATTCAGACCGAAATGGGTAGAAACCCATCCCCTGGGGAGGCTCGCTCTGGCCCGAACCCTGCAATATCCTGATAGGCATTTCTGGCCAGTTGAGCGGCCCTGGGCAATGACTCGGAGGTATCACCCCGGGAACCTTCAACCTGCCCGGAATCAGATGATGCATCCTCACTTTCCTTCACAGGCTTTTCTGCGCCGGACTCCGAGGATTCCTGCTCCAGGGCAAGCTCTGACTGAGCCTGCAGCATAACCTGCATCGCCTGAGCGGCTACAGCACGATCCTGGCCAGAGGGCTCTGCCGGAGCCATCGCCGCTGAACGCACGACCCGCATTTTCTCGATGGTTGCCTGAGGATCGCCGTTGACGGGAGACATATCAATCGATACTTCACCACCCACCGCGTACTGGGCCCCATCCGGCCCCCGCTGATAGGAAAGCGACATGGCTCCCGCATACTGACCGCCAACTGCCTGATGTGCAGCTTCATGAGCGCGCACTTCACGGTCACGAGCTTTAAGTTCGGTTAGCTCTTTCAGCTCCGCCTCATCCAGACCACCGACTTTTTTATCAGAGGCATCAGCTTCTGCAGGCTTGCGGTTTGCGCCCACAGCCTGGTTTTCATCGGCCGCACGAACAGATTGACTGCCGGTTTCTGCAGGCGCCTCACCATTTGCTTTGCCAGTATTGCGTGATTCACGGACGGCCGGGGCGAGAGGGTTATAGGTCGAATTCGATAAAGGGCCAGACGACTCGGCAGCCGAGGCGCTGCCAGAGCCACTCCTGCTAGAGTAGCTTGATATCGGAGGGAGCGAAGAAAGTGGGCTCACGGAAACAGTGCTCAGACCATTATGTCGAGCAGAGTACCAAGGGTTTCATCAGCAACTTTTACCACCTGTGCTGACGCCTCAACGCTGCGTTCGTATAGCTTGAGGTCGATGATCGGTTCAATCAGGCTGCTTCCGGTTTCGGCGCTACCTTGAGGGCCATCAACACCGGCACGGGCGATTTTTCGGGCGGCGTTTTCCATGCCGTACATGCCGTCCTGAATGCCTTGCATACCAATTGCGAGTGTATTATTGATCATGACTGCGGTTTCCCGTGACCATTAATTGACACCATTAGGCCATATTATTGATCAATTTTCAAACAATGAATCAATGTTGAGATACTCACTCAAGGTTTTGGGATTGGCAGTCACAATCCAGGGCATTACTCCAAGACAAGGGACCGGGAGTTGCTCTGTCAAATAGCTCAGGGTTTCCTGCTCACAGCTCATTGCAACGGGTTCAGCTCGGTTCGCGACCCATCCAGCCAACACCAACCCATCATTAAGAATTGCTTCTGCTGTTAACAATGCATGATTAATACATCCCAGCTTTAGCGAAACCACTAAAATCACAGGCACCCCCAACTCCCGAGGCACCGCCGAGTAGGTTTCCCGGTCATTCAGCGGCACTCGCCAGCCACCGGCACCTTCAATGAGCAAAAGATCCGCTGGCCGCATCTGCATGCCACGGCAGAAGCCAACCAACCGTTCAGCCGTTACAACTCGTCCGGCTTGCGCGGCTGCCACATGGGGCGCTATGGCCGGCTCCAGAGCGATGGGGTTCACAAGATCGTAAGTGAGAGCTTCCGTGGCCGCGCGCTGGAGCATCAGCGCATCGTCATTCCGCAACCCCTCAGGTGTGTTATCACAGCCCGAGGCAATAGGCTTCATACCCAAGGTGCGCTTGCCGGCCGCTTTGGCGGCTTCCAGAATTGCAGCAGACACCATGGTCTTGCCAACGCCGGTATCTGTTCCTGTCACAAAAAATGTTTTTTTAGCCATAAAAGCCAGTCAACCTACCCTTTAATCAATCAGTGTTTTGCTATTGGAATCAGGGCATGACCAGTAAACCCAGGCTGCCTCATAGCTTGCCACAACTCCGCCCTCCGGGGCTGTGGGGTAATGCTGGCACATGGCACGAAAGCGGCCGGGTGCTGTTGCTGTTTGGCGTCTGCCGGCATGCTTGTAGCCCGCACCCAATTGCTTCAGCTCCGCTGCGAGCGTGAGGGGCGAAGCATAGGGTAGAAGCAAAGTGTGCGCTTCAACATGCGCCCCAGGCAACTCATCGAACACTGAGCGTTTGAACGCCGCAGCCGTTTCAAACCGGTTGATATGACTCTGACCGGGGTCCGCTTTCTGCCAGGCTTGATCCAATTCCTTCAAGGTTCCTTCCAGGAGGGTTGAGATCATCAATTTACCTCCAGGCCTGAGCACCCGCCGACACTCTTGAAGAACCTTGGCTGGTGTTGCACACCACTGGATCATGAGATTACTGAAGATCAGATCACAACTTTGGTCGGGCAACGGAATAGCCTCAGCATCTGCTACCAGCCATGTAACTTCAGCTGGGCTGTGTGCAATCGAGTGCTCGATCATGCCGGGCGAAAGATCCATACCTGTCACGCTCCCTGGGGGCGTGAGATTGGCCAACTTGCGGGTAAACCAGCCGGTGCCACAGCCAAGGTCCAGAACGCGAACGCAATTTGGATCAGCTTGGCCTTCCAGCCTCTCGAGCATCACGTTGCCCATAAGCCGTTGCAACCGGGACGCGCTCTCATAGGTAGCTCGGGCCTTACCGAACTCCCGGGCTATATCACCCTTACTTGCAGGGCAGGAAGCAGTCATCGCAAGAGAGCTCATAACACCATACCATTGGCGGATTCCAGAAATTGCTCAATCACCACTCTGCATTCATCTGCAAACACACCGCCTGGCCAATGAGCCATACCGGGAATGCTGATCTCGATGGACGATGGCTGAGTTTCCAAAGCGCCAACCCAGGTCGCCACTACCTGGTCACATGGCCCGGTTATATGAAGAACGGGAACATTTACACGGGACCACAACAGGCGTTGATCACTTCGCTCCAGCCACTTAAGACTCTTAATCAAATTAGAGGGTGATACCGGCGCACCCTGACCAAGCCAGGGTTTGAGGCGTTGACGCTCAGCAGGAGCGCCAGCTGAGCCACTTATCATAAGCATCAGAAAGTGCATCCAGTAGCGCTCAGGTTCGCGGCTCAACCCTCGACTGAACACTCCAAACTCTTCCTCAGACATGCCATTAAGCCAGCGTTCGTCTGCAATAAACTTCGGGAACCCTGCAAGCGTAATCGCTGCAGACACCGCCCCAGCATTCCGGCTCGCGGCAGCCATAACAACCTGCGCACCGAGAGACCACCCCATCCAGACGGAGGGCTCGGGATAACGAGCCAGAAGCTCGTCGGCCACATCCGCCACCGAACCGCAGCGTGCTATGAGGTCGTTATTCAGAGACACCACCTCAACCGTGCCCGGCCAGGACCGGTATACAGCCTCCAACATCTCTGCACGCACACCCCAGCCTCCAACGACAACAAGGCGCCCGCCCTCTCGCGGAAAACTCATACCGCAACACCCTCGCCAACCAGCAAGTGCCGACAATCCGCCAGCCCCTGTATCAGGCTATCCAGATCCTCATGGGAATGAGCCGCGCTAAAAGTAACCCGCAACCGCGCCTCACCGGCTGGCACCGTTGGCGGACGAATGGCCGTCACCAGCAACCCCCGCTCTTCAAGGGCCTGACTCAGCGCCAGAGCAGCCCAGTTATCCCCCACCATAATGGGCTGAATAGGCGTGCTCGAGGGCATGAGCGTGTAACCCAAAGCTGTGGCCTCTTGCCGGAACCGGGCAATTAAACTCTGCAAATGGGTTCGCCGCTCACCACCATGCTCGATTAAATCAATACTGTTCAAAGTGGCTAAAGCCAGCGCCGGAGGCATAGCCGTGGTGTAAATATAGGTACGAGCCTTCTGCACCAAATAGTCCATCAACACCTCCGGCCCTGCTACAAACGCACCACTGGTGCCTGCTGCCTTGCCCAGAGTGCCAATAAGAACCGGCACATCTTCCTCAGACAAACCAAACTCCGCCACGCTCCCCTGCCCGCGCGGCCCAAGCACCCCAAAACCGTGGGCATCATCCACCACCAGCAACGCACCGTGCTCGCGACACACCGCCGCCAGTTCCCGCAGCGGCGCCACATCGCCATCCATACTGAACACACCGTCTGTTACCACCAGCTTGTGGCCCGACGTCTCAGCCAGCATGGCCGCAAGCGACCCTCCATCCCCATGGCCATACCGACGCACCTTCGCCCGGCTCAGAATACAGCCATCAATAATGGAAGCATGATTCAACCGATCCGAAAAAACCGTATCCCCACGCCCTGCCAGCGCAGAAATCACCCCCAGATTGGCCATATAACCGGTAGAGAAAAACAACGCAGAACTACGCCCGGTAAACGCTGCGAGACGTTCTTCCAACAAGTGATGCGCCTCGTGGTGCCCGCAAACTAAATGAGAAGCCGCACCGCCCAGCCCCGTTTTGGGCAAGGCATCCCTGAGGGCTTCAAGATTGGAGGGATGATTAGCAAGGCCAAGGTAGTCGTTGCTGCAAAACGAAAGTAACCGCTTACCATCAGCAGTTAAAACCGGCTGCTGAGGGCCAGAAATATGCCGGCGCGTTCTATATAGCCCAGCCTGTTTTCGTTGTTTCAGTTCAGCTGTGAAGTCACGCACGAATAAGCATCCAGAAAAATGACCAACGTATATATTTATTGGCTTGGAAATGATTGAGCGGTAGGCAACTGAGAACTATGAGCGGCGGGTGGGGGCTTCTTCTCGGGATTGTAGAGGGCCAAGGACGGCCCGAAACAAGCGCACATGGATGTGCTCGTAGCGTATCCCGAGAAGAAGCCCCCACCCGCCGCCTACTCGGTGTTTGTTTAAGCAATTTCCCGAGTAGCATCATAAAACAAGTGCCGATTAGCCTCATACTCCAAAGCGTCGACAATCGCCTCTTCATCCTTCGCCTCAGAAGCACACTGCTCCCGCTTCTCCGGCCGAATACCCAAGCGCCGGAACAACGCCATATCTGCATCCGCCTCCGGATTCGAAGTGGTCAACAACTTCTCGCCATAAAAAATCGAATTCGCTCCAGCCAAAAAGCACAGCGCCTGCATCTGCTCATTCATCGTCTCCCGGCCCGCAGACAAACGCACATGGGAGGCCGGCATCATGATACGAGCCACCGCAAGAACACGAATAAACTCAAACGGATCCAGATCCTCCACATTCTCCATGGGGGTTCCCTTCACCTTCACCAGCATATTCACTGGCACACTTTCAGGGTGCTGCGGAAGGTTCGCCAGTTGAACCAGCATGCCAACCCGATCATCCTCATCTTCACCCATACCCATAATGCCGCCACAGCATACTTTCATACCGGCGTTACGCACGTTTTCCAGCGTATCCAGGCGGTCCTGATAGGTGCGGGTAGTAATAATATGGCTGTAGTACTTCTCGGAGGTATCCAGATTATGGTTGTAATAATCCAGACCGGCTTCCGCCAGCTCTGCCGCCTGCTCAGGCTTCAACATGCCCAACGTCATGCAGGTTTCCAGGCCCAGAGATTTCACCTCACGAACCATATCCAGAACATACGGCATATCCTTAACCGTCGGGCTACGCCATGCAGCGCCCATGCAAAAGCGTGATGCGCCTTTGTCTCGCGCGGCGCGGGCTTCTGCTACAACCTTTTCCAGCTCCAGCAGCTTTTCTTTTTCCAGCCCAGTATTGTAATGACCGCTCTGAGGGCAGTATTTACAGTCTTCAGGGCAAGCGCCTGTCTTGATAGACAAAAGGGTGCTTACCTGCACTTCATTGGGATCAAAATTCTGTCGATGCACCGTCTGGGCGCGGAACAACAAATCGTTAAATGGAAGCTCGAAAAGTGAGCGTGCTTCCTGAAGCGTCCAATCGTGGCGTAATGCGGTGGCAGTCATGCAGAAGTCCTGTTAACCTTTTTCGGTCTCTGGGTTTACGGATGAATCAGATGATAAAGGGACTGAGCTGGCTGTCAACCTTAAACTTGGCGAAGGTTAACAGCGACAAAACCAAAGGCCGCTGTGTTGGTTGCCTTTCTTCTAATGCCTACAATGGTTTATGCGTTTTTTGCCAGGCCGATCTTCCGGTTAACCAGTGGCATTGTCGTTACTGCGCCCTACCAATGTCGCACGCGGGGAACGAACTGGTTTGCAGCGACTGCCTGATATCACCACCTGCCTTTGCTCACTCATACATACCCTGGCGCTACCAGTATCCGGTTGATGGCATGATCAGCCGATACAAATACAACCGGCAGCATAAATTTGCCCGACCTCTGATTGCGGGCTTTACGAGCTATGTTGAGTCTGTATTTCGGGATCAGAACCATATAAAGCCGCACTTGCTAATCCCCTCACCTATGCTTTCTTCGCGCCGCCGTGAGCGCGGATTCAATCAGGCCCGGGATATAGCTGAACAACTGGGGGCCGCCCTCGATATACCGGTTAGTGCAGGGATCGTCCGCCGGGTTCGAAAAGTGCAGGCTCAGCGTGGACTGAGCAGAGAGGCCAGGCTGAAAAACCTGCATGGCGTATTTGAAGTCTGTGCGAAGGTACCAGAACGGATCGCCATCGTGGATGACGTGGTCACTACAGGAGCAACTGCAAGGGTGCTCGCGTCTGCGCTACGGGATGCGGGCGCAACAGAGATTCAGGTTTGGGCCCTGGCCAGAACGCCGGGATAGAACCTCCTGGCTGTTACGCCAATTTGTCCTTCACCAGACCTGCAATGGCCAAACAGGATGTCAGCCCCGGCGACTCAATACCAAACAGGTTTACCAGCCCCGGGATGCCGTGCTCCTGGGGGCCATCAATCCTGAAATCAAAAAAACCGCCCTCTGCGTTTTTCAACTTGGGTCGTATGCCCGCATACGCAGGCTGAAGTCGCTCAGGCTCGATACCAGGCCACCACTGCCGTATGCCCGCCACAAAGGAATGCACCCGCTCAGGATCGACACCGTAATCCTCCCTTTCTATCCATTCTACATCCGGTCCAAAGCGTGCCTGGCCGGCAAGATCGAGGGTGAGATGAACACCCAGCCCACCCGGCTCGGGAACCGGATAAATCAGATTGCTGAAAGGATGACGACCGCCGTAACTGAAATAGACTCCCCGGGCGAACCATTGCACCGGTTTCCGGGAATCGGGAAGCCCCTTCCAACTCCCGGTGAGCGGCACCGCACCCAAGCCTGCAGCATTAACAAGGGTTCGCGCCTTCACCCTTAATGGCTCAGCCCCCCCGACCCATAAAACATGCGCACCTCCCTCTGACTCTATGCGCTCAACCGGGGAACGCAGCACCAGCGAACCACCCGCATCCTCCAATTCGCCCAAGAGCGCTAGCATCAGGCCATGAGTATCCACTATGCCGGTTTCCGGCGACCATAGCCCGGCACTGCTGCGAACATATGGCAACTGTCGGGCAAGGGTTGGACCATCCCACAACTCCAAAGGAGCACCGTTGGCGATGCCTTGGGCCTGAATACCTTCAAGACCTTTATTTTGTGCCTCGCTGGTAGAAATAATCCACTTTCCGCACTTTCGATACCCGACTTTATGACTCTCGCAGTATTCGTAGAGTTGCTTTCGTCCTTCAACACACAGCCGAGCTTTAAGGGAGCTTTCCGGATAGTAGATTCCCGCATGAATCACCTCGCTATTACGGGAAGATATGCCCTCGCCGAAATGATCCCCTGCCTCCAGCACAATCACCTCGCACCCGGCTTGCGCCAGCGCCCTGGCCACGGCGAGGCCAACCACTCCAGCCCCGATTACCAGGGTATCCACTTCCAGAACACCGTTTTCCACCGACCGCCCCCGCTGCCTGTAAACTAACCTTTCCCGAAAATGGGAACCAAGACCGTTTACGTTAACCCAATCCCCGGCATGCCGGAACCCATAGGAACATCCCGCACTCGCATTACGGGAGCGCGTCCAAGCAGGTATACTTGGGCCCAACATTTACCAGCCTGGCCTCGCCTTATGATGAACGTTTCAGCCCATCCATACGAAGCCCTGACCCCGGATGCGATTCTGGATGCAATGGAAGATGCCGGTTTTGCGGTAAGTGGTCGACTGTTTGCCCTGAACAGCTATGAAAACCGGGTGTACCAGGTGGGGTTGGACGAAGGCGCCCCGGTAATCGCCAAGTTCTATCGCCCCGGACGCTGGACAGAAGAGCAAGTGCGGGAAGAACATGAATACACCCGTGAGCTGCTGGCCGCCGATATTCCCGTTGTGGCGCCACTGGTGATGCCTTCCGGTGACACTCTCGGCAAACATGGTGACTTCATGTTCGCCGCATTTAACCAGCGGGGAGGGCAAGCACCAGACACCAGCGTTACTGACACTCTCTACAGGTTGGGTCAGTGGCTGGGACAGATCCACAACATTGGTGCCCTCAAGCCCTTTCGTCATCGTGTGGCCTTATCGCCCATGGAAGGCATTGAGACAAGCAACCAACTTTTGCTGGAAGGAGACTGGATCCCGAAAGACCTCAGGCCCGCATGGGACAGCCTGATTCCAGACCTGTTGACATACTGCCGCGCCCGTATTGAAGATGCCGGTGAGGTTGAAAGTGTTCGCCTGCACGGCGATTGCCACGCCGGAAACATATTGTGCAGGGACGAGCAGATGCTGTTTGTGGATCTGGACGACTGTCGCTCCGGGCCCGCCATGCAGGATATGTGGCTGCTCCTGAACGGCGACGATCACGAGCGCGGTGCCCAGTTGGGCGAATTACTGGAAGGCTATGAAACCTTCCGCGATTTCAATCGGCGGGAACGACACCTTGTTGAGCCTTTGCGGTGCTATCGCCAGATCAGCCACTGCGCCTGGCTTGCGAAACGCTGGGATGACCCTGCATTTCCACGCTTTTTCCCCTGGTTTGGCCAGCCCAGGTTCTGGTCAGATCAGATCTTGTCCTTGAGAGAACAGTTGGGAGCACTGCAGGCGCCCTCCATTACACTCCCCGGTCAATATTGACCGCTCACTCACATTAAAAATGAGGTAGGCATGAGCCAGAACGAGGCCAACTACAGTATCCGCAGTCTTTTCGTGACCGCCCTGATCGCCATTGTCGGCACCGTATTGGTACTGGAACTGACCGGAAAAATTACCCATTCCGACAACAAGGATCATGTGCCGCTGGGGGAATTCCAGGCGATTCATGTCAAACCAGGCGAAACTTTCCGCATGTCTCCGAAATCCTCGGAACTCCACGCAGTTTGCGAGAATGGCTACATGGCTATCGCGGCCGACACTGATCCAGCTTTCCGGGGCATCCTTGTGGATTACAAGAAACGCGGCGTGCGCTGCTCCCGCCCAGCCCTGGAGGCGGGCAATGAGTAAGTCTGACCGACCAACAGAAACCCTCACGGACCGCCTGTTCGCAACAGAACGGCAGCCGGAGGATTTTCGTTTCGATGCGGCGGTAGCCCGTGTTTTCCCGGATATGATTCGGCGCTCTGTACCTGGCTACACCACCATTATCCCCATGATCGAAGTCATTACCGAGCAGTACGCTCAAGCAGGCTCCAACTGTTATGACCTGGGCTGCTCCCTTGGCGCCTCAACACTGGCCATGCGCCACGGCATCCCTTTTGGCGACTGCACTCTGGTGGGTATTGATAATTCCGCGGCCATGATCGAGCGCTGCGAGCACTACATCGCGCTCGACGATCACTCACTGCCTGTTAGCCTGCGCTGCGAAAACATTCAGGACACCGAGCTGTCAGATGCCTCTGTTACAACGCTGAACTTCACGCTGCAATTCGTCCCCCCCGAAGAGCGCAGCGCCCTGCTAAGCCGCATCGCAAAGGCCACGAGGCCCGGCGGCGTACTGATTCTCTCGGAAAAAATCCGCTTTGAATCAGAAGACGAACAAGACACGCAAACCCGCCTGCACCACGAGTTCAAGCGCGCCAACGGCTACTCCGACCTGGAAATCAGTCAAAAGCGCAGCGCTATTGAACAGGTTTTGATCCCGGAAACACTAAGCGCCCACACGCAGCGCCTGAAGGAGTCCGGTTTTGATCGCGTGCTGGTTTGGTACCAGTGCTTTAACTTCGTATCCATGCTGGCCATCAAGGCCGACTGAACAAACTCGCAGGGCAGACAGATCATGGCGCATTTTGACTGGCGCAGCTATTTCGGGCCGCTACTTTCAGAGCTCGAAAACACAGGTGAAGGCAACTGGGCAGAGATCATCAAATCTCAGCTGGCACAACGTTTTGACGATTCCCCCCACGGTGATCTGGGACGCTGGCAGTCAGCGATGAACAGCCTTCCTGATGTTCCCGGCACAACCTCGGAGCTCAACGCTTCTGCGATAAAGATCGCGTCCCCGGCGAGCCTGGATTCAGGCCAGCAGCAGGCACTGGAAAACGGGCTGCGGGGCCTTATGCCCTGGCGCAAAGGGCCGTTCGACTTCTTCGGCACTCATATCGACACCGAATGGCGCTCTGACTGGAAGTGGGACAGGGTTTCACCCTATATTTCAGACCTTTCCGGGCGGCGCATTCTCGATGTTGGCTGCGGCTCAGGCTATCACTGCTGGCGCATGCTGGGTGAAGGTGCAAAGCGGGTAATCGGTATCGATCCCGGCCTTCTGTTCATGTTCCAGTTCCTCAGCGTGAAGCGCTATGTGGGCGAAGCGCCTATAGATCTGCTTCCCATACGCCTGGAAGATCTGCCAGAAGGGCTTGAAAGCTTCGACACCACCTTCTCCATGGGTGTTCTCTACCACCGTCGGTCGCCTCTCGACCATCTTCTGGAGCTCAAAGGCACGCTGCGCCAGGGTGGTGAACTGGTACTGGAAACCCTGGTTGTGGATGGGCCAGAAGGCTATAGCCTGATGCCGGAAGACCGCTATGGGCAGATGCGCAACGTGTGGTTTTTGCCCAGCTGCGACACCCTGCTCAGGTGGCTGGACCGGGCCGGCTTTCGCAACGCCCGGGTTGTGGACTTATCTGAAACCACCACGGATGAACAAAGAAGCACAGACTGGATGCGTTTCAATTCCCTTCAGGATTTTCTCGATCCGGAAGACCCCACGAAAACCATTGAAGGCTACCCCGGCCCCAAGCGCGCCACCATTGTTGCCGAGAAACCCTGATAATAAAAAACCGCCGTACCAATCAAGGCAGGGCGGTTTTTCTCAATCTCTTACCACTTACTCATCAAACGGATGACGCAGGGTAATGGTTTCAATCCGATCGGGGCCGGTAGAAATGATATCGATCGGCGCATCAATCTGCTCCTCCAGGAACTTGATGTACGCTCTGGCGTTTTCCGGCAACTGCTCCAGCTTGGTTAGCCCGAAGGTGCTTTCGCTCCAACCTGGCAACTCAACGTAGACTGGCTCAATATCCTTGTAACTGTCACACCCGATAGGTGGGCGACTCATTTCACCTTCTGGTGTTTTATAGCCTACACAGACTTTAACGGTTTCCAGACCATCCAGAACGTCCAGCTTGGTCAGGCAGATACCCGACACGCTATTGATCTCGATTGCGTGGTGCACAGCGACTGCATCAAACCATCCGCAACGGCGGGAGCGGCCGGTTGTGGTGCCGACCTCATTGCCTTTAACCGCCAGGTGCTGACCCGTTTCGTCAAACAGTTCCGTGGGGAAGGGACCTGCACCAACACGCGTGGTGTAGGCCTTGGTAATACCCAGAACATAGTCCAGATACAGCGGGCCAAAACCGGAACCCGTTGCCGTGCCACCTGCGGTGGTATTGGAGGATGTCACAAATGGATAGGTGCCCAGATCTATGTCCAGCAAGGAGCCCTGGGCGCCTTCGAACATGATGTCCTGACCACGCTTGCGATAGCCGTGAAGCAAGTCTGTTACGTCAGCGGCCATAGGCAGGATTTCCTTGCCCATTTCCAGCAACTCTTTCAGAGCCGCATCTATATCCTCGGCTTCTTCCTTGAAATACTCTGTCAGCACAAAGTTGTGATAGGTCATGAGTTCCCGCAGCTTCTCTTCGAAGTCTTCCGGGTTGTGCAGATCACCCAGGCGAACACCACGACGAGAAACCTTGTCTTCGTACGCAGGCCCGATACCCCGGCCAGTGGTGCCAATCTTGTCATTACCTTTGGCACGCTCACGGGCTTGATCAATGCGCACGTGGGTGCGCAGAATAATCGGGCAAGCAAGGCTGATACGAAGGCGATCACGAACATCTACGCCAGATGCTTCCAGCCCCCGAACTTCTTTCAGCAAGGCTTCCGGCGATACCACAACACCATTACCAATCAGGCACTGAACGTTCTGCCGGAGAATGCCGGAGGGAATCAGGTGTAAAGCCGTTTTCTTGCCGTCGATAACCAGGGTGTGGCCGGCGTTGTGGCCTCCCTGAAAACGAACCACCGCTGCAACTTTTTCAGTCAACAAATCGACGATCTTACCCTTGCCTTCATCACCCCACTGGGTGCCCAGCACAACAACGTTTTTACCCATGATTCTCTCTCAATGCGCACACGATAAGGCGTGCGTCTTGCAAATTTGGCAAATGTACCTTCATGTGTTCGTAGCAGCCTGCCGGGATCAACCCAGCCCCTGTACGACCCAACGATCACCCTGTTTTACCAGCTTCCGGTCACATCCCCGGGTAGAGGGATCTGCCTTTGTGTCTTCCGGCAGTGCCCGGATGACGGTATCTGTTTTGCGCAGTTCCGATATCGCCTGCTCCAACTCTGAGTCTTCTTCTGCAGGCGCCCATACGGCTTTCCGGTGATTGATCGGGCGCGTACCCAATGACACCAGAGCCCTTATATCAAGGCTGAAGCCAGTGGCGGGACGAGCGCGCCCAAAATCACTGCCAATGGCATCGTATCGGCCACCCTTGCCAATAGAGTCACCGTGACCCGGCACGTAGGCTGCGAACACCAAACCCGTGTGATAGTTATAGCCACGCAACTCACAGAAATCGAACCCGAAGCTGACTTCCGGAAAGTCTCTCTGGAGCATCTCAGCTACGCGCCCCAATTGTTCCAGCGCAGCGTTCAGGTTATCAGAAGCACCGCTGAGGATTCTGTGTGCTTCTGTTAATGCTTCTGCACCACCACTGACACGAGCAAGCTCCCGAAGGCGGGCGCCGGCAGAGCCCTCCGGGCAGTCACCCAGAAGTCGGTCTAACTCCGGTACCGACTTACGGCCCATGGCGTCGAAAACCGCTGCACTTGTGGTGCGATCGAACTCGGCTTCACCTATCAGGCTTTCGTAGATCGCAACATGAGCCAAATCCAGGTGAACTCGGGACAATCCGGCAACCCGAAGCGCTTCGAGCATCAGGCTGATGACTTCCAGATCCGCAGATTCAGAGGCGCTACCGAATAACTCGCAGCCAGCTTGAATAGGCGTGCGGCTGGCGAGCATATGTTTGGGACGGGTATGCAGCACATGCCCGGCATAACACAGGCGTGTGATCCCTTCCTGCCCCAGAGTATGGGCGTCGATGCGCGCCGCCTGGGGAGTCATATCGGCCCGAACACCCATCATGCGTCCTGTCAGCTGATCAGTCAGCTTGAAGGTTTGCAGCTCCAGATCGTGTCCGGTTCCGGTAAGCAGGGATTCGACGTATTCAATAAGCGGTGGGATTACCAGTTGGTAGCCCCAACGCTGGCAGGTATCCATTACATCCCGGCGCAGGGATTCTATCTGTCCGGCCAGTGGCGGCAAGATATCCTCCACTCCGTCCGGCAGTAACCAGCGATCAGATACTGTCATGAGATTCCGTTGTCCATCCCGCACACCCCTGTATTTAATACAGAATAAGCGCGCAGGTTTTTAAGGTGACATTCAGGCCAGAAAAACCCGAACCAAAACCTGAGGGATTTTACACTGTTGGCAGACACAAAAAAACCGGAATACCTGGGCATTCCGGTTTTTCGGTCTGAAGGCGGGGCTTAGCTTCCGCCCTTTGAGTCCTTCAGGAATCTCATGAAGTCGCTTTTCGCATCAATAACCATCAGGTCGTCTTTACCGGAGAAGGTATTCCGGTAGGCCTGAAGACTACGATAGAAGCTGTAGAACTCAGGGTTAGAGCCGTATGCATCTGCGTAGATTCGTGCAGCCTCACCGTCTCCTTCACCTCGGGTTTCTTCAGCGGATGCAAATGCCTCTGCCAGAGTAACTGTTTTCTGACGGTCTGCGTCTGCGCGAATACCTTCAGCCAACTCACGTCCCCGTGAACGGAATTCCTGGGCCAGCTTCTCACGCTCTGTCGCCATCCGGCGATAAACGTTTTCACTGACCTGCCCCGGGAACTCGATCGCCTTGACACGAATATCTTTCACATCAATGCCGAATTCCTTAACGGATGTTTCGTTAACCCGGTCACGCAGGTTATGCATTAGCTGGTCACGCTGACCTGAAACCACCTCATGCATGGTGCGAACACCAAACTCATCTCGCAGGCCATTATCCACCCGGGACAACAACAGCGATTGAGCACGGAACTCATCCCCACCGGTGGCCCGGTAGAACTGATCCACGTCGCGGATTTTCCAGGCGATGTAGGAGGTAACATCCAGCGGCTTCTTTTCAACCGTCAGATACTGCCGTGATGGCAGATCCATGGTCAGCACGCGGATATCAAACTCCCGAACCTGATCGATAACCGGCACCTTGAAGTGAATGCCAGCTTTGATGTCGGTCTCAACCAACTCACCAAACCTCAGCATAACCCCACGGTGGGTTTCCGGAATGATAAAAACACTCGACAGTACCAGCAGGACAACGATAAGAGCGCCTGCAAGACCCACTACACTTTTAGGTCCCATGATTATCTGCTCCTCCGCGTATTAGTGTCTTGCCTGGTTCGCAGTTCTTGAATCACCTGGTCAGTGACTGCCTGAATATCTGCCTGCCCGCCGTTTCCAGAGGTTTGGCTGCCACTTCTTGAAGACGCGCCCTGGGTAAGGCGGTCCAGCGGTAAATACATCATATTGCCGCTACTTTCGGTGTCCACAAGGATTTTGCTGCTATTGGACAACACCGTTTCCAGGGTTTGCAGATACATACGCTCACGAGTAACTTCTGGAGCCATCTGGTACACAGCCAACAACTCGAGGAAACGTGCAGTCTCACCACGAGCGCGCTCAATAACTTCCTGCTTGTAAGCACTCGCCTCTTCAATCATACGCTGAGCCTGACCGCGGGCTTCAGGAACAACCTTGTTGCGGTATGTTTCTGCTTCTTCCTTAACACGCTGTTCATCTTCACGGGCGCGCTGAACTTCACGGAAGGCGTCCTGCACTGCTGCAGGCGGCTGTGTACTTTCAACGTTAACCCGAACTATCTCAAGACCGGTGCCATATTCCTGCAAAAAGCCCTGCAGCCGCTGCTCAACACGCACGGCCAATTCGGCACGACCTTCTGTCAGCACGTCATCCAGAGAGGAACTGCCCACCTCGTGGCGAAGCGCACTGTCTGTCGCAAATGCCAAAGCCTGGTTGGAATCACGGACGTTCAATACATAATCGCGGGCGTCGCCAACACGATACTGCACCTGCAAATCAACAGTAACCAGGTTTTCATCCTGAGTCAGCATCTGGCCACTGGACTGGGCGGTTCTAACGCTTGTAACCAGAACCTTGGTTACATCATCAATCAACGGCACCTTGAACCTCAGACCAGGGTTTTCGGTTTTGGAGAATTCTCCAAACCTCAACACCACCGCGCGCTCCTGTTCGTTTACCGTATAGAACGACTGAAACACGACATAACCCACAACAAGAATGGCTGCCAGCGCAAGAACGGCTCCAAAGCCGCCCCCGTTGCCTGAACCACCGCTGCCGCTGTCGCCACCGGACTTTTTGCCCTTGCCGCCCAGCATTTTATTCAGCTTGTCGAGACCCTTCTTCAGCGCCTCATCGAGGTCTGGTGGCCCCTGATCATTGCCGCGACGACCACCAGTTCCCCAGGGGTCTTTATCGTTGCGGTTTCCACCCGGTTCATTCCAGGCCATAGTGCTCTCCAAGTTCCTAAGATATCGAATGGCTGCAAATACTAGGGATTTATCTTCGTCCCGGCAATAGCTGCAATGGTTTCAGGCGCGCCCTTCATCCAGGCGCACCGTTTCTTCACTCATTCCTGCGCGGCTCAGCAGCTGCTTCCAGTCCCGGTGTTGCAGCCGGATTTCAAGTACTGTCTCCCCGGTTTCGCGGTGATCTTCACTCAGCACCGATCCAGCTTCGTGCAAGAGTGCCCTGAGCTTGCCATCGGCAGGCCCGAGCAAAACAAAATGGTGAACAACATCTTCAGCCAGGCGCTCTACAATGGCATCATACAGACCATCCAGGCCCTCACCCGTAACCGCTGATACCCATGCACGCACGGGCACACCGTCCTCATTGCGCTCAACCCTCGGCACAAAATCGTCCAGCAAGTCGATTTTATTGAATACCTGCAGAACAGGTATCTCATCGGCACCAATTTCCGCCAGCACCGTTTCTACCTGCTCAATATTTTCATCGCGGCGACTGTCGTGGCTATCAACAATATGCAGCAAAATAGTGGCTTCGGTGGTTTCTTCCAGAGTCGCACGGAATGCTTCAACCAGCTTATGGGGCAAATGCCGGATAAAGCCTACAGTATCCGCCATTACGACCGGCCCGATATCAGGAAGTTCCAATCGCCGTATAGTGGGATCGAGGGTTGCGAACAACTTATCCGCAGCGTAAACGGTCGATGTGGTAATCCGGTTAAAAAGGGTAGATTTGCCGGCGTTGGTGTAGCCGACCAACGACACCGTTGGAATATCAGCACGCTTGCGAGCGCGCCGACCCTGGTTACGCTGTTTGCGAACCTTTTCGAGTCGTTTGTGGATGGACTTCATTCGTTCACGCAATAGTCTGCGGTCGGTTTCGAGCTGGGTTTCCCCCGGACCCCGAAGACCAATTCCGCCACCCTGGCGCTCAAGGTGCGTCCAGCCTCGGATCAGTCGCGTTGACATGTGGTCGAGCTGGGCCAACTCTACCTGCAGCTTACCCTCGTGGGTACGGGCGCGCTGGGCAAAAATATCAAGAATGACACCTGTGCGATCCAGCACCCGGCATTTGAGTTCTCGCTCAACATTTCGCTCCTGGCTGGGGCTGAGCGCGTGGTTGAACAGCACAACGTCGGCCTCATGCAGAGTTACTGCATCCCGAATTTCTTCAAGCTTGCCTTCTCCCACAAAAAACCTGGGGCTTGGCTGCTTACGGGTGCCGGTTACAATTCCAACCGCTTCAACTCCGGCAGAACTCACAAGCTCCCGGAATTCTTCGGGGTCTTCACTACCGTCATGAGAAGAAAATTCGATGTGGACGAGTATCGCTCGCTCACCTACATCCGGGCGATCAAACAATGGGCATCAACTCCGCTAGTATCGGTTTATCAGAATTATAAAAACAAACACCCGCGGCCCTCGGAACCCAGAGGCTCGTCAGGAACGCGGGTGGCAACACCGGAAACCCGGACAAATCAGTCTTCAGCTTCATCCTCTCCCGCTGGGTTTTGCTGGGGAAGGCGAACGTTCCGGGCAGGTACAACGGTAGAAATCGCGTGCTTGTAGACCATCTGGCTGACAGTATTTTTCAGCAAAATCACAAATTGGTCAAAAGACTCTACCTGCCCTTGCAGTTTGATACCGTTAACCAAAAAGATGGAAACCGGAATGCGTTCCTTGCGTAAGGCATTGAGGTAAGGGTCTTGTAACGAGTGCCCTTTTGACATGTGTGTTCTCCTGTTTTTAGTAAATGCAGATCGTCATTATTGAGTGTTAAATGTGGTGTGGTCTCGCACCGTTTTCAAGGCTGCTTCAACGATAAATCCGTCTTCGCTGTCCAGCCAATTCAAATCAGACCACTTTCGAAGCCATGTAAGCTGCCGTTTGGCCAACTGCCGGGTGGCCGCAACGCCTTTGCTTACAAATGCGTCATAATCATCGCTACCGCTCAGATAATTCAGTGCCTGGCGGTATCCGACACAGCGCATGGAAGGAAGTTCCGGGTGCAAATCACCTCTGGCCATCAAGGCCCGAACTTCATCCAGAAACCCCAACTCAAGCATCTTGAGGAAGCGCTTCTGTATCCTGTCGTGAAGCACACCCCTCTCAGGGGGCGCCATGGCAAGCTGCGTAACAGTATACGGAAGCGATGAAGTTTCGTCTGCCTGCCATTGAGTATAGTAGGTGTAATCCTCAATGCCTTCCCGACTTGCATCCTGTTGTGACTGCTGGCGGGTGTCGGCCTCCCAAAAAGCTGAAATTGGCTTGCCAGTCAGGCGTATAACTTCCAGGGCGCGCAAAAGGCGCTGCCGGTTATTCGGATGAATCAGTTTGGCGGCTACCGGATCGCGGGCCTCCAGCTCTTCATGCAGCGCAGACCATCCAAGCCGCTCTGCCTCAGCCTCAAGGGCTTTGCGAAGTTGCGGACTGGCAGAAGGCAGCCCTGACATACCATGCAATAACGCCTTGAAATACATCATGGTACCGCCTACCAGCAGGGGTATACGACCCGCGCGAGAAATTCGATCCATTTCAACCAGCGCATCCCTGCGAAAATCAGCAGCAGAGTAGGTGTCGGCCGGATCACAGATATCTATCAACCGATGAGGGGCACGGGCCAACTCCTCCGCTGAGGGCTTGGCTGTACCTATATCCATCCCCCTGTAGATCATAGCGGAGTCAACACTGATAATGTCGCAAGGCAACTGATCACAAAGCGCCATAGCCAAGTCGGTCTTACCCGAGGCTGTCGGGCCCATCAGAAAGATAGCGGGCGGCTTTGAAACCTCAGGCGTATTGGATGAGTCCAGTAAAGACAATCTAGCGCCCTCGCAGAAACAGCTTGTCCAACTCCCCAAGCGTAACCAGCGTCCAGGTGGGTCGCCCGTGGTTACACTGACCACTGCGCTCTGTCGCTTCCATATCCCGTAGCAGAGAGTTCATTTCCGGAACCGTCAGCTGCCGATTGGCTCGCACCGAACCGTGACAGGCCATGGTGCCAAGCAACTCATGAGTAACTGCTTCAACACGGTCACTCTGACCGTGCTCGATCAGATCAGACAGCACATCTCTCACAAGTTGTTCTGTATCAGCGCCTCGCAGAAGCGCCGGCACCTGCCTGATGGCCAGTGTTTCTGGCCCGATACGCTCAATCTGCAAGCCCAACTGCTGCAAATTATCGCCGTGGGTTTCGGCCAGGGCGGCTTCTTTCTGGCTCACCGCAATAGATAAGGGCACCAGTAATGGCTGGCTCTTCAGATCCTGCTCAGCCAGCGCTCGCTTCATTCGTTCGTAGGTAATGCGCTCATGGGCTGCATGCATATCCACAACAATCATTCCGGCACTGCTCTGAGCCAGAATATAAATACCGTGCAACTGGGCAATAGCATATCCCAGGGGCGGCTCTTCGTTACTGTCCAGACTGCCGGGCTGATCCAAGGGGGCAACTGCCGTGCCACCAAACGACACTGACTCTTGCGGGCCACTGACACCGCCGCCACCAAGAGACTTATAGAAGGCCATCTGGTCACTGGCTCGCCATTCCTGCTGAGGCGCTGACTGGCCTCCAAACCCGGACGCTGGCGCATGCTCGCCTACTGACGGAACCGCAGGCTGTCCAGTCCAGGGTTGTTGCGATCCATACCCTGAGCCAGCACTGGCTGCCTCGCCTTGCCCAGCCGTTTCACGACCAAATGACTGCGCCACTGCGCCCCGAAAATGGTCATCGGGCCGCACGTCGGCCAAGGCTTTGTGCAGTGTACGAAAGATAAAATCGTGCACCAGGCGACCATCTCGGAAGCGCACTTCATGCTTGGTCGGGTGCACGTTTACATCAACAGTAGCGGGGTCGACTTCAAGATAAAGAACAAACGCAGGATGGCGGTTGTTGTAAAGCACATCCCGGTATGCCTGACGCACCGCATGGGCAACGAGGCGATCACGAATTACACGGCCATTTACAAAGAAATACTGCAAATCAGCCTGACTGCGGGAAAACGTAGGTAAAGCGACCCAACCCCAAAGGCGTAAACCAGTGGCTTCGGCATCAATTACTACCGCACTATCGATAAACTTCTGCCCACAAAGGGCCGCAATGCGACGCTCTTTGTCGAGCACAGAATCCGCTGGGCGAAGGTTGTGAACAACCCGCTGGTTATGGCGCAGGGTAAAACCCGCATCAAACCGGCTAAGGGCCTGGCGGCGCACACACTCTTCCACGTGATTGAATTCTGTTTTTTCTGTACGCAGGAATTTTCGCCGGGCCGGCGTATTGAAAAACAGATCCCGTACTTCAACCGTGGTACCAACAGGATGGGCCGCTGGTGAAATCCGGGCGTCCATATCTCGCCCTTCAACTTCCACCCTGGACGCAGCTTCACGCTCTTGTGTACGCGAAGTCAGTGCAAGCCGCGATACGGAGCTGATACTGGCCAGGGCTTCGCCACGAAACCCGAGAGATGCCACGGATTCCAGATCATCAAGACTGGCTATTTTACTGGTGGCGTGGCGGCTCAACGCCAAAGGCAGGTCGCTTTCAGCAATCCCGTAGCCGTCATCACGAACCCGGATCAGTTTTACACCGCCCTGCTCGACCTCAACCTCAACGCGGCCTGCACCAGCGTCGAGTGCGTTTTCAACCAGTTCTTTGACAACAGATGCAGGGCGCTCAACCACCTCGCCGGCAGCAATCTGGTTTGCCAGCCGCGGCGAGAGTAATCGGATGGAGGGCATGTTTCGGGACAACCTCTTGTTCAGGATGAAGGGATACGAATGGTTTGGCCCACCATAACACGGTCATCCCTCAGGCCGTTAAACTGCATCAACTCACTAACCGTTGTCTGGTTGTCACGTGCCACCCCCGACAAGGTGTCGCCACTTCGCACCCGGTATTGGCTTATGCGCCCACTGCCCTGGCCATTCTGCTTCTGCCAGGCCAGCAAGGTGCCTGGCGGAGGCGTTTTCTGGAAATACTGATTAATGCCTTTAACTATGGCCCCAGCGAGCTTCTTGCGGTACCAGTCTGTAGACAGGTTTTTCTCTTCCTGGGGGTTGGAGATGAAGCCCGCCTCTACAAGTATGGAAGGAATGTCCGGGGATTTGAGAACCGCAAACGCCGCCTGCTCCACACCGGGCTTATGCAGGTGCGTTACACCATTGAGCTCGCCCAGTATGGAGCTTCCCACACCCAGGCTCGCATTGATGCTGGCGGTCATGGAAAGATCTAGCAGAACACCCGCCAGCATGTCATCCCGGCCGTCGAGCGACACACCACCGGTACCTCCAATCAAATCAGAACGATTTTCACTCTGAGCCAACCAGCGTGCTGTCTCACTGGTGGCACCGCGCTGAGACAAGGCAAACACAGAAGCACCTTTGGGCTGCGGCGTGCGGAAGGCATCAGCATGTACGGATACAAATAGATCAGCACTATACTTGCGAGCCAGAATAGTGCGATTCCTCAAGCCGATATAATAATCACCAGTACGTGTCAGCTTGGCGCTGTAGCCTGGCTGTTTATCGATCATATCCTTGAGAATAAGGGCCATTTTCAGCACCACATCTTTTTCCCTGGTACCTCTGGGGCCAATAGCACCCGGGTCTTCCCCGCCGTGGCCTGCATCAATAACCACAATCACATCGCGCTTGCCCGCTGAGTCGTGAGTGACCGTTGGCTGGGTCGCTTTATCCAGGCGACTGCCACTCTCGTCGATCAAATCCAGCACCAGACGATGGCCATACTGCTGGTTGGGCTCAAGCTGGAAGCTTCTGGGTTTGATGTCGTTAGCCAAATCAAGAACCACTCTCAGGTCGGTACCGTTGCGTGGTGCACTTCGAATGCGGCGGATTGGGCTACCGGCCAGGTCGAGCTTGTCGAAATCTGTTTTCAGCCGGGTGTTTTTGAGATCAATAACCAGCCGCGAAGGGTTGCTCAGCGCAAACATGTTGTGTTCAACCTTGCCTTCGGTATCCAGCACCAAACGCGTGTGATCCGGAGCTGGCCAGATACGAATACCTTCTACCTGGGCACCGGCCTGTACATGCAGGGATGCCACCAGCAGGCAAATGGACGCCAGGGCCACCATTGCGTTTATCGTAAGCGTATGTCTTTTCATGCAGCGAGCCTGTTTATTCTGCTGTCCAGTTTCGGCCGTTAATGGTCCGGCCCAATCAGTTCCAGTTCATTCAATAGTGACGCACCCAGCTCGGAGCGTGCCCGAATCACTGCCGACCGCCCTTCGCCCTGGTACTCAAGTTGGATTTCGAGATCGGGCTCTGGAAGCATGCCTTCGCCACGCTCAGACCATTCAATAAGGCAAACACTCTGACCTGTAAAATAATCCCGGATGCCCATGTATTCCAGCTCTTCCGGATCGCCCAACCGGTAAAGATCGAAATGATAAGCAGGAGGGGTCAAATCTTCGTATGGCTCAACCAACGTATAGGTGGGGCTTTTCACCGCACCCTCGTGCCCAAGCGCCTGAATAACTCCGCGACTGAGCGTGGTTTTACCCATGCCCAGGTCACCCTCCAGGAATATAATCACCCCCTGGCCCGACTCTTTCGCCAAGCGGGCGAGTTCGCGACCCAAGCCCTCGGTTTCGGCCTCACCGTCCAGAAAAAAACGGCGCTCGTTCCCAAAAACAGTCATTCATCCCCCTTGTCGCAGCCAGCGCCCGGCTCTGCTTCCCGGAAAACCTGCGGCAAGACATCGATTACGTCCGTGGGTATCAATCCCATATACCCCTTTTTCACTGATGCTCTGGTTGCGGCCTCAAGGTGGACGACAGCACCCATTGCGGCAGCTTGCGCCGGCAACTCAGGCGTTTGGGCATACAGCGCACCAATAACTCCCGATAGCACATCGCCCATGCCTCCCGTGGCCATGCCAGGGTTGCTCCCAATGGCCACATCTGCCGCCCCCTCGCCAGAGGCGATAACCGTACCTGCACCCTTGAGCAAAACCACTCCGCCATAAATGGACTGCAGCCTGTGGGTCGCAGCCAGGCGATCCGCTTCTATCTCCGGCACCAGACAATTCAGCAGCCTGGCGGCCTCACCCGGGTGCGGCGTCAGAATCTGATTATTAGCCGGCACAGCCACTCGCTTTGAGAGCAGGTTTAGTGCATCTGCATCCAGAACTCGTGGCTTTCCGCTTTCTACAACCTGCTGCAGCATCTGTTGGCCCCAGGCGCTTTGTCCCATTCCCGGCCCACAAACCACAACGGTTGCTGCTGCCAGCAACGAAGGCAACTCCGAGCCATGTATCACGCCGTGGACCATAACCGACGGGCAGCGCGCCAGCGCTGCAGTTACATGCTCAGGACGCGTCGCCAATGAAACCAACCCTGCTCCGGAGCGAGCAGCAGCTTCGGCTGCCAATATACCTGCACCGCCAAAGCCTCGATCGCCTGCCACTATCAGAACATGCCCAAACTGCCCTTTGTGGGCATTCGCCCGGCGCCCGGGCAACCAATTCTGCACAGAGCCCCAGTTCTGAAGCCTCGCCACCGGTGTTTCTCCGGCGTTCGTGTCTGTACCCAATGGCTCAAACACCACACCACCACAAACTGAAGGGCCCTGCCCAGTGTATAGCCCCAACTTGCGGGCGATAAACGTAACAGTCATCGCAGCTTGAACCACTTCGCCTTTGGCGGCGCCGGTTGTGGCATTCAGGCCAGAAGGTACATCCACTGCCAAAACCGGGAGCCCGGACGCGTTGGTGCGAGCAATAATGCCGGAAATGGGCTCTCTGGGGGCGCCGGAAGCACCAGTACCTAACATGGCATCAACAACAAGCCCGGAGCGCTCAAACAGAGCTCCCAGCTCGGCGTCGCCAATATCTGCCAACTCCCGAACTTCCACGCCATCCGCTACCGCTTTTTGCCAGGCCTTGCGAGCATCCCCACTCAGTTTCCCGGTAGGAGCAACCGCAACACAATGCACAGCCATACCGTCCCGCAGGGCGTTTGCCGCTATCAGGTAGCCATCACCGCCGTTATTTCCTGCACCGCACAAAACCAGTAAGGGCTCCACCCCGGGCCAGCGCAAAGCCAGCCTGTGGAAGGCTGCATGGGCGGCCGACTGCATCAAGTCAAACCCATCAACACCCAACTGTTCAATAACATACTGATCAATACGGCGCACAGAATCGGCGGAAAACAGCGCATCTGATAAACTGCCTCCAGCGTGCTGTGGCATGAGCCTTTGCTCCCGTTACAGAAACCGGTTTAAGAAAATTGGCCAGCTATCTGTAAAGCATAGCAAAACCGCGGAAAAGGTCATAACTTAATCAAATTAAATATCTGTACCCCCGGCTTCGGCATGGCGGACACATCAGTGGTACTTATGAGCACAACAGGCAAGGACATTTCCCCAGTGCCGGAACTGGCTGATTTACCACCACTTATCCGGCAATGGGCAAAAGAACTCGGGTTCTCCGATGCTGGCATTACAACAGCAGATACCGGTGAGCATGCCCAACGCCTGCAGGATTGGCTCGAAAAAGGCTATCAGGGAGAAATGGAATACATGGGCCACCACGGGGACAAGCGCTATACCCCGAAGTCATTGGTGCCAGGAACTACCCGCGTTATCTCTGTACGCATGGATTACATGCCCACGCCAGACAGCCCGAAAGAAGCACTTACTAACCGGGAAGGGGCCTATATAACTCGCTATGCGCTTGGCCGTGACTACCACAAGCTGATCCGGAAGCGGCTGGCAACTCTGGCGAAGAAGATTGACGATGCGGTAAGCGGCTATGACCACAGAGCCTTTGTAGATAGCGCTCCCGTACTGGAGCGAGCACTCGCGCAAAGAGCGGGGCTTGGCTGGATCGGTAAGAACAACATGCTAATTCATCCGAAGGCGGGCTCTTTCTTTTTTCTGGGAGAAATATTCACCAGTGCGCCACTGCCGGTAGACCCAGCCTTTGAAACCGATCACTGTGGCAGCTGCTCTGCCTGCCTCGAAATGTGCCCTACCGATGCGTTCGTGGGCGCTCGTGTACTGGATGCCCGGCGCTGCATTAGCTATCTCACCATTGAGCTCAAGGGCAGTATTCCGGAAGAATTGCGCGCGCCCATGGGCAATCGGGTGTTTGGTTGTGATGACTGCCAGTTGGTGTGTCCTTGGCAGAAGTTCAAGAAGCCGACCCAGGAAGATGATTTTCAGCCCAGGCATGGTTTGAATAACAGTTCGTTAGCGGAGCTGTTTTTGTGGACTGAAGAGGAGTTTTTGAAGCGTACCGAGGGGTCGGCTATTCGCCGCACGGGATATGAGGGCTGGCTGCGCAATCTGGCAGTTGGGCTGGGTAATGCGCCTTCGACGATTCCGGTGATTGAGGCGCTTAAACAGCGCGCAGACCACTCTTCCGAGATGGTCCGCGAGCATGTTCGGTGGGCGTTGGCCCGGCACGGTTTATAGCTTGAAGAAGTGCTCGCGGTAGTGGCGCAGCTCTTCGATGGAGTCGCGGATGTCGTCGAGTGCCAGGTGGCTGCCTTTCTTTTTCACACCTTCGAGTACGTCTGGGCGCCAGCGGCGGGCCAGCTCTTTTACGGTGGAGACGTCGAGGTTGCGGTAATGGAAGAAGTCTTCCAGCTCTGGCATGTATTTCACGAGGAAGCGGCGGTCCTGGCCTATGCTGTTGCCGCACAGGGGGGACTGGCCTTTTTCCATGTATTCTTTCAGGAAGGCGATGGTTTGTTGCTCGGCTTCGGCTTCTGAGATTTTGCTTTCCTGAACGCGCTTGGCGAGGCCGCTTTCGCCGTGGGTGCGGGTGCACCATTCGTCCATGGCATCGAGCAGGCTGTCGGGCTGGTGTATTGCGATGACTGGGCCTTCAGCCACCAGGTTCAGTTCGGAATCGGTGATGATGGTGGCCATTTCGATGATGCGTTCTTTTTCCGGATCAAGGCCGGTCATTTCCAGATCGATCCAAACCAGGTGGTTGCCTGCTGACATTCTTTTTTCCTCATTATTCATCAAACATCGGTGGTAGGTGGAGCTGCCTTCTACCTACCGGGAACCGCTACGAGCACATCCATGTGCGCTTGTCGGCGGCCGTCCTTGGCCGCCGACATTCCTGGAAAGCAGTAAACAACCCTGCCCCAAAATTCGGTGCTATACCGTAAAGAACTAGCAATGCCGTATGATGGCATAGCAACGTCACTACTTACATCCGTGTTAACAGAGACCTTATGGCAAAACGGCAACTGAACAAGCAACAGCAATTCCGGATCAAAAAGATTCAGGAGGAGCGGGCAGCACGCGCAGCTCGTAAAGAAAAGTCAGTTCAGGCGCAGGCCGATGCAGGTGAGCTGGGGCCTGAGCAGGAAGGGCTGATTATTGCTCACTATGGGCAACAGCTGGATGTTGAGGCGCTGGAAGGTGAGCGCAAAGGCGATGTTGTACGTTGTTTCGTTCGGGCGAATATCGACAGCCTGGTGACGGGTGATCGGGTGGTTTGGCGGCCAGGCAAGAATGAAACCGGGGTGATTGTTGCCCGCTGCGAGCGTGATAATTTGCTGCAGCGGCCGGATAACTTTGGTGCGGTGAAGCCGGTCGCGGCGAATATTGATCATATTATTCTGGTGATTGCACCAGAGCCGGAGCCCCACGACAATTTGATTGACCGGTATCTGGTTGCCTCTGAGATTACGGATATTCCAGCGGTGATTCTGCTGAACAAGACGGATTTGATCACCGATCAAAACCGGGAGCAGATTGATGCTCTGCTGGCGCGTTATGCGGCTTTGGGTTATGAAATTGTGCGCACGTCTGCCATGCAGTTCGATGGCGCGCCTTCGCCGGAGGTTGAAGCGCTGGTTAAGGGTAAAACCAGTGCATTCGTGGGTCAGTCAGGTGTTGGTAAGTCGTCGATTATTCAAACACTGATGCCCGACGAGGCGATTCGTGTGGGAGCGGTTTCTGAGAGCACCGGCAAGGGCGTTCACACCACCACTACAGCGAAGCTGTTCCATCTGCCAATGGGTGGTGATCTGATCGATTCTCCGGGTATTCGGGAGTTCGGCCTCTGGCACATGACGCCGCAGGAAATTGAATACGGGTTTCGGGAGATTCGTGAGGTGATCGGTTACTGCAAGTTCCGCAATTGCAGGCACATGGGTGATCCGGGGTGTGCCATCGATGGGGCTGCAGAATCCGGAAAACTCAGCCCTGAACGCCGCCGTAGCTTTCATCGTATTCTGCAGGATATGGCTGAGCAGCAATCGCGGGGATTAAAAGTCGACTGACTCTCTGATACAGGGCGATCTACCAGTTTAGTTCGCCCGGAGCAGGCTCTTCTCTTTCCTTCTGCCAGTCGCCACTTTCCAATTTTTCCATGGCTTTTTTCTGCTCGTCTTCCGAAGGAACCGTGAGGTCAATCAGAGGTGCCCCTTTGGCGCTGGCACTGCTGTGAATGCTACTCACGGTTTTCTTGTTAAGTACGATGATGGAAATCCGGCGATTTACCGGCGCGGTGGGCTCGTCTTGGTCAAACAGTACGGAATCACTCAGCCCCACTACCCGGGCAATCTGTTGGGCTCGAACGCCACCGGCAACCAAGGCCCGGCGAGCTGTGTTGGCTCGGTCCGCCGAGAGTTCCCAGTTGGTGTAGCCAGGGCGCCCACCGAAGGGGGTGGCATCGGTATGGCCAGTGATACTGAGCTTGTTGTCTACGGCTCCGAGGGTTTTGGCCAACTCGAACAGAATTTCCTGTGAGTAGTACTTCAGTTCGGCCCTGCCGATGTCGAACATGGGGCGTCCAGAGCGATCCACAATCTGGATCCGCAGCCCTTCATCCGTGATATCAATCAGCAGCTGGTCCTTGAACTCCCTCAGGGTTTCGTTCTCTTCAATTCGCTGTTTCAACTCCTGAAACAACTCCTCCATGCGACGCTGCTCAAGGGTTTCTGACAAGGTATCAACCACCTCATCTGCAATCTCCATGGCGTCTGGCGCAATATCCTGACTGGTTTCATTGACAACAGACGCACTGCCTCCGAGGTCTACAGGGTTGGGCGTACCACCTTCCGTAAAACCGACGGGGTCGCGAAAATAGCCTTCCACTGCTTTTATCTGCTCTGGCGATGCAGTTGCGGTGAGCCAGAGCACAAGAAAGAAAGCCATCATCGCCGTTGCGAAGTCGGCAAATGCCACTTTCCAGGAGCCACCATGGTGGCCCGCGGCGATGACTTTTTTGCGTTTGATGATTATCGGCTGCTGTTCCACAAATATACTCCGGGCTCAGCCTGCGTTATTTTGCACGCACATGGTCGTTCAGTTCCTGAAACCCAGGTCGCTTATCCGTAGGTAATGCTTTTCGACCAAACTCGATGGCCATTTGAGGGGCCTGTCCGGAGACCGTCGCAACGATGGCAGATTTGACGCACTCGTAAGCTTTGAGTTCGTATTTTGCAGCATGCTCCATGGCGATAGAGGTTGGCCCGACAAAGCCATAGCCCATCCAGATACCAAGGAAGGTGCCCACCAATGCCGCTGCCACACTCAAACCTATGCGCTCGGGGCCTTCACTCAGAAAATTCATGGTGATCACAATACCAAGCACAGCCGCCACAATACCCAGACCGGGCAAGGCGTCCGCAATTTTATTTACGGCATGGGCCGGCTCTTCAAGCTCGTGCTGGCGACTGTCAATCTCGTTCTCCATCATACCCTCCAGCTCATGGGTAGCCATGTTTCCGGCGCTGATGATGCGGAGATAGTCTGTGATAAAGTCGAGCAAGGCTTTTGATTTCATAATGGCCGGGTAACGGCTGAATATCGCGCTGGATTCAGGGTTATCAATATCTTCTTCGATAGACATAACCCCCTGCTTGCGGGATTTATCAAAAACCTCGTAGAGCAAACTCAGTAAATCCATGTAGTAGGATTTGTTGAATGGGGAACCTGTCAGCAAGCGCATAATGCCAGCAAACACTTCCTTCACGGTGTGCAGCGGATTGGCAATGATAAATGAGCCGAGGGCTGCACCGAAGATAATGAGCAGCTCAGTGGGCTGCCAAAGCACCATCAGGTTGCCGCCATGAAGAACGTAGCCACCAAGAACGCTGGCGATAACGATGATTGAGCCGATAATAAGTAGCATGGGTAAGACGTACGCCTTTATATTGTGGTTACAGGCTAGCGCCGATGTCGATCGCGGCTTTTATGGTCTGATGATAGCAAGCCTCTGCAGTATCCGCGAAGCCATGAAACAATTTCTATACATGCAACCTCCTGCTCAACACTCTTGCAGCAGTATTTGTTAAACTTCGCGCCTTTGAGCACAGAGGATCTCAATTAAATGTTCGACAAGCTGTTTATTCTGAGTCAATACGTCACTCCGCAGCTTGCGCTTTCCCGCGCTGCAGGCCGCCTGGCGGATAATGATCGCAATCCTGCGCTCAAAAACCGGGTAATCAAGTGGTTTGTGAAGCGCTATGGTGTGGATATGAGCGAAGCCGTGGAGCAGGACCCAACCGCCTACCCGAGCTTTAATGCATTTTTCACCCGCGCACTCAAACCTGGCCTGCGTCCGGTTGCCGGAGGCGAGAACACTTTTGTAAGCCCGGTAGATGGCGCCATCAGCCAGATTGGCCAAATAGCCGGCGATCGGGTTTTCCAGGCGAAGGGGCAATCTTTCAGCCTGCTGGAACTGCTGGGAGGCGATACCCAGCGGGCAGAGCCTTTCCACGGCGGCGAATTTTCTACTATCTATCTTTCGCCCAAGGACTATCACCGCATTCACATGCCTATGGCAGGTACGCTCCGGGAGATGGTTTATGTTCCCGGTAAGCTTTTTTCGGTAAATCCGGTGACTGCGGAGAATGTGCCTAATCTGTTTGCGCGAAATGAGAGGGTTGTGTGTATGTTTGATACGGCAGCCGGCCCCATGGCGCTGGTGCTTGTGGGCGCAATGATTGTGGGAAGTGTGGAGACGCCTTGGGCAGGGATTGTGGCACCAAATAGCAGTGGCGTTACAACGATTGCCTATGAGGGTGAGAGTGCGATTTCGTTTGCCAAAGGCGAGGAAATGGGGCGTTTCCGTTTGGGCTCTACGGTGGTAATGGTTATGCCTAAGGGCAGTGTTCACTGGAATGCGGATCAGGCAGCGGAGAAAGTGGTTCGCATGGGCGAGGCATTGGGGGAGCTCTCAAGCCCTCTCTAGTGGGAATGCCAAGACGTCTGCTATGTTGCGGGCTCCCACTTTTAACATCAGCAGACGATCAAGCCCTAGAGCCACGCCAGCGCAGTCTGGCAAGCCGTGTTCTATTGCCGCCAGAAAGGCTTCATCGATCTCCATTTCAGGCTTCCCATTAGCGATTCGCAAACGGTTGTCTGCCTCAAAGCGGGCGCGTTGTTCGTCTGGGTGGGTGAGCTCCCAGTAGCCGTTGCATAACTCGATGCCGTCGATGTAAAGCTCGAAGCGGTGAGCAACGTCGAAGCCGTCTACGCTGGAGAGTCTGGCCAGGGAGGCTTGTGAAGACGGGTATTGGTTTATGAATACGGGTGCTTCAGTGCCCAAGTTGGGCTCGACGGCGAAGCTCATTAGCAGGTCGAGGCAGCCGTCACGGCTGAGGTCTTCCAGTTGTTCGGGCTCTAGCCACTCACGGCAACGCTGGTGCAGGTCGTTTTTTGATACCACAAAGGGGTCGATTCCGGCCCAGGTGATCATTGCTTTGCGGTAGCTTAGCACCTGTGGTCTGGGGCATTGCAGCCAACCGCATACAAGGTCGGCGACTTCTGCCATAAGGGCCTTGTCATCAAAGCCTGTGCGGTACCATTCCAGCATGGAGAATTCAGGGTTATGGCGGCTGCCGCGTTCGCCGTTTCGAAAGACTTTTGAGATCTGGTAGATAGCACCCGAATCTGCGGCGAGCAGGCGCTTCATGTGGTACTCGGGGGAGGTCTGTAGCCAGCCGCCCTTTATACCCTGTGCATCTATCTGCGCAAATACGCCATCAAGGTTGGGCTCGGTTACGCCGCAGCGGCCCAGTATGGGGGTTTCAACTTCCAATACATCGCGCTGGGCAAAAAAGCCGCGCACAAAGGCTGATTGTTGTGCGCGGCTTTTCAAGGCTGCCCGGGAGGCAGTGGGCTGCCAATCAGGCTGATTTTTCATGTAGGAATCAGCTTTTCACCCGGTTCATGTACTCACCGGAACGGGTGTCCACTTTCAGCACTTCGCCGATGGTGATGAACAGGGGAACGCTCACAACTGCGCCAGTAGACAAGGTTGCGGGCTTGGAGCCGCCCTGCGCTGTATCACCTTTCATGCCCGGGTCAGTCTCAACCACTTCCAGCTCAACAAAGTTTGGCGGAGTGACAGTCAGCGGCGCGCCGTTATAGAGAGTAACCGTGTAGACGTCTTGCTCTTTGAGCCACTTGATAGTGTCGCCCACAGCTTTTGCATCTGCAGCGTATTGCTCGAAGGAGCCATCGGTGAGCATGAAGTGCCAGAATTCTCCATCGGTGTAGAGATATTCCATATCCTGATCCATAACGTCGGCCGCTTCGAGGCTTTCGCCAGACTTGAAGGTGCGATCCCACACGCGGTTGGTCATCAGGTTGCGTAGCTTGACCCGGTTAAACGCCTGCCCCTTACCGGGCTTTACAATTTCGTTCTCGACGATAATGCAGGGGTCGCCATCCAGCAATACTTTAAGACCGCCGCGAAATTCGTTGGTAGAATATGAAGCCATGAAATGTCCACCTGCCAAAATGCTGTTTAATTTTCAAAGGCCTCTATGATACAGCGAACCCCTACCTCTATAGAAGCCCGGCTTTCAGGAGATGATAATCGGAGCTGGCAACAGCTGCTTTCCGACTCGATCACTTCACCGCAGGAATTACTGTCGCGCCTGCGCCTGCCCGCTGATAAATGGCTGGCAGGTGCTGAGGCTGGGCACCAACTATTTCAGCTAAGGGTGCCTGAGCCGTTTCTGGATCGAATGGAAAAAGGCAACCCGGCAGATCCGCTACTGCGGCAAGTTCTGCCACTCCACGCTGAGACAAGTGCAGCGCAGGGTTTCGTTACCGACCCACTGCAGGAAGACGGGGCCATCCAGACAACAGGCCTCATCCGCAAGTACCGCAGCCGTGCCCTACTGATGGTAACGGGGCAGTGTGCTATCAACTGTCGCTACTGTTTCCGTCGGCACTTCCCTTATGGCGAACAGCGCCTGAGCCCTGCTGATCGGCAACAGGTCCTGGATACGCTTGCGGCAAGCCCGGAAATCAATGAAATAATTTTCAGCGGCGGAGATCCTCTCGCGGTTAACGATCAACTGCTGTCCCAGTGGGCTTCCGCGATCAGCAGCATCCCTCACATTCGCCGCATCCGCATTCACACCCGTCTTCCTGTCGTCATACCGCAGCGTGTGTGTGATGCACTGCTTAAGTGGATCAGCAATACGCCGGTGCAAGTTGTGATGGTCTTGCACATTAACCACCCGGCAGAAATCAATCAGCCAACCCGGCGCGCCATGGGTTATCTTCGCGCAGCCGGCGTAACTCTGCTAAACCAGAGCGTTATTCTCAGGGGAGTCAACGATGATGCGGAAGTGTTGGAGAACCTGAGCGAAACACTATTTGACGCGGGCATTATGCCCTACTACCTTCATGCGTTTGATCCGGTTGCTGGCGCACAGCATTTTGATGTTACGGATGAAGAAGCCAGATTACTGGTTAAGGACCTACTCTCCAGGCTACCCGGCTTTCTGGTACCAAGACTGGTTCGTGAAGTCCCGGGAAAGCCTGCAAAAACACCCATTGATCTGTTTGTCGATGGCCGTTGAGGCCACAAGACTGAACCTGTCAAAATTAAGATGTCAAATATTGTCAACATGTGATTTTCTAGCTTTCTTGCACTAGTTTGCTATTTTAAAGTCCAGTACTGTCTGAATTGTAGAAATATGTATTTACGGCGTTTTTCTGATCAATCGACGCATTACAGCAGTTATCGCTGCAAAGGTTGAGCGGAGCCGTATTACCAAACCTTGTCCTGATATTGGCGCATATTCATGGAAGGCACGATCCTCAAACCCGATCTCCGTGTTCCCGAGCAGAAAACGGCAAGTCTGTCGTTCTGCGATACTACGCCCAAGGCCTTCAAAGCCTGGATTGACCAGCTCCCTATGGCCAATATTGGCGAAGTGTCACGCCAGCTCTATCACGCGATCATCGAGCTGAACCACCTGTTTCTTGCGCCCCAGCAACGCCTTCAGTTTCTTGAGCTGGTTCGTGACAAGATTCATTTCGTGTGCAATGAGCTATCACGCCATTATTTGGGGCTCGCAATCGCCCTGCCTGAGAAGCAGCGCAAAATTGCCAATCTGTCTCAGGCACTTCAACTGCACCTCGCCGGCGGCTACAAACTCTGCCTTCTCGAAGCTCTGGACGAGGGCGGGCTTGATAAAAACCGTAAGTTGATTGCAACAGCCATTCATCGGGCGACGTCTGAACTTGCCTCGACCATTTTGCGCTCACACCAGCTCTACTGCCCCAGCCCGGCTCAAAGCTGGCTTGAGTGCCATCGCATGTTCCGGTTTGCTCATCGCAACAAGCTCACCGAAATGGCAGTAGAAGACAGCACCCTGAAACTAAGACCAGCCAGCACAGTCGCAGACAGCTACAAGCGCTTGCTTCTTCTCGGTTGCGCCAGGCCAAACCAGCTCAGGCAAACCGAGCTACTTCAAGCCTACGACCTGTTTGAGGGCTGGACAGCGCACTCTCAGTGTGGAACCAACATTGGCGAAGACAGCCTTTTTGTTGTGAACCTGGAGCGGGATAACTCCCCGGTTTACAGAAGCCTGCTTGAGCACAAACCTGGCGACGAAAGCTTCGGTTTCGACACCAGAGAACTGGCGACCATGATTTCCGCGAGCCTGGATGCGAGGCTCCGCCAGCAGCCTGCCCCGGACACGCTGAAGATTCCGGGCAACGTGAACGAAACACTCCTCACGCACCTGAGCCAGGCTCTGGGTATTTTGGCAAAGAGAAACTTCAATCGGATTGCCAGCCAGGGAACACTCGAGGTGTGTGTAGGGCTGACCGCGGCTCACTATTTCATTGCAGGCGAAAAGTCGTTTACAGAGTTCGTAACCGGCAATGACAACGGCCCTGAGGATGAAGAGAACGTTTTCATCCGCAAATCCCGCAAGCGTGAAGATGCCTGGGGTAGCGCTCATGATGTGGCGCCAAGCGATGAGCACCTGCACGCAGCCGACACGCCAATCAACTTTCGGGGCAGTTTTGGAAATACTCCTACGCCCACCACCGATAAAAACCGACCAAAGTCCCACTCTACATTATTGGTAAATACCAGTCCTGGTGGCTATTGCGTTTCATGGGAGGCAAGCGTTCCGCCCTCCATGCAAGCCGGAGAGATACTTGGTGTTCGGGAACAGCGCTCACACCCCTGGAGCATAGCGGTGGTTCGCTGGATTCGGCAGGTCAAGAACCACGGAACCCAGATCGGCATTGAACTGTTGGCACCCAGTGGCTCACCCTGTGGTGTTCGCTTGATCCAGAAGGTTGGAAACAGCAGCGAGTATCTTCGCGGACTTCTCTTACCTGAGATCAGCGTGGTCAACCAGGCCGCTACCCTGATTACTCCCAGATTGCCTTTTCAGCCCGGCAGCCGGGTATCCATGCTGCACGATGGCCGGGAAGATCAGGGGCAGTTAATTAAAAAAGTATCTTCAACTGGCAGTATCAGCCAGTTTGAACTTAAACTGCAGAAAAATAGCATAACACCCACGCCTACCAGCACCTCGTCGCCGGCAGGCGCCAGTGAAGATGATTTTGATTCTTTGTGGCCTTCGCTATGATCTTCTCCGGTGGGATACCCGGCATTCCGCCGGAGACTTGTTATTAAGCCGCAACCCCTGCATCATTCAGCGATAGCGATAGTGACAGTCCGGTCTCGCAGCACCAGCTCACAGTTTCCAATCAGATACTGTATCTAGGGTAGAGCACTCCTCTGCCGTGGCCGGCCCCGCCAACTTGTATGACGAGACGCCTAAGGAATGCAGAAACAGAACCCGACCGTACACCTCCTGATTCTCGACCCTTCACAGAACGATGCAGAGTCCCTGATCAGTCTGCTGAGAAACGCAGGTAAAGCCACAAGAGCACACCGCGTTACATCTGAAGAGGATCTGGAAGAAGCCCTCAAAAGTGGCAACTGGGATCTGCTATTGGCCCGTGATCTGGAGCAGGAGTTCACGGCAGATGCCGCTCTGGCCATGATAAAGCGCATGGACAAAGACATCCCTTGCCTGTTTCTGACAGAAGAGGAAAGCCGGGAAAGAACAGTTACTGTAATGAAGGCCGGCGCCCAGGGAACGGTAAAGTTCGAGCACAGCGACCTTCTGGTGCTCACGGTCAAACGCGAACTGAAAGCACTTGAAGACCGCCGCCGCCGCCGAGCGTTGGAGTCACATCTGCGCGAAGCAGAGCAACGTTGCCAACTTCTTCTGGAAAGCTCTAAAGACGCCATCGCCTACATCAACGATGGCATGCATATTTATGCCAACCAGTCTTATCTGGAATTTCTCGGCTACGACGACATTGATGACCTGATGTGCGTCCCTGTTCTGGATACCCTGACACCCGAGAGCCAGGCAGACTACCGATCCTTCATGAAGTCTTTTGCAGAGAATGGCGAGGATGGCTTGGCGCTAAACTGCACAACCAGGCGCAGTGACGACCACGAACTGAATGTCACCATGTCAGTGTCTGCTGCAACCTACGACGGCGAAGCCTGCACTCAGATCGTTTTGCAGCCTGAACATAGCGACGCCGAGCTTGAAGAGAAGCTGCGGGAGATCAGCAGCCAGGACCTTCTTACAGGGCTGTATAATCGCCAATACCTCATGAAAGAGCTCGAACAGGCGATTGCCAAAGCCGGCAAAGACAATGAAACCGGCGCACTGGCCTATATTGCTCTCGACAATTTCATGTCCATGAAAAGCGATGTGGGCATTTCCGGTGCAGATCTACTGCTTGGAGATCTGGCAGGCCTCCTGAGGCAACAGGCAGGGGATGACCTCATGCTGGCACGCCTGAGCGATGACGCGTTCGGACTACTGTGCCTGCCCTGCGATGAAAAATCGATGATCGCTCGGTGTGAGCAGATTCGCAAAGCTATAGATGAGCACCTCTTCGATATAAACGGCCGCACGGTTCCCCTGACTGTCAGCATTGGCATTGCATCCATCACTGAAAACTCACCCAAGACCGAAGAGCTTCTGGCCCGGGCACACATTGCCTCTTCCGATGTACGTAAGCAGGAAGGTCACTCTCAGGGCAATGGCATCGGGGTTTACAACCCGGTGGATCATGAAGCGCTGGATGACAGCAACTCGATTGATGCGATCCTGAAGGCATTGGATGAAGACAGGTTCCGTCTCATGTTCCAGCCAATTATCAACCTTCGCGGTGAAGGCGAAGAACATTACGAAGCTTTCGTTCGAATGCTCGACAAAGATGAGAAAGAAGTCTCGCCCTACGATTTCTTGCCTCCCATGGGGCCAAGCGACACTGCCATCAAAATTGACCGATGGGTTATCTTGCAGTCTGTAAAGCAGCTGGCCACCCACCGAGCAAAAGGCAAGGATACCCGCATGTTCCTAAACGTGACGGCGGAAACCCTGCAAGACAAGACCTTTACACCCTGGCTGAGTGTGGCACTGAAGGCAGCCCGTTTGCCGGGCGATTCGCTTGTTTTCCAGATCCGCGAAGGCGACGCAAACAACCACACGAAGCACGCCAAGGAGCTAACTAAAGCTCTGCACGAACTCCACTGCAAGGTTTCCATTGCCCAGTTCGGTTGCGCACTGGATCCGTTCCTTACGCTGAAACACATAAATGCGGATTACGTAAAAATAGATGGGTCTTTTACGGAAGAACTGCAGAAGAGCGACAAAGCCAAGGAGCAGATGAAGGAATTGGTACAGAGCCTGCAAAGCGCTGGCAAACTCACCATTATCCCTCTGGTAGAGAATGCCAGCGTTCTTGCTACTCTATGGCAGGCAGGAGTGAACTACATTCAGGGCTACTACCTGCAAGCTCCCGCCGCCGAGATGAATTACGACTTCGGGGATCACTGAGCCTGAAGAATGCCGGCTCACAGGCCGGCGTTCTTCAACCCCTGGTTGGTTTCACTTTCACGGAAGCCTATCAGATAGAGAATAGCGTCCAGACCAAGCGTTGAAATAGCATGCCGGGCAGACTCCTTAACCAGGGGTTTAGCCCGAAAGGCAACGCCCAAGCCAGCCTGGCTCAACATGGGCAGGTCGTTGGCGCCATCTCCCACTGCAATCACCTGCTCCCGGGAAATGTGTTCTTTACCCGCAATTTCCAGTAAAAGCTCTGCCTTGCGCTTGCCATCGACAATCTGGCCGGAAACCTCACCGGTTACCTTGCCATCCCGGATCTCCAGCTCATTGGCGTAGATATAATCAATGCCCAGCTTGTTCTGCAGGTGCCTGGCGAAATAGGTAAAGCCACCGGAGAGAATTGCAGTACGGTAGCCCAAGGCTTTCAGGCTCCGGATCAGATGCTCCGCACCTTCCGTCATCTTCAACCTGCTGGCAACCCGCTCCAACACAGATTCATCCAGGCCCTTCAGTAACGCAAGACGTTCAGCAAAGCTCTGGCTAAAATCCAGCTCACCCTGCATGGCACGCTCGGTGATCTCTGCAACCTGCTCACCAACACCCGCCTCCACTGCCAACTCGTCGATCACTTCAGCTTCAATAAGCGTGGAGTCCATATCAAACACCACCAGGCGGCGATTGCGGCGGAAGATAGAATCTTCCTGGAATGCGATATCCACATTCATCTCGCCTGCTATATGCAGAAAATCTGCTCTGAGCTGCTCAAGATCTGACGGCGTGCCTCGAACCGAGAACTCTACGCAGGCGATCCCGTCGCTGGAGGTGTTAAGTGACGGCCTGGCCGACAGCCTGGAAATATTATCAATGTTCAATCCATGCCGGGCAGTAATGGCAGACACTCTGGCGATCTGCTCAGCCTTGATGTCCCGTGAAAGCAAAGTAACGATATAACAGGCTCGATTACGGCCCTCCGCCCAGTTCTGATATTCCTCAATAGTGATCGGAGCAAACCTCACCTGAAGGTCCAGCGCGTGAAAGCGGAATAACAAATCACGGATTACAGGGGAGGATTTGGACTCGTCGGGAATCTCTATGAGAATGCCCCAGGTCAGGTGATCGTGAATCACCGCCTGCCCTATGTCGAGAATCCGAACGTCGTAGCGGCCCATGATGCCGGTAATCTCCGACGTAAGGCCGGGCTTGTCGCGCCCGGATACGTTTATCAGAACGAGTTCACTCACGGTTGGAAATCTCCATTTTCAGAACTCTCCAACTTGGAGCTTTCTTCTTCCTTTGCCCGGGCGGCCGAAGGGATAACCTCAATCGCATCAACACGCTGCAAGCCACGGGGCAACTTGTGCCCGCGCCGGCCGCGCTCCCCAATATAGTGCTCAAGATCGGCAAACTGCAGCCCCATCTTGCGCTTGCCCGCCCGAATTTCCAGCTGATCATCCTCGGCGAACACAGCTACAGCTACGACATACTCCTCGCGGTTCTGCACCCGTGCGGAGGGGATGCTGATAATCTTGTTGCCCTTACCTTTACTCAGTTCCGGTAGCTCACTGAGAGGGAACACAAGCATTCTGCCCTCATTGGAGATTGCCCCCAGATAGAGCTTTTTGTCGGTCGCCGGTATGACCACCGGCGGCATAATTTTCGCGCCCTTTGGCACACTGACTACTGCCTTGCCGTTCCGGTTTTTACTGATCATATCGTTCAATGACGTCACAAAGCCGTAACCACCGTCGGTCACCAGCAACGCCTTGCGAGCCGGGTCACCCATCAAGAGACCTGAGAAACTGGCCCCCGACGGTGGATTGATCCTCCCCGTAAGCGGTTCGCCCTGCCCTCGCGCCGACGGCAGGCTATGGGCCATCAATGAATAAGCCCGGCCTGTAGAGTCGATGAAAATAGTCTGCTGGTTATTGCGCCCTCGGGCAGCCAGAGCAAAACCGTCTCCGGATTTGTAGCTCAGCCCATCAGGATCTATATCATGGCCTTTGGCCGCCCGCACCCAGCCTTTATCAGACAGCACAACGGTAACCGGATCATTGGAAACCAGATCATTCTCACTGAACGCCTTGGCCTCTTCACGCTGAACAATGGGTGAACGACGATCGTCGCCATATTCTTCAGCATCCGCCAGCAGCTCGCTTTTGATCAGATCACTCAAGCGGGTTTCGGAGCCCAGAATGGACTGGAGCTCATCTCGCTCCGCGGCCAACTCGTCCTGCTCGCCGCGGATTTTCATTTCCTCAAGTTTCGCCAGGTGCCGCAACTTCAGCTCAAGGATAGATTCGGCCTGCTCCGAAGAAAGCCCGAACCGCTCCATAAACACTAATTTGGGCTTATCTTCCGTGCGGATAATGTGAATGACTTCATCAATATTCAGGTAGGCAATCAACAGGCCTTCAAGAATGTGCAAACGCGCCAGAACCTTATCGAGGCGGTGCTGCAATCGACGGGTCACCGTGGTACGCCGAAACGCCAGCCACTCCGTAAGCATCTGGTGCAGACCCTTCACACCAGGGCGGCCATCATTACCGATCACATTGATATTCACGCGATAGGTTTTTTCAAGATCTGTGCTGGCAAACAGGTGCGCCATGAGCCCGTCGAGATCCACACGGTTCGATCGCGGCACAATTACCAGCCGGGTCGGGTTTTCATGGTCCGATTCATCACGGAGATCCGCCACCATGGGCAACTTTTTGGTTTGCATCTGGTGGGCAATCTGCTCGAGAACACGATTTCCCGAAACCTGGTGTGGCAGATCCGTTACCACAATCTCTCCAGTCTCCCGCACCCAACGGGCACGCATGCGCAAGGAGCCACGGCCGGTCTCGTACATCTGAAGCAGATCTTTGCGAGGTGTGATGATCTCCGCATTAGTCGGGAAATCCGGCCCTTTAACATGCTCGCACAGTTGGTCAACTGTCGCGTCGGGCTCATCCAGTAGCCGGATACAGGCCGCGGTGACTTCCCTTACGTTATGGGGCGGTATGTCTGTCGCCATGCCCACTGCGATGCCGGTAGTGCCGTTAAGCAGCACGTGGGGCAGCCTTGCAGGCAACACTGAGGGCTCGTCCATGGTGCCGTCAAAGTTTGGCACCCAGTCTACGGTTCCGTGGCCTAGCTCTGTCAGCAACAGATCAGAGAAGCGCGCCAACCGGGATTCTGTATAGCGCATGGCAGCAAAGGATTTGGGATCATCTGGCGCACCCCAGTTACCTTGGCCGTCCACAAGCGGATAGCGATAGGAGAAGGGTTGAGCCATGAGCACCATGGCTTCATAACAGGCGCTATCTCCGTGGGGGTGGAACTTACCAAGAACATCACCCACGGTTCGGGCCGACTTCTTGTATTTTGAGGTAGATTTGAGGCCCAGCTCTGACATGGCGTAAATGATGCGCCGCTGAACCGGCTTCAGCCCATCCCCGACATTGGGAAGCGCGCGGTCAAGAATGACGTACATGGAGTAGTCGAGATAGGCTTTTTCGGTGTAATCCCTGAGTGATACCCGCTCAAAGCCTTCATCCGTGGTCTGAAACTCTGGCATGGATGCCTCTTTTGTTGCCTGTATTGCCTGATTTGAAATACGTTCGTGATGCTACCCTGTGCACCCGGAATAATCACGGGGCCGGTGCAGTGGGACATTATATGGAGCGCAGAGCTGATACACCAACAACCTGCAGATATATTGGCCAGAACAGCTCTTGCGCGTCTTATCTGGCCCCTTCCAATAGCGGAATTCCCGCATGGAGAGTCTGTAAGGTGCACCGTATGCTCCTAACCACTGATGAATAGAAGACCGTTTTCCCTTCAAACAAGCGGAACACTATGAAACCCAATCTAAAGGCCTGCGGGCAAGCGCTGACTACGGCGATAGTAAATGCGGCATTAGCCGTTGTACTGATGCTCCTTGTTGAGTTTGCAATCAGTGGCAGCTTTCAGGTTCCTGCACCCTACCTTTGGGCTGGCCTGCTTATAGGACTTGTTATTTTTGCTGCTCAGTTCTGGCGTCAACGCCACCTTTGCCGTTCTTGCAGCACCGACCAGGAAGCACCAGCAAACCCACACCAAAGCCTGCATTCCGACGCCTGACCCCCTGAAAGCTCGATCTATCCCAATCTGCATCTCAATTAAACCCTGACACCCGGCTCAGCGCTGCTATGATTTGAATAAATCATCAGCAGACACAAGAGCTCACTATGACCACCGGCAATCGCTTCGGGCTACGCTCAAAAATCGCCCTCCCTTTCGCCACCACCGCTATTGCCCTTATTTTTATAGGGTTATTTAGCGTTAGTACCACTCGCAACCTCGTCTCGGGTACGGAACGAATAGCCGATACCTACCTGACATCCGTTAGCCGCATCCTGAATGGAGATCGCGACCTCTATCAGGCTCTGGTGGCTCAAATGTCGTATGTGGACGCCAGAATCAACAACGAAGATGGTTCCCGATTTCTTACGGCGTTTAACGAAAATGCTGGCCAGGCCAGAGAGCGTTTTGAGAAAACCGTGGAGCAACTTGAAGGCACGGGCGTATCCGCCATTGAGCAGGGCTTTGACACTGCATTCAAGAAGTGGGAGCAATCGGCACGCAGCGTCATCAAACTGGCCGCAGAAGACCAGCCGGAAAAAGCCAGAAGCCTTGCAGCAACGGAAACCACCAGGCACTTCGAAGCCCTCCGCAACTATTTTGACCAAGTCGGCGCTCATGCAGATGATCAAGCTCAGGCAAGCGCACTGGCTGTATCGAATGAGGGCCAGAATAGCTCCGTGGCAATTCTCACAATTACCGTTATCGCAATTGCAGGCAGCATCGCGCTGTTCATTGTCGTCCTGAGGATGATCATCCGCTCTATATCAACGCTCAGGGAGCATCTGGACAACATCGCGCAAGGCGAAGGCGATCTGACCCACCGCATTCCTGTCGAAACGGACGACGATCTCGGCGCCTTGGCGAGGAGCTTCAATCAGGTTCTGGAAAACCTCCAGTCCATGGTGGCATCGATACAACAACTGACCATAGAACTGAGTCAGGGCGCAGACAGTCTGCGTCAGGCCTCAAACGACAACAATGAAGGTGTAAGCCAGCAAACCGGTGCCATTTCGATGGTTGCGACGGCCATAAACGAAATGCAAAGTGCTATAGAAGAGGTGGCCGGCAATGCATCTTTGGCTGCCGATGTCACAAGAGAGGCAGAGAACAAAGGCAATACCAGCGCAGACATTATCCGAAAGTCTTCAGATCAGGTTCGTCGCCTGTCAGCGCAAATCACCAAAGCGGTAGATGTTATTCGCAAACTCTCCGATGACTCCGACAATATTGCCTCGGTACTCGACGTAATCCGGGGCATTGCGGAACAGACAAACTTGCTGGCTTTGAACGCAGCCATTGAGGCTGCCCGAGCGGGCGATCAGGGGCGTGGATTTGCAGTGGTTGCAGATGAAGTTCGCACCCTGGCAAAGCGCACGCAACAATCCACAGAGGACATTCAGGCTATGATTGAGGCACTGCAAACCGGCGTTGCCGATATCGTGTCAGTGATGGAAACCGGAAGCCGGGAAGCAACAGAAACCGTAAAACTGGCATCGGAAGCCGAGCATCAGTTAAATGCTATCCTCGAAGCAATGACCAGAATCACCGACATGAACACCAGCGTTGCCTCAGCAACCGAAGAGCAAACTCAGGTGGTTGACGAGATTAACCGCAGCATCACAGAAATTAACGACTTGGCATCCGAAAGCGCGACGCGATCAAAAGACATTGACAACATCAGCCAGTCACTTGACGGTTACGCACGAGAACTGGAGAAACAAACAGGCAGGTTCCGGGTTTAACCCCGAAACCTGCCCTGGCAGGGGCAAGCCCGCAATTTACTGGCGAACGCCTTCAATCGAGATAGTAATTTCTACAGTCTCGGAGGCTTCGCCAAGGCTTGCAGGGATACCAAAATCTTCAAGCCGCAGCTCGGTTTCTGCCTCAAATCCCATGCGGTAGCCACCCCAGGGGTCCTTGCCGTGACCCAGCATTTCCACATCCAGGGTTACTTCGCGGGTTACACCGTGAAGTGTAAAATCACCCACAACATCCGCCTCACCGTCTTCATCAACGATCACTCGCTTACTTTTGAAGGTCGCTTGCGGAAACTTGCTCACGTTCAGGAAATCCTTGCCCCGCAAATGCTTGTCGCGTTCGGCATGGTTGGAGTCCAGACTGGCTGTATCAATGGTTACGTTTACGGTGCTGTTTTCAGGATTTTCTGCATCGTAAACAAACTGGCCATCAAAATCGTTGAAGCGCCCATAGAGCCAGCTGTAGCCTAAATGGGAGATTTTGAACGTGATGAACTGATGGGCACCTTCTACGTCAAACGCATAGGTTCCGCTGGCTTCATTAGCCTGAACACTTCCCACCAGCGCCATGGAAACAGCAGATGCGAGCAATAATTTCCTCATAATATTCTCCTCTTAAGTAAACAGAAATGTTCAATCATCCCCACGCGCCGGAACCAACATCCGACGCAAGGTTTCGTCCCGGTCTATGAAATGGTGCTTCAACGCACCAGCGGCGTGCAAAGCAGCCAGGCCAACCAATGCCCAGGTACTCCAGTAGTGCACCAACCCGGCGGTATCCTCCAGCCCTTTAATTTGGCCGGTGACGGATGGCACTTCAAACCAGCCAAATACGCTGATGGATGAACCATCAGCGGTTGAAATCAGATAGCCGCTCACCATGGCGACAAATATCAGGACATACAATAGACCGTGAGCGGCACGAGCACTCAGAACCTCCCAACGCTTGTGCGCAGGAATTGATTCCGGTGATGGGGTGAATAACCGCCAAAGCAACCGAAATATCACCAGAGCAAACAGTAAAATACCCACACTTCTGTGAATGTCCGGACCGCGTCGATACCACTCGTCATAGTAGGACAAGTCAACCATCCAGAAACCAAGAGCAAACAAACCCAGCACTGCCACAGCAACAAGCCAGTGAGCAACTATGGCTAGCCAACCATAACCGGCGGGTGTATTTCTTATTTGCATAGCAACCAGGGCCTCCTTATCCACACTGAACGTTTGAGAGCTAAAGTATAGGAAGCAGCACCCTCAAATGAAATCGGAATGTTTTGCGCCCCATCATCAGAAATTTTGATCAAGCCAAATCCACTTTAAAAAAGTCTTGACTTTGGTCGCGTTCGGATTGTACGCATTGTCGAATTCCTTGTATCAACTACACTTACTCCACATTTGAAACACCCCTTCGGGGGCTACATTGATCATGGAGAACACGACATGGAACTTGAATTCGACGAATCTGTTGTAATCCCGAGCAACAACTGATTATTTGGCGGTTCTTGTCTTAAAGAGCCGCCAAAACCACCGCTAAACAGTGCAGACTCCACAAAGCTTACAACCTGTTTCAAATTTATTCATGAAACAGTGGTAATGCCATTCTTTTTTTGGCAACCTCCCTCCAACTATCAGTTTACTCTGGCTTTTCCAGTTCATAGCCAACACTGGTCAGTGATCGTTCAAGTGCGATTTTACAGTAGCACCTGATGTATTCGTTCAATGATTCAAAATACACTATGCAGCCTGAAGCAATCCCGGAAACGCTGGCGGATCCCGAGGTTGATCTGATATCACCGATGCTCCGCAGAGATGGCGATTCCTGGACAGCGGGCTTTCGCGGACTTACCTTGAGAACGGCCCTCCAGCCGATCTACAGCATTTCTCACAAGCGAACCATTGGCTACGAAGCGCTGATACGGGCGCAGGACCCGGACCTCTCGAACGTTCTGCCCATACACCTCTTTGAACTTCCATCGTCTGATGCAGAAAACCTTCTGCTTGACCGGCTTTGCCGATACCTGCATATGCAGAATTACAGCGGCATCGAAGACCAGCTTAACTGGCTGTTCCTGAACGTTTCTCCCCGGGCTGTAACCAGCGGCAGCCAAGCAGATTCTTTTTTTGGCAACCTGCTGGCAAAAACGAAGCTCCCACCCCACCGGATCGTCATCGAGATTGTTGAACAGCCAACAGACGACGCAGATCGTCTACGCGACACCGTTGCCTACTATCGTGAGCTTGGCTGTCTTACAGCCATTGACGACTTTGGCGCTGGACACTCGAATTTTGAACGAATCTGGAACTTGTCACCCGACATAGTAAAGCTGGATCGTAAATTACTGACGCGAGCCACTGAAGATCATAAGGCACGACAGATTCTGAACGGCATTGTTTCGCTGCTGCATCAATCCGGGTGCCTGGTATTATTGGAAGGTGTTGAGACCAGCGATCAGGCGATGATTGCTATCGATGCTGGCGTGGACTTTGTTCAGGGATTCTACTTCTGCCGGCCTAGTACAGATCTGGCCAGCCTTTCTAATGCACCGACGGATTTCGATCAACTGCTGCAGGACTACAAAGCAAGACATCAAATCACCCAGGACCCGACCCGTTATTTGGCAGACTTCTTCTGGAACGATTTTCAAAACGCCACCAAATTGCTGCAGGCTGACACCTGTATGGCACAAGCGTGCAGGGATTTGCTGAATCACGGCCCGGTATCACGCTGTTACCTGGCAGATAGTCAAGGGGTTCAGATAGAAGATACACTGATATCGGATACAGGAAGCCGGGGGCTGGATCCGCGCTTCAAGCCGCTGGAAAGCACCAGCAAGGCAGACTGGTACAGGCAACAGTATCTTCGCCAGGCGCTGGCTCAGCCTGGCAAACTCCACGTTACCGCTCCCTATCTTTGTGTAACCGGCGCTTATATGTGCGTCACCCTGTCATTGTGCTTCACTCATCACGACAAGCAGAGGGTGCTTTGCTGCGATATTCTGGCCAACGCCCCGCAGTAACGACCATTAACCCGGGCTGACTCCGTACACCATCGCAATCACCGCCACAGACACCAGCCCAATAAACACATTCATCGGCAAACCAACACGCACAAAGTCCCCGAACCGATACCCCCCGGGGCCGAACACCATCATATTGGTTTGATACCCCAAAGGCGTGGCGAAGCTGGCCGAAGCTGCCATCATTACCGCAATCACAAAAGGCTCAGCCGCAACTCCCATCGTATTGGTCATTGATAGCACCACCGGAATGACCAATACAGCTGCTGCGTTATTAGTGATCACCTCTGTAAGCACCGATACCGAACAATAAACCAGAAACAGAGCCAGTAAAACATGCCCTTTGCTCAGGCCGAGAATCGCTCCAGCGAGGAATGTGGCTGCTCCGGTCTCCTGCAATGCAGCACCCAGTGCAAAGGAAGCCGCAATAGTAAGCACCACCGGAACGTCCACGGACTTCTGTGCCTGCCCTACAGAGCAACAGCCAGTCATAATCATCAGCGCTGCGCCCAGTAACGCGGCATTCAGCATGCTGAGAACACCGCAAGCTGCCAGCCCCACCAGCACAACCAGGATCCCCCAGGACAGCCAGGCACGATTGTGTCTGGGCGCCTCGGTTTCCAGGTCGTTAATAAGCAGAAAATCCTTGTTGTAACGCTGGCGACTTACAAACGCGGGCCGGGCCTCCAGTAACAACACGTCGCCGGGCTTGAGCTGAATATTACCCAGATTCCCTGATACTCGGGCACCACCCCGGGCAACAGCCAAAACTACCGCCCCGTAGCGCTCCCGGAACCGCGCATCACGAATGGTCAATCCCAGCACTTCTGATTGCGGAGACAGGGCCGCCTCCATCAGACAGCGTTCAGCGCGATGCTGACTCAAGCTGGGCTCATCTGCGTGCTCTGAAGGCACAATACCGTTAATCCGAAGCAGATCGGAGATTGCCTGGGTATCCCCCGCAAATACAAGGCGATCGCCACCACACAGGCGCTCTTCGGATGGCACCGCAGTCACTACGCTGCCATCACGCTCTATCTCAACCAAATAGAGCCGGTCCAGCTCCCTCAGGCCCGCCTCACCTACCGTTTTACCAACCAGTGGCCCATCAATGGCAACCGCCACCTCGAGAGTGAACTCCCTCATGGAGCCAAATTTGTGCCGATCTTCACGATTTGGAAGAGCGCGAGGCATGAACAGAAGGATTGCGGCAATACCCAGAATTGCCACAGGCAAACCAACCGCGGTGATCGAAAAAATGGACAGCCCGGGGCCACCCGTGAGTTGTTCGTACTGGCCGTTAACGACCAGGTTGGTGCTGGTGCCAATCATGGTGAGCGTGCCACCAAGGATGGCGGAATAGCTAAGGGGGATCATCAGTTTGGAGGGCGCGATGCCGATCTTTCTGGACCAGGCATGAACCGCCGGAATCATGGTTGCCACAACGGGGGTGTTGTTGAGGAAGCCGCTCAGCAGTGCAACCGGCAGAGTGATGCGCGCTTGCGCTGAGCGAACAGTTTTGGGGTTTCGGAGCAGGTGCCGGACCAGTAAATCGACCCCACCAGAATGATGAATACCTGCTGCCACCACAAATAGAGCTACAACAGTGATCAGGCCTGTATTACTAAACCCCGAAAGGGCCTGACCAGCCGAAATAATGCCACTGGCACTGAGCGCAATAAGCACAACCATCAGAACCAGGTGGGGCGCATAGCGTCCTGAGCTCATAAGTATAAGCGCGGCGCCGGCCATGCCGAGCGCAAACCATCCCTGCCAGTCCATTACGGTATTTCCCGATCATAAAACCGGCAGGATAACGAGCCTCAAGACAAATTAAAAAGAATAACGATGTCTTTTTATAGGTCCAAATAGAATATCGATCGACTAACCCCCGACATCCGCCATGTTGCCGTAGGCCTCCAGCCAGGCTCTCCGATCTGACGCCCGCTTCTTGCCCAGAAGCATGTCCATTCGGCTGTCTGTGTCGTCACCCTCTTCAATGGTCAGCATAACCAGACGACGAGTATCGGGTGCCATGGTGGTTTCGCGGAGTTGCAACGGGTTCATTTCACCCAGCCCTTTAAAGCGGGTTACCGAAATCTTGCCTTTGCGCTTCTCGGCTTCAATACGATCCAGTATTCCTTGTTTCTCATGCTCGTCGAGGGCATAAAAAGTTTCCTTACCAAGATCCACACGGTAAAGCGGTGGCATGGCGACAAACACATGGCCTGCAGCAACAACGGGCCTGAAATGCTTGAGGAACAGAGCGCACAACAAGGTTGCGATGTGCAGGCCATCAGAGTCAGCATCCGCAAGAATGCAGATTTTGTTATAACGCAGGCCCCCAAGCTGATCCGAGTTGGGGTCTACGCCTATGGCGACAGCAATGTCGTGGATCTCCTGGGAAGCCAGAATTTCGCTGGAATCTACTTCCCAAGTATTCAGGATTTTACCGCGCAATGGCATCACCGCCTGAAACTCACGATCGCGGGCCTGTTTTGCAGAGCCTCCAGCAGAATCCCCTTCAACCAGAAACAGTTCAGAGCGAGCGGTATCACCACCAGAGCAGTCCGCCAGCTTTCCCGGTAAAGCCGGGCCGGATGTTACTCTTTTACGGGCCACCTTCTTGCTGGCCTTTAGCCTGCGCTGGGCATTGCTAATAAACAACTCCGCCAGCACTTCAGCCACATCAGTATGTTGGTTCAGCCATAAGCTGAAGGCATCCTTGACTACACCGGAAATGAAACCTGCAGCCTCCCGCGACGACAAACGCTCTTTGGTCTGCCCCGAAAACTGCGGTTCTTGCATCTTGAAGGAAAGCACGTAAGCCGCTTTTTCCCAGATATCCTCGGGAGAGAGCTTGACGCCCCTTGGCAGCAAACTGCGGAACTCGCAAAATTCCCGCATGGCTTCGAGCAGCCCGGTACGCAGGCCGTTTACATGGGTGCCTCCCTGAATGGTTGGAATCAGGTTTACATAACTTTCCATGACCGCTTCGCCGCCTTCCGGAAGCCACTGAATAGCCCAGTCAACCGCTTCATTCTTACTGGAAAAACTCCCGATAAAGGGTTCCAGAGGAACCACCTCTACATCTACCAAGGCAGAGCGTAGATAATCACGAAGCCCCTCCTCGTAGAACCACTCATCTTTTTCGCCAGTTTTTTCCTGCGTAAAGGTTACTGTCAGGCTAGGGCAAAGCACCGCTTTGGCACGCAGGTTATGGCGCAGGCGGCTCACAGAAAAATTCGGGCTGTCGAAATACTTTGTATCCGGCGTGAATTTTATGCGTGTGCCTGTATTTCGCTTACCAACTGTGTCGATAACTTCCAGCTCAGTGGCCTTCTCGCCATTGGCAAAGGTCATGTGGTGGAGTTGGCCATCGCGTTTTACGCTGATTTCAAGATGTTTTGACAGTGCGTTAACTACCGACACCCCAACACCGTGCAAGCCACCTGAAAAGTTGTAGTTACCCTGGGAGAACTTACCGCCTGCATGTAACCGTGTCAGGATCAACTCAACCCCGGACAGCCCTTCTTCCTTGTGAAGGTCAACCGGCATACCCCGGCCATCGTCTTCAACACTCAAGGATCCGTCGGTATAAAGCACCACATCGATGCGGCGAGCGTGGCCAGCCAGAGCTTCATCCACACTGTTATCGATGACTTCCTGGGCCAGGTGATTCGGGCGACTGGTGTCTGTATACATACCAGGGCGCTTACGCACTGGATCCAGGCCACTCAGTACTTCAATGGCATCGGCGTTGTATTGTTGCTCACTCATAGGCTGGACGTGACTCCGCAGGAAGAAAAATTCGTTCCCATAGCTTATGGATTCGCGGCCAAAGATCAACGGCTGATTGCGGTTCCTGCACCAAGGCCATACTTTGGTGAAACAGTCACGACTCAACAATCACGGCGAATAAATGACAAATATCAACTACACTCCCCTGTTATAAGCGCAGAATTGAAAGAGCATATAAATAATATAGAGGGAGTATGGTCATGGGCGATCAGCCTGTTACTTCGGCAACGACCGATGAAGATGGTGCACCAATAACCAAAGCCCGGGAGTGGCGGGCTCTATTAATGGTGACTTTTGTAATCCTGCCAGCAACCTCCGTTGCCGTTGTGGGTGGCTATGGTTTTGCTGTTTGGATTGGACAAATGTTCTTCGGTCCCCCTGGCCACCCATGAATCAAACCGCCAACCACTTCGGTTACAAACTACAAAAATCTGACTCGGGCAGAACCTCATGTTAAAGCGCATAAAATCCTTTTGGCGAATTCTCAACCGCCCGCCAGTCCACATCAGCTTGGGGCTGGTCATCATTACTGGTTTCGTTGCCGGTATTATCTTTTGGGGCGGCTTCAACACAGCTCTGGAGGTAACCAACACCGAAGCCTTTTGCATCAGTTGTCATGAAATGAAAGACAACGTTTATGAAGAGCTGAAGGACACTGTGCACTATGAAAACCGAACGGGGGTTCGCGCTACCTGCCCTGATTGCCATGTTCCGCACAACTGGACAGATAAGATTGCGCGGAAAATGCAAGCCAGTAAAGAGGTGTGGGGCGCCATCTTTGGCACCATCAACACCCCCGAAAAGTTCGAAGCCAAACGCCTGGAGCTTGCCCAGCATGAGTGGGCCAGGTTTTCGGCCAACAATTCGCTGGAATGCCGCAACTGTCACGATTACGACAGCATGGACTGGGACAAGATGGGCGACGAAGCCCGCCGTTTCATGAAGCCCGCTGCTGAACGCAACCAAAGCTGCCTCGATTGCCACAAAGGTATTGCGCACAATTTGCCCAAAGAGATGAACACCGGAGTTGACCCGGCACTTGCACGCTTGATGGAGCAGGCAGCTGGCGCGCGCCTGTCAACCGGAGAAACCTATTACACGGTCACATCAGTTGATCTTTACACAGACCCCGAACTACAGAACCTGGCTGGCTACCTAGATCCTGCCTCGTCTGTAAACCTGATTAGCACCAAAGGTGATGCTCTGGAAGTTCAGGTGTCTGGATGGCGCAAACAGAAAGGTTTCGGCCGCATCATGTACGAAGGCTTCGGTCTTAACGTAGCCAGTGCGGTTCTCGAAAAAGATGTTGCCACTGACGACGCCCGTTTCGATGTGGGCGAAAACAAAGTGGACGATTTAACAGGCCTCTCCTGGGAGCAGGCAGACATTACCTTGTGGGCGAAAAAGGGCGGTCTTCTTCCGGATCGTGATGCGCTCTGGGGCTATGCTGACCAGACATATTCCGATGGCTGCAGCGTTTGCCATGGCGAGCCCGCACCTGCACATTTTGACGCCAACACCTGGCCAGCAATGTTCTCTGGCATGGTCGGTTTCACCAATATGAACGCAGAGACCCAAGCGCTGGTACTGAAGTACCTGCAGCTGCACTCTTCCGATTTTGCTGAGAACGCACACTGACTTTTGAGGCATACCATGGCGATTACACGCAGACAATTTATGCAAGGACTGGCCTCCGTATCAGCAGGGGCCATGCTCGGCCCGGGCCTGTTAATGCGGGCAGCCGAAGCTGCCGTATCTGCTGAGGGGTCCTGGAAAACCACCGGCTCACACTGGGGCGCCATCAAGGCACTGGTGAAAGGCGGCAAGGTTGCTGAAATCAAGCCGTTTGAGCAGGACAAGTACCCGACTGAGATGATCAAAGGCGTGATGGGTGTTATCTACAACCCTTCCCGCATTCGATACCCCATGGCCCGGATCGACTGGCTGAAGAATCGCGAGAACAGCGACCGCACTCAGCGTGGCGACAACCGCTTTGTGCGACTGACCTGGGACGAAGCCCTGGATCTGTTTTATGAAGAGCTGGAGCGGGTGCAAACCACCCACGGCCCGGCTGCCCTGCACCACTCCACCGGATGGCGTCAGACCGGACAGGTGCACAGCTGCGGTAACCACATGGCTCGAGCCCTCGGCATGCATGGTAACTCAGTCGCAACAATTGGTGACTACTCCACCGGCGCTGCCCAGGGCATTCTGCCCTATGTTTTAGGCTCTACTGAAGTTTACAGCCAGGGCACATCCTGGCCGCTGATTCTGGATAACAGTAAAACCATCATTCTGTGGGCCAATGACCCGGTCAAAAACCTGCAGGTTGGCTGGAACTGCGAAACCCACGAATCCTACGAGTATCTGGAACAACTGAAAGGCAAAGTTGCCGACGGTAGTATCCGTGTAATCAGCGTCGACCCGGTTCGCTCCAAAACCCAAAACTATCTGGGCTGCGAGCAGCTATACGTCAATCCGATGACCGACGTACCCTTCATGCTGGGCATCGCCCACACTTTGTATACTGAAAACCTCTACGACAAGAAGTTCATCGAAACCTACGCGCTGGGCTTCAAAGACTTCATTGACTATGTGATGGGCGAAACCGACGACAAGGTTGAGAAAACCCCGGCCTGGGCGTCAGCCATTTGCGGGATAGATGAAGACAAAATTCGTGAGTTTGCCCGCCTGCTGGCTTCGGATCGCACACAGCTTCTCTTTGGCTGGGCGGTTCAGCGTCAACAGCATGGCGAGCAGCCTTACTGGATGGGTGCTGTTATCGCCACCATGCTCGGCCAGATTGGCTTGCCAGGCGGCGGCATCAGCTACGCCCACCACTACAGCTCAATCGGGGTATCTGCCTCGGGTGCCAGTGCGCCAGGAGCCTTCCCGCGCAACATTGATGCGGGTAAAGAGCCCAAACACCCAAGCATGGATTACAAAGGTGCAAGCAGCACCATTCCGATTGCGCGTTGGGTTGACAGCATTCTGTCTCCGGGAGAGAAAATCGAATACAACGGCAGCGAAGTCACCTACCCCGAAATTCGTATGGTGGTCTTCAGTGGTTGTAACCCATGGCATCGCCATCAGGATCGAAACCGCATGAAGAAGGCTTATCGCAAGCTGGAGACTGCGGTTACCATCGATTTTGCGTGGAACGCCACCTGCCGCTTCTCGGATTTGGTGTTGCCCGCATGTACACAGTTTGAACGCAACGATATCGACATTTACGGCTCCTACAGCAACCGCGGCCTGCTGGCCATGCATAAGCTGGTGGACCCTTTGTTCCATTCGCGCACGGATTTCGACATATTCACAGAACTCTGCCGCCGCTTTGGTCGCCATGAAGAATACCGTCGCAGCATGGACGAAGGTCAGTGGCTGCGCCATCTATACAATGCCTGCCGGGATGAAAACCAGAAAGCCGGCTTCAAGATGCCGGAATTCGAAGAGTTCTGGGAAGCTGGCTATGTCGACTTTGGGGCTGGCAAGCCTTGGGTGCGGCACGCCGATTTCCGGGAAGACCCGGAACTGAACGCGCTGGGTACTCCTTCCGGTTTTATTGAAATCAGTAGCCGAAAAATCGGCCGCTACGGCTATGACGACTGCAAGGCCTATCCCAGCTGGATGGAGAAAGCCGAGAGATCACACGGTGGCCCGGGCTCTGACAAGTTCCCCTTGTGGCTGCAATCAGTGCATCCGGACAACCGCCTGCACTCACAAATGTGCGAATCGGAAGAGTTCCGTGCCACTTATACTGTTCAGGGGCGTGAACCCGTATTTATGGGCCCGGAAGATGCAAAAGCCCGAGGCATAGCAGACGGCGATCTGGTGCGCGTGTTCAACGACCGTGGCCAATTGCTGGCTGGCGCAGTAGTCTCCGACAACTTCCCGCCCGGCGTAATCCGTATTCAGGAAGGCGCGTGGTACGGCCCGGAAGATGCCAGTATCGGTTCACTGGACACATACGGCGACCCCAACACCCTGACCATGGACATAGGCACCTCACGGTTGTCCCAAGCCACTAGTGCCAATACTTGCCTGGTTGATATGGAGAAGTTCAAGGGAGCTGCACCGGCAGTCACCTCGTTTGGCGGCCCTATTGAGGTCGAAGTATGAATGCAGACTGGCGCCATCCTGCGCTCTGCAACTGGTTTGCCGGCCTGTTTGCGGTCGAGCTGACCCAGGAGCAGTTACTGGCGTACCAACGGGGGGAAGGCGATGCCGTCCTCTCCTCGCTGGCAGAGCTGCCGGGGCTTGCCAGTACCGTTCAACGGCTACGCAACGCATTTACCGGCCTTACTCTGCTATCACACTCGCGATTGGAACTGGCGGCAGATTTCGCCGCCATGTTCCTGATGGATGGGCAAAACAGCGCCCCTCCTTATGCGTCTTTTTACAGCTCTGAGGGCAATCGGTTTTTTGCTGAGCCACAGGAACGCATGCAGGAACGGCTGGCCGCAAGCCAGCAAGAAGTTTCGGCAGACTTCCGGGAGCCATCCGACCACCTATCAGTGATGCTTGAATATCTGGGTGAAGGATTCGACGCCTTTCTGAACAAAGCAGAAAAGCCCGAATCCGGGCCTACTCTGGATCAGATAAAAGCCTTTATTGAAGAAGAGCTGCTGAACTGGCTGCCTGCATTTGCGGCGCGCTGCGAGAAGGTTAGTACCGTTAGCGATCTATACCCTGCTTTAGCGGTTCTACTTCTTGAGTTCTTGAAGGGTTTACCGGCGCTGGACGAAACGCCGATAAATATTGCAGAAAAAGCCGTCTCAGGGCGCTAAAACCAAATCCTTGTCCCGAATGCCTGACACCCGGATTTCCGGCCAGTCATGCGCTGGAACCGCCACCACCACACAGGCCGACGTAATAACCTGAGTGGTCATGGTTCCCGGCGCCGGAGAGCGAGCGGCAACAGCAAGCCGTAGCGGGCTTCCGGTGCCCTCAGCATTCGCCGAAACCAGGCTGACACTGTAGCCGCCCGTTGGCTTTTCGCCCAAGGTAATAAACAGCAGATGTTCCTTTTCAAGGTCCACCTGTCGCAGCTGCTGGACGGCTATATTCTGAGCCGGCAGATCGAGTAACTGCTGTAATCGTTCGGGGGTCTGAACATAGGCCAGTCCGGGGCCACTCAGGCCGCAATGGGCGGACTGGATAACCTGCCGAGCCAAAAGCTCATCGGGCCCCGTTTCAATAACGTCTGAAGATGCACATCCCGCAGCCAACAAATACCCTGTCAGCAAAGTAACCAACGGCGCTCCTGTCAGCACCTTTCTGAATACTGCTATCAACGTTCAACTCCGATTTTTTTGGGTGCAGCCACGCCATGCGAATGTGGCATTTTCAGTTTGTAACCGGTAAATCCGGGACGAGGCAGTACATCAGGTGTTGCTGTGGAAATAGTTGGGCGAAAATAGCCTGTCGCCATACGGATATCCTTCAGATCGGTATTCTCATCGACAGTAATCACCTCTCGCATGCCGGTGACCGGGTACTCTGCACATGCCTCTCCCGACTGGCAAATAATACCGTCATTATCCAGATCTGAGCCTGCGACCAGATAGTAATCGCCTGGGGGCACATCCGCAAAGCTTGCGCCCTGCGTTCCGTCATTCAGACGAAAACCAAACTGATAGGTTCCATTTACGGCAGTCATGGAAACCTGAGCAGCGGCTTCAAGCTGACCTTGTTCATTGGGCTCAGTGTATACCAGCAATACAAAGTGCCTTCCCGCATTGCGTGCATTTTCATCCGTTACCAGCTCAGCCACCACAGGAATGTGAAGAACTCTGGTGCTATCGGTTGTGTAGTTCACCTCCAGACTGGTGCGTACCGGAACATCCTCTTCGAGTGCCTGCTCATTAAGCGTCACTGTAATTGAAAATGGCCGCACCGCCGAAAGGGTCACATCAAGCCATGCCGGGCTCGCTATGGTCGGATTAATCACCAGATTATTGGTTTGGTCACCCAGCACCTGCAACTCAACAGTCTGAGATAGCCTTGTTTCCGACGACAGGCTGATTGCCGCAGGCGATGCGGACAGTATGGTAACAGAGGGATTATCGATGGCGGCCAATACCGCCTTGGCCGAATCGATAGTGCCGTACCCGAGGGCACCTGACCTGCCGCCGGGAACAGGCGTGGTGAGCTGACCTCCTGCAAGCCAGGAAACCAATGTTCCAGTATTGAGATCTGGCTTGAGGCTCTTCATGAGGGCAAAAACACCCGCAACATGCGGAGCCGCCATAGAAGTACCCTGCAGCCCTGTATAATCCGGCTCAAACCCGTCGGGGCCAAGACTAGCACTGGAGCTGATAACCAGATCAGCCAAGCCATCTAGGTTTGCATCCCTGCGCACATCGCCTCCGGGAGCTGCAAGATCAATCCAGGGGCCAAAATTGGAGTAACCGGCGAGGCTGCCACCAGCATCCACTGCGCTTACAGAAAACACACCTTCCGCAGCAGCTGGATAGGCTGGGGAAGAGCTTGCCTGGTTGCCAGCCGCAGCCACCACAATCACGCCATTAGCGACAACTTCATCAATAGCGTTCTGCAACGCGGGTATTTCGGGCAAACCGCCAAGACTTAAATTAATGATGTCTGCCTTCACCGGTGTGCCAGAACCAACCCAGCGGATCGCATCAATCAGGTCCGTGGATGATCCTATACCACCTTCCCCCAAAACCCTGACTGGAAGCAGTTCGGCGCCAAAGGCTACGCCCGTTCCACCGAGCTGGTTCGTGGCATTGGCAACGACCGTGCCTGCGACGTGAGTCCCATGAAACACGTTGTTACCCGCAGCATTGCCTGGATCCCTCGGGTCACCATCCCGGCCGGGCGGGACATCATTGTCGAATTCTGCTGATACGAAGTCTGCTCCGGCAGGTATCAGGGTAACAACATTGGCTGCTATATCCGGGTGCCAGCCCAGCCCGTCTCTGAACAGCCCAGTATCAAGCACCGCCACTTTAACGCCGGCGCCTCCACCGGGAACAAGCTGCCATGCAGCAGGCAAATTGATCAGGTCATAATGCCACTGTTTGGGATATAGCGGCTCATTCATGGGGCTTTGAGCCGACACTATATAGTCAGGTGTCGCACTCACAACTCCGGGCTGTTGTCTCAGCGTATCAATCCAGTCAAGAGTATTCTGTTCGTTTGCTGATTGCCTGGACATACGACTGGCGGGCATAGTCACCAGCCAGTGCTGATGATCCAGTGCCCGGATTACATTGCCCGCAATCTGGTTAGATGCAGACATGGGTGTGCCTGCATAATCAGCCATGGCAACAACAGCTCTTCCTGGAACAAAGGCGTGCCTGGGCCAGTCAAGGTTCAATGCCAAAGACTGCGCACCGGCTGTTTTCGAAAGTACATAACGGACTGGCGGAGGGTCAAAATCATCTGCAGAAACCACCACAAGATAGTCGCCCGCCTCCTCCGTGGCTGGCAGACTGACGCTGGCAGAAAACATCTTGTTAATCGGGTCCGTTGTCTGCGATTCCAGCTCTGTCCCATCCAGACGGCGTAGCGCCAGTGTTACCAGAGGCCCGCCAGCCATCTCACTGAAGGTGCGCAGTGACAAACGCTCTCCCGGCTCAAATGGCACCCGAAACTGATCCTCCGGGTCCTTCGGGAAATCATCAAAAGGACTATTGGTGCCGCGGGACTCGTCCCTAAAGCTTACATACCCAGCGAGAATAAAGGAGGCAGGCAGCAGCTGGGGCTCCGTCAACGGGAGTTCGCCAAGAACGAGGCCATCTGCAGTGTCAGCGTCAACCCGTGTGTTGGCCTCAACACCTATGGTGCCAGCTAAAACAATCCTCGCCGGCGGAAGCAATACATCGCTGCCTCCATCTCCGCTTTCACCAGAGGGAGATGATCCTCCACAGGCGCCAAGGATTAGCGAGAGCGCCAAAGCGGTAGCAATCCTATTAGCTCTATAAACCATAACGCCCGCTCCAAATCGCAATTCAATGAGACATGCTTCCTCTCATTGTAGTTCGAATTCAGAGCGGGGTTTCCCAACTCGATCTACAGGGCGTAAAACAACATTGGAACAAACGCTACCAACAGCAGCGTCGGCCCCATTACGGCTATAGGCAACAGTAATCGCTCGTAGCGATGCCAGAAAGAACCAACACGCTCCGCTGCCAACACTTCGCTCTCCCCGACAACCTGTCGGGTAAGCAAGTGGTTCAGAGCCACTGGCGGGCTGAGATACCCCAGCTCAAATGCTACCAGGCAAACAATCCAGAAGTGCAATGGGTCAATACCCAACTGTATCGCCGGTTGTGCAACGGTTGCCGACACCAGTATGACGGCACCAAATGGGTCCATCACCATGCCGATGACCGTCAACAGAAGCACAATCACGAGCATCGCAAGCCATGGACTGGTCAGATGCTCCGGGAACAGAGTATGAACAATGTCAGACCGCTCAAGAATGCCTCCAAGGCAAATAGAGAAACCGATCAAGGCCAGCAGAGCACCAATGTGCACGGCCGAATCACTGGCTGCCGCGCAGCTTCGTCCCCAGAATGCCTGTATGCGGGACTCGTTGTCTTCACGACTGCTGCTATCGGCATCCAGGAATACCAGCGCAAGCATCACCAACGGCAGGATCATTGGCGCACTGTACTCGTTGAACGACAACCCCAGAACCACATAAATGGTGAATATGACAGCCACAGCCAGGGCCACATAGGGCATCAGGGGTTTGAGCTGTTGCAACGAGGCCCTGAAAGCACCCGGAGCCGGGCGAGGCCGCCAGTTGCCTTCCGTTTTACATACGATGATTGAGAACAAAGAAGCAGACATAATGAACACCCAGAAGCCCCAATCGTACATTTCGGTGGTGGTAACCTCCTTGTTCAGGGCCGCAACCACAACAATCAGCAAGCAGGGATTCAGTACAACGCCCAGGCTTCCCGACATGGCCGTGGTCGCGAGTGCCAGTTGCCGCCCTGCACCTGCCCGGCGCAACTCATCGTAAACCACGCCACCAACGGCAAGAATGAAAATACCGGATGCGCCGGTAAAAGCGGTCGGAAAGGCCGTCGCAAAGATAATGACTGAAGCCAGCATGGGTGCCGGCAAGTTGTACGGCTTGATTACGTTCAACAGCAACTCTGGCAAGCGAGTCTGTTTCAGAACCATACCCACCAGAACATAGAGACCGATGTTGATAAACATCGAAGACAGGTTGGACATCATGCCGAAGTAGATAGCGAGCCCAGACGCATAGCCATCTACAAAGAAAAAGTAGCCCATCGCAATCAGGCCCATGGTGCAATACAGCGGCACGACCAACCCCGAAGACAGCGTCAGCCCACCCGCTCTTATGTGCTCGGGCACTTTCAGAAAGCGCAGAGCATTGATCACCATGAACAGGCCAAACACGCCCGTCCAGGCGTGCTGTAACGTGGCTGTAGACTCAGCCCCGGGCGAGCTGGCGAGGCGGCCCAGATACGCATCCATGGAGAACACCATCATACCGTTCACCAGGAACTGCACGCCCTGACTCAAGCGCCACTCTGAGCGGTTTCTGGGAAGTCGCAGTGCAATATGATCGGCATCCAGAGCTGCCACAGCTGCTGCCATCGCAAAAATTGCGATGAACAGATATTTGGTCAGCTCAATATTATCCAGCAGGAAAGATGCCAAGCCCTGCTCAACCGTTTTGAATACGCCCAACGCGGGCGTAGCGTGCTCAAGATTGTTCTGGTACGCAGCATGGCTCTCCGCGCAAAGCGCCAGATTTCGCTCCAGCGATGTGCGGATAGCCTGGGGGTTAGGTGGGGAATCAAACAGATCGTCCGGATCTGGCTTATAAGCATCTACCCTCTTGCGGACTTCTGCCTCGACATCCATTTCCATACGACAGGAGGGCTCTACTGCATCCGGATTCAGCAGATAATAATTCGGCCATGTCTGCTCACCAACCCACAGCAGGCGGGAATGGAGGGAGTTGCCCATTCCCAGAAGAAGGGTCACAAATAGCAGCAAGAGCAGTATGGCCCCGTGCACTTTATGCACGGGGTACAGGGCTCTTGCGGCAGGGGCAGTTAATGCTTGCCAGTTCATGCCAATCCCGCCCTGTTATTCCCGGTTTTCCGAGGTGCATTCCGAAGCAGATGGATTGCTGGAACAGCGAATCTTGCTCAGCAGACTCAGCATTTTCGGGTGGTATACATCCGGTGCACCGTTCAAACCATCGCGCATTTCGATGCGGTTCTGGCGAAACATTTCCTGGTAACCTTCAACATCTTTTTCAGAAATGCGAACCCACTTATCTTCAGGAATGGCAGCTTCCTGCCGGCTAATCAGATTCATGGCTTGCGGGTACATATCCCAGGCTACCTGGCGGGATGCCTGCGCCGTTGCATCATCAAGAACACCCTCGCGAGCAATCACCTGAATAGTGAGCTGCGCCAATGGGTAATCCACAATGCCACCCTTTTTGCCAATGCCTTTGTAGAGTTCAAGCGCCTCATAGGCAAATGCAGGTGCGTAAGCTGTGTCAACCGAACCATTGTTGAACTTACCGGCAAAATTGGTGATATCTGAAGGCACAACCGTGGCTTTAATAAAGTTCACCATGTGTATTGCGTCTTTCTGATAGTCCAAAGTCGCCATACGCTTGCCCGCCAGATCGCCTGCAGTATCCATGCTGCGGTCGTTAACAAACAAATACCCTGCACCGGCGGGCACAATGCCCAAAACTTCATAACCATCCTGCTTCATAAGCGGTGCCGCTTTAGCTTGCGCCAATGTCGCCAGAAGGGTTTTAAGATCATCATAGCTGGGGATTGCACCAACAGCGCTAACGGTTCCCGTAAAGCGGTTAAATGGTCGGGTGCGAATGTCTGTGGCAGCAACTGCATCACACTGGCCGGCGTTGAAGTCGCCTACAGCAACACCCTCATCGGTATAGGGCTTCAGGTCGAAATCCACACCGTGAGACTTCATCTCCAGCGCATAGTCCTTAACCATATTGAACATATCACCGTTCGCACCAATCACATCGAAAACACACATTTTTACGGTTTGGGCCGAGGCGATGGGTGTGATGGCAGCGAGTGTCAGGGCTGTAAGGGATTTGCGGATCATAACAATCTCCGATTCATTCTTATGTTTATAGTGAGTTCAATAAGCGATCGAGCACATGCGCTGGAGCTGCCCGTTCAGAGCAAGCCGTCCAGGCTCATAGTCTCAATGTTTTCGTTATTTTGTTCAGAGCTCATTTTTCCGAAGAACGCCTGCGGTGTACGGTAGCCATATTCAGCCGTCCAGTATTTGTCTGACGAAAACTGGATAATGTATTCAGCCACAAAATCAGCCAGGCGATACTTTTCCCACACCTCAATGGTGTCGTCAGCTTCCGCAAAACGGTGAATCACGTCAGCCAGAACATCTGTGCGTCCGAAGGTTTCTGCAGCAACAGCCTCAAGTGCCATTGACGCACGCATACCTGCTTTCACGCCCATAGCAGAACTGTTTTCGAGCACTTTCCAGGGGTCGGGGGAGAGTTCTGGACGGGTGTCTGGCAGCAACAGCCAAACCATGGCGCGAACGGCGTTGGGCAACCCACCTGTTTTTTCGTTATCAATACAGGTTGCCGCGCGCTCTGCCTGAGGGGCTATATTGCGCGGTATTCCCGCACGCGCACCTGAGTTGGCATCATTTACAACCGCTTGCAACCCGGTCAGCAATCCAAGCAGAAAGGTAATCTCGTCTTGCTCACTGAACAGAAACGGACATTCAAGGGGTTCTTTGGCAGGATCAAAATCGTAGGCCGCCATGGCTCTTTGGAAGGCGATCAACCGACGCTCTGCGGTGAGTGCGTAAAAGCGCTTGGCTCGTTCACGGGCGTCTTTGGCTTGAGGCACATTACCTTCATAATCTGCCCGCAGGTAATCAAGCTCGGCTTCCCAGGCACGGTATTCCATGCAGTTGGCCGCCAACAGCATCAGCAACGATCCACTGGTATCCGGCGCATCATTGATCCGCGAAAAGGAGTAGATCAGGGGGTCAACACCCTCCCCAAGAGCACACGCCATTTTCGGGTCGGACATTTGCATAACGTAAGGAGTGGCTTCACTCTCAGCGTAATTCGCCAGCACAGTCCCAGTGACTTTGTGTATGGGGTTTGCCGAACACCCTGCAAACAATACTACCGTTGCCAGTAAAGCCAGTTTGTTGCGCGCCGCCACAAGACGACCTGCATACGTTGCCAATATGGACATGATTAAGTCACTCTGCTCTGCTTTGTTTTTATCTATGAGGAAGACAGTTGGTTCTGTCATTCCGGGAGCAAGAGTGCGTTGAAAGCTGTCCTACAAAAATGGCTCGTTTGCCGGCCTGCCCATGCTGATCAGGCCAATGGCCTGATCCGGACCGCTGTTTGATGAGATTTTTTGACTTAAAACAATAACTTCGAAAACGAACCTTCGCATGCATCCTGAAATTAATTTACTGACAAAATGCATGCTCTCACTAGAATCTGCCGATCCAGCCGCTAGCTCAAGCCAAGCATTGCCACCACTTGATCGGTTAAACCATCCTGGGTCAAGCCGCCACGATCCGGTCGATACCAGGTTACGGTCCAGCTCAGTGCGCCGGTTAGCATACGGCGCACCACAAAAGGATCCGCTTTAAGCGCACCCTCTTCTTTAAGCCCACGTAGCACGTCCAGCCACAAAGCTTCGTATATGTCGCGAAGCTTCAGCACCTCTGCCCGGGAAGCTTCAGACAAACTGCGCCACTCGAATACCAGAACGGCCATCGCCTCCCCGGTCTGGCCATTAATAGATTCCAGCTCTGCGCTTATGAGCGCCCTCAGCTTCTCCCGATTGGATGTCGCCTTACTCATGGCTGCTTGCATCACGGCGGTGTTCAGCCTGATCGTTTCAACCATCACTGCTTTAAGAATTTCTTCTTTGGTACGGAAGTGATGAAAAAGGCTTCCCGACTGAATACCCACCGCAGCGGCAAGGTCTCTCACAGTGGTGCGTTCATAACCTTTTTCGCGGAACAAACGCGCGGCTTCCCGAAGCAGCCGTCCGCGGGCACTGTCTGATGCTGACACCAGGTTATCGGCGATGAGTGACTGAAGTATTTTTTCTTGATTCACGGGCGTATCCAGCGGCTTTACAAAGAATCTGCATTCTACCTTAGATTTGCCTGTTTACAAACCAAGCGCTTGCTTGGTATCGTCTTGTCAACGGTTCAACAGTTGCCGGCACATATTCTTGGTATTCACGGCAACACAGCTACAGGATGCACAGACATGACGAATTCACCGAAGACTATCCGGATCGGCTGTTCCTCCGCTTTCTGGGGCGACACTGAAACGGCCGCAGCGCAACTGGTTCACAAAGGTAATATTGATTACCTGGTCTCCGACTATTTGGCCGAGGTCACCATGTCGATCATGGCGGGCCAGAAGATGAAAGACCCAAGTCAGGGCTATGCGCGGGATTTTGTTGAAACTGTTATGGGGCCGCTTTTGGCCGACATCAAAGAGAAAGGAATTCGCGTACTGAGCAATGCTGGTGGCGTGAACCCGGTAGCCTGTCGTGATGCCTTGCAAGCCCTGTGCGAAAAAGCCGGTGTAGACATGAAAATTGCCCTGGTACTCGGGGATGACCTGCTTCCCCAGAAACAGGCCCTGAGCAAAGCTGGCATCACCGAAATGGCTACCGGTGCACCTATGCCCGCAATGATGGTTAGCCTGAACGCTTACCTTGGCGCATCTGGTTTGGCAGCTGCCCTGGACCAGGGTGCAGACATTGTTCTTACTGGCCGTGTGGTCGACAGTGCTTTGGTGCTTGCGCCTCTGGTTCACGAGTTCGGCTGGGACTGGAAAGACTACGACAAACTGGCGCAAGCCAGTCTCGCCGGTCACTTATTGGAGTGCGGAGCGCAATCTACCGGCGGCAATTTTACCGACTGGGAAGACGTTGCTGATGGATTCGCCGATATGGGCTTCCCCATTGCTGAAGTTAGCGCAAACGGCGAGTTCGTTGTTACCAAGCCGGAAGGCACTGGAGGCCTGGTAAGTCGTGGCACCGTTGCTGAGCAACTGGTTTACGAAATTGGCGATCCCCGCGCCTATTTACTGCCCGATGTAACCTGCGACTTTACGGATGTTGAGCTCATAGAAAGCGGGCCTGACCGTGTAACCGTTCGAGGCGCCCGCGGCTTGCCACCCACCGACAGCTACAAGGTATCTGGCACCTGGCCCGATGGCTTCAAATGCACAGCAACCTTCCTGCTTGCTGGCATTGACGCTCCTGAAAAAGCCCAAGCGGTAGCCGACGCCATCCTCACCAAAACCTCTCGCCTGTTCCAGGAGCGCGGCCTGGGTGACTACACCGAAACCAGTGTCGAACTGCTGGGCACGGAAACCACATACGGTAAGCAAGGTCGCGGCCATGGCAGCCGGGAAATCATCGTTAAAATCAGCGCTGCCCACCCAAAGAAAGGCGCGCTGGTGCTGTTCTCCCGAGAAATCGCGCAAGCCGCCACCGGCATGGCCCCGGGCCTGACCGGCATTGTGGGTGGGCGCCCATCCGTTTGGCCAAAAATCCGGCTCTATTCCTGCCTGGTTCCCAAGAGCGACGTTGCCGTCTCTGTTGACCTGAACGGCGAGGTAACCCCCGTTTCCATAGATACCGCGGGCGGCTTCCAGCCCGGCATGATCAAGGATCAAGCCCCGATTCAAGCCGCGTCGGCAACCGATACCACTGTGCCCCTGATTGACTTGGCTTGGGCACGCAGCGGCGATAAAGGTGACCACAGCAACATTGGCGTTATTGCTCGCAAGCCCGAGTTCGTTCCTTTTATTGCAGCCGCGCTGAGCGAAGAAGCCGTGGCCGAATGGATGGAACACACGCTGAACCCGGAAAGCGGCAAGGTTACTCGCTGGACCCTACCCGGGCTCCACGCATTCAACTTCCTGCTGGAGCACAGTTTGGGTGGTGGTGGCGTTGCCAGCCTGCGCATTGATCCGCAGGGCAAAGCGTTTGCTCAGCAGTTGCTGGAATTTCCGGTGCCCGTTCCTGCCGGTCTAGCGGCCTCCTGAACAGTTAAGAAGGATTTGGAGTTATGAGCTATCAATCGGTTTTCCGCCCAGACCTATTCAAGGGCCAGACTTTTATCGTAACAGGTGGCGGTTCCGGCATCGGCCGCTGCACGGCCCACGAACTCGCATCTCTGGGCGCCAAAGTGGCGCTTGTCGGGCGCAAAGTCGAAAAAGTTGAAGCTGTAAAAGCAGAGATACTTGAAGACGGTGGCATTGCCTCAGCTCACGTGTGCGACATCCGTGAAGAAGAATCCGTTAAAGCCACGGTAAAAGCGATTATTGAAGAGCATGGCGGCCTAAACGGCGTAGTCAATAACGCTGGCGGCCAGTTCCCCTCTCCTCTGGCAGGAATCAACCAGAAAGGCTGGGAAACAGTTGTTCGCACTAACCTTACTGGCGGCTTTTTGATGGCGCGAGAGGCCTACACCCAGGCGCTATCAAAGACCGGCGGTTCCATCGTAAACATTGTGGCAGATATGTGGGGCGGCATGCCCGGCATGGGGCACTCAGGTGCAGCACGGGCTGGCATGGTGAACTTCACCCAGACAGCCGCCGTGGAATGGGGCACCTCTGGCGTTCGGGTGAATGCGGTAGCACCAGGCTGGATCGCTTCCAGCGGCATGGATAACTATCCCGAACACATGAAGCAATGGATTCGCAGCCTTGGCGATAATGTCCCCATCAAGCGGATGGGTACTGAATCTGAAATCAGTGCGGCAATCTGCTTCCTGCTGAGCCCCGGCGCCTCCTTCATCAGCGGCGACTGCCTGCGTATAGACGGTGCGGCATCCCAAGGTTCCCGGATATGGCCCCTGCCCAAAGCAAAAAACAATGAGCCCTTCAATGGCTTCCACCGGGCTGTAACGCCCAAAGTGCTCAGCGAGGATTGAGGATACGTTTATGCAAACACTGGAAACCAGCGTTAACCCGCAATCGGATGAATTCCGTGGTAACACCGAGGCTATGGAAGAACACATCCGGACCTTCCGTGATGTAGAACAAAAAGTTCTCGACCTGGCAGAAGCAGCACGGGAAAAGTTTACCAAGCGCGGAAAACTCCTGCCCCGGGATCGCATCAACCGCTTGCTGGATCGCGGCACACCGTTCCTGGAGCTGTGTTCTCTGGCCGGCTACAAAATGCACGATGACAAGGACGGCAGCATGGCTGGCGGCGGCATCATTGCAGGCATAGGGACCGTTAGCGGTATCCGCTGCCTGATTCTCGCCAGCAACAGCGCCATCAAAGGTGGCACTATTACGCCAGCAGGCCTGGATAAAACCCTGCGCCTGCAGCAGATCGCGAAAGAGAACAAACTGCCGGTTGTCTCACTTTCCGAGAGCGGTGGCGCCAACCTGAACTACGCTACGGATATCTTTGTGCAGGGCGCACGGGGCTTCGCCAACCAAGCCCGCATGTCCGCTGCTGGCATTCCTCAGGTCACCGTAGTACACGGCAACGCCACTGCCGGCGGCGCCTACCAGCCTGGCTTATCTGATTATGTAATTGCTATCCGCGGTAAGGCCAAAATGTTCCTGGCCGGCCCTCCGTTGCTAAAAGCTGCAACCGGTGAAATAGCAGATGACGAAGAGCTTGGTGGTGCAGAAATGCACGCACAGGTCGCAGGAACAGCTGAATACCTGGCTGAAGACGACGCAGACGGCATCCGTCAGGCCCGGAATATCCTGGAAGCCCTGCCCTGGAACGAACATCTCCCGCCAAAGCGCGAGCTGACATGGGATGAACCTCTTTATCCTGCAGAAGAGCTGCTAGGCGTTATCCCCTCAGACTCCAAAAAGCCCTACGACGTGCGTGAGATTCTGGCGCGCATTGGTGACGGCTCCAGGTTTATGGACTTCAAAAATGAATTCGACAGCCAGACAGTATGCGGCACCATCCGCATAGAAGGACACGCTGTCGGAATCATTGGCAACAACGGCCCGATCACTCCAGCCGGCAGTGCCAAGGCGGCACAGTTCATTCAGTTGTGCGATCAGGCAGGCACACCGCTGCTGTTTTTGCATAACACCACTGGCTTCATGGTGGGCACACACTCCGAACAAAACGGCATCATCAAGCATGGGTCGAAAATGATTCAGGCTGTTGCCAACTGCCGCGTGCCTAAAGTCGCCGTGGTGATCGGCGGCTCCTACGGTGCCGGCAACTACGCCATGTGTGGTCGCGGCCTTGATCCCCGCTTTATCTTCGCCTGGCCCAACAGCCGAACCGCCGTTATGGGCCCAGCCCAGGCTGGCAAGGTGATGCGCATTGTTGCGGAAGACAAACAACGCCGCAGCGGCATAGAGCCCGATCCCAAAACCCTCGATTTCCTGGAGCAAGCCACTGCCAAAAAACTGGAAGATGGTTCAACAGCCCTGTTCGGTACAGCCCGCTTATGGGATGACGGCCTGATTGATCCACGGGATACCCGCAGAGTGGTGGCACTGGTACTCGACATGTTCCGGGAAGCCGATGCGCGCCAGCTCCGGCCCAACACCTTTGGCGTAGCGCGGCTCTGATCGGGCGCTAATCCAGACTGACGACATACTGGTAATCAAAAGATAGAAAACGTGCTTCAAACGAACGAAAGCACGAACCAAAAAACAGCAGGAGAATAACACCGTGAAATTTACAGCCGAACACGAAGCTCTGAGAAAAACCGTCCGCGATTTCGTGCAAAAGGAAATCAACCCACATTGCGACGAGTGGGAAGAGGCCGGCCACTTCCCCATTCGGGAAATATTCAAGAAATTGGGTGACCTTGGTCTTCTGGGTATTCAGAAGCCTGAGGAATACGGCGGCATGGGGCTGGATTACAGCTACAACCTGGTTGCCGCGGAAGAGCTGGGCATGGCCAACTGTGGCGGCGTACCTCTGGCAATTGGTGTGCAGACCGACATGTGCACACCTGCAATCGCCCGCTTTGGCTCAGACGAACTGAAGCGCAGCTTTCTGGCTCCGGCCATTACCGGCGACATGATCGGCTGCATTGGCGTCAGTGAAGTAGGTGCTGGTTCTGACGTGGCTGGCCTGAAAACCACAGCCAAGAAAGACGGCGATGATTACATCATCAACGGCTCCAAAATGTGGATCACCAACAGCCCCCAGGCGGATTTCATTTGCTTGCTGGCCAACACCAGCGACGACAAACCGCACAAGAACAAATCACTGATCATCGTACCCATGAATTCCCCGGGCATTACCATGAGCCCGCACCTGAACAAGCTGGGTATGCGCTCCTCGGAAACTGCCCAGATCTTCTTTGACGATGTTCGTGTTCCCCAGCGTAACCGCATTGGCGCCGAGGGCACTGGCTTCATGATGCAGATGCTCCAGTTCCAGGAAGAACGCATGTGGGGCGCCGCCAACGTTATCAAAGCGTTGGAAAACTGCATCGACCAGACCATTGAATACTGCCGCGAGCGCAAAACCTTCGGAACGCCACTGATCGACAACCAGGTTATTCACTTCCGCCTGGCCGAGCTGCAGACAGAAGTAGAGGCCCTGCGCGCCCTGACGTACAAAGCCTGCGAGCTGCACATTGAAGGCAAAGAAGTAACCAAACTCGCCTCCATGGCCAAGCTGAAGGCCGGCCGCCTGGGCCGTGAAGTGACCGACAGCTGCCTGCAGTACTGGGGGGGCAACGGCTTCATGTGGGACAACCCGGCATCCCGTGCATTCCGTGATGTTCGTCTGGTGTCTATCGGCGGCGGTGCCGATGAAATCATGCTGGGAATCATTTGCAAATTTATGGGCACCTTGCCTGGCAAGCGCAAAGGCTGAAATCTGGCGCCTGACCGGCAGCCGGGTTGAACTCTTCAGGACACACCCGTGGTATGTCCCTGTAGGGCTCGATCGGGCCATCCCTGGCCCTCAACGGTCCTGAAGAGTTCAACCGGGCTACCGGCCCCAAAATAATGTTCGTGGAGTCGTTTTATGGAAACCTTGCCTCATTGCGAAACACTACTTCTGGAAAAACAGGGGCCAGCCCTGCACGTCACCATCAACCGACCAGACTCCCGGAATGCCATGAGCCTGCAAATGGTGGCAGAGCTGTCCACAATCTTTACCGAAGTAGAATCTGATTCCAGCATCCGCGCCGTGGTCATCCGCGGTTCCGGCGGCCACTTCTGCGCTGGCGGTGACATCAAAGACCTGGCCGGTGCCCGCAGCCAGAAAACCGGCGAAGGCGAGGCTGATCCCTTCTATGTTCTGAACCGCGCCTTTGGGGCGATGATTCAGCAAGTGAACGAATCCTCCAAAGTCGTCATCGCCATCACCGAAGGTGCGGTAATGGGCGGCGGATTTGGTCTGGCCTGTGTATCCGACGTTGCTATTGCAGGACCCACAGCCAAATTCGGCATGCCGGAAACCTCCCTCGGCATCCTCCCGGCGCAAATTGCCCCGTTTGTAGTAGAAAGAATCGGCCTTACCCAGGCTCGCCGACTTTCCCTACTCGGCTTGAGAATCGGCGCTGAAGAAGCCTGCGCACTGGGCATTGTTCACCAGGTCGCATCATCAGACGTCGAGCTGGAAGACATGCTGGCTCACGCTATTGAGCGCGTTCGCAACTGTGCGCCAAACGCTACAGCTCAAACCAAAGCCCTGCTTCACCGGGTTGGGCACGAATCCATGAGCGGGTTACTCGACAGCGCGGCCGAAATGTTCGCCGCAGCCGTTAGAGGCGGTGAAGGCAACGAAGGCACTATGGCATTCATGCAGAAGCGTCCACCAGCTTGGGCAGACACGACCGAATGATGAGGGAGCGCTTGGGTGCGGGGGAGTTTTCAGAAAATGTAGAGGGCCATGGATGGCCCGAAACAAGCGCACATGGATGTGCTCGTAGCGGTTTTCTGAAAACTCCCCCGCACCCAAGCGCGAACTGGCACGAAATCAAGAGACCAGCACAATGCTAAAAAAGTTACTGATAGCCAACCGGGGCGAAATCGCAGTACGCGTTATTCGCACCGCCAAAGCCCTCGGATACCGCACCGTCGCCGTATACTCCGAGGCTGACGCCAATGCCATGCACACCGAACTGGCAGACGAAGCCGTTTGCATAGGGCCGGCCCAAGTATCCGCGTCTTACCTGAACGCCGACGCCATACTCGATGCCGCCCGCAAAACAGGCGCCGACTGCATCCACCCGGGTTACGGTTTTCTCTCCGAGAACTCAGGCTTTTCAGAAGCCTGTAAAGAAGCTGGCATCGTATTCGTAGGCCCCCCGGCGGCCGCCATCGAACTCATGGGCAGCAAGCGACGCTCTAAAATCGCCATGCAAAAAGCCGGCGTGCCGGTTGTTCCAGGATATGAAGGCGACAACGCCAGCGACGACGAACTCATTGCTGCCGCAGCCGACATCGGCTATCCGCTGATGATTAAAGCCTCTGCCGGCGGCGGTGGCCGAGGCATGCGCCTGGTGCACAGCGAATCCGAACTGGCCGACAACATCAAACGGGCACGTTCCGAATCCAAGCAAGCCTTCGGCGATGACGAACTCATACTCGAAAGAGCAGTAATCGAACCCCGCCACGTAGAAATTCAGGTGTTCGCCGACCAGCACGGCAATGCCGTATACCTCGGCGAGCGGGACTGCTCCGTACAGCGTCGCCACCAGAAAGTCGTTGAAGAAGCACCCTCCCCCTTCGTGACCCCGGAACTCCGGGCCGCCATGGGCGAAGCTGCCGTTAAAGCGGCGCTGGCCTGTAATTACGAAGGCGCAGGCACCGTCGAATTCCTCGTCGATAAAGACCGTAACTTCTACTTCCTGGAAATGAACACCCGCCTGCAGGTAGAGCACCCGGTTACAGAACTGATCACCGGGCAGGATCTGGTCGCCTGGCAGCTTACCGTTGCCGAAGGCCTGCCCTTGCCGCTGGCTCAGAATGACATCAAATTGAACGGCCACGCCATCGAAGTCAGGCTGTACGCGGAAGACCCATCCAACGGTTTCACGCCGCAGACGGGCCCCCTGCATGTTTTTCAGCCTGCAGAAGGCGAAGGCCTGCGGTATGACACAGGCGTGCGCTCCGGCGATGAAGTTACGCCGCACTACGACCCCATGCTGGCAAAAGTCATCGCCTGGGGTGAAAACCGCGACGAAGCACGCCGCCGCCTGATTCGCGCCCTGGAAGATACAACCGTATTTGGCGTCACCACCAACCGGTATTTCCTCGGCCGCATCATTGCTGACAGCACCTTTGGTGCTGGTGAAGCAACTACGGCATTCCTGCAGCGGGCATTCAGTAACGATCCCTCACTGCAGCCAGTGAAGCTGAACATCCGCCAGCTTGCCATTGCAGCTTGCGTATTGGCGCACGATGTATCCGGAGCCAAAGCCTGGAGCAACGCACCCGCCACTAACACACCAATGAAGTTGGCCGTCGGTGACGAAGCGCTAGAACTGCTGGTGCAGAGTAGCGGTAACAACCTGTCCTGCCGCCTGGGCGACCAAAGACATGAGCTAGTCGTTACCAGCATGAAAAATGGCATCTTATGCATTATCGACAACGGCATTCGTCAGCGTTGCCAATATCACCGCGACGGGGATTCCCTATATTTGCAGGCGTTCGGAGAGTCGTGGTCGGTCACTGATCTCACTCACCAGCCTGCGGCAGGTGCGAATGGTGCCGGTAGTGGGCGCATTCAGGCCTCAATGGACGGTGCCATTATCGACGTCCTGGTAGAGCCTGGCCAAGCCGTTAGTCAGGGCGACACCCTGGTTATATTGGAAGCCATGAAGATGGAACACCCGGTCAAAGCCGATTGTGACGGTGTCGTTGCTCAGGTGCTGACCACCAAAGGTGATCAGGTTAAGCGTAATCAATTGTTGGTGGAAGTGACCACCGGCGAAGCATCCGAACAGGAGAGCAAACAGTGAACACATTGAAAAACCAAACCGTATTTATTACCGGCGCCAGCCGGGGCATCGGCCGTGCCATCGCCCTTGCCTGTGCACGCCAGGGCGCGAACGTTGTTATTGCTGCAAAGTCAGACACACCTCATCCCAAGCTACCAGGCACCATCCACACCGTAGCCGAAGAAGTTCGTGCAGCCGGTGGCCAGGCACTGCCGTTGGTACTCGACGTACGCGATGAAGATCAGATCAAGCAGCGTATAGATGAAGCTGCTGAACACTTTGGCGGCATTGACGCCCTGATCAACAACGCCGGCGCCATTCGCCTGACTGGTGTAGAAAACCTGAAGGTAAGCCGCTTCGATCTCTTGCACCAAGTGAATGCCCGTGCTGTGCTTGCATGCAGTCAGGCCGCTCTACCCTGGCTAAAAAAATCCAGGCGTGCCCACATTCTTAGCATGTCACCGCCGCTGAACCTTGACCCAAAGTGGTTTGCTCAGTTTGGGCCATACACCTCTACAAAATATGCCATGACCATGATCAGCATCGGTATGGCTCAGGAATTCAAACGCTACGGTATAGCCGTTAACACGCTTTGGCCGAAAACGCTTATCTCGACCGCGGCCATTGAGCATGAAGCGGGCGGAGCGCAAATGATGGCCCAAGGCCGGACTCCCGAGATCATGGCAGATGCTGCGGTTAGCATCCTGAATCACTCTATTGAAGAGATGACAGGGCAAAACCTGATCGACGAAGACGTGCTGCGCCAGGACGGCGTAACCGATTTTGAAGGCTACCGTTATGAGGCCAACGACAAGCCGTTGTTGCCAGACCTCTACCTGGACTAGCCCAAACTTATAATAACACCTGACGGAAAGACCATGAGCCAAGATAAAATTACTGGGATGGATCTAATGCGCAGCCTGCCGGGAGTCTTCAAACGACTCCCGGCAATTGCCAAAGGCTATTACTACTACTCAGTGAAGGATGCGAGCAAACCTCTCACCCTCGGAACTCTCGTTGAAAAAAATGCCGAAAAGCATCGCGATAGGCCGGCAGTGTTGTTTGAGGACCGCAGCACCACCTGGGGCGAGTTCAACGCCTGGTCCAACCGCATCGCGGCTTACTTTCTGGCTCAGGGGTTGAGCAAGGGCGATTCAATTGCAGTTTTCCTGGAGAATCGCCCGGAAATTCTGGCAGTAGTCACAGGCGCAGCCAAGATTGGCGTTGCCTGTGCCATGCTGAACTCCTCCCAAAGAGGAAAGGTGCTGGAACACAGCATCAATCTGATCAAACCGAAAATGATTGTGGTTGGTGAAGAGTTGGTGCCTGCATTTGATGACATCAAAGCAGGCGTTCAGTTTGATCACCCCGCGCCCCATCTGTTCCTTGCTGACACCAATACCCTCAATGCCTTCGGTGATGCGCCCACTGGCTACGCCAACATGGCACAGCAGGTGAGCACCTTTAACAGCAACAACCCGGAGCTGAGCGACCCACCCAGAACCGGAGATACAGCCATTTACCTGTTTACCTCCGGTACAACCGGCCTGCCCAAGGCCGCACCCGGATCGCACACCAAGTTCGTGAAAGCGTACGGCGGCTTTGGAATGATGGCGCTTTCAATGACGCCGGACGACGTCTTCTACTGCACCCTGCCCTTGTACCATGGTACTGGTCTGGTGGTGTGCTGGAGTGCCGCCCTGGCAGGCGGCTCCGCCTTCGCCCTGCGCCGCAAGTTTTCAGCCAGCGCCTTCTGGGACGACGTGCGCCGCTATGATGCTACAGCCTTCGGCTACATTGGCGAACTCTGCCGCTACTTGCTGAATCACCCGCCAAGTGATCAGGATCGCAACCACCGCCTGACCAAAATGCTGGGCAATGGTTTACGGCCTTCCATATGGAATGAGTTCAAAGACCGTTTTGGCATTGAAACCGTGTCGGAACTCTACGCCTCCAGTGAAGGCAACATCGGCTTCAGTAACTTCTTCAATCTGGATAACACCGTCGGCCTGTCTACTGCGCCGTACAAACTGGTGAAATTCCACGATGGCACCCGCGACCCGATTCGCAACGAGAAGGGAACACTGGAAGAAGCCGAAAAAGGCCAACCAGGCCTGCTTATCGGTGAGAATACAAAGAAATGGACGTTTGAAGGCTACACCCAGAAAGAAGCCACCGAAAAATCCCTTATTCGGGATGCATTCAAAAAAGGCGATTCCTGGTTCAACACGGGTGATGTTCTGAAGTCGATTGGTTGTGGGCATCTACAATTTGTGGATCGAATGGGAGACACCTTCCGCTGGAAAGGCGAGAACGTTTCGACCAACGAGGTGGAAAACATCATCGATGGCTCTGGCATGGTGGAAGAAGCCATTGTCTATGGTGTGGAAATCCCGAAAACCAACGGCAAGGCCGGCATGGTGACTCTGGTTCCGGACAAGTCCAGCTTCGATATCAACAAGTTGCTGGACTATATGCGAGCAAACCTGCCTGCTTATGCGGTTCCGGTATTCGTGCGGGTGACTGATGCTATCGAGAAAACGGGCACCTTCAAGTACCGCAAAGTGGATATTCAAAAGGCCGGCTATGCGCTGAACCGTTCAGATGAAGCGATTTATGCGTGGCTTCCTAAAACTGAGCGCTACACGCTGCTGACTCCCGAACTGGTAGCGGATATTGATGGTGGGCAGTTTAGTTTCTGACCGTTTTGTGGCCTGCTGGTTACGGCCCTAGCCTTTTAGATCGGGGTTAGCCATGCAGGACGGGTCTTCCCAAAATCCGCTACGAGCACATCCGTGTGCACTTGTTTCGGGCCGTCCTTGGCCCTCTACATTTTTGGGAAGACCCGTCCTGCATGGCTTTCAGAGTTTGGTGCAATAGTCCTTAGCGCCCAGGCAACTCAAGAGCCAACCTTAAGCACTACCTTCCCGGTAGCCCGCCGCTCAGACAGAGCACCCAATGCCTTGGCATAATCCTCAAACTCGAAGACTTCACTGATCTTTGGATCGATTTTGCCTTCAGCATAGAGCTTCATCAACTCCATCATGTTCTGGGCACTCGCCTCCGGCTCGCGCTGGGTAAAGCTGCCCCAGAACACCCCAACAACCGAACAACCCTTCAACAGCGTCAGATTCGCAGGGATTTTGGGAATATCGCCGGCAGCGAAGCCGATGATCAGGTGGCGACCGTTCCAGGCCATGGCTCTCAGAGCCTGCTCGGTGAAATCACCACCAACCGGATCGTAGATCACATCCACGCCCTTGCTGCTGGTCAGACGCTTTACAGCGTCTTTCAGAGACTCTTCGGTGTAGTTGATCAACTCATCCGCACCCGCCGCCTTAGCCACTTCCAGCTTCTCCGCTGAACTGGCAGCCGCAATCACACGTGCACCCATCGCCTTACCCAATTCCACAGTGGCCAGGCCTACGCCTCCGCTGGCACCCAGAACCAGAAGGGTTTCGCCTGGCTGGATGTTTGCGCGCTGTTTGAGAGCGTAATAAGACGTGCCATACACCATGGTGAAGCCAGCGGCTTTCTCGTCGCTCATACCTTCCGGGATTGGCAACAAGTTATGCTCAGGCACAATAACTTCTTCAGCAAAAGCACCATAGCCCGTGAGGCCAGCAACCCTGTCACCAACCTTGAAGCGGGTTACCTTATCTCCCACCGCAATCACTTCACCCGACAACTCTCCGCCCGGGGAAAACGGCATGGTGGGCTTGAGCTGGTATTTGCCCTCGATAATAAGCGTGTCAGGAAAATTGAGCCCCGCCGCTTGCACTCGAACCTTAACACCACGGCCTTTGGCTTCCGGGCTGGGAACATCTTCAATAACCAAGGTATCCGCTGGGCCATATTCTTTACAGAGAATTGCTTTCATGGGGGACTCCTTTTGATGAAACCTGTTTTTATTGAATGACGCCAAGCTAAACAGACTCTCGCCATGAAGCAAATAAAGAACCTTTATCCATCACAATAAACACAGCTTATACCCTGTATACCAAAGACGCTGGCCTGAAGATGAATCACTTATGGTTTTCCGCTATCCTTCGCGTTCCTGACTCGAACTATTTTAAAACCACCCGGCCTCCTCTCAGGGCTCATCATGCCAGATATAATCTACCTGCTTGAAATGATTGGAATTATCGCCTTTGCCATCTCAGGCATGGTCGTTGCCAGGTCCAAAAATATGGATCCAGTCGGGGTGTTTACCATCGGATTTATCACCGCCCTGGGCGGCGGCACCCTGCGCGATCTCATCATGGACAACCATCCGGTTTACTGGATCAAGCACGAAGAGCAGCCCATCCTGATTCTTGCCATGGCAATTGTATTCAGCTACTGGAAGCGTTCAGAACGTATTCGCGAGTCCTGGATCGTGTTTCCAGACGCCATCGGGCTTGGCACTTTCTCGATACTGGGAGCGCAGCTGGCTCTCGATCTGGGGCACTCATGGTTTATCGCTTCATTGCTCGGGGTAATGACTGGCACCTTTGGGGGTGCACTGCGCGACACTCTCTGTAATGAGGTGCCCTTTATTTTCCGTAAAGATCAAATCTACGCGTCTATTTCGTTTGCCGGCTGCTGGCTTTATTTCCTGTGCCAGTGGGCTCTTGCAAGCGAAACGCTGTCACTGACCATTGGCTTGCTGTTTATCGTTATTGTCCGGATGGCGGCAGTGCGTTTCGATATCCGCTTGCAGCGAGATCCTGTACAAAGTTGATAGCCAGAGCCTGTAATCACGGGCCCTCTAATCATCACTTGGCGTGGCAACCCTCAACCGGTAAGATTACCGTTTTTTCACGCATGTTTTTTCGATTATCGACTGTTTTTCGCTCTTAACAGACTCCCACACCCTACTCACTGGCATCCTGAGAGGCAGACACCCGTCATGCTCGAACGACTGTTCCAACTTCAGGCCCACGGCACCAACGTTCGTAAAGAACTGGTAGCGGGCATCACCACCTTCCTGACCATGGCGTACATTATCGTGGTCAACCCGGACATGCTGTCCACCACCGGAATGGATTATGGTGCGGTATTTGTAGCAACCTGTCTCGCAGCTGCTATCGGCACCCTGATCATGGGCCTGTGGGCAAACTACCCGATTGCCCTGGCTCCGGGCATGGGGCTGAACGCCTTTTTCGCCTTCACTGTTGTAGGCAGTCTCGGGTATAGCTGGGAAGTCGCACTGGGTGCGGTGTTCCTCTCCGGCCTGATCTTCTTCCTGTTGAGTATTTTCAAAATCCGCGAATGGATCATCAACAGCATTCCCCTGTCCTTGCGCTTCGGGATTTCAGCCGGTATCGGTTTCTTCCTGGCACTGATCGCTCTCAAGAATGCTGGCATCGTGGTAGACCACCCCGCCACTCTGGTTGGTTTGGGCGAACTGAAGTCTGCCGAGAGCCTTCTGTTTTTTGGCGGTTTTGTCCTGATCTGTGCACTTTCATTCCGCCGCATAACCGGTTCGGTGATGATTGGCATTATTGCGGTCACTGCCATTGCGATGATGCTCGGTATGGTGGAATACAATGGCTTTGTCTCCGCCCCACCAAGCCTTGCACCCACGTTCATGAAAATGGACATCGCAGGCGCGTTGAACGTTGGCATGATCAGCATTGTGTTCGCTTTCCTGTTTGTCGATCTGTTCGATACGTCGGGCACGCTGATCGGTGCAGCACAGCGCGGCGGCCTGTTGGATAAAGATGGCAAGCTACCGCGCCTGGGCCGTGCCCTTATGTCGGACTCTGTCGCAACCATGTCTGGCGCCGCCCTCGGCACCTCAACCACCACCAGTTACATTGAGTCCACTGCAGGTATTTCTGCGGGTGGGCGCACCGGCCTGACTGCTGTGGTTGTGGCGCTGCTGTTTCTGGCGTGTCTGCTGCTGGCACCCATCGCGAGCATTATTCCGGCCTATGCCACAGCACCCGCACTGCTTTACGTTGCTGTGCTGATGACCGGCGGCCTCAAGCTGATAGACTGGGACGACATCACTGATGCAGCGCCAGCTGTGGTTACCGCTCTGGTAATGCCGCTGACATTCTCAATCGCTAACGGCATTGCGCTAGGCTTTATTACTTACGCAGTGATCAAGGCTCTGAGTGGACGCTGGTCTGACCTGAATGTGAGCGTTATTGTGATCTCTTTTGTTTTCATCCTGAAATTCATGTTTCTGGACGCAGGTTAAACTGCGCCCAGTATGAGAGCCTGACTTTTTATGGATTACTTTGCCCAAAGCATCAAGCAAGCCATCCGCACAGTGCCAAACTGGCCAAAGCCCGGCGTCGACTTCCGGGATATAACCACGGTTCTGCAGGATAAAACTGCATTCCGAAAGCTGATTGATGCGTTCGTACACCGCTACCATGGCCACGATATTGATGCTGTGGCTGCGGTGGATGCCCGCGGATTCATCATCGGTTCGGCGTTAGCGTATGAACTAAACGCCTCATTGGTACTGGTACGCAAGAAAGGCAAACTGCCGTTCGACACCCTGGTGGAAGACTACGAGCTGGAATATGGAACCGCTTCAGTTGAGCTACACCAGGATGCGTTCAAACCCGGTGACAAAGTGATACTGGTGGACGATCTGATCGCCACCGGTGGCACCATGCTCGCCGCCAGCAGGTTGATTCGCCGTATTGGTGCTGAAATTATCGAAGTGGCTGCCATGATCGACTTACCCGATCTTGGCGGATCTGCCAAGCTGCAGGAAGAGGGCCTCAAGGTCTATACTGTATGCTCGTTTGAGGGCGAATAGAGACTTAGCCCCTATTTTTGCAAGAGCACCGGGAGGTCGTCATGGATTCTTATCAGCACCACTGGAAAGACGGCACTCCGGTGCACCTGCCATTGGGTAAGATTGTTTGCGTTGGCCGCAATTACGCGGAGCACGCGAAAGAACTCAATAACCCGGTGCCTTCTGAACCCCTGTTGTTCATCAAACCCGCCACCTCGGCAGCCCATGTCACACGCCCTCTTGAATTCCCGGCCAGTCATGGCGAGGTGCACTTCGAAACTGAATTGGCGGTGCTGATCGGCAAACCCTTGACCAATGCATCTGCCAGCGAAGCCCAGGCGGCCATTCTCGGTTATGGTCTGGCACTGGATTTGACCCTTCGGGATCTGCAAAACCAGCTTAAAGAAAAAGGACACCCTTGGGAACGAGCCAAAGCTTTTGATGGCGCCTGCCCTCTGTCTCCTTTTGTAGCGGCAGACCTCTTCCGCAACGACCACATCACCTTCAGTCTGAATATTGACGAGCAGCGCCAGCAAAGCGGTGACTCCCGGGACATGCTGTTCCCGATCATTCCGCTGATTGCCCATATAAGCCGTCACTTCACGCTACTGCCCGGCGACGTAGTGCTGACGGGAACACCCAAGGGCGTTGGTCCTTTACGCTCAGGGCAAACACTGGCGCTACAACTGGAAGATCAGTTGTCCGTTTCCACCAAAGTGGTTAACGTTGGCTGACACAATCTTTCTTTATAAAGAGTACGTATAGTCAGGCATGGCAAAAAAACCGGTTACCTCACGCAGTGGTCGTTTCTTCAAACTTGCTGGCATGACTGCCTCGGTGGCGGGTCAGTATGCCGGCCAGAAAGCACGCAGTCTGTTCAGCGGCGAAAACGACGAAGGTGCCCGCAGTGAAAGCTACACCCGCATGGCCAACCGCATTACCGACACGCTCGGTGAAATGAAAGGTGCCGCCATGAAGGTGGGGCAAATTGCCTCCCAGACCCAGGATTTCCTGCCCCGTGAGTTCTCTGATGCGCTTCAGAAACTGCAGAAAGAAGCGCCCCCCATGCCGTTTGAGATTATCCTTGAACAGATAGAGACCGAACTGGGCAAGCCGGTTGGCGAGTTGTTTGAGTACCTTCAGGAAAAGCCCTACGCTGCAGCCTCCATTGGCCAGGTGCATCGAGCCCGCCTGCATGACGGCACGGATGTGATTGTGAAGGTGCAGTACCCGGGCGTGGACGAATCCTGCGATTCAGACCTGAAACAACTTCGGCTGGCGCTGAAGCTTGGCGGTCTGCTGAAAATGCCGAAAGAGTCGGTCGATCAGTTGTTCAAAGAGATTCGCGAGCGTCTGCGGGAAGAGCTGGATTATGAGAATGAGGCCCGCAATATTGCGCTGTTCCGCGAGTTTCACAAAAACGATCCGTGGGTGGTTATTCCTTCCGTAATTCCCAGTCACTCAACCCGCCATGTACTTACTCTGATTCTGGAGGAAGGCGATCATGTGAGTGAGGTGACCCCGGAGCGCTATGATCAGGCTACGATCAATCTGATAGGCCATCGTATGTTTAAGATCATGGCGGATCAGTTATTCCGCTTTCAGTGCATTCATGGCGATCCACACGCGGGGAATTTTGCCTATCGGCCGGATGGCAGCGTTGTGATGTACGATTTTGGCTGTGTTAAGAAGCTGAAGCCGGAGATTGTTGAAGCTTACCGTAATGCGGTTACGGCGGCGCTGGCTGAGGACTATAAGGCGCTGGATTCTTATCTGATTGATTTGGGTGCGCGGGTTGGGAGCCAGCCGGCTATTGATGAAGCCTACTACGCGATGTGGCGGGATATTCTTGTGGTGCCGTTTGATTCCGAGCAGCCTTATGATTTTGGTGAGTCGAGTATTCACAAGAGTGTGGCGGCGAAGACGAGTACAGTGTTCAAGTATCTGGATTCGTTCAAGCCGCCGGTTGAGAGTATTTTTATTGATCGGATGATTGCGGGGCATTATTGGATGCTGAAGCGCCTGGGGGTTCAGGCGGCTTTTGGGGAGGAGCTTCGTAAGTATCTTGCCGAGCCGCCCTCACCCTAGCCGGTTAATCTGGTGCTGACGGCCTTGGCGGGATACGGCTCCCAAAACACGCTGTGAATACATCCGTGTACGCTTGGCTCCGCCATCCATGGCTCCGCACAGTTTTGGGAGTCACATGCCGCCAAAGCCTGCTGTACCCTGGAGTTCCCTCAGCCGTACCTCTCAACACGTCGAAGGCTGACGCTCCCCTTGCTTATCTGGCTAAAAAGTTCGCTGCCCATTCTGCAACGCCCTCTCCTGCACCTTTTCTGATAACCCTTGCACGGGAAACTCCTGCGGTTTCGCCGGGATCTACCACCGTAATCGGCACGTCTCGTTCCACTTCGTGAATCAGTCCTGCAGCCGGGTATACCTGTAGTGATGTACCGACGATCAGCAGGTCGTCTGCGGTGCGAACTATGTCAGCCGCTGCTTGTAGCATGGGGACGTCTTCGCCGAACCAGACGATGTGCGGGCGTAGTTGCTCCCCATATTCACAGGTCTCGCCAAGTTCTATGTCACGGTAGCCTATGTCGTAAACCAGGTCCGGATTAACCGAGCTGCGGGCTTTGGTGAGTTCGCCATGGAGGTGAATTACGTTGCTGGAGCCACCGCGTTCGTGCAGGTCATCTACGTTTTGGGTGACGATGGTTACCCGGTGACGCTGTTCCAGCTCACCCAGCAATGTGTGGGCGCGGTTTGGCTGAACCTTGGCGAGTTGGCGGCGGCGTTCGTTGTAGAAGCGCAGTACCAATTCCTTGTTTCGGGCGAAGGCTTCGGGGGTGGCAACATCGTATACGCTGTGCTGCTCCCATAGCCCGCCGTTATCGCGGAAGGTGGAGAGACCACTTTCGGCGCTGATGCCAGCGCCGGTGAGAACTACGATATGCCGTTGCATTAGTCGAATATCTTGCCGGGGTTAATGATGCCGTTAGGGTCGAACACCTGCTTGATCCCTCTCAGGTACGCAATCTCCGCCTCGCTGCGGGTGTATTGCAGGTAGGGCTTTTTGGTCATGCCTACGCCGTGTTCGGCGGAGACGCTGCCCTGGTATTTTTCGACGATTTCAAATACCCACTTGTTCACCTGCTGGCATTTTTCAAAGAAGTCTTCTTTTGCCATGTCTTCAGGCTTCAGGATGTTGAGGTGCAGGTTGCCATCGCCAATATGGCCGAACCAGATGATTTCAAAGTCCGGATACTGCTCCGCCACTAATGCGTCAATTTCCTGCAGGAATTCCGGCACTTTTGAAACCACTACCGAAATGTCGTTCTTGTATGGGGTGCGTGGTGCTATGGATTCAGAAATGCGCTCACGTAGCTGCCATAGGTTCTGAGCCTGGGTTTCGCTCTGGCTGATGACGCCGTCCAGTACCCAGCCGTTTTCCATGCACTGCTCAAACAGGCTCATGGCGTCGTCCATTACCTGATCCGAAGTGGCTTCAAATTCCAGCAATGCATAATAAGGTGCTTCGGTTTCAAACGGCGCCTGCACTTGGCCGTGGGCCAAAACGTGCCCCATGGCTTCGTGGGAGAAAAACTCATAAGCCGTCAGATCCAGCCCACCCTGGAAAGCTTTGAGCACGTCCATGGTGTTACCCAGGTCGTTAAGCCCAAGCACCAGCACAGTGAGGTTGTCGGGCTGGCGCGTTAGCTTCATGGTGGCTTCAGTAATAAAGCCCAACGTGCCTTCGGCGCCGATGAACAAATGGCGCAGATCGTAGCCTGTGTTGTTCTTTTCCAGATCCTTGTTTAGCTCGAGGATATCACCCTTGCCTGTGACCACTTTCAGCCCAGCAACCCAGTCGCGACTCATGCCATAGCGGATAACCTTTATGCCGCCTGCGTTGGTAGAGATGTTACCGCCAAGCTGGCTGGAGCCCGCTGATGCAAAATCCACCGGGTAGTAAAGATTGTTCTCTTCAGCAAAATTCTGCAGTTGCTCCGTTACAACACCTGCCTGGCAACGAACCAGTCGGTCGCTGGCACTGAAGTCCAGGATCTGATTCATGTTATCGAAGGCAACAACCACTTCCCCATTGGCAGCTACCGCACCAGCACTCAAGCCAGTCCGCCCACCAGACGGAACCAGCGCAATGCGGTTTTCGTTGGCAAACTTCACCAACGCTTGAACCTGTTCTGTGGTTTTCGGGAGAGCAATAGCTATGGGATTCGGCGCGTATATACGCGTCCAATCCTTGCCGTAACTCTCCAGATCAGCCGGGTCAGTCAAAATCTTACCGGGTGCGTCACCGGTGGCTAACAGCTCTTTCAGGGAGGCAATGATCTGTTCAGAGTTCATGAATGCTTCAGTCTCGTCAGGGTTGGGCCGGTCATGCAGAATAAATAGTTTTCAGTTCAGTTGATCCAGACGAACCGGCGCGCTGTGAAAAGTTGCTTTTATGGTATCATACCGCTCCTGTTCTGTGAGCCAGCCCCGACGATCACTGGCTGCAGGTGATTTCATGCCACGAAAGGTTCGGAAGCAAAGCCCATGTCAACGACGTCTCTCGAAAAGAGCAAAATCCGAATTCTGCTGCTGGAAGGCGTGCACCAGTCCGCACTGGATACCCTGAATGCTGCAGGTTACACCAACATTGAGTACCTCAGTCACTCTCTGGCCGAGGAAGACCTGATTGAGAAGATTGCCGATGCGCACTTTGTAGGCCTTCGCTCGCGCACCCAGTTGACTGCCAAGGTTTTTGAAGCAGCCAAGAAACTGGTTGCTGTGGGTTGTTTCTGTATTGGTACCAACCAGGTAGACCTGCAAGCGGCTACCCGTCGTGGCATTGCGGTTTTCAACGCACCTTTTTCCAACACTCGCAGTGTTGCTGAACTGGTTCTGGCGCAGGCTATTCTCCTGCTCCGCGGCGTACCCGAAAAGAGCGCCAAGGCGCATCGCGGTGAGTGGCAGAAGTCAGCAAAGGACAGCTACGAAATTCGCGGCAAAAAGCTGGGCATCATCGGTTACGGCAACATAGGTACCCAGTTCAGCGTTCTGGCTGAAGGCTTGGGTATGGATGTTTACTTCTATGATGTGGTTTCCAAGCTGCCTATTGGTAACGCCACTCAAGTAGGCAGTTTGCAAGAACTGCTCAACATTTCCGATGTTGTAAGCCTGCACGTTCCTGAAACGCCGGCCACCAAGTATATGTTCAAGGCCGAGCAACTGGCGCAAATGAAGCCTGGCTCTATCCTGATGAACGCCTCAAGGGGTACGGTTGTTGATATTGATGCGCTTGCCGACTCCCTGAGAAGCGGCAAGTTGCTGGGTGCAGCAGTTGACGTTTTCCCGGTTGAGCCCAAATCGAACGACGAGGAATTTGTTTCCCCGCTGCGCGAGTTCGACAACGTAATTCTTACTCCGCACGTAGGTGGCTCCACCATCGAGGCTCAGGAAAACATTGGTCGTGAAGTGGCTGAGAAGCTGGCAATGTACAGCGATAACGGCACCTCAGTGTCGTCTGTTAACTTCCCGGAAGTTGCGCTGCCGTCACACCCGAACCAGCATCGTTTGCTGCACATTCACGAGAACGTGCCAGGCGTTATGTCTGAAATCAACCAGGTATTCTCCGACAACGACATTAACGTTTGCGGGCAGTATCTGCAGACCAAAGAAGACATAGGTTACGTGGTTATTGACGTAGACAAGGCCTACGGAGAACTAGCCCTGGAGAAACTGCTCCAGGTTAAAGGCACCATTCGTGCCCGCGTGCTGTTCTAACAGGCACCAGCATAAAAAAACCGGAGCAAGTGCTCCGGTTTTTTTATGCCCGGATAAACCGGAACTCTTGCCACTAGCTGATTACTGCCGCGGAACCAGAGTCAGCTCTACACGACGGTTTTGCTCTCGACCAGCTGCCGTGTCATTGGATGCAATAGGGTAACGCTCACCATAGCCCACTGCGCGGGTACGATTGGGCTGAATACCCTGATTCAGCAAGAAATCCCGTACAGAACCGGCGCGGCGCTCACTGAGCAGCTGGTTGTAGCTATCTCCGCCAGTGCTGTCCGTGTGACCCTCTATCTGAATAGTGGTTTTATCGAACTCTTTTAAAACCAGAGCCACAGATTCAAGAGTGTCGGTAAAGCCAGGGCGGATAGACGTCTGGTTCAGCTCAAAGGTAATGTTACCGGGCATCACCAATTCAATCTGATCGCCGTTGCGAACAACCCGAACGCCGGTGCCTTTCAGCTTGTGCCTCAGCTCTGCTTCCTGTCGATCCATATAATAGCCAATACCACCACCAACCGCGGCTCCGCCTGCTGCACCAATCAACGCACCCTTGCCGCGGTCGCTTTTGCTTGAGGTTGCAGCGCCTATTGCAGCTCCGCCGATGGCCCCAACAATGCTACCTTTGGTGGCATTCGAGGTTTTTTCTTCATCGGTGTAAGGGTCATATGTCATGCAGCCGGCAAGGCCCATGGTGGTCACTGCTAGTGCAAGCATCGTTTTTTTCATACATATCTCCTGTCGCGATTTTTTTACAGACGCTTCTCAGCGAGAATTTTTCATACTCCAGAGCCCTTTCCTTATGGCCTCAGAAGCTATCAGGAGCGCCTGCTGCTGAATGCTCAAACGTATCAATAATTGTATTGAACACGGTTGCCTGAAGATCTTTGGCTTCGTTCACCAAATGATGACGCCCGTCGGCTATTCTCACTTCCTCAACCGCTGCAAACTTGTTGCGGATGATTCTCAGATTGTGTTGCCAGTCTACGGTCTGATCTTTTTCGCCCTGAACAACCGTAACCGGAAAGTTCACCGGGCGAGCCGATTCAATGTGCGGTATCCATGTTCGTAGCGCGCTCACCCAATCAACGTGAACGGCCCTTGCCTGCAGCGGGTCATGCTCACGCAGAAAGCGTAAAAAGCGGGTATTACCGCTATTCGCTGCAAATACACGCTGCCACCGGGTCATAAATGGCTTAACCAGCGTGTGCAGCACTTTGGCGCCAAGCCATCCGGCAGGACGCACCAGGGGCGCCAACAAAACCACCTTTCGGAACTCCGATGTCTCTGTGGAGTGGTGGTTAGACAGAAGATAGTCAATCAATATGGCCCCTCCCGTACTCTGCCCGACCGCAAACCAGGGCCCGCGGATTTTATCCCTGACATGGGCCAGAACTTCTGACAAAACCCCCTGATATTCCAGAAAACTGCCGATAGCTGCAGGTGTGCCACTGGAAAGCCCATGCCCCGGCTGATCATAGGTCAGCACATCAAATCCGGCCCCAAGGCAGCGATCAATCAACTGGCTATATAAACCAACGTGATCAAAATAGCCGTGCAGAATGAATACTGTACCCCGTTTTGCCTGAGACTCCGGCAGCCGGAAATAGTGCACCATAACTTCATGCTCGCCGGCCGTCACATAGCCTTGATGGTAGGCAACTTCGGGGTGCTCTACCCAGAGATCAAGGCCATAAAAGCGGCAGTAGGCCACCATCTCGTCACTGAGTTCTTCCCGCCCACCCGGATCAAAAGGCTCCAGCCTCTTTAAAAGAGAGCTGCGATCCCAGTCTGGTATTTCTATGGTATCTGTTTTCCAGTACACGTAGAGTTAAACGCCTGTCATGAATAGATAATACGAATTATGATGCACAATCCTAACCCATAGCGGGGGTATAACACAGATGTTGCAACACCTAATTGAGACCGCGCTCCGCCAAACCGTGACTCGTTTGGTCAGGCCAGCCCTTCACCCGGCGATTCCGGTTTCAGTTCAGCGTACTTTGATTAGCCAAGCCTACCGAACCTCTGTTCCACCTCGTGACTGCCGCTTTCAGACAGGCACTCTGGCAGGGCTCTCAACAATCAGAAGCTCTGTCGGAAAAGTCACTCGTGGCGCAGTGCTGTACCTGCACGGCGGCGGTTATATTATCGGCTCTGCAACCACTCACAAGGGCCTTACCGGACACCTGGCCAAAGCCACTGGCTGTATGGTGGTTGCACCAGAATACCGGCTTGCTCCTGAGAACCCATACCCTGCAGCGTTGGACGATGCAGAAGCGGCCTGGCAGGCGTTGATTACCGAAGGGTATTCACCTGGGCAGATTGCCATAGCAGGCGATTCAGCCGGCGGCGGACTCGCTATCGCCTTGGCCATGCGTCTGCGTGAAAGTAATCAACCGCTCCCCTCTTCAATTACGGTTTTTTCACCCTGGACAGATTTGACCCAAAAAAACCTGTATTCCCCTGAATGCGAACCTGTACTTCAGGCACGCTGGACAGAAAAAGCAGCCAGGCTATACGCCGGACAAGAGCCCTTGACCAACCCTCTTATATCCCCGGTTTTTGGTAACTTTGAGGGCTTACCCCCTCTGCTGATACAGGCTGGTAGTCAGGAAATTCTGCTCAACGATGCGGAACGCTTGGCTGATGCTGCAAGGAATGCGGGAGTAGTTACCCAGTTTGAGGTGTTCAACAGCCTCTGGCACGTATTCCAGGTGCATAGCGGCCAGCTAAAACGAGCCTCCGCTGCAGTGCAGGCCGCTGGCAAGCATATCAAAGCGCATCTGGCAGACTGACCTTACCCTGAACGAGCGCCTCCTTACGCTGCCTTGGCCACTGTTTAATGTGCCACTCCAGCTTGGATGCCCGGCTGCGATCACCCGCTGGCAAGCTGAGCACCAACTCCAGCGGACCTTTGCCTCTCAGGCTCCTCGCGCCTTTTGGCGCACCGGCCTGGTGTTCGGCAAAGCGACGAGGCACATCTGTGGTTATGCCCGTATAGAGCGCGCCGCGGGCCGTGCGCACCATATAGACAAACCAGTCATTGGCCATCTGCCAGCCCCTGCTCTCGCTCTTTCACTTTTTTTTGCTGTAGCCAAAGACCCGCCATAATCAACACCAGGCCAATATATGTGGACGGCAGAATCTGTTCGCCCAGAATAAAATAGATGAATACCAGTGACAGAAACGGCGAAATAAAGATCAGGTTACTCACTCTGGAGGTGTTTTCTGCCTTTTTCATGGCGTAAGACCAAAGCACGAAGGCGATGCCCATCTCGAATATGCCCACGTACAGGGCCGCAACCAGAGAACCGGAAACCGGCAGGGACAGTCCTTCTGTCCACCAACAGATCAAAGCTATAACAGGGAGCCCGAACAGAAAGTTGAGGAACAGACCAACCACAGGGTCCCGGGTATCTCGGGTAGCAATAATCCAATAGGACGCCCACACAAGAGTGCTGCCTATGGCCAGAGCAACCCCGATTGGGTCTGAGAAACTCAAAGTGGTAACAGCCCCACGGGTGGCAATCACCACAACGCCCGCATAGCACACCAGGCCCGCGACTATATCCAGCCTGCGCAGGCGATGGCCCAGAAACGGCACTGACAAATATGCCAAAACCAGCGCCCAAGTGTAATTTAACGGCTGAGCTTCTTGCGCGGGCAGCCGGTCAAATGCGCCAAAAAGAAAGAAATAATACAAACAAGGGTTTATCAGCCCCATGCCAAACGATTGTATGTATTGTTTTTTCTGTAACGAAAACACCAGATGCCAGCGCTTTTGCAACATCAGGATGATCGCCATAACCACCACAGACGCCGAGCAAGCAACCAGCAACATTTGCACGGGTGCCAAGTCTGCCAAGGCCAGTTTGAATGCTGTGGCAACGGTAGACCAGAGCAACACAGTGCCCAGCCCGTACATCATGGCTGTTTTCTGATCTTTCACTGCACATCTCCTTTCGGTATTTTTGCGCCACTTCTCACCGCGCCGCTCTCATCGCTTGCTTCAAGGCCCGGTTCACCTGCCGCCAGCCATCTGTACAAGGTGCGCCGGTTTATACCCAGAATTTGAGCAGCTCGGCGTTTGTTGCCTCCCACCGCCTTCATCACCTCAGTTACATAATCTTGCTGGAGGGCGTCGAGTGTTGGCCATTGCGAAATGCTGTCGACGCTAAGCGCGGCCTGTGAGGTGGTGGCAATCCCCTGGCGTTTGCGGACTCGTTCTGGCAGATGATCGGGCTGGATGGTGTCGCCTTCACAGAAGGTCACCGCCCTCTCGATCGCACTGGCCAGTTCACGGACATTGCCCGGAAACGGGTAATCCATAAGAGTGCGGGAGCTTACCTGGCTGAGCTTCAGAAATCCGCGCTGATGTCGGCGGGCAGCTTCACGGAGAAAGTGCATTGCAAGCAGGTCAACATCATCACCTCGCTCACGCAACGCCGGAATGCGCAGGCTCAGAGTCTCCAACCGATAATAGAGGTCTTCCCGGAAGCTTCCCTCACTCACAGCTTTCAACAGATCCACGTGGGTGGCGGCCAGAATTCGTACATCCACGGGCTCTTCCTGATCCGAGCCCACCGGTTTTACCATGCCTTCCTGCAACACACGCAATAGCTTTGCCTGCAAGGCCAGAGGCATCTCGCCAATCTCATCCAGCAACAAAGTGCCACCGTGAGCCTCTGTAAACAGACCTTTCCGAGCCTGGCGCGCCCCGGTAAAGGCACCGGCCTCGTGGCCGAAAAACTCACTTTCCATGAGCTCTGCCGGTATACCCGCACAATTCACCGCCACAAAAGGCTTGGCGTTCCGCTCGCTGACACGGTGAATGGCCCTCGCCACCAGTTCCTTGCCGGTTCCGCTTTCGCCGCATATCAAAACCGCAGCATCACTGCGGGCAATCTGGCGAATTTCAGACCTAAGCCGCACCATGCTTTCATGCTCACCAATCAGGCCGAGGGATTCATCGGTGTTACTGTGTGCAAGAAACTGCTTCAGCTGTTTTGTGAGATCGGCCTGCGTGAGTAATCGCCGTATTTTCAGGCGCAGATGATCAGTAGATAAAGGCTTGGTGAGAAAATCGTCTGCGCCTGCTTGCAATGCCTCAACGGCCTGATCAACTGTCCCGAAAGCTGTAATGATAATAAAGGGCAAGCTGAGACCTTCAGCCTGAGCTGCCTTGAGTAGCTCCAGCCCATCGCCATCTGGCAGGCGCAGATCTGATACCACCAGGTCGGGTGTTTCTGCACTGAGCATTCCGCAAGCTTCACTTACTGTTCCGGCGCGGCTCACGCTATAGCCATCCAGCGCAAGCTCCTCACTCAATAACAGCCCCAGGCTGGCGTCGTCTTCCAGGAGCAAAATCCTTGCTTTGAATTGGCTCATACCCCCGTCTCCACTGGCCAGTACAGGCTCATTCTGCATCCTCCCGATTCACTGTTTCCGATTTCAATCCGGCCACTGTGCTCTTTAAGAATACTGCTGACCATCGCCAGCCCAAGCCCCGTGCCTTCCCCAGCCGGCCGGGTACTGTAAAACGGTTCAAACACTGCGTCTCTTTTCTCAGTGGCTATGCCTGGTCCATCATCCTCAACCCGCACCTCCCACTCGCTATCATAACGGTGCAGCGACAAAGCCACCTCAGCGCGAGCAGCCTGGCAGGCGTTGCGCACTACATTCAAACAGGCCAACTCCAACCTCACAGGTTCTGCCCTGATCCAGGCACCCACTTCAAGCCCTCGGCTTAGCAGGCGCTTCCCATGGCACTTCTCATCTTCACCGGCGCGGTCCAGTACATCTTTGAGGACAGCATTGAGGCTGATCGGCCGCCTTGAATCCGGCACATGGCGGAAGCAATCCAAAAGCTGCTGAATGATGGTGGTCATTCGCCCCACCTGGTAACCGATATCATCCAGTTGCCGTCGCTGTTCATCCGTGAGGTCATGGCGAGCCAGAATGTTTGCGCGCCCCTGAATCACGTTCAAGGGTGCGCCAAGCTCGTGGGCAACCCCGCCCGCCACTCGCCCGATCATGGCAATCTTTTCCTGATATTCCAGGCGCTCGGCAAGTTGACGCTCTGTGATCACACGCTGCTGTATTTCCTCTTCTGCCCGAGCCATGCGCTGGCCCATGTCCCGAACACCACCATATATCTGCCGCAGCTCGCGGGGGCCAGATGGTTCCGCGTCAAACTGCCAGTTGCCGGGTGCCAGCTCACTCATAGCGCTTAACAGGCGACTGACATGGCGGCCGACGGTTCCATAGTGCCCAAGCACAACCACCAGGATGATTGTTATCGCAAGCGCAGACCAGATAGACACAGCCCAAAGGCGGCTTGAGGCCAGCAACTCATGAAAATCACTACGCTTGCGGGTGATTTGCAGCAACCCCTGTATTCGGCCATCGTCGGCCACCAGAGGCGTAAAGTGCGAGAATACAGATTGCCCATCTACCCGCCGAAAGGCCCCGCCAAGCTCGCCACTGTTAATGACCTGCTCAGCGCTGGCGCTGTTCCCTACATCTGTATCTGCCAGGCCGAGACTGGCAATCCGGGCTCCGCCTTTATCGAAAACCGATGCACCGGACACGCGACCAATCCGGAATATTGATCTCAGAGAGTCGCCTATAACCAACTCATCGTTTTCCTGCATGGCTCGGGAAAGGGGGCCGCTGGCAGCTCGGGCCACCAGCTCCAGATCTTCCTGCAAGCGGTCGTTCAGAGCTTTTTCTACAGCCCCAAACCCTAGATATATGGCAAGGCCACTGATGACCAGCAAGGGGACGACAATGCTCAACACCAGGGTGAGTTGTATTGACCCAAATACTTGGCCGGCGCTTCTGAGAGACGGTTTCATTCAAGCTCCAACTACATAAATGCCACACTCTTCTGCCACATGTGACATTTCGTCTCAACCTTCATTACGCAGGATTAACCACAGAAAACTATAAACCTATGATTTATAAACAATAAATAAAATATACAGAAACTGGCACGAGGCTTGATATGTCTTTGGTGAACGCAAATCAAACAGGAGAAGTCGATTATGAATATGAACAAGCTACTCGTATCCATTACCGCATCCATTGCCCTACTGGCAGCAGCGCCCACAATGGCTGAGCAGAACCCTGTAGCCACCGGAGGCTCAGAAGGTTACTCAAACCCTGCAGCTGCAGGTACGCAGAACACCCATTACAACGACGCCGAGCTGAAAAAGTTTATTGAAGCGCAGGAAGGCATTTCAGAAGTGCGTGAAGAGTACATAGACAAAATTGAATCAGCGGACTCCCAGCAGGAAGCTCAGAAACTGCAGATGGAAGCTAACGATCAAATGGTATCGGTCATTGAGGATTCAGGAATGGATATCCCAACCTATAATGCCATTGCAACCGCCTACAGCAGCGAGCCAAAGATCCGTAACCGTGTTGACGCGCTGATGTAAGCGCGGGTCAAATCCAGACAAACTGTTCGTCAGTTTAGCCCCGCCAAGCGGGGCTTTTTGATTTGCCTAGCCACCATGCCTCAACTCAATCTGCCACAACCGGCACAGAGACAAATTTCACATTTTGCCGTGCCAGCTCTGCAGAACCTCGAGCTGTAAGCTCGGATACAAACTGGAACTGCTCTTTAGGATCAAACGGGTAGGCCTTCACCCGGTAGTGCATGCCCCAAGGCTTATTAAACACAATCACCAGCACTGGCTGCCAGGTTTTGGTTCGCGGGCTGGTAAACGCTACATCCCGAAGCAAATCACGAACCTGACTGACATCATGATTAGCCTCCAGATAAAAGTCTGCCGTGCACATCAGGTTATCTGTGCCGTCGTTTCCGTTGGCAATCAGGGAATTCCACAGCTTATTGTGAGGAATGATCACTACCGTATCGTCAGGTGTAACAATCTCGGCAGCCCGCGTATTGATGGCTCGTACTACGCCGTATTGGCCATCGACCTCAATCCAGTCACCTGGCCGGTAAGGCATTTCGTACAAAGTAACAATACCGGCGATCAGGCTGTTGGCGTAATCCTTGAAAGCAAAGCCAAGCGCCAGGGCAAGCGCCCCGAAAATAGCCACCATATTTTCGAACGACGGTTCTACCAAAATCGGAACTACAACCGTGATCGTGGCGAAAATAATCAGCAATCTGAGTAAAGGAACAGAAGCCAAAAGGTATAGGCGCGGTTTACCACCCAGCTTCTCTGCAACCCGGGGAAGCACCTTCTGCACCGCCACTATGACAAGAGACGCAATAATGATAACGAGTAACGCCTTTAACAGCGCCTGACTGGTTATAGAGGCAAAAGCAGACTTGATTCCAAGATCATCGATCATAACAACTCCTAGAATTGATCAAGCGGAAAACCCCAACCCTGCAAATGCCGCCTGACGGTGGGATACCCGATAGCTGTGACTTGCCAGCGCCCATCAGTCTCATCACAGGCCGCCAACTCTGCACGCTTTAACCGTGATAACACCAAACTCAATTCGTAGGTGGACACACCGGTAACCAACTCCAGGGAGGACATATCAAGACCGTTGTGCAACAACAATCCATGCAGAATAAACCCGGTCACACTCTCCTTGCTTTGGGGCATGCTTGGCAGGCTTAGCTTACCTAGCGGAACAACCCAGCAATCCGCAGCCCGGCTCTGTTTTTCAGTTTTTTCATCAGCCTCATCCAGCTTCGCCTCGTCATCCGGCTTGGCCCGCAGGGATCTCTGCCAGATTGCCAAAGCCACACCGGGATTACCGCGTGATGTAGCGGCCAGGTCGCGCAAGAAAGAACTGTATTTGCGTTTTTTATTGCTTTTAGTTTTGTCTTTTTCAGCCAAAGGCAGCACGTAGAGGCCATCGCCGGTCATTCTTGCAACTATCTCAGACCTGCCTTTTCCCGAAGCCAGATAAGTAAACCAGACGCCAAGGCGCTCGGCGTCCATGGGCGCGGGAGTCCAGGGCGACATCTGGGCGTTCTCAAGATATTGTCCCCAGTATCGCCAACACCAACTTGAGCAACCCAAAATGCCTGCGCCTGTTTCACCAATGGCAATTCTGCGAAACAACTCCTTCACCAGAACCAGCCCTGACAAACTCCGCAGCCAGAAATCCGCAAGCTCCGTAATTACCCATGGGGTCGACAGATCCTGTTCATCCCACCAATCACAGGCTTCCTTGGCACTAAATGACAGGGTATCCGGCGGCCCAATGATGCGCCATTTTTCACCACTTCCATCAAGTAACCCAGGCTCTGCGAGTTCTTCAAACCGGGCGAGCGACTGCTGCAAACCAGAAAAAGGGGGTGCCACCAGGCACACAACTTCCCGACTCAGAGAGCCCTCGGAACGCGCTTGTTGCACGCCGCTGGCTATAGCTTCTGCCTGACGGCCATAATCCGGCTCCGGAGCCAATCGCTTTTTTTGAATACCGGACAGTTCTGGCAGATCGTCCATGCTTTCAAACGGATCTTCAGCTTGTGAAACCCCGGCCTGCAGTTGAGAGAGGGCATACTGAATAGCGTCTTTTAGTGAACGCCGCACCGATGTTTGAGGCAATGTCCATTGATCAGCGGAAATTAATCCTCCAGGAAGACAAGTGTCCGCCGATTTATCGTTGATTGTATCCTTCAAAAAAACAGCTCCTGCATGACCAGCGGCTAACCTGCTTATTCAGGCACCAACCAGCCGTGTTCGTGGGAAAGGCCCAGCGCAGACTCGCCTGCAATATCCTCAATCATGGCAGAAAAACGGTCTTCAAACCCCCATGGTGGATTAACAACCAGCATGCCGGAACCTGTCATGCCTCGCTCCGGGGGTGTTTTCAGGTGTACTTCACTGCACCAGACTTTGCGCAGTGGGCTGTCTTTCACAGCTTGCTTCAAAGTAGCTTGCAGACCACTGGTAAGCACGGGATACCACACAAGATAAACACCGTGTCGGCACTTCTGCCATGCTTTCTGCAGCGTCGCAGCAACATCGGAATATTCGGATTTGATTTCATAGGAGGGATCAATCAAAGCCATCAGCCTGGGTTGTGCCGGCGGCAATTGCCTCAACAGCCCTTTCAGACCATCTTCATGCATCACCCGAACATTTTGGTCAGCGGCCCAACCGGCGAGTTGGCTACTTTCCGTGGGGTGTAGCTCAAATGCTGTCAGCGAATCGCCAGGGCGCAAAAACTGGCGAAACCAGGCTGGGGAGCCGGGATAAACCGTTAACGCCCCCTCTCCCGCATTGAACCGGGACAACACTTTCAAAACCGACTGCCAATCTCCGGAAGATAAGCTGTTCCGGCTTGCCCACAATTTTTGTACGCCCAGGTCCGCTTCCGCAGTTTTCCGTGCGCGGTCGCTCTTGAGGTCATAAATGGCGCTACCAGCGTGGGTATCAAAACAAGCAATAGCGGAAGGCTTCGCCTGCATCATAGACAGGGCAAGTGTTAACGCCCCGTGCTTCTGAACATCAGCAAAGTTCCCGGCATGAAAGGCGTGAAGATAACTCAACATAAATCAGCTCCCGATAAACAGAAGCTATTAAGCCCGAGCGCGCACTCCCAGTGCAAGAGAGCGCTGGAAAAAGCGCTCTCGAGCCAAGCAAGACAGAAGAAGCGGCGCGGTGCAGCCGGATGTCAGCCAGAACGGCTAGTGTTGGGAGGTGGCTGGCCAGAACCGCAGCTCTCAGGTTGCCCAGCGACAACGCTGGTTTTATCAACCGACTTACGAAGCGACTGCCACGCTGAGAAAACACTCTTTGAAGAGCCTGCTAGCCTAACCACTGATCCGCTCATACTTTTTCCCCTGATATAAGAGCACGTTCAAATCAGAATCTAGCATCACAAATCGTATTTGCAAATGATTATCATTAAAATTTGATATCACGCTTTTTTTGACCAGGCCACGCTAAAAAACGCCAGAACACTCTTGCGCTGAAAAGCCTCAACAAACATAATTGCGAACGATAATAACTCCTATTACCATGCTCATTTCTAAAATCCCGGAGTCCTCAATGAAGACACTTTTTCGACCGGCCACTCTTGCGCTCGCTGTTGCCGCCACAACAGGTGCTGGCTGCGCCAACACCACCTCACCAGAGGCAGCAGACTCCCAACCAGCCACCAAAATGTCGGTTGTAGAGCACTATGCCGACGTAGCGCATGCCGGATATGAAGACGCCCTGATTACTGCCAAGGCACTGAACAAGGCTACCGACCGATTAATTTCCGACCCTACTGAAGCCAACATGAAAGCGGCCAAGGAAGCTTGGCTCGCAGCTCGTGTGCCCTACCAGCAAACAGAAGTGTTCCGCTTCGGCAACGCGATTGTGGATGACTGGGAAGGCCAACTGAACGCCTGGCCTCTGGATGAAGGGCTGATCGACTACGTTCAGGCCGACGATTACCAATATGAGCTCGGCAATGCTGGCGCAACCGCCAATATTATTGGCAGCAAAAGCATCAATGTTGGCGGCGAAACCCTCGATGTAACAAACCTCACGCCAGAGCTGCTTGCTAACCTGAATGAGATTGGTGGTTCGGAAGCAAACGTGGCCACCGGCTATCACGCCATTGAATTTTTGTTGTGGGGACAAGATCTGCACGGATTTGATCCTGGCAGTGGCGAGCGGCCAGTAACTGATTATGCAGCCGGTGCCGACTGCACCAACGGCAACTGCGACCGCCGGGGTGAATACCTCGACGCGGTAACCGACCTTCTGGTGTCTGATCTGGAGTGGATGGTTGCACAGTGGGCACCAGGTGCCTCTGACAATTATCGCAGCCAGCTTATGGCCGCGGATGCCGACGAAGGCGTGCAAAAAATGCTGTTCGGCATGGGCTCTCTGTCCCTGGGTGAGCTGGCTGGTGAGCGCATGAAGGTGGCCCTTGAAGCTAACTCATACGAAGACGAGCACGACTGCTTCAGTGATAACACCCACAACTCCCACTACTATAATGGCCAGGGCATTCAGAACGTCTATACCGGCAACTACCGTCGTGTAGACGGCAGTCTGGTATCTGGCCCTTCGTTGTCCGATCTGGTAGCGCAAACCAACCCTGACCTGGACGCCCGCCTGAATGCCCAGCTTGAGGCATCCATGAGCGCACTGGGAATGATGAAGGCCAAGGCCGAATCAAGCCAGAACCCCATGCCCTTTGATATGATGATTGCACCAGGAAATGCAGAAGGAGCAAGCATTGTGAATGGCGCGATTATGGCATTGGTAGAGCAAACCGGCTCCATTGAGCAAGCAGCTCGGCAGCTTGGCCTTGAAGCTCTTTCGCCAGACGACGCAGGCCACTCTTTCTGAAAGTAAACAGGAAAGAAAACGATACCCGGGGGCGAGCGCGGCCCCGGGTTATCAAGGAACACGATATAGCCATGGAAAGCCCGCTTTGAGAAGAGCGGATTTTCCATGGCTTATTCAATTATGTGGAACAAATTAATGACCAGAACACAACTCATCACGGGGCTGCTGATTTTCGGTATCGGCCTACCCATTCACGCCGCCTCCCATGCGGGCTTTCCGTTGCAGGACTCCCCCAATACCGGCGGCGATGGCACGGTTGAGCAGTTCGACACCAACGCCTACTCCCTACCCCAAGGCAATCTTTCCATGACCAAGCGCCTGGACTTCAGCGTTGGTAACAGCTTTTTCCGTAACCCCTGGGTTGAAGCGCCGGCCAGCACCACCGCGCGGGATGGACTAGGCCCTTTATTCAACACCAACTCCTGCCAAGGCTGCCATATCAAAGATGGTCGCGGCCACCCGCCCGCTGCTGATGAAACAGCTGTGTCCCTGTTCTTGCGCCTGGCGGTTCCAGCCGACCCGGGAGTAGACGCAGATATTCTGCTTACCCAGGGTTTTAAGCCGGCGCCGGTGTACGGCAGCCAACTGCAAACCGCTGCCCTGCCCGGTGCAAAGCCTGAAGCCGATATGGTGCTTACATGGAACCCGGTAACAAAGACCTTGGCTGACGGCACCATAGTGGATCTGAGAGAGCCGGTTTACCGGATAGAGAACCCCAACTACGGTCCTCTGCCCGAAGATCTTCTGATTTCCCCTCGGGTCGCGCCGCCTATGATTGGCATGGGGCTGCTCGAAGCGATTCCGATCGCCGACCTGGAAGCCCTGGCCGACCCGCAGGATGAGAATGGCGATGGCATTTCCGGCAAGCTTAATCTGGTGTGGGATCTGGAAACCAAACAGACAGTGCCCGGCCGTTTTGGCTGGAAAGCAGCCGAGCCCAATGTACACCAGCAAAGCATGGGCGCCTTTGCCGGCGATATGGGGCTAACTTCCAGCCTGAAGCCATCTACTGACTGCACGCCTGAACAGGAATGTGACCGCTTTCCCGACGGTGGCCAGCCGGAAGTGAGCGACAAGATCGCAAACTTTGTCACCTTCTATGCAAAGAGCCTGGCCGTACCCGCTCGACGCAACATGGAAGATCCCGCAGTCCAGAAGGGTGCGCAGCTATTTAACGAAACCGGATGCGCCGGGTGTCACACCCCCCGACATGTCACAGGAACAGACCCGGAACGCCCTGATTTGAGCAAGCAGACTATCTGGCCCTATACCGACATGCTGCTGCACGATATGGGCCCTGCCCTTGCCGATGGCCGCGATGAGTTTCTGGCAAACGGCAACGAATGGCGCACACAGCCACTCTGGGGCATTGGTCTGGCGCAAATCGTTAATCCGCAAGCCGGCTTTTTACATGATGGCCGAGCGCGCACTCTGGAAGAGGCCATCCTGTGGCACGGAGGAGAAGCGGCTCCGGCGGTGGCGCTTTACACCGGGTTCAGCGCCGAAGACCGACAGGCACTGATCGATTTTCTGACTTCTCTATAATGGAGCCCGACATGACGCGACTGGCACTGACCTTCTTACTCGCCTCATCGGTGGCCGTTTCTCCGCTGGCGGCGGCAACGGCCAATAATGCAGATAGCCAAACTATTGAATACCGAAAGCAATGGCACAGCGACGTTCTCACGGGTTATCAGAACCTGGCGACACAAGGCCAAGCTCTGTCCAGCCAGGCGGCGAGCTATTGTCAGGCCCCCTCGCCGGAAGGGCTTGAGCAGACAAAGCAGGCCTGGCTGGAGGCATTTCTGGCCTGGCAACAGGTTCGTTTTGTGGATTTTGGCCCGGTAGAGCAGGGAAATCGCGCCTGGCAATTCCAGTTCTGGCCGGATCCGAAAAACCTCGTGGCCCGCAAGGCTTCCTACCTGCTTAAAGACGAAGCGCCGATCACACCTGAAAAAGTCAGTGAATCCGGCGTCGCCGTGCAGGGCTTCCCAATGGCGGAGTATTTGCTGTACGACCAGGCCTTCGCTAACGGCGAAGAAGCACTGCCAGCCGGGCGCAGCTGTAAACTATTGCTTGCAGTAACCCGACATATCGCCGACAACGGCCAATCCTTGGCAAATGACTGGCAGGGTTTTCAGAGCAACTACCTTGGCAGTGATCAGTACACAGATACAACTATACGCTCTGCCATGGCCGGGCTGGAGATTCTTGAGGAGCGGCGCCTGGCTACGCCAATGGGCCTGCGCGGTAACGGTAAACGCTCAGTTTACAGCGCCGATGCCTGGCGAAGCGAAGCCAGCCTTGCTGCCATGGGCGCCAGTGTTCAGGGACTCAAACAGAGTTTCCTGCCAGCCTTCTCTAAACTCCTCACAGATCGGAAACAGCCCGATCTCGCCGAGCAGATCGCACAGCAGTTCGACGAAGTGCTGGCTAACTTTCCGGAACTCGACCGCCCGATGGCACCCTTACTGGCTGACGATAACGGATACAAATTGCTGCAAAGCCTATATATCGACATCACTCAGCTGACGTCACTGGTAAATGACCGTGCAGCCGTTGAGCTTGGCGTGGTGCGTGGCTTTAATTCCAGCGACGGAGACTGAGGAGAGGTCCATGCCTGAACTGACTCGCCGAAGCTTCATTAAATCCGCCCTCACTGGTAGCGCTGCCATCAGCCTTTCCGGCTGCACCCTGCTGCCCCGCAAAGCGGGTAACCAGAGCCCTCAGCAATACACCGGCGCTATAGGTCTGCAAGACAACCGTTTTGCGGTAAGCGCCATAGCGCCAGATGGCAAGATGCTATGGCAATCCCCGGTAGGCTCTCGCTGCCACAGTGGCTGTAACCGACCGAATACCGCACAAGTGGTGTTCTTTGAGCGTCGGCCAGGCTGGGCTTTCTATGTTTTCAATAGCGAATCAGGCGATCGGCTGCACCGCATTGAAGCGGCCAAAGGCGAGCATTTTGTAGGCCATGGTGTATTCTCACCAGACGGTCGTTATTTGTACGCTCCCGTTAACCGCTATGAGCCCGGAGAGGGCATTATCGCAGTTTACGATAGCCATCAACATTATCGACGGGTGGATACCTTTGAGCTGAACGGCATAGGCCCGCATCAGATCACTATGCACCCGGACGGCCAAACACTGGTCGTTGGGTTGGGCGGCATTCTTACCCACCCGGATTACGACCGCATCAAGCTCAACCTGCCCACTATGAAGCCAGCGCTGTTGATGATGGACAGGCTCTCCGGCGACATTCTCGCCCGGTTCCAGCCGTCACACCATCAACTCAGTACCCGGCATGTGGATGTTGCTCAAGACGGCACTGTTTATGCCGCCTACCAATATCAGGGGCCAGCTCATGAGCTGCCGCCACTGGTTGCGCGTTACCGCAACGGACGCTACGAAGAGATCGACTTTGGTGCGGCCACTCACCGGGAGCTGGGTAATTACATCGCCAGCATAGTGGCTCACCCTGAAAACGACCTGGTTGCCATCGCCTCCCCGATAGGTGGGACAGCGTTAATCTTCAACAGTCGCTCCGGGAAAGTAATTGAAAAGGCTGCCATCCCGGACTGTGCCGGTGTTGAAGCTTTGGCCGGGGGAGACTTTTTAGTATCTTCAGGCCGCGGCAAGCTGGTTCGCATGGGCAAGGGAAAACCGGCGGAAGAAATTGCCAGCATGCCGGTTCAGTGGGATCATCATCTGGTATGAACCATCGCTAATCTGCATTCCGGGGTACTGGGGTGCCGGCCCGGCTGGTATCCTTGGCTATCCATTTTACGGAGGGCAGCGGCTTGTCCCAGCAACAAACACCAATTCAGAAAAACTCCTCTTCCAACGCGGGCGACCAGACAGGTAACGGGCTCTTCGAACGACCTGTCGACCGGCTATACAGCCTGATCGCCAACGAAGAAGACGCCCGGGTATGCAAAGACATCCCAGCCGAAGCCTGCAATGTGGTGCCACGCAACTTCTTCCTGATTCTGGCAGCCAACGTACTGACCAAGCTGGGCGACTTGTTAATCAGCCCGAAAACCGTGCTTGCCTGGCTAATGAGCGCCATTGGCGCGCCGGCTCTGGTGGCCTGGCTCGTTCCCATTCGGGAATCAGGCTCTATGGTTCCCCAAATGATGATTGCAGCTTGGGTTCGCCGCAAACCGGTGCGCAAATGGTTCTGGACACTTGGCAGCTTTGGACAGGCCATCAGCGTGACTGCCATGGCTGCTTGCGTCTGGTTTCTTGAGGGCTATACAGCCGGCGGCGGCATTGTCGCTGCGCTGATTGTATTCTCCCTGTCTCGGGGGTTCTGCTCCGTGGCCATGAAAGATGTTCAGGGAAAGTGCATTCCGAAAACCCGCAGAGGCAGGCTCTCCGGCCTTGCAGCCACTATCGGTGGCACAGCGACGGTTCTGTTGACGGTGATTTTGTTCAGGGATCAGGGCGACCCGACCATCGCATTTTATAGTCTGCTACTTTTGCTGGCAGCTGCGCTCTGGGTGATTGCGGGAATTCTGTTTGCAGGCGTTGAAGAGCACGAAGGTGAAACCGACGGTGGTGGTAACGCCCTTACCGAAGCGTTCAAAAGCTTGTCATTACTGAGGGATGACGCGCCCTTCCGTAACTTTGTGATTACCCGCGCTCTCTTGCTGTGCTCGGCTCTGGCATCGCCCTATTTTGTGGTGCTGGCTCAAAAAGAATCGGATACAGGTTTAATGCTTGGCGTGTTCCTTCTGGCAAGCAGCCTGGCCAGCTCCGTATCCGCCAGTTTCTGGGGGTGGATGGCAGACACCTCCAGCCGACGGGTGATGATTCGTGGTGCGGCAATCGCCAGTGCTGTGTGCTTGTCCGTAGGGCTAACTGCCATGTTTGCAGGCACTGGTGTAGGCAACGGCTGGTTTTACCCGGTGGCATTTTTCGCACTCAGCATTGCCCACGCAGGCGTGAGACTGGGCCGGAAAACCTATTTGGTGGATATGGCTGGAGGCAACAAACGCACAGACTACACGGCTGTGAGCAATACCGTGATCGGGTTTTTGCTGCTTGCTACCGGAGGACTAACCGCACTCTTGTCGCTGATTTCCAACGCTGCAGTGATCGTAGTGCTTGGGTTGATGGGGCTGGCCGGAACCCTGAGTGCAATTCGTCTGAAAGAGGTAACCAGCGGCTGATACACCAGCCGCTTGGTCGTTCACGAAAAATCGCTAGATGGGTGCCTTGCCGTCATTCAGTGCCAGGGCACCTTTCACGATGCGAAATATCACCCAAATGGCGGTACCCATAAGAATAAACCAGCCGACAATAATAAAGCTGGTCACCACTCCAATAACTGTCCACAACAAGCCCAGCCAGAAGGTTCTGATCTGCCAGCGGAAATGCGGCTCCACCCAGGTGTTACGAACATCATCGAGCTTCACGTAATTGATAATGACGCCCACCAAACCGGTGATACCCCCCAGAAAAAACGACAACCCCTGAAGGATGTAAACAACCACCGCAAGATTGCGTGCGGGATCCGATCGGCGCGCCAGCTCATCTTCACCAGCAGGAATATATTCCGGGTCAGCCAAGGCACTTCTCCTTTATCGATATGAACTGAAAGCTTATCACAGGCGCCGGAACCGATTTGACGCTCATTGGATCAGTGATTATCCGGACGGTACCCAAGCCGGAATCCGCCCCAGTGCCGCCCGTTCACGTATACCGGAACAGAAAGATCGTGCATGACTTCGCCAGTGTCGCGCCGGTAGGTTTGCAGCAGCATGTCTTCGGTATGGCTGCCACAGCGTATTCCTGTGCGGTCGTTAAATAGTCGCTTGCTGCGGCTGCGCATCAAATCCGTAGCTGCATCTCCGGTAGGTGCATGAGCAAACTCACGATTATGGGTAGGCACATAGCCATCCGGGGCCGCAGCAATCGCAAACACCAATGCGGGATGGGAACTCTTCACCGCTTCCTGCACCTGTGGCAAAAACTGATCGGTAAAGGCATCGAAGCTGCTTGAATACTTTGCAGGTTGAGTGCCAGGGATCGGCTTTCTCGCCGAATCAAACAGAGCATTTTCTGTCAGCTTGCCATCACGTACCGCTTGCTCAAAAATCTGGCCGATCTGACTGGCACCAGCGCGGGCCTGGTCGTAGAAGAACCTGTGGTAGCTGGAATCACTATTCATCGCAAACGCTGCATTGGCGACTTCCGCAAGCTCCATCAGTGTTGCAGCCTGCTCTGCAAGCGAAGCAACGCTGGTGTCACTTTCAGAGATCTGATCACGAACGGTTTCAATAGCCGTGAATACATGACCCAGGCTGAGTTCGTTGTTCTGATCTATCTCTGCAATACGGGCAATCTGCTGTTGAACCCGATCGGACTGATCGCGTATCTGATCCAGCCGCTCGCCAACACTTTCCACAGACACCAATCCCTCTTCAACGCTGCGGGCAAGATTTTCTATACGGGTGACAATTAAAGCTGTATCGGAACGGATTTCCTGCAGCGTTTCCGCTACTTCGCCCGTCGCCTGAGCTGTGCGACCAGCTAATTGACGGACTTCATCCGCAACCACCGCAAAGCCACGTCCCTGATCGCCCGCACGAGCCGCTTCAATGGCTGCGTTGAGTGCCAGCAAGTTAGTCTGTTCCGCGATGCCTTGAATAGTGCTGGTTACGCCCTGAATTTTGTTGGACTTGTCGTTCAGCTCCTGAATCAGACGCAGGTTTTCACCGGACTGCTGATGCACCAGGCGTATGCTATCGATAGCACTGGTGAGCGCTTGACGCCCTTCCGTGCTGGCTTCACGATTTTGCAGCGCCATAGTGGCCGCTTCTGTAGCCTGCTGCGAAGACTCTCTTACCGTTTCAGTAATCTGACCGGCATACTCTGCCATCTGTGCGGTTTCCTGCACCTGCAAATCCAGTCGCAATTTGAGCTGGTCGGCCGCGTAAGATACTTGCGCGGCAGAGATCGCGTTTTTATCAGCATTACCAGAAAGGGCTTGCGCCAAAGTCCTGCCTGTTTGAGCATTAGCAAGCAGTTGCTCACACCGGGCTCTCACCGGGTGATTCTCTTCCAGAGCTCCCTTGTTCAGGCCTTCCAAACCGCGATCCACTGGAGCCAAAACCCGCACAACCAGATAGGCAGTGGCGGCAACAAGGCCGACAACCAGCCCTATAGAGAGAGATGCAGGATCCAGACCTAACAAGGGCGCCACCAAAACACTGACAACCGCAAGAATAATGGCGATTGCGACCCCCCAAAATACCGCTGCACGATCAAGCAACCCCATAAAAACCTCGACGTTGTTATTATTTCTGATAGGTACACAGTTATCCGGCCAATTTAGAGTCTAAGGAATTGAAACGGTTTGATAACTCATAGTTCGGTCTAGTTTAGTTGATTAAGGCATCGGCCACATTGAGCATTTCTTAAACGAAAAAACCGAAAACCCGATGCGCCTTTTTGCTCAGGCGATCAGGTTTTCGGTTTTACCTGACTCTATACAGCTCAGGCGCCAATCACGCCCTTATCATCACGGACCACTATTACGGTCGCATCCCGTGGGTGATCGCCTTCGTTACCGAAGGGCCAGTCCCTGGCTGGATGCTGAATGTTCACGAACATGGTTTTAACATCCGGCGTAGTTACAACCCCGGTCACCTCGCAACCTTGCGGGCCCACGAAGAAACGACGGATATCACGGGTTTCAGGGTTAGCCGCCAGCATCATGTTGTTCTGATACGGCGGGGCGTCGGAACCATCGGTTTGAATCCAGAGGCGGCCATTGTAGTCAAACCACAAGCCATCCGGGCTGTTGAAGATATTGTCATCGGTCAGTGACACAGCGACATCTCCATCGACAACCGTTTCTGTCCCCTGCTCTCCGGCAAACACGAAAATATCCCACTGGAACTCTGTTGCAGCAAAATCATCACCGCCTTCACGCCAGCGAATGATATGACCGGAGCGGTTTTCTGCCCTGGGGTTCGCAGCGTTTACCTGCTCCTCAGTGCGCCGGGAGTTATTGGTCAGGGTGAAATAGACCTCACCTGTATTAGGATCTACCGCTCCCCACTCCGGGCGATCCATTGGCGTCGCACCGGCAATATCGGCTGCGAGCCGGGTATTCAGGAGCACATCTGCCTGGTTCTCGAATCCGTCAAACTGGACATTTCCAACCAACGAGCCTTGCGCTGCCTCAACACTGGCCGCGAAGCCTGCATCGTCAAGTGACAAAGGCAGCCAATCGCCAGAGCCGTCTTCGTTATAACGCGCAACGTACAGAGTTCCCTCATCCAGCAAGTAGCCACTGGCGGTTGCTGCATAGTAGGGCCGCGAAGATACAAACTTGTAGATGTACTCGAAGCGGGAATCATCACCGGAGTAGCACACAACCGGCTTACCTTCCTCTACCGGCGCAAAGATCACACCTTCATGGCCGAAACGGCCAAGGGCAGTGCGCTTCTGGGGCTTGCTCTCCGGCGTGAATGGGTCAATTTCTACCATGTAGCCATAGGTGTTGGCTTCGTTGCGATAATCGTCTTCAGCACTTTGGGCCGTGGGGGTAATGTTGAAGCGCACGTATTGATCATCCCCGCCCTCAGCAAACTCCCAATCGTAGCGGCTTGCACCACCAACGCCATGGCGGGTCTGTTCCCGAGGCTTGGTTTGGGAGCTATTGGCGAAATAGCCGTGCCAGTTTTCCTCTGCTGCCAGATAGGTTCCCCAAGGTGTCGGGCCCATAGAGCAGTTGTTCAGCGTGCCCCGGGTTTGGGTGCCGTTCTTGCTGAAACGGGTCGAGAGCTTCTGGTAGCCCCGAAGAGGGCCACGAATATCCATCTCGGTGTTGCCCGTAACCCGGCGGTTGAAGGGGCTTCCGAAGACTATGTCCCAGTCACCTGTGCTGTCTTTTTTGATATGAACCACCGAGACACCGTGAGCAGCCACTTCCTTGCGTACCTCATCGGCAGGTCGCATTCCATTTGCGTTATAGGTGGGGCCATCGGGGTGAAGGGCAGCCTGATTTATGTACTCATGGTTCATCACCAGCAGCCCTTCATCGGAAGAGTTACCGCCAGTCTTAAAATCAATCGGGAAAAAGTGCAGGCCATCGTGATGCATGCCTACTTGTTGTTCCTGATCCGCTCCGGAGTTGGACGCGTCTGCCCGAAATGCAGGATAAGAGCCGGTGATTGGTGTGCCCCAGGGCAAAAAGGCTTTGGTGGAGTAGCCGGCTGGCACTACAACCTTGTTTGCTGAGGAAACGGGTATCGCTGCGAAGCCCAATTCCGTTGCACTGCCTTCACCCGGGCCTGCACTTCCATTGCCCCCATTGCTGCGGTCATCGCTATCGCTGTCACTTCCACAACCCGCAATCCCGAAACCCATAATGCTGGCCAGTGCCGCGCCAACACCGCCTTTCATCAATGTGCGTCTCTGCATACGTGCAGCCAGTACGTCCTGGAATGCGCTGTTGCCTGAGTGGTTTACAACGGGTTCGTAGTCGGGATCCAGGTAATTGGAATCAAGGTCGTGCTTGGCCATATTTTGTCTCTCTCAGTCTCTCGCTGTGTACAACAAACGGGGGTTATCGAGAGGACAGTGTCGGTGGGGCAGATGACAATGCGGAGACAGTAAAACGACAGAACCGTTAATCTTTTCTGACAAAGACTAACGGTTCTGATGAGCTTTGGCTGAAACACTCCGGCGCAGGTGTTACGCGCCAGAGTTGAGACATGATTACTTAGTCATGTCGTCATAGCCTTCTTCCATGGCATCGCCAGCTTCTTCTGCGGCTTCACCCATTTCATCACCGACATTCTCGGCACCTTCCTTCATTTCGCCGATTACGCCTTCATCCTGACCCGTAGCTTCTTCATAGGTCTCTTCCACAGAATTGCCCGCGTCTTCCACAATTTCTCCAGCGTTGTCCGCGGCCTTCTCAAAATCAGCTCCTTCGTTGTCATCGGAACTGCAGGCAGCCAGACCTAAAGTCAAAAACATAAGAAGAGCGCTGAGAGTAAATTTATTCATAACATATCCCTCTGTTGGTAAACATTTGTAACCCTGCACAGAGTACGGCCATGACCGGCGCCACACAATTACCTGCTGATTACTCTTTGTTTAAGCAACCACTCCCAAACGGTGTGAGGAATCCGTCCTTGGCCTGGCGACTTGCCTGCAGCGCACATTGTCATTCTGGGCCAACCTCCCATTCATCACGCCACTTTGTTGCATTGCAACATTGTCCGACATAAATTTAAGGCATATGCACCGCAACGGAGAAACACCATGAATGTCAAAACCCCTGACGCTGGAAAGTGGAAAGACCCAAAGCGCTATCTCTGGCTACTGGGCCCTGCTCTGCCCGGCATAGGCCTGGCCGCCCTAACCGGCTATGCGATAGCACCTAAAAAGCTCAAGTTTCTGGCTTGGACAGGGCCGGCGTTGGTACATGGAGTTATTCCCGCGCTGGATCGCGCCATAGGTGAGGACCAGAGTAACCCACCCGAATCAGCGGTCAGTTCGCTGGAGCAAGACAAGTATTACAACCGTATTGTTAAGGCATTTATCCCTACCCAATATGCAATGACTGTTATGGGCGCCTGGCTTGCCAGCCGCAAGAAGACGCCCATAGAGGACAAGATCGGCCTGACTCTGACAGTAGGCGCAATCAATGGTGTTGGCATTAACACCGCGCACGAGTTGGGCCACAAATCCAATAAGCTCAACAAGCTGATGGCTATGGCCGCGCTGGCACCCACGGGCTATACGCATTTTGTGGTTGAGCATAATTTTGGCCACCACAAGCGCGTGGCAACGCCGGAAGACCCTGCGAGCAGCCGCATGGGTGAGAGTTTCTGGAAGTTTTTGCCGCGCACGGTGTTGGGCGGCATGAAGTCTGCGGTGGAGATTGAGAAGGCGCGTCTGGCTCGCAAAAATAAGAGCTTCTGGTCTCTGGACAACGAGTTACTGCAGGGCTGGGCCATGAGCGCGGGTTTCTTTGGTGCAACAACTTTGCTGTGTGGCCCTCGTGCGGTTCCGTTTCTTGCGGCTCAGGCAGTTTATGGTGCGAGCTTGTTGGAGAGTGTGAACTACATTGAGCACTACGGGTTGCTGCGTCAGAAAGACAAGAATGGGAAGTATGTGCGCACTCAGCCGGAGCACAGCTGGAACAGTAATCACATTGTGACGAACCTGTTCTTGTATCAGTTGCAGCGTCACTCTGATCACCACGCTCACCCACAGCGCAGTTATCAGGCTTTGCGTCACTTCGAGAATGCTCCGCAGTTACCTGGTGGCTATGCATCGATGCTAATGCCGGCTTATGTGCCGCAGTGGTGGTACGAGACCATGGATAAGCGGGTGATCGATCACTACGAGGGTGATCTGGGCAAGATCAACTGGGACCCGGATCGTAAGTCGGAGTTGATGACCAAGTATGCGGATTATGCTGCTGAGGTGGCTGCCAAGGCTGCGGCGCGGCGGGAGGAAGCTTCTGGTTCGGCTTCGGAGAAGGCTGCCTAGTTTTCAGACTCTGGAGTGGGCCGCCGGTGGGCTCTGTCTCCCAAGACACGCTGTGAATACATCCCTGTACGCTTGACGGCAGCATCCATGCTGCCGACAGTCTTGGGAGACAGAGCCCACCGGCAGCTTCAAGCCCCTGCTATCTGCCTTATTTTCCTTTGAACACTGCATCTCGCCGTTCGAGGAAAGACTGAATACCTTCTTTCACATCCTCGCTGGCCATGACTGGTTGCAGATCCGGGAACAAGCGCTGTTTTGCTGCTTCCTCGCCTTCGCTTACGGCGATTTTGGAGGATTTCAGGCTGCCGCGCACACCCAGAGGCGCAGCACTGGCGATCTTCTCGGCGATTGCCAGTGCAGCGTTGAACTGCTCGCCCGGCTCAACCAGTTCCTGTATCAAGCCCCACTCGTAAGCTTGTTCGGCGGTCCATTCATCACCGGTGAGCAAATAACGCTGAGCGTTGCCCCACCCGATTTCCCGTTGCAGGCGGATAGTCGCGCCACCGCAGGCGAAGATGCCGCGTTTGACTTCCAACTGAGCAAAGCGGGTTCCTTTCGCTGCTACGCGAACGTCTGTGTTCAGCATCATTTCCACACCGCAGGTAAAACAAATGCCCTGGGCAGCGAACACCACGGGTTTGCTGAGGCCGTCGCCGGTTATATGGAACGGATCCAGCTCACCATCAGCCGGTTCTATTCCCTCACCGTTTGAAAACACACCTGCCCAATCATCCAGCTGCAGGCCGCTGGTGAAGTGATCGCCTTCGGCATACATCAGCCCCACTCTCAAATCGTCGTCGTGCTCCAACTGGTAATAAGCCGCAGCGATTTCGTGGTACATGGCGCGGTTCATGGCGTTCATTTTTTCGGGGCGGTTTAGCCCTATGAGCAGGATGTGATTTTTCTTCGTTACCTTAACCAAAGACATAAGTATCACCATTTATAAGTAGTTCAAGAGCTCTTGGCAGCGTACTTCAATAGCTTGGCGCTTAGATGGGTGGTGCGGACACCGAAACCTAGAACCACTCCGCTTTCATATTGAGGCAAGTGTCATCCATATTCCGCAACAGCACCAAGTCCTGAGCCACCGTCGGCAGTTCCCAGTGGAAGAAGTACTGAGCGGCCTGCAATTTGCCCTGGTAGAAATTCCGCTCGTCGTCGCTGTTAGCAGAAGCCAGCGCTTGTGCCGCAGCATTAGCCTGACGCAACCACATCCAGGCCACGATGATGTGACCGAACAGGTGCAAATAGCAGGAGACATTAGCAAGGGTTTTGTCCACTTCGCCACTCATCAGGGACTTACCCAGGCTTTGAGTAACCTTGACTGCCTGCTGCAATGTTTCGCTTAACGACAGCGCCCATTGTTGACAGCGATCGGTGGTCGCGGCTTCCAAGTCGACCTGCATTTCCTGCATCAGCAACTGCAAGCCATGGCTTTGGTCTTGCCAGATCTTACGGCCCAATAAGTCCAGCCCTTGAATGCCAGTGGTGCCTTCGTGGATCGGGTTCAGGCGATTGTCGCGCCAGCACTGTTCCACCGGGTACTCGCGGGTGTAACCGGCACCGCCGTAGACCTGAATCGCCAGGTCGTTAGCCTTCGGGCCATGTTCGGAGGGCCAGGTTTTGATGACCGGCGTGAGTAAGTCGAGCAACTTGCCAGCTTCAATACGCTTCTGTTCATCCGGGTGGGTGTGCTGATCGTCCATCAGACGCGCGCCATACAGGCAAAGTGCGACTGCACCTTCGCTATAGGCTTTCTGGGCCAGCAGCATACGGCGCACATCTGCGTGATCAATAATCGGCACTTGCGGGCTTTCCGGGTTCTTTTCAGAAGCCTTGCGGCCCTGCAGACGGTCCTTGGCGTATTCCAGGCTGTGCATGTAACCACGATAGCCAATCACCGCTGCACCAAAGCCTACACCTACGCGGGCTTCGTTCATCATCTGAAACATGTACTTCAGACCCTGATGGGGTTCACCCACCAGATAACCGTGGCAAGGCGCATCGTCACCAAAACTAAGCGCCGTAGAAGTAGTGCCTCGGTACCCGAGTTTATGTATCAGGCCTGCCAGGCTTACGCCATTGCGGTCGGCGGGATTACCTTCACTATCTACCCGGAACTTGGGAACGATAAACAGGGAAATGCCTTTTACTCCGGCCGGTGCGCCTTTGATTTTGGCGAGCACCATGTGAACGATGTTCTCAGTGATGCTTTGCTCACCACCGGATATATAGATTTTTGCGCCTTTGATCAGGTAATGGCCATCGTCCGTTGGCGTGGCTGACGTGCGAATGTCCGCCAGCGACGACCCGGCATGGGGTTCGGTCAGAGCCATGGTTCCGCTATAACGGCCGCTGAGCATGTTGGGCAGGAAACTGGCTTTCTGTGATTCGTTGCCAAACACGCGGATAAGGTTTGCAGCGGCTGTGGTCAGGAACGGATAACCTGCCGTACCCGGGTTAGCGGCTGTGAAGAAACCGTTACAGGCGGCCATAACGGTTTCAGGGAGCTGCATGCCGCCCAGCTCGTAATCGTAGCGCCCCGCAATAAACCCGGCTTCGGCGTAGGCATCGAAGGCCTCTTTTACTTCAGGCAGCATTTCCACCTGGCCATTAACGAACTTTGGCTCGTCTTTGTCAGCCGCGCTGTTGTGATTGGCAAACTTCTCTCTGGCCATTTTATCGGCGGTTTCGATAACGGCATCGAAGGTATCGCGGTTGTGCTCGTTGAACCGGTCGCGGCTGAGCAGGCTTTCGGTATCGAGAACTTCGTAGAGTTGGAACGCCAGATCGCGGCGATCTATCAGAGTGTCGGTCATTTATGCAGCTTCCTGGTAATTGGCTGGAGCATTTCTTTAATTGTGTACAGGCTCTCACAACCGGGTTTTTCTGGGAACCGGCATTTATGACATAATCATGGCCAATACTGCCAAATACCTATGAGCTTTGGCTCCCGGGTGATGGTGGTACTGCTTCGCCCTGACTCAGTCGTTCGGCCGGGAGAATTCGTGCAAAAGGTTTCAATTATTGGATTTGATGGTGCTTTAGCCAGTGCCATCACAGGTGTGATCGATTTATTTCGCTTGGCTGGCGTTACCTGGGCGCGGATTCATGGTGAGCAACCTGAACCACACTTCACTACTCAGCTACTAACGCGCAACGGCGATCACTGCCGGTGTATTAACGGCATCACTTTGGTTTCGGATGGAAGTTGGGAAGATCTGGATGCAGAGAGTGCCGATCTGGTGATCGTGCCGACCATCGGTGCACCGATTGATCAGGTGCTGGCGTCAAATCCGGAACTGGTTACCTGGCTTGGCCAGTTCAGTGTCCCGAACCCGAATAGCGCCGGGCAGGTTCAGTTAGCGAGTAACTGCACCGGGGCTTTTCTGCTGGCTGAGGCGGGCTTGCTCAACAATAAAGAGGCCACCACCCACTGGGGCTTCAGTGACAGGTTTCGCCAGAGCTACCCGCAAGTAAATCTGAACCCCGAAAAGCTCGTAACAGTAGATGGCCACATTGCCTGTGCAGGTGGTGGCATGGCTTGGTGGGATTTGGGTGTGCACCTTATAGAGCGTCGCGCAGGCGCTCAGGTCGCCCGGGAACTGGCGAAGGCGTTTGTGATCGATGCCGGGCGTAACAGCCAGGCACCCTATAGCGCACTTCAAGCCAAGCGTTACCATTCAGACTCAGTAATCCTCAAACTGCAAAGCTGGCTGGAGGAAAACTACGGCGAAGACATTAACCTGCAGTCCCTTGCCGCTTTCAGTGGCCTGACTACCCGCTCGCTGATGCGGCGATTCAAGGTAGCCACCGGCGAAACGCCCAAAAGCTACCTGCAATCTATAAGACTAGAGGCTGCCCGCAGCCATCTGGAAAACTCTCGCTTGCCTGTGGAGGACATTACCCGGCTGGTGGGCTACGAAGATGTCAGCTCGTTCAGCCGTCTGTTTCGCAAACAAACCGGGCTGGCTCCTGGTGCCTACCGGTCCCGATTCGGCAGATAGTGTGCTGACTGCTTGGCCCAGGTTATGCATCAGATGACTCAAGCGGCCACCGGCCGAGTGTTTCCGTAAACTATACTGACAGGTGTCATGTGGGAGAAACGCGCCATGAACGCACCGGCTCAACAAACCCGGACTGAAGTTCTCAGCAGGCTGTACACCATGAAGCTTGCACAGATCGAGAAGGCGTCCCATCAGGGCGATAGCTTGCGCAGCATGGTTCTGGAGGCGGAGGCCGAAGCCATTTTCAACGCGCTCAAATCCGCCAAATAACGTTTCTTTGGCAAATAAAGATCGCAAAACAGGGTCTGACTGTGTCCCTCCACGTCACATAAAAGCATCCAGACTCCAATTGATTGATCACAAGTCGACTTGACCTGCGAGCCCGGGCACGTATTATCAATGGCCAGGTTTTACTAACGGAGCAACCATGACCGCAAGGTCCGTCGGCTGCAAGCAGACCAATCGCCCCCCTCTCACCGCTGACATCGCGCGGCATCGTGGGCGTTTACCCTACTTCCCGGATCCACCAGCCTTTCGCTGATCCAACTCCCGCTGCCCAACCACATCGCCTCCATGCGACCTGTGCAGGGTGACCGATGGGCGTCTAGACTCAAGCTCATAAACCAATTTCATTCATAAAAAGAAAATCGCTAACGAGGCTGCGATGTCGCTACCGCTAGTTGTATTACTGCCGTTTCTGGGGGCCATTGCGGCGCCCTTATTTGCCCAGGGCGGGCGAACGGCTATCGCAATAGCATCATCCGTCCCGGCACTGATTGCGCTGGCGGCACTGTTCCCCCACTGGTCTGTTCTTTCAGCAGGTGGCACGGTGCTTCACACATACGAGTGGCTGCCGGCACTCGGGCTCTCCTTCAGCTTTCGCCTTGATGGTCTTGCGCTTCTGTTCGCACTGCTGATACTGATCATCGGCCTGCTGGTTATCATCTACTCGCACTATTACCTGAGCGCCAAGGAGAACGTAGCCAAGTTCTACTCCCTGCTTCTGTGCTTCAAAGGTTCCATGCTGGGCATTGTGCTTTCTGGCAACCTGCTGTTGATGCTGATCTTCTGGGAACTCACCAGCCTGACCTCTTTCCTGCTGATCAGCTTCTGGACCCATAAGCAGGATGCTCGGCGTGGTGCCCGGATGGCTCTGGCGATAACCGGCGGCGGCGGGTTGGCCCTGCTGGCCGGCATTCTGCTTATCGGCAATATTGTTGGCAGTTTTGAACTGGATGATGTGCTTGCCGCAGGCGATCTCATCAAATCCCATTCGCTGTATCCCGTAGCCCTGACTCTGGTTTTGCTTGGCGCTTTTACCAAATCTGCCCAGTTCCCGTTTCATTTCTGGTTGCCTCATGCCATGCAGGCGCCCACACCTATCTCTGCTTACCTGCATTCGGCCACCATGGTAAAAGCGGGCATCTTCCTGATGGCGCGCCTGTATCCGGCTTTGGCGGGAACCGAGCAATGGTTCTATATGGTCAGTTTCACCGGCATGGCCACATTGCTTCTTGGCGCTTATATCGCCATGTTCAAACACGATTTGAAAGGCTTGCTTGCCTATTCAACAGTTAGTCATCTGGGCCTGATTACGCTGCTGTTGGGCATGGGCACTCAACTGGCTGCGGTTGCCGCTATATTCCATGTAATCAACCATGCCACCTTCAAGGCTTCGCTGTTCATGGCCGCAGGTATCATCGACCATGAAACAGGCACCCGCGATATGCGGCGAATCAACGGGCTTTGGCGTTATATGCCCCATACCGCCACCCTCGCCATGGTGGCAGCCTCTTCCATGGCGGGTGTTCCTTTGCTGAACGGTTTCCTCAGTAAGGAAATGTTCTTTGCCGAGTCCCTGCAGCTCAACCTGCCTGGCCTCTGGGCCTGGGTGCCACCGATTGTTGCAACCCTGGCGGGTATTTTTGCCGTTGCCTATTCGGCCCGCTTTGTCCACGACGTATTCTTCAACGGTAAGCCGGTAGATCTACCCAAATTCCCGCCCCACGAGCCTCCCCGCTACATGAAGTTCCCAGTGGAGATTCTTGTGTTTGCCTGCATCATGGTTGGTGTGTTCCCGACTATCTCCGTTGGGCCTCTGCTGTATTCCGCAGCTTCAGCAACCCTTGGCGGTGAAGTACCAGACTATCAACTGGCGATCCTTCATGGCTTTAACCTGCCACTGCTGATGAGTTTCCTCGCTTTCTTTGGTGGCCTGCTGATGTACACCCAGCGCCAGCGCTTTTTCGACTTCCATGCTCAGCTTCGGGAAGTCGATGGCAAGGCGGTATTCGAGTTTGTGGTCTCGAAGATTGAAGACATGGCTCATAGCTTTACCGGGTGGCTTGAAAACGGCTCATTGCAACGCTATGCCCTGCTTCTGGTGGTCAGCGTTATTGCGGTAGCCATAATGCCGCTTGCGGAGAATGGCTTTTATATTGGCGAGAATGGGCTTAGCCCTGTGGATTGGCCCACGGGCACTGCCGCCAGCGTGCTGATCGTATCCGCCCTGGCAACAGCAACCTGGCACCGGGAACGCTTTTACGCACTCGTACTCCTGAGCGTGGTAGGCCTGGTTGTGGCCTTGGGGTTTGCACGCTTCTCCGCACCAGATCTGGCCATGACGCAGCTCTCTGTGGAGGTTGTGACCATTGTCCTGCTGATGCTGGCGCTATACTACATGCCCTCCTGGACCCCCATTGAAAGCTCTAAAGGCCAGCGCATCCGCGATATCCTGATTGCACTGGCTGCAGGTACCGGCATGACCCTGATCACCCTGACCATGCTGACTCAGCCCTTCAGCTCCATTTCAGAGTTCTTCCTGGAGAACAGCAAACCCGGCGGTGGTGGAACCAACGTCGTTAACGTAATCCTGGTCGACTTCCGTGGCTTCGATACCTTGGGCGAGATTACGGTGCTGGCTATTGCGGCGCTCGGCATCTACGCCATGTTGAAAAACACAGCACTGACTCCCCCTCCGGGAGACGGGTTGGGGCATGCCTGGACACGGGATCACTACCCGCTGATGTTGCGGCAAGTGGCCCGTCCCATGCTGCCGCTGGCGCTGATGGTGTCTGCCTATATCTTCCTGCGTGGGCACAACCTGCCTGGGGGCGGCTTTATTGCTGGTCTTATTACCTCCGTAGCGCTAATTCTCCAGTATATAGCCAGCGGCATGGTGTGGACCGAGGATCGCATTCCATTCAGATACCACAACGTAATTGGCCTCGGTTTACTGTTTGCCACCATAGCGGGTGCCGGCAGCCTGGCGTTTGGCTATCCGTTCCTGACCACTACATTTGGCTATATCAACTGGCCTGTGGTGGGCAAATTCGAAGTTGCCTCAGCCTTGGTGTTTGATCTGGGTGTTTATCTGGCAGTGATTGGCGCAACCTTGCTGGCCCTGGTCAGCATCGGTCGGCTGTCGCCTCACTCAGCCATTAAAAGCAAAATGGAGGGCGCGTAATGGAACTGTTATTTGCACTGGCCATCGGTGCCTTAACGACTTCGGGCGTCTACCTGCTGCTTCGCGCTCGCACCTTCCCTGTGATCATGGGGCTGACACTGCTCTCCTATGGTGTAAACCTGTTCCTGTTCGCCTCCGGGCGGCTCGCCACAGGCCAGCAACCCGTCATCGGAACAGCCGCGAGCTATTCAGACCCTTTACCACAGGCACTGGTGCTCACGGCCATCGTCATTGGCTTTGCCATGACTGCGTTTCTGGTTGTTTTGTCACTGCGCAATCTGGCAGACAACGAAAACGACCATGTAGATGGTCGGCGCGAGACTGCCCCACCACCTTCAAAACTTGAGCAAGAGGTAAGCGGTAAATGACTCACTGGCTTATCGCTCCTATTCTGATTCCTCTGCTCGGCGGTATTCTGCAAGTATTTATGGGCTATGCCCCTATCAGCTTGCGCCGCACCTTGGCCATTGCCACGACAGTGTTAATGCTTGTTTCCGCAGTTGTTTTGTTGGCGCTTGCCACCGATGGCAGCTACCGCGTTTATGCATTCGGCAACTGGCAGCCACCCTTCGGCATAGTTCTGGTGCTCGACAGGTTGGCAGCCTTGATGCTGGTGCTAACCGCGGTTCTCGGCCTGTTCTGCCACATTTACGCGAGCGGCGGCGCAGATGAAGGCAACCGCCAGTTCCATGGATTGTTTCTGTTCCAGTTGATGGGCCTGAACATTGCCTTTCTCACCGGCGATCTATTCAACCTGTTTGTTGCCTTTGAGGTTCTGCTGATTGCCTCCTACGGATTGCTCATGCACGGCGGAGGCTCCTCGCGCACAGTGGCCGGGCTTCATTACGTTGTTCTGAACCTGGCCGGTTCTGCCCTGTTCCTGATCAGCGTAGGTATGATTTACAGTGTAACCGGCACTTTGAACATGGCGGATCTGGCGGTAAAAATCCCACAGGTGACGGGCAACAACCTGAACCTTGTGAAGGCCGGTGGCATGATGTTGCTGGTTGTTTTCGGCCTGAAAGCAGCCATCCTTCCATTGTGTTTCTGGTTGCCAAAAGCTTACGCCAGAGCAACGGCCCCCGTCGCAGCCCTTTTTGCTGTCATGACCAAGGTGGGCATTTACGCCATTGTAAGAATTTACCCGCTGATGTTCGGGGATGATGCCGGCGAACTTGCCAACCTTGGCATGGACTGGCTCTTCCCTCTGGCACTGGTTACCTTGAGCATGGGTGTCATTGGTGCTTTAGGCGCTGACAATCTGAAAACACTGGTCGCCTGGCAGGTGATTATTTCCGTAGGGACTTTGCTTGCCCCCATCGCCCTGGGCTCTGAAGCTGGGCTCTCAGCCGCTCTATTCTATCTGGTGAGCACAACCTGGACGGTTGCCGCCCTTTTTCTTGTGTCCGAACTGGTCGCAAGCCAAAGAGGCGCGGCAGGTGACAGCATAGTGACTGCACCCAAAATGCACCACAGAACCTTCCTGAGTGTGCTGTTCCTTATCGGTGCTGTAGCCGCTGCCGGCCTACCGCCTTTGAGTGGCTTTTTCGGCAAGCTGCTGATCCTTCAATCTGTAGAGCCCGGTGCAGAAATGGCTTGGCTATGGGGTGTGTTGCTGATTGGTGGTTTCCTAACGCTTATTGCTTACAGCCGTGCGGGCAGTATCGTTTTCTGGTGGAATATAGATGGCCATCTGGAAACCCCGGAACCCATGAACAACAGAGTTGCTATCTCTACCGGCATCCTGACCTGCCTTACAATGCTGATCGTGGTTTTAGCGGGTCCCCTGAGCGACTTCACTCGCGCGACTGCAGAGCAGGTGTACGATAATCAGGGCTATATCAACATCCTGCAGACGCCTGTGCATATTCCTCAGAACCCATTGGTGGGGGAGATAAACTGATGTTTGATCGCCTAAGCTTTCCTCAACCCTGGCTGAGCCTGATTCTGTTCATCACCTGGCAGATACTCAGCGATGGCGTATCCGGCGGCAGTGTTGTGCTGGGCCTTATTCTGGCCTGGATAATTCCCCAGATAACTCACGGATTCTGGCCGGAACGCCCGGCGTTTGTGAAAACCTGGCGCATGCCGGGTTACATTCTGCGTGTTCTGAAGGATATTGTGGTGGCGAGTTTTTCTGTGGCCTGGCTGATTCTCAGCCCCCGCACGCCAAGACCGGCTTTTATCAGCTATCCCCTGACGCTTGATCACCCACTGGCCATATCCATTCTTGCCAGTACGATTTCACTCACTCCCGGAACAGTCAGCGCAGACGTCAGCGATGACAACCAGACGCTGCTGATCCATGCGCTGGACGCAGGTAGTGATCAGGAGGTTATTGACGCCATTTACAACAGCTACGAAAAGCCGCTGATGGAGATGTTCAAATGATCACTACTGCCCTGTACCTGACCATCGCCATGGTGACCCTGGCCGCGCTGCTTAACGTGTACCGTTTGGTCATAGGGCCAGATGAGCCGGATCGCGTGCTGGCGATTGATACGCTCTATATCAACGCCATTGCCTTGATTATCCTGCTGGGCATCACTCTGAGCACCCGCATGTACCTTGAGTCTGCTTTGCTGATCGCGGTTATGGGGTTTGTCAGCACCGTAGCCATGGCCAAATACCTCAAGCGTGGCAGCGTAATTGAGTAAAACCGGAGATAATTTATGAGCCCTTTTGCAGAATATGCTATCTCGGCCTTGCTGCTTTTCGGTGGTGTTTTCACTCTGATCGGCGCAATTGGCCTGGCACGGCTACCAGACTTTTACACCCGGCTACACGGACCAACCAAGGCCACCACGGTGGGCGTTGGCGCTATCATGCTCAGCTCGGTTATCTACTTCACAGCCATTGGCGAGGGCATTGGCATTTCAGAAGTTCTGATTACTGTGTTTTTGTTTATGACGGCCCCGGTTAGCGCCAACATGCTGGCTAAAGCTGCGATGCACATAGGCGTTAAGACAATGGAGGGCACAGAGGGCAAACCCTGGGAGCAATAAGCACAGAGCTTGAAAACCCTTGTAAGCTTCCGATTTTTAATAATTTATGTCAGATTGACCCAACTTCTCAGACAACACTAAAAACAGGGAAAAAGGATTCGACATATGGCAAAGACACGAGTTTTACCTGCTGCTGAAAATGCCTATCAATACCCGCTTCTGATTAAGCAGTTACTGCTTTCAGGACCAAGGTACTCGCCTGACCAGGAAATTGTGTACGCCAACCATAGCAAGTACACCTACACAGACCTTGTCGAACGCATTAATCGCTTGGCCAATGTCCTCACCGATGCGGGCGTAAAACCAGGTGATACCGTAGCGGTTATGGACTGGGACACACCTCGCTATCTTGAATGTTTTTTTGCCATTCCCATGATCGGCGCCATCCTGCACACCATCAACGTGCGTTTGTCCCCCGATCAGATTGTTTACACAATGAACCACGCAGAGGACGATGTGGTTTTGGTGCATGATGACTTCCTGCCAATTCTGGAAGGGTTACAAAGCGAAATCACGACCGTTAAGACCTACATCCAGCTTAGCGATGAAAAAACGGCCAAATCCACAAAACTCGACACCGCTGGCGAATATGAAGCACTGTTAGCCAGCGCGGCCACAGAGTTCGACTTCCCGGATTTCGATGAGAACAGCGTAGCAACCACCTTTTACACCTCTGGCACTACCGGTAACCCCAAGGGTGTTTTCTTTAGCCACCGGCAACTGGTGCTCCATACTCTGGCAATGACCGGAACGCTTGCCGCCTACGACGAAGCGCCACTGATGCGCTCCTCGTCTGTTTATATGCCGGTAACCCCCATGTTCCATGTTCACGCCTGGGGCGTTCCTTACGCTGCCACCATGATGGGCATCAAGCAGGTATACCCTGGCCGCTATGAGCCAGAACTGTTGGTTGATCTGATCAAAGAGCACAAGGTGTCTTTCTCCCATTGTGTTCCAACTATTATGCAAATGCTGATGGCCACAGAATCCATCAAAACAGCAGACCTGAGTAACTGGCAGGTATTGATTGGTGGCAGCGCAATGACCAAGGGTTTGTGCGATGCAGCGGCCAAGCTGGGTATTCGCATGTACACCGGCTATGGCATGTCCGAAACCTGCCCTCTTCTCAGCGCAACCCACCTGAAGCCAGAAGACCTTGAACTGCCACTGGAGCAGCAAACAGCCAAGCGGATTAAAACAGGTATTGCCGTTCCCATGGTGGAACTGGAAATTGTTGACCCTAAGGGCAACCCGGTGGCCCACGATGGCATCGCCCAAGGTGAGATAGTTGCCCGGGCTCCCTGGCTTACCCAGAGCTACTTTAAAGAGCCTGTCAAAGGCGAAGAACTGTGGAAAGGCGGCTGGCTGCATACGGGAGACGTTGCTTCCATGGAGCCGAACAACACGCTCACCATCAAGGATCGCATCAAGGATGTGATTAAAACAGGCGGTGAATGGTTGTCTTCCCTCGATCTGGAAAGCCTCATCAGCCAACACCCGGCTGTGGCTGGGGCTGCCGTTGTTGGCATTCCGGATGAGAAGTGGGGGGAGCGGCCCTACGCACTCATCACCTTGAAGCCAGGTGTACAGGCAACCCTGAAAGATATTCAGAGTCACCTGCAGAAACATGTTGAGAGCGGTGAAATCAACAAGTGGGCAATACCCGAGCAGATGGATTTTGTTGAAGACATACCAAAAACCAGTGTTGGCAAGATCAACAAAAAACTGATTCGCGATCAACTGCAGTAATCTGATTCAAGATCCAAATGGCCCGCCAGGTTTTCCTGCGGGCCATTTTTGTTTTTCTCCGTATAATCCCCTGCCTTAACTCGTTCTCAACTTACCGCTTAAAACAGAGTTCTAGCATCATGATGTCGAAGCTCCGCAACTGGATTTCCAGCCCAAATGGCGTGCGTAAAATAATGAACGTATACGGCCCCTATGCGGGCGCCGGGGTCAAAGTAACTCACATTGCGGATGACTACCGCACAGCATCAGTAGAGATGAATCTGCATTGGTACAACACCAACTACGTGGGCACGCACTTTGGTGGTTCGCTCTACAGCATGGTCGATCCCATGTATATGTTGCTGTTGATGAACAACCTGGGGAAAGACTACATAGTTTGGGATAAATCAGCCTGCATCGATTTTATTCGCCCCGGTAAAGGCAAGGTAACAGCGCACTTTGAGCTGACAGACGAGCGCCTGGAGGAAATTCGCACTGCCACTTCAGGTGGCGACAAATTTCTCCCCCAGTGGGATGTAGATATTATTGATGAGAAGGGCGAACTGGTCGCCCGGGTTAACAAGGTTCTATACGTCAGAAAGAAACGCTAAACCCCTGAAAAGCTGAAGTCCACTTCTGGCTTCCGGCCATCAACAATATCTGCCAGTGCGGCCGCCGAGCCACAGGAATGAGTCCAGCCCAAGGTGCCGTGGCCGGTATTCAAATACAAATTGGCGAAGTGGCTTTTGCCCACATAGGGCACATTGGAGGGTGTTGCTGGCCGCAGACCTGTCCAGAACTCAGCCTGATCCCAGTAACCGGCTTCGGGCATTATCTCTGCGGTTCTTCGCACAATTGCACGGCAGCGTGTGTAATTAAGGGTGCGGGTATAACCGCTCAGTTCGGCAGTTCCCGCAACGCGAATGCGGTCACCGAGGCGTGAATATACCAGCTTGTACTCGTCATCAGTGAGGCTCACACTGAAGGCAGCCTCTTCGTTTTTCACCGGTACAGTTATGGAATAGCCTTTCGCGGGATAAATGTTCAAGCTCAACCCAAGCTGGCGAGCAAGCACTGCACTGAAACTTCCCAAGCTCAGAACATAGGCATCTGCCCTCATGGTCTGGTGGTGACCGTCTTTCAGCACATGAACTCCGAGAATACGCTCTCCCATTCGTTCAAATCCAAGAATGTCGGTGTGATAGCAGAATTCAACGCCCACTTCCCGGCATCGCTCGGCCAGTCCTTGAGTAAACTTGCGCGCGTCACCAGATTCATCTTCCAGCGTGTAGGTTGCGCCCGCTATTTGGTCCTGTATGTGCTTGAGCCCCGGTTCAATCTCTACGGCTTTCTTTGCATCGATAACCTGCCGATCACACCCCAGTTCTCGCATGATACGCGTTGGTTCGAGGGCCCCATCAAATTCCGCCTGATTGGTATAAAAGTGCAGTATGCCTTTCGTGACCTGATCATACTCAAGCCCCTGCTCCTGGCGCAAAGCCTGAAGCTGGCTCCGGCTGTAGGTACCAAGATTCACCATCTGGCGAATATTATGGGCCGCTTTTGCAGAAGTGCACTCAGTCAGAAAAGACAGCGCCCAGCGCCATTGTGCTGGATCCATCCTTGGCCGAAACAAGAGAGGCGCATCGGCTTTAAACAGCCATCTCAGTACCTTTAAAGGCGCCGAGGGATTCGCCCAAGGCTCAGCGTGGGAAACGGAGATTTGCCCACCGTTTGCATAACTGGTTTCAAGCCCTGCCTGGCTCTGCCGGTCTATCACCGTTACCTGATGCCCCTGCTTCTGCAGAAACCAGGCAGTAGTTATACCAACAACACCTGCGCCTAAAACCACTATGTGCATGCCATTCTCCGGTTAGCCACCTGAACGTTTAACAACCCAGCCTTTCTGTTCCAGAAGGGGCACAAGCAAATCGCGATGATCACCCTGAATCTCTACTACGCCGTCTTTAACGGTGCCGCCAGTGCCACACTTGGCTTTAAGCACCTTTGCGTAGGCTTTAAGGTCTTTGTCATCCATGGGGATACCGGTAACCAGAGTAACACCTTTGCCTTTGCGCCCTTTGGTTTCACGACTCACCCTTACAACGCCATCACCTTCAGGGCGCTGAGCCTGACGGCAAGTACAGTCCGAAACCGGGTTACGGCATTCAGGGCACATCCGCCCCTGCTCGGTTGAAAATACCAGCCCGCCTGTTGATTGCTTTGCCATTTGTCCTCCCTATGCCCGGGCCCTTGAAGCTTTTGCCTCCATAGGCGCCCTGTATATTTTAGTCCAGATCAGGAGGATACTTGGTGAACATCTCGGCAACCACTTCATCAATGAGTTTTCCGCGCTTTTCAGGGGACTGCTGTTCATTGAGGTAACGACGGCTGGATGCACGCCAGACAACCTCCTTCGAACTTGTATCTACCAATTCAACCACCAGCTTGCCTTCTTTTACTTCACGCACCGGTGGTGGTGACGAAATTCCCCAGCCAAAGTTACCAGTACCAAAGCCTAAACCCACACCCACGCCAGATTGCTCAAGGCGGTCCTCTTCCACAATCCGCCAGCTAACCAGAAGATCTGCTTCCGGCTCCGCCACCTTGCGCATGGATTTAATATTCAACTCTCGCTCAACTGCATTCTGCACACGGCTTCCATCGAGTGAAATAAATGACGTTTTACCGGTATCGGGCATGAAAGCCCAGGTTGAATAATTGCCAAATACCGCGGCTGAGTTGTAATCAGTCACCACATTACTGGCACACCCGGTTATTAACAGTGTCACCAGTGCTGCCACCAGAATACGAGCCATTGTTTACCCCCTAGTTTCTTGGAATCCTGGTGTCAGTATACGCGCAAGACACTTGTCCGATGCATTTTTTGCCGATTCATGTTTCGAAACTGTAATCCAGTTTATGCGCATCACAAAAGGCGCTGAAGGCATCAGCCTGATCTTCCGGAACAAGGACCCGCGCGGTCACAGATGCACCATAGGTAACCGCGCCCAGTTCCACAGAATTGACATCACACCAGTGCCGAAGCGGCTGTTCATCCGCAAAGCCCATGACAACGTTAACCGGCCTGACCGGCTTGTGAAAGACCCTGCCCACTTCGGAGAGCACACTCTCAGCGGCTCCCGCATAGGCCCTAACAAGGCCTCCTGCGCCGAGTTTTATGCCACCAAAATACCGTATCACCATAACCAGCACGTCACCCATATCCTTGTGCTGTATCACGCTCAGGATCGGCTTGCCTGCGGTACCGGAAGGCTCGCCGTCATCATTCATGGCGGCTTCTGCTGCAGAACCCGGACGGCCTATCTGATAAGCCCAGCAGATGTGACGGGCATCGGGGTGATCCTGGTGCGCTTTCTCCAGCCAGGTCTTCACTTCATCCCGGGAAGCCACAGGCGCAATCCGGGCAATAAAGCGGCTTTTTTTGATTTCCGTTTCGCGCTCTAGGTAGCCAGCAGGAACGGGATAATCTTTTTTCATGGAGCTGCCTGTGTTTTGATTAATCCGCCGCAAATACGGGCAAGCGAGCAACAACCTGCAAACCGCCACGCTCACTATTATGTGCGGTAATTTCGCCGTCATGGGCAAGAATTATGTCTTTGGCAATTGCCAGCCCCAACCCCCATCCCTGGCCTCCCCTGGATTTGTCCGCGCGAAAAAACGGCTCAAACAGGTGCTCGAGAATGTCTTCTGCAACACCCGGCCCCTCATCCTCAATCGTCAGGCTTATCCAGCCTGCCGACAAGCCCAAAGCCACATGAACATTCTTGCCCGGAGGGGTGTAATCCAGAGCGTTCTGCAGAATGTTGTCAAATGCCCGCTGTAACAGACCGGCATCACCCAGCACAGTCACCCCGGTGCTTTCTGGCATTGAATCCAGCTTGCACGCCACGCGATGATGCTCGGCATAATCGGCCGAATCCCGCAAAACCTGATTCAGAAGGTCCACCGGACGCAACGGCTCCCGCGCGATGCTACCCCCCTGTTCTGTAACCCGGTACAGCGTCAGTATTTGACCGGTCATAGTATCCAGGCGCTCGTTTTGGCGCAGGATACTGGCCATCAGCTCTTCCTCGACACCGCCTTCGCTTGCCAACTCAATAGCTATCCGCTGGCGCGCCAGTGGCGTTCGCAAGTCATGGGAAATATCCCTTAAAAGATGCTTCTGCCGATCCAGCAGGGTGCAAAGCTGATCCGTCATGGCATTAAACGCCGTCGCCAACTGGCCCACTTCGTCCCGCCGGGCTGCGATGTGTTCATCCACCCTTAATTCAGTGTTGCCACCGGCAATGGCCTGAGCTGTAGATTCCATATGCCGCATTGGCCGCGACACAAAACGGGCAATTAACCAGCAAGCGAGGGTAATCAGAATGAACGCGAGGCCCATTTCCAAAAACCGGAAAACCCGCGGCTCCAGCCACCCCTCTTCATGCATTTTCGGCCAGGCAATCAGCCTGTCCCCGTTGCCAACGTCTACGATTGCGGGTTTCTGTCGATACCAACCTGATTCCATGCGTGAGCGAATGGCCGAGGGCAAACGGTTGTCGTCGCCCGCGCTGATCATCATAAGGTGCAGGCCAAGCTCATCGCCCTGTGCGCGCAGAAACCGGTGGGCTTCCCGGCGCCCGCGGGCTTCCTGTATGGCAGACACCTCAAGCCCAAGGTCCCGCAACTCAAGTTGCCGCTCAATGGCTGCCCTCTCACGATCCAGCAACACGCGAGAAGCCAGGTTGCTCACAACCACTGTTACAGCCATGGCCAGCCAGATCAGCAAAAAGATCCGCCAGAACAAAGGCACCATAAGCCGACGTTTCATTCGACCACCCGATAGCTGTAGCCGAGACCACGCACCGTCTCTATCCGGGGAGGATCATCACTGCCCAGTTTCTTGCGTAGATTGCTGATGTGCATATCCAGTGTCCGGTCGAAAGCTTCGAGGCGACGCCCCAGCGCCCACTGCATAAGGTCTGTCTTGCGCACTACACTGCCAGCATGAGCCAGCAACACCTGCAGAATTTCGTACTCGGTGGCCGTTAGATCAAGGGGCTCATCGTTCTGGTAAATGCGTCGGTGATCCGATTCAAGGCGCAAATCACCATAATTCTGTTCTGCCTTAACGCCGGCCTTCTGATCCCAGGCAACCCGGCGCAGAATGGCATGAAGCCGGGCCACAAGCTCACGGGGGTTACAGGGTTTGGGAATGTAATCATCGGCACCCACCTCAAACCCGACAATCCGGTCTGTCTCATCACCGCGGGCCGTCAGCAACACCACTGGCAGGTGCGTTTGAGAGCGCAGCTCTCGCAGCACCTCCAGCCCACTGATATCCGGTAGCATAATATCCAGCACAACAATATCGCAGTGCTGCCCAAGCGCCAGCGTCAAGCCGTCCTTACCATTGGCGGCCTCACGCACAGTGAACCCCTGACCGCTCAAATAGCGGGCAAGCAGCTCACGAAGTTCGTCGTCATCTTCTACCAACAGCACTCTGTTCTGCATCGCTCTTCTCTACCCGGTTCAGCCAATTCAATCAGGACAAGATATATTAGCCGAAGTCTAACACGCCCCCCGAGGCCTGCCGTCTCAGGCTCAGGTTCCTTTGCAGAACCTTTACATAGCATTGACGCTCGTTTACCAAGCCATGCCGTACCATAGCGGTTAATGAATCAACCTTCTGCCGCAACGCGGCCAACCATGTGAGGAATCATCATGAGCAAACGTAAATCATCTATCATCGCCGCCAGCATTCTGGCCTCCGCTCTTTTTGCCGCCAGCCCGGCTTTGATGGCGAGCAACTCATCCGGAAACTACGGTGATGGCCAACGCGGTAATCAGCGGGACATGACTGAAATGTGCGAAAACATGCGCGAAGGCAAAGGGCGCTTCAACCATGCAGAACGGCTGGCTGAGATGGCCGAGCGGCGCGAAGCCATGGCTGAACGCCTGAAGCTAACCGACGAGCAGCGCGTAATCTGGAACGAAATTCATGAGGAAAATCGCCAGAAGAACGAAAAACGCATGAAGAAAATGCAGGACAAGATGAAAAAGCGCTGCGATAACCCTAAGAAGTGATCACAAGCCGGGTTTTGGCGTAAGGTATCGGGAGCGATCAAGGAGTACGCCCCAACCATGTCAGAACCTGCAGTTTCTTCTATAACACTTGAGGCCAGTCACGCCCTGTCCGACATCCCCAGAGAAACCTGGGCGCGGCTGGCAGGCACCAATAACCCGTTCCTCCGGTATGAGTTTTTTGAGGCACTGGAAGCCTCCCAGTGCACCAGCGAAAAAACTGGCTGGAAGCCTTGCCATCTCGTATTCCGGATGAATGGTGACATTGCCGGAGTCGCGCCCGCATACCTGAAAACCCACTCCATGGGCGAGTACGTGTTTGACTGGGCCTGGGCCGATGCGTACCGACGCTACGGCATGAGCTATTATCCGAAACTCCTGATCGCTGTTCCATTTACACCGTCCCAAGGGCCACGGTTACTCCTTGACCCACATCTGCGCAGTGCTCTCTATGCCCAAGGTATTCACGACCTTCTTGACACACTCATAGCCAAACTTGGCGCTCACTCCTGGCACCTGTTGTTTCCGAACGCACAAGACCAGCAACTACTCCAGCACGAAACTCAGCTGCACCGCATAGGCTGCCAGTTCCATTGGCACAACAACGGCTATGCATGCTTTGACGACTTTCTGGGCAAACTCACCTCCCGAAAACGTAAATCCATCCGTAAGGAACGCCGCCAGGTGGCCGAGCAGAGCATCACCTTCGCAAGATTTCATAGCCAGGACATATCTGACCAGGTTCTTGCTGCCTTTTATGTTTTCTATCAGGCCACCTACCTGAAACGTGGGCAGCAGCCTTACCTTACCCGGCAGTTCTTTGAGCAGATGCGTGAAACCATGCCTGAGCACCTGCATGTGATCATGGCGATAAAAGACCGAGAGATGATTGCGGGTGCCTTGTTTCTAACCGGCCAGGATACGCTCTACGGCCGTTACTGGGGCTGCCTGGAGGAATACAACCATCTGCATTTTGAGACCTGTTATTACCAGGGCATTGAACTGGCCATCAAGCTGGGCCTGAAAACCTTTGATGCAGGTGCGCAAGGGGAGCACAAACTGGTACGGGGGTTCGAGCCAGTGATCACCCACTCATGGCACGGAATCGCACATCCGGGCTTTCGTGACGCCATTGATGCATTTACCCGAGAGGAAGCAGAGCAGGTTATGGGGTATTTCGAGGAGGCTAAAACGGCGCTACCGTACCGGCAATACGACAGCGGTTGTCAGTAACAAATACCTGCGAAGCAGAAAGCAGAAAGCAGAACGACTCCGCAACAACTACAATAAAGGCTGGTCTATACGAGGTAATCAGTGTGTCCCGGATACTGTTTCTATTGGTTTCAATGCCGTTGTGGGTAGTGCTACCCGGTTGCGCATCCACAAAGGCTGATCGGGTGGTCATGGAAGTGCAACAGCCCGATGACGGAGCCCCCCGGTTTTCAATCTGGAACACGCGCCGTGTTGCATGGCTTGAGCGCGGAGACCCGCAGGGCTTTCCCGTATTTTATGCCCACGGAAACCCGGGCTCACGCCTGGAATTGCTGTTTTTGGATGCCAAAGCCAAAGATTACGGGATCCGCTTGATTGTTATGGACCGACCTGGAATCGGGGCATCCAGCTTTGTCCCGGATTATGGCCTGCTGGACTTTGCTGCGGATATCGAAAAACTTGCAGATGAAAAGGGGCTGGATGGGTTTGGCTTAATGGGCTGGTCCAGCGGCGGCCCGCCTGTGTTGGCGACCGCCTACTATTTACCCCGGCGTGTTCGATTTGCTATCTCGATATCCGGGTATACCAACTTCGGCGAGTACAATAAAGCCCGACAGGCAATGAGCGAATACGGATTGCATGGCCCTAAGCTGTCAGAAGAGCATCCCGTATTGTTCAAACAGGCACTCAAAGTAGCCCGTTGGGCGGACCTGACTTTACCTGGCGTTTATATGGCTGTGGCAGAAGCCGAGATGGCCCCTGCAGATCAGGCCTTACTTAATGACAAGACGCGCTCTGAACTCTTTGTCCGCAACCAGCAGGAAGCGCTGGTACAGGGCGTGAAAGGTGTGATTCAGGATCTCGAAGTGCAGTGGGCTGCCTGGCCTTTCAGCCTGACAAACATTCAGGTGCCGGTGCACATCTACCAGGGAGGGAAAGATACCTTTGTCCCTGTGGAGTTCGCGCAGCACATGGCTCAGCAAATACCCGATGCCTCACTGAGCATACTGCCTGAAAGCGGGCACCTGTTACCCCTCGATCAACAGTTTATGGACCGTGTATTCAAGGAGATTCAGCACTATATGAAAAACTGAAACCCGATATTGAAGGCGCCAATGCCGCCTGATAGAACATCATTTCAAGCGACACGGGTTAGCCAACAGAAGTCTAATGGAAGGGGAACAAGTAGTTAACCCAGGACGACATTCGCAACAATATTTTCCGCATGATTGCCACATGGTGAAAATGATCGGTATAAACCGCGCTTTGCCCAAAGGCGCCACCTGGCACAGTGCCCACATATTGCTGAAAATCCGGATCTGTAATTTCAATCAATACGGGTATGCGCCCCGGAAAAATAGCCGCCAGCGGGTTGATCAAGTTACCGCTTGCCTGAATCTGGCCCTCTGCCAGTGCGGGCAAAACGCTTTTCACTCTCCCCGTAAACACCTGACCGGGCAGACCGTTCAGGGCCACTTCTGCCTCATTGCCCGCCTGCAGGCGCAACAAGCTGTTCTGGCGATACCAGCCAACAAAGTACAGATCTTCAGCATGCACAAATACCATTACAGGCCGCAATGGCAGAGAGACTGCCATCATTCCGGGCCTCAGGGCCAACTGCGCTACGTAGCCGTCAGTTGGTGCCCGCACAACGGTCTCGCTTAGATTAAACTCTGCCTCGGCGAGCTGGGCTTGCAGTGTATCTGCTTGCGCAGTGGCCAGATCAGCTGCCCGCTGACTGCCGGCGCCACGCTTCACCAACTCCAACGCACGTTTCTGATCAATCCTTGCAGATTTCAATTGTGCGCGTATCGAATCAACCTTGAACTGAAAGGGCTCCGGATCGATCACGAAAAGCACGTCGTCTTTGTTTACCTTCACCCCACCCTGAACTTTGACTTCGATTACCCGGCCACTAACCGTTGGTACGATTGGCGTAGTGACAAAGTAGTCGCGGCTTGTTTCAGAAAACGGGTGGTTGTAATTCATGCTGAATATCAGCCCGCCAATCAAAACAACACCACCCAGAACCGCAGTAGGCACCGTCCACTTATTCAACGGGATTTTGAATATCTTGAAAATGGCAATGCACAGCGCGGTATAGGTAAGAATTAATAAAAGATCCATTAGCCTTCATCTCCCGCCAACTGGTTAACAGTTTGCTGTAACTGCGCAACTTGAACGCTCAATTTGGACATTTGAGCTTTGATCTCGGCAATGGATGCATCCGTTGTGCTGTCTTTATCGGTTTCCGGTTCGGGCTGCACTACCCCCGCATGCTTGTTAAAGCCCCAGCCCCTGTCCTCTCTGTAGAGAGTTGCCCATATCCACAAAAAGGGCCAAATAATATGCAGTGTTAACAAGCTGATCCACCCGGCTACATGAATGGCATCGGCGTGGGGGTGGCGTCGCTTTTCAGCTATGTCATAGGGGATATCGTGAATTACGATGATGCCGTAAAAAACGGTAATGGCGGCAAAAATCAGGATGCCGAGTGCAATGTAATCAAGCATGTCCGGGCAGGCTCCGCAGCGTAAACATTTGTTAATAATTCAGGCGTGACAATAGCGGGAAACGCTAAATGCCACAATCTGAAACTATCGCCCGTTCAGAAAAATGATTGCCAGATCAACAATTCAGCTGCTGCTATTCCACATTAAAGCGATACACATCTGACAACCCTCGTCTGAGTGATACGCCGCAGTGACTCAGGTGCCAACAACGGCGACGTTGAGTCACTGACTTTCTCGCTGGGTCTTTCTAAATGCCGTGCAGCAGGTGGGCTACTCAGCAAGCCTGGACGCGAGGGGGGGGGTGGGGAGGGGGGAAGGGATCTACTGCGACGAGAGGCAAAACGATGGTACAGTTCAAAAAACTCACTGGCCCAACCTGTGCCCAAAGCAGATTACGGATTCGCCCCACGCATGATGGATGCCTCCCCTTGCACGCCTTATTATGAAGCACGATGGTCGTTCTACGCGGCAACACTGGGTAACGCAGCATCTGCAGATGAATGCTTACATGACTTCCTGGATGGTAAGCCCGCAGGCAAATATTCCAGGCGCGAGCGGGCTGCAGCGCTTTTATGCTTGGATTTCTGGTGGCACCCCTCAGTATTGAAAGACGCAAAACTCCCAAGTGTTGGGCTGTCTCAAGTACTGTGGGTGCTGGATGAGATCGACAACTCTCTGCTTGACCACCTTGCACAAAGCAATCCTGAAATATTGCGCTGGGCAATCCGGCACTCAAAGCTGTTCACCCGGACTGACTCCAAGGTTCTAAATCACTTGAAGAGTTCCACATCTGGGCCTGACTGGAGCGACTTCTTCAGCGTGTGCGACCTATTGCTGAAGCAGTTCGAACCTTTCGACCAACTGATAGAGGAAGCTGAAAAGCGCTTGAAGCCTCTCTCCCTGCTCGATTTGCTTTCCTATCTCAGCATTCTGGCTTACTCATCACTGGATAAAGGTGACCACGATACACAGCAGGAGTGGGCTGTTTACGAGCGCATTATTCATCTCAAATTGCTGCACTGCAGTGAGCGCGACTTTCAGTTGACGGAGAAAACGCTTGGCAAGTCCCTCAAACACCACCTCTCTCCTTTGCTTTTTCCTGGGGCTGCATCAAAAGAGAAATGCATTACTAATCTGGAATCCGTAGCTGTCCTTGTCTCAGCAATGAAAGAACGGCTCGATTATGAGGCCACTGTTGACGCCTTCAGTTTCGATAACGAAGTGCAGTATCAATGGAAGCCTGGTCATCCTGTGACATTCAGAGCCTATCCTGATAACGCTTGTCGTTGGCAACAAACAGAAGAAAAAACACTGCTGCTATGGCATTACTGGTTACGCAGGGCTGTTGATGAGTTTGTCGCCAGTGGAATGGCTGGATCAGCCATTGGCAATCCTGAAAACCATGAAGCCAACCAACTGGCCTGGATCAAGGCTATTCGCGGAAGGCTTATCATGCAGACTGTCTTTGGTTTTAGCGACAAGATAGCGCTTGAAGATGGAGCTGAGGTGGACTTGCACCAGGTTTTGCTGGCCAGTGAATTATCTTCCGCCTTTTTTTCAGCATCGTTTTTAGAACCTTACCGCCGCTTTCGCAGTCACACAGATTCTACTATTTCCGCACTAGGGGCTCTGGCTTTTGAAGGGATGCTCGCAGGTGAAAACCGTTTCCCCATGACCTGGTCAGAACTCCCTGAGAAAATCAGGCGGATACGTAGCTGGACAGTTAGTCGTGCGCTTCCAAAAGGTAGCCCAGCGGCGGCTAAAGCGATTCTCGCGTTCTGGACTGTAGATCTACGCCAACTTTCGGCTCAGATGAAAAGTAACCCCCATGCCCCCGCTCCGAAGCTACATGAACAGCCGTTTCACAAAATAGGTCGTTACAGCTTTCAGTTTCCCTGGGTTGTAGGTCAGCAAAACAATCTGGTTGCCGCCATCAACACACTGCGCCGGGTTGGTGTCCGCAGGCCGGAACTGCGCAACGAAACTGCACGTGTTGAAAATCGTTTGGCAGAGGCACTACGCAGCCAAGGTTTTAGCGTGGTGGTGGGATACCAGCCACCCGTTAGAAACGGTGATGATGCAGGTGAAATAGATCTGATTTGCCACCTTGACGGCGTGATCCTGTTGCTCGAAGTAAAGTCCGGATTCATCCGCTCTTCAAAACATGAAGTATGGATGCATCGGACCAACACCCTACGTAAGGCCGCCAGACAGCTGAGGCGCAAGCGACATGCACTGGAGACGATACTGCTGCGGCATCCTGATGCATCACTAAAAGAGGCACTGAAATTGCCTTCAACTGATCGTGAGCTTACGCTTCATTCCTGGATCGTTGATACCTCGATCGAATGCGATGGTGAGTCGATAGATAATTTCCGGATCGTATCCCGTGAAGTCCTGGAGTTCGCACTGAAAGACCAGAAGCATTACCTCCAGCCACTGGATACGGAAACCGAACCAGAGCCGCGAACCCTTTATCCGGCGGGGTTCAGCGCACAGGCTTTTGTCGATGTCATTACTGGCGAAGTAACCTGGGAAGGCTTGTTGACTGATTGACAGCCATTTGCATGTGACACTCATCGATAACGGAAAATCTCCGTGAATTAGTGGCCCATAACTTTTGACTTGAAGGTTAATGTTCGTTCCAGTCAGGAAAACTGCTTTTAAACGGTAACAACGAGACTCGCCCATGCTATTTCACTACAAAAAAAGCCAAACCCGACAAGCCATAAGCGTTGCGCTCAATATACTGGCGATACCCGTCATTCTTTATCTGTTTCAACACTTCTTCAGAGACCAGCCAGACTTCGAAAAAATATACGATGTGGTTGAGAAAGGAGCTGTTGCTGTGGCAATCGTGTTGGCCGTAATTCTGGCCTGGCTGCTGAAAAGAAGGGACAAATTCGAAATCTACGTAACGGAAAAGGAGTTCTATAGCCACCACCCTGCTTTCAGGGAGTGGTGTTTCAGAATCAGTCCTCGAGATATTGTAGCTATCGAGCACAAGCTGAATATCGGATCAGGTTATATGACCAACATAAACGTGCGCATGGAAAACGGGGAGGTCCACCAACTGTGCATGAACTACCCCTTTTCCCGAAAAAACTTATACAACGCTCTTAAACAGGTTAATCCGAAAATCCAGCTACCAAGCAATCCCAACACGTTCAACCACAAACGCAAGAAGTAACACCCACGCCAGATCAGGGCTTGGCAAACTCCAGGTACCGGCTTGCCGCCTGCTGCTTCTCATTCTGGCTGTTCAGCAACTCCATGCGCAGCCGATCAATGATGCTCATGTACTCGTCCAGAGGTGAGTCGGATTTCCCTAAATTCCTGGTCTCTTCGATAAAGCTTCTTTGCTTTTCCCGGATCTCATTGAGCTTTTCCAGAGCGCCACGAATGGCTTCAATCCGGGCACCCGCGAGCCCGCCAATTTCGCCAACCCCTTCGCCACCTGCTACAGCGTCGCCGCTACTGTTAATGCGCTGAACTGCAGAAGGTATCTCTGCAGTATTCTGCTCAGCCAGGGTAAGTTCTTCGAGTGTGCGCACTTCCCCATCCGTTGTCAGGTAAATGCCTGAAGCCTGTATCTGCCCCAAGGGAATCCCCTGCCGGTTCGTAAGGGTAAAACTGTCTTCCGCACTGCCCACGTACAACGCTTGCACGCCCACTTCCGCAAGAGACTTCAAGGCCTGGGAGCCATCGGCGGCTTGTACCCATACAGACAGAGACGAAAACACTTCGTCGTTGGCATCAATCCACTGGTTGCCGTCGTCATCAAACTTGGCAAGTTCGCTGAAGCCGGAACCACTTTGTGGTCCAAACAACTCCGTACCATCATCCACTTCGCCGTTACCATTCCGGTCGAACACAAGATAACCACTGCCACTGCCGAGGGTAGCGAACTGCGCAGTTTTCCCGTTTCCTTCCATATCGAACTCGAACAAAGTATCGGTGAGCTGTGCGGTGGTACTGCCGAAATTGATCACCAGCGGGTCAGTCATTGGCCGCTCTTCGATCCGCAAGCTTTCAGAATATTCATAGGTTCGGGATTGCGACTGGCGGAGTGACAGCGTGAAATCGATAGTTTCGCCGTTCTCCAGCGAAATGCTTCCGCTAGAAGCAAACGACCGGGTTTCACTTTGCGAATAGAACATGTAGCGGTTCGCCTCAACAGTCACGCTGCCGCTTGTCTGTGCCGCAGAATCACCACTCAGGGCAGCACGGCCAACACTGATGGCCTGCTGACCACGGAGGAATAAGTCTGTGGTTTTCTCCACCAATTCGGCACTGGAGTAAACCGCATTACGATCACCACCGGTAACGGCGCTGGAACTCGTAAACCCGAGACGCTCCTGGCTGTTGTAGCGGTAAGCCGCATCGCGCGTGATGTTGAGCTGCCTGCCCCCTCCCTGCCCTTCTGCAGAATTGCTGGATAGGGGTTGCTGGTTAATCCGTAGCTGGCTCTGGCTGAACGCCGTTTCCTGACGGGAGTTTCCCTGAAGAAAGGAAATTTGACTGGATACGATCATGGCGCCGGTTTACCTCTGAGTTCTTTGTTTATCTAACCGCCTATCGGCTGAGACAAACTGAACTTGAGTAATTTTTGCGCAAACTACTATTTTGCAGGCTACCTTATTAAAACCTAAAACATATACCGCACTATAGCTGCCGCAAGAATACCCGCAGCAATTGCTGGCAGCGGCTTTTTGAGAAGAAGCACGGTAATGGCAGTAACCGACAGCGCCGCAATTGCGCCCGCATCACCACCAAACGCCATGGGAACAATAATGGCGATGAGTACCGAACTGGCCATGGTATTGATGAAGCTTTCAATACGGGGGCTTATCCGCACAAAGGACATGATAAACACGCCCCCGAAGCGGGTTGCCAGGGTAACCACCGTCATCATCAGGATCAGTACAAGAACACCGCCTGTGGTAGTTTCGATGGTCATGCTGGCTCCTCCCCATCAGGCTCATCTCCCGGCTTTTTTTCAAGCCAAAAGTACCCTACGACACCACCAGCGAGAGCACCAGCGACCACATGGGTGTTGGCCGGCAGCCATTTCCAAGCTACAAGTGAAGCAACGGCTGCCAGCGTCCAGGCCACCAGCACGCGGGGGTTCTTTTTACCTCCCAGCGCCATTGCCAACAGAAAACAGCCCAACACCATGTCCATACCCAGGCTTTTCGGATCCTGCAAAAGCCCTCCAAAATAAACACCTAGCCAAGTGCCAACAATCCAGGCGAGCCAAAGCACAAGGCCGCCTCCAAGAATCACCTCAAGGTTACGCCTGCCGCTTTGGTATTCCTGAGCAGATACAGCCCAGTTGGCATCGGTGAGGAGCAGCAAAATCCCATAGCGCTTTGCCGGGGATACATCTTTCAACATGGGGTAGAGCGAGGCGCCCATCAACAAATGGCGGGAGTTGATGGCGAACACTACGATCATGACGGGAATAACGGAAACTTCAGCACCCCACATATCGATCGCAGCGAACTGCGAGGCACCGGCGAAAACCATAGTGCTCATCAGCAATGATTCGATGGGGCCCAATCCCTTTTGCACTGCAGCAAGGCCAAATGCCGCACCGAATGCCACCACAAACAGCGAAATAGGGAACATCCGAATAAGTTCGGAGCGAACCTTCGCGGGTTGGAACTGGTAGGAATATTGCTCTGTTTTCATCTAAGCAAGCTAAGGAAATTTCCTTCTCACGCGTATCAGTAGTTTCCGCAGACGTGAGTTATTGATCTGCCAACAAGTTTTACAAATGCAACTAATACCCAAATGCCAATATCTGCACGCAATGCTATTTTTACAATTGACCTCCTCGTTTACACCGATTAGGTTACATCTAGCTCGACCCCACAAGGGCTATCCCCAATGGGAATTTCGAGCAACTGAAATCAAAACGCCGGCCACAAGCTGGACGACAAAAACAACACTGCCACTGCCGCCGAGATCCGGCCAGGTGGAGAGGATTTCAACATGCTAATATCAGCACGTCTTCGAGACGTCTTGTGCAGTGCACATTTGTTCCTACCTGTTAAGATAATCGCCTTTTATTTCCGCAGCATAACGCCCACTCGGGCCAAGGAAGAGAGGTGATCCAATGACTGTATTCAGCCATCCCGAATTTGATAACCACGAACATCTGTCTTTTTTCTGCGATCCCGAAACCGGGCTCAAAGCCATTGTTGCCATACACAACACCTCCCGCGGCCCAGCTCTTGGCGGTTGCAGGATGTTTCCCTATGCCAGTGATGAAGAAGCACTGCGTGATGTGCTGCGCCTTTCGCGGGGCATGACTTACAAGTCTGCGCTTGCCAATCTTGATCTCGGCGGCGGCAAATCCGTCATTATTGGCGACCCGCGCAAGCAAAAAAGTGAAGCCTTACTGGAAGCCATGGGCAAACATCTGGAAGGGCTTGGTGGCCAATACATTGCCGCCGAAGATTCTGGCACCAGCGTGCCCGATCTCAAGGTCATGGCACGGCATACCAAACATGTTGCCGGCATTGTTGAGCACATGGGATTTGATGGCCAGCCCAGCAACGGTGACCCTTCTCCAACTACAGCCTATGGGGTATTTGTTGGCCTGAAGGCTGCGGTAAAACATAAGCTCGGCCGTGAGGACCTGGCAGGCTTGAAGGTTGCCATTCAAGGTGTGGGCAACGTGGGTTTCCGCCTGGCTCAACATTTGAAAGAGGCCGGTGCAGAGCTTTGGGTGTATGACATTCACCAAGAAAACATGCAGCGTGCCGTAGGTGAACTCGGTGCCCATGCTGCAAGCGCCGAGGACATTCTATTCCTGCCGGTCGATGTAATCGCGCCCTGCGCCATGGGTGCTGTGTTGAACGACGACAGTATCCCCCGCCTGAAAGCAACGGTGATTGCAGGAGCCGCCAACAATCTGCTGCAGCGCCCGGATCACGACCAGGCTGTGAAAGACCGAAACATCCTCTACGCACCGGATTTCGTGATCAATGCGGGCGGCATTATCGATGTGTTTTATGAGCGCACCGGGGGCACCTCAGAAGAAGTGCGCGCACATGTTGAAGGCATCGGCCGAACTCTTTCAGAGATATTCAAACGCTCTGATAGCAGCGGTATTCCAACCGGAACAGTTGCCAACACTCTGGCAGAGGAACGCTTCCGGAAACGCGCAGGCGCAGCTCAAGCACAGAGCGAACAGCTAGCCGGCGCTGAATAATCATAGACATATTTTCACGGGGCCTTGAGCTACTCCAGGCCCCGGATCTTCCAAACAAAAACAAGTATCTGGCAGGAGACAATCATGTCTGTATCAAACGCACCCAGCTCTGCGGCAACGGAAGGATCGAACGCCGGCCGTGGGCTCTGGTCTTCACGGTTTGCTTTTATTCTCGCGGCCACGGGCTCTGCCGTAGGCCTGGGTAACATCTGGAAATTCCCGTATGTCACCGGTGAAAACGGCGGTGGCGCGTTCGTATTGGTTTATCTGCTGTGCATCGCAGCCATAGGCCTTCCAATTATGATGGCTGAGGTGCTAATTGGCCGGCGTGGTGGCCGAAGCCCGGTGAACAGCCTCAAACAGATCGCCAAACAGCAAGGGATTAACCCTTCCTGGCGAGCCGTTGGTGCAATCGGTGTTATTGCCGGTTTCCTGATTCTTTCGTTTTATTCTGTGATTGGAGGCTGGGCAGTATCCTATGTAGGCTCTGCCGCCAGCGGGCAATTCACCGGCCAATCGGCAGAGGCCATTGGCGAGCTTTTTTCCAGCCTTCTGGCAGACCCAATAACACTGCTAATGTGGCACTCACTGTTCATGGCCCTGGTGGTGCTTGTGGTGGCCAAGGGCGTTCGCGCCGGGCTTGAACGGGCTGTCAGCATTCTGATGCCTGCCCTCTTCCTTCTGCTGCTTGCCGTTGTTGGCTATGCCATGACCACAGGCGAGTTTGGGCGGGCGGTAAGCTTCCTGTTTCAACCAGACTTTTCCAAACTCACTACCGCCGGTGTACTGGTAGCACTGGGGCACGCTTTCTTTACTCTAAGCCTGGGTATGGCAGTAATGATGGCTTACGGCTCTTACCTGCCAAAAGACATTTCCATCGCCAAAACATCCATTGCCGTGTGTATTATCGATACCGGCGTGGCATTGCTGGCTGGACTGGCTATTTTCCCGATTGTTTTCGCCAACGGCCTCGAGCCGGGCGCTGGCCCAGGCCTGATCTTCCAGACTCTGCCGCTGGCCTTTGGTCAAATGCCTATGGGCAGCCTGTTCGGAACCCTGTTCTTTATACTGCTGATCTTTGCCGCTTGGACTTCAGGCATTTCGCTACTGGAGCCCATTGTGGAGTGGCTGGAAGAACAAAAAGGCATGAACCGCACCACCAGTGCGCTGGGTGCAGGCTTTGTGTGCTGGGCTCTGGGCATTGCATCGATCCTTTCCCTTAACCTGTGGTCAGGCTTTGCGCCTTTGGGATGGATCACCATGTTGGAGGGCAAAACGATCTTTGACCTGCTGGACTTCTTCACAGCCAACATTATGTTGCCTTTGGGTGGCTTGCTGGTTGCGGTATTTGCTGGCTGGATCATGTCTCGCAAGGCCATGGAAGAGGAGCTGGCGCTCTCCAAGCCCATGTTCAATCTGTGGTTCATTACTGTGCGTTTCATTACGCCGGTGGCTGTGGGAACAGTGTTTGTTTACAACCTGGTGGGTGCGTAAGCAACGTCTGATCTTATAGGTGATCAAGGGAGGCCCTGAGGGTCTCCCCGATTCTTGCATTCAGTTTCAGTTCCGCCAATGCTTCTGCTCGTGTCCTGCCGAGATTCAGGGTGGCTATCGGTTTGCCCAACTCTTTGGCGTAGCGGCAAAAGCGAAACCCGGAATAGACCATCAACGAAGATCCAATCACCAGCAATCCATCACTCGCCTTGAGCGTATCCTTCGCCAAATCCACTCTTTGCTTCGGTACAAAGTCACCAAAAAACACGACATCTGGTTTGAGTATACCGCTGCACCTTGGACAATCTGCGAGGCGAAAACCGGAGAAATCCACGTTCAAATCGGCATCGCCATCTGGAGCAGCTTCCGCTTTGTAGTCTTGAAAGGTCGGATTAAGCTCAGCGCAGCGTTCGTGTACTTCTTCCCGGGAGCACCGGTAGCCACAGCTCATACAAAGCACTTCATCGGCACGGCCATGCAAATCGCTTACGCCCTGTGTACCGGCTTTTTGATGCAGGCGGTCTACATTCTGGGTGACCACGAGGCTGGAATGATTGCGCATTTCCAGCTCTGCGATATGGAAGTGGGAGGGGTTAGGCTTTGCATTGCGGATCACCGGCCAGCCAATCAAGCTACGCCCCCAATAACGCTGGCGAGTTTCATAGCTTTCCATGAACTCACGGTGCTGAACTGGTTGCTTGCGCTTCCAGGCTCCGTCGCCATCGCGGTAATCGGGAATGCCGGAATCTGTGCTTACGCCAGCCCCAGTCAAAATCATCAGCCTGGGGTGGCAATGAATAAACTCTGCCAACAACTCACCGGCCTGTTCCGGCTCATGTAAAACCGGCGGCGTTTCAAGATCCGGGAGGCGTTGGTTCGAGCTGAAGGGTCGGGTTCGGTAGGTCCTCATTGGCAGACGCTCTCCTTTACACTCGCCGGCTGATTCAGCCCGGTTTGCGGGCCACGTATACGGTGTTGAACGACTCTCTGTTCTGGAACGGGTTGTAGAAGCTCACCACATGGCAGGCAACGTCGGTGAATACTTCTCGCAACACGTCCATGAATACGACGTCTTCGCCTTCATTGGACCACATGGCAAAGATACCACGAGGTTTGAGTTGCCTGGCCATCAGGCTGATATTTTCGGTGGTGTAGAAGCTGGCGTTGGAGGCATTCAGCAGCGCGCGGGGCGAGTGGTCGATATCCAGAAGTATCGCATCAAATTCTTTGCCGGGCGCTTGGGGATCGAAGCCACCGCTTGCAGGTTCGGCAATGGCGAGGTCAAAGAAGCTTCCGTGGATGTATCGACTGCGAGCATCGGCGTTGATGTCCTTCCCAAGGGGCACGTATTCTTGCTGATGCCAACGGATGACTGGCTCGAGGTATTCAACAATCAGCAGTTCCCCTACTCGCTCATGTTTGAGTGCAGCTACGGCGGTATATCCAAGCCCTAAGCCGCCTACGACGACGCTGAGGTTATCCCCTTCGATTTCGTTCAGCCCGAGGTCTGAGAGTGCGACTTCGGCGTCTACAAACATGCTGGACATGAGAAATTCTTCGCCGAGTTTTACTTCGTAGATATCTCGATCACCCAGTGCGGGGATGCGGCGGCGGCGGAGTGTGATTTCGCCGATTTCGGAGGGTTGGCTATCGATTTGCTCGAACAGTCTTGCCACTTTGGTGCCTCTTTTTATCTTGACTGGGTGCTTGGCTCAGACTTGCACTGATTTGGCAGTTTAGTGCAAACGCCAGTGGGAACCCCCTCCCAAAAAACGCTGTGAATACGTCCATGTACGCTTGGCTCCGCCATCCATGGCTCCGCACATTTTTGGGAGGGGGTTCCCACTGGCTTATTGATCTACTCCCCTGTATTCCTTACAGCGCCTTTATAGAGGGGAGACCGCCAATTCGTTATCTAGTCCGCGATTTTATCTTGCGCTTTCAAACAGCCTGCAAGGATATCCCGCATTTTTTGTGCGCCGAGTTGGTTCATCAGTTCGATATTTCGCGGCGGTATGCCATCCACATCCGGATGGTTATCAATCGCAGATTCCAGGCTAGCTTCGCGCAACAGGTGAAGCATGGGGTACGGAGATCTGTTGGTGTAGTTCTCTGCATCATTCGATTCAGTGCCTGCAAACTGATATTCCGGGTGGAAGCTGGCGATCTGGTAGATGCCTTCCATATCCAGATAGGTCAGTAACCCGTCTGCAGCACCCAAAAATTCGTTGTAGTCCGCAAAGTCCTGCAGTACGTGAGGATGAATAAGAAGAGTGGTTTCAATTTCCGGCTCATCGTCCAAACGCAGGAGTTCTGTTTGCAGGGCCTGGAGGAGTGAGTCCTCGTTATCAGCCTCGGATACCACAAACCGAACCCGATCCCTGACCAGCTCGCGCTTGGCAAACGGGCATAGGTTGTAACCAACAACAACATCTTCGACCCATTTCCGGGTCGCCTGAATTACGGTTCCTTCGCTCACACAAAATTCCTCTTGTTGTTGATCCAACCTGTAAAGTTCAGATCGGGTAGACGGGCAGGGCGGGCCAAAAATGTGCGGAGCCATGGGTGGAGTGCGAAGCACTTCACGGGCAAGCCATGGACGGCTTGCCCAGGACCTTTAGCGCGACGCAGGAGCAATAAGCGCTAAAGGGCGGAGCCAAGCGTACACGGACGTATCCACAGCGTTTTTTGGCCCGCCCTGCCCGTCTGCCCAGCCCCCGCAGTATCAGTAGTTTTTAAAGATGACCTTGGCTACGAAGATAATCATCATAAGTCCCACTAAAGTCCGTAATCCCCTCAGGCGTCAACTCAATAATCCGAGTGGCCAAGGAAGACACAAATTCACGGTCGTGGCTCACGAAAATCAGTGTACCGGGATAGTTCTCCAGCGCGAGGTTTAGCGCCTCGATAGACTCCATATCCAGGTGGTTAGTGGGCTCATCCAGCAGCATTACGTTGGGCTTTTGCAGAATCAGCTTGCCGAACAGCATGCGCCCCTGCTCACCACCGGAAATCACCCGCACCGACTTACCAATGTCGTCTCCAGAGAACAGCATGCGCCCGAGAGTGCCACGAACCAGCTGCTCGCCACCGGTAGTCCACTGCGCCATCCATTCCGACAGGGTGTCGTCGTCAGCAAAATCATCCGTATGGTCCTGGGCGTAATAACCCACTTCGGCGCTGTCCGTCCATTTCACTTCGCCGCTGTCCGGCTCGTAAGCACCTGCAAGGCACTGCAACAAAGTGGTTTTACCAATACCGTTAGGGCCAATGATGGCCACGCGCTCGCCGGCTTCTACTTGCAGGTTCAGCTTGTTGAATAGCGTATTGCCATCAAAACCTTTGGTCAGATCCCGGATGGTGACTGCCTGGCGATGCAGCTTTTTGCCCTGTTCAAAACGGATAAACGGACTAACGCGGCTTGAAGGCTTTACTTCATCCAACTGAATCTTGTCGATCTGACGGGCGCGGGAAGTGGCCTGCTTTGCTTTGGATGCGTTGGCAGAGAAGCGGCTAACGAACTGCTGCAGTTCCGCAATCTGTGCTTTCTTCTTCGCGTTATCCGATAGCATGCGCTCGCGAGCCTGAGTGGCCGCGGTCATGTATTCATCGTAGTTGCCCGGGAACAGCCTCAACTCGCCATAGTCCAGGTCGGCCATGTGGGTGCACACGCTGTTCAGGAAGTGACGGTCGTGAGAAATGATGATCATGGTGCTGCTGCGAGCCACCAGAATGTTTTCCAGCCAGCGGATGGTGTTAATGTCCAGGTGGTTGGTGGGCTCGTCCAGCAACAGCACGTCTGGGTCAGAAAACAGAGCCTGGGCCAGCAATACTCGTAGCTTCCAGCCAGGGGCCAGGCTGCTCATCGGCCCTTCGTGCTGTTCCAGTGGAATATCCAGTCCCAAAAGCAGTTCACCGGCGCGGGATTCGGCGGTGTAGCCGTCCATTTCCGCGAACTGAACTTCCAGATCCGCCACCGCCATACCGTCTTCTTCGCTCATCTCGGCCAGCGAATAGATGCGGTCACGCTCTTTTTTGACGTTCCACAGTTCTTCATGGCCCATGATGACTGTGTCCATGACGGAGCAGGTCTCGTAGGCAAACTGATCCTGCCTCAGCTTACCCAGACGAACATTCGGCTCCAGCATAACCTGGCCGGCAGACGGTTCCAGGTCACCACCGAGAATCTTCATCAGGGTGGATTTACCGCAGCCGTTGGCCCCGATCAAGCCATAGCGGTTGCCGTTACCGAACTTTGCGGAAACATTTTCAAATAGGGGCTTAGCCCCGAATTGCATGGTGATATTGGCAGTAGAGATCAAGAAACAAACCTATAGAAGTAAGGGCCAGCGCAGCACCGGCTAAATAAAGCCGGCATTGTACAGGTTTGCGATGGTAACCGTGAGGCCGCAGAAACACGCATAAAAAGGGCTTGCCTAGAGCGCGGGGGAAAGGCAGCATTCCTTTTCAGAGTTACCCATTCATTTTATTTAAGGAACGTTTTCATGACACAGGCAACTGCACGCCACATTCTGGTAGACAGCGAAGCGAAATGCGAAGAGCTGAAGAAAGAAATTGAAGGTGGCAAGGATTTCGCGGAAGTAGCGAAACAGCACTCTTCTTGCCCGTCTGGCCGTAACGGCGGCGACTTGGGTTCATTTGGCCCAGGCCAGATGGTTCCGGAGTTCGACAAGGTTGTGTTCAGCGGTGAAATCAACAAGGTTCTTGGGCCGGTCAAGACCCAGTTTGGCTACCACCTGTTGGAAGTAACCAGCCGCAGCTAAGCAACCCGGAATGCCTGCAAGCTGGCTCCTGAATACTTTCGGAGCCAGCCTCTCCCATGCGGTCTTTACTTTTGCGGAGCGAGAAATCTCGCCATCTGGTTGCCGATAGACTCAATCGGATCGGTAATAGCCTGCTGGATACTCTGGGTGACGGTTTTTGAAAATGCAGAACCCGGCCCGCTTTCCAGAAAGTCGATATACAGCCCCATCTCCTGCATGCTTATTTTTTCATAAGTGTGCAAATAGCTGTCGTATATCTGCTGTTCAACCACACCCCTTATAGCATTGCGCTGGTTCTCTATCTTCCGTTTAAGCTCATCGTAGTTTGCTGAGTCAGGGCTGAACGCAGCCATGGCCGTTGCCAATCCAAGCTGCACGGCAATGGTGGTGTCTACAGCACTTTCGGTTGCGCGGGCTGCCCGATCAAAGCGCTCGAACATCCGGGCACGATCCGTGCCTTTGTACTTTTTACCAAGCTCCGCAGCCTTGGCCTGCATCTGTTGCCAGGCAGCCGGGTCTGAAGCTGCAATTTCCACAGCCGAGATTTTCCGGGCCACCGGTGTCTTGTACCAGCCTTCCACTGCTTCAAGCTGCTTCCCGGAGAGGTCGCGCTCCAGGTTTTTCACTATTTGCTGCTCTATATCCGCCGCACGAAAGCTGTTGCTGACAACGTATCCAATGGTGTCAGCAACCATGGGAGGCAGCTGCGGGCTGCGCTTCAAGCCTTCGCGAATGCCTTCGCTCATCATGGCCGGGTAGCGTTCAACAATGTCATCGACAGGCGATGCTGCCAGCACCTGCTGCGCACTGGGCGCGGCCATGGCAGGGCCAGCGATAATCAGGCCGGTGATTAAAAGAGGTTTAACTAGGGTACCAAGCTTCATTTAACTATCATCCTGTTTGGTGGATGCTGCGTTTATGACACGCACACCCTCCCCTGAGCAAGCAATCCATGGGTTCCGGAGATGACAGTTTGGTAGGAAAGCTCTGGACGCGGTCACGCACACGCAAAAGAAAGCGCCAGACACGTCGTGATCGGTGGCGATCTCGCGTGAAATGGTACGGGCTTCCGGTTCTGGGCTTGATCATCGGCACCTGGGCAACACTGCGTTTCAGCTTGCTCGCCCCGGAACCTCCCGTGAACCCGAACGATCTGTGCGAGATCTTTCGTGAGCATACGGTTTGGTACGACTACGCAAAGGACTCCCAGGAACGCTGGGGAACCCCCATCGCTACCCAGATGGCTTTCGTGTACTACGAGTCATCGTTCCGCAGCCACGCCCGGCCACCCAGAACTCGCTTGTGGGGCTTCATTCCCTGGACCCGGCCAACCACCGCCTATGGTTACGCGCAGGCCCTGGACCCGGCTTGGGGTGAATACCTTGCCGCCAATGGCGATGGTTTGTTTACCGTACGGACTGATATGGAGTACGCGCTGGATTTTGTGGGATGGTACAACCACCTCTCCCATCGGCAGCTCGGCATCCCCTTCCATAGTCCACGCCTGCTCTACCTGGCATACCACGAAGGCCGCGGCGGCTACGCCCGCAAAACGTTTGCCCGCAAGCCGTCTATTACAGCCTTGGCATCTCGGGTGCAGTCAAGGGCTTTCCGGTACGACAACCAACTCAAATCCTGCGAAAAGGAGTTCCAGTGCTGGCGCTGGTACCAGTTCTGGCCATTCTGTGGCTGAGCGCAAACGCTCCGGTGATCAGGGTGTCGGGTTGAACTCGATTGCCGAGGCCTGAGCTCGCAGCCTGTCCACCAGAAACTCTTTCACAATTCGAATTCTCGCCATTTGCTGAGTGTCCTGGCTTACGTGCACCCACAGGTCGACACTTTCGCCTTCCAGCGGATCTGACAAACGGCGAAGCTCTTTGGTGCCTTCCCCCAAATAACAGGGCAAAACTGCAAGACCAGCGCCTGACCGCGCCAGCGCATGCATGGCGTGCAAGCTATTGCAGCGGATGACCGACGTGGCATGCTTAAGGTGCTTGCGGTACCACCGACCGGTTGCCAGGTGGCTAAAGGTGTCATCCGGAATAATCCAGAGGCAGTCTTCTGGCTGGTTTTCAATATCCATATTACGGTGGCGCCGACAATAACTGGCAGAGCCGTATACCGCCGATTCAATGGCCGCTATGCGCTCACCCTCCAGTGTTGCCTGGGGTTTGTTCTCGGGACGCAGGGTGAGATCTGCTTCCCTGTGGGTAAGATTAGTAACGTCGTTATCGGTGAGCACTTCCAGTTCAATGTCGGGAAACTCACGCACCAGTTCAGCCAGAACCGACCCGAGCAACTCGCTCATCATCGTGTCTTCCGCCGCCAGCCGTACTTTGCCCACAGGCGCGGCATCCTGTCCAACCAGCTTGCGCTCAAGATTTTCCATTTCTACTGACAGTTTTTCCGCATTACGGAAAGCGGTTTCCCCCACTGGTGTCAGCTGAAGCCCATCCCGGTTGCGCTCAAAAAACTGTACGCCCAACGTCTCTTCCATCTGGTCGAGTCGGCGCAAAACGGTAGTTTGATGCACGCCCAGTAATTCTCCGGCCTTCGCGAGGGTTCCGCCTATTGCCAGAGCGTGTATATATCGAAGATAATCCCAGTCCATAGCTACTGCATATTTGCAACATGAGTACGGAGTTTAACGTATTTACGCTGCAAAAAAATACCCTTACAATTCAATGTAAATTCAGGTTAATAGTTTTTAACCAATCACAAATAGCAACTCACCAAAAGGAGGAAGTCGCTATGGCACAAAGACATATGGCAACCGTTAAACCGCTACCATCCAGCATCCTCCACAATGGTGCTGAAGTGAGAAGCCAACACACACGTGCGGCAGCGAAGATGGCGGTCCAGTTCATGAGCCGCAAGCTGCGGTCATTCAACCGTAAGGCTGCAGAAGCAACGCCCGATATCGTTCAGATGCAAGGCGGTCACTAATTCCAGTCAGGCCAACGTAAAGAGCTGCACCATATAGCGCAGCTCTGAAGCAAGTAGCCAAACTGAAAACGCCGGTGGTGCTGATTCCAGAGCCACCGGCGTTTTGCATTACCCGATCATAATTCCCAAACCACTTTCCTTTTCTGCTCAAACCAACTGTCCATTTTGCGGTTGTAAGTGTCCTCGATTACGTTCCGCTTGATCTTCATGGTTGGCGTGAGCATTCCGTTCTCCATGGTCCAAGGCTCCTTCACAACCACAACGAAGGATATTTTTTCGTGGGCTTCGCATTCTTCGTTTACTGCGCCCAGTTCTTTCAGCAACTCCTGCTCAAGCTCTGCCCGGTCCATTCCATTTGAAAGCGCCTCCCGAACGTCCTCTGACAGAAGTATCATCAGGCAAGGTTGAGGCTGGTTGGCACCGGCTACACAGACTACTTCCACCGAAGGATGGTTAAACCGGTTCTCGATAGGAACCGGCACAACGTATTTACCTTTTGAGGTTTTGAACAGGTCTTTTACCCGGCCGGTAATTTTCAGATAGCCGCTTGCATCAATCTCACCCATATCACCGGTTTTGAGAAAACCATCAGCGGTAACATCCTCGCGGGTTTTCTCTTCGTTTTGGTAGTAGCCCATCATCATTCCCGGGCTTTTCACCTCCAGTTCACCCCCTTCGCCAATGCGGTGCTCAACACCCGGATTGGCCTCGCCTACCCAACCTATCCTGGCTCGTCCGGGCCGACTGGCATGGGAGTATCCGAAATTTTCTGTCATACCATAAACTTCAAGCAACTCCAGACCAAGGTTGCGATACCACAAAATAATCTCTTCCGACAAAGGTGCTGCCCCCGTCAGTGCAGCCCGGCAATGATCCAGCCCCAACTGTTTAAGCACCTTCTTTTTCACAACGGAACGCACAAACGGGATGCTGAATAACAGCTTTTGCTTTTTGGGAGGCAGTTTGGCATTCACCCCAAGATAAAACTTCATCCACAGCCGCGGCACAGAGAAGAACAGTGTTGGCCGGGCACGCTGAAGATCCTGCTGAAAGGTGTCCAGGTTATCGGCGAAATAGGTATGAAAGCCAAAATACAGGGATTGCGTTTCAACCGCCGCTCGCTCCGCCACGTGAGCCAACGGAAGGTATGACAGCATTCGATCCTCAGAGGTCACCGTGAACATCTGCTGCAAACCGTCGGCCACAGACATCATGGATCCAAAATTATGCATTACTCCTTTAGGGCGGCCAGTACTGCCCGAGGTGTAAACAATCGTAGCAAGTGCATCCTGGCTCGGTAACTTTGGTGCCGCTGGCTCGTGCCTGGCAATGACGTCAATCCACTTGGGCGTATCATCCCGCGGCGACATAGGCAGGGAGATGATTGGGAGATCAGAAGGAATGTGCCCTTTTATATCGTTCCAGCCATCTGCGGTGCCATCCAGCTTCCCCAGGAACAGCAATTTTGCCTTTGAGTGTTCAAGAACATAGGCAGCAGCGTCCCCATTAAGCGTGGGATACAACGGCACTGAAACATGCCCGGCGGCCCAAATAGCGAGATCCGACAATATCCAGTGCGCACTGTTTTTGCCGAGGACGGCAATATTACTGCGCTCAGGGAGTTCAAGGCTGTTGAGATGGGCGGCCATGCGTGAAACCTGGTCCGCAGCCTGTTTCCAGTTAATATCCTCAACAGTCCCATCGGGATAGGGCTGAGTGAGGTATGTCCGTTCCGGGCTTTTCTCGGCCCAATAGTACAAACAGTGCAAAGAAGTCAGCTTGCGGGGATCCACTGCCATGAAAAACTCCTGATTATTGTTATCGGTGACGAATTCCGCCCAACATGTGAATTAGGATTCACTCTAATGCACTTCCACTGGAATTCACAAATATTAGCGGTATTTGGCGAGAGCTCAATGGCATTAAATACCCGCCTTATTGACTAAATCCACCCCATACTCTGTTTCGCGCCAACGAAGCTGGTTATTTTTTGTGTGACATTCGTCAAGATTGGTCTAAAGTGAAAATCGAAGCTTATCGAACTCTACCCCTCAGAGGAGACCGCCATGAGGCAGTCAACGAATCGCTCTATCCTGATCTTTCCTGCTTGGGGACTTATCCTTCTTGGCTCAGCCGCTTTCCTCTACAGTGCTTTCGCAGGGATGCTGGGCGCCTGAAAACCCACTATCCCAAAGGTTGTGAAATGCGCCTAACGCCGGAAGCGGGTTTCCAGCACCACGGCTGAGTTAGTGCGCTCAACCCCATCGAGATTGCCAATCTCGTCCAACACTGCGCTCAGCTCCTCAAGAGACTGAGCCTGAACGATTGCTATGAGATCGTATTCTCCGCTAACCGAAAACAACTGCGACACCTGGCTAATGCCCTCAAGAGCCTTGTTCGTTCGCGCCGTTAATTTTTGAGCCACCTTGATAGACACATGGGCTTCCACTTGGCTGGAAGAAAACGCGCCCCCCAGTTGCACCGCATACCCAGCTATCACGCCACTGGCTTCTAACCGGGAGATCCGGCTTTGCACCGTTGAGCGGGACAACTGTAAAGCCTTCGCCAGGTCTGTGATGCTGACTCGGGCATTCTGGCGAAGCAGCATAAGCAGTTTTTGGTCTTTGCTATTGATCATTTTGATAACCGATCGCGTTATTTTGACAAGAGCATAGCTCATTCCGGACAAAATGCACCTACAAACCGGCAAAGTCCAAATGCATACTGTTTCGAAACAACGCCAGGTTTCAGCCCATGATTATTCGCCCAATTGCAGACAAAGATCTGGATACGCTCTACCAGATAGCCGAAGAGTCTGGCCCGGGGTTTACATCCCTAATGCCAAACAGGGACGCTTTGTCACAAAAAATTGCCCACTCCATAGCAAGCTTCGAGCGTGACGTGCATAACCCTGGTGATGAGCACTACCTGTTTGTACTGGAAGATGAGGCCACTGGCGACATCCTCGGCACCAGTGGTATTGAGGCAAACACCGGGCATACCCAGCCGCTTTACCACTTCCGGCGCAACACAGTAACCCATCACTCACGGGACCTTGATGTTCGCAAGAGTGTGGAAACCCTCACCCGCTGCAACCACTACACAGGCTATTCCGAGATTTGCTCTCTTTATTTGCGCCCTGAGTTTCGCCGGGCCAATGCGGGCAAACTGCTCTCCCGGGTGCGCTTTCTGTTTATGGCTCTTCACCCGGAGCGCTTCTCGCACAAGGTCATTGCCGAAATGCGCGGGGTTTCTGATGCTGCCGGTCGCTCCCCCTTCTGGGACTGGCTAAAAGCGCACTTTGTGGACATGGAGTTTAGCCAGGCAACCCAGCTTATTGGTGCGGGCTACACAGATTTTATTGATGAACTGATGCCCTCTCACCCTCTCTATACCTGCCTTATGAGCCCGGAGGCCCGAGCTGTACTTAGCCAGGTACACAACAACACCCGGCCAGCCTTACAGATACTGGAGGCAGAGGGTTTCAAGCACAAAGGGTTGATAGACCTGTTTGATGCGGGTCCAACCGTGGAATGTGCCCTGGCAGAGATACGAAGCGTCAGGTCTTCCTCTGCACACAGCGTAAGGGTGGATGATTATCTGGCAGGGACAAATACGCCATTTGGCCGCACCAACCACCGCCACAACGAACCAACGCTGATTGCAAATACAGAAACAGCAAATTTTCGGGCAACCGTCACATCCGAGGTGTCCGAGTATTCAGATACACAGATTATTTCCCGCTCGCTGGCGACCAAACTTTGCCTTGAGAACGGCGACCTCTCGCGCATTTTGCCTTTAAACCATGCGACGTCGACGGCACGAAACAGAATTACGGCTACGGAGTTAAGCTATGCATACTGATCGCAACGCCTTGTTCGAAAATCTCTGGCAGGACTATAGAGCTGTCACACCATCGGCCGCGAAGATCCACCGCATTCTGGGTGCCGAAGAAGGCCAAGCAATCATCAATGATCATATCGCCCTGAGAACCTTCAACCTGAAGCCAGTTGGGCTGGATACTCTCGCAGCGCATTTCCTGGCCTTAGGGTACCGGGAAGGCGGCGAATACCACTTCGAAGGCAAGAAGCTTTATGCCCGGCATTACGAGCACGCAGACCCCGAAGCTCCGAAGGTGTTTATTTCAGAGTTGCTGACAGAGCAGTGCTCACCAGAACTTCAGGCTATTGCCTCACAGCTGGTGGACGGGATAACAGACGATAAGGTTACGGCAGACAACTTTCTGTACTCAGGGCGGCATTGGGATCTGGATTCCAGCACTTACCGCCAACTGCTCGAAGAGAGCGAATATGCAGCCTGGCTCGGGGCCTGGGGTTACCGGGCAAATCACTTCACGGTAAGTGTTAACCACCTGACTAACTTTGAAACAGTTACTGATATTAACCAGCTCCTGAAGGACAAGGGTTTTGCAGTGAATGCGGCCGGTGGTGAAGTGAAGGGTTCTCCTGAAGAGTTGCTTGAACAGTCATCCACAATGGCCGACCGGGTTCCTGTTCAGTTCAGCGACCGTGAAATGACGATTCCCAGCTGCTTCTATGAGTTCGCACTTCGTTACAAGAAGCCCAACGGCACCCTTTACAGCGGATTTGTTGCGGCATCTGCCGACAAGATCTTCGAAAGCACCAATGCCGGGATTTAAAAGCTGAAATATCCACCCGTGTACCAGCGGGATAGCTAAGCTAAACTAAGCCCTTGTTCCCGAACAATTCCATTTGTTCAATGCAACAAGGAGTATCAATGAAGCCTGTCGTCACGCTTTTGCTGGCCTGTTTTCTTGTGTTGGCTGGATGCCAGTCATTGCCAGATGCAAGCCCGGCTGCCGGTCAAAAAAGTAAGAGCATGCCCGAAAGCACGGGAGCAGTAAGCCATAGTAGGGTTTTACTGAGTGCCCAGCACTGCCTGAGCGAATACCTGAAGGAGCACGGCAGGGTTCACTACGGCCCTTGCCTTAAAATCATCAGCGTGGACGGCAATACGCCAAAGATTCGGGATGATGGCTTCATAGAATTACCAACGGCTGAACCCGCCACCCTCAGCGTGAGCTGTGTATATCGTCACGCCGATGGCTCGCCAATACCCGCCACCATGGAAACAACCGATTTTCAGATAACCCGGAATACCTTTACCAAACCCGGGCAACGCTGGTATCTCCATGCACACAGGCAGGCGAGGCAAATTGTTGGCTGTGAACCCACACTGTCGCGGTCGAAAAACCCCAACTACGAAACGGACTGATGATTTGACTAATTTCAAACGAGGTTCACAAGGCATAGCACTGGCCCGGAGCATCCGGTTTTCATGACTGCCGATATCAACATCGTTTGGCTTGGTGCACTGGCCAGCTTATTAGCGGGGCTGGCAACCGGCATCGGAGCCCTGGCTGTATTCTTCGTTAAAGATCTCTCTACCCGCCTGCAGGACTGCATGCTGGCGGGTGCTGCAGGCGTAATGCTCGCGGCCTCCGTTTTTTCATTGTTGATCCCCGGGCTGGAATACGGAGAAGTGCTGCTGGGCTCAACATGGGCGGCTGCACTGCTTGTAATATTCGGCGTTCTTTCGGGTGCTGGAGCTCTGTACTACCTCCACCAGAACTTGCCCCATGAGCATTTTAATCTCGGGCCAGAGGGGCCTGATGCAGCCCATATTCGCCGAATATGGTTGTTCATTATCGCTATTACGTTGCACAACTTTCCCGAAGGCATGGCGGTAGGTGTTGGTTTTGCAGGGGGCGATGTGCGCAACGGTTATGTCCTGGCACTGGGCATTGGCATTCAGAATATTCCGGAAGGCCTTGCCGTTGCATTTTCGCTGATTGCCATCCAATACTCGCGAGTTCGCGCCTTTACTATCGCTCTTTTAACAGGATTGGCCGAACCTATCGGTGGTCTGTTCGGTGCTGCACTGGTGTCGCTGGCAGAACCGATAATGCCCTGGACTCTGGGTTTCGCCGCCGGTGCCATGCTGTTCATTATCAGCAACGAAATCATTCCCGAAACCCATCGAAGCCGCTACAAGGCCCAGACCACCTTCGCACTGCTAATCGGTTTTGTGGTGATGATGTTCCTGGATGTCACCCTGGGCTGAGGCGCCTGCCAGCGCAACAATATCCTCATACTGGCGAACCTGAACAACCTGCTCGGCAACCGGTTTGGCAGCCAGGCTGCAGGCCTCGTTAACCATGGCAGATGCAACGGTTTGTGCCTCGATTGCCCGGTACTTTTCCAACGGCCCCAACAACATGCGGTTAATCAGCGGCATAGCCTTGGCACCTATGGCTTCTCCCAAACGGTGATCCGGCCTGTCGCCCAGCAGCAGGCTAGGGTGATATATCGACAAATAAGGGTAACCAAGGCCTTTCACTGCATCTTCCAGTTCGCCTTTAACCCGGTTGTAGAAAATTGTTGAAGAAGATGACGATCCAATAGCAGACATCAAGATGAACGCACCAGCACCACCTGCACGCCCAAGTTCAGCTGCTTCCAGGCAGTAATCGTAATCTACCTTTCTGAATTGTTCCTGAGAGCCTGCCTTTTTAATGGTCGTGCCCAGGCAACAGATAATGACATCCACCTTAAAAAGCTCAGCATGGTCTGCCATGCGGTCAAAATCCATTTCCTGCTGCTGCAGCTTGCCGTGAACAGATTCCAGCGCTTTCCGAACAGGCACTACCACCAGTTCAACCTCGTCACGGGCCAAAAGGCCAGTGAGAACCAATCCACCGGTCAATCCGGTGGCACCCAGCAATAACACTTTCATAAAGTTCTCTTTATTTTGCGAATGCTCTACAAATCCTTCAGGTAGTGTAGCCCGGATAGCTGATCCATTTGCCCCCTAATCCAGAAAATACGATCCCGCACATAGGGCGACGGCGAGGTCACACTCAACACTTTCGGATTAGGCAAAATGGCAGCCAGCCGTGCAGACTGGCTGGCCGATAACTGCCGGGCAGATATACCGAAATACGCCTTGCTCGCAGCCTCAACGCCGTAAATTCCGGGACCAAACTCGGCTATATTCAAATACACCTCAAGAATTCGGCGCTTTGGCCAAAGCCCGTCAACCGCGAGTGCAAGCCCGGCCTCCAGAGTTTTACGGACAAAACTTCGGCCATTCCATAGAAACAGGTTTTTTGCGGTTTGCTGTGTGATGGTACTGGCGCCCCTGAGCCCGTCACCTGCATGATACTCAGCCAAGGCTTTGCGAATCGCGACAAAATCAACACCCCAATGATCGGGAAACCGCTGATCCTCGCTGGCCACCACCGCAAGTGGCATCCAGGGCGAGATGTCCGAAAAACTAACCCATTGCTGCTGCACTTCTTTGTGCGGATGAGCAAAGCTGTAACCAAGCATGAACGCCGAGGTGGGTGGATTCACATACCGGAACAAGAGCAGCACCGACAGAAACAGCAGTACCAGCGTAACCAATACCCATGCAACGCTACGAAACAGTCGCTTCGAGAGTGATTTACGAGCCATTTACACCCCCGCTCGCAACTTTTCCAGCCTCACCTGTACGCACTACGGATGCGCCGATCACCCGGAGACAGTGTTTACGACATACAACGTGAAGCGGTGTTTTTCCCGCTTCATCTCCGTCCACCGTAACGATTTTCGGTTTTGACGTATAAATATCGCAGCGCTTGCCCTTCAGGTGCACCACCGTGCTGGTGCGATCAGGAGACTTTCCACTCAGTCGCACCAGCAGGAAGGTAAGCAGCAACTGCAGCAAAGGGCGTGGCTTCACCGCAATAATATCAAGTAGCCCGTCATCCGCTGTTGCTTGCGGAATCTCATTCCCGCCCCCAAAAAATGCGCCGCTGGACACAGCAATCGACAACCAGCGACCCCGCACAAACGCCTTGTCGCATGATATTTCCGCATGAAAACCGCGCTTGGCACTCACCTGCTTCAACAAAGCCACGCCATAGCTGAAACGACCAAAGAATTTTTTGGCTGCACCTTCCGCTTCCCGGGCTGCTACCGTTCCCAGGCCAATGTGCGCGACATTGAGAAAAATCCCATCTCCAAATTCTGCCACATCCACTTTTTGCGTGACCCCTCGCTGAACAAGCTCACACACAGCGGCAGGGTCTTCCGGCAGGGCCAGGTTTCGGGCGAAATCATTGGCTGTACCAGACGGCAACACCGCAAGCACTGCTTTGTGTTCCAGGCATATCTGGGCAACGGCATTAACTGATCCATCACCTCCGGCCACCATCACTATGTCGCCAGGTTGTACCTGCGCAGTCCAACTCTTATCCTGAAGATCACAACACTCCGGGCCTGTAATACCTGCGCTCGCAAGCCTTTCACGCCAGAACTCCCGCCCTTTCTGGCCATTGCCTGCGCCAGGATTTGCTACCAGCCAATGAGTCATAGCATCACACTCGCTTTAACAACATCAAAAAGCTCCTGAAACCTTAAACCACCAAAGATACCTCATACATGCCATTGTGGTCGTTACCATACGGACACAGGAACTTCTTCCAACTGCTATATTGTCCGACTATAGTTAGCCACTGAACTAAACATCACTATCCGGAAACCTGCAATGATTACAGACCTGATCACGCCAGTGCGCTCCAAAGCGCAACTTGCAGCCCTGAAGCTAATAACAAAACTCATTCCAAGCCAGACTCCCAACATGTTTCTGGGGGCGCAATCCCGGCTAAGGCTGGCTGATCACATGGCGCACTTCGACTTCAAGCGGGTTCTGCTTGTGACAGATGACGTGCTCTTTCAGCTTGGCGTTATCAGTCCAATTGAGGAGCACCTGAACAAGCTGGGGATTAAAACGGTTGTGTTCAGCGGTGTAACACCAGACCCGGGATTTCTGGTTGTAGAACAGGGTCTGGAAGTACTTCAGCAAAATGGCTGTGACGCTGTATTGGCTATTGGGGGAGGTTCTTCTATTGACGCTGCAAAAGTGATGGCACTGGCAGCCACGAACAACAAAACACCCAGAGAGCTGGTTGGCATTCTCAAAGCTCGAAAGTCATCTCTGCCACTATTTGTTATTCCCACTACCGCAGGTACCGGCTCAGAAGTCACTATAGGGGCGGTTATATCGGATGAAACCACTCACGTAAAACATCTCGTGATCGAGCCAAAGGTGGTCCCTTTGGCGGCCGCGCTGGATCCCGAAATCATGGCCGGCATGCCCAAGTCGGTAACCGCAGACACGGGCATTGATGCGCTAACCCACTGCCTGGAATCCTGGATCAGTGATTTCTCATCACCTGAAACCGAGCTGTACTCCGGTGCCGGCGTGAAACTCGTATTCAAATACCTGGAAAAGGCCTGCGAAAACGGACAAGACTACGAAGCCCGTGACGCCATGGCTCTGGCTGCAAACTACGGTGGCATGGCACTGAACAAAACGGGTCTGGGCTACGTGCACGCCATTGCTCACCAGCTTGGTACCCAATATGGCGTTCCTCACGGCCGGGCCAACGCCATTGTTCTACCGCACATTCTTGAGGTAAACAGGCACAGCGCAAAAACCCGGATGGCAAAATTGGCCAGACTGTGTGGCCTTGCCACAGATGCAGAGGAAGATTCACTGGCAACCGACAAGTTGATCCAGCGTGTTAATACGCTACTTGCAACCTTGCCCATAGCCCGTGAGGTGAAGGGTATTGATGAGAAGCACTTTAACGTCATGGCGCAAGCTGCCATGAAAGAAGCTCACGGAACCTACGCCGTGCCCAAATACCTGAATAAAAGCGAGATAATTCAGGTACTCCGCGTTATAAGCGGACAAACGGCATAACCGGTGCACCTAGGCCCCGTCAGAGCGCCCCTTAACCGGGGCGTTTCTGCGAAACCACCAGAGCAACGCCCGTAATGGAAATGATTCCTCCGGTAATGGCCAATACGCCCAGGCGCTCATCAAACAGCCAAAAGGCTTCCAGAGCGGTTACCGGGGGCACGAGATAGAACAGGCTTGCCACCTGGGAAGCAGCACCCTGGCGAATCAACCACATCAAAAGCAGAATCGCGCCAATAGAAACCCCCAAAACCAGCCAGGCCATAGAAAGTTGGAGTTGCAACGACCAGACTACTTCACGGGTTTCCAGAAGCAGCGCGCCAGCGGCAAAAAACAAGGCTGCGGCGCCGTATTGAATGAGGGTGCCAGTCACCAAGTCTGCACCAGTGCCGTGGCGTTTCTGATACACCGTACCCAGTGAAATTCCGGCCAACGCCAGCAGGGCCCATATCAGTGTCCACAATGGAAATGCTGCTCCCGGGTTGCCTGCTCCGCCAAACTTTTCCAGCAAAACCAGAGTGACACCCACCAAGCCAAGCCCCAAACCCAGCCACTGCCGCCATGAAATGGCTTCTTTCAATACAAAAACCGCGACACCCGCGGTAACCAGCGGCTGCAAACCCACCACCAGCGACACTATTCCGGAGGGCATACCATCCTGAATGGCATAGTACACACCGCCAAGATAGCAGCCGTGGACCAGCAGACCTGTAACAGCAAGGTGCCCAGCCGAGCGCCAGCCAGGCCAGCGGGCTTTGAGGAGGCCTGCCAGCACCATAAGCAAACCCAGAGTGAGAAGCATGCGGATAAGCAGGAGGGTGAACGGCTCGGCATAGGGCAGGCCGTATTTTGCGCCGATAAAGCCCGTGCTCCACAGCCAAACAAACAGGGCAGGTACAAAAAACGAATAAAAGAAAGAGCGCATAAACAGCTGCCGGGGTCAGGTATCTGGAACAACGTTCAGTCTAGAGCCTGGTTCGTATACAAAACAGATACAGGCACCCAGCAATGCCACCATTACAGGTGGCATTGAGGGATCAGCCAGAGGCGGTTATGTCGTGAGGATAGACTGCAGTTTCTGTGTCAGCTCGACTGCCTCACTACCCATAGGAGTGAGGTAGCCTCCGTCATCCCGCGTTATCAGGCCTTTGGCAAACAGACGCTCCGCTGCCTGCACGGTCTCGGGTGAGGCACCGCTTTTGTGAACCTTGATTCCAGCCTGCCCAGAAGAGGATTCAAACTGCGACAACAGATTTAGCTCGGCAATAGTGTCTGGAGAAAATGGCATGGTATTTCCTTGTCTGGTTTAGTGGTCAGATGCTTTGATTACGTTTTTCCTGATCAAGGGTCAAATCCCGCTCAGTTTCACTCCACTGCTCGGAAAGTGCATCATAGGCATCGGAGAAACCTTTTTTAGCTCGCTCCCATGCCGATGCCGAACTGGCTTTGAGTTCGTTATACCAGGCTTGCACCCGCTCACGCTGCTCACGCAAGGAGGCCAAACTCTCCTGTGAGCGTTCGCGCGCGACGCTGCTCATGTCGTCCCAGTTTTCTGAAAGCTCTTCCTCCAGTTCTGCAATTCGTTCGTCGAGCGCAGTCAGTGCTCGATTTATGGAGTCTTCCGCTTGGTCCTTCTGGTCGGCACCATATTTCTGTAGCGTTTCGCCAAGCTCCCGGGTTTCTCGCTTGAGCTCATCAACGGTTGAATCTGCTGGTTCAGCATGGAGAGGCCCCACAAGCATAAAGGAAGCTGTAACAAGCAAAGCACCGACACTGTGTTTCAAAGTCATAAATTACTCCAGGACCCGGTTCATAAAGAATAGCAGTAGCGCCACCATAACAATATCCCGACGGCCAGCTTATCTTATAAAAGCTTAATGAGCCGGCAACAAACCCTGTTTAAATCAATAAAAACATAACTTTGAACCCGGAAAATATAGGTAAAAAGCACACAGAAAGGATTCTGCCGCTGCTTGATATTTGTGCCTCCCCCAAACCTGTGTCACTTTTAAGTGGAAGCCAAACAAAGAGGAATGATTATGCTTTATTGGGCTGTAATCTGTCTCACCATAGCCATTATTGCCGGTGTCCTTGGTTTTGGGGGTATCGCGGGTACAGCGGCAGGTATTGCAAAAATTCTGTTCTTTATCTTTCTCATACTTCTGGTGATCTCTCTTGTTGCCAATGCTGTTCGCGGGCGGGGACCAAAGATCTAGCATTCCGGATGAATCTGATCAGAGTTTCGGCCCGGGCAACTGCAGCACGCCCGGGCTTTCTGCCTCTTCCGGTAACATTTCACCGACAAGACTTAATATCATTTCTGCCCGGTAGCGCCGTATAATCTTTAATCTGCCTGATTTAATATAACGAACAGTAAGATTACTGATTACGCTTTCCGTGAGCAGCTGATGATAAGCCCCAAACAATGCATCCTACCCGCACTTATCGCTTTAATCTGGCTCTCTGCACCCGTTGCAGCAGACTCCATCAAGCGTATTGTGCATCCGGATGGAAGAGTTGAGTTTACCAACGTAAAAAGTAACAGCCCCGGGCGAGCTTCAAGCAAAAGCGAAACTGTATTCCGCTACACAGACGACAATGGCGTCGTTGCCTACACCAGTACCCGGCCTTCAGTGGCAGATTTCGATGTTATCAGGTTCCACTGCTACGCCTGCGACCCGGATTCTCATGTGAACTGGCGCACTACCCCACTGTTCGCTGGTCGCTACGAAACAGAAATCAAAACAGCTGCTAAAGAATATGGTGTTGACCCGGCACTGGTGCGTGCGGTGATTCATGCGGAGTCTGCGTTCAATGAAAAGGCAATCTCACCCGTGGGTGCCCAAGGGCTTATGCAATTGATGCCAGGCACAGCTCTGGAGGTGGGCGTGCAGAATGCCATGGTGGCAGCAGATAACATCCGCGGTGGTGTTACCTACCTCGCAAAAATGTTGGAACGCTTTAAGGGTGATACCAGGTTAGCCACTGCGGCATATAATGCCGGCCCAGGTGCCGTAAGCCGTTACGGAGGGGTTCCTCCCTATGCTGAAACCAAGGCTTACGTTGAGCGGGTCGGCATATTACGCGAGCGCTATGCCAGTAATTGATCAGATCACCGGAAGCCCCCTCCCTGAGAGCTTCCGGCCCCATCCTGAGTTTACTCAGACGCCGCAATCAGGCTGGCGTTGCCACCGGCTGCGGTTGTATCCACGCAAAGGTGACGCTCAATCACAAAACGCTGATCGAGTGTGTGCTCGGTGATCAGAGGGATCAATGCGCCATCGCGCTTGGCCAGAGCCTGGCGATACTTGCGCAACAGAGCCTGATTGGCACAGCTCACAACCGCCTCAAAGCCAACAGCGTTTACCAGCACTTCCGGATCCAGAAGCCCGTCAACGCCCACTAACGGCAACCCGGCCGGAGCGGCACGAGCCACAACATCTTCAACACCTGGGGCAATGACCACCACCTTGTTGCCCTGTGACAGTGCCATGGCAGCTTGTGCCAATGCCGTTTCCTTGTCTGGCCCCAAACACAGAACGGTTCCACGGGCGTGATTGGAAAGGCGGTTAAGCTCCCCGGTTGGCCCTGGCAGCTCTTCCGGGTAGGCATCCAGAGGCTCTGGCAACTTACCGAAAATGGGTTCCATGGCCTCAATTCTGGCTTTCGGAGCAGCAACGGAAAGCTTGCCCAGACTGCTGACCAGACCATCCAGTTTCTTACCATCAATGGTTTTCGCACCTGGCTCTGCCGGGCGTTCAACATTGGCACCTTTCAGGAAGCGTCGAACGTACTGTGGACCGCCGGCTTTGGGGCCGGTTCCGGAAAGACCTTCGCCCCCAAATGGCTGGGAGCCAACAATTGCGCCAATCTGGTTACGGTTAACGTAGGTATTGCCAACCTTGATGCGCGCGACAATCTGATCAACACGGTTATCAACCCGGCTGTGGATGCCAAATGTCAGCCCATAGCCTTTGGCGTTTATGGCATCGACAACCTTGTCGATATCTTTGGCTTCAAATGTAGCCACGTGCAGGATCGGACCGAAGATTTCTTCTTCAAGCTCTTCGATCCCGCTGACTCTGAGCACAGCCGGTGAAACATACAGGCCCTTTTCAGGCACCGGAAGTTTTTTCAGCATGCGGCCTTCGCGCTCAAATTTATCGCAGTGATCTATAATTTTCTTGCGGGCAGCCTCATCAATAACCGGCCCTACATCGGTAGAAAGCGCCCAGGGATCGCCTATACCCAATTCTTCCATAGCGCCGTAGAGCATCTCCAGCAGGTTGTCGGCTATGTCCTTCTGCACATACAGCATGCGCAGTGCGGAGCAGCGCTGGCCAGCACTCTGGAACGACGATGCCAGAACATCACGAACCACCTGTTCCGGCAGCGCTGTTGAATCCACAATCATGGCGTTAAGGCCTCCGGTTTCCGCCACCAGCGGTGCGTCCGGCGCCATGTTTTCCGTCATCACTTTATTGATGCGCTGCGCGGTTGCAGTGGAACCAGTAAAGCAGACGCCTGCAACTCTGGAATCAGACGTGAGGGCCGTACCCACGGTAGCACCCGTGCCAGGAAGAAGCTGAATAGCATCTCTTGGAATGCCGGCTTCGTACATCATTTCAACCACACGAACCGCCAACAGCGATGTTTGCTCCGCTGGTTTGGCAACGACTACGTTACCTGCCGCCAGGTTTGCAAGAACCTGCCCTGCGAAGATGGCCACAGGGAAGTTCCAGGGCGAGATGCAGCAAATAATGCCACGAGCTTCGCCATTATCTTTATTGCGAAGTCCCTCGTTAGCGTAGAACTGAGCAAAATCCACTGCCTCGCGAATTTCAGCAACACCATCCAGCAATGATTTACCGGCTTCCCGGGTCGTCAGCGCAAACAGTTCGTGCGCGTTTTCTTCCAGCAAGTCACCTACTTTGCGCACACACGCAGCGCGATCTTCCGCAGATGTGGCCGACCAACCAGTAAAGCCTTGCTCAGCCGCTGCAATGGCAGCGTTAACATCAGCCTCATTGGCATGGGTAATGTGCCCAACCAGATCTTCCGGGTTAGCCGGGTTTTTGACCTCCAGCACCTCTGTGCCAGTAGTGTCAGCCGCAATCAGCGGGCCACCCACCCATAGATGGGTGCGGAATGCTCCGCGACCGTCATTAATACGGGCAACGGTCACCGGGTCGGTTATATCCCAACCTTTTGAGTTGCGACGTTTGGCTCCGAACAATTCCGTTGGGCGTAAAATTGCCTGGCTGGACAGATTTTTCCCAAGCTTCTGGACCACATCAATCGGGTCCCTCGCAATTTCTTCGGGGGTAATGCTGGTATCTACAATCTGGTTAACAAAGGAGCTGTTTGCGCCATTCTCAAGAAGCCGGCGCACGAGATAAGCGAGCAGATCGCTGTGTTTGCCTACCGGCGCATAGATTCTGCAGGGCACGCCACTTTCGCTGAGAACCTGGTTGTGCAGAGATTCACCCATGCCGTGCAGGCGCTGGAACTCATAGTTCTTAAGACCCGCCGAGCTGGCCAACTCACGAACAGCCGACACAGAGTGGGCGTTATGGGTAGCGAACTGCGAATAAATGCGGTCACTCATTCCCACCAGTTTTTTGGCGCAGGCAATGTAGGCAACGTCACTGCAAGCTTTACGTGTGAACACGGGGAAATCCGTCAGGCCCATCACCTGGGCACGCTTGATTTCCGCATCCCAGTAGGCGCCTTTCACCAAACGCACCATGATGCGGCGATCAAGTTTTTCAGAGAGTGCATATAACCAATCAAGCGTGTGGGCAGCTCGTTTGGCAAAAGCTTGAACCACAACACCAAAGCCTTCCCAATTTGCCAGCGTGGGATCAGACATTATTGCTTCAATAACATCCAGAGAAAGGTCCAGCCTGTCCTGTTCCTCAGCATCAATATTAAAGCCCATGTTGGCTGCGGCCGCCTTTTTGGCCAACTCCAAGGCACGGGGAACCAGCTCATTCATTACCCGCTCTTTTTGGCCATATTCGTAACGGGCCAGCAGCGCAGAAAGCTTGACCGAGATACCGGGGTTTTTACGCACATCGCCTTTACAGTTTTTGGCAATGCTATCGATGGCTCGTGAGTATGATTCGTAGTAGCGACGGGCATCGGCGTCTGTACGCGCGGCCTCACCAAGCATGTCGTAGGAGTAGGTGTACCCCTTCGCCATGTAGGATTCCGCTTCGCTCTGAGCTTCTTCAATGTCGCGACCCAACACAAACTGGCGCCCCATTTCCTTCATGGCCTGGCCGGCAACCGTCCGAACAACCGGTTCACCTAGCCGCTTGACCAACTTGCGCAGAGTGTCGCCCACCGTATGTCGATCAGAATCCTTCAGCAGGTTACTGGTCATCAACAGCGCAACAGTAGTGGAGTTAATAAATGCCGAGGTGGCTTTACCTACATGAGCGCCCCAGTTGCCAGAGGTAATCTTGTCTTCAATAAGCGCATTAATGGTTGTGTTGTCCGGCACCCGTAACAGCGCCTCTGCCAGACACATAAGGGCTACACCCTCTTTGGTAGTGAGGCCGTATTCCGCAAGGAACTTTTCCATGATGGTGGATTTCGCGCTCTTACGAACACTGCGTACCAAATCAGCCGCACGGGCAGAAATCATTTTGCGATCGGCTTCAGACAACTGAGCGTCAGCAATCATCTCGTGGATGACTTTGTACTCGTCCTCGAGATAGTAGTCGCGAACCGCCTGCCGGCAGTTGGCTAGCTCGGGAGCCAATGATTGCTGCGATATCATAGTTGTACCCTCTCAGTTGTTTGTCTTTACCGCATTCTACCGACAACAGCATAGACTGTTTGACTGTAAGCGCCGTAAAGACCCGCCAATATGGCCATATTGACCTTCATAAATGTATTAATTCTCTGCCATGAATTACAATTTCAGCCGAATCGACCATGCACACCAGTTTAAAACTACCCAAAACCCTTGCGGCATATGGCATTTATAGCCTACAGCATAGTGCCCTTGTTCGAGACTTGCCCAAAAGTCGCGGATTTACGCTTGTACAGGACAGAACAACATGAACGAGCTGGATCGAATAGATCATTCCATCATTCGTGAGCTGCAGAAGAATGCGCGAATTACGGTTACAGAGCTTGCGTCGAAAGTAGGCTTATCCAAAACCCCATGTCAGGTACGCATGCGGCGGCTTGAAGAGCAGGGGTTCATTACTGGCTACACCGTGCTGGTGAACCAGACCAAGCTGGGGCAAAGCCATATCGCCTTCGCTCAGGTTACGCTGAACGACACCAGCAGTGAGGCGTTAAAGGCGTTCAATACCGCCGTAAAAAAAATAGCCGCCATTGAGCAATGCCACATGATTGCTGCCAACTTTGATTACCTGATGAAGGTGCGTACACGCAACATGGCGGAGTACCGGCAGGTATTGGGAGAACAAATTTCAGCCCTGCCCCATGTGCTGCAAACCAGCACCTTTGTGGTGATGGAGAATGTGAAGGATGCCGGGCTCTGAGCGTCCTACTTGTTGACCCTGGCCAAGCCCAGCGCCGACACTGTCAGGCCCAGCTCACCGCGATACATCGCATTACCAATACCCAGCACTATGTTCCCCACTGTAAAGTTGGAGGATACGGCGCTGGCGCCACCAGGCGAGCGAGACTCGAGAACAAGCACCAGCCGCAATAGATCCAGAAGGCGGATAACCAAATCGAGAGTACCGAAATCTTCAGGAGCTTCGTCGATTCGAGACATTACGTGGGCCTTGGCAGATTCCACAACAAAGGCTTCGTTGTAGGTTAAATGCTCTACGCCAAGGCATTTTATGGATTCGACACGCTGCTGCCGCTCACGCCTGATTGCCTCCATGCACACCTGCCCGGAGTTTTCTGGCAAATCGCCCTGTCGCAGTATGCCGGCAAGCCGGAAGTCCACCTTGCCTTCGCTTCGCATCTGTTCGTATTCGTTTTTCAGCTTCTCTTTGGCGTGGGGGTAATATCGGCGAACCGCCATTTCCCGGGCTCGCTCCAGATCTTCAGTTGTGGCCAGATTTACCAGTGAACTCATCACCCGCACGCAGTGGAGCAAGTGCTCCCAAATGGCGGGTTCAATGGATTCGGGGTTATCGGGAAGAACCCGTTTGATGGACACAAACTCGAAATAAAGAGCCGTGACCTTCTGCTCCGAGAAGTCAGAAGTGCGGATAATTCTACGCAGCCCCAGCTTTTCAATATCGCCCAGCAGGCTGGGAATCAGCATCAGAACGTAATGTTTCGCGCCTACCGATATTGGCATATCTGATTGCAGCTCCGAATGAAATATACCCATACCATAGCATCAAGCTGGCTCCCTCGCTTAAGGGAAAAACATCTCGGTTTTCAATCAGATTACTGTTTATTATAACGGTCCAATTTACGATTCAGGGATGATAGCAATCGATGGCGACACAACGCTTCCGGTATTCCGCCGGCATTATCAAGAACGGCATTCCCATCATCATTGCAGGGCTTGTTCTGGCTTTTCTGGCGACCGCCTTCGTAGTGCTGAATCTCCCAAACCCCAGTGAATTAGACCTTACCCAGCTATACCTGAACGCAGAGGGTGAGGTCGATATTGAGGTGCAGCTCTTCGGCCTGGTACTTGGCGTAGTATGTATCGCCATGCTGGCCAATCGCAGAGTTCGCTTGATTCTGAATAACGAGAGCCTGGCTATTCATATACCCAAGCTAACCGGTCTTGGCTTTATGGGGCTGACCACTGGCACCCACCGCATTCTATTAGGCGCCATCGAAAGCGTGGAGCTGACGCCCGTTACGGGAATCCGGAACATTGGCCAGGCAATTCAACAATCGAGACTTAGCATCGTCACCCGCGAAAAAACCTACCGCCTGCAGCCTTATAACTTTTTGATAGAGGGTGGTCCGGATCACCGCATGGGCTTTGGTTCTGTCTTTGGAAAATCCCGAACCAAGGTAGAGGCGCTGCTTATTGAGGCGCCTCTTGTTCAGGCTCTCTCCCTGGCAGCGAAAGGCGTCAGCTTCACATCAACCCCCGCAGAAAGTACCGGGCCACTGGCTGGCCATTTCAATTTAATGCAGCACAAAGGCATGGTGATACAGATGGCTTTATTAGCTGGTCTGGGCGCATACGCACTCGTCGACTACCTGATGCTAACCAACTATCTGGTTGTCGGGGACATGCCAATCTGGCCCTTCGTTGCTGGTGGTCTTCTGGCGGGAGCTTTGGGTATTCGGCTAGGGAAAGGTGCGCCGCGGGCAGAGCATCTCGGACTCGCTATCCTGTCAGGTTTAATCACCGCTGCTGCAATCTACCCGGGTTTGCAGAGGTACACGCTTATTGCTTCCCAGGCGCCGGTCGAAATCACCTACCAAATGACCGAATCCGGATACTTTGAGCATGCCAGTTTTCCAGACATCGATCAGCGCAAAAGTGGTATTTTCGAGTATTGGGCAAGCCTGCCCCTGGGAGAAAACTATAGGTTTTCTCTGTATGAGCCGGTGGCGGGATTTGTGATGGTGGATATGGCGCCCGTTTACGCAAAAAGCCGGGCTTTTTATGAGGCTTCGGGGCAATAAGAAAACAGGCCGGCATCTTTTGCCGGCCTGCTGAAGTGCTTAAGCGCGGCTCAAAAACTTCCGCTCTTCCACGTTGATCTTGATGCGATCGCCCGTGGAGATATGCTCAGGAACCTGGACAACCAGGCCCGTTGCCATTCTTGCTGGCTTGGTACGAGCCGTGGCTGATCCACCTTTAACTGAGGGATCTGTTTCCTCGATATCCATTTCAACAATTGGCGGCAAAGCCAGAGCTACCGGCGCTTCACTCACCAGAATCACCATGATTCCCTGAGTGTCTTCATCGATATACAGCAGTTCATCAGCAATGGCTTCCCGGTTCAGGCTGTACTGGGTAAAGTCTTCGCTATCCATGAAGACATATTCATCGCCATCGGAATAGGAAAAGGTAGCTGGCCTGCGCACAAGGTCAGCAAGGTTCAGCATGTCGCTGTCTTTGAACGTCTCGTCGATCTTGTTACCTGTTACCACATCGTACATACGCATGCGGTAGAGACTGCCGCCAGCACGGCCCTGCGGAACAGAGCGCTCAATATCCTTGACGAAATAAACCCGACCTTCGTATTCAACTGCAGAGTTTTTCTTGATTTCACTTGCTCTAGGCATCTTTTAAAGCTCCAAAACAATCTCGAAACGCATCCATACCGGGCAAAAGCCGGCGTGCTTTACACCCGGTAATTCTACCCTCAGACGTGCCCTGCCGATACAGGGCAAGCCGATACTATAGGCCATTCAGCTAAAAGCTTCTTGAGGCTACAACCAGATTCCTATAAGAAATAGCAATTTGATGTAAGCTATGCACCATTGTGACCAGCATCTTTGCTCTGGCCTGTCTTCAGGCCAACGCACCGCGCATGGTCGGCACGCTGACGGCTAAACTGAAAGGTGTTATGAAAGTACCCAAGAGATTGCAACCCTTGGTCGACGACGGCCTGGTGGACGAAGTGCTTTACCAGCTTATGAGCGGGAAAGAGGCACAGGTTTACGTGGTGCGGTGTGGCGAGGAAGTGCGCTGTGCCAAGGTATTCAAGGAAGCAAAAAAGCGAAGCTTCAAGCAGGCCGTTGAGTATCAGGAAGGCAGAAAGGTGCGCAACACCCGCCGGGCACGGGCCATGAGCAAAAAGACACGCTACGGCCAGAAAGAACAGGAAGACGCATGGCTTAACGCCGAAGTGGATGCCCTGTACCGGCTTGCGGAAGCCGGCGTGCGCGTTCCGGAACCAAAAGGCTTTGTAGACGGCGTGTTGCTGATGGAACTGATTGCCGATGCTGACGGCAAAGCGGCTCCACGACTGGACGACGTAACCCTCACTGCGGAAGAAGCAAGGGACTACCACGGCCGGATTATTGAAGAGATTGTGCGGATGCTGAGTGCCGGGCTTATCCACGGTGACCTGTCAGAATTCAACGTGCTGGTCGACAGTAATGGCCCGGTGATTATTGATCTTCCCCAGGCGGTTAACGCAGCAGGCAACAACAACGCCGAGCGCATGCTGGAGCGGGATGTAGATAACATGCGCCGCTATTTTGCCAAGTTCGCCCCCGATCTGCTTGTGACCGATTATGGCAAAGAAATCTGGGCGCTTTACGAGCGTGGAGATTTGCAGCCCGACAGCAAACTGACGGGATGCTTCGAGCACGACACCGCCAGCGCTGATGTAGAAGAGCTTATGGCTGTAATTGAAGCCGCCAAAGAAGAAGAAAGAGATCGATTAGAGCGCATGCAACTGGACGACGAGGACTAGTTCTCGTCGTCCAGTCATTCACCAGGCAAGCCAGATAACATGCTTTGCGCCTTTGCCAGGACGGTGGGCGCGCACGGTTACTGCCTCTGCCGAAAGCCCGGCGCGCTTCAGGCGCTCGGTAAATGCAGGGTCCTGCCCGGCTGACCAATAAGCCAGAATTCCCTCCGGCCGCAGTGCTTCTTGTGCTGCGGCAATGCCAGCTGCTGAATACAACCAGTCATTTTCTTTTTGCGTCAATCCCTCAGGGCCATTGTCGATATCCAGCAAGATGGCATCGTAACTGGCAGGTGAAGCCTTGATAAGCTGCACCACATCACCAATATGCACCTTGGCACGAGGGTCTTTGAGCGGATACCCAGAAGCGCTGCCCAAAGGGCCAAGATTCCACTGCTCTACCTCCGGCACCAGTTCGGCAACGGTGACTTCTGCGGCGTCACCCAGCGACTGCAAGGCCGCTGCGAGGGTGAAGCCCATACCAAGCCCGCCTATAAGCACTTTTGGTGCGGGATGGTCTGTAATACGCTCACAGGCCAGAGTTGCCAAAGCATCTTCAGAACCGTGCAAGCGAGTGTTCATCAGCTCACCGCTTGTGCCGGCAATGCGGATAGAGAATTCATCGTTGCGCTGCAGTAGCCGCAACTGGGTGCCCTTACCGGGAATAATTGCAGTGCCTAGCAACTCAAAGCGAGCCATAAAAACCTCTGAAATGGATTCAGGCGCGCTCACCAAGGCGACGCCCAACCCATGAATGATACAGCCTCGCCAGCGTAGGCCGGATCAAGGGTAAGGAAATTAGCCATGCCAAAGGTTTCAGCAAAAAAACTCGCGACATAAGCAGTATGTAGGCATCCATCTCACGGTGAATTTCACCCTGATCATCTTTTACATGCAGCTCGCGGAGCGCCTTGTAGGGGTCTACCCCCTGCTGGCGTAGTTCCTCATCACGGCCGGTGATATCCAGCCATTCAACTGAGTCTCCGGTTCTTCCTGCCAGCTTTTCATACCAGCGTCGATCCCTGACACAAACGGGACATGAGCCGTCATAGAAAACAATCAGTTTACTTTGCGACTTACTCATAAGTGCCCTCCAGTCATAAAGAAAGCCTGAAAGGTACTCTATCACATCAACAGGTCCGACCTTGCTCAGGCAGCAGATTCCTTTCCTGAAGAAGCTGGATCACCCTGGTATTTGTTTTCACTACGGGCAACAATTGCCGTTCCAACCAGATCTCCGGTCACGTTCAGCCCGGTCGCGCCCATGCCAACCAGCGCATCAATGGATACCAGGAGTGCGACAGTTTCAATTGGCAAACCCACTTGGGCAAAAACTGTGGCAATCATTACGATGCCTGCGCCGGGAACTCCCGCTGTACCAATAGACGTAAGCGTGCCAATGAACACTATTTCAGCCATGGTCACCAGATCCAGAGGAATACCAACCACATTGGCCGCAAACACCGCAGAAATCGCGATACGGATTGCTGCCCCATCCATATTTATGGTGGCACCCAGCGGCAGACTGAAACCGTAAATTCGCTTGGGTATGCCCAGACGTCTTGCAGCATCCAGCGTCAGTGGTAGCGTACCGGAACTGCTCTGAGTGGCGAACGCCGTAGCCATAGGTGTGCGAGCTGCCCGGAAAAACTCGCGAATACCCACGCCATAAAACCGCATCAAAATGCAGTAAACAACCAGATGCACAGCCAGCGCAATATAAAGCACCATCACCATATCGCCCAGAGCCAATATGGTAGATATACCCTGCTCACCCGCCGTCTTGGCTACAATCGCGAATACACCGATGGGGACGTACTGAAGTACGCCAGCCATGACCTTCAAAGTGATCTCGTTAAGCCCTTCAACAACTTTATAAAGATGCTCGCCAAGCTCTGCATGTGCCTCACTCTCTCGCAGCTTCAGGAGCGCAATGCCAAACACAATGGCAGTGAAGATGATTCCCAAAAGGTTCAGCTCGGTGAACGCCGTAAAAATATTGTCGGGCACAATTCTCAGCAGCACACTCACAAACCCGGGGTTGTCCGGTACGTTTACTTCAGCGTTTTCGTCCAGAGCAATGCCGCTTCCCGGCTCAAGCAGAGTTGCCACCACCAAACCGACCACAATGGCCAAGGCTGAAGTCATCACGTAAAACCCGAACAGCTTCCGCCCAACCCGGCCCATGCTGCCAATATTGGCTTGATTGATGCCAACCATAAGCGTGAACAGTACGATAGGCACAATAAGAAACTTGAGCAGACGCAGCAGAAGCTCCCCGAAAGGCGCCAGCCAATCAGCTGCTTGCTGGCCACCGATCAGGCCCACGGCCACGCCCAGCACCAGCGCTATGCTTACGCGAAGAATGAGTGAGGAATTCAGATATTTATTAAAGAGGGCTCTCATCAGATCGCCTTGGGTGAGGTTGATGAGTACAGCATAGTATGAGCTCCTTATCGGGGATGGCGCCGATTGTGGTGGAAATCGTCCGGCGGGTAAACCACAGACCTACGCCTGCAGTTGCCGCACATCCGCCAGAAACTGATCAACCACTGCCGGGGTAGTGGCCCAGGAACACATGAGACGAGCACAACCTCCGATAAAGTTGTAGAAGCGCCACCCTTTTGCCCGCAAAGCCGCCTGCAAAGGCTCGGGCATTTCTACAAAAACAGCATTTATTTGCCGTGGGTAGCGGAGCTTGATGCCCGGCAACCCCGCCAGCCCGTCAGCCAGCCTTTTCGCACTGGCATTCGCATGGCGGGCATTGTCCAGCCACACGTTGTTCTCCAGCAAACCACACCAGGGCGCAGAGATATACCGCATTTTGGAGGCCAGCTGCCCTGCCTGCTTGCAGCGCCATTCAAAGTCCTCGGCCAGTGCCTTGTTAAAGAAAACCACCGCTTCGCCAAGGGCCAAACCATTCTTGGTCCCGGAGAAACACAGCACATCAACACCCACCTTCCAGGTGATTTCTGACGGATGCACATCCAGCGCCGCCACCGCATTCGCAAAGCGTGCACCGTCCATGTGGATATTCAGCTTGTATTGATCCGCCAGCATGCGGATCTCCCGAAGCTCATCCGGGGTGTAGATTGTGCCCACTTCCGTTGCCTGAGTGAGGCTTAGTGCCTTGGGTTTGGGGTAGTGAATGTCTGTGCGTTTGGTCACCAGGTGCTCAATGCTTTCGGGGGTCAGCTTTCCGTTTTCGCCCTGCCCCAGTAATAGCTTGGCACCATTGGAGGCGTATTCCGGCCCGCCGCACTCATCAGTTTCAATATGCGCCAACTCATGGCAGATCACGCTATGGAAGGATTGCCCTATGGACGCCAATGCCAACGAGTTGGCAGCCGTACCGTTAAATACAAAGTAGACATCGCAATCTGTATCAAACAAAGATCGCAAACCATCGGCCGCCCGCTGTGTCCAACTGTCCTCACCGTAGGCTGGTTCGTCTACCCGGTTTGCCGCTTCCATGGCCTTCCATGCCTGCGGACAAACACCACTGTAATTATCGCTGGCAAACTGTTCTGACCGTGACACGGCAGCACTCCTTCATCGGATGGCTAAACACTCTGGCTTTTGGTTTCGGCAATACCTTTGGCGGTTCGTTCAAAGGTCAGCGCTATACGCTCGAACATGCCCTCAACGGTTGACGTTTGTGCATCGGGTTCCCTGGCCGAGTGGATCGCCGCCAACAGTTCCGCACTCACCTCTCTGAACCGGGGGTTCTTTTTTCCTTGGGAACTCACAAGGTAGGTATCTGCAAGTACCTGCTGCCACTCGGCGAGTTTCGCATCTACCTCGGCACTTCGATGGTTCTCGATGCGCCTCCTCAGGCGAATGGACATGTGGCCTATGTTCAGACCGGTGAAGCCCAGGTCTGTCATATGGCGACTGGGGTTACCCGACCCTTGATCGTAATTGGCTAACCGCAACAGGCGCTCCCCCATACGCCCGTTAAGCCAGTTCTCCGGCCGATTTTGATAATCAATGCTGGTCAGGTCGCGGGCGGTTGCTTTCAGCAATCGCCGCTGCATGAACTGCCCATCCAACGGGGTGATCAGCTTGAACACCCAGTAGAGAATGCTGATTCCCACAAACAGCCCCAGAGCATTGCTGGTGGCTGCATCGGCATTGAATGCCATGTGGTTGCCAGGCTGAACAATAAGCGTGAAGGGGATACAAATGCCTAAGCCATAAGGCAGGGTCGGGCGTTCGGCAAGGGCAAGCAGGCCGATGAAAAATGGGCCGGCAAGCACCAGCACCAATATCTCGAAATCCCCACTGCTTTTGGCAAGCAACCCCAACCCATAAACCAGTGCCACGGGAATCGCCACCACCACACTGAGTAACAGGCGCCGCAGCATGTTAATCAACACCGCCAGTGAAAACCGGGCAAACACAATAGAAAACACAACCGGCATGATCATCAGCATTATGGCTGCAGGGCTACCTGTGCTCATCCACACCCCTGCCCCAATTGCGAACACCACAGCTGTCCTGAAGCCATTTACTACGCCTATCAGGGGATCCCTGTGGGTTTTCAGCTTGGACGCTTTGAGCAGTGTCTGGTCGCGATTTTCCAGCGCATTATACGCTCGCAGTACCATAACCAGGTCCGCCACCAATTCCACTGCGGTTTGGGTGAGGCGTATAACGATGGCAGATTCGTTTACATAGGCCGCCTTGTGCTCCAGAAGCGCGCGCCTGAGTTCCTGAGCCTGGTTGTAGGATTCTTCGTAACTGGGCGCCTCTGCAATAGCAATGAACAACATCCGCATATCCTTGAGCAGTACACCAAACGCGGGCGAAACCAGTTCCGGATGGTTGCGGGGAAAGCGCCCCATTATCTGTGTGACCGCAAGCAGCGACATCACCTTGTTAACTAACAGATGTGCTGCCCGGCTGCGTCCCGGCCCTTCGGGCCCTTCATAGGCCACTGCACTGGAGTCATCGTTCAGTACAATCAGCGTTTCCAGAATCTCATCCGCATGCTGGTGGCGCTGTTCATGGGTACTCTTAGGGTCCAGCTCCAGCGAGAGGTATTCAAGCGTTTTGTTGATGACATTCCGGGCGTGATTTCGAAGGCTTTCCTTGACTGTGACCGGCCACAACAGCCGGCTGACCAACATGGCACAGAGGGCCCCCACGCTGATTTCGCTGATACGGGACTGGGCAATATCAAAGACCGCACGGCCATCGTTCGCATTGGGGTCCGCCACAACCATAATTACAACAAGGCCAGCCGTCATTCCCGACATGGCAAAGGCGTAGATAAAGTTGGCGTTATGCACCATAGACGAGGCTGCAGAGTTGAGGCCTATCCAGAGAGTGAGGCACGCAAGCGCCAGCAACGGGTATGGCATAAACAGCGCCAGTATTAAAATCCCCGCGCCGCCACCGACCACTGATCCGGAAATCTGGCACAGGGCTTTTTCAATCACCAATCCGCTCTCGGGGCGAATCTGCAGAAAGACAGCAGACACCACCGCCCAGTAGGGCCGATCAAGCTGCAAATACATGGATACAAACAACGCCAGCGCCATGGATATGACCCCTTTCAGGGCGAATATCACCGTGCGCCGGTTTGGGGTAAAGAGTTGTGTCGCAAGTTGTGGGAGCGCCAGGGATGCCACGTTGCTACTCTTCTTCCGGAGTGTTTTCCGTGTCTGTTTCCAGATAGATGGAAACCGTCATGCCCGCACTGATATTGAGATTGTCAGGGAATGGGTCAAGTGCAATATCAACAGGTATACGCTGAGCCAGCCGCACCCAGTTAAACGCTGCCTGCACTTTCGGCAACATAAGGCTGTCGCTGGTGGTGTTTGAATCTGCAATTCCGCGGGTAATGCTGACCACTTCACCACTCAGCTTTTCCCCGCCAGAAAGCAGAGTAATTCGGGCCTTTTGCCCAACATGCACTTGCTGCAACTTGGTCTCTTCAAAATACCCTGTCACATAAAAGGAGTCATTGTTGATAAGCGATAAAACCGCCTCCCCCCGGGCCACATAGTTGCCTCGCCGCAGGCTGAGGTTATTCACGATACCGCTTTCCGGCGCCAGCACTTGTGTTCGCTCCAAGTCGATTCTGGCCGTATCAAGTTCCGCTTGTGCAAGCTGGTAGCTGGCCTTCGCCGCCTCGGCACGAATACGATAAGCCTCAAGACTTTCCTCACTGATAGACTGAAGGTCAGCCATGCGCTGCCGGCGCTCATACTGATGCCTGGCCAAGTCCCAACCCGTACGCTCTTGAGCAAGCCGCGCATTGCTCTCGGCAAATTTTGCCCGGTAACGAGTGTCGTCAATTGTGAACAGAGGGTCACCCTTATTCACAAGTCGGTTATTTTTAACGCTCAACTCGGTTACCCAGCCCGACACATCGGGAGCGATCGTGATGACGTCTGCGCGAATTCGCCCGTCCCGTGTCCAGGGCGAATAGAGATAGTGATCCCATACCCAGGTTCCGGCAACAACCGCCGCAGCCACCACAAGCAATGTCAGTCCTATACGCCCTAGCCTTCCCATGAGAGCCCTTTAATTCGCAAACAGATAAACAATAGCAGCCAACCAGCAGACGAACGTTGCCACGTCGAACCAGGCTTTCTTCCAGATGTAGGTGCGCAGGCCTGTATAGTGCAAAACGCCCCGGGTGATGGCCGCCATAACAAACGCAAAAGGCACCAGCACCACAAACGGACTAAACAACATCCCACCAATACTCATCTCGTGAAGCATGTCATCCCTATTGCTGCTGCTCTGCCATCGTTTTTTTGCAATCAAGTGTCTGATGATAGGTGCGATTCAAGCTATCAGCCAACTAGCGTATGCTAGCAACGTGATGATTTCTCCGCAGCCTGAATTTGCTCTGCCAAACACGAATGGTTTGAGATTACAGCAAACAGCCGGCACATACGCACGAAGCGAGCTTAAGAACATGTCGTCAGCATCTGTATTTGCACTATTCTCCGCAGCTCTCATTGCACTGGCTGTTTTCTATCTGTTCTTCTACCGCACCTGGCGACGTGAAAGAGAGCTGAAACAGCCCTTCCCAAAAGCCTGGCGAAAACACCTCCAAACAACGGTACCCCTGTATCGCCAATTGCCAACACCGCTGCAGAAAACTCTAAGGGATCAGGTTCAGCTCTTCATCGCAGAAAAGAACTTTTACGGATGCGACGGATTTGAAATAGACGATCGCGTTCGGGTAGCCATTGCCGGGCACGCATGCCTTCTCACGGTGAAGCGCTCATATGGGGATTTTGATGACGTTCGCAGCATCCTTGTATACCCGGATGTATACCGGGTGCAGGCATCCGAGCGTGATGGCATGGTGGTTGGCGTGAGCGATCAGATCAGGGCCGGAGAAGCATCCTCACTAGGCCAGGTAGTGTTAGCTTGGTCAGAGTGTGAAAGCGGGGCTATGCGTGCGGGCAGCGAGCACAATGTAATTCTTCACGAATTTGCCCACCAGCTTGATTACCTGGATGGCTCTGCAGACGGCGCTCCGCCTCTTGGTGGCGAGCAAGCAAAAGAATGGCAGGAGATTATGACCACTGCCTTTAACAACCTAAGGCACTCGCTCATGCATCGGAGCACAAGTTGGCTCGATCCTTATGGCGCAACAAAGCCGGCTGAGTTCTTTGCTGTGCTGACAGAAACCTTCTATCAGCAACCGCAACACCTGAAAGAACAACAGCCGGCAGTGTATGATCTGCTTCGGGACTTCTACAGAGTGGATCCTGGAGAGCTGGCCCCGAGCTAGCCCCGCAAGATTGGCGGTTTAACCGTTAAGGCCGAGACTCTGCGCATCCATCTCGATGCTGCGATCCAGCAACTCAAGATAACCCGCTTTGGTTTTCACCTTGGTTTGGGCGTGGGCTCTCATGTTCAGTTTACGGAAGCCCTGGGCGAGTTCATTCGCTCGGCTCATAAGCTGTTCCGGAGCAACCACTTCATCCAGGTATCCTGCAACTACAGCGCCTTCAGGGCTGTATATTTCTGCATTGATCACCGACCGGTAAAAATGTGCTGGCGCCAGACGGTGGCGGGCAATCTCGATACCTGCATTGTGCATGGTCATGCCGATAGCCACTTCGTTCAGTCCCAGCTTGAAACTGCCCTCAACACCTACACGGTAATCTACAGAGAGCAGAACAAACGCTGCTTTTGCAAGTGCATGGCCGCTGCATGCTCCGATAATCGGATACGGAAATGCGGCCAGACGGCGGGTGAACTTTGAGCCAACAGTCACCAGGGCAGCGGCTTCCTTCATGCCCTTTTGCATTTCTTTCAGATCGTAGCCGCCGGAGAAAATACCAGGTTGCCCGGTCAGGATAACCACTGCTTTATCCTGTTCTGCCTGATCGAGAGCTTTGTGCAACTGTTCAAACACTTCATGGCTCAGGGCATTCACCTTGCCGTTGTTGAGTACTACGGTCGCAACACCGTCATTGAGTGAGTAGCTTACTAGGTCGGTCACCGGCGTTTCCTCTTGGTGGAGATAGGTCTGATTTCGCAGAACTTTGCCAGCTTATGCCTGCAGCCACAAATCATTATTCACCAGGAACCCGTTTCTTGTCTGATTTGTCAGCTTCTACGCCGGAGTTTCACCTGCAATTGGGCCTTGAAACCCTTCTTTGACGCCAGGGGGATCAGATAGTTGTCACCATCCTGCTCGGCCTTACTGCCACCGCGCTCGCTCCACTGTTCATCCGTGGTGACATAACGCAGATTCCATCCGTCTTCAGTGGGCGTCATTTTCAACGTGAGTGTATCCCGATACAGGTATTCCCCTTCCACCCGGTGCTCTGTCCAAGGGGCTCCATCTACAAAATAATCGGTGGCAGAAACGGCAAGCTCGACAGTCATCACCATGGTTCGACCCCGATCAACCGTAATTTTTGAACTATCGAGAAATGCGGAGAACAGCATTGGAGAACGCGCAGAGTCCAGCCCTGCCCGCTTTGGTTTCATCATCTCGTCGAATTTTCGCAATACTGCGCTGAAGGTTTCTTTACGCCTTTCTGTAAGCCTAAAACTGCGAGCGCCCCGGGGGGAAACAGTCGCTTCAAAATAATAGGAGGCGCGAACCCGACGACCTTCTTTTCTGGCCTTTTCTACCGAAGGCGGCAGTGGCAAGGATTCCACATTCATCACCCCGTCTACGCGCACATCACCAAACAGAAAGCGTACCAGGTTCTGATAGCCGTCTTCGGAGTTAACAATGCCGTAGGGGCCGCTGTGGCTGCGATATACAAAAGCTCTGGGCGCACCCTGAACGGCCGCATTCTCGATCGCAACCAGCCCATCGCTCATCTTGCCCGCAAGCCACTTGGACACGCCTTTGGCGGCACCATAGTCTTGCTGGTTTGTTCCCACCAGGCAGAAAAACCGGTCCGGATCGAATTTGCCATCCAGGGAATCCACTCTGGAAGGCTTGCCGTCAAACCCAAGATAGTCTGCCATGACTGACCGGTTGAAGTTGTTGATATCCCAAAGCCCGAGAAACGCCGGCACGTTGATACCGGCCATTTCAATACCATTGTGCGGGGTGGCATAGGTAAACACCTTGTCCACTATCTGCCGAACGGCCGGGCTGCTGATTCCACCATTCTGTAAAAGACACCGACACACCAGGCCACCCATGGAGTGCGCCACCAGATTCACCCGGAACTCTGCCCGGCGATCCATATCGTCGCCGCATAGCTGGTCGCGGATATTCAGAATCAAATCACCCAATTGCAGAGCTGCCGCGGGAATTGAAAGTGGCTTTCCTTCGCCGAAATCCCGGTCTGCCTGATCGTAGTAGCGGTATATAACAACGGTTTTAGGCGTGATGTCGCGGTCGACCTCGGCACCATCGGAAAACGCATCTGTGTAGCCGTAGTCTTTCATCAGGCGCATCATGGGCGATTCGAAGACCTGTTTATAAATACTTCCGTCCCAGGATTGACGCACTTTGGTCGCGCCCAGATTGAAGCCCATATAGGGCATGGAAACGGTATCGGCAATTTCGCTGGCGGTCATGGCGTAGCCACGAACGTAGATAATGGGGTGGAACTGGCTCATGAGTCGTGCATCCTTTCAGGCTGATCCTGCATTGATGCATGCGATATTCGTTCCGGAAGATTAATTCTCTGGTAGAGGCGAGGACTTGCGCCCTATCGGCCCAACTGGCTTTGAAGAATGTGTAAAGAAGACTGACGAGGCCGGGCCCAAAAATGCTCTCAGGAAAAGTAGTACCGAACCATTTGGGCAACGATCAAGAGCGCCACCAGCGGAAAGATAAAACGCGTTATGTTGCCATAGTTTCCCGTTTCGTCTTTTGGCGCATATTTCTCGACCAAAGGCAGAATAATAATCAACGCAATGAACAAAACGGCAAGTATTGTTAGCAGTACGCCCATAAAATACTCCTTAGCTAGCCGACCTTGATGCAATTCCGGCCACTATCCTTGGCAAGATAGAGTGCCCGGTCGGCTCGGTTAAACACCATTTCTTCGGTATCATCGGGGCCAAAGCCCGCCAGACCACCAGAGAACGTAATCGTCAGCCGCTCCCCGCCAAAATGAAATGGCAAAGCACTGACATGGGCTCGAATTTTATCCAGCACAGCATGTGCCTCGTCGGGAAGCGTTTCCGGAAACAGTACGACAAACTCCTCGCCACCAAAGCGGGCCGCAAAATCGGTGGTGCGCACGCGTTTTTTTATCTCCCGGGCTACGACCTGAAGCACTTTGTCGCCAGCCTTGTGGCCATATGAGTCGTTCACGCGTTTGAACAAATCTATATCAAGAATGCTGAGTGTCAGTGGATACTGATAGCGCTGCCAGCGATTCAGCTCAAAGGCCATCCTTTCTCGCCATGCTTCACGATTGGGAAGTTGGGTAAGCTGGTCCGTCATGGCACGCTCGCGTTCCTTACGAACCTGGCCCTGCATCTGACCCGAGTAGGCCTCCATCAGAGCCACCTTCTCACGCATTGCCGCCAGCTCTTGGGATAGCGCTTTTTCCCGTTCGGATTCCTGAGCCTGGAACCGACTAACTACCATGCCGATACCTTCCAGATGGCGGCCAACTGAATCTTTCAATTCCTGCAGATCATCACTGGCTTCGATATGCCGGCTAACCAGCTCGATCTCTTCACGAATTTCCCGCTCAAGGGCTTCTGCAGCTGCCTGACGGCCGGTTTGAGCACTCGACTGAACCGAAAAATGCTGCTTCAGCGCCTCGAGTCGCTCATCCAGACGCTTCAGGAAGCTCTCGAATTCGCGCTGGCCACGGGTGACTGCTGCTATCACCAGATCTGCCACCTGGTTTAGCCCTTCCCTCAACTCTTCCCAGCTGTCACTGGTCAGAAGCGATCTTTGCAAATTCCTTGCATGCGTCTCTGCTTCCGCCTCTAAAGAAACCTGGCTGAGCAGCTGACCAATCAGATGTCCAACACGCCGGGCGATCAAAAGTCGCTGCCTATTTTCTACTTCAGTGGCAGTTCCGGTAGATGGCTCGCTGCGGTTTCTGGAAGTACGGGGAGCAGCAGCATCCAACTGAGCAACCTGACGATCGATCTGTGCCTGCAAATCTTCCCAGATAGTTACATCAACGCTGTTCTTGAGGAGGTCAGATCGGACTCTGGCAAGCAAGCGATCCAGCTCCTGCGTCTGTCCTTCAGAGGCCAGGCTGATGCACACCAGCATGCGCTCAAGTGCATTGCGCTCGATCTTCCAGCGCTCTTCTCTATGCTTTACAGACTCCAGCTCATGAAAATATTTTTCTTTCCAGGACTGATCCGATGTCATATGTAGTTTCTTCCTGTCTGGGGCAGGTAATAATGGCCATGCGCTTCGATACGGCGCACCTTGAGTTGGCTCCGGTCGTAAATCCAAGCCGATTTCTGGTAATCAAAATCAGCATAGACCCTTTTGGCGACTGTGTCCGAGCGGCCAATAACATCCATAAGAGCCCCTCTGAATTCAAATGAACGCAGTCATTTACCGAGAAGCTGACATAGTTTTAAGTATACCCACAAAATCTGTGGATAACTTTGTGAAAAGGCGCGGGACAAGCCTGCTCAGGCCAGTTAAAACGGGCGTTCGACAAACATGACCGTTAACTGATCAGATCATTTACTGCTCAGCGATATCTTGTTGAATCGTCAAACAATATGGACGCTCTAACGCCGAACGCACATCGCCCATAGAGAAGACTCTGGAAAACTCGGCGAAGCGTTGCCCCTGAAACCAGAGGTGAATGACTGGCAGTGAAAAAATGCCCCGCGAGGCACACACTGGTGCAGACGCCTGGCAATCTACATACGCCATAATCAGCTCAGGAAATTCCTCCCTGGCCATGCGCTCCAGCTGTGGTTTCACCGACTGGCACACGCCACAGCTTGCACCACCGTACAGCACAAGGGCTGCAGAACTCGTATTAACAAGCTCTACCAGTGCGTCTTCACTATCAATCACCCTCATGCTGCCACCCATCTTCAGCAACCGTTACTCTTCAACCACTGATCAATCTGGCCCTGGTTCATTGCACCACTTTGCCGTGCAAGCTCGCGGCCATTGCGGAACAGTATCAAGGTAGGGATGCTGCGAATATTGTACTGACCTGCCGGTGCCGGGTGCTCTTCGGTATTGAGCTTGGCAAAACGTACTTTGCCCTTCCAGCCCTGAGCCGCCTGCTCAAACTGGGGTGCCATCATTTTGCAGGGGCCACACCAACTTGCCCAGAAATCTACCAGTACAGGCACATCGCTGCGCCCGGTGTGGGGAGCAAAATTTTGCCCCGTCAGCTCAAGCACTTCGCCCGGCCATAATGGCTGCTTGCAGGCTCCACAGTTACCGCCAGATGCCAGCCGCTCAGCCGGCACACGGTTCAACTTGTCGCAATGTGGACAAACAACATGTTTAAGATCGTCAGTCATGCATTCACCTCATCACACTTATAATGTCAGTTTGGCTATCTATACATCAGAAACTGGACAGTTCATCTTGCAGGTCTTTTTTCAGCTCATCTGCTTCTGTTATCCACAGAGTTTTATCGGCCCCCGGGAATACGCCCACTTGCAGGCCGTCTTTCGATAATCCAGGTACCCATTTCTTGAAGAAATCTGGCAGCGAGATACTTTTCGGGGTCAAACCATCTGCGCCCTTGGCATATTCAACGGCAAATTCGGAGCTGGGCCAAACCGGCAAATGTGCTACACCGTCATCCTCCGACACTATGGACAGGAAGCGGCTCTCCGAATTAACGAGTATCCAGATCTCCCGCTCTTCCAATACTTCGCTCAGGAAGTAGTCGTATCTCTCTTCACCATCCATTTCGAGTACGCTGGCTAGCTCTTCGCTATTCATAAATCTGAATCTCTGTTTAATGAATCAGGCTCAGGGTTAACTCCCTGAGCTTTTCGGTACATCCATGCAAGGCCCAAGAGAGCGAGCCCCAAACCCATAAAGGCCGCAACTCGCCAGAACCCTTGCAGGCCGGCCATATCGATCAGGAAAATCTTGCCGATCACAATCCCCAGCAAAGCCATGCCCACCTTGTACAAGATGATATGGGTGCTTTTTGCGGAATAAACAGTGGAGTAGAGGATTGCCACTATGGCGTAAAGCATGCCGACTACCGAATAGGTATACAGCTCGCCCTCGGTCATGCCATGCCACAAGGCCATATCGCTACCCTGCCAGAGCTGGCGAATTTCCAGAGCAGTGAATAAAAGAAACCCTGCCCCTGCGACACACATTGACCAGAGCTTGGGTGCAATCTGCGGGAACCGGCTGATAACAAGAGCCAGCAGTACCGGGCCACCAAAAGCAGGTAACAGCATATTGAAGATGGGCGTGCTGCCAATGAAACTGCCACTCCACCAGGGGTTATGCAAAGTGAGCAGCATGAGGTAGCTGAGGGCGGAGAGCGCCAGCAGAACCCATGAGAACAACCGGTAGAGCCAGGCCAATGACTGACTGGACTTTGCCCGGAAAGCATAAGTCACACTGAGCGCGCCCCAAAGCAGCGTATTCATGGTTGCTTCGATCAAGCTGTATTCGTGAACAAAAATGTCGCCATCGTACAGCCAGTAACGCAACTCCGCGCCCAGGAACAGCACCAGCAAGTGCAGGGTTGCGCCTTCCAGCCAGGGGCGAATCGAATGGCCTTTCTCTGAAAGCCTGGTAGCAACCGCCGCCAGCAATGTAGCACCACCATAGGTCCATAGCGTCCAGTGCACGCTGGCATCGTAACCTTGTATCCATGGATTGAAAGTGAGCCGCGCAACCACCAGCGCCAATACGCCCTTCAGTAACAGGTACAGCTCCGGCATCTGATAGCGCCGAGCCAGCCAGGTAAGGCTGACGAACTGAACCGATAAGGCCAGGGTGAGTGATGCTTCACGGAAGGCCATCACTGTGGCCAGTGAGTAACTGACGTGCGCCGCCATCAAGGCCCAGACCACGCCGTTCCCATAGCGAGCCAGCCCTTCCATACGCCAGGCCAGAACGCCGTAAACTGCGCCAAGTACCAAGGTGGCGACCGCCCACACAACCGATGTTTCGCCATAGCCTTGCAGCAACAGCCAGCCAAGCACCAGCCATACCAGCGGCGAAAGCAGGGTTAACGAGGCCCATCGCCGCTGGTCGGCATAGCGCCCCCACAGCCAGAGGCCCAAACCAGTGGTGGTGATGGCAGCGGCAATCAGGTAGCTGACAAAACCCGCTTGCTGCGCCAGGGGAATCTGCATCAGGAAAAACAGATCGCCCTCCATTCGGCCCATATACAGCAGCCAACCGGCAGCACTGGCTAACACGGCACCCCAAGGCAAAAACCACAGCGTACCCCGGCTCTGAGGAATCAGGGATGCGACCGGCAGAATGAGCAGCCAACTCCACAACGACGGGTTATCAACAGATTGATGTGCAATCGAAATACCCCAAATCGCCAACAGCGGTAGAAGCGCCTCACGCAAACGTGAAGGTGCGGCCTGCTCTTCGCCCGGCAAGAATGCAAAAGCAACAAACAAGGCGGCCAAATACATCGCCGTTGCCAACTCAGCAGGGGCTGCAGCCACGGTGGCTGCCCACCAAAGCAAGGCACCGGCCAGTGTGGCGTACCAGAGCCAATCACGGAAAACGTAACGCATTAATAGCAGCGAACTGATCGTAATCAGAAAGCTGTACGAGAGCACAAAGGCGACGCTGCCGTCCTCGCCACCAATAAGCAAAGGCACGATATAGGCGCCACTCAGCCCCATAATGGCTAGCAGTGGGCCATGCACCAGAGCCAAAGCCATGGTAGCCAGAGACACAGCCGCAAGCAGGATTAACCCGACAACCGGGCTGATTAGCTGGTAGTGGTGAACACCGGCAAGCAATGCGGCGTATAGCGTGATACTGCCCCCGCCCGCCAAGGCGGCAAACACCTGATCTGTGCTCATGTGCCGCCTGCGCAGGTATTCCGCGCCTGCGTGCAGGGCAAGGCCCGTAACCAGAGCGAGCAACAGTTGCTGTACAGGGCCAATCAGCCCGGCGCTGATGGAGTGGCTGACCATGAATATCCCCGCCAGAGCCACACTCAGGCCACCCAGCCAGACCATCCAGTTTTCTTTCAGGGCCTTTTTGATGCCTGAATAATCACGACCCGGTGCAACTGAATCCAGCCAATCACCTGCCTCAACGCCAGGCTCTTCGGCCCATTCAGTCTTCGCTGCAACAGGAACCGGTGCAGGCTCTGGCGCCGGCGGCTGGACATAGGCCAAGCCTTCGGCTGCAGGCAGAGGACCGTCTGGCTGTTGCTTATTTGATCCACCAGAGCTTCGGAGAATCTCAATTTCCCGGCGCAGCTCCGAGACCTCCTGACCCAGGGATTCAATGCGTGCAGAGTGTGCATTCCGCTGCTGAAAAGCCATGAAGCCCAGAACAGAGCCCACGGGTATGAACAGTGCCAGGCCCACGCCAAGCAAAATGAGCATTGCTTCCAAATCCCTTTATCCTTTCGAAGTTTCCATCTGGTGCAGCGCGAGTCGCTGGTGCAGTGTGCAGTCTAACTTCTCTGAAGCAATAGCTCACCCGTAAAGGACACTACCCAAAGCTCGCACTTTACGTTAAGGTCAACTTTGTCCTGTTTAATCCGGTTTTATCCAAACCGGGCGAACTGGCAATAAGAGCCATATTGCAACACCGGCAGGGTTGCTCAATGCGTTCTATACTCTGGAAAATCACCGGCAAATAGAACAAGGCTCCATAACTTAACGAGGCCCCCACAAGGGGCATTTTGTTCCTCAAGCCATCACCCCAGGAAGAGGATTATGACAACAACAAAGTACAAATCCGTTTACACCCCTGTCTTTACAGACGGCTCGGAATATCACATTCCGACACTCAAACTCCTGAAACAGGACGGCTCGCTCTACAAAGGCAGCAAAGCGCCTGTCATCGACAAAGACAAAGCGCTACGAATTTACCGCGCCATGGTCACCACCCGCATTCTGGATGAACGCATGCTGGGCGCCCAACGACAAGGCCGCCTAAGCTTCTACATGCAATGCACCGGTGAAGAGGCTTCCGTTATCGGCAGCGCTGCGGCCCTGAACGACGCTGACATGATCATGGCCCAGTACCGTGAGCAAGGTGCTTTGGCCTATCGCGGCTTCACTATTGATGAGTTCATGAACCAGCTGTTCGGTAATGAGCGGGACTACGGCAAAGGCCGCCAGATGCCGGTTCATTATGGTTCCAGCAAACTCAATTACATGACTGTTTCATCCCCCCTTGCCACTCAGATCCCCCAGGCAACCGGCTATGCCTATGGCCAGAAAATGGCCGGCGACGGCCATTGCACCATTGTTTACTTTGGTGAGGGCGCAGCTTCGGAAGGCGACTTCCACGCGGGCCTTAACATGGCCGCCGTACACCGTGTGCCCGCTATTTTCTTCTGCCGTAACAATGGTTACGCCATTTCCACCCCCGCGAATGAACAGTTTGCCGCCGACGGCATAGCGCCTCGTGGGTTCGGCTATAAAATGGATACCATTCGTGTCGACGGCAACGACATACTGGCCGTTTATCAGGCCACCGAAGCCGCCCGCAAACTGGCCGTGGAAGAGAACCGCCCGGTACTCATCGAAGCCATGACCTATCGCCTGGCGGCGCATTCCTCATCCGATGATCCCTCCGGCTACCGCAGCAAAGATGAAGAGGCCGTGTGGCGTGAAAAAGATCCTATCTTGCGCATGCAAAACTGGCTCACCAGGAAAAAATGGTGGAGCGAGAGCGAAGAAAAAGAGCTGCAGGAACGTATGCGCCGTGAAGTGCTGGAAACCATGAAGCGAGCCCAAAAGCTCCCCCCTCCTCCTTTGGAAACCCTGGTAACGGATGTTTACGACGAAGTGCCCCCGCTGCTGAACGCGCAGTTTGAAAAACTGAAGGCACACATTCGCAAATATCCCGATGAGTATCCCAAGTCGGCTATCCACGTTCAGGGAGGGGCATAACATGGCTAAAATGAACATGCTACAAGCCATCAACGACGCCCTTGATCTGGCGATGGCTGCGAACGACAAGGTGTTGTGCTTTGGTGAAGATGTGGGTGTCTTTGGCGGTGTTTTCCGGGCCACCAGCAACCTGCAACAGAAATACGGTAAAGATCGCTGCTTCAACACGCCTCTGGTGGAGCAAGGCATTATCGGCTTCGCCAACGGGCTGGCCGCTCAGGGCTCCTTCCCGGTAGCCGAGATTCAGTTCGCCGATTACATATTCCCGGCCTTTGATCAGATTGTTAACGAGTCCGCCAAGTTCCGGTACCGCTCGGGCAACCTGTTCAATGTGGGCAACATGACCATTCGCACGCCCTACGGCGGCGGAATTGCCGGCGGCTTGTACCACTCCCAGTCACCAGAAGCCTACTTCGCCCACACTCCAGGCTTGAAGATTGTGGTGCCACGCAACCCGCACCAAGCGAAAGGGCTGTTGCTGGCCTCCATCAATGACCCCAACCCGACGATCTTCTTTGAGCCAAAACGCTTGTATCGAGCCTCTGTTGGCGAGGTGCCTGAGGGGGAATACCAATTACCACTGGGCGAAGCCGAAGTTCTCAAGGAAGGCACCGATGTAACGGTATTGGGCTGGGGTGCTCAAATGGAAGTCATCGATAAAGCCGTCGAAATGGCAGAAAAAGACGGCTTCTCCTGCGAAGTGATTGATTTGCGCACCATCCTGCCCTGGGATGTGGACACCGTTGCCGAATCGGTGCTTAAAACCGGGCGCCTGGTGATCACTCACGAAGCGCCGCTTACGGGTGGTTTTGCGGGCGAGATTGCCGCCACCATTCAGGAACGCTGCTTCCTCTATCTGGAATCGCCGATCGCTCGGGTGACCGGGATGGACACCCCCTTCCCGCTGGTGCTCGAAAAAGAGCACTTCCCCAACCACCTGAAGGTCTATGAGGCCATTCGGGAAAGCGTCGAATTCTAAGCAGATATCCGGACAGGAGAACAATTATGAGCGATTTTATACTGCCCGATATCGGCGAAGGTATCGTGGAATGTGAGCTGGTCAAATGGCTGGTAAGTGAAGGCGATCTGATCGAAGAAGATCAGCCGGTTGCAGAAGTAATGACCGACAAGGCGCTGGTGGAAATACCTGCCCCCTATGCAGGGCGGGTAACACGCCTGTACTGGAAGGAAGGCGATATAGCCAAGGTGCATGCGCCGCTGTTTGAACTGGTGGATGAAAGCGGTGAAGCTTCGGGAGAACAACCCAAAGCCAGCGACGAAGGCAAACACGCCGAACCAGAGGCCAGGCAAGCGGAACCTGAGAAAAGCCCTGATCGCGCCGAAACTGTCGCCTCAGCCGCTCCTTCAGCGCGGAAAGACGGTGAGCGGACGCCCGCCAGCCCAGCGGTGCGCCGCTTGGTTCGCGAGAACGACCTGGCGTTGGAGAATATTCAGGGATCGGGCAAGGATGGCCGCGTACTCAAAGCCGATGTGCTGTCCCATTTGGAGCAACCTGCATCCGGCGGCTCATTCGTCTCAGCAGGCAGTAGTCCAAGAGCTGAAGCGCAAAACCAGGAAGTCCGCATAGAGCCCATCAAAGGCATGCAGGCTGTCATGGCCAAACGCATGGTGGCATCGGCCTCCACCATTCCCCACTTCAACTTCAGTGAAGACATTGATGTGACGGAATTGCTCGCCCTGCGCCAGCAGCTCAAGCCAGAAGCCGAAGCACGTGGTTCCCGCCTCACGCTCATGCCGTTCATCATGAAGGCTATTGCACTGGCCGTTCGTGAGTATCCAATACTCAATAGCCAGATCAATGAGGATGTAACCGAAATCCACTACCAGCCACAGTGCAACATCGGCATGGCCGTGGACAGCAAAATAGGACTGCTCGTACCCAACGTGAAAAACGTGGGCCAGCTCACTCTGCTGGAGATAGCCGACGAAGTCACCCGCCTCACCGAATCTGCCAGAGAAGGCAGGGTTAGCCAGGCGGATCTCAAAGGCGGCACCATTACCATTTCCAACATTGGTGCACTGGGCGGCACTTACGCCTCACCCATTATCAATGCTCCGGAAGTGGCAATCGTGGCTTTGGGGCGCACCCAGAAACTGCCAAGATTTGATACCAATGGGCAAGTGGTAGAACGCTCCATCATGACCGTCAGCTGGGCGGGCGACCACCGCATTATTGATGGCGGCACCATTGCCCGTTTCAATAACCTGTGGAAAAGCTATCTGGAGTCACCACAATCCATGCTTCTGCACATGAGCTGACAGGTATGGCGCCGCCGAACCAATCATTGCCGATGCCGCAACAGGCCCAGCTTCAGCAATTCTACATCCCGGAAGAGCAGTCGATTTATCTGCTCAGTCACGACGATGCCAAGAAGCTGAAAAACTGGGTTGAGCTGTGCACAGATCAGCTCAGGCAAATGGGCTACGCGGACATAGCAATGATTGGCAAGGGCGCCTTTGGCTTTGTCTTTGCCGGCCGGTTGCCGCTGGAGGGTGCGCGGGACCTTGAGCATGTATTCAAGTTCACCCGCATCACCCTACCCCAGCACCTGCATGACCGGCTGGAAGACGAAGCCTATATTCTGGAACAGGTGGAGCACCCCCGGGTGCCCGCCCTGGTTGCCTACCACCGCGCTGGCAGCCAACCGATTCTGGTGATGGAGCGCGCACCGGGCTTTAATCTGGAAGAGGTCTCTCTCCGGCAAGGCCGCCTGAGCCCGCGCCTGATCATCCGCATTGCCGATCAATTAGCCGACATTCTGCGCAATCTGCGACGTGAAACCGATAGCGGGAGGCGCCCAATTGTGCACGGAGATATCAAACCGTCCAATCTGGTGTTTGATGCAGAAACCGAGAACATCGCCCTGATCGACTGGGGCTCCTCGGTCTTCGCTCAACTGGATGCTAACCAGCAGTTCCTCAGCCCCAGCGTAATGGAGCTGATGTCCGACAACCTGCAACAAACCAATGCCCGTTTGGGCGATGTGTACTTTATTGGTGAAGAGCAACTCTACGGCGGGCTCTCATCACCACGATTTGATGAACAAGGCGCGGCGGCCACGCTTTATGCTCTGGCCTCTGGGCAGTCTTGCCGCTTTGGCCATCTGGCCATACCCGCAACATCTCTTGGCTTACCCATGGAATTTGCCCGCATGCTCGATGGGATGCTGGACCCGGATCCAGCCATGCGCATGCGAGCCGGCGATCATTACCTGAACGAGATGCCGCGTATGGCGCGCACAGTGATGATTGATTTACCGGAACCGCCTCCTACGCCATTGGTGCCCATCTGGACACGTATTTCAGATCGAGAAATCGACACCGTAGTTTACAGCTCCCGAAAGGCTTTCTTGCGCCAAGAGGGTTCGGACCAGTCGCTGAGTGATGTAGACGACGTACAGTTGGATCGCTACTACAAAAACTTCATGCAAGGCATGGGGGACACTGAAAAAGCTTTCCTGGCCGCTGTCAGCCGGTTGGGCCGTTATCCGGTAGAGGGCGGGCTCGCAGTTCGCTGGGAGCCCGACGGCGTTTACGTCGATACTTCCCTGAACCTGCACGACCCTGAGCTACGCACATCCTTTACCACTGCTGTGAACAACATGGTGAACCTGGCTCAGGCTATCTATCGCCAAGGCATCTTCAAAAGCTGTCTGTTCAACGCCCGGGACACTTTGCATATTGAGCGGGAAGAACAGGACCAACCCTTCATAGCGCCACCAAAAATGCGGCTTCCGTATCAGGTAAGCTCGGCCCCGGAAGTGGAAGATCGCTCACGAATACACTCCTACTTTGAGGACGGGCCAGATCCGGAGGAATTTCTTGTATTACCCGACCCCATCATCAAATCCCTCGAAGCACTCAATAGCATCCGCCATACCGGCATGATTATCTTTGAGGCCTTACCACTTCACCTCAAAATCCACAGCCAGTACCGACTGCTGGATCCGGAGAAGGAAGATGAATTCCGCCAACGGCTGGATGAAATCCTTGCCGCCGTGGATCAGATTACCGGGCTGGGCGTATCCGGCTTTATGAAAATGCCATACAAAGACGCGCGCTTTTTCCCTTACATCGAGCGGTTACCAGAACGTTATTACCCCCGAAATCCAAGGCTGGAAGCTACGGAGGCGAGCTAGCTCCAAGCCACCCATTTATCCGCTTCGCAAACACAGCAGATTGGTTTACGATGCGCCGCCACACACTGTTCCAGCTAATAGCTTCTAATACCATCAGGCCGCCATGTCCTCCAATTACCTGTATACCGATTTATCCGCCTATTACGACCTGATGTGTGCGGATATTAACTACCACGCCCAAAGCCACGGCGTGCGCAGGTTGCATCAGCTGTTTGGGAATGACGGCAACACTCATCTGGACCTGGCCTGCGGAACCGGGCCCCACGTGCGCCACTTCATTGACTTCGGGTATCAAAGCAATGGTCTGGATATAAACCAGCCCATGTTGGAGCAAGCGAAGGCCCGGTGCCCCGAGGCCCAATTTTCATTAGGGGATATGTGCGACTTTCAGGTGGATGAACCGCTGGATTTGATCACCTGCTTCTTGTACTCCATCCACTACAGCGGTGACATCGAAAACCTGAAGCAATGCATTGCCAGTGCACATCGAGCTTTAAAACCCGGTGGCGTGTTTTGCTTCAATTCCGTTGATAAAGACAAGATTGATAACAGATTATTTGAGCGGCATACCGTTACTCAGGGGGACAGCCTGTTCTCCTTCAGCTCTGCATGGCATTACCGTGGCGAAGGCGATAAGCAAGGCCTCAAGCTGAGCATCACGAAAGCCACCGGCAGCGTCACTCAATCATGGGACGACGAGCATCCTATGGTGGCAGTGAATTTCGAAGAGCTGGAGAATATTCTAAAGCCTAACTTTGATGTGCATATTCTTGAGCACGACTATGAAAAGATCGTGCCCTGGGATGGCACTTCGGGGAATGCGATCTTTGTTTGTGTGAAAGCGTAGCTTGGTTACTGGATTTTAAAGGCTAGCACTGGTAAGTTTCGGCTCACATTTATCTCCAGATAAACATACCTTCAAGGATTGAAGATATGCCTCAGGCAAACGGATTGCAGTTCACCGTGCGTGTCGGTGAGCTTCCCCCAGACGTATTTTCTGTTGTCAGCTTTGCGCTTACCGAAGGGTTATCGAAGCTTTTTCATGGCCGCCTGATATTGGCAAGCGCTGACCCTGACCTCCAGGCTACAGAAGTTCTGGAGCAATCCATAGATCTGATGGTTTGGCAGGACAGCATGCCCCTACGCCGCTTCACAGGTGTGGTAAACGAGTTTGCCCGGGGCGACACTGGCCATCGCCGCACTTGCTACGAACTGATTATCCAGCCGCCCCTGTGGCGCTTGGGCTTAATGCACAACAGCCGCATTTTCCAGACCCAAACCACAGACACCATCGTGCGCACCCTGCTGGAGGAACGAGGCATTGTAGACTCGGTACTTGTTCTCAAGCGCGCCCCCCAGGAACGGGAATACTGTGTACAGCACCGGGAAAGCGACCTGGCCTTTATCGAACGCCTGGCCGCCGAAGAAGGCTGGCACTACCGCTACCAACACGGAAGCGTGGATGGAACAGAACAGTCCGGCCTGATGATTGCCGACCACCACGGCGACGCACCAAGGCTGCAGCCTGCCGAATACAACGGCAAAGCCGGCGGCAGCACCAAACAACCCGCCGTGTTCCGGTTCCGCTACGAAGAGCGGGTTCGTGCCGCCTCGGTAGCCACCAAAGACTACACCTTCAAAAACCCCGCCTATGGGCTGATGCACGAAAGCGCGGCTTCCGCTGAGAACCAACGGCAGGATTACCAGCACTTCGATTACCCGGGGCGATTCAAGGCCGATGCCAGCGGCCAGCCCTTTACCGAGGCAAAGCTGGACGCCCTCAGAAACGACGCCAACACAGCCAATGGCGAAAGCAATCGCCCGGATTTCACCTGCGGTGCCAAAGTGGAGCTCACCAACCACGACAGCGCCAGACTAAACCGCGACTGGCTGCTGACCGCCGTCACACACACCGGCCAACAGCCCCAGGCACTGGCAGAAGAAGGTGGCACCGGACCAACCACCTACCACAACCTGTTCAGTGCTGTTCCCGCCAGCAAAACCTGGCGGCCATTGTGCGAACACCGCCCGCTGATGGACGGCCCGCAGATAGCCATAGTCACCGGCCCTGAAGGGGAGGAAATCCACTGTGATGAATACGGGCGGGTAAAAGTACGCTTCCCCTGGGATCGCTACTCCGAAAATAACGAACACAGCAGCGCCTGGCTGCGCGTAAGCCAGGGCTGGGCCGGTGGGCAATATGGGTTCATGGCCCTGCCAAGAATCGGCCACGAAGTGATCGTCTCCTTCCTGGATGGTGACCCGGATCAGCCCATCATCACGGGACGGACACACCACGCCACCAATACATCGCCCTACTCGCTGCCCGAGCATAAAACCCGCACCACCCTGAAAACCCAGACCCACAAGGGCGAAGGCAGCAACGAACTGCGGTTTGAAGATGAAGCAGATAAAGAGCAGATCTACGTCCACGCTCAAAAAGACCTGGACCTGCTCACCGAAAACAACCGCACCGAAGTCATCAAAAACGACAGCCACCTGACGGTCGAAAACGATCGCTTCAGCCAGGTGAAAGCCAACGACCACTCAACGGTAGACGGAGAACACCGGGAAAGGATCGGCGGCGACTACAGCCTCACCGTTAACGGCAGCCACCACAGCAAACTCGGCAAAGCCCAGCTTGTGGAAGCGGGGAATGAGATTCATCACAAAGCGGGGATGAAGATTGTTATCGAGGCGGGGGCGGAAGTGACGCTCAAGGCCGGCGGGAGCTTTGTGAAGGTGGATCCTAGTGGTGTGACGATTTCGGGGCCGTTGGTTAGGATTAATTCTGGGGGTGGGCCGGGGAGTGGGAGTTCGGCTGGGGCTAAGAAACCCCAAAAGCCGGCGATAATTGCGGATCATACGCAACCAGATAATGCGACTAACCCTTTAGCGGAGACATCTCAGCGGACAAATGCATCTGAAGAGCCTCGGTGGTCATTGGCTTCTGCGAATAGCGGCAAAGCACCGTTATTGAAACAAGGTGCCCGGGAAGGGGCATTAACTGTAACTGCTTGCGAGTTTGATGAGCATGGACGCTGCGCACTACATCAACACACTTGAAACTAGAGCCCCACGGGCCGCCAAACCCAGCGACTATGATTTCGCTGTATTGGATCTCGCAAGCTCAGACAAGCTTCTTGAGGAGATTTATGCGGGCATGACAAATGAGCCGATCCAGTGGTGGAGTCTCTTCGAAGGCACCAATTGGCAGGCCGAATGGGACAATGGCCCGGTACTTGTGGATCTCAGAAACGCCGCGAGTTTTCGCGCGCAGCTGAGCTCCCGGCTTGAATCCTCGTCGCAAGGTATCGTGTTTAAATCGGATATCCCTGTGGATGAGCTCCGTGAACACCTATCTCACTGGTTAACAGAATCCAACCCCGGGTCCGGGCAGCTTCTGCGGTTCCATGAACCCCGAATGTTTGGCCCACTGCTGTGTGTTCTGGCCGATCAAAGGTCCCAAAAATTGCTATCCGCTGGCACTCATTGGTGGTGGCATGACGCCCATAACTGGCGCCAAGCAATGCCAAAAAAAGGCGCCAGCAGCATGGAAATCGGCCTTGAGGAGGCATTGGTTTCGCAACTCGAACTGCAGGGCTCAGAGCTTTACTGGCTCGCTGGCGAGGCATGCGGGTATGCCACCTACTACACTGACTCTCTGCCTGAGCCCAAAGCACCTGAACGTTGGGTTTTCGATACCCTGCATACTGCACAGAACGCTGGCTTTGCTAATGCGGAGCTACTGGAACGCTGGCTGAGAATGGCCATTCAATACGGGAAAGAGTTCTATCTTACCGAGCCCGTTCACACTGTATTTTCCAATGAAGAGCTCCTCACTACGGATCGCCTGGTTGCTATGGAAAGCTTGATGGAGAGTGTTATGGAGAGCGTTTATGCAAACAACCTATAGAGTCCAAAGCGGAGACACTCTCTCTGCCATTGCTGTGCAGCATCAAACATCTATTGCAGAACTGCAGGCCATCAATCCACAGATCACCAACAAGGATCACATTCAGATTGGCTGGGAGCTAAAAATCCCTGCGAATGGGGATTCAGCTAAGGTAAATGGCTCTAAAGCCATGCGCGCACCTCGCTCCACCAATAATAAATCCAAAGGCCAAGCCAGTTGCACGGAGTGCTCAGTAGAGTACACCGAAATCATTCACGTCACAGGAGCAAGTGATGACGAATGGTGCGTAGCCCTGCCAGAGAGTGCGGCTAAAGAACTTTTACAAGAAGTCGAACTCGTTGATGGGCTAATGGCAGAGTTTAAAGAAGCTCAAAACGCTCACCATGACCCACAGTCTAGTGAGAAGAGCCCCAAACGTCGGTGGATGCAAAAAGCCGAAAAAATGGGCGTAATCGCGCCATCTCCCGATGAACGCGAAGGCGATAATGCAAACAAAGCTTCACAGATCAGCTCACAAATTGCTGCGATAGATGAACAAATCAAGTGGTACAACGATTACGATTCTGACTACTTGATGTCCTATATCAGCGACGATGCGCAGAAGCGGGAAGAAGTTGAAACTACGGCCAAAGAGAAGCGCTTGGCCATGCTGCGCGAAGAGCGGCGCTTTTTAGTAAGTCAACTTGAGGAAGGTAGCGCCTCCAGTGGGGTGAAGGGTAACGGAGTAAAGTCATCGGATTTTCTAGCCTCCCATGGAAACACCAATGACTATGGTTTTGAAGCAAGCCGAAGTACGCGCAACGAAACCGGTGTAATTGAAGTGATGATCGTCAGCCGCCCCGGACGATGGCATTACATTCGGCGAGAAGCGTATCAAAGGCTGGTGACAACTTACGCGTCGGTTCGGTACGTTAAGAAAACCCGCGCTATAGCTAATGCACTGAAAAACAAATCTGGGACAGGCTCTATTCTAGCCGGCCAAATTTTAGAAGGCATTTCTGCAGATGCAGCGAAAAGTCTTGTGGGTAACATCGAGATAACATTTGCAGAAACCAGCGACCAGCACTATTTACTCGGCGAAGAACACTCGAAACTGACGTGGTCATCCGGCGACGATGACGAAAGCCCTGTCGAAAATAATTTCCAAGTCAGCGCTGAAGCACATCTCATGCGCTTTGCAATGCAGGCAAGCGCCGGTGTAAATGCCTTCGATCTCAGCACCGGGGAGATCGATATAGGCACCAAAGCGAGCGCGTCTATGGCGCTGCTGGAAGCCGAGGTGAAACTTGCCGAGGTATTTGTCCCACATGAGAATGGTTGGGACTGCCGATTCACCTATAAAAACCGAAACGGTGAGCTGACGGACATGGCCTTTGGGGCCTTTCGATTCTCTGGTGAGATTACCCTGAATTGTTTCGCTGGCGGAAGAGTGAGTGGCGAAGCAAGCGCCAGGCTTTCTACGGGCGCCGCCTCGTTCCTGCTGTCTGACAAGAAAAAAATAGAAGCTAGCCCGACCGCGGGCCTTGCCGTAACAGGCAACGCCTTTGCCGGCGCGGAAGCTGGGGGCTCAGTGGGCGGGATGTTTAGCTGGGTGCACCCCAGTGAACGGTATAAAAACAATGCTGACTGGAAGGACTTATTCAAGATATCAGCTGGTGGAACTCTGGCGCTTGGCGCTGGGGCAGGCTTTGATTTTCAACTCAGAGCAGAGCAAAACAAAATAATTCTTATCTGCAAAGGGCGCTTGGTATTCGGCCCCGGTGCCAGCGGCTCTTTTGGATCAGAAATAGGAGCTGACAAGGTTTGGACTCTTGCGAAAACTGTTTTCGAAGTATTAGCGGAAGCGGATTATCACTTTTTATCCAATATTCAAGCTGAACTCTTCACACAGTGGGCGCAATCGCTATTCTTGGCTCTTTCCGATCAAACAAAAACTATAACCGATTTATTGGTTAGTCCTGTAGAAGATTTCTCGCGAATTTGGGCAGCACGTGCGAATAAAAAATCTGCTGCTGAAAAGCTCGCTTCTCAGATTCTAAAAGAAGCAAAAAACAAGGATTATTTAGAAGATATGACGTTTAACGGTTTGCCATATCATCAACTTCCACCGGAAACCTTAGGGATGATGATGTCGACACTCTGCGATACTTTTATCGACAGTTGGGAAGAGGATCAAGAAAAGGCCCTCCTGATCCTAGTTTCACAAATCGCTACTTGGCGCAAATTTTTCGAAACGCTCGAACACATGTCAGAGGACGGAAAAAAAGTAAATCCGATGAATAGCTTGAGAAAGCTCTCGTCAATATTGGACGACGGGCTCTCGGACAACCAACTTTCTCAGTTCCACAAATGGATAATGACTGACTTAGCAGTCAAGCCTACAAAAAAGTCATTGAAACTGGCATGGACGCCAATACCCATTCATCAGAAATCCGAGCGTCTAGTTACGCGCATCGCGATGCTCCAGAAAAGTCAGGATCAGTATCTAGCCTAACGAAGCCCACACCTAAAACCTTGGGCTTCGTAATAGTTTGATCCAATTGGAGGACGGCTATCTCTGAGGATAGTCGTCTTGCTAGAGGCTCCAGTGCGATAACCTCCTGAGCGAATAACCTTTTTCTCCCCTATTTTTGGGCCTGATGGATTTAGCTCTGGACTACTTTCATAATAGGTTTCCGAATACCAATCACCAACCCACTCGGCGCTATTAGATGTCATGTGGTGTATACCCAACGGGTTTGGCGGAAAACTATCCACAGGATACAGACGCCGCATCCCATCGTTAGGGGGAGCATTCTCTCCAGGAAGCCACTCGCCATTATTTGTAGCAAAGCGAACCTTCTCGCCCCTATTTCGGGCAGCGAATTCCCACTGAGCTTCAGTCGGCAAAGAAACAGATCGTTCAGCCAACTTCCCTATCCACAAGCAATAGTCTTTGGCTTCTTGCCAAGTCTTGGTCCAGGCAGGCAAATTGGATTGAAACAAATGTTGCCGATCCTCGCGAGCACGCAGCTCGGGCGCATAAGGCTCACGGCCCATGACTTCCCGGTACAAGTCGAAGTCACCCAAGCTTGTTTCGTATTTTGAAAGGTAATAGTCGTCGAGGGTCACTTTGTGGAGATAGTCATTGTGGGGCCAGATATCAATATTGCATAACTGTTCAGAGGCAGGTTCACAGGGCCAGCCAAACTCGCCCATCATAAAACTTCCACCCTCAACAAAAACCATGTTATCCAAGGCGCGAACCACTAAGTCTGTGACAGCCTTTTGCTGTGACCGCGACAAATCCGGATGGCGCTCCTCAACACGGGCCTGTATCGCATTTATCTCGAATTCGCTCAATGTCTCGCTGGTCACCGATGTACAGCCTGAAGTCAGAACTATTGCGACAAAAAGTAAAACGTACCGCATGGATGCTCCTTGCAATGACTTGCCCCGCAATCACTCGCAGGGCGCCCGACAAATAAATCCCTTCCTAATCACCCCGCCAACTTAGGCAAAAACGAAGTGTCCACCCAATACTTCTTCAAATTGCCTTCGTCTACCAACACCGGAACTTTCTCCTGGTCAACGTGATCGGTCGGATCAAACCATAAATTATCGCTACGAAACACATGAAGTTCACGAGTTTGCGGGTGCTGCCACTGGCATACAATCCTGAACGGATTGCGGCCATTTACCGTCAGACTGGTGTTTTGCTCTACCCCTTGAAGCGACGCGTGGATCTGGACACCGTTTTTCTGAAGATAGGCTTTTGAGCGGCTTTTCATCACGCCAAAAGCGATTATTCCAACGCCAATCAGCCCGAACACTGAGCCTATGCCACCAATGATTAAAGCGGCACCCCACAGAGAGAAGAATCCATCGATCATGGCGTCTTCAGGGTTAGCAGGCTCATAAAACACGGTTACCTGTTCGCCCCGGTTGTATGAAGGCGGGTTAGAACCCGAGTTAGACTGAAACTCAATTTCGCGACCGCCGGCGGCCCTGAATTGAACAACAGGGAAGTAACTGGTGGAGTCACTGGAGCGCGAGCGTATTAGCTCAACGACGGTGCCCTGTGCGGTTTCGGAACGTTCCAAAAATGATGTGGTGTTGGTGTACAAAGCAAAGGCGCCGACCAGCATGGCGGCACCAACAATGGCAAAAACGTATTTGATTACATTCAGAGTCTTCAACGATATCTTCCTTTTTAAGCGTTGAGGTTTGGCATGCAGCGCCCCTACCTTGGGGCGCTCAAACTGCGCGCAGAATTATACCGTCAAATTACTGTAAAATCCTGCACGATAGCCGCTTACATCCTGATAAGCGGCAAATCATCATCATTGCCCAGCCTGCGCACTTCCCGCAGCAGCTCATTCCCATCCGCAAGCCCCAACTGCAACACGTTTCGGAAGCTTTGCGTTATGCGTACGGAATAGCCAAGGTCGTGCATGAGCGAGCTGGCTTGCAGGTTATTGAGCTGGCCTTTGCGCACATCCGTGAAAATTCTGTGCCGAAAACCAGCATCAAACTTTGCGGCTTCGCTATCCACCCAGTCCAACCGGTTGCGCCAAACTTCATCAGGAACCTCCAGCCTGCTGACCTCACGCACCTGCCTTAACACCCACAACAGGTGCCGGCGCAGTTCCATGTAATGTTCGTGCGCAAGCGAGCGCTCATCGCGCAGATATCGACCTAGGTTTTTCTGCAGTGCCTTTGCATCTTTCACTACATCTACCAGCTGTAGAGCTGTCATCTGGCAGGTCATCCAGAATTGCTGGTGCTCCTCTTCTTTCGTGGTGTCCAGCCGGCTCATAAAACCCAGCAGATCGGAATAGACCACTTTGATATGGCGCCGATAAAGGTCCTCGGTATCCAGCCCCTCAGACTCATCCGGCCTCGCATCCAAGCGCGCCTCATCCACTTCGCGGGAGATCAATTGCTCTACAGGCTGGTACAGCGCATGGCAGATCACCTCAAGGCTAAGTCGCCCAAGGTGCTGCAATTCCTGGACTACCGCCCGGGAGGCCGTATCAACAGAGGCCAGCGCGGCTTCGTTCAGGTAGCGTGCGTGGCTTTCAGGCAGTTCCCGCTGTTCCACAGGGTTGCGCGGGCCAGTGGTAGCATCGGTAATCAAAACTGCTGGCTCTGCCTTGTCAGGCAATACTCTGCGCAACCCGCGCTCCAGCTGTTTTTGCCAAGGCCAGAACAGCAGCACACCAATTACGTTGAACAGGGTCTGAAACATGGCCAGTTGCAAGAGCGTATTTTCTCCAGCGCCAAACACGGCCATCAGCATTTGGGATAGCCAGGTGAGTGGCGACAAAAGCAGGAAGGTAACCACGCCTGTTAGGATATTGAACAAGGCATGCACCAAGGCAAGCCGCTGGCCACTGCGATTGCCCCCCAGCCAACCCACAATGGCAGTGGTCACGCTACTGCCAATGTTGCCACCAATTGCGATAGCAATACCCTGCCAAAGCTCTATCTGCCCGCCTGCCAGCGCAGCCAGAACCAGCATTAAGGTAGCGTGACTGGACTGCAAAACGGCCGTTAACAGCAAGCCGATCGCAACAAAGCTGAGCTGAACGAGAAAGCTGCTGTCTACGGAGCCGGCAAAATCAATAGCACCGCCAAATTCGCTGAACCCGTTTTTGATCTGGTCGATACCCAGAAAGATAAAGGCAATGCCCAACACGATGCGGCCAAATGCCTTGCCTTTCGGGGAGCTGAAGCCGGCGAGCACGCCAAATACCAGCAACGGCAATGCCAGAGGGCTCAGACTGAAGTTCTGGCCCGCTGCAGCAAGCAGCCAGATGCCTCCGCTGGTTCCCAGATTAATACCCAGAAGAATGGAGATACCACCCGCCAGATGAATCAGCCCGGTACTAATGAAGGCAATGGTCAAGAGGGACATCAAGGTGGTGGATTGCAGAATCATCGTGCCGCCCACACCGAACATCAAACCTTTGAACGGGGTAGCCGTGCTGCGTTCCAGAAGCTGTTCCAGCCGCCCCCCCGCAAGCTCCTTCAAGCCTTCTTCAAGGCATTGCATACCAAACAGAAATAGCGCCAGGCCAGCACAGAGCTGCAGCCAGCCAGAGCTGTACCAGAAACTGGTCGACAATATCACCAGCGCAAGTGTTGGCAGCACAAACGATTTCATTCTAGTCATTTACACTAAATCCGGAAGTTGGCATCAGCGCGGTAGCATTCTGATTACGATAGCAGATAAGCAGCAAATCCAACTCTCTGAGTTCACGCTAGACTGGTAGGTATAAACATCCGAAGCCCGCGAGAGATTCTTTGAAAAAACTGCTCCTGATTTTTGCAATGGCTCTGCTTATGGCGGCGATTTTTACCACTATCGCCAAGCCTGTGCCCATTGAGCATAAGCTGATTAACCTTCATGCCGCAGACGTACTCGGCGACTTTCCCGGCATTGATCAGGAAACAGTTGAGATTCAGGCAATACTGCTGGATATGTCCGATGACCCTCTCCTGCTTTTAAAGGCTCAGGCTGCCTTCATGCGCTACCCTGAGATGGCTCGGAACCTGTTTCCGCTTTACGCTGAAGAGCAGGGGTTCAGGGATATTCTGCGGCGCTACGGTGAAGATGTTTTGCCCCCCATTCAGCACTTTGTAAGCCAGCCCATCAGCACCATTGAATGGATCAATAAAGCATCTCGTCAGTACCAGGCTGCCAAACGCTACTTTGCCGGCACTCCGGCACCAAAAGAGTTACCGGAGCCCGACACCCAAGCATCCAACGAGCGCAAAGATCTCACGCCGGAAGAACGAGGCTGGTATGCCGTCAACTTTATTGAAAGTGAAGGCCACGATTTTCTTGGCCAGTTTATTGTCGATAACCAAGGCAAGACTCAATGGATAGGCACCGAAAGGGTGCTTGAAGGGCTGAATCAGTTTTTTGCCAGCGGCATTCGTGATCTGGAGCGAAACTACCGCTCTGGAACTGAGATCACAGCCAGCGACGTTGGGTGGGCTTCGGTGGACATGCTGATCTTTGCCAGTGCAGTCAAAGTGCTCCAGGCTGGCCGTGTTGCAGCCGTCACCACAAAGAGTGCAAGCCGGGGCACTCGCTCCGCCGCTTTGGCCGCACGGGTTACCCGCAGCGGGAAAATGGTGCTAAACAGCGCCCGGTATGCCAAATGGCCCCTGGCTGTCGGTGCGGGCTACCTCGTTATTACCCACCCCAGTCTGATAAATGACCTATTGGCAGGTGTGGCGGATGTACTCGGGTACCCGGTATTGGCCGTTCAGTTCGCCGGTTGGTTGCTGCTACTGATCCCTGCGCTCTATATCGGCAGCTGGCTGCTATGGTTGCTGGCGCCAGTGCTGATGGTGCTGTTCCGTGCCTTGAGCCTTTTGGTGGCTGCGCTGAGCGGCAGGCGGCATCGCCAATCCGGATACGGTAAGCTATAAGGCAACTTTCAAGCCTTAGCCCCCGGAACCACTGACAATGGCACTCCCCTACTTCCTTGGCTGCCCTCAGTGGCAACACACCGCCTGGAACAGTCTGCTGCCGCCAGATACGAGCCCGCTGCGCCGTTACAGCCAAGTATTTAACTGTGTTGAGGGCAATACAACCTTTTACGCGACACCCAGTCAGGAACAATGCCAGCAATGGCGTTTTCAGGTGCCAGACGACTTTCGCTTTCTGCTCAAATTTCCCCGCGCCATCACCCACGACCGGCTGTTATCTGGCGGAGACGCAGACATGCGAGACTTCCTGAACATTGTTGCGCCACTGGAAGATGTGCTCGGCCCTTTTCTACTGCAACTTCCAGCCGCCTTTGGCCCAATGCACCTGAATAATCTCTGGCAATTTATTGATGCACTCCCTGCCCCGTTAAGGTGCGCCGTAGAAGTGAGGCATAGTGCGTTTTTCAGCAAGGGCGAGGCCGAAAAAGCACTAAACCGGGGTCTTCGTGAGCGCAACATCGCGCGGGTGTGTATGGATACCCGGGCACTATTTTCAGCGGTGCCGGATAACGACATCACAATTGAAGCCCAACGCAAGAAACCCCAAGTGCCTGTGCACCTGCTTCCCGGCGATGCAGCACCGGTCATTCGCTACATCGGTCACCCGAACCTGGAAGCCAACCGCCGTTTTCTGGCGCCCTGGGTTGAGCGCGTAGCCACATGGATTGAGGATAATCGGCGCCCATGGTTTTTCCTGCACATGCCGGATATTGGCGACGCGCTTGCCCTCACCGAACTATGGACAGAGCTTTTAAGCGAGCGTGTGGACGGATTAGAAGCCGTCCGGTTCAATGAAAAACAGCCCCAGATGGGGCTGTTTTAGAACTGCGCAGTTTGCGAGGCGGCTACCTGGGCGCTCTGGCAAGCCGGAACAACAGCTCCGGCGAGAGCCGCTTGACCCAGAGGGCCGCCATTTCCTTGCCTTTACCTACCGCGATCTCACGTTTTTTGCTGTTCAAGCCCTTAACCACCACCTCAGCACAGTCGGTCACATCCATACCATTGATGATATCTTCATCTTCCATATCTGAGGTTTTGCCATCACCGTCCAGCGCACTGCGGGCAATGTCCGTTCGGATAAAGCCAGGCACGATTGTGGAAATATGAATGCCCTGGCCTTCTACTTCTGTCCGTAAAGAGTCGAAGAAGCCCATAACTGCATGCTTGGCGGCGCAATAGCCAGTGCGCAGAGGTGCACCAACCTTGCCAGCCACACTGGCTGTTACAGCAATATGGCCGGCACCACGCGCAAGCATGTGAGGCAACACCGCCTTGGTAAGAGCACTCTGCCCCAACACGTCCACGTCCAGCAACTGGCGGTATACCGACATATCTGTATCCACACACAGCGAACGCTGGGATACACCGGCATTGTTGATCAACAGGTCAATTTGGCCAAACTGGTCGAGCACTGTTTGTACCGCACCTGGTAAGGCATCCCAATCTGTGACATCCAGAGGTAGAACCAGAACCTGATCAGCGCTTAAGCCTTTATTTCGGCAACGCTGCGCTACTCGAGCTAACTCACTTTCACGACGAGCAGAAAGCACAAGGTTGGCACCCTCCTGTGCAAATCGGGCAGCCAGCGCCTCGCCAATGCCTGAGGATGCGCCGGTAATCCAGATAGTTCTGTCAGACATTGCTGTTTACTCCGAAATGGTTGATAAAAAAACCTGTTCGCCATGATTACATAATTCACAAGTCTATTTAAAATCTCCGCCTACACGAACACTCTCGGCGAGAGTTGCTGATGTAAACATTCGGTGCCAAGCTTTCAGCACGAGTCAGAAACTCACACAGATAAGGATAATGACATGGGAAGTTCGAAACTCGTTGGTATCGTTTTGCTCGTAGTAGGCATCGCGCTGCTGTTTTTTGGTTATCAATCAACCCAATCTGTTGGCGACCAGATAAGTGAAACGCTTACCGGGCGTTTTACTGACGACACCATGTGGTATCTCATCGGTGGTGCCGCGCTGATCGCCGCCGGTGGATTTCTTTCATTCTTTAAAAAATAGTTATTGAGGACAGTTATGACCATTCACCTGGAACTCGCCCCGCTCATCAGTTTAGGGGCAGGCATTGGCGTTCTGGTATTTCCCCGTTTGCTCAACTATATCGTTGCAGGCTATCTGATTACTCTTGGCGTTCTGGGGCTTTTGGGGCACTCGCTATAACATATCGTTTTCCTCAATATGGCTCGAACCTACGCGCCCTGTAGGAAATGTCTCACAAGCCAATGAGCCAATCTCCCGTGGCCCACAAATACCTCCTCGCTACAATAGGCAGTGTCAGGGATGACAAGCCAGCAAGGAACGTTGGCACAGGGAATGAGTACTCCACGGAGTTGGAGCGCCCAAATGGATTTGGGACGATCAAAGGGATATTGAACGGTCAAAAGGATTTGGAACTGCCCAAAGGATAGGGGCTTTCAAGGACGACCAGGGATGAAGCGCTCAGGAAGAGTGCAGCCTGAAGGAACAGGCGGGGGTCAGCCACGGTACAGAGGATTACATGGAATGTAGTCCTTGTCCGTGCACTGCACTTTTAAAGCAATTTATCCCAACTTTCTTCGCACTTTAATCTTTCCCCGTAATAAGCCAGAACACCTGCTTTTGCTGCATTGCACCCTGACTCACATTCATAACAACACTCGTTATTCTCAGGAGTCATTTGCATGAAGCACACCTCTTTTTTCGCCACACTCGTACTGTTGTTCAGCCTGGCAACCGGATTTGCCTATGCAGACCAGCCAACTATTAACATCAATAGCGCAGACGCAGCAACTCTCGCCAGCCTCGACGGTATTGGCGCAAGCAAGGCCGAAGCCATAGTTGCGTATCGTGACACCAACGGCCCGTTCCAAACACCAGAGGAACTGTCCAAGGTTAAAGGCATTGGCGCACGCACTGTTGAAAAGAACGCTGAGCGGTTAACTGTAAAGTAAGCTCCGCGCTATAGCGTTCCAGACGGCGGCCTTCAGCCGCCGTTTGTTCACCCCCCGCTCTCCCCTCAATATCTGCTTACACAAAAGTCGTCTGGCAAGGGCCCGGCCACCACTCTATGATTGCTGGATAACAACAACGCTAACCAGCTCGAGTGGCACGTCATGGTAGATCCCATCAAGGTATACCCGCCAAAACCAACCCACGTCTATTTTTACGCAACCTGCCTGATAGACATGTTCTACCCGGACGCGGGAATGGCCGGCATACAATTGCTCGAGCGTGAAGGCATCAAGGTCTGCTTTCCCGAAGATCAAACCTGCTGCGGCCAACCGGCGTACACTTCCGGGTACCATGATGAGGCTCGGGTAGTCGCCAAAGCTCAGCTCGATCTATTCCCGGAAAACTGGCCCATCGTTGTACCCTCCGGGTCCTGTGGCGGAATGATTCGAAAGCATTACCCAGACCTGTTCAAGCACACCGGCCAGGAGGCGAAAGCTTCTGAAATTGCCGCCAGAACCTGGGAGCTGACGGATTTCCTTTTGAACGTTTGTCACATAAAGCTCCGGGACTTAGGCCAACCCACTACCCTTGCCATGCATACGTCCTGCTCGGCTCGTCGGGAGATGGGTATTGCGGAGGTTGGGCCAAAGCTTCTTGGTCAGCTCTCCAACGTAAACCTGGTTGAGCAGGTGCGGGCAGAAGAGTGCTGTGGTTTTGGTGGCACCTTTGCCGTGCGCCACCCGGAAATTTCCGGGGCCATGGTCAGCGAGAAGGTAGACACCCTCACCGATACAGGCGCAAGTGAGTTTGTGACAACGGATTGTGGCTGCCTTATGAATATTGCCGGGTACGCAGAGAAGAATCGCAAGCCCCTGGCTGGCCAACATATTTTGAGTTTTCTTTGGGAACGCACAGACTCGGGCAAAGGGGGCAAGTCATGAGCCAAACGCCTTCAGAAAACTCACATCACATTGATGTGAAAGAATTTCACCCCCGAGCCCGTGCAGCGATTGCCGACCCTAAAATTCGCCAGAACTTCCGTAAGGCGATGGATGGGTTAATCAGCAAGCGTAAAAATGCCTTTGAGGGCATGGATCTGGAAGCCCTGAGAGAGCTTGGCGCCAACATCCGCCTAAGGGCACTGGCCAACCTGCCTGACCTGCTTGAACAACTTGAGGCAAAGCTCACCGAAAACGGCGTCAAAGTGCACTGGGCCATTGATAGCGACGAAGCCTGCCGGATTGTGCGCAATATCTGTGTCGCCAGAAACGCCAAGACGGTGATCAAAGGCAAATCCATGGTGTCCGAGGAGATGGAGCTTAATCATTACCTCGAAGAGCGCGGTATTGAAGCCCTGGAATCGGATCTGGGTGAATATATTGTTCAGCTTGCCGACGAAACACCCTCTCATATCATCATGCCTGCGATTCACAAGAACACCGGTGAAATTTCCGAGCTGATGCATGAGAAAACCGGCACCGACCTTTCCAATGATGTGGAATATCTCACCGCCAGCGCCCGCCAGCAGTTGCGTGAAAAGTTTATGAATGCCGATGTGGGCGTGTCTGGCGTTAATTTCGCGGTGGCCGAAACCGGCACCCTTTGCCTGGTGGAGAATGAAGGCAACGGCCGCATGACCACCACGGTACCGCCATGTCACATTGCCGTTACTGGCATAGAGAAAGTCGTGGGCAACCTGGAAGACGTGGTTCCACTACTCGCCCTGCTAACCCGGTCCGCTACCGGGCAACACATCACCACCTACTTCAATATGATCTCCGGCCCGCGCAAGCCAGATGAGCTGGACGGCCCGGAAGAAGTTCACCTCGTACTGGTGGATAACGGCCGCTCAACTATCTATCAGGATGATCAGCTACTGGACACCCTGCGTTGCATTCGCTGCGGCGCCTGCATGAACCACTGCCCGGTATATACCCGCGTGGGTGGTCATACTTATGGCACCACCTACCCCGGCCCCATCGGCAAGATTCTGATGCCGCATCTGATTGGCCTGGATGAAGGCAGGCACCTACCAACGGCTTCAAGCCTGTGTGGTGCCTGCGGTGAAGTGTGCCCGGTTAAGATTCCGATCCCGGATTTACTGGTACGACTGCGCCAGGAATCTGTAGATGGCGACAAACTGAACCCCGCCAAAGTGCGCGGCCATGGCGCAAAACGCGGCACTCTGGAAGCATTGATATGGAAAGGCTGGAGCTGGATGCATGCACGGCCTGGCGTTTATCGGTTCGGCACAGCTGTGGCTGCGCGCCTGCGCAAACTGCAACCCGGAAAGCTTGGCGATTGGACAAAATATCGCACAGCCCCAAAGCTCGCCAACAAAACTCTCCATGAAAGAATGAAGGAGCGCGGTGAATGAGCTCCCGAGACACCATTTTACAACGCCTGCGTAACCGTAACCGTAGCGGGGGCGAACTGAGTGTTCCAGAGTGTGACTTCTCAGTCATGCGACAACCGGCATCATCAGTGCCTGAGCGAATCGATCAGTTTCAGAAAACCATTGAATCCGTACATGGTGAAGTACTCAGGTGCACACAGGACTCCTGGATAGCCCAGCTTGCCAGTGCGCTTTCCTCTCGTGGAGTGCGCAATCTGCTGATCCCGGCAGAACACCAGATTGGTCGGGCACTGCGTGAATCGAAGCAGGATTATTTGCCAGAGCTTCTGATTTACGACGAACCCATCGAAAGCTGGCAGCCCCACCTGTTCAACGAAGTCGATGCAGGCATCACGTCCACCCGGGGCGGAATTGCCGAAACGGGAACATTGATCCTGTGGCCAACACCGGACGAACCCCGCTTGATGAGCCTGGTGCCGCCTATCCATATTGCAGTACTGGAAGCCTCAGAACTCTACACAACCTTCCATGAGGCGATGCTCGCTCAGAACTGGGCAGCTGGCATGCCCACAAACGCTCTGCTAGTCTCCGGGCCATCCAAAACCGCTGACATTGAGCAAACTCTGGCTTACGGTGTTCACGGCCCCAAAGAACTTATTGTGCTGGTTATAGAATGATTCGAGGTGCCCTGTTAATCGCCCTGGCTGCCCTGCTCTGGGCGACCACGGGAATCGTCGCCAAATTCCTGTTCACCGAGACCGACCTACAAGCCACCACCCTGGCCTTTCTCAGGCTGGCTGTGGCATTGCCGTTTTTCTGGATGCTGATGCGCAGGGAGCAGCGACAGCTTCATAAAATCGGCCCCAATGCTCCAGGCAGTTCACTGCGGCAATTAAGTCTGAAGTCCCTCGCGCCACTGGCAGCACTCGGGCTCTTCCAGGCCATTTACCAGGGCAGCTACCTACTGGCCGTGGATCTCACCGGCGCAGGTATCGCCACACTGATAGCCCTGTGTCTGCCCCCGATACTGGTCGCATTATTAGCTGCGCCCTTACTGGGAGAAAAACCAAGCCTGATCACCATTATGGCGTTGATCACCGCAGTGATCGGCACCTTCATGCTGGTGATCAGCGACATGGATACCAGCGGTACTCTGCGTCTTGCGGGTATTCTCATGGCGCTTCTGGCAGCGCTTGTGTACACCGGTTTCACGCTTACAAGCCGATACAGCTCCACTGGCACGCCAGTTTTCACCACGGCATTTATATGCTTTTTCACAGCAGCGCTCATTCTGCTGCCCTTGGTGCTGCTCAGCGGTGGCTTTGAAGGGCTTGAAGAACTGAAACTGCGGCATTGGCTGATGGTTGCGGTTATCGGGATTGTACCCACCTGCATCGGCTATGTGAGCTTCTTTGCCGGCATGAAAACAACTCCGGCCACACTTTCCAGCATCATCGTTACGCTGGAACCTTTGTTTGTCGCCTTGCTCGCGTGGATCTTTCTGGAAGAGGTTCTGGGGCCGGTTGGCATTGCAGGCGCGTTCATACTCACCGCCGCGGTGATTGTGGCTTCGCGCTATGGCGGGAAATCCGGTGCCGTCACGAACGACGACACCGGCACTTCAGCCTGATCAGTTGTTCTTGCGCTGTTTCTCCAGCATGTTGGGCTGCAGAATCTCAATCCAGTAGCCATCGGGGTCCTTGATAAAGGCCAGGCCTTTCATCTTGCCATCGTCGGGCTTCTTGACGAAATCAACCCCCAACTTCTCGAAGCGCTCGGCTGCCGCGTAGACGTCTGGCACTGCAATACCAATGTGGCCAAAACCCTGCGGCTGATCGTTGCCGTTGTGGTAGGCAAAGTCCGCGTCGTTTTCAGTTCCCCAATTGTGGGTCAACTCCAGCATCGCCTCGCGCCCGAACGTGTAAGTGGTTCGATGCCCATCGTCTGCAGGCACATAGTTGGCTTGGCGGTCATCAAGGTAGGCAAGAAAATAGAGCGTAAACTTCATTTCCGGGAAATCGAGCTTACGCACCAACCGCATTCCCAGCACACGGGTATAGAAGTCCATTGAGCGCTCTGGATCTTTGATGCGCAGCATGGTTTGGTTAAATACGTAGCCTTCCGTTTCCGGAACGGGCTCTTCATATAATCCGGGGGCTTGTTCAAAGTGCTTGGGCATGGGGCTTCCCTTTTTAGCTATCGAAAATTCAAGGGCTATATCTGTGTCCTCTTCTGCACAATTTCAAGGGGTGGTTATCCTGCAACGCAGATGAAAAGCGGCGTTCAAGCTATGTTAAACTTGCGCCCATAACCTATCCCGCTGGTTTCGTGTCTGTTTCCGGACTGCCAGCCTTCAGATTGTGGTAAGAGAACCTGTATGGATTTCAAGGTGCCTAATACTCTGGCGGAGCAGATTGCCAACTACCTGGCAGAGCGCATCATGACCGGGCAGATCCAGCCTGGTAAGCGCATCCAGGAGGCCACACTGGCTACTGAGCTAAAAGTCAGCCGCGCGTCCGTGAAAGAGGCTCTGTATACCCTTGAGCGCTGGCACCTTGTAGAAATCACCCCCAGAAAAGGCGCATCTGCCTCGAAGCTTGATGCTAATCATGCGTCTGAGCTATACGACGTTTACATGCATTTGCTAATGATGCTTGCGGCACGGCTGTGCGAACGCTGGCAAGAAAGTGACCGGGAGCGAGTACTGGCCGTGGTTACTCAAGCGGTGGAGCAAATGCGAGCGCCCTCGGCAGACATTACGGCAGTGGTGGAAGCCAGCTTTGAGGTGATGGAGGCTTGCTGTGATTTAGTAGGCAACACGTATCTCACTGAGGCTCTTTCAAACTTCAAGCCAGCGGTCAGTCGCGCGTACTATTTGAGTGCCGAACGTTATCGCCACGGTTTAACCCAGACAAGCCACTTTTTCACCCGCCTCCCGCAGGCTGTTCTAGCGCGGGATGTGGAGCAGGCTCAAACTCTTATTCGGGAGTTTGCGGAGCACCAGAAAGTAATGATTCAAAGGGCCCTGAGCTCCAGTTAGAGGCGGCAGTTCAGCAGGCAGGCCTATTCAAAACCGTGCGGAGCCATGGATGGCGGAGCCGAGCGTACAGGGAGGTATTCACAGCGTGTTTTGAATAGGCCTGTCTGCTGGGCTGTCCATACTCCAAGCTAACCCACCAACTGTGACCAAACGCACAGACATATCGCTGCCCCCCACTTATCGTAACAACATGTAACAAAACTTTATTCCCGCTGCATTGGTTATGCTGTCCCCTGCGGCCCGGGAGTCTGAGAAAGACTCCCTGCTAACAACAACAAATCAAACCATGAAGCCGGGGCCGTCATGATTCATCCGCACACCTGTCGCCGCACCACGCGATCAACAGCGCTTTCATTCTGGGTGCTTGCACTTTCCCTACCCTCTACTGCCATGGCCGAATTTCAGCCATTGGATGACAGCACACTGTCGGGTGTATCAGGCCAGGCCGGCATTACCATTGAGCTGGAAACCAAAATCAACATTGATCGCCTGTCGTGGACGGATGAAGGCACACTGAGTGTGAACAACATGCGACTTTCCGGGCACAACGACACCACACTGGATAACCTGAAGCTAACAGTGGATATTGCTGGCACAGGTGAAGTTCTTGAGCACGGCTTCTCAGAGATAGCACGCCGGGCAAATGCCGGGCTCCTTAGTACCAGCGATCCCGATGTAGCAGATGCTTTGGCGAAATATTCCGTAAACGGCGAGTTTGGCAAGCAATTCAATAGCGGCGATCTGGTTATTCACTTGGGTGCAACCAACTACGGCGCCGAAACCAGCCTGACCGACTACCTTCAAGCGATAGATTTTGAGCTCGCCGTAGGAAGCCTCACAACCACTGGCACAGAGGGCTCTGCCACTCTGTTTTCTGATGTATTACTGCAAGGCTATGTAGGCCCTACAGATCTGGTTATCCGAAACGATAGTGCTACTACCCGCACTCTGGCCAATGGCAACCAAGTATCCGGAGCGGAATTACAACTGGACACCCACTTTGAAGTAACCAACGGCAGCCTGAACTGGGAAGCAGCGGATTTAATCTTCCTGTTTAACTTTGCAGCCGTGAGAATTGAAGGCCTGCAAATTCATAACCGGCGCGGCAACGACACGCTGGGCCACTTCGGAATGGCGAGCGCAACGGCAAAAATCTCCCGGGGCACCAGCGCCGCTACTGGAAAAGACGGCCTTTCGATTCACGACGTCGAATTCCGGGCTGATATCGACATGCCCATATTCAAAGTGGGCCAGGCCAGTATTGGCAGCGTTAGTTTCACCGATTTCGCCATTACAGATACCACCATGATGGTTTACGGTCACTAGAGTCTTGTAAACTGCCCGTCCATCTTTGACGGGCAGTCCATGAACGACCACATTAATACCAACGATCAGCATCCAGCTTCTGCAAAACGCCTCGCACTGTTCAGCCTGCTCTTCATCGCGCTCACGGCGGCAGGGCTTTTCGCTGTGTACGATCAGTTCGCAGGGCAGAACATCAGTTTCGATACCCGGTTGATTGCACCACAAACGCTGACCGCACTCACTGGGTTGATGCTGGTATATTTCGTTTCTGATGGCTTACGTTTGCATTTCACGCTGCGTGCGCTCGGCCACGATTTATCCTTTCCCGTTATTTTCCGTCTGGTTTTTATCAACTTGCTCTTTTCCAACGTCACGCCTATGGCCACCGGTGGTGGCTTCGCTCAGATATGGTATCTGCATCGCCATGGGGTGCCGGTAGGCAGAGCCACGGCTGCAACCACCATCAGAACCGTGCTGGCAGTGCTTTTCATTTTCTCCCTAACGCCTGTCTTTCTGCTGACTCTGGATGCATTTAACGGCCAGAGCATCACGGGTGATCTGGGTCTGGCATTAGCAATATTCATCCTTATATATCTGGGCTTTTTCGTCATTTTGCTGTTCCGAACACGCTGGCTTATCGGGCCGCTCAGCGGACTACTCAGGGCTCTTAACCGCTGGAAACTCTTAACCGATACCCGCCATATGCACTGGCAGTTCAAGGCTAAGCGAGAGATGCTGCGCTTTTCCCACAGCTTTGGTGACTACCTCCAGGGCAGGCCGCTCTTTGTAATGCTTTCCGTTCTATTTACAGCCATATTCCTGCTGAGCCTGTTCAGTTTCCCTGCTCTGCTGATTCATAGCCTGGGTTACGATGTCGACTACCTGATGTCGCTGGGGCTGCTGGTTGTGACAACATTTATAATGTATTTCTCACCAACCCCGGGCGCATCGGGCGTTTCAGAAGGTGTATTCGGAAGTTTCTTCAGCGGCATTCTCTCAGGAAACCATCTGATTCTGGTTATTGTGAGTTGGCGCCTGCTGACTATCTATCTCGGCATGTTCATCGGCCTGGCCGTGCTGCAAAAAGAACTCATTAAACGCCGCAGGAAATCCGGATAATGTTTCGAAATCCACTCAAGTTACTATTCTATCTCTGCCTGCTGACCGTCATTCTTCTCTTGGGTTACAAAACCTACCTGAACGTATTTCTGGAAGATTTTGCGGGCGTGCATACTACCCAGGTGGAACATATTCAGCGCAAAGTCACAACCGACCAAGCCTTCAGTTTTGCTGTGCTGGGAAACATCAACAACTCTGTCGGGGTTTTCGAAGATCGCATTATTCCGGAGCTAAACGCCTCGGGAACGGACTTTCTGGTTTCTGCCGGCAACGCAGTAAGCGGCGGCGGCGAGGACAAGTATCGCGCGCTCTATGGAAGTCTCAGCCATCTCGACATTCCCTACCTCCTCACATTCGGCGCCCATGAATTCAACAACTTTGGCAGCTTCCGTTTTTATGACCACTTTGGTCCGCACTTCTATAGCATTCAGGTGGGCAACAGCCGGCTTATCTTTCTCGACAGCACTGGAAAGACACCCTGGGAATGGCAGGTGCGTTGGCTGGAAGACCTCCTGAACCAAGACGCCTCAAAGGCACGAATCCTGTTTATTGGTCACCCGCTATTAAAGCCCGAAGAAGATGTCTTGCTCGATCAGCCCGAAGATTATCTTCAGCCGCCGGAGTTCAGGGATGCACTCCTGAAGATGGTTGAAAAACACAACATTAAATTCGTGTTCTCCTCCAACCTCTCGCTGTATTCAGAAAAACAGTTGGGCAACACGCTGTTCGTCACCACAGGGGGAGCCGGTGGCTTAATACTGAACAACAACACCAGCTTTTATCACTACGTGCACGTCAGCGTCAGCCCTGCGGGCGAAGTCAGCCACACGCTCCGGAAACTGGAAGTTGGCCAGCACCCTATACTCAAACAGCTCGAAAGCCTCTGGTTCTTTGTGTATTCACTGTTCTATGCCGGCTACCTTAATTTCATTCTTATAGTGGCAGTGTTTGCCGCCATCACCATCAAACTCTACGCCATGATTTTCATTGGCAAGGACTACTACCCCGACTACAACCTGGACCCCACTCCCTGGCTGAACAAACCATTAAGGGTGGCCATGTTCACCAATAACTATCTACCCTTCATCGGCGGTGTGCCTATTTCCATTGCACGACTAAAAAAGGGGCTGGAGCAGCTTGGCGACAAGCTTCTGGTAGTCGCACCGCGTTACAAAGATCAACCCGCTGTAGAAGAACATACGCTGCGGGTACCTTCATTGCTTGCCATGGGGGAGAAGCGGGAGTTCCGCCTGGCAAACATATTTCTTGGTCGTATCCGCAAACGTGTGCGCGCCTTTCATCCAGATATAATCCACCTGCACCACCCTTTCTGGCTGGGCTCGCTCGGGTTATTCATGGCGCGCCGTCTTAAGGTGCCAGCCATTTATACCTACCACACCCGGCTTGAGCACTACGCCCACTTCGTACCCTTGCCGGGGCTTATTTTCCGCAACCTGATATCTCACGCTCTTATCAAACGCTTCGCCAATAAATGCGATGGCGTTATCGTACCCACCTATTCCACTGAGGAGTATCTGCGGATGATTGGGGTGAAAACACCCACCTTTGTGCAGCCTACGGGCATTGAGTACACCCGGTTTCAAGCGGTAGCGGATGAGGAGATCACAGAACTCCGACAGGCTCTGAACCTTAAAAACGAAACGGTTTTCATCAGCGTGTCGCGATTATCGAACGAGAAAAACATCGATTTCATGATCGAATCCATCGGCAGGCTACATCAGGAGTCGACCAAACCCTTTCACTTTCTGATGATCGGCGAAGGCCACCAAAAAGAGCGCCTGCAAAACAAAATTCAAGAACTGGGACTGGAAGATCAGATCACTTTGGTTGGTGCCGTGCCGCCGGAGAAAATGGCAACGTGGTATCGTTTGGGTGACGCCTTTTTGTTTGCCTCCAAATCTGAAACTCAGGGCATGGTCATTCTGGAGGCTATGGCTGCTGGTTTGCCTGTGGTTGCGGTGCGTTCCAGTGGTATCGACGACGTTGTGCGACACGGTATAAATGGCTTCAAAACTCCCGAAAGGCAAGATCTATGGTGTGCTCAGGTAAAACAATTGCTGGAGGATGAGGAATTGAGAAACACTCTTTCAGAGCAAGCTCTGGCATTTTCGAAAGACTTTTCCGTTGAACAATTTGCCTCGAATGTTCGCGAGATCTACGCTACCACTTTGGCAGTCAGCGAGAAGCGTCAACTAAAACGGAGAAATGCATGAGCGGCATCCCTGTAGGTATCAGCACGTGCCTGTTAGGCAAAGAAGTCCGTCATGATGGTGGCCACAAGCATTCCCGCTATTGCACTGAGGTGCTGTCACGGCATTTTGATTTCCGTCCAATTTGTCCTGAACTGGAGGCTGGCCTGGGTGTCCCCCGCCCCGCCATTCATCTGCGCGAATACCCGGAAGGCATGCGCCTGACAGAAACCAAAGGCACTGCTGACCACACCGGTGCCATGCAGGACTTCACCAGCGGGATCATGCCAGAACTGGCCAATTTGCGCGGTTACATTCTGATGGCCAAATCCCCTAGCTGCGGCATGGCGCGCATCAAAGTTCACAACCCGGAAGGCCAGGTAGTGCGACGTGATGGGCAAGGAATGTTCGCCGAAGCACTGATGCGCGCATACCCGCTGATGCCAGTTGAAGAAGAAGGCCGGCTGAATGATGACGCGCTGCGGGAAAACTTCATTGAGCGGGTATTTGCCTATGACGACTGGATGCAAAATGTTGCCGGCGAAAACCTCACCGCAAAAGCGCTGATCGAGTTCCATACCCGCCACAAGTTCCAGCTACTTGCGCACTCGGAAAAGATCTACCGGCAACTCGGTCCCATGTTGAGCGACCTTAAATCAGATGCTTTGGAAACTATTGCCAACCGCTATATCCAGGGCTTTATGGAAGCCATGACCCGAAAAGTAAGTCGCGGCTCACATATAAACGTGATGCAGCACCTGATGGGGTATCTGAGGGATGCAATGGAGGGCGAGGATCGCAAGGTTCTGATCGAGCAAATTGAAGCCTACGGTCGCGGCGAAGTGCCGCTCATTGTCCCCATGACACTGCTGAGAATGGCGCAGCGCAGGGAACCGGCCGATTACCTGTTACTGCAGCAGTACCTGAGCCCCTACCCGGATGAGCTGGGGCTCAGAAACAAGGTGTAGCACAGGCGGGGCCAGCCTCAGAAACCGTAGAGCAAGGTGATCGCAGTTTCGGTATCCGTGGACTCTGCACCCGCTGGGGGGTGAGAAACATGCTTCCACCGATAGGCTGCCTTCATCGACAGGTTACCCACCAGGTTAGCCTTGATGGCGGTCTCTGACTGACTGATCACGTTGTTCTCATCTAATCCGATTTCCGTACTCAGCTTCTGATGAAACAACGCATTTTCTGAAAGGGCGTAGTTGAATTGGGCCGCAAGCCGCGCAATCGCTTCTTTTTCAACATCTTCACCGTCAGAATTCACGACTTCCAGCTTGTTGTAGCGGTAACCAGCACCCGCTGAGAGATCAAGGAACGAGCGTTCGCCCCGCTGCCAAATACGGTTTCCATAACCGGTGGTAGCGGTGGATTCAAAATCATACCCTGAAAAGCGGTCTTTCTCGTATGTGCCGCGCAGAAACCAATACTGGCTTTCATCAAACTTATAGTTGGTTTCCAGAGCCGCTTTATACTTCTCGGCTGTGGTTTGATCGGCGCCGGTGGTGTCATTTTGAGATTCAGAGTAGTTGGAACTGAAATCAGCAATATTGCGCCAGTCTACTACCTCATGCACGAGCCCCAGGCGCCCGTTAATATTGGTTTCTTCAGTATTACCAGAAGTCATAAGTACACCGAGCTCTGCCTCGCCTTCCCAGTTTTTGGCATCCTGGCCGTAGGCCAGTGGTGCAGCTGTGATGGCGATGATGGCAACGGTTTTCTTAAAACTCATGAAAGCTCCTTGAATAGTCGGTTCAAGCGCATGAACTAATATTAACGAGCGGGGGCGTTCTGACGCTCACCTTTCAAGCTTTTTTGGGCCTGGCGCTCACGTTCTGATTTCTTGCGCGCTTTACGTTCAGCAATAACACGGGCGGCATCTCCACCCACATGTGCCTCTCCCCGGGCCTCGGCCAGTCGCATCTGAAGCTCTCGCTCCGCGAAGCGCGCCTTCTGCTCTTCACTCAGGGAATCAATACACCTATGGCAGCTCACACCCTGCGCATAGCTCGGGTGTTCCTTATCAGCCTCGGTGATTGGCCGCCGGCAGGCATGACACTGGTCATAGCCGCCGCGCTCCAAACGATGATTGACCGTAACCCTGTCGTCAAATACAAAACATTCACCTTTCCACAGGCTCTGCTCTTCTGGCACTTCTTCCAGATACTTCAGGATGCCGCCTTTAAGGTGATAAACCTCTTCAAAGCCTTGCTCTCTCAGGTAAGCCGTGGACTTTTCACAACGAATGCCGCCGGTACAGAACATGGCGACTTTTTTATGTTTCGCAGGGTCGAGGTTTTGTTTTACGTATTCGGGAAATTCACGAAACGTATCCGTGGCGGGGTTAATGGCGTGCTCGAAGGTGCCAATTTCAACTTCGTACTGGTTACGGGTATCAACAAGAAGCACGTCCGGGTCTGAGATCAACGCGTTCCATTCCGCGGGCTCAACGTAAGTACCCACAATGCGCTTGGGGTCAATACCATCGACGCCCATGGTGACAATCTCTTTTTTGAGTTTCACCTTGGTACGTTTGAATGGCTGGATATCTACGAAGGACTCTTTGTAATCAATTCCATCAAAACGTTCATCCGCGTTCAACCATGCCTGTACGGCATCGATCCCGCTTCGGCTCCCGGCAATGGTGCCGTTGATGCCTTCACGGGCCAGCAACAAGGTGCCGTGCACACCGTTGGACTGCATGATATCCAGCAGTGGTTGGCGAAGGGTTTTGTAATCATTCAGAACGGCGAACTTATAGAGCGCGCACACAACAACGCTGTTGCTCATGGGGATATCTCCTGCAGGCCGGATCGTAAATCCGGAGCATCGGTTTGTTTTATCTGGAAGGTTAAAGCCAGAGAGGGCGCAGATTCTAACCCACTCAGGCTTTTGTTCAAGTCAGGGCTGGCCGAAGCCAGCATAGGCAGTTACTTTCCAGCGCTGGAGAGCTCACGCTCAACAATCGCCGAAAGCTGGCCCCAACCCGGACGGGTAAGGCGAATGTTATCCACAAGAACGGTTGGCGTGCTTGTCACCTGCAACTGCATGGCAACACGACGGCTGGCTTCAACAGCTTCTCTGTGCAGTTCTGTGGTCATGCAGCGGCGAAAGCGACGTTCCTCCAGGCCCAAATCCTTGCCGTAACGGGTAAATGTGGCGACCGGGTCATTCGACCCACTCCATTCCGTTTGCGAACCATAAAGGCGTTCGTGCATTTCCCAATATGCACCTTGGTCGCCAGCACAGCGGGCAGCCTGCGCTGCCGGGAATGCATTCTGGTGCTGTTGCAAGGGCAGATCGAAATACACGAAGCGAACTTTCCCTGCCTCTACATATTCCTGCTTCAAGCGCTTGCTGGCTGAGGCAAAAAGGCCACAAGCCGGGCATTGGTAATCTGCAAACTCCCGCACAACCACTGGCGCCTCGGCAGCACCAACGGAAACACCGTACTGGTCCAGGTCCGCCGGGAAGGCCTCTGCATTTGGTGCGGCAACCGGCAACTCATCAGATGAGGGTGTCGGGGCGGCGGTCAGGAAAAAAGCGCCGATAACAATAGCAGCGAGAACCAACACGCTCACCACGATCACCAGAGGTTTTTTCGACTGGGCTTGCCGGGGTGGCGGTGCACCGGTTTCTTTACGACGTTTTGCTTCACCCATTTTTGACTCCTTTTATTTTGCAGAGGTAACCTGATAATTGTTAGCAGGCGAACATTCCCACAATCGCTCAGGCAGGCTAAGATCCTCTATATCCTACATAAGTTCCAATACAAATTAAGGAGATCTCATGCCACTTCCAGCCTTTCGCGCAGATTCTTTAAGCTTGCCACTGATTGCAGCTCCCATGTTTCTTATTTCTGGACCTGAGTTGGCACTTGCATGCTGTCGGGAGGGCATTGTTGGGAGCTTCCCGGCCCTGAACCAGCGCACAAGTGAAGGCTTTGAAGAGTGGCTGATCAAGATGAACGAGGGTCTTGGCAAACTGAAAGAAGCACACCCGGAAGCCAATATTGCGCCTTATGCTGTCAACCTGATCGTACATCGCTCCAACCCCCGCTGGCTGGCAGATCTGGAACTTTGCGTCAAGCATCAGGTGCCCATCATCATTACGTCACTAGGGGCCGCCAGCCAGGTGGTAGAAGCCGTGCATAGCTATGGTGGTGTAGTGTTCCACGATGTAACCAACCAAAAGCATGCTCGCAAAGCAGCCGAGGCCGGCGTGGACGGTGTTATTGCCGTATCCGCCGGCGCTGGCGGGCATGCGGGCACAATCAACCCGTTTGTGCTGGTTCACGAAATCCGCGAAGTGTTTGATGGCACTATTTTGCTGGCTGGCGGGCTCACCCATGGTGAAGATATTTTGGCAGCTCAAGCCTTGGGTGCAGACCTGGCCTATATGGGCACGCGTTTTATCAACACCACTGAATCCCGAGCGGAAGATGCCTACCGCAACATGATTATCGAATCTGAATCCAGTGACATCATTCATACGCCAGCGGTATCTGGCGTTCCTGCCAGTTTCATGAGGCAAAGTCTGGAAGCTGCCGGATTCGATATGGCCCAACTAAACCAGGCGGGCGAAATCAATTACGGTGAAAAACTGAAACCAATGGATGATGAAGCCAAAGCCTGGAAGACCGTTTGGTCCGCCGGCCAAGGTGTGAGCCAGATTAACGATGTGGTCAGCGTGGAGGCTCTGGTATCAAAGTTGAAGCAGGAATATCAGAGTGCCCGTGCGCGGCTTTGCACTTAAGGTATCACTGCAAATGCCCCGGTTCCGTTAAACACGGAACTGGGATGCATTGCGCTGAAGAGCCACCAGCAGCTCACTGATTTCATGGCTGGCCTTATCTGAACGCTGGATGGCCTCCACGGTCACCTCAGCCGAGTGCGCAATACCTTCAACGCTTACACTTACCCTTTGTGCCTGCCGGCCTTCTTGCTCGGCCACCGAGGCAATGCTCAATGCTTGCTTCTGCAAGCTGCTGAGCAACTGATTGATCTGTTCAAAATGCTCATCTGCACGGCGGAACTCTGCAGACGATTCCACAACCTCCTCTGATACGGTGCCAATCACCGAAACAGCCTGTTTGCTGCCCAGTTGCAGTTGCGCAATGATGGCTTCAATCTCGGTGGTGGAAGCCTGTGTGCGGCTTGCCAGGGTTCTTACTTCATCAGCAACAACGGCAAACCCACGGCCGGACTCGCCTGCTCTGGCAGCCTCTATCGCCGCGTTAAGCGCCAGCAAGTTTGTCTGCTCTGCAATAGCTCCGATTACCGACAAAACCGAGGTAATTTGTGTACTTTGTTTATCCAGTGCACTGACCGCTTCTACGGCCTTCTGTACATTGAGCACGACATCATCGAGGCGCTTCAGGACATCCCGCGAGATAGCCGCGGTTGCATCACTCTCTGTGCTAACACTTTGCACTGCGCCAGCCACTTCCTGAATGTTCTGTGCAACACCTCCAATGCTGTGGGACATGGCCGCCATGGTTTCTGATACGTCCACAACTTCCTGCTGCTGTGTACTGACTGCGGCAACCGCATCCCGGCTGACCTCACCCTGTGCCCGGGCTTTCCCGGCAGCGTTCTCAGCAGAGTTTTTAACATCGGTAACCAGCCCCTGAATGCGGGTGATAAACTGATTAACACCTCGAGCCATCTCCGTCAGCTCATCATTGCCTTTCAGGTTAACCCGCCGAGTGAGATCCGCCTCGCCATCGGCAATGCCGCGGATGGCCGAATTCAGGCGCAGAACCCTGGGCAACACACTACCTCCAAGGACCGCTGCCACCAAAATCAAAAGAATAACCATGGAGCTAACAGCAACCCATGAAAGGCTCGACGACAAGCCTGCCGCTTCGAGGCGGAGGGCATCAACTGTCTTGCTGATATGAGATTGAGTTGCAGCTCCAATTTCTGTCAGCTGTTGCTGAAGGCGCTGATTAACCTGATCGGTTTCAGTTTCAAGGGTTTGCCTTGACGCATCAATACTGCTCGCAAGGGCGGCACTGAACTCTTCTTTTAAATCCGTCAGGTCGCGATTAATACCATCCAGTGACAACCCGATCTTCAGCTGCCCAATTGATGAGCCTTTTGGCTTGATATCTGCCGTTATAATGACAACATTCGAGTCACGGCTTGCAGCGTCCAGCACCCTATTGGCCGCGCCGCCCCCTTCCCCTTGTTCCATCAACGCGAGCACCCGCTCGTCAGTACGGTCAACGTAGCGGGTCAGGCGCTCACCGTACTGATCAAAATAGATCGCGAAGAGCACAGACTCCCGTGCGTCTGCCAGTTCCACAAGATCGGTCAACCGCGGAATATCCCTGTCCCAGATCAAGGGTGCAGCGACCGCCGCCAGCACGTCTGCCAACCCTTGCGCTTCTGCCATAACCGCAGTGCGAACATTCTCGGCCACGCGCTCCTGCTGCTGGCTTTGCTTGAGCGTAAGCTCTTCAGCCAGCTCCCTGACACTTTCCTCACGCATGGTTTGCAAGCGCAGCCGAACATCATCGCGGGTAGTTCCAAAGGACTCGCTGAGCTGATCGCTGCTGGCTTCAAGTGCTGAACTGGCAGTGCTTATCAAGCGTTCAACCTGGTCTGTGATCAGCCATTGACTGATAAAAACCTGAGCCAGACCGGCAAACACGAGCACAATAAAAACTGGCCGAAACAACCTGCTGGAGATCAGGTTTTTCAGGAAACGAGAGGCCATAAAACAATCCCCCAACCTGCTACCCCGGCAATCGGGGTAACTGTTCTTTTTGTAATCTGAATGCTTCTTTATACTAGTTGTAGCAAAGCACGCGACAAAGGGGGACTTCTTTATGCAGGGATTTGTTGCAGAGGGTTAAGCTGGTCGGTATCAATCCAGCTCCACACTGAGCGCTTCGTACTGGTCAAGGTCGTTTCTTATGTACTCTACTTCGAGCAAAACCGACACATTCTCTCGCAGGTACTCCTCCAAATTCTCATAAGGCAATATGTCACTATCTACCTCTATTCGCACACCCAGAACGGTTATGATCGAAGTGGAGAGGTCTTTTTTAGCCAGTGCAGCCAGCGTACCTTCAAGCTCATATTCTAAACCCGGCTCGTCCGAGAGTTCTCTCTCTATCTGCAAGGCCTCAATATACACCGCACCTTGATCATCCTTTTTTTGGAGACCTGTCACCTCAACCTCTACAAACTGTGCACCGTGATCAGCATCAGGTCCCAAAAGTTTGTAGATCGTTAATCTGTCGCCAGAACTGTCATCGGTAATGATGGTCCTTGAGGTTATTTGAACACGCACGCCACCCACAGTGAGGCTGTCCTGGCCCACATTTACATCATTGGCCGTTATAGTCCCGGAGACTTCCGCATCGCCATCCCGGACTTCGATCTCCGTGGCCCGAACCAGATCACCCGAAACAAACTCGCCTTCAACTTGCACAAGCAAGCCAGCCTTGAGGTCATCGAGAGTTATATCATCCAGCTCTGTAGCGCTCGTTACCTGGATCGTCAAACCGTTCAGTCCGAACGTATTGTCGGTTCTGTTGTAATCTGATGACACAGGACCGGCTATCTCAATATCTTCACCTACCGGGCGATAGCGGCGGAAATCATCAAGCTGGATTCGTGTCGCGACAATCGCGCCTCCCGCCAACTCTTTGTACCCTTCCACTTCAAAATAGGCACCAGGCTTCAGATCTTCAGCTGATATTCCTTCCGCAAAGCTGTCATCACCAAACTTGATCACAGCACCGTTCATAGTGAACTGGTCAGCTTCAACAGAACCCGCATCAACCGGGCCTTCGAGTTCTATAGGGTCAGCACCGTAAAACACTGGGTTGAAGCCAATATAGCTGGCACGGTATCTGCCATCTGGCTGCCGCCAGGCACTGACTCGTACAAAATCATTGTTGGCCAAGGTTGCAAGCGTCCTTCCTTTCAAGACGGTTTGCCTGTCTGCGACAACTTGTTGTCCGTATATTTCAAACCTGACTGGCTCTCCAGGCGCGCCACGGACCAAGTTGGACAGGTCACCGCGCAAGGTGTCGTCATACTCCATGGAATCCGCTGCACCGGTGCCGTCGATGCGCCACTGCCCTTCGATTCGGAGAATCATGCCTTCGTTGAGATCGCCTTCTGTATCAATCCCATCGTTACTTTCTACTTTCTCGTTAAGAATTGAATCCGTAAAAAACTCGACCCCATTCACAAAAACACTGCCAAACCCCGATACCGGTCCCACGCTCGACCCGGTGCCACGAATGCCCCCATCTGCTACCTGAGATTCACCACCACAGGCTGAAAAAAGGCCTAGAAGCAGGACCGTCGCGAGTGCAGTCAAAGGACGTTTTCGGGATATCAGTTTCATTGTGCTCACCATGTAGGATAGGCCCGCGGCATCATATTTTGGGTCCCCAAATCAAAAATCATCGCTGTGCCGGCGTCCCGCGCTGCCGTCGGATCTGTGCTTTCGGCGCCTAACCCCGGGTGAAACCTCAAAGCTGGGCACATCGTGTATATAGGTGCTGCGCCTTAGCAAGATTTGCCCGTTCTCCAACTGCTCAACCACGCCTTTGCGCAGCAGTTCGTTTAGAACCACAGAAGTGGAAAAACCGGGATTAACCGCCTGGACAAGCTGGTCCAACGACGGTTCTTTCTGATCATTCATCGACAAAAGAACCGGGTGCAGGTTTTCATCAAGAAACCCAATCTCACTGATCCAATGTCTAACAACTTCGCGGCTTGGAGCAGACAACAGGGTGCTGGCAAGCTCGGTAGGTTCCCAGCGACTCACAAACTTTGGCTGGCTGCCGGATTTCATAGTACTTTCTCTCTTTTGGAGCCGAGTGGGGATGTTTCTGCAGCAGTAGCTTCTTCGAAATAGAAAATACTGATGCCCGTTCTGTAAGAATCCTGGGGTGAGGCGGCCGTCTGGCTGCCCGTGACATCCCGGTCTTTTGGCCCCAGCCAGGAGTCCAACTGCTCCAGCAGTTTCTGGGATTGCTCCGCCGCGTGGCTGCGCCACGCTTCCATAACTTCCGGTGGAATGTTGTTATACGTCAGTGTGCGCTGGAACAACGGCCGCTGCCTGCCAGCATCGCAGACCAGGTTATGGTCTATTGTCGCTATAAGATCTGATACATCCTCACCAAAGATCTGGAGCATTTCCTGGCTATCTCCAGCGGGCACATAGGCTCTTTTCATCAGTGCGAGCTTACCGGTATCGCTATCTACAGACACCACACCAACCCTTAACAGCTCATCCAGTACAGAACGTGGCGGCATATCTCCACTGTACTTTTTTGCCAGTTCGCTGAAACTCAACGCCCCGTCAAAGGTAAGTATAGCTGGCTCTCCGGAAGGACTCTGAAATAGAGCATCGTGCACCCAGCCAGACACAACGCGAGAAGCACGATTAGCGTGCAGCACGTCGGATTTTCCTATGTGCTGGCCCGCAAGAATCTCTCGCTGGCGCTTAACTTCTTTGCGCGTCAACCCCGTCATAACAGCCGCCCCGGAGTCGGTAGGTTTGCGCCGATCACCGGGGAAGTCCTCCAGTGCCGCTTCCACATAGGCTCGCTTGACCAGCTCGGCGAACTCACCAAATGGAATTCCGTTCCGCAGCAGCAACCTCGCAAGAGGTCGCAGAATGCGGAACAGGGCCTGGTGCAATGGGTTGGTATTGGACTCGCTCATGGTTGGGATTATATTCCCATATTGGCGCTAATAGCCAGAAACACAGTTGGGGACCTACTGCTCAGGGCTGCCGCTCAAATCGTACTCGCCAGCGCCTGTTGGGCAATACTCAAGCTCAACCTCTTCATCGAGATCCAAACCAGCAAGGCTGTATGCGCCTGGTAGAATTTCCAGGTTCATAACGCGGATTGAACCCGGATCAGTCACAGAGACACGGGCTTCCAGTTCTGCGCAGCCACTTGGGTCTCCACTTTCATACTTCACGCTCACTGCTTCCAGATAGCCGCCATCGTCGCTGCGCTGGTAGCCTTCCACTTCCAGAAAATCCCCTGCCTTGAAGCTTTGAATATCCCGAACCCGACTGCGCCGTTCGTTGTCATCGCCTTCGTCGATCAGAGTGCTGGTGGTGAGCTGAACCTTCACCCCACTGACCATGAGTGTTTCATTCTCAAGATCGATGGACTCAACAAAACCTTCAAGCTCAACATCTGCTTCCTGGCCTTCGATTTCCTCAGCATACAAAACGCCATCGCGGTACTCGCCCTCAACCTCCACGTGCACACCGTTTTTCAGGTCGGATTTGCGAATATCGTCAAACTCGGCGTTGGTGGTTATCTGCACCAACACGCCGTTGATGTAGAACAGCTGGCCTGCTTCGTCGTAGTCATAAAGTTCACCGGAAATCTCTACGTCGTCATCTTCACCGCCAAGCCAATCGCTTTCATCACTAATTTCAGTTGCCAGAAGCGTTTTATTATCAGCAGATAAGGCACCTTCTACTTCCACAACCATGCCGTTGGCCAGATCTTCCAAAGCGAAACCGTCTTCCGGCTTCGCACGCTCGTAGTCGATTAAAAAGCCGTTGATGGTGAAGGTTTGAGCAGATGTATCGAGATCTTTCACAACCCCTTCTATTTCAACATCATTGGCGCCATCAAATTCCACACCATCGGCCCTTGCGCCCACAAAACTTGCGCGGAATTCACCTTCTGCGGTGCGCCAGCCACTAATGCGAACCCGATACCCGGTGGCGTTACTTTCCAGAAAGCCCGGCGTTGCGCCCCGAAATACCGTGCGGCCATCCACAACGACCGTCTGACCAAGCATTACGATTTTACCTGTGCGACTAGCAGCATCCCAGGTCATAGAGGTAACCGGTCCACGCAAGGTGTCATCGTAGGAGACAGTTCTTGCTTTACCCTCACCATGGCCGCTCCAATCACCCCGAACTTTCAGGATCATGCCCTTCTCTAGCTGATCTTCACGCTCAATGCCGTCATTGCTCTTAACAGTGCCATCGGTACTGAACTTTGTTCCATTTACGAATACGCTTCCAAAGCCGGAAACCGGGCCAACACTGGTGCCGGATGATACGCCGGCAGAATCCGAGCCGCCTGAGCTACCACCGCAGGCTGCAAGTGAGCCCGCGAGGGCTCCGGTCAGAGCTAACTTTACGGCGGTCGCTAATAAGTTGTGTTTCATCGTACTTCTCCGGGCTGCTTATAGGCTCTGGCAATCAATTTTCAATCGCCCAATCAATTAATGGGATTATTTTCCCAAATTTATAATTGGGAATTTAATCCCACTAATCAATTTTGTCCAGCAACAGACACGGATAATTTATGAACTTTCAGACAGAATCTGCGTAAAGTTATGACCACGAACCAGAAAAGCGAGACGGGAAAATGCTGGGTTTTTTAAAAGGTGATCCGAGGAAAAAGCTGCAGAAAGCGTATGAAGCCAAGTTGACCAAAGCGCTGCATGCGCAGCGCAATGGGGACTTAAGGAGCCATGGCACCCTGACAGAGGAGGCAGAAAGGATTTACGCCGAGATCAGGGCTCTCGACGAAAACCGGTAATCCAGAGTTTATAAACGCGCCACACTATTCCTCCGTCAGCTGCTGCAACTGTCGGCTGAGGCGCTCTACTTCGCGTCGCATCTCCTGAACCTCATCAAGGAGTTCCAGTGACATCGCAAGGCCCGGCAGGTTCATCTTCAGATCACGCTGCAAACGCCTGGCTTTATGCAGCCGGGCGAGTGCCGCCACATCAAACAGCCATTGGCGCGCCTCTGCCGCTGGCTCCACCGGCGCAATAATGCCGTAGCTCACCAGTTTGATGACAAACTCAGCGTGACACTCACCTCGCTCGCACACTTCGTGAAGGGTAAAGGTGCTGCCATCGGAGTCCATTACTTCAACAGTCAGAATACTGCTTCTATCACTCATCCTTTACTCTCCCCTTCACAGATGGAGTTTGCTGCGTGGGTTGAATGCTTTTTCCGCCTCGGCAAGCTGCTCGTATAGCTTTTCAGCCTCTGCAGAATGCTGTTCCGGTATCACAATCTGCAGAATAATAATCTGATCGCCCGGATGCTTGCCTGGCAGCCCCTTGCCTTTCAGGCGGAGCTTTCGCCCCGAGGAGGTTCCCTTGGGCACTTTCACATTCACCTTTGAGCCTACAGTGGGCACAGTGATTGTAGCACCGAGCGCCGCTTCCCATGGTGCCACCGGCACAGTTACAACAACATCCCGCCCCTCAACGCTGAACAGTGGGTGCGGAGCCAATTCAATCTCTATCAGCAAGTCACCAGGTGCTGCACCACCAAAGCCAGGGGACCCTTGGCCTTTCAGGCGCAAATGCTGCCCTTCGCGCATTCCGGCGGGGATTTTTACATTCAGTGTTTTCTGTCGCGCTATAACACGGCCATGCTCGTCGGCTTCATGCACTGCAAAGGAAACCTGCTTTTCGGTTCCATTAAACACTTCCTCAAGGAACAGCGCCAACCGTGCATGAACGTCCTCACCACGCATGCGCATGTTCTGCCGGAAACCTCCAGCACCAGGGCCAGGCCCACCGCCAAACATCTGCTCAAAAAAATCGCTGAACTGTCGGGAGTCGGCATCAGTGTATCCACCACCACCAAACCCCGAGGCACTCTGCCAACCGGGAGGTGGCTGGAAAGAGCCATCGGCCTGCGCGCCGTATTTTCGCAGCTGGTCGTACTCCGCGCGCTTTTCCGGGTCTTTCAGTACTTCGTAGGCTTCGCCAAGATCTTTGAACTTCTCGTCGGCGTTGTCTTCTTTACTGACATCCGGGTGATATTTCCGGGCCAGTTTCCGGTAGGATTTTTTGATTTCCTCGGGGGAGGCAGACTCGCTCACACCAAGCACGGCGTAATAGTCTTTGAAGTCCATTGAACTCCTCGCATCTGATTAAACGTTGTTCTCTGGTTATATATGATTGGCGCAAACGCTGGAAATACAAGCTCAGCCCCGCGCTTTCGTAGAGGGTGTAGTACCCTTATGAATAGCCTCACTATAAACCTTAGCTTAATACCATTATCGAGAAAGGATCTTATGCCTGACAAGCCATCCAAGCCCGTATCTGCTTCTGCCATTGAGAAGCACGTGTACAAGGTTTTCCCCAATGACATGAACTCCCACGAAACCGTATTCGGCGGAATGATCATGGCAAAATGCGACCGCCTGGCTCTGGTGGTTGCCGAGCGTCATTCAACCTGTGTTTGTGTGACCGCAGCGGTGGACTCCATCCACTTCCGCGCCCCGGCGAAAGGCAACGATACCTTGCTGTTCAGTTTAGCTCTGAATCGCAGTTGGGGCTCATCTATGGAAATCGGCGCCAAGGTTGTGGCGGAGAACAGTTACACCGGCGAAACACGACATATCCTCTCTGCCTTTTTCACCTTCGTAGCCCTCGACGAGAACGACAGGCCCGCAGATGTTCCTGCCGTTATTCCGGAAACCGCTAAACAGCGACAGCGTTTTGAGAACGCCGAGATTCGCCGCGAGGGGCGGCTGAAGACCCGAGCCGAGCTGGCGAAAGTAACCGATGACGATAGGGATTAACCGGGCTGAGATTCTGTAGAGCGCTGGGCTATGATAGGGTCTCGCAGATTCAAACCCACCCCTACCCATTTTACTTAGGAGAACTCCATGATCTGGACTGTGTATCTCTCTGGCGAAATTCACACTGATTGGCGTGAACAAATTCAGGCTGGGGCAGAAGCTGCCGGGTTGCCGGTGGAATTTACTGCGCCTGTTACCAACCACGAAGCCAGCGATGCAGCCGGCGACATGCTGGGCAAGCCGGAAGTGGCATTCTGGCGTGATCACCAGTCATCCAAGGTAAACGGCATTCGCACCAAAACCCTGTTGGAACAATGCGATTTGGCAGTGATTCGTTTTGGTGACAAGTACAAGCAATGGAACGCAGCCTTTGATGCCGGCTTCTGCGCGGCTATGGGCACGCCCTACGTTACTCTTCACAACGACGACATTATTCACCCGCTGAAAGAAGTAGACGCATCCGCCATGGCGTGGGCGCAAACTCCCGAGCAGGTGGTCGAGATTCTGAAGTACGTTACAACTGCACAGTAATTGCCTGAAGCATCCGGCGAAGTATAAAGAACCTGGTTACTTCGCCAGATGCCCTACATAAGCCGCAACAAATGCGGCTTCCTGGAACACCTTCAATCCCGTCGCTGCAAAAGGAATGGGCATCGGCTTGGCAGACAGTGTCGCTTTGATGGTTGCAGATGAAAGCAGTTCCACCTCAACATCCGCCTCTGGCATCAACTGAAGAGCCGCTTCCATTTTGAAACTGATGGCACCACCGGCAAACTTGCCTTTGGGCATGCGCTCTTTGATAGCCACTTTTTTCACATCGTGCTCTGCCAGAAATTTCGCAAAAGACGCCTGAAATTCCTGCAGATCCCTGCGAGTGTGGTTCTTCTTCAGGGTGATCCTGCGAACATTGCTCTCAGGCAGGGTGAACTGCCCACCATCCAGACTCAGCAAACACACAACGGCGTCGCTTCCACTGAGCTCAACACCACAAATAAGCATGGGCACTCCTTTTTCGGTAGCTAAAGTTATCTGTGTATCAGGCACAGCACTTTTTGAACTTTTTCCCACTGCCGCAACTGCAGGGATCATTCCGAGACGGCATCTTGGGCTGAGTTACGGTACCACCCTTATTCAGGATAGCGGTAAGCTCGGCTATGGATTCGACAGCACCTTCGCGGGAATCGATGGTAATGTTCGCATGCAGCTGCGCTTCTGCCACCAGCGCCTCAACCTCTTGCTTGCGCGCCTCGCTGGTTACAACCAGCTGCAGAGGAAACTTCTTGCTTCCGCTTTTTTGACTGGCGTTGGTTTTGAAGCCGCCATAGGCCGTATGATGCTGCCGTGCATCCTGCCGGCCTTTGAAGAAAAACTTGTCAGACATGCTGAAACCCTGATGAATTAATAGAGGGGCTATTCGCTCTTGAGCAAGGCCGCCACCGAGACGGCCATCTTTTAGCATGCTTGCAAGACAGGTTATATAGCGGATTAGAGAAATACTGAAACTTAAACCGCCTGCGTGCCATGCCATACAGGCAGCGCCATATCTTCCGGCTCCTCGTTAGGCCCACCGGTTCGGCTTTTGAAAGCTCCCTCTTCAATGGGCACACGAAACAGCGCGGTGGCTTTACGCTCTTTAACACTGGGCGCGCGAACCTGATCCCATCGCCCCGGCGAAAGCTGGTTGATAATAGCCTTGAACGCCTCGTCGAATGCCGCCTCATCCAGCACTCGCCGGGCCTTTCCGAACAGCACCAGCGATGAGTAGTTTGCGCTATGGTGATAGGCCGATTTACTCATCACCCACTCCTCGGTTACCGCAAACGAAATACAAAGCTGCGCACCGGATTCCAGCTGCTTGCACAAGCGACCACCGTTCAAGCTATGGAGATAAAGATCATCCCCCAGGCGCCAGGCCGTAAGCGGGATAATTCTGGGCTCCCCCTCCTCCACAAACCCAACATGGGCCGTCTTTAAGCGGTCGATCAGAGCGTAAGCTTCCGAGCGCTCATAGCTCGCACGTTTCGTAGCGCGCTTCACCCGGCTGCGCGGGCAACAGGAAAGGGAAGACATTGCGGCTGGGTCGGTTTCCTTCAAAGACATCACAGGTTCCTTTCGTTAAGTACCCCGCTATTAAAGAAAACATCTGATACCATCAAAAGATCCACATTATGATTTTCAATAGGGCCAGTTAAAGTGATAAACGATATTCAGCTGGATTCAGCCACACCGTTGCAACAACAGCTCTATCGACAACTGTCCCAACGCATCATAGACCAGCGCTACCTTCCCGGCAGCCAACTGCCATCAAGCAGGCAGCTGGCAACAGATATCGGGGTGAGCAGAAACACCGTGAATGCGGTTTACGACCAGCTTAAATCAGAAGGCTTTCTGCTGAGCCGTCCGGGCAAAGGGGTGTTCGTTAACGATGACATCCGCGCCAGCCTGAACAAGCCCGACCAGGCGGTCTCGCACTTACCATGCAATGCTGAGCCGTTGCCACCGCTACCCATCGTGCCGAGACACAGTATGCGACTAGGGGAAGACGCCAACCTGCCCTTCCAGCCGGGCCTGCCAGATCTGGACGCCTTCCCGATCCGCAGCTGGAACCGGATCCTGCATCATCAGGAAAGCCGCAGACTGCTCAGAGGGTACGACTGCATTCAAGGCTACCAACCTCTGAGGCAAGCTGTCGCAGACTATGTGCGGGAGTCTCGCGGGGTGCGCTGCCATGAGCATCAAATCATCATTACCAACGGTGCGCAGCAGGCACTGTCTTTGATTGCAGATGTACTGCTTCAAGTTGGTGACCGCGTTTTCTGTGAGAACCCAGGCTATCGCGGCGCCCGTTATGCCCTGGGGCGTTATGGCAATCCGTTATTGCCCGTGCCCTTGAAAGGCCAGGTGCTGGATGTGGAGGCACTTGCGGATATGGGCTCAGCCAAATTGTTGTTTTGCACACCTACCCACCAATATCCCATGGGCGGAATTCTGGATATTGCGCAGCGTATGGCCCTGGTTCAGTGGGCACAGTGTAATCAGACCTGGATTGTAGAAGACGACTACGACAGCGAATTCCACTTCCACAACAAACCCTTCGCCGCCATTCAGGGGCTCTTCGACAACACCCCCGTTTTGTACGTTGGCAGCTTCAGTAAAACCCTGCTTCCCGGCTTGCGAGTTGGCTATCTGGTTGTGCCCGAATCCATGGTGGAGGCGTTCCTGTGGGCCAAACGGGTTACCGGCGGTGAAACACCGCTGCTCACCCAGGCGACCATTGCGGAATTCATTACAAGCGGGCAGTTCACCCGCCACCTGCGCCGCATGCGGCAGCTCTACAAGGAGAAATGGACGTACTTCCAAAAGCTTGTGCTAGAGCAACTGGATGGGTTGGTAACGCCTGTAGCGGAGAGTGCCGGCATGCACCTGGTTCTGGAGGGCGACTTCGACGACGCCGACATCAGCCAACAACTCAGAGCCAAAGGGTTTGGCAGCACACCCTTGAGCGTTCATTTTATCGGGGAGGACACGAGAAGCGGTCTGGTGATGGGCTTTGCCAGCGCCAGCGAGTGCGAAATCAAAGCGGCTGTATTGGCACTGAAGTCACTCCTGCAAACACAGTGATAATTTTGGCCGTTAGCCCACGCAGGTTTCCTGCAATTGGCGCAGCGCCTGGCTGCTCTTGTCCTTTCGCATTTTTGATTTGAGCAATTGCGGGTATGCTGATCAGGCAAGCTATTGTTGATGGAAAAGGAGTCAATATGACAGACCACATGCCGGATGATTTGTCCGCAGCTGGCCGTGATTTGAGGGCCTACACCGATGAACTGCGCCCCAAACATCCTGTCGTGCGAAACATCAAAGGCGAATGGGTGCTGCTAAGGCATGCCGACGTTTTGGCCGCTGCTCTGGATCATGAGCGATTTTCCAGCCAGGTGTCTCGCTACCTGCAAGTTCCGAACGGGCTTGATGGAGAGGAACACACGCTCTACCGAAACGTGATCGAGCGATATCTTACCCGGGAAGCGGTGGAGCCATTCGTTCCGGTTTTCACACGCGTCGCACATCAGTTGGTAGCAGAGCTGCCCAAAGGTAAAGTGCTGGACGCCGTAAATGACATAGGTGCCGTGTTTGCCGTTCGTGCCCAGTGCGCCTGGCTGGGATGGCCTGCAGAACTGGAACCAAAACTGCTGGCCTGGATGAAGGAAAACCATGCCGCTACCCGCTCTGGCGACAATACATTAATGGCAGAAGTAGCCGAACAGTTTGATGAGATTATTCGTTCGGTTATCCAGCCGCGGCGTGCTGCCGGTGCAAGCGCCCCGGACGATCTGACTACAAGATTGTGCCGCGAGACGGTAAATGGGCGCCCACTGACAGAGCCAGAACTGGTATCAATTCTGCGCAACTGGACAGGCGGAGATCTGGGTTCGATCGCTCTGTGTGTTGGCGTACTCATCGCCCACCTGGCCCAACAACCCGATCTTGTTGAGAGGATACGAGGAGCTTCCAATACAGAAGCAGAAGCGATCATCGATGAAATACTTCGCCTCGACAACCCGTTTGTATCCAACCGGAGAGTAACCACCTGCCCCGTTCATATCGGTGGCCGGGATATCCCCGCCGGCGCCCGGGTAAAACTGAACTGGACCTCCGCCAACCGCGATGAATCTGTCTTCGACAACAGCCGGTTTGATCCTCAAGGCAACGCAGCAAATAACCTGCTCTATGGAGCCGGCAAGCACGTGTGCCCAGGCAGACTGCTAGCGACCTGGGAATTGCGCATCGCGCTGCAAACCATACTCACATCAGTACAGGCAATAGATTTGGTGCCAGGCGAGCCACCAGAACGGGAAGTGGCGCCAGTGGGTGGATACCACCGAGTGCCGGTGGTGCTAAGGTGACGCATCCTGAACAAGGCAGTTAATCAGCGTAATCGACACATCCCGAAAAGCGGCCTCTGACGCTACAACGCTCGGAAAGCCGTCGTAAATGCTACGCCGGCATGTTGAGGTGCGTGTTTTTGCCTGCTTAACACAGCTGGCGTTGGCGTCAGTTCCCTCAGCCTTGCCTGTCGCTTGCTCACACAGCGAAGGCAGCTGGGTAATCAGCCAATCCACGGTTGTGCTGAGTTTTACGGGATTCGCCTGAAGGTTGGTAAACCGGCTGGCATCAACAGCTTGTGGTTGCTCGCGGGTTTGATCCCACAAAACGAATAGCAGCGCTGCTGAAACCAGGGTTACGGTAACGATCGGAAATTTCATTGTAGCCAACTCACCAGTACCCCAGCAGTTTCCACCAAAGCCCGCCAACCACCACCCAGATGGTCAGATTCACCAGGCTCATTACGAACCCGGCTTTCCACCATTCGCTCAGGCTCACATAACCGGAACCGAATATAACCGGTGATGTACCAGTAGCGTAATGGGTCAGGGTCATCATGATGGAGGAAGTAGCAGCCATCATCAGAACAAAGGCCATGGGCGGCGCGCCGAGGCCCAGGCCAACCACCAGAAAGGCCCCCATCATGGCAGTGATATGAGCCGTGGTGCTGGCAAAAAAGTAGTGGGAATACAGAAACACCAGAACCAGAATCGCGGTAGAGGCCGGCCAAGCCAGGCCGGTGCTGACTATGCCCTCCTGAATTTCCTCAGAGAACCACGCAATAACACCCAGTTCGTTCAACTGGGTGGCCATCATCACCAAAGCACCAAACCAGACCAGCGTATCCCAGGCGCTCTTTTCAGATAGCGCATCCTTCCAGTTCAATACGCCGGTGACCAAAAGAATCGACAGCCCCACGAAAGCAGTGGTGGTTGCGTTCAGCTTGAACGCGGCACCGAAAATCAAGGCCGGTATGTCTGCCCACAGCAACAGCAAAATAACAAAAACCCCCAGCATTATGCCTTCATCGCGGGTCAATTTACCGAGCCTCGCCAAGCGCTCCCGGGCGAAACTGACTGCGTCGGGAGTGGCCTTGATCTCTGGAGGGTACATCAGATAGATAACCAGGGGCATTAACGCGATGGCGACGAGGCCAGGCAGCAACATGGCCAGCGCCCAGGTTGTCCAGCTCAGGCTGATTGCAGAACCGGTAGCATCGGCAATCAACTTGACCGTCAGCGGGTTGGGCGCAGTAGCAGTAATAAACATTGCGGAAGTGATGGGATTGCCGTGGTAATTGACCAATGCCAGGTACTTGCCAATCTTATTGGTATTTTCCTTGTCTGGCGTACAGCCATAGCTCTGAGCAATGGACAACATGATCGGGTGAATAATCGCGCCCCCCCTTGCGGTATTGCTGGGCGTAACCGGTGCGATCACCAATTCCGAAAGGGCCAGTCCGTAACCAATACCAAGGGTTCTTTTGCCAAAAACGGCAATAAAATAGTAGCCAATACGCTCGCCCAACCCGGTTTTTATCAACCCCCGGGAAATCATGATGGCTATGGCTATCAACCAGATCAGCGAATTACTGAAGCTGCCCAAGGCATTGCGCATCGACGTGCCGGGGTTGTCGCTGGTAACGCCGCTAACGGCCACGACCGTAATTGCAACAATTGAAATGGCGCCAATAGGCATGGCCTTGCCGATAATGGCTGCAATCGTTGCTACAAATATGGCCAGCATAAGCCAGCCCTGAGCCGAAACGCCTTCCGGCGTTGGGATAAACCAGATTGCAATCCCGATAGCAATCGCGACAAGGGCGGGCAACCGATTGAAATCGGATGTGGAAGAGGACATCACGAAGGTTCCTTTGGTGATGTGTATTGTCAGGTTTCGCAAGCATGCGGCAGTGAGCGTATATTACCGGCATGCCATTTCTCAGGAGCATTTTATGCCCGATAAAATTCACTTCTACGAACCATCTAACGGGCACGGCCTTGCTCATGACCCATTCAACGCTCTGGTAGCACCGCGCCCCATAGGCTGGATATCGTCCAGGAGCCGTGATGGAGTGCTAAATCTTGCACCCTACAGCTTTTTCAACGCCTTCAACTACCATCCGCCCATCGTCGGTTTTTCCAGCATCGGTTACAAGGACTCTGTCCGTAATGCTGAAGATACCCGCGAGTTTTGCTGGAACCTGGTTACCCTTCAGCTAAGCGAAGCCATGAACCAGAGCTGCGCGGCTGTCGGGCCGGAAGTGGATGAGTTTGCGCTTTCCGGCCTCACGCCAAAGCCTTCCAGGATTATCTCGGTGCCTCGTGTGGCAGAAAGCCCGGTATCTCTTGAATGCCGGGTCACTCAGGTGGTTCAGCTTGCCGGTGTCGATGGCGAAAAAGTCGAAACCTGGATGGTATTCGGTGAAGTGGTCGGCGTGCATATCGCACAGCATCTGCTGATAAATGGTATTTACGATACCGCTGCCGCAGAACCGGTCATGCGTGGCGGAGGGCCAGCAGACTACTTTACCGTTGGCGCTGCGAACAAGTTTCAGATGCACCGGCCCAAATAGGCCAAAGCTTCAAGCGTTAATCAGTGATGTTCAGGCGGGACCCAGACCGGGACATCCTCAGGCTTTGGCGCCTGCCAATCCCGGTGCATGGTATTGCTTAACGCCTCTTCAAGCTTCATGAACAACTCACCGTAGCGCGGGCTGAAGTTAATCCCCTGCTCGATTTCTTTCCATGCCTCAAATAACTCAGCTTCGTGGGCCTTTTCATTTTCCACAAATGCCCAGGTCATCTGCTTGGCTCGCATCGGGTGCACCCCCATAGCCGTAAGAGCATGACCACCAAGCTCCAGAGCAGAATAGTAAGTCTCGCTCATCACATCATCAGCACCCGCTACCCGAAGCTGATATCCGTGGCCGCGATCAAAAGCGCGGGCCAGCACCCAGACTCCCGGGAAATACTTTTTTACATGCTCTACCATCTGCACCGCGCGATCCCTGTCATCAATTGCCACCACTAACAAGCGCGCCTGTTCGATACCGGCTTTTTCCAGCAAATCCGGGCGACTGGCATCGCCAAAAAAACTCTTCATGTTGATCTGGCGAACATTTTCAATCTGTTCAAGTTCGTGATCGAGCACCACAATGGGAACATTGTTAGCCCGCAGCAACCGGCAGACAATCTGCCCGAACCGCCCTACCCCGGCCACAATCACAGGAGCTTGCTCATCTATGGTGTCTGCGTCCTGTTCATTGTTACTGGAGCGTCTGTACCGTGGCAGTACAATGCGGTCGTACACGATAAACAGCAAGGGCGTAAGGAACATGGAAAGCGCAACTACCAGCGAGAGAACCTGAGAAATATCTGGCGGAATCACATGGTTTTGCACGCTATAGGTGAGTAACACAAACCCGAATTCACCCGCCTGCGCCAACCCGAGCGTAAACAACCAGCCGTTGCTGCTGCGAATTCCGAATATTTGTGCAAGCAGAAGCAGGATAAGTGCCTTGATGGCAATTACGGCCACGCCCAGAGAAACAACGGTGCCCCATTCTGCAGCTAACACTTCGAAGTTGATTCCTGCTCCCACAGTGATAAAGAACAGACCCAGCAACAAGCCCTTGAACGGTTCGATATTGGCTTCCAGCTCATGGCGAAACTCGCTATTGGCCAGCACCACTCCAGCCAGAAAGGCACCCAGGGCCGGCGAGAGGTTTACAACACTCATGAGTGCCGCAATACCAATAACCAGCATCAATGCCGTGGCGGTGAACACCTCACGCATCCCGGACTTCACCACATAACGAAATAGCGGGCGGCTCAGGTAGTAACCGCCAACAATAACCGCAGCAACGGCAGCCACAACAACCAGAGCATGCGCCCAGCCCGGCAACCCAGCCACCAGGCTAAGGCCAGCATCAGTGTCCAACGAAGTGCCGGTATCACCCTTCAGGCCGGACAACGCCAGAAGCGGGATCAAGGCCAGCATGGGAATTACCGCAATGTCCTGGAACAGCAATACTGAAAAAGCATTGCGCCCACCTTCGGTCTTCGACAAACCCTTCTCTTCGAGGGTTTGCAGCACAATGGCTGTCGACGACACTGAGAAAATAAGACCCACCGTCAACGCTGTCTGCCAAGGAAGCCCAAGCCACCAGGCCACAGCCATGCCAGCTGCTGCCGTCAGTAGCACCTGCAGACCGCCAAGCCCCAAAAGGCGCACTCTCATGGCCCAAAGTGCCTTTGGGTCAATCTCCATTCCAATCAGGAACAACATCATCACAACGCCAAATTCGGCAAAATGCTGAATGGTGCTGGTTTCCTGCCCCACGAGCCCCATAACCGGACCAATCATCACGCCAGCAACCAGATAACCCAGTACCGACCCCAAACCAAAGCGTTTTGCTAATGGCACTGCGATTACGGCTGCCAGGAGATAGATAAATGCCTGAATGAAATATAAGGTCATAGGAGTAAAAGCTCGTTCGATCAGCCCATGGAAAAGAAACGAATATTGTTCCTGCCCATGCTTTTGGCGGCATACATGGCGGTATCGGCATTTCTGATGAGATCTATAGCCGTGTGGCCATCCGCAGGGAAAATGGCAACCCCTATGGACACACCTATCTGGAATGTCTTTCCTTGAACCTCTATCGGTGCACTGATTGAGCTGACAATCCGGCTGGCAACATCGGAGATTTCACTTTCTTGCTGTGGGCTGTTGAGGATAAATATGAACTCATCACCGCCAACACGGGCCACGGTATCGGACCTACGGACCAGCGCAAGCAGCTTTTTGGCGACATCTTTTAACAGGTCGTCGCCCGCGTTGTGCCCAAGCTGATCGTTAACCAGCTTAAACCCGTCAAGATCCAGAAACATCAACGCAAAATGGTTCTTGTCCCTTTCAGCATGGAGTAGCTTTTGATCGATTCGATCTATCAGCAACGTGCGATTCGGCAGGTCTGTCAAGGCGTCGTGAAAAGCCAGATGTTTGATGTGCTCATCTTTGCGCCAAAGCGCAGTAATGTCACTGAATACAGACACATAGCGTATGGGTTCACCAGTTGTATCGGGCACCATGCTAATCGTCATGCGCTGCAGGTAAAGCTCGCCATCTTTGCGGCGATTCCATACTTCCCCATGCCAGCGTCCATCTGCCTTTATCGCCTCCCACATGGCGGCATAAAAGGCCTGGTCGTGACGTTTTGACTGCAGAATGTGAGGCGTCTGGCCAACAGCTTCTTCAGCTGTATAGCCCGTAATTTCAATAAAACCCGGGTTTACAGACAAGATGGTTCCATGCACATCAGTAATCAGGACCCCATCCGGCATGCTCTCGAACACACAGGCTGCCAGTTTGAGTTTCGCCTCAACCTCCTTGAGTACCGTGACTTCACTGGCCTGAATGGAAAATCCTTTAACCTCGCCCGCGCCATCAAAATCAGGAATATAGTGGCCAATGATATGGCCAAGGCTGCCATCTGCCTTCTTGAGGGTGCGCTCAAAACGCTGGGGTTGGCCAGCCAGTACGGATCGGATATGAGGTTCATTCAGCGCATACAGCTGCTCGCTGACCAAATCCTGAAAGCGCATGCCAATCACGTCGTTTGGCGGTATTCCATACCACTCGCTGAAGGCATTATTGGCATAGCGGCAGCGTAGATCAGCGCCCCAATAGCCCATCATATTGGGCGTGCTGTCCACAACAATTTTTAGATATTGGTCGCTCGCCATAGCAACCGGACTGGCGCTTTGCCCTTTATCGCTTTTCTTTCTCATGGGCTACCGCTGAGCATGACTATTTGCGTTCCGAGGAGGTTGGCAGTTATGCGTTTTGTTGTGTCTTTAAATTTAACACAGTCTGGCAGATTTCCCTCACTGGCCAAAACGCTCCAGCTGCATTTCTGTCAGGCGACTCAATGTGCGCCGGAACGGAAAAGCGAGCGCCCCTTGGCTATAGAGTTCCTCCAAAGGCACAGCAGCATCAAGATACAGCGGAACGCCCCGGTCGTAACATTCGTCGACCAAAGCGATGAATCGTCGTGCACCATCATCCTGGTGCGTTAGTGCAGCCAGCTTGCGATCCCCAGCCGTTACCTGGGTTACACCATCTTCGGTGCCACGAGCAATGGCGGCTTGCAGAGTGCCTCCGGCGAGCTGTGGAACCTCACTTAAAAAGACGTGGGAGAACCGATCACACAGATCGATAAAATCCTGGGATGCCAGTTTCTCTTCGCACAGATCGTCATAACGACACCACAACAGATGCTCACTGCGCAGCACTACCTCGATCTCGCGGTGCCCAAGAACAACAGGCTCTTTGATGGGCGGCTCATTCTCACCCAGCAACTCCATGAATGCCGCTTCCAGAGCCTGGGGCTGGTTAACCCAATAGCGTTGCTGAAGTTCTCCGGGATGGAGGCGGTGGTCTTCACCTCCGTCAACACTCAGCACCTGCACATGCTTCTTGATTGCCTCAATGGCAGGCAGCAAGCGCTCACGGTTAAAGCCATCCTTATACAAATCGTCGGGCGGCTGGTTGGACGTAGCCACCAGCACCAAACCTTGCGCAAAGAGATGCTGAAACAGACCTCCAAGCAACACCGCATCACCTATATCGCTGACAAACAGCTCGTCAAAGCACAATACCCGGGTTTCTTCAGCCAATTCCTGTGCGAGCAGACGAAGAGGATCCTCCTGCCCGGTCAACTGAAACAGGCGCTGATGCACCCAGCGCATAAAATGGTGGAAGTGCTGCCTCCGGGCAGGCACGGTTAAGGCCTGATAGAAGCGATCCATCAACCAGGTTTTGCCGCGCCCCACCGGCCCCCAAAGATACACACCCAGAATATTGGGCTCACCTGCCTGCAACTGCTCATAGCAGCGCTGCAAACTCACGGCGGCCCGGTCCTGGGCAGGGTCGTTTTTAAATCCGGAAGCCAGTGCTTTCTGATAGGCAGCGTAGGGGGAAAGGTTGTCAGGAATGGGGTTGCCCGCCTTTAACGTGCTGCCGGTACCAGCGGCGCCCCAGCATTCCGTGCAGATGCCATGAAAATGCCGGGATCAGCCCACGCCGACGCAACCAGAAGCGATCAGGTACTGGCTCCGCAGGCTCAACTGCCTGCATACAGATGTCAGCTAGCACAACCCCCGGGCCTTGCTCGTATGTTCGGTGGGCAATAAGCTTGCCATGGCCATCAATAACGGCGGCCTGGCCTTCGAGATGCCCGCGATAAGTTAAGGGTAACCCCGGCATGGGGCAGCTGAAGTCGTTACAGTGCGACCCATGAATAACCGGCGCCCCCACAAGGCGAGCGGTGTCTTGCACTGTTTTCAGGCTATTCTCACGATTGGCTGGCTCCAGCCATGAATAGATGATCGGCCAGTTTTCAGGAATGCTCCACCAATGGGAGCCACCAATGATGGCGTCCACCTTGCCTCGCAAACGCCTGGAGGTTGCTGTACGCAAAAACTCCCAACACACGGCCGTGCCTACTCGAACACCATCGATTACACCAAGCTCACCAGTATCTCCGGCATCACCGCCTTCGTAAAAGGCGCTCTCCCACATGGTTGGATAATCCTTGTCGTGATACCCGACTAGCTCACCGCGGTTATAACACTGGTATCGGTTGCGTACACTGCCATCCTTTAGCCGACACAAAAAAGAACCTCCCAGCACAAGGTTGTGCCGGGAGGAAAGAGTTTGCAGTAAGTGTGCAGAGGGGCCGTTTTCACCCTCAATTGCGCTAACAAGTGAGGGCTGCCAGGACACGCCGGTATTAAAGAACTCCGGCAATGCAATCCACTGGGCTCCAGCCTGGCAGGCCTCTTCAACCAAGGCCTTACAGCGTGTCAGGTTGTACTGCGTGTCACCTATGCGAGTGTCTACCTGCAACGCTGCAACCCGGGTTGTCGAAACATCCTTCATAAAAACATCAAATCGGATAGCGTGAAATTACCGCCAGATCGTGGCGGCCCGGAATATCGTCCTTACGCACTGCCATCACCTTGGCACCTGAACGAAGTGCCCGGCCAGCAATTTCGTCAATTATCCCATAGCTGGTGGCGTCTTCGTGAGAGCCAAAATCAACTTCACCGGTTTCATCATCAACAAAGCCATCGACCACACTGTCGATATCAATGAGCAAACGGTCGATTCCACCAAACGTTGCCAACCGGGCTGCATCGGAGATGTCCGTGGTTGATCGGTTCTGCCCGGCACGCTCCTCAAACAAGCGGTGGAAATCCTTTATCTGACCTGCATAGTGGGCATCCAATACTGGCCTTGCAGCTGCTGCCAACTCCGCATTGCTCAAGTGTTCAGGGTTACCAGCAATGGCATCAGGCAGGGCCGGAATGGCACTCAAAGAGCGAAACAGTGCCTCCAGCGGTTTTGCAGCGGCCAGAATGAGCGGACGGTCCGAGCGCATAAGCACGGGGCGCAACACACTGTTAATCCTGCGCACATAGCGCGCCAGATAAGAGCCGTGCTCCTGGGCGCCATGCCTGTGTCCGGTACCTGTGTAATTCTTGATGGTCGCATCACCCACTACGGCTGTGAGATCTTCCGGCATGTCCGCCACGGTAACTTCTCTCGCCGGTAAGTCTGCTGACACTTCGATCAGTCTCACCGCATTCTCGGAAAGGGCGAGGATATGTGCCGTATGCGGGAAAGTAACCGCGCGCAGCAATGGCTTTAGATGGAAACGATCAGATACCTCAACGATATCTTTTAGCTTGTTGGCCATCCGGTAGGTATGCAGTGACTCCGGCGTAGCGAGAATCGCCAGACTGTTTGCCTGATGGCTCCAGAAATCCAGATCGGCCGCCAAATCGTCAAACTGTTCCTGTAACAGCGCAATGCGTCGCTTATCAAGGCCTTTGGCTTCCAGTTGACCCAACGCTTTTTTCACCAGGTTGCCGAGATTGATTCGGCTGGCTTCAACTTCACGACTGAGCGGCGTGGTCGGCAGGTAAATCGAGATGGCCGCATCAGTGCGAACCAGGTTGAGATCACCAATTTCCTTGGCGCTTGGCATGTCTACGTAGTACATATAAAAACCTCCTGCAAGTTCAAAACGCTGGCCGGGCGGGGTCGCCCGTACCAGTTCGAACAATCCATTCGGATCTTTACTGAGCGGTTACCCCGCCATCCACTACAAACTCAGAGCCTGTGGAGTAGCTTGACTCATCTGATGCCAAATACAGTACCAGGCTTGAGACTTCTTCAGACTTGGCCAAGCGTTTTAAGGGAATAGACTTCGCAAATTCTTCAACAGCCGCTTTTGTATCGCCCTGCATAATCATCGGAGTTTCAATTACGCCCGGGTGCACAGAATTCACTCTGATTCCAAAGGATGCGCACTCCAGGGCAGCAGCTTTAGTCATACCACGGACAGCAAACTTGGAATCCGTATAACCAATGGCTCCGCCCACCAAACCATTTATTGAAGACACATTGACGATAGAGCCACCGCCTGCCTTTTGCATTGAGGGAACAACCATTTTCATCCCCAAGAACACAGATACCTGGTTAATATCCAGAATGCGGCGGTAATCTTCCAGAGATGTATCCAAAAGGGATTTCGCCATTGTTATGCCGGCATTATTCACCAGGATATCAACTGGTCCAAAGTGTTCCTCGGTTGCTCTGACAACCTCTGCCCAATCCGACTCGCTGGTTACATTCTGCTTCACGAACAGAGCATTTTTGCCCAGTTCCGATGCGAGGGCCTGCCCCTTGTCTTCATTCAAATCGGTCAAAACAACTCTTGCGCCCTCTCTTATAAAAACACGGGCGTGGGACGCTCCCATTCCTTGGGCTGCACCAGTAACAATAGCGACCTTACCTTTTAGTCGATCCATCTTAATCTCCCAATTTTCAGTAACTTAATTAACAAGAGCCAGTTACTTCAATATAGCAGACGGAGGTAAATGTCGCGTCGGTATTATCCATGACCAGTCAGGTGCTGCTGAAAAGGGGAGCTAACCTTTGACGACCGCCAATGGGCGCAGTTCGATTTGCACTTCAACAAGGCCGGTCTGATTTCTCATCACTTCATCAATATCCTTATATGAACCAGGCGCCTCATCCAGATCTTTACGATTGCGAATAGCATGCAAGATCCCGCGATCCTTGAGGGCCTTTACTTCCTCTTTCAGATCAAGCGTTTTGCGGGCTTGTGACCGACTCATGATTCTGCCAGCGCCATGGGAGCAGGATTCGAAGGACATTGGCTCCCCTTTGCCTTTTACCAGAAACGAACGGGTGCCCTGCGATCCCGGAATCATGCCCCACTCGCCTTTTCGGGCCCGTGTCGCACCTTTGCGGTGCACGATAACTGTCTCACCAAAGTGTTCTTCTTCAGAAGCGAAGTTATGGGGCTTGTTGATGAAATCGGCAAACTCCACCTCGGGCAGAACCTCCATGAAAGCTGCCTCGACCCGCTCCATCATGAGTTTTCTGTTGGCAAGCGCAAATTCAAGGCAGTAGTTCATTTCGCGCCAATACAGATCAAAATACTCTGATGATTCCGGGAGGAAGGCCAAGCCCCGGGATACATCCTCGCCAGCGTCCCGATTCAGGCGCTGCGCCACATCGTCGTAATGATTGGCGACTGTGAAACCGAGGTTGCGAGAGCCGGAGTGGACCATAATCCAGATATAGCCATCCGATCCCTTCTGTATTTCTATGAAGTGGTTGCCGCTTCCCAGAGTGCCAATCTGATACAAGGCGCTTTCGTACTCTTGTGCGACAATGGGAAGCTCGCCCTTTCTCTCGGGCATCCAGGCTTCGTCTTGGCGCTCAGTGTGATGATTGAAGCCCACGGGTACGGTATCGCGGATGATTTTGATGACCTCTTTCAGGTCGTCTGTTGCGATATCTGTCAGGCTGGTTCGTAAAGCGCACATACCACAGCCGATATCGACACCAACAGCGTTGGGTATGATGGCGCCCTAAGTGGCAAGAACGGCACCAATCGGCATGCCATACCCTTGGTGAGTGTCGGGCATAATGGCAATATGACTGAAGGCAAAAGGCAGGTTGGCAAGGTTGCGTGCCTGTTCCAGCGCACCCTCCTCCATCTGGCCTTCATCAAGCCACAATTTGATGGGCAGCTTTTCTGTTTTGATCACAGCATTTACACCAGCTTTCATACCATCTCCATGGTTCACTGCGACCACTCTTATGCCAACAGCCGCCCAATCATATTACCCACCTGCATATCATTTACCCGTCCCAGCTGAGTAAAGCGGATAGTGCCGTCCTTATCAATCAACACCAGCGACGGTGTGCCCTGCAGGTTGAGCTTTTGCATCATCACAGGAACAGGCCCCGAGTCTGACGGCAAATCAATGGCTATGGGAAATTTCAGTCGATACTCGTGAACAAACACCTTGAGCGCATCGGGCGTCATCACATGGTGATGCTCGAACACTGAATGCAGGCCAATCACCTGTACTTCATCACTGCGATACAGTTCATGAATCGCGGCGGCTTGTGGCAGGCCGTGGGTCACACAGCCCGGGCACAGCATCTGGAACGCATGCAGCACAACCACCTGCCCCCGCAATTTTTCCAGCTGCAAGGGTTCGTCTGTATTCAGCCAGCCGGCCACGGTTAATTCCGGGGCCTTGACTCCTCTGCTAATCATACCAGCGCTCCATTTACCATCGCCCGCAACTCCTGCCGGATTGGGTAGGTCGATGAGGGGATCAGTTGCGTCATGAAAATCATCACCAACTCTTCAACCGGGTCTACAAAAAAGCTGGTGCTCGCCAATCCACCCCAGCCGAATTCGCCGACCGATCCGTTTGCATGGGACTTTGCGACATCGGTTTTTACCGAAAAGCCAAGACCAAAACCCGTTCCGGCATAAGGTGCTTCGCTGAACGAGCCGACGGCAAAGCTTGGCAGGTCCTGATTGCCCGGCAGGTGGTTGCTGCGCATGAACTCCAGGGTTTTGCGACCAATAATCCGCCGCCCCCGGAACTCCCCACCCTGACAAAGGGCTTGGGCAAAATGGAAATAATCATCAATGGTGGAAACCAGCCCACCACCGCCAGACAGAAGCCGTCCCTCACGCCTGAAAGGCGATGTTTCCGGATCGTCCTGCAGTTTGAGTTGGTCACCTGGCTGGAACTGGTAGCAGGCAGCAAATCGATCAAGCTGATTGTCACGCACGTGAAAGCCCGTATCGGGCATGTCCAAGGGATCAAGAACATTCTCGCGCAGGTACTCATCAAAAGGCTGATCCGCCAGCAACTGCACCAGATAGCCCAGCACATCGGTGCTGACGGAATAGTTCCAGGCAGTGCCCGGCGAGAATTCAAGAGGGAGTTCTGCCAGTTGATTGACCAGGGCTTCCATTGTCAGATCCCGACTGCCATCAAGCCCCAGCTCGCGATAGGCGGCATCCACGTTAGTGCGATTCATAAACCCGTAAGTCAGGCCAGACATATGGGTAAAAAGATCGCGAATCGTCATGGTGCTGGTTGCGGGCACAGTCAAAAAATGAGGATAGACGCCGCTTTTATAAACTCGCCGATTCTTCCAGGCTGGAATGTACTTGTGCACTGGATCGTCCAGCAAAAATCGCCCTTGCTCATAAAGCTGCATCATGGCGATAGACGTAATCGGCTTGGTCATGGAGTAAATGCGGAAAATAGTATCCCGACAGACTGGCTTGTTACGCTCCACATCCATCAGCCCCTGGGGCTTTACATAGGCCACCTCTCCCCTTCGGGCTACCAGTGTCAGCGCCCCTGGCAACTTGCCGGGCTGGATATAGCGGCGGTCGAGGTGGCGCTCAATATTGAGAAGTCGATCCGGTGCGAGACCGGCAATCTGCCTTGTATCTGTCATGGGGTAGCCGCCTTTATCTGTCTGATGTCTCGATTATTGCACCACTCAGCGAGAATCTGCAGCACGCTCTTGCGTGCTGCCAAAATACAATAATAATTTACCCTGCAATTATCTTGAACTTTGCACAAAAAGACTGAACACTCTTGAAACGACTAATGATCAAGTCCTGGCCACAGCGAGTAGCCCTTTGACTACACCACCGGATAACGAGGCCAATCCAGAAAACACACGCCCGGACACAAGCAATGTGACCGTGGGCGCATCGGAGAATGCGCACATTTACAGACTGACTGGTTTATACCGGGCTCTGAGTGAAATGAACCAGGCCATCAATCGAATGGGTGGCGAGGAAGAGCTGTTCCCGCTCGCCTGCAGATCGGCTGTCGATTTCGCCGGCATAAGCATGGCCTGGATTGGGGTTTATGATCCGGAATCAAAGCGCATTGTCCCGGTAGAAAGCTATGGTGCCGAAACGGATTATCCGGAGAGTTTGAACACTTCAGTACAACCAGGCACATCAGCCCCCCCGACCCTTCAGCAGCCGCTTATTGCAACAATCACTCCGTAGTAACCAATGACTGGGCGAACAACCCGGGATCAGCATTCTCGCTCGAACATTCAGGCCATCATCGCTGGGGTAGCAGCGGCAGCTTCCCCATCCAGAGGAATGAAAAACCTTTTGCAGTGTTTACGGTTTATCACCTTGCAAAAGACTTTTTTGACGACGAAATCACTGATCTATTCAACGAACTTGCCCGCGACATCACCTTCGCTCTCGGCAACCTTGATCGGGAAAGGCAGCGCCGCGATGCGGTGGAAGCGCTCCGTATCAGTGAACAACATTTCCGGGCATATTTCGAACGTTCAATGTTCGGGATGGCGACTACCAGCCCGGATAGAGGCTGGATAGAAGTAAATCAGGCGCTGTGTGACATGCTCGGCTATACAGAACAGGAGCTTCTGACGGCAAAGTGGACTGACCTGATTCATCCTGAAGACCTGGAAATTGGCCAGGCTCAGTATCAGCAACTGATTGACGGCACAGTGGATGAGCGATCGGTTGAAAGACGGTTTATCCATAAATCCGGTAACTCCATCGACACTCATCTTTCCTTGCGCGCTATTCGAAATACTGACCACAGCTTTGCATACGTGGTGTCGCTCATCGAAGACATCACATCCCGGAAGATGGCAGAGCGCCGCGAACAAATGCGGCAGGAAACCCCGGAACTGGTTGCCAAAGGCGGCTCTTTGGAAGAAATTCTGGCGCAGGTTATTGCATCAGCCGAATCCATTCTCTCCAATTCCATGTGCTCGATTCTTCTCATGGACGACGAAGGAAAACACCTCCTGAGTGGCTCTGCCCCGAGCTTGCCGGGCTTTTTCTCCAAGGCTATCAGTGGCGTTGAGATCGGCATGGGCGTTGGGTCCTGCGGAACCGCAGCCTATACGGGAGAGCGCGTTGTTGTCGAAAACATCGCCTCCCACCCTTACTGGGCAAACTTTAAAGATCTGGCGGCCTCAGCTGGGCTGGAATCCTGCTGGTCGGAGCCCATTCATTCGTCATCAGGCAAGGTCTTAGGCACTTTTGCCATTTATCGCACTCAACCGAGCACCCCTGATGAACAGGAAATTGTACTGATTGAGAGGGCGGCAAATCTGGTCAGTATTGCCATCGAGAGGTTTCATGCAGAAGAAGAACTCCACCTTGCCTCATCCATCTACAAAAACACGGCAGAAGCTCTACTGGTTACCGATGCCAGCAACAGGATTACGGCACTCAACCCCGCGTTTACCCGGATAACCGGTTACACCTTTGACGACCTTCGAGGTAGAGACACATCTGTTCTTCATTCCGGTCGTCACAGCGCCGATTTCTACCAGACCATATGGGAAAATGTCGCCCTGAAAGGCTTTTGGCAGGGTGAGGTCTGGAATCGTCGTAAAAACGGCGAAGCCTTTCCCTCGTGGCTCACTGTAAGTGTGATTCACAATGACAAAGGTGATATCCAGCGTCATGTCATTATGGGTTCTGATATAACCGACAAGGTTCGCACCGACGAACTGGTTTGGCGCCAGGCAAACTACGACTTCCTGACCAACCTGCCCAACCGCTACATGTTTCAGGATCGACTGGAACAGGAAATCCGGGCCTCTCTAAGCCACGGTTCACTGCTGGCATTATTGTTTATTGATCTTGACCGTTTCAAAGATGTTAATGATTCCCTGGGACACCCGGTGGGCGACCAACTGCTGATAAAAGCCGCAGGGCGTATCAGCGATTGTGTGAGAGACTCAGATACCGTGGCCCGCATGGGCGGCGACGAGTTCACTGTTATCCTTCCCCGGCTCACAAACACGACCGATGGCGAAAAAGTGGCCGAGCAAATCATCAGTGCGCTGGCGGAGCCATACACCTTCAATGGAGAGTCCATCTATGTCCAGGCCAGCATTGGCATTACCTTTTGCCCCGACGACGCTTCAAATGTTGATCAGCTAATCAGTAACGCCGATCAGGCCATGTATGCTTCGAAAACATCAGGGCGAAACCGCCTGAGTTATTTCACACAGTCCCTGCACGATGAAGCTCGAAAGCGGCTGTTGCTAATCAATGACATGCGCTCGGCTGTCGAAAACGGGCAGTTCGAACTTCATTTCCAGCCCATCGTTGATCTCGCAACGGGCAAGGCCAGCAGGGCAGAAGCTCTGATTCGCTGGAATCACCCGAAACACGGAATGATTAGCCCGGCCGAGTTTATCCCATTGGCGGAAGAGACCGGATTAATCGTCGGGATCGGCGACTGGGTATTTCGGGAAGCTGGCTTCCAGGCAAAGCGCTGGTGTGATTTGTTCGGTACCGGTATTCAGGTGTCCGTGAACATGTCACCGATACAGTTTCAAAGTAACGCCCTGAACATCTCAGACTGGCTGGATTACCTGAAAACACTCGAGCTGGATGCAAAACACCTGAGCATGGAAATCACCGAAGGCCTGCTACTGAATGCCAGTGATGACGTTAAAGAAAAGCTACTCCGCTTCCGGGATGCAGGGATACAAGTGGCCATCGATGACTTTGGCGTTGGCTACTCTGCGCTGTCCTACCTGAAGCGGTTTGACATCGATTACCTCAAGATTGATCAGTCTTTTATTCAAAACCTTGAAACGGATCAAAATGATCTGGTGCTTTCAGAGGCCATAGTCATTATGGCTCACAGGCTCGGCCTGAACGTCATCGCAGAAGGCGTCGAAACCCAGGCGCAGCGCCAACTGTTGCTGGAAATTGGGTGTGACTACGGGCAGGGTTATCTCTTCTCCCGCCCGCTGCCCGTCAGAGCGTTTGAAGACTTCCTCACGAAAACCCTAAAGCCAGGCTGAAAGCCGCCTGCTCTGCTCTGCTCTGCTCTCTTCACCTCCGCTCATGCCATGAGACAATTTGCCGCAGCCTGATGAGCGTTTAGTTCCAGCCCCTTGTGATAGGTTGAGAAGACAACAATCTATCGCTGGAGGTTTCCATGTCCCGTCTTCAGTTACCCCCTCCAAGCCCTGGGCGCCGCCAACTGCTCAAACTAGGGTTGGGTGCTGGTGCTGCGAGTCTTTTACCGCTCTCCAGCGTATTCGCCAACACCATTTCAACTCGGGCCCGCATTGTCATCCTGGGTAGCGGAGCCGCCGGTTTGAGCATGGCCAACCGCCTCTCCCGGCGCCTGAGCGGTGCCACTATCACTGTTGTGGAACCCAGTGACCTGCATAACTACCAGCCTGGCTGGACGCTTGTCGCGTCTGGCGTTTGGGAAGCCGAACGAACACTAAAACCTAATGCCCAGTTTCTTCCCACCGGAGTCGACTGGGTAAAGGGGCAGGCGGCGGGCATCAACGCTGATCTGCGTCGCATAACTCTTGCTGATTCCAGTACCCTGGAATACGACGTACTCGTGGTAGCAACGGGATTGCAACTCAACTACCAGTTGATAGATGGAATGTCACCCAAGCTAGTTGGCAGAAATGGCATAGGCTGCGTCTACGCCAGCCTTGATGCCGCAGGCCGTACCCGCAAGGCTATTGATACCTGGCTGGCACAAGGTGGTGGCCAAGGTATATTTACCTCGCCCCAAACTGCCATTAAATGCGCGGGTGCTCCCATCAAGATGACGTTTACGACCCTTTCCCGAATCAAAGCGGAAAGCACCCGTGAGCGTTTTGATCTGGACTACTTCACCGGCGGCGGCGGTATGTTCAGCCAGCCCTGGATCAACGATTTCCTGAAGCAACGCTTCGATCAGGAAAACATAACCCGCCATCATTTACAGCACCTCACGGCCATCGACGCAGGGGCGAAAAAAGCTGAATTCACTTCCCCGAATGGCGATACCGAGGTGCGGGATTATGACTTCATCCATGTCGTGCCACCCATGAGCGCACCTGACTTCGTGAAAGACAGCGACCTGATTGCCCAGGAAGGTGCTTTTAAGGGTGAGTGGCTTGATACCGACATCCACACCCTGCAACACAACCGCTACCCGGAGGTGTTTGGCATAGGCGATGTAATAGGCGCCCCGATCAACAAAACTGCGGCAAGCGTTAAAGCACAGGCACCCGTAGTAGAGGCGAATATTGTGGCGTATCTGCAGGAAAAGCCGCTGAACGCACGCCATAACGGCTATACCTCATGCCCGCTGATTACCGACATAGGCAAAGCGATGCTTGTGGAGTTTGGCTACGACAACAACATGGAATTTCTACCTTCTTTCTCGTTCATCGATCCGAAAGAAGAATCCTGGTCAGCCTGGGTGCTTAAAGACTACCTGCTGCAGCCAGCTTACTACGCCATGCTCGAAGGCCGTGTTTAAGGAGATCAATCATGTCATTTTCGCTTGCTGGCATTTTCGCTGTTCTGTCACACGCCATCCAACCCTTTGTGGCGCTAATACTGATTATCCTGGCGGTACTGATAGCGGTTCAGTTAGTTGCCAGATTACGCAGCTACCGAACCAAAGCTCACCATTGTAAGCCTGCCATGATCGTCGCATTGCTGGCAGGCCTTTCAGCGGTTTGGTGGTTGCCGATGCTGACACACTCGCAACTGGGCTTCGTGACCTCAATTGTTGACTGGCTCGCACTCATAGCCGCAGCCTTGGGTGTTGCCTTGCTGGTCTGGCTGGTACTGCACCCACTGAGCTATCTGGTCCGCGGCCCGCGCTGAGCGGGCTTTGCGTCACTCGGTCGAGGTGCCAATTTCCTGCAGCGCCTGCACCAGAGTGTCTGGCTCTTGGGCGCCTGAGATAAGGTATTGGCCATTGATAATGTACGCAGGCACAGCTGAAACACCCGCCTTCTGATACCTGGCTTCTTCCTCGCGCACAACTCGGGCGTATTGTTCTGAATCGAGCACCTTCCTGGCTTCCGTCACGTCCAGCCCAAGTGCCTCAACACATTTGAGGAGAACGTCGTGATCAGTCACATTCTCTGCCCTGCCAAAATAAGCTTCGAACAGTGCCTTCTTCATACCCGTGTGCTGTCCCTGCTCACCCGCCCATTTCACTAGCCGATGGGCATCAAAAGTATTGCAAACCAGGCGTTCCTGAATCTTCTCAAAGTTAAGGCCAAGATCCTTCGCGACCGTCATCATCTGGTTCTGAGTGGCGCGCAACTCATCTTCGCTCCGCCCATACTTACGGGCGAGCGCCGGCAAAATGGGCTCACCATCTCCGCTGCTATCCGGGTTCAATTCAAATGCGCGCCACTGAACCTCAAACTCATACTCTGGTGCCAACTGGCCCATGGCGCGCTCCAGGCGAGCATAGCCAATGGCACACCAGGGACAAGCGATGTCGGAAATGATATCGATGCTCATTTTTTTCATAGCGGGGTCCTGTCAATTGTCTGAGCCAGCCAAAAGCCCAAAAGTGGTAGAAAAACTCATACTTACACCATAATGCTCATTTGATCCTGGCACTGTCCAGTTTGGCCGTTGCTGAACGCCCGGTTAAGTCTGTTAGAATCTAATCCGAACGAACATCTCAACAGGCCCCCTGCATGAAGCTCAACCCCTTTAACACCCGTATCGGCCTGGCTCTCGGGGGCGGCGCTGCCAAAGGCATTGCTCACATTGGTGTTCTGAAAGCGTTTGAAGAAGAGGGCATCCGGATTCACTGCATTTCAGGTACCAGTGTAGGTGCCCTGGTTGCCAGCTATTACGCCTTTGGTCGCCCGGTGGAATCCATACTTTCCATTGGTTCAACGCTAAATCTTTCAAAGATCCTGAACTTTACCTTTGAACGCGGAGGTCTGTTCAGTACGCAAGCCATTCGCGAGATGATCGAGCGGGATCTGGGGGACTGCCTCATTGAAGACGCCAATATCCCTCTCGCAATCTGTGCAACGGATATCGAAACCGGCAAGCAGTTGATATTCAGGTCAGGAAATCTGGCAGACGCTGTTTGTGCGTCCATGGCCGTACCAGGCTTGTTTGTTCCAATGGAAGTAGGTGGACGGATTCTGGTAGACGGTGGGCTGGTTGAAAACGTTCCGATTTCTCCTTTGGCCAAAATGGGCGCGGGTATCACCGTGGCCATTGATCTGAGCCATGTCAGCCAGTACCAGAAGCCGGAAGACACCTTCGATGTGATCAGCAACGCCATCAATATTGCGATCGACTTTAATACTCGCGAGCAACTTAAAAAGGCGGACATTGTGGTGCCGCTGGATTTAAGCGGTTACAGCCTCACCAACAATGCCAAACATGTGCAAGAGCTTTACATGGAAGGCTACCACCCGATGAAAAAGAAGATTCAGCGGGTGCTCTGGTACAAACGGGCAAATGTTTTTATGTATCTTTTCAAAGGCATCAGAAAGCTACTCCCTCTGAAAGTGCCCGAGATTATCAAAGATCTCAAAAGCCACCTATTGGCCATGCGTAACCGAGTCTAGACTTTTACACAGCAGGGGTGATCCAAAAACGTATATACAGACTACTCTGTTAACCTGCCTATCGCTTGAAGCTAACGGAGTTTCCCCATGATCACAGTCCACCACCTCAACAACTCTCGTTCACAACGCATTCTCTGGATGCTGGAAGAACTGGGAGTGCCTTACGAGATCCAGCGCTACGTGCGTGATGCCAAAACCATGTTGGCGCCGGCAAGCCTCAAAAAAATACACCCGCTGGGTAAATCACCGGTGATCACTGACGGCAACCTGGTGGTGGCGGAGTCTGGCGCTATTATTGAGTATCTGGCACACACCTATGGTAAAGACACCATGCTGCCAGAAACCGGCGGTCAGGCGTGGCTGGATTACACCTACTGGATGCATTACGCCGAAGGCTCACTGATGCCACCACTGGTGATGCGACTGGTTTTTGAAAAGGTAAAAACCAGTCCTATGCCATTTTTTATCAAACCTGTGGCAAAAGGCATTGCCGATAAAACCAATGAGGTTTTCATCGGCCCCATGATTAAAACTCACCTGGACTTTGTTGAAGCCCACCTGGCGAAAAACGTCTGGTTTCTTGGGAATGAACTCAGCGCCGCAGATATCCAGATGAGTTTTCCACTGGAAGCCTCAGTCGCCAGAGGAATCACAGGCAAGAACCGGCCTCACATCACTGCCTGGGTTGAGCGCATGCACGCCAGGCCGGCTTACCAGGCTGCCCTTGAAAAGGGCGGAGAATACGACTTCGCCTGACGGAAAGTTAAGCCCCCAGCGCCGCCCTCACCTTTTTACCCAAGTGGCCCATATCAACACGGCCGACTACTTGAGGGCGCAGCGCACCCATCACTGAACCCATGTCTTGCATGCCTTTGGCATCGACCGAGCTGATTGCCTCACGGATCAGCTCATCCAGCTCATCCTCAGTAAGAGCAACCGGCATGAATTCCTCGATGATCGCCATTTCCGCTCGTTCGATGTCACCCAACTCCTTGCGGCCGGCGTTATCGTATTGACTGGCAGAGTCGCGGCGCTGCTTGAGCATTTTATCCAACACCTTCAGAACGTCGTCGTCATTCAGATCGCGGCGCTCATCAATTTCAATCTGCTTGATTGCGGCTTGTGCCATACGCAGCGTAACGAGCCGAGTTTTGTCCTTATTTCGCATTGCGTCTTTTACTGCGTTGCTTAGCTGTTCTTTGAGTGATAACTCAGACATTACCGGTCTCCTGCTGCATGGATTAAGGGCTGTAAGTTTGCATTATGCAAAAGGGCAGATCTAGTGAAGAATCAATGCCCGGTTTTCTGGATAGCCAACCGGGAAAAGTAGATCTGTCTTTTAGTGCGGCACTTTTATTCTGCCCCTTCACCCCAATATAAAAACAGACATTTGAAGTACACTCTCCACAGGCCCCGACAATGAACGACATCCTGAAAAAATTCCTTTTTGTTTCCAGCATCTACCTGCTAGCACCGACCGCTGGCGCTTTCAGCCTGAACGACACCATTGCCAGTGGCACCCAGGCACTGTCCGCCACCAACGAAGCCAGTGCTGAAGCGCAGCAACTGCTCGGGCTGCTGGAAGACCAACTCGGTGTCACTGAAACTCAAGCTGTTGGCGGCACCAGTGCTTTACTGCAACTGGCGAAAAATGATCTGGGTGCTGACGCCATGAGCGCTATCACAAACAAGGCGCCGGGGCTAACCAGCTTGCTCGGGGCTGGCGGCATGAGCCAAGGGCTGCTCTCTGGTATTTCATCTATGGACGGGGTGCAATCGGCCTTCTCAGCCCTGGGCATGGACAGCGCCATGATTCAGCAATTTGTTCCAATAGTTATGGGCTTCCTGGGGGACCAAGGCGTTGGGTCTTCATTGCTGGGGCAGCTGCAGAGTCTTTGGGCGCCTGCAAGCTGAGTAGCTAACCTTGCTACGACTGAGGGCGTTGTGGAATCGATCATTGACCCTCCGCCCCCAAAAGATCCCTTTCAGACGCCGCCTTGCGCGAGCGTCCGTTGCTTTGATTTACCGGCAAACTGAAGACGGTGAAACGGAGCTGTTGTTCATCCAGCGGGCCCGCCGGAAGGGAGATCCCTGGTCTGGCGACATGGCCTTTCCCGGGGGCCGTATGGAACCGGCAGACCCATCGCCAAGGGCGGCGGCCGAACGGGAAACCCTGGAAGAAACCGGTGTCGATCTGGCCAATCACGGTCGCTTTCAATTCAGACTGTCAGACCTGATTACCCGCCAGCACAGCCGCTGGCGGCCAATGATCGTCACCCCCTATGTTTACGAGTGGCAGGGACCGCAAACAGAGTCGCCTAATCACGAAGTGGCACAGATGGTGTGGATATCCCTCAAATACCTCGCCGCCAAAGAAAATCAAAGCAAACTCCCTTGGCGCACCCCGCTTGGCACCGTAAAAATGCCCTGCTGTCGGTATCAGGATTACTGTATCTGGGGCCTTAGCTACAGCATGCTTCAGGAGTTGCTGAAGCTGGATTTTGAGCCTGGGCGGTTTGCTCCTAAAGCGACTGACGCATCACGTTTTCTATGATTTCTGTTGGTAGCACAACAGGATTGGCCTTCATGGACGAGGCTCCGACGGCAGCTTGTGTCGCTGAGAGTATGTGCTCTTCCGTCACACCAATAGACGCCAGTCCCGGCAAGCCATTCTGAGCAATCCACTCACGAAAATACTGCAGAGCCTGACCTTCCGATACCTCAAACACTTCAGCAATCCAGCGAATTACGTCATCGACACGAGCTTTATGACCAGCCTCGACTACGTTATCGCGGTTCGCTGCAATGCCCGCAGGCAATAGAGCACCGCAGATGGCTCCGTGGGGTGCACCGCACAAACTGCCTAGCGGGCCAGCAATGCCATGCACAACTCCCAACCCGGAGTTCGCAAGAGCGAGCCCACCAAAGAGACTTACCTGAGCCAAAGCATCACGAGCGCCTTTGGACTCCCCTTCCATCAGTTGCTTCAAAGCAAGAAGCCCCTTCGGAATCGCCTCTTTGCACAACATATCGGTGAACAGATTTGATCGTGATGAAAGGTAGGGCTCAATAACCTGGGTGACCGCATCCAAACCTGAGTAAAGGCTAACTTGTTTGGGGCAATTATCGGTGAGCGCCGGGTCTACCAGCGCAAGATCCGGGAGCAACTGGTTATCCCTCAGGCTCACCTTACGCTGGGCCTCGACCACGTCGATAACCGCATTTCGAGTTACCTCTGCGCCGGTGCCCGAGGTGGTTGGCACAAGTATCAACGGCAGGCGCCTGGCGGATAAAGGCAGCCCGCTTCCCACCACCTCCAGATGGCTTAACAGATCCGTGTGGCTTGGCAGCATGGCCGCAAGCACCTTTGCTGAATCCATGACCGAACCACCACCAATCCCCAGCACCAGATCAACCCCCAGTGATTTACCTTGGTCAATGGCGGCCGTAAGAGTGTTCAAATCAGGCTCTTTTTCAATGGTCAGCGTCTGGACGATATCGATAGACGTGAGTGACTTAAACACCACCGAGAGCCTGCCCGGGTTTTTGCCATGAACAATCAATGCTCGCGAACCAAGCTTTGCTGCCCTGTCGTTCAACTGGTCGATGAAACCACGCCCAAACAGAATCTCGGTTGGGGTTACCAGGCTAAATGTACCTAACATAAAAAATATCGTCCTGAAGATAAAAAGGGAGGCCTGTTTAGTAGAACCTCAGCGTACCTTTTCCTTTATCATTCGGGAATGTGCGATTTTCGGTTCAATGCACCACTCATTCGGCATGATCAAATCGGGTCTACTTTAGTTATTCGTCAACCCGGAGCGTTTCAAGCAGATTATCTATGTCTGCTTTAAGTTCCTTATCGTCAATTTTATTCGCGTTAACTTTTGCCTCCTGAAGGTTTTTGATAGCGGCATCCGTTTGGCCCAATTCAATTTGCAAGGTGGCCATGGAAAATGCGATCGACGACATATGATCTTTTGCCTTGATTGCCACGGCTTTTTCCATGGCCTTGTCGTAGCCTGCCAAAGCTTCTTCCAAGTCTTCTGTAAAGTCGGCAAGCGTTTCCCATTGTTCCGGGTGGTCTTTATCGGTATTTTCGTTATCGGTGCATACAGATTTCAGTTCTGCATAGAGCGAATCAAAAGTAGCTTTATCATCGTTTTTGTCGGCTTCCATCAGCTTTTCAGCCAAGCTATGGACGGACTTGTATATCTTGGTATTAATCATTACTCATCACCTTTTCAGCCCGTTTTATGTCGAAGAATCTGCGTGGCGATCAGCGCGCCGGGCCGCAGCATAGCTCAAAGAGGATACCCCAAACAGCGTCTGCCGATATCACCAACAGTAGTTCCAATTTCTGATCGCAAGGAAACAAGACACATGACACAGCAACTCCCGGTCATCCTCGTAACCGGCGGTGCCCAAGGCATTGGCAAGGGTATCGCCGCCTACTTCCTGAACAAGGGCTGGCGCGTTGTAGTGTTGGACCGGGATGCAGAGGCCGAAGCCGTGAAATGGGGTGGGCACGCAATGGTCAGTAATGCGGGAATCGCGGATCCGGACACAGCCCCTATCGGCCTCTGACCATAATCAGCACCCCAGCGGCCGCGTCGGCACACCCGACGACGTAGCGGCCATGGTGGCTTACCTTATCTCACCCGAAGCCGGCTTTGTGACGGGCCAGAACTTCGTGATCGACGGCGGCATGACCCGCAAGATGATTTATGAGGAATAGGCCCTTGGGTTCTGCGCCTAGTACGCCTTGCGATAGCCCCCCTGATAATCAAAGATCCGCTCCTGCACCTGCCAGAAGTGCTTCTGTTTGCGGGCAATAACGAAATCCGGTGCAGGCATCAAAGCCTGCATCTCAAGCACCTCATCAATCCTGCCAAACTCGCGTGGAGCTTGGCCATTCGCTAAACGCCGGCCAAACAGCCTGTTAAAGACGCTACGTTGCGCCGGCTTGCTGAAATCAAACGACTCGCTAAGCTCTTCCCCGTCTTCGCTGTGATAGGTGATTTTCAGTTTGGTGCCCGCGCCACTCATGGTGATTCCAGCGCAACGAATCACCATGGCATCTTTCAGTTTCAGGGCATCTTTTAGCTGATCGTCCGGGTCGATAATGGCTTTTTTGCAGTGGTGACAATTGCGAGCCGCAATATCATTTTCGGCGTTGCAGTGTGGGCATTCCTTGAAACGGAACCTGTAGTCGCACTGTTCAGGGCGTCCGTTCCGCACTCCAGGCTCATCCTCTTCTGCTGGCTCCAGCAACCCCTGACAACGGCGGCCGTAGTGCTCGATCACATGGCCGTCACTGTCTGTTTTACCCCAGAAAACATTGGCAAACCCGCAGCCAGGGCAGAATACCTGCACTGGCTCGCTATCGGGATTCGGTTTCTTCTCCCCCACTTCCGGATGATGGAGATTCATATTATTGCCGGCGTAATCTATCACCAGGCAATTCTGCTTACCCTCGTCCAGACGAAGACCGCGCCCCACAATCTGCTGATACAAACTCACCGACTGGGTAGGACGAAGAATGGCAATAAAGTCCACATGGGGCGCATCAAAGCCGGTGGTGAGAACGGAGACATTCACCAGATACTTTAACTGCTGCTGCTTGAAGCGCTGAATCAGGGAATCCCGTTCATCCTGATCGGTAGCGCCTGTAATCAAAGCCGTTTGCTGCTCCGGGAGATAGCCGGTGATTTCCTTTGCATGATCCACCGTTGCCGCAAAGATCATCACTGCCTTGCGCTCAGCAGCCAGCTCCATTACCTGCTCGATAATGGCGCGGGTTACGCGCTGATGTTTGCTCAACAGTTGATTAACGTCTTTCTCCGCGTACTCGCCGAAGCGGTTCTGAGACAAGGTGGAGAAATCGTATTGGGTTACCGCCGCATCAACCAACTGGGGTTTGGTGAGATACCCACGGTTAATCATATAGCTCAACGGCAGTTCGTAGATGCAATGCACAAAAGGCTTATCCTGCTCACTGCGAACAAAGCCCCGGTAGTGATAGCGATAGATCCAGCCCATGGCCAAGCGATAGGGTGTGGCGGTCAGCCCAAGTACTTTAAGGGACGTGTTCTGTTGTCGTAGCAGGTCGATAATTGTTTGATATTGACTGCTGTCATCATCGCTAACCCGATGGCACTCATCGATGATGATCAGTGAGTATTCATTTCTGAACTGATCCAGGTTGGCCGATACGGACTGCACACTGGCGAAGGTGACCTGGTGCAAGTTTTCCTTGCGCTTCAGCCCGGCGGAGAAGATACCGCCCGTTAACCCGTAACTCTGGTATTTGGCGTGATTCTGCTCAACAAGCTCTTTCACATGAGTCAAAACCAGAATTCTACGCCGGGCAAGGCGGGCCAACTCGGCGATAACCAGGCTTTTACCCGCACCGGTTGGCAGCACAATAACGGCAGATTCATCAGACTTCCGAAAATGCCTCAAGGTGGCATCAACGGCTTCCTGCTGGTACGACCGCAGCTGAAAAGGAGCATTCACTTTAACCTGCCCCCAATATCTTTAAGCGCGACCGTGAGCCTGAGATTGCAATTGCTCAGAGTCTACCCGAACAAAAATCGAATCCGCACTCACCGTAAGGGTGTCACCTGCCCAGATCTCACAAATCACTCGGCTCTTGCGGCCCACCTCGCCCTCCACTCTCGCTTTGAGGGTTAACTCCACGCCCATTGGAGTTGGTTTGATAAAGGTAAGACCGAGTTTGCCAGTAACGCAATCAACACGGGGCAGGCTGCCCGGCTCACGGCCCTCGGCACGATAGTGATGGGCCATAGCCGTCCAGTTGGAATGACAGTCCACAAGCATGGCCAGAAAACCACCATAAACAAGTTCCGGCCAACCGTTGAATTTCGGGTCCGGCGTGTGCGTGCACACCACGTGAACGCCATCCTCGTGCCAATAGCTCTTAAGCTTGAGGCCGTCAGGGTGGGCACTCCCGCAGCCGTAGCAAACCCCGTCCGGGGCCGCCATATCCTGTAAGGCAGTAGGAATACTGCTCATAATCAAAGACTCCTTCAAAAAACTACGAGCTAAAGCGACAAAAAGCCGCAACCAGACCCGAATAATGCCTAAAACTCAGCAATAACAGCAGAAGACTAAAGCCTGATATTCCATTCACCCTGGTCAAACAACCACCGGTTCCAATCCGAACTCAGCATGTTTACACCACCGAGGTAATTGTCATCCACAAGGTAGTAGGAAAGGGTGCGATCCCCCCTGTTGAAGTTGTGCATCAGCCGCACTACAAAGTTACGCCTGGTAGGTGTCGAGAGCAGGAAGTAGACAAACTGGCCCGACTGAGCCCTGAGACTGCCGCTTCCAGACGCATCTGAATGCCGCCACTTGTCGCTGGGCAGTTTCAAAAACTGCTCAATATCTGCCAGGCGGCCCTGTTCACGGGCTCGGGCAACAACCCACTGGTTTTCCGGGTGACGCTCAAAATACAAACCTGAGCCATCCCTCTCCAGCATTTCCATCTGCTCAGCGAGCCCCTCATTTAACCAGGCTGGCGCATAGGGAATGATGGTGTCGACAACCGCATGACTCACCTCGTGTTTGATGGTCTTGAAGGTGAAACTCCTGTCTTCCCGTATATAGACTACAATCTGGTGTTCAGAGGGTATATACAGGCCATACGAGGCAATCGAGTTGCCCCTGTTGTTTTGAATCAGGTAGTTCTGGTATTCAGCCTTACCTTTGAAAATCAGGATATTGACTGGCACTGTCCTGTACATATCAAAGGACATAACGCGATCAAAAAACTCGTAAACATTGTTTACACCATCAACAATCTGCTGATTCTCCTCGTCAGTCAGTTCAACATTTACGGTCTTAATGTCGATATCAAAGCGCGACCATTTCGACACGCCAGGCTTAACCCTAACCTCTTCCTGCTCAATGCGGTGGTCTTTTCGATCGCTGAAATGAACCTTCCCGTTTTCATCCACCCATTTATAGATTTGTGCATAACCGGGGCTCGCAACAAGTACAAAGAGGAAAAACACGAAGACTGGATACACGGCTTGCCTTAACCTTTTAAACACTACACGTTACCGACTGGTGAGACTGAAAATCTAAAAAAACGGGACAGATTCAGCGCCCCAAAAACCACGCGCACAAACCTGCAACCACCAAAAGAAGCACGATGGTATGCACTTCCATACTTTTCCGGGTAGTTGGGGCAGGTTTTTCGGTAAACGTGAAGTAATCCCCACCAAAAAGGCCCACGCCGCAACTCTCGCAGTAGTTTTTCGAGTATGAAACCCTGAGCGCAGCTGGCTCAAACCTCTTCCGGCAGCTGTAACAGCTAGGCTTAATCATTTCCCGCTCCAGGCAAAGCGACTGGCCGAACCCGTCAGTGATGGCCGCCGGGGCCATGGGCGTGGCCGTGCGCTAACTCTTCCGGATCAGCAGCGCGTACCTCGATGATTTCGATATCAAAGGTAAGGGTTTTACCCGCCATCGGATGGTTTGTGTCCACATCGGCAAACTTGAGGCCGACCTTGGCGACAACCACATGGCGCCGGCCCTGCTCGGTTTGCACCTGGGCGACCATGCCCTTTTTCCAGCGCTTGGCTCCGATCAAATGCTTGACCGGTACCCGCTGAATGGCATCGGCCTTACGCGGCCCATAGGCTTTTTCAGGAGGGATGGTAACGCTGAAGGTATCGCCAGCCTCGCGGCCTTCCAAAGCCTCTTCCAAGCCTTGGATAATTCCACCATGGCCATGCAGGTAGGCGTTTGGCTGACCGTCACGGGAGCTTTCTACAATATTGCCCTGCTCATCACTAACACTGTAGTGAAACAAGACCACCTGGTTCTTTTCAATTGGCATAGGGTTCTCTGCAATGGTTAAAAGTACGCCATTATAACCAGCATAAGCACCGACTCCAGCAACTACTGCGACCAGTCGATGCTATGGGTCCAGGGCTTACCATCAAAAAGAGCAACGAACTCTGAAACCGGGACAGGATGACTGAAATAGTATCCTTGATAGAGGTCACAGCCCAATCCTTTGAGCACATCCAGGTGAGCTTCTTTTTCTACACCCTCAGCCACAACACTAATACCAAAATTCTGGCCTAAACCGATGATGGATTTAACCATAACCAGATCCATCTCATCATCAAGCAAGCCTCGTGTGAAAGAGTGGTCAACCTTCAGTTCGCTGATGGGCAGGTGCTTGAGGTAACTCGGAGATGAATAGCCGGTCCCAAAATCATCCAGCGAGAACGACAATCCGAAGTCTACCAACTCATTGAGCTTTCCGATGACGTCGCTGGTGTCACCCAGCAAAACCGTCTCGGTAATTTCCAACCTCAGCTTGGAGCGATCAATACCGGAATCTGAAACAATCCTTTTCACATTCGATACGAAATCCCCAGACCAGACCTGCTTGGCGCTGGTGTTAATAGATACGCGCAAATGTTGATATCGTGAATCGGATTCCCATTCCTTTAGCTGCCTGCATGCTTCTGTCAGCACCCATTCACCCATCGGTGTAATGAGGTTCGAGCCTTCAACGACAGAGATAAACTCTATCGGGCCGAGCAACCCGCGTTCGGGATGAACCCAACGAATCAGAGCCTCAGCAGCTACCAGATGTTGGTCTACGTCGAACTGAGGCTGATAGTGCAAAACAAAATCACCCTGAATCAACGAGTGCCGCAACTCTTTTTCCAAGCGCACAGTCTTTTCAATTTCGCCCTGTATGACCGGATCAAACACTGCATAGTCATCACGACCACTGCTCTTGGCCTGGTACAGAGCCAGATCAGCTAACTGCAGCAGCTCGGAAGCCTGCCTCAGATCTGGCTCAAAAATGGTGATCCCGATACTTGCTGTAACTGAGTATTCAATTGCGGGGCGGTTATTATTCAGTTTGATGCTGACGTTTTTACCAATAGAAGATCGAATATCCTGGGCAATGAGTTTTGCTTTTATCGCTGCCTTACGCGGATCAGTGTCCAGATCATTCAGAACAATCACAAATTCATCACCGCCAAACCTGGCAACCGTATCATCGCCACGCACCAAGGCGTTGAGCCTGGCCCCCAGCACCACCAGCAAATCATCCCCCGCCTGGTGCCCATAGGTGTCATTCAGATTTTTAAAGTTATCCAGATCTACAAAAAATACTGCCCCACATTTTCCGGAGCGCTTGCAGCGATCAAGTGCCAAGCCCAACCTGTCACTCAAAAGAGCACGGTTTGGAAGCTTGGTAAGCGGGTCATAAAATGCCAGTGATTCTATTTTGGCTTGATCTATCTTTTGTTGGGTAACATCCTGAATAATGCCAACCAGCAGTAAAGGCTTACCGTCTTCATCACACTCTACAATGCTTCCGCGGTCCCAGAGCCATATCACCTCGCCATCGGGGCGCTTGAATCGAAACTCGATATCGTAAGGGATGTTATTCTCTAACAGCGCCTGAAGCGCGTCAGCAACGCGTTGTTTATCTTCTTCAACTACACGGGCCATGAAGTCTGAAAATGAAGCTTTTGAACGATGAACACCTGTTATTTTTTCCCAGCCTTCGCTGAACAACACCTCGTTGGTTTTCGTGTTCCAGTCCCACATTCCTTCCCGGGAGACCGCTAATACATGCTCCAGCCGCTTGGAGTTAAACTCAGCCAGGTTTTTTAATTCGGTTATTTCGGTGATGTCTTGCGCAATAACAGCAATGTTCAGCTCACCATTGCTGTTTTTGAAAGGGATTTTCAGAGACTGGAAATGACGGATTTCGCCGGTATTGCTATCAGTAGAGTCTTCATAAACAGTTTCAGGCTCAAAGCGCCGCATAACGCTCTGGACATTCTCTTTGAAAAACTTGCCCTGCTCCTTGTTACCGGTAAAAAAAGAGTCCTCTTTACCAATCATTTCTTCTGGAGTGGTGCCATACAGCTTGGCTACATAACTGTTTACAAAAACAAAGTTGCCATCCCAATCTTTGGCTAGGATAGGCTCTGGAATCGCGTTAACAATGTCAGACAGCAATCTGTTCTTTTCTCTTTCAGCTTCCAGCTGTGATTGAGGAGAATCGCCCATGTAATTGCTGCCCATTTAATAGAATCTTGAAATTAGCGCAGTGGTTATGGGGTGTCAAAAAAACAAAGTGTCTAGCGATATACTGTGCGCCTGAACGTATTCACAAGAATGGTCTGAAACAAGGCCGCTTATGACGGTTTGGCAAGAATTCACCATAAGCTTGGCCAGCACGATAATATGGTGCCATCAAGTTCATCCAAAGACAGGGCAATCTAATGAAATTAAAAAATTTTCTAGCCGCTAGTGCCGTCAGCTCCGCAATTATTCTAAGTGCCTGCGCAAATACACCAGAGGCCGCCGATAGTGATGTGACAACGGACAATCTGGTCCGTGGCGGCGAGTGGATTGTTGAGGACATTGGCGGCAACGGCATTATCGACAGCTCCCGTGTCAGCATTATATTCATGGAAGACAATCGGGTGGGCGGCAGTTCATCCTGCAATCGTTACAGCGGCGAATACCAACTCAACGGATCCACATTGACTGTTGGCGACAACATGGCATCGACCCGAATGGCCTGTGCACCGGCGCTGATGAATCAGGAAGAATCTTTCTTGAAGCTGCTGATGAATGTGAACCAGGCGCGCTTTGGCGATCACGGCGAATTGCTATTGAGCACGCCAGAAGGAAAAACTATCCGCGCTTTCCCGTCGTCACCCAAGCCGTAGCAAAGGCGCCCTCATGATCGATTTCCGTAGCGATACCGTTACCCGCCCTACCTCTGAAATGCGCGAAGCCATGGCGAGCGCCGAGGTGGGCGACGACGTCTATGGTGACGACCCAACCGTTAACAGCTTACAGGCCTATGCCGCCGAACGGCTGGGCTTCGAATCAGCACTGTTTACCGCCACCGGCACCCAGGCCAATCTGCTCGCGATCATGAGCCATTGCGGCCGGGGCGATGAATACCTTTGCGGTCAGTCTGCGCACAACTATCGTTATGAAGGCGGTGGCGCTGCCGTGCTTGGCAGCGTTCAACCGCAACCCATCGAAAACGAGCCCGACGGCAGCATCAACCTCGAAAAAGCCAGGGCCGCCATCAAGGCCGACGACATCCATTTCGCTTCTACCCGCCTGCTCTCACTGGAAAACACCATTGGTGGCAAAGTGTTGTCGCTGGACTATCAGCGCCAGGCCCGCACCTTTTGCGACGACCATAATCTGTTGCTGCACCTGGACGGCGCCCGAGTGTTCAATGCTGCGGTGAAATCCAACTGTGATGTCACCGAGATAACCAGACACTATGATTCGGTCAGTGTTTGCCTCTCAAAAGGGCTGGGCGCGCCTGTTGGTTCGTTGCTGCTGGGTTCAAAAGCCTTTATTGAACGGGCAACCCGGCTGCGTAAAATGGTGGGTGGCGGCATGCGCCAGGCGGGCATACTAGCCGCTGCCGCTCGAATTGCTCTGGAAAAAGGACCACAGCGGCTGTTTGACGATCACGAAAACGCCGAATACCTCAGCGCAGGACTTGCCGGAATCCCGCAGCTGGAGATCAACCCCGCGAGCACCCAGACCAATATCGTCTACGCCCGCTGCCGATCCAACAGAGCCGAGCAACTGCGTGACTTCCTGGCTAAACAGAACATTCTGATCACGGCAGGCAGCCCCATTCGCTTCGTGACGCACCTGGATGTGAACCGCCAGGATGTCGACCGATTGCTGGATGCTATTCGGCGGTTCTATCTGTCGTGACAAATGAGTATGCCCCTCTCACAGAGTCGACTGAACCACAGCCTCTGATCACGAGCAACACCCCAGACAAACCCGAAGGCGTGGCGGCTATGGTGGCCTACCCAGGATGGTGCGGAATACGCATCTTTAGCCCCCTGGTCTATTTCCCGGAGCCCCGGATGAAATCTTAAATCCAGGCTTGAGGGCATTTCTTTCAAGACCGCCCTGCGTTTATCGCCTCATCGTATGGCAACGGCCTGGCAAACAGGTAGCCTTGGGCCTGGTCGCAGCCACGCTCATACAGCAGTGCCAACTGCTCCTCGGTTTCCACACCTTCAGCAATAACTTTGAGCTCCAGTGCATGAGCCATGGCGATGATGGTGTTAACGATCACTTTGCTGCCTGGATCTGTTGTTACTTCGGCAATAAAGGACTTGTCAATCTTGAGGGTATCTATAGGGAAGCGTTTGAGATAACTCAGGCTTGAGTACCCCGTACCAAAATCATCCAGGGAAATGCTCAGCCCCAAACCAGCCAGCTCTGTCATTATCTCTATGGCCGACTCTACGTCGTATAGAAGAGCGCTCTCGGTGATCTCCAATTCCAGGTTTGCCGGCTGCATGCCGGTTTCTTCCAGGATCTGTTTGATAACACCCACGAGGTTTTTCTGGTGAAACTGCCGGGCGGAGAGATTCACCGCCATTTTCAATCCGGGGCCAGCGGCTCCCTGACGGCAGGCTTCCCGCAACACCCACTCACCAACAGGAACAATTAGCCCTGTTTTCTCAGCCAGAGGGATAAAGCGGTCTGGAGCTATCATGCCTTCGGTCGGGTGATTCCAGCGCAGAAGGGCTTCCAGTCCCACAACCTGCCCGGTGGCAATATCAATCTGCTGCTGATAATGCAGCAAGAACTGGTTACGGTCCAAGGCATGCCTTAATGATGTTTCCAGCGCCAGCCCATCACCGGAGGTATTGTCGCTCACGGGGTCGAAGTGCTGATAATCATTGCCACCTTGTGCCTTGATAGCCACCATGGCACTTCGGGCGCTATTGATTACCGCATCCATATCCGTCCCGCTACGCGGGTATTCTGCAATGCCCATACTGCATGAGACAAAGAGTTCCCGGCCCTCGTCCATCACGATAACTGAGTGCAACTCACCCACTATGCATTTAGCAACATCCGATACCTCTGCGGCACTCTGGCCTGGTAGCAAAACGATAAACTCATCAGCACCCCAGCGGGATACGGTATCGGCCTTGCTAACGCATTCGCCTATCCGTTTCGCTACTTCCCGAAGCACATCATCACCGCCAGTGTGCCCAAGGCTGTCATTGATCTGTTTAAAGCGGTCGATGTTTACATACAAAATACTAAGCATGCCCTGATGGCTATCGGCCTGAAACTGGGCTTGTTGCAATCGATCGGTCAGCAAAAGACGGTTCGGAAGAGCCGTCACACTATCGAAGTGTGTCAGGTACTCCAGTTGCCGACTTTTTTCCAGGTTGTTGATCGCGAATGCGATATCACCCGCAACCTCATGAAGAAGTTTCATTTCCACTTCATCAAAAGAAAACGGCTCATCCCGATAAAGCACTAACGCCACGCCTTGAGCACTATCCCTGGCTGTCAACGGGAAGGCTCCCAACGCCCGCACACCAAGGCCAGCCAGCCCGTCACAATCAACACTGTCGCAATGCTCTGCCACATCACTACGAATAGCGACCCGATGATTATTCAGGCATTCGCTAATGGTATTGATCTCAAAGTTAGACAACCGCCGCGCCTGAAGCCGTTTATCGGCGGCGTGCGCATACAGAATGTCGCATCTGCCCGTTACCCTGTCTTGCTGCACTACAAGTGCGGCTGGCAAATCACCCTCTTCAACGGTAATGCGTGTAGCTTCTTCATAGAGTGCATCACAGCTTTCAACACGCACGATCAGTGTGTTGATTCCGCTAAGAACTTTGTGGATGCGGTTCAGGCGCAAAAGCTTACGCTTGGCCTCCACTCGCTCAGTGATATCAACAATCGCAGCCAATACATAGCGCCCATCAGCCGTTTGCACAGGGTTCAACGCAATTTCAGCCGGGAACTCTGTGCCATCCTTGCGCAGAGCAAACAGATCTCGACCCGCCCCCATCATTCGCGCCTCGGGTCTGCGCTCGTAGTCATGGCGATACCCCTCATGTCCCTTACGAGCCTCTTCAGGAACCAACTGTTCTACTGACCGGCCTAATAGCTCGCCTGCCGGGTAGAGGAACAGAGTGTGCGCAAGCTTGTTGGCCATTTGGATGATGCCACTGTCATCGATCATGATCGTGGCTACAGGAGATGCATCTATAGTCGAGCGAAATCGTGCTTCTTCGCGGTTCAGGGCTTCCGCCCCACGCCAGCCAATAAAGCCAAGCACCAGAATGCTGGAGAGACTACTCAGTGCGAAGCCGAACGCAGGCGAATAGTAGTCCGCCACTACTCCCTGCATGCTTAGCCAGCCGGTTATTACCGGTGTGACGATAATGAACGGCATTAGCCGGCGCAGAGACCGCCCACCAATGTAGGAACTTGTGACAGAACGCACCAGGCCATCATCTGGCCGGGCGAACAGCATGCCGGCACCGCAGAGCACTAACAGCAAAGATGTGTGCAAGGCCATGGTGGAGAAAATAAAGAGTCTGAACTTTTGCACACCAAAAGCATAGCCGACCAGCACTGCTCCACTGACCATGATTACCGCCAGCGCCAGGGTCTGCAAAATCAGCGTGGCGTAGCGAACCGTTAGCACTGTAGCCAGCCAGGCGACACCTATCACACTGAAGCATAATGCGGTGGCAGCAGACATGCGCCCGGGCCATTCGCCAGGCGGCGTTTCAGGGTCTTTAACCAGAACCTCATCGATGCCCAGTTGCCATCCCATTAGATATTCGAGAAGCGTCACCCCCGATATCAGGAGTATAAAAACCGCCAGCAGAGCAACAATGTAGTCTCCGCGCGAGGCGCGGCCAAAGATCGCTTTACATTGAAAAATCAGTCCACAGGCGAGAAAGCAAAGTGCGGTATTAAACTTCATGGACTCAAAGGCCGGCAGTATGCGTTTTCCTGCCTCAATATCGAAAACCCACGACACCACAACCAAAGCAGCGATGGCGATGACCACCCAGCCAATCTGGTTAACAGTGCGTTTGTAAATTTCCTGCAAGCCCGGAGTTATAACTTTATGCGGGCAGCTTACCCCTTGCATGGCACCCTTCCTTATATCAATGCCTGGGATGAACCCGGTGCGCCTTTACCGGCCAGCTGACCGGCAGATACATTTCGCTCCAACATACGCGGAACAAACGAAAGAAGGAAGATGGCTCAATGGCTACCCAGCTCTCAACCAGTATGATCTTAAACAGCCAACCGGATATCAGTATTGATAGTCTAGCAGGCTGTTTTGAAATGGCTGAGTGTGAGACCCTTTCTACCATTAACAGCCCTTGGTTCGGGGGCATTGGTCATCATCAGGGAACTCTTACACCATGCAAACACAGCCAACATACACACCCATGCGTTCGATGCGGCAACTCATAACCTTGCTCATGCTGGCGTTTCTGCTAACCGGCTGCGGCATCAACAACATTCCCACCTACGATGAAAAAGTTAAGTCCGCCTGGTCGCAGGTTGAAAACCAGTATCAACGCCGGGCAGATCTGGTACCTAACCTGGTGGAAACAGTGAAAGGCTTTGCTGCTCAGGAGAAGGAAACTCTCACGGCGGTTATTGAGGCGCGCTCCAAGGCAACATCCATTCAAGTTGATGAAAGCATCCTGAACGACCCTCAAAAGCTTCAGCAATTTCAACAAGCACAAGGCGAGCTTAGCAGCGCACTGAGCCGGTTAATGGCGGTTTCTGAGCGTTATCCGGATTTGAAATCGAACCAGAACTTTCTCGCGCTGCAGTCGCAGCTTGAAGGCACCGAAAACCGCATCGCTGTAGCCCGGCGTGATTTCATCCAATCGGTAGAGCGCTACAACACCGAGATTCGGACCTTCCCCGGTAAAATCTGGCACAGCATTCTCTATAGCGAAATGGAGGTGCGTGAAAACTTCAAGGCTACGGCCGACAATGCCCACGAAGCGCCCAAGGTGACGTTTTAAATGCAATTCTCTTCGCGGCACTCTTTGCCTTACGCCTTTATCCGCCCCGTTGTGGTCATACTGGCCCTGATCATATTGCCGATATCAGCGGCTCTGGCACAATCTGCACCAGAATTTCCGGAACTGACAGGCCGAGTGGTGGATAAGGCGGAACTGCTGAGCCCGGCTACCGAAAGCCGGATAGCCCAAATGCTTGAGGCCCACGAGCAAAGCACCACAGAGCAGGTTGTGGTCGTCACCGTGCCGGATCTTCAGGGTTTTGGCATAGAAGACTATGGCTACCAGCTAGGCCGTCACTGGGGCATAGGCCAGCAAGGTGAGGACAATGGCGCTCTGCTGATCGTTGCCAAGCAGGAACGCAGGATTCGGATAGAAGTGGGCTATGGCCTTGAAGGACGACTTACTGATGCGGCTTCAGCCACCATTATCAACCGGATAATCGCCCCCGATTTCAAGCAAGGTCAGTTCGAACAAGGCATTGCCAATGGCGCTGCCGCCATGGTGCAAGTTCTTGGCGGCGAGCCCCTGGCTGCGCCGGCCAGAACCGGAAGCGGCCCCCAGGAAAAACCCAACCCGAAAACGGTGTTGATGTTTTTCCTATTCATTATGGCTGTCATTTTCTTCATGGGTGGTGGCCGCGGCCAAGGCGGCCGTTCAGGCGCAGCTCTGGTAGGTGGTGCACTGCTAGGCGCCAGCATGGGTGGCCGTGGTGGCGGTTTCGGTGGAGGTGGTTTTGGCGGCGGGGGCGGAGGCTTCGGCGGCGGAGGGGCATCTGGTGGCTGGTAGCGATCAAGCACGCATCGGAAAGGCAACCTTCAACCCAACAAACAGTGATACCCCATGACATTACTAAGCAAGCAGGAACAGGAACAAGTGGCGGCCGCTATCACCGCAGTTGAGCGTGAAACCGACGCAGAAGTGGTAACGGTGCTAACCGCCCAGGCCGACAATTACGCATATATCCCCCTGCTCTGGGCCGGGATCATTGCGCTTTTGGTGCCCGGTATTATTAATTACCTTACCAGCTGGCTGTCGGCAGATGTACTCCTCCTCAGCCAATGGGGCGTGTTTGCCCTGCTCAGTCTGGTGTTCCGGATACCCGGTATCAACAGGCGGCTGATCCCCCGATCCGTAGGCTATTGGCGTGCGTCAAACCTGGCCCGGCGTCAGTTTCTGGAACAGAACCTGCACCACACCGCAGGCGCCACTGGCATGCTGATTTTCGTCTCTGAAGCCGAGCGCTACGTTGAGATTCTGGTAGATCGGGGCATATCGGAAAGAATAGGCAACGACGCCTGGGAAGACATCATTGCGGCATTCACCAAGCAAGTAAAACAGGGCGAGACACTGACGGGCTTCATTTCCTGCATTGAAGACTGTGGAAAGCACCTGAAAGCCAAGGTACCTGCCACCCACCAGAAAGATGAACTGCCAAACCATTTGGTTATATTGTCTTAAAAAGCCTTGAAGTGGTGGTCACCCCGGCTCAATTGCAGGCTGACCACCACCGCCTTTTACACAAAGGTTAATAGTCCGTTTGGAATCCAATGTGACCCCGCTCACAGTGGCTTGCAACTGGCCGCTTAGGACAAGCCAAACCGCGTTTTTCCGTTTCTATAAACCCCCACTACAAGCCACTATCCATATTGCAGTACCAAAAGAAAAAAGTACTTCCCTTACAAACGGAGTTGCAATAATGGATAACAATATTAAAAAACGAGCCGCAGTCTCGGTACCAAGCCGCGCCGCCCATCTTCGGGCTGCCGTTGTGGTCTGTGTCGCGTTTCTATTCACCGGCTGCAGTGAGTTGGGCTACCTGCTCAGCAACGACAAGGTGACGGATGCAGACAACAACCAGGTGGTTTTTGTTGGTGACTCAATCTTCGCCCTGTCTGGCGAGATACAGAATCAGCTTGAATCAAAAGCAGGTGAAACCTTCCGACGCTACACCGTATCTGGTGCCGAGCTTAGCGGAGAGCTGATTGCACCTTCCATTCCTAACCAGTTTCGCGAGGCGGTCTCTGACGACCCGAACATCGACATAGTGGTAGGTGATGGCGGCGGTAACGACCTTCTGATCCCCGCGATCATGTTCAACTCGAACAGCTGCAAAACGCCGTGGTATCGCTTCGGAAGACTGAGCCAGAAGTGTATCGACATTATTGATAACACTTACGTTGAAGGCGTAGATTTCCTAAATGAAATGGCGGCAGCCGGTGTCCGGAAGGGCATTTTTGTAGGGTACTACTACACCAAAAACGGGCTATTCCGCCTGAAAGACATGAAAGAAGCCATCGATTACGGCAATGCCACTCTGGCCCGTGCGTGCAAGAACTCCGTGCTCGACTGCACCTTTGTTGATACCCGCCCGGTCATCAGTGACAAAGACATTATTTTCGACGGCATTCACCCCGCAGACAGCGGTTCAACAAAAATTGCAGATCTGATCTGGCCCAAGCTTCAACCTCTGCTCTAACAGTAACTGGAATTTGGTGGCCGCATTCGCGGCCACCATGCTTCAAAGGCAAAACAATGAGCTCAAAGACACGCTATGGCCTTCTTACCGTCATCGTCGCCGTTGGTGCAATCGGTGGCTACATGCTCCTTCATCAATCAGATGAACAGGTGCATCAGATAACGAATGGAACCGGACACAGCGCCAACTCAGAACACTCACTTGAAGATCCCGCGGCAAAAGATTCATCACAGTTGGCTATAAAATTGGCTGTGCAATATCTGGAAAGTTATGGAGACTCCATAGCCGAGCCCGCCACTCAAGCTCGTTTGTATAACGAACGACGAGCCTTGCTGGAACAGTACCCCAACGCTGGCGCCCAACTGTTTGAGCGTGCGATAGAAACGGCATTTCCAGAACTACATAACCAAATCATAGCCCTCATGGCCAACCTCGACCGCTATAACACGTGGCTGGATAACAACGAGCTGCGCCTGCATGCACTCCCTGTTTTTCAACAGGAAATGGAGCTCTGGCAACAGCGGGAAGCCCTCTTCGGGGCTATAGCAAGCCAGATATGGGGGGAAGAAAAGTCCTATCTGGAAGAGAAGTCACAGGTCTTCCAGCAAAAAATGACACACCTGAATGAAGCCAGTGAACTGCAGCTAACAGAGCTGGCACACCAGTTGAAAACCAATGCAGAAGAGGTTTACGGCGGAGACCTGGGTTTCCAGTTCGCAGGTTCTGGCGCCTTGGGGCATGCTCTTTTCAGCCTGGAAAGCGTGCAAACCAAACTCAAAAACTTGCCCCCGAACCAACGCCAGCAAGCCATTAACAGCCTCAGACTCCAACTAGGCTTTTCCGAAGGCGCCGTGGCACGGATGGCCGAACAGGATCAGGTCCGGGAAGACAAATGGCAGAAGGGCGAAGTCTACACCACCGAACGGGACGCTCTAAACCAGCGCCTGTCTGGGGAAGCGCTCAAAACAGCACTCAACGAATTGCGCGAGAAGCACTTCGGAATGGCTGCGCCGACCATCGCCCGGGAAGAAGAGGAAGGATTTTACCGGTTTGAACGGCCCCGGCAGTATGGGCTGAACTGACTTACGAAGGGGCTCTCGACTTTATACTTGGCTCTGGCAATCTCCTGTGTCCAGAAAGGTTTGATTGCGATACAGTTTCCCTTTCGAACAAATAACCCACGAACTCCAAGGAGTTTTAAATGTTAAGTTCATCGGAAGGTAAAAAAGTCCCCCAGGTTACGTTTCCCATTCGTCGTGATAACGAGTGGACATCGGTAACCAGCGACGAGTTATTCAACGGACAAACGGTGATTGTGTTCGCCTTGCCGGGCGCGTTTACACCAACCTGTTCAAGCACTCATTTACCGCGATACAACGAACTGGCACCGGTATTCAAAACGCTGGGCGTAGATCGTGTAATTTGCCTGTCGGTGAACGACCCATTCGTCATGCAGGCATGGGCTGAAGACCAGCACGCCGACAACATCGAATTCATTCCAGACGGCAACGGCGACTTCTCCCGTGAGATGGGCATGCTGGTCAGCAAAAGCGCCATCGGGTTTGGTGACCGCAGCTGGCGCTATTCCATGCTGGTGAAAGACGGCACCATTGAAAAGATGTTCATAGAGCCAGACAGGCCTGGCGACCCGTTTGAAGTGTCCGATGCCGACACAATGCTCAACTACATCAAGCCGGATGCAACCCTGCCGGCACGGGTAACAGTATTCACAAAGCCCGGGTGCCCGCACTGTACGCGCGCCAAATCGCTGCTACAGAGCAAGGGTTACAAGTATGAAGAGATCAAGCTGGGCAGTGGCGGCTTGTCTTACAGCACCCTGCAGGCAGTGACCGGCAAAGGCACAACCCCGCAAGTATTTATCGACGGCCAGCTGGTTGGCGGCGCCGATGAACTTGAAGCACTGATGGCCAAGCGCTGATCGGTTAGCACTGCATATATGCCCGGGCATAGTCTGTTCGGGCATATATTTCTGGCAATTCAGTCATTATCAATCACCTCCCATACCCTTTAGAATAGTCGCCCCAGAAAGCCCGGGATTTTCCTGTTACCCAACCTGTGCGCGATTATTTGATGACTCAATCACCCTCACATTCTGCCGGGGTTTCACCACCAAGGCTGCTGCAGCTGCTAGCCCAATCCGGGGCGCCGCTTGCTGACGGCCCGCTGCCCTGTTGTGGCGAACGACTGGGGCGACTGTTTGGGCTTTCAGACACCCTTGTTCTGGATTCCGCGATTGCTTTTCGAACCCGCCATCCGGGCATGGATCAAGGGCCAGCTTTTGAACGAATCATTAAGGAACTGGCCACCACTCGCACAGCACTCGTTCGAAAAATCTCCAAGTACGGCGATGAAATTGAGCCAACGGATAATGTGGATTTTGAACTGTATTTGAATAGCTGGCTAACCCTGCAACGCAGAGTGATCGCCGCCAGCCGTCAGCTTCGCGACAAAACCCGAAAAGCGATGAAGGATCACAACCAGAATCTGGCCAGGCTGGCAGAGCTGGATTCAACCTTCGACCAGGCAATGACCGGGTACACCAGCCAGTGTTTCTCTCATATTTCCAAAGTATTGGAGCAGCGATTTCACGCGCTGTCTCCCGCAGAACAAACAACCTCTGATCCCTCCCACGAAACCGGCATTGCGCCGGATGATTGGCTCCACCGTTACTGCGAAGAAGCGCAGAATCTTTTACTCGCTGAACTGGATGTTCGGCTGGAGCCAGTACTGGGATTACTTGAGGCCTGCCACAACGAGGTAATGGATTCTCCATGAGCAGACTTTTCTTCTTTTTCGCTTTTGCCATAGGCCTGGCGGTAACGGCCTGGATTGGCCAGCGCTTTTTAGGCTCTGACCTGCTGGCGCTGTCCGTAACGGTCATCATTGCGGCGGTCTACACGCTGGGGTTTGTTGAGTTGATGGGGTTCCGGAGCACAACCCGAAAACTGCAACAGAAGCTGGGCACCACACCGGAAAGCCGCGAGCAACTGACAAGCTGGCTCTCCGGCCTGCCGGAGCAAGTTCAGTTTGCAGTACAGAGGCGCATTGATGGGCATTTTGCTGCACTGCCAAGCCCGCAGTTTACGCCCTACCTGGTTGGCCTATTGGTTATGCTTGGCCTGCTAGGCACCTTTGCCGGCATGATTGTGACCTTGAGCGGCGCGGCATCTGCATTGGATGGCAGCACCGAACTCAGTGTGATTCGCAGCGCTCTGGCCGCCCCGATTGCCGGGCTGAGCTTGGCCTTCGGCACCTCCATTGCCGGTGTGGCAGCGTCCGCAATGTTGGGGCTGGCCTCCACCCTCAGCCGCCGGGAACTCTTACAGGTATCCCGCCAGCTGGATAAGACTCTGCGCCAGCGGTTACACCACCTGTCGACAGACTATCAGCGCCAACAGGCGTTCAAAGCACTGGAATCCCAAGCAGAAGCCCTGCCCCAACTGGCAACTGCCATGGAATCCATGACCGCCCGCATGGAGCAGCTAGGGCAGCAGCTTGAGCAATCCCTTACCCGAAATCAGCAAGAGTTCCACACCACCGTTGGCGGTCACTACCAGACCCTGGCAACGTCTGTGGCCGAGTCTCTTGAGAAAGCTCTGGAATCGAGCAGCCGCCTGGCCGCTGAGCGCATAGAGCCGATCGTTACCGAAGCCATGACAACTCTGCAGTCCAGCGCCGGAAAGCTCCAGGAAGACTGGTCTGCCACCACCGAGCAGCAGCTTGCTGAACTCACAGATAGCTTCCAGAAAACCACACAGGAAGCAGGTAATAACTGGCAGCAAAATCTTCTGGCTCAGCAACAAGCCTCGGCTGAACACAGCAAAGCTCTGCAGAATACCTTGCAGGAATACCAATCCCACTTCCGTGAAGAAAGCGCCAAGCTTACCACCAATCAGCAACAAGGCCTGGATGCTCTCATCACCCGTATCAGCGAGCAGCTTTCTCAACTGCATGAGCAAGAAGCAACCCGAGGCGACGCGGCCAATGAACGCCTGGCCCAGCTGGAAGCAACCGTCACCAAACACCTGACCGAATTGGGCGCAGGCCTGGAAGCCCCCATGACCCGCCTGATAGAAACCGCGTCGGAAACCCCCAAAGCCGCCGCACGGGTGATCTCGCAACTGCAAGGCGAAATGGCCCGCAACAGCGAACGGGAAAACCAGCTGCTGGAAGAGCGTCAGCGGCTGGTTCAGGAGCTGGACAGCCTTCTGGAATCCCAGCGCAACAATGCAGACAGTCAGCGCGAGGCGGTGGATTCTCTTATCAGCGGCGCAGGTGAAACCCTCACAGGCATAAGTGAACGCTTCAATGTGCTGATTCAGGAACAAAGCCAGCAACTCGGCAAACTGGGCGAAGACATCACCGGCAGCAGCCAGGAAGTCGGCGCCCTCAGCGAATCCTTCCTTGCCGCAGTGGAGCTGTTCAGCGCGTCTAACACTCAGCTTCAGGAAAGCCTGGCCAACATTCAGAAAGCACTGGATGGAGCCGGCAAGCGCCACGATGAACAACTGGCGTATTACGTTGCCCAGGCCCGAGAAGTCATCGACCTCTCTGTGAGTTCCCAGAAAGATGTGATTGATGCGGCTTCGGCTCTGATCGCAAATCACACCGAGACCAGCGGAGCCAGTTGATGGAATATCTGGAAGACGGTGAACAGCAGTCCACTCCTATCTGGGCAATATTCTCAGACCTGATGGCTGCACTGGTGGGTATTCTGGTGCTGATACTGGTGTGGGTGATTGGCGTTCAACTGGAACTCAGCCAATCCCTTGAGGAAGAAAAAGCCAAGCGGGAAGCCGAAGAACAGCGACGCATTGCCCTGGAGCAAGCACTGGAAGATCCGCTCACCAAAGGCCTGGTGACCTTTCACAATGGCCGCATCGGCATCAGTGGCAACGTGCTGTTTGAGCTGAACTCGGATCAGCTGCAAGCCGACGGTGTGGAAGTATTGGAAGCCCTCATTACCCCGCTGCAAACCTATCTGACTCAGCACCAGGAACTGCTGATGATCAGCGGCTTCACCGATGACCTGCCCATGCACAGCGGCAACCGGTACCAGGACAACTGGGGGCTGTCTGCACAAAGGGCACTCACAGTCACCCGAACATTAATAGAACTTGGCCTGCCCAACGACCGGGTATTCGCCGCCGCCTTTGGCCCGCACCATCCGGCGGTGCCCAATATTGATGCAGAATCCCGTGCTCAGAATCGGCGGGTAGAAATCAGCACCGTACCTCTGGCGCCTCAAGCACCTGCAAACGCTGAAGCGGAGGCTGGCAACGGATGAATGCGATAGCTGAAGCCAAGGCCATGCACCCACAACTGGAAGACCTTCGAAACTCCGGAGCCGACCAGATGAACCCGGTTGGCTTTCGCTATCTTGAAGCTCTGGCACTGCGTCTGGAAGCAAAAGGCCTGCAGCACACCCCACACTGGCAGAAGCTGGAACAGGCAGTCGCCGACTACAAAACACGATTCGAAGTACCCCAGCAGTCGACACAAGCCATTGAAACCCTTGCCCCTTCGCCGCTCTCAGCTCTGCTGGACAAGCTCAATCAAACCCAGAGTGCACCTCAAACACAACCCCGGTCGACGCTTGAACAGCTGGTGTTTGGAGCGCCCGAAGAAGGCTCAGAAGCGCCCCAGCGCGCTGCAGCCGCCAATCCCCGTCAGCCACTTAAAGCCATGACCAGAGCATCGGCGGACCGTGGCGAGCAAGCCCTCCAGGACCGTGTTCGCCACGCCATCGAACAGGCTCCTGAAGATGCCGGCCCCATGAATGCCCACCGCCTGGTGAGCCTGGCAATGGCTGAAATGCAGAGGCTGTCACCGGACTATTTGAACCGGCTGGTGAAATACACAGATACGCTAATGGCGCTGGAAAAGCTGGGGCGAAAGGGGATGAGCTCGTGAGCATGATCAATGCATTCGCAGTATCAAACTACCGCAGCCTGAAGGGCATTGTTGCGCCTTTGGCGGGCCTTAATGTGGTTACGGGCGCAAACGGTTGCGGCAAATCCAACCTGTACAAATCGCTGCGTTTGCTTGCAGAAGCAGCGAAAGGAAACCTGATTTCGTCGATCGCACAGGAAGGCGGGCTGGAATACACCTTCTGGGCCGGGCCTGACAACTTTACCAGCGCCATGAGAGAAGGCTCCGCACCTGTTCAAGGCTCTGCACGAAAACACAACTCACGCCTGAGACTGGGCTTTGCGGGTGAAGAGTTCAGTTATGCCATATCATTGGGAATGCCAGCACCACAGGGTTTTGCCGGCTACCAAGACCCGTCCATGTTTCAGTTCGACCCGGAAATAAAGCGTGAATGCATTTGGGTGGGCGATGTGTGCCGGCCCAGCAGCTGCCTGATCGACCGCGTTGGGCCTGTAGTAAAAGTACGCTCCGGCCGAAAATGGGAGGTGTATAACGCCCACCTCAATTCTTATGAAAGCATCCTCAACGAAATCAGCGACCCGGTGGCTGTGCCAGAAGTGCACGCGGTGCGACAAACTATCCGCAACTGGCGCTTCTACGATCAGTTCAGAACTGATCCCCAGTCCGCCATTCGTACGCCACAGATAGGCACGCGAACCCCCGTGCTCGACCATGATGGCCATAGCCTGGTTGCCGCCCTGCGAACCATCCATGAGATAGGCGACCGCCAGGCGTTGTATCACGCGATTGAGGATGCGTTTCCCGGAGCCACGATAAACTTTTCTGCAGGCTCAGGTAATCGCTTTGTTCTGGAGTTCCTGCAGGATGGTCTGTTGCGGCCGCTGAACCAGGCAGAACTTTCTGACGGAACGCTGCGCTACCTTCTGTTGGTAGCTGCATTGCTTACACCCCGGCCCCCTTCCCTGTTGGTGCTGAACGAGCCGGAAACCAGCCTGCACCCGGACCTGCTTCCCGCACTGGGCAGATTGATTATCCGCGCCTCGCGGGAGACTCAGGTTTGGGTGGTTTCCCACGCACCACGGTTAGTGGCAACGCTGGAAAGGGATGGTGACTGCAACTCGATTGCCCTGAACAAGGAACTGGGTGAAACGGTTGTTGTGGGCCAGGGGTTATTGGACGCACCAGCCTGGCAATGGCCTGATTAACGTTGACGCCTTGGGCATCACAAAAACGCGCTAACCATACCCACACTACTGACCACCAACAGCACCACCCCCAGCATGCGGAAAAACACCGGTGTTTCCGCCTTCAGAATACGCTCGTGAAAACGTAGCCCGATCACATGCCCCACCGCAGCACACGGCAGTAACCAAAGGTGGTGGATTAACTGCAGATCAAGCCCAACCCAGATGAATGCCGCCAGCTTGATCAACACCAGAATAAACCACAGGCCAAACAAGGTATCTCGCAGCTTCTCCCGCGCAACGTGCTGGGACGCAACTGCAATAATCAGCGGTGCACCGATCAGCGAGGTGCCGCTGATATAACCACCGGCCATCAGCAAGATCACATCCACGGTTTTACTTCTGCTGCGGAAAGGTCGGTTGATGATGTACGACACAGAGTAGATCGCGACAATGACGAAAATAATCGCGCTCAGTACATGTGGGGGCAGCGTAAACAGGCCGAACACGCCAATCAATTTGGGCACCAGCATGATGCCCAGCATCCGCCAGAGGTAGGACCAATCAACCGTGCCTTCGGGTGCTTTTGCGGCTGCATCTGGCCCGAACCCGGTCAGCTTTTGGCTACCATCACCGGTTTTGCCGGTGCGACTTTTGCGATTGTTCATCCAGATGGTCAAAGATGAGAAAAACAGCAGGTGCACCGCAATGATGGGCAGGAAGATTAGCGGGTCGTCTTTCACCAGCAACAGGAACGGCAGCGACAGCACCGCTCCGCCAAAGCCCAGGCCAGAGCGCACGAACCCGCTCCAGATAAAAATCAGTGCGACCAGGGCATACTGGATTAGAGAAAAGTCTGACATAACTTCCTGTGCTTCGATAAATAAAAACACCGGGCAAAGCCCGGTGCACATCTTTCATAATACCCGCCGAAACGGCTGACCTTGGCGCTTAATCGCTAACAGGCCCTTCCTTTATCGCATTGCGCATGCGGCGGCGCAGAATCGGCCCAACCAATGTCGGCAACACCAAACCAAGTCCGGCTACCAGCCACAATCCTATCGACAGGGGGCTCGACCAGAGTGTGGTCCAATCACCGTCAGACAGAATCAGCGCATGGCCCAGGTTCTTTTCCATTTCGGGCCCTAACAACAGGCCCAGAATAATGGGAACCAAAGGAATTTCCAGCTTTCGCAGAACATAACCGCCAACACCAAACAGAATCATGAAGTACAGATCAAAGGTGCTGTGGCTGATGGAGTAGATACCTACAAACGCCACCATGGTGACGATTGGCAGCAGGTACATAGGCGGTACGGACAGCAGCCTTACAAACACTCCGATCATCGGAATGTTCAGTATCAGCAGCAATACGTTACCAATCAGCAGTGCGGCGATTACACCCCACACAATATCCGCATTCTGGGTGAACATCAGAGGCCCAGGCGTAATATTGAGGGAAATCAACATCGCCAGCAATACTGCTGTAGTACCACTTCCGGGTACACCCAAGGTTAGCATGGGTACCAAGGCACCCGACGCGGCACCATTGTTACCGGCTTCCGGCGCCACTACACCACGAATATCACCTTCTCCAAAGCGGCCTTTTTTGCCGAGCACCGACTTCTCAAGGGTGTAGCTTATAAAGCTTCCCAATGAGGCCCCCGCGCCTGGCAGAACTCCGGCAATAAAGCCGAGCACACCACCACGCAGCTGAGTGGGAATTGTCGATACAATCTCTTTGAAGGTCAGCGTCAGCTTGCCCATATTCACTTTGCTACGGCCTTTGCCCATGCGTGCTTCTACAAAAAACAGAAGCTCGGATATGGCAAACAGACCCACAATCGCCAAAATGAAATCGATGCCCTCATACAGCTCCAGCACGCCCCCGGTGTACCTCTGGGTGCCGGTAGAGATATCGATTCCCACTGTGGAAATCATGATGCCCAGCGCAGCTGCAATCACCGTCTTCATCGGGTTCTTGCCGGTTATGCCTCCCAGCGTAGCGAAGGCGAGCAAGAACAGCGCGAAGTATTCCGCCGGCCCAAAGGTCAGCGCAAAGCGCGCCAGCACTGGCGCCAGCATGATCAGCCCCAAGGTCCCGATCAGACTGCCCGCAAAGGAGGCAATCGCCGAGATTGCCAAGGCATCTGCCGCACGGCCTTTTTTCGCCATGGGGTAGCCATCAAGGCAGGTCATCATGGCTGGCTCATCGCCCGGGATATTCAGCAGGATCGATGAAATCCGGCCGCCGTACATGGCACCCGCATAAACCGATGTGAGCAGAATCATTGCCGTTTCAGGCGGCAAGCCCAAGGTAAAGGCAAGAGGTATCAGAATGGCCACACCATTCGCCGGGCCCAGGCCTGGCAGGCAGCCAATCAGGGTGCCCACGAAGGCACCAAAGAGCGCAAACATCAGGTTGTACGGCGTTAACGCCACCGCAAACCCGTCCATCAGAAAGCCAAGTGTTTCCATGGTTAAAAGCCTCCCAGCAAGCCAGTGGGCAGGCTCAGAGACAAGCCATAGTTAAACAACCCGAACACCACAACGGCACTGAGCAGCCCAATTGCAAACGCTGATTTAGCAGGTGCCCCCATGCGCCAGCTCAAAGTGCCAACCGCCAGGGTAGTGGAGATAACAAAGCCCAATGGCTCAAGCAGCAGCGCGTAAACCACCAGCACAATGATCGAAACCACCAACTCCAGGGCTGTTTTCCCAACAGGCCACTGGGTATCGGCATCCGGCTTGATCATCAGGTACAGGCTCCCCACCACCAGCACAACGGCCAGCATGGTGGGGAAGGTTTCCGGCCCTACCCCCTCGGTACCACCGAAGGGTTCAGGCCACTGTTGCGCCACCCAGCCATAGGCAACCGCCAGCACCAACAGGCACAAGCCCAGAATACGGTCGCCCAGGCCAGTCATTTCAGTAGACCAATTTCCCGGGACAGGGTTTCAATGTCCTGCACCTGGTTGGTTACAAAGCTTTCAAACTCACCGGCTTTCGGGTGGAATGAAATCAAGCCGTTATTTTTCATGACCGCCTTCCACTCATCGCTGGCGTAAAGGGTGTCGACTGCGTCTACCCAATACTGCTGCGCTTCTGCGGAGGTGTCTTTTGGCATGTAAAATCCGCGCCAGTTAGGGCCGAGGGCATCAATGCCCTGCTCACGAGCGGTAGGAATGTCGCCGAACTTGCCCGGCAGGCGCTCTTCTGACAGCACCGCCAGCACGCGCAAATCACCGGATTCCATAAAGCCAGTGGCTTCGGATACGTCACCCGTGAATGCGTCCACCTGGCCGCCAACCACTTGTGTCATGGCTTCGCCACCGTTGTTGTACGACAGGTAAGGAATAGAAGGCAGTTTCTCAGCACCTGCAGCCTTTGCTGCTATGAGCACCTTGAGGTGATCCCAGCCGCCACGGGCACTGCCGCCAGCGAATTTGACTGATCGCGGATTCTCTTTCACCGCATCCATCAGCTGGTTCAGGTTTTCATATTTTGAGTTTTTGCTTACCGCGATAATGCCGTAGTCTGCGCCCAAAGCGCCAACCCACTTAACCATGGAGGCATCCATCCCCGGGAACTGCTTTTGAGCCAGCCGGGTGGTAGTAGCGGTAGAGGCCGCAACAATCAGTTTGTCGTCGTTTTTACGCTTACTTACGGTGTGGGCATAAGCAACACCGCCACCTGCGCCCGCCATGTTCACGGTTTGTACTGAACCACTTACCAGGTCCAGCTCCTGCATAACCTTACCCACACTGCGGCAGGTAAAATCCCAACCGCCGCCGGGGTCAGCCGGTGCCAGACACTCAACTTTTCCGCTGGGCTCCCAGGCCATGGCAGACATACTGAACGCAGCCGCTGCTGCAAATGCTATTGTTGTTTTGAAAAACATATTGATCACCTCGTTGTTGTTTCAATAAACAGACTAGAAGGCAATCCGTATTTGCTGAAGTTTGCGAGCGTAACTCACTTAAAAAAACTACTGTGCTTTTTGTTCATAAAGTTCACGGGCAAAGCCCGTTAGGGTGATTTACCCTGAACCCTGCCGCCAATAGACGACTCTGAATAAAGCCTATGCCTGCAAAGCGACGCACAAAGCTCAAAACCCGCATGATTCTCACCCTGGGCCTGGTGAGCGTGTTGCAAACCTTGCTTATTGGGCTGTTTGCCGGCTACTACCTCAGCGAATCCCTGTATAACGAGATTGGCCAGCGCGCCTTGATGGTGGCTAAAACCATCGCCGCAAGCCCTGCGATTATCAACGGCATTCAGCAACGCAACGTTGAAGACCTGAACACCCTCACCCACACGCTTGCCACCACCAACGAAGCCCTGTTTATTGTTATTGGCGACCACGATGCCATCCGTCTGGCCCACCCTTCCCCCGCCCGCATTGGCCACTCCATGGCCGACGATGATGGCGACTACGGCCACAAGGCCCTGGTGGAGGGCGAAGGCTATATTGCCCGCGCCATGGGGAATCTGGGCGAGTCCATGCGCGGCAAAGCCCCGGTACTTGACCCCACTAATGGCGCCATCATCGGGATAGTGTCAGTGGGGTACAGCGTGGCCCAGGTAGAGGCCACTGTGCAGCACTACAACTTCATACTGTACGGCGTACTAGGCGTGGTGTTGCTGATAAGTATTCTCGCGGCGGTGGTGATTGCCAGCCGCTTCAAGCGTGCAATTTTTGGTTTGGAGCCGGAAGAAATTGCCGGCCTGTTCCAGGAGCGGGATGCCACACTGCAATCGGTGCGTGAGGGCATTATTGCCATCAATCGCGACGGCATTATAACCACCGTTAACCTGGCCGCACTGACCACCCTGGGCCTGGATGAGGACACGCCCGTAGCCGGCCGCCCCATTCTGGACATACTCCCCGAAAGCGACCTGATGTCGGTATTGAGCAGTGGCATACCGGATTTCGATCGCGAGGTATGGCTTCGCAACAAGCAGATGGTGGTCAACAGACTGCCCATGCGCCAGGGCGACGACATTATCGGGGTAGTGGCCAGCTTCCGCCTGCGCAACGAGCTGGACCACGTTAGCCAGCAACTCACCCACATCCAGCAATACGCCGACACTCTGCGTAGCCAGACGCACGAATACTCCAACAAACTGCACACCATTGCCGGATTGATTCAACTGGGCGCCTACAACGATGCGCTGGGGCTTATCGGCAGCGAAGTGAGTAGTCATCAGGCGTTGATTCACCTGCTGCTGGAGGCCGTACCAGACCCCATCATTGCCGGCTGCCTGCTGGGCAAACATAACCGGGCGCGGGAAATGGGCCTGCATCTGGACATAGACCCGGACAGCCAGATGACCGACCTGCCAGACAACCTGCCCCGCGATCAGCTGGTCAGCGTACTTGGCAACCTGATTGATAACGCACTGGAAGCCACCCGCCGCCACACTGGCCCAAACGGCAGAGTACAGTTGTCTATGACAGATCTTGGCCAGGAGCTGATTTTTGAAGTGGAGGATCAAGGCCCCGGTGTCGCACCGGAACTGCAAAACCAGATTTTCGAGAAGGGCGTAACCAGCAAAGCCGGCCATGAGCACGGATTTGGGCTACATTTGGTACGCAAGTTTCTGGATAGCTGGGGCGGCTCGATTACGGTGGAAAACCTGAGCGTGGCTGGTGGCAGTCGCTTCACTCTATACTTACCCAAAAAACCAACAGGCAGGAGCCCATCGTGCCCCCCATCCGACTGCTGATCGCCGAAGACGACCGCCAGATTGCAGAAATCCAGCGCCGCTTTGTTCAGCGCCTGGATCAGGTGGAGCTGTGCGGCATAGCCCATACCCTGGCCGATGCCCGGGAACAGGCTGAAGTGCTGCAACCTGATTTGATATTGCTGGACGTGTATTTTCCCGACGGCAGCGGGCTGGATTTATTGCGCGAACTGCGCGCCAGCGACAACAGCACCGATATCATTCTGATCACCGCCGCCAAAGAAGTGGAAACACTACGCACTGCCCTGCGCGGGGGCGTGTTTGACTACATTCTGAAGCCACTGGTATTCGAGCGCCTGGAAGAAGCCATCAACCGGTTTCGCGACCATCTTGCGCGCCTGTCCGCACTAAAACACCTGGGGCAGGATGAAGTAGACGCCATACTCCCTCGCAATTCCGGCGACACAAACCAGGATCACAATCACCGCCTGCCAAAAGGCATTGATGTTATAACCCTGGACAAGATTCGCGAATTGATTGCCGGCGGCAAGCCCTGGAGCGCTGAAGAAGTGGGCAACGCCATGGGCGCATCCCGCACAACTGCCAGGCGTTATCTGGAATACATGACAGGCACAGGCACCGTTGTGGCCGAAGTCAGCTATGGCAGCATCGGCCGGCCAGAACGGCGCTACAAAAAGCTGTAAACCACGCTCTACTTTGTGCGAACAAACACCCAGTTGGTCCCGACGTTGTCACACACAATGATACTGCGATCGATGGTCACACACTGAGCCAGGTTTTCAGGCAGTTCATCGTGATAGCGAGCTTTCACGCCCAAAGTTTTTCGATCCTGCTTGAGCAACTCGTAGGTCTTCTCCATACGCTCGGAGAAATCCACGCCGCCGCTTTCAAGGGTGTGAAAGGCGTTATGAAATGCCGTGAAGCTCATGGTGTTTGCGCCAAGACCAATGGCCAGCATTTTGGGGATGTAACGATCATAAGCTGTTGAAAGGTAGGATCGCACGGCCTCATCATCACTACGGGCGCCGTTGAAAGGCACGATTCCCAGGCGGTTACCCGGCTCCAGAACACCATCTTCCAGTGATGCCAGCGTGCGATTTCCTGCTAACTTGAATGCCGTATTCGGGCACTGAATCAGCTCTCCCCTCAATTGGCAATCCGCCAAGCCTTGGGCAACCGACGGTTCAGAGACGGACTCCTTCGCCGGTTCCCGCTGCGGTTCGGCCGCCGCTGGCTTGCGTGCGGGCTTGGATTCAGATTCACGCCCGGCCGAAACCTCAGGCAGTGTAAGGCTCAAACGCTTGGCAGGCTGCCGTAACAACAGCGCCTGCACCTTTGGGTCATTGCGTTTGAAATCCACCATAGAAGGAAGCCCTGCACCGCCTCCAAGTTCGACAACCTCGCAGTACAGACGCTCCAGGTCAGACTGGGCAGACGCCAGACAAGCGTCATTGGCGCCTGCGGCCGAGATCCAGCCAGTGGCAACTATCATGAGCAGTTGTTTTTGATAAGCGATCACTGCATCTAACCAGGTTTCCGCGCCAACATGGTAGCAAACTGCAACTGGGCACCATTATGCATGGTGCCCAGATCCTCGTTGTACTTAACCAGCTCCCATCCCTCATAAGCTGTTCTCAGCTGCCCCGACTCAAGGGTAAACGGGAAGGGAACGGGACATGGGTATTCCGGGGTATTCATGGCGCAAACAATCAGATTATAGCCACCGGGCAGAGTGCGCTTCTGCATGTCAGCAATCACTGCACCCACACGGGCCGGATCGAGAAACATCAAGGTGACAGTGCAGGCAATCAGCCCATAATCCGCCCCAAGCTCGGCGTTATTGATGTCGTATACCCTCGCCTCAACATTGGCGATCCCCTCTTTGCTGACAATTTGCTGCAGCATGCTGATAGCGCCAGGGTTGTTGTCCACGGCCGTCACATCAAAACCAAGCTGGCTCAGGTATAAGGCGTTACGCCCGTTGGAGCAGCCCATATCGAGGGCTTTGCATGGCTCAATAACTTTGCACGCCTCTACCAATTCACTGTGCGCAGGGTTCAATCCGTGCCGACTATTCAAATCTGCTGTCATGATATTCACTCAACCTTTAAATGAAGCATTCATGATACTGGTTTATGGGAATAGTTGAATGGCATAAATCAAAGCCGTGATGCCATAAGACCGGTTATGCACTCACACCTCGATAATTCTGTCTGCAGCAAACAGCGGTGGGTCATATTCTCTGGGATAAGCTCCCGGGTTGGCGAATACGCGGGTACCTTCAACCTGCAAATCAACGGGCTCATGAACATGGCCGTGAACCCACAGATCCATCCTCCCCATCAGCGCCCGCAAGTTCGAAGCAAAAGCTGGCGACAGGGAGTCGCCCTGGTACTTGGGCGGTATACACTCTGGCAAGGGTGCATGGTGGCTAACCACCACTCGCGGCCCGGGCACAGGCTCGCTTAATTCTGCCTCAAGCCAGGCGATGGCTTCGGCATGCAACCTCTGGCTCTCATCAACCGTAAACACCTCACCTGCTGGCTGCTGGATAATTCGAAAATCCGGCATGAACGCCTGGGCGCGCTGACGGGTGCCCACTGGATCATCGTTAGGTTGACCAGAATACAAAGCAAAATCTGTCCATAGTGTGGTGCCGTGAAACCGCACGCCATCAATATCTACCGTATCGTTATCTAGCAGGTGAATCCCTAGTCGCTGGGCTTCGGCACGCAATGCTTCACGGGCCTCGGGCATGCTGGTTCCGTAGAACTCATGATTACCCGCAACGTAGATAATCTCCTGCTCACCAAACCGCTCTGCCGCCCACGCCAGGCCTTCCGTTGTGCGGTGGATATCACCGGCCAGGATAACCACATCCGCAGCCACCTCAGGCAGTTCACGACCTTCCTGAAAACACTCAACGTGCAAATCAGACAGTATTCGCAAGCGCAAAGTCACATCTCCTCGGAGAACCGCTATAAATCGCGGTTTTTAATCACTCATTGGCACGGGCTTTCTATCCGCTTTTTGATACAGCGGGTGCGCTGGCTCACCTGACTTGTTCAACTTCAAACAGTGCAGGTTCGGCAGAAGCCCCTTCACCTGATCAGAACGGCCCAGAAATGAACCATCATTTCCCCACGCAGCCACAACCAAACCCGCATCGCCAGACAGCTTTATTAGCCACTCGTTATTCTCAGAGCCTATCGGATCCTTTGCGGCCTTCATATCATTTGGCGCAGTGGCACGAAACGCAAAAATGTTGGCCATGCACACACCACCAAAACCCCATGCTTTCGCATAGTTGATGCATCGGATTAGTGTTGGGTCGTCAGTTGTCTCATCCGCAGTGGATGGGTTGAGCCCAACAAACATCACATAGGGTTTCGATTCATCCCATGTTCGCCACAGGGCGAAACGGTATTTCCTGCACTCCGATAATTTAGCTGTGTTTTTCAATGCTTACTCTTCCTCCAGCCCGTCGGGGTTTTTAATCGCTTTCTTTTGGGCCGATGTCAGACGTCGCTCAACCTTTTTTACATCTTCCCCTGGTGGCAGGGCTTCCGGGCGAATGCCTCGGCTGAGCAGGGTCTGGCGCACAGCCTCATTGTTGGTAACGTGCTCTTGCGAGATCTCCGGTTCGCGACTCATGGCCTTTTCGCGGGCGTTGTGAATTGTGATCTCGGTGGCGAAGTCTTTGGCCTTCAGGATAATAGTAGGCGCAAAATCTGCCAGCGGGCGGTTATCCGGCACCTGCCAATGGGCTTTCATGGATTTGGTATTTTTACCGAACAGAGCAGTATCACCCTTGCTGCGGATCAGGGCGAAGTTCTGGTTGCCTCCGGTTTGTTCGTAGATCACATAGGATAACTCTTTTTCTGTTGCGGACAGTTTCTTGCGGGCTGAGACACGCTCGGCTTCCAGCAGGCGCTGCTCGATTTGCTCGGCCTTGCGGGTTTGCATGGCGAAGTAGGTTTGTGCGAAGGCAATTTCCTGCTTTCTGGGATCGCCATTCTGGGCGATCAGATAACAGGCGTAGCGAGTCAGCATGATGTCATTTATCTCACGCTGGCTACCTGAGCCTAGTTCGACCATTTTGTTGACGTCAACAAAATGGTTACCGATATCATGCCCTGATATTTCACAGGCCGTTTTTGCCTTGGTGATAGTGGACAAAAAATTACGCCACTCGCTATAACCTAGCAGTTGCTGGAGATCCCTGGCCAGCCAGTACTCAACGCCATTTTCAGTCTTCTGGGCATGGCCCTCAAAGCTCTCAGTCATGGCATAAACCATTTCATTTTTCATATTTCGCTCCTTGCGCTTATTCATAAACGGCCAGTTCCGGGCCATCAAAAAGGTGTGTTATTGTTTTCTTAGCGTTACCGACTCGCTCGGACTTGTTAAGCACCTGGCTCTGACCAAACGGCATATTCATTGCCACTCGGATCACTAAAATGAAAACGGCGACCACCGGGGAAAGTGAAAATATCCAGAACAACCTTCCCTCCAGCCTGCTTCACTTTTTCGAGCGTAGCTTCCAGATCGCTACTATAAAGAACCACCAACACACTTCCGTTGCTGGTCGTCGCCACATGGTCTGATTTAAAGAATCCGCCATCCAGACCCGCGTTCTGAATTGCAACGTACTCAGGGCCATAGTCGATAAACGCCCACCCGAATGCATCACCAAAAAATTTCTTTGTGGCGTCAAGGTCTCGTGACGGCATTTCCACATAGTTGATTTTACCGGTCTCTTTCACGGCTTGCCCCCCTTAAGCCTATTGCAAAGAACCTTGGTTGGCCTGAATCTGTGCCGTACTAGTCCTTTTTATCAATCGTTATCTCAATCGTCTTACTGCTGCCCGCGAACCATTTCTGCACATACAAAGTGCCCACAATAGGAGCCGTGCCTTCATCAGGTACCTCCTTATAGCGCACACTGTTTTTAGTTTCTTTCTCGTACTCAAACATGACTACTTTTTTCGACATGACATATACCTGATAACGAATAACGTATGCCTTCGCGGCGCCAGCCTCAAGCAAACGTTGAAATATACAAACCCTCAACCTTATCCCTGGCCCACTGGGTTTTGCGCAAAAACTTCAGCGATGACTTAATCGAAGGATCGCTTTTGAAGCAATTGATGTTGATCCGCTGAGCCAGCCCGTCCCAGCCATAATGTTCTTGCAGCCGTGTTACGACTTGCTCCAGCGTAATGCCGTGCAGAGGGTTATTCGTTTGTTCATTGCTCATACTTTAATTTCACCATTGGTTAGCTGCCTTTTTCTTGCCACACAGGAATAGCGTAACGCCAATCGACCCGGGAACTAAAGAGAAAGCGGCCGGTTGCCTGACAAGCCTTGCTCAAGCCAACAAAAAAGGCACGGGGAGTATGCCCCGTGCCTTTAAGGTAGTAAAAATCGCTTGGTGCTACCCAAGACTCATTTTAGTTGATGGTTACTGCCACACGCGCGCCAATCACGCGATAAGCCGCTCCGTTGCCCAGCGTGTATTCATACACGGGAAGAAGGGTCGCCGTGCCGGGCGCTGTAAACATAAGCGAAGCACCATCGTTGGTGTAGTCCACCGAGCTGGTCAGCACAATGAAGCGATTTGCTTCAGCCGCCTGAGTTTCACCCAGCTGCGTGGTCAGGGTCACATCCACTGCCACGCCAACATTGGCTGCTACATTAATGTTACCCACCACCGGATCAACGCTTACGGGGTAATCACTAAACCACTGGGCGTAATCCGTCGTCATGCCATGGGTGCCCGCAAGGTAGTAGCTTTCTGCCTCGGTTTGATCCCGGAACGTCCAGGGCCAGAAAGTTGTGCCACGGTGCCTGGAAGCCTCCATAACCGACGGCGACAGGTTTTTATAGGAAGGGTTGAACGTAGACGAATACAGCTGCGTCGCTTTCAGGATCTGGCGCAGGTTTTTCGTCATATTGCTGTCGGTAGCAAAGCCGGTCAGGAAACCACCGGAGACGCCGGGCATCACTTCTTGCAACTTCAGCAACTGATCGGAGTTGAATGAAATTACGATAACCTGGTCCCAAACGTCATTGCGATCGATTGCCTGCTTCAGGTACTCCACTATCTCAAGCTTGCCGCTCTTTATCTCGATGAAGTGAACCACCTCTTTACCTTTCAAGGCAGTAAAGAACTCGTCCATTGTCGGCACATCGTGTGCGCCTTCCACCGTCAGCGCTTTCAGTTCATCCAGCGTTTTTTCCTCAACCGGCCCTGTGCCGTCGGTGGTCCTATCCACGGTGCCATCGTGTATCACGACAATGTGGTTGTCCTTGGTGAGGTAGATATCGGATTCAACCGCATCCGCTCCCAACTCGGCGGCTTTCACAGCGCCAGCCACGGTGTTTTCTGCCACCAGTGATGGCACACCTCGGTGACCCACGATCAGCGGCTTTCTCAACAGGGTGTTTTCCGGCAGTTTGGCCAGGAACTCTTGGGCCTGCTCGGGTGTATCCGTCACCAAGCCATTCACACCGGCCAATAGCACGTCAGTGGTTTGCTCGTTGGTTGGCGCTACCAGACTGCCCCAAACAGATACCAGACGGTTCTGAAGGTATATCACAGAGGCTTTATCCAGCAGAGGCGCCGGCAGTATCGCAATCTTGGCTTTAGCCCGATTGGTTTCCTGCGTGATGCTCAAAAGATCTGCCGGAGCCGTTGTCAGGCCCGCACCCGTGAAATCCATCGCCGCGCGAATCATCGGCATTTTTACCCGTGCATCCCGCAAAAGCTCTGCACTGTTTGATACCAAGGTGATGTCGAACAGCTGATGCTTCTCTACCACAGGAACCAGCGCATCCACGGCGGTCTGAGAGGTCACATAAAACATCGGCAGCGCGTTGAACTGCTCACCTTCAAGAAGGCTGTCCAAATATCCCAAACTGCCGCCGTCTTCGGTCGTCAGCATCAACTGGTCGTCGAGCTTCAAGAAAATCGGGAGGGACGGCTCTAGCGCCAGTTCAGCCAGGGTCGGCACTGCGGTAGCAATGCTCGGAGCCATGGAAGCGCCAGTATCCAGCTCTGCTACTTCAGCCATCGGCGACAATGGCGGCAGTGCTGTTAATTGCTCGGTCACGGTCACTTCATCAACCCGAAGAAGACTACCGGCCGCCTGGAAAGCCACACCCCCTTGGGCAAACTGGCTGTCCAATTCAGAATCCTGCATCAACTGCCCATTCAGGAAGTGCTGAACCCGATCGCCATGGGCAACGATTGTGGCGGTGTACATCTGGTCCGACGCAATGTTTTCTGAATACCGTTGTTTGTCTACAATCGCCCACTCGCCCTGGTTGCGTAGCGCATGCTCTGTACCGTTTTCAGCAGTGGCTTTCTGGCGAATCGCCATTTGATAGTAGGGCTCGACACCCATGCCTACGCGATACTGGAAACCAACCCAGCGAGTGTTGGTGTTTGCTTCCTGAATCGTAAACACAACATCAATGCGGTAGTTGCTTTTATCCTGAAGCGTCTCGGGCAATTTCAGGCTGACGGGGGTGTAGTTGTTTCCCCGACCGTCTACAAACAGGCTGCCATTGTTGGTGTAAAACATATCCTCCGTGCCGCTCATGGCTACCCAACCTTCGGGCAGCTTGCCGTCGGCCACGGCTTCAAAGTTTTCCTCCAACAACACTTTAGGATTGGGTTCCGGCTCTGGATCTGGCTCCGGATCAGGCGTCGGGTCTGGTTTGATTATTGGTGAATCAACACCGCCGCTGTTTGAATCGCTGTTACACCCGGCGAGGCCGGCAATGGCCGCCAGCATCATCACGTAAAGGAACTGCTTGCTCATGCTTCACTCTCCGTTGCTGCTCAAATCGAGAGGGCAGCATACGGAAGGAAAATGACGGGGCTGTTGCAGGAATAAGACAAAGCGCTGTGTTAGCTGCCTTTTGTCTTACCACTCAAAGTACGCTTGGGATGCATACCATTCACCATGCCCATAAAAGGCGGATGAATCGAATAGCCAACCATACTCAGTAGCTGTTCAGGAATGGCGGCCAAGGTTTCCTGGCTTAATTCCAGAAAGAAATTTTCCTGCGGGCGAAGCCATGGCTCGCAGTACTGGCACGTAACCGCCAGGCGTGATGATGCTGACTGGTTGCTACCCCCACCGTGCCAAGTTGTACCGAGAAAGAAAACAACCGACCCCGCAGGCATAACGGCTGGAATGGTTTTGCTGCGATCGGTGACTATCTCCTGGCCAAGCAGATGGCTTTCCGGGATGAGAACCGTTGCACCATTATCTTCTGTGAACTCATCAATCGCCCATACCGTAGCGGCACCAAGGGGCTTGCGTGGGCGGGGTATGGGATAGAAGCCATCATCATAATGCAGCGGTTGGGCGGCTTCTCCAGGCAAGATATTGATGATTTGAGCCTGGCTAAGCAGATAGTTTGGCTGAAAAAGCCGATTCAGAAGGCCGGTAATTCTCGGGTGAACGGCAAGGGAATCAATAACCCGGGTTTGCTCCAGAACATTGTAAACCCGCTGTGTTTTCACACCCTCAAAATTATTGCGGCCGGGCTTATTCAGCAGCGGCGAGGCTTCCGCACGGATTGATTCCAGTTCTGAATCACTGAGCAACCCTTCGATAATCACATAGCCGTTTTTCTGCAGGGTTTCGAAATCCTGAGCGACCAACGCTTTGGTTGCTTCCGCCTCAGTGGGCACATAGGCTTTGTGTTTGCGTGCAAGGTCGCCTTGCAGCTCAACTACGGAATCAATGTTTTTGGGTTGATTCACTTTCGAGTGCTCCTAATGACAAGCGCCGGAAGCCTCCAGGGCGCACCAACAGCAGGAATCGTATTATTGTCTATTCACCCGGCGCAGGTACATCCTTCGAATCGACATCCTGTTCGTCAGCAATAGAGTTAGCCCAGGACTCGTCATCAGCATCGGCCCTCACCCCTTCCTGATCTTTACCCCGCACAGGGCGGAACGACAACTCTGTGAACAGCCCAAAATGATCTGAACCAAAGTAGGGCAAGCGCTTGATCGAACTCACGGTGAAATGGTGACTATGGAACAGGTGATCCAGTGGCCAGCGAAGAAACAGGTATTTGGCGTGAAAGGTGTTGAACATGCCGCGCCCTACCCGCGGGTCCAGCAGCCCGCTGAGCTTGCGAAACAAACGTGTGGTCGCTGACCAGGCCACGTCGTTAAGATCCCCTGTCACGATTACAGGCTGGTCGCTGTCTACGATGGTTCGGGCAACAATCACCAGCTCGGCATCCCGTTCGGCGGATTCGGGATTCTCAGTGGGGCTTGGTGGCGCAGGATGAAGAAAATGCACACGCACCTGGTCGCCCGTTCGCAGCTTGAGCAAGGCGTGCATTGAAGGGATGCCCTCTTCAACGAGGTAGGATATTTCTGTTTCATCAAGCTACAAGCGGGAGTACACATGCATGCCGTACAGGTTATCCAGAGGACATTTCATGCTGTAGGGCATGTCCTGTTGCAGGGTATCGAGATGACCCTGCCACCAGGCGTCAGACTCCAACGTTACCAGTACATCCGGTTTGTATTGGTTGACCAACCGCAGCAAGGCATCGGCTTGCTTGTTGGGTGTTAGTACATTGGCCGTGAGAATACTTAGTTTGCGATCCGGGCTGGGGGATTTTTCTGCTTTAACTTCCGCTCGCCAGAAAACGGTATATGGCAGCACCCACCACAGCTGCCAAGCCAGACAAACCGCTGTGGCACTCACAAGAATCCAGGTCTGCGCTTTTGCATGATCCAGGAGCAGGACTTGAATCAGGATTAATACTGCTGCGATGACCGCAAGCTGCAGGCGGGGGAAATCCATTCCCCTTACAAACCAATGGGGATGGCGCGACAACGGTAATAAGGTAGCCGCGACCAGCAAGCCGGTCGCGATTAAAACCGCTAACTCCATAATTCCCCCTTTGACTGTTCAGAGGACGGGTGCACATGCGCGCACCCGCCCCTGAACTGCACTATCAGGCGGTTACCGCCTTTGGATTCGCGCCGTACTGGTTTTGCCCAGGTTTACTGTCCAGAAGCATAAACACCAGTAGCACGATTGCACCGATAAGCGGAACAAACATAATCAGAAACCACCAGCCACTCCGGCCAGTGTCATGAAGCCTGCGCACGGTTACCGCTAGGCTGGGGAGCAATACGGCCAGTGTGTATAGCCCGCCAAGCAAGCCCAACCCGGCTGCTTGGCTAAATGTTCCAGTAACCCCATCAATTGCTCCAAGAGCAAGACTGATGATGATATTGAACAAGACAAACCACCAATATTCCGATCTTCTCGCTCTGCCGTTGAATACGGCGTATTTTTTCAAGACTTCCAGATACCAGTTCATTTAAATTCCCTTTTTATGCCCCCGGTTTTATTGGCCAGGCGACAGTGGGGCGTACTGTTGGCTGGTGGTAGGTGCACATTCGATATTACGTTCTCAATATCAGGGCAAAGTCCGATGGTTGCGGTATGTCTTCTACCAAAAGGAATCGCAGCTAATATGCTCCATCCCGGCTTGATTGATATAAGCTAGTTCTTAGCTTTCTGTAAACTCAACACTTTGAACGCCTCTGTTCTTTGGGCGGATCACGACGGTACCTGCCATTTTGTCGTGCCAACCCTGCTTCTTGCTATCCCAGGCCACCCAGAACAAACCCAAAAATAAAGGAATGGTAGAAACAACATATCCAATATAGCGAATAACCGACTGTTGAGCTGTAGGGCTATTTCCAGTCCGAGCATCAACGACAATAGCTTTTACCGCCATTTTTCCTGGCGTTGCTGACTTATACACCCAAAACAACACTGTCGCGACAAAAGGCAGCACATAGGATACTAAAAAATCAGCGCCACCCAATATAAAATCATCAGAATAGAAATATGAGTCCCCGTAAATCATGTACAAAATGGGAACTGTAATACATAAAATAATAATCCCGTCAATCAATGATGCTCCAACCCTGACCCAAAATCCTGCATATTCGTAAGCTGATCCAAACTTCTCTATTGCTTTACTGCTCATTTCAACTCCTTTATGAGTTTATGGTTGATGATTTTTTTCGTTGTACATGACGTGTAGAACATAGAAAACAAAGCAATTACATTTCATTTTCGATAAACAGCAGAAAGCCTCATAAACTAAAAGATAATATTTAACGCAACTTCGCTACCAAACACCTAATTTATTGCCAGCTTCTGGGATTAAGGCATTTTAGCATCGAGATTATTAAGACAAGTGCGTGTTGTAGATGAAGCCACTTCTTCACACTCGACTGCTGATTCATATAGCCGCTCTAAGTTTTCTTTCAAACAGCAGTGCAGCAGCCACAGACATAGCTGTGCCCAATAGGCTTAAATGAGGCGAAGTACCCGGAATTGAAATCGAGAATCTGGAGTCGTACTAAAGAGGTCATCGGCCGTTATCCTTAACTAGCAAGCGCGTCCATTACGAATAGCTGGTTACATTAGACTATATCGCGGCAATTTACCTTCGGCTTTTGCAAAATTTAGTTAATTCTAGAATGCGGGTGTTAACGAGAGGGGGTCTGGAGGGTATAGCACAGCCCCAGGCAAGACACCCGGGGCTGTTTCAAAGCAGCTTACTTAACTTTCGGGTCCAGCTCACCAGACTCATAGCGCTGATACATCAGCTCCAGGTTGACGGGCTTGATCTTGCTGGCCTGACCAGCACAGCCGAAGGCTTCGTAACGAGCTACGCAGATGTCTGTCATGGCAACCATGGTGGCCTGCAGGAATTTGCGTGGGTCGAATTCGGCTGGGTTCTGGGCCATGAAGCGGCGTACTGCGCCGGTGCTTGCAAGGCGCAGGTCGGTGTCGATGTTTACTTTACGCACACCGTGCTTGATGCCTTCTACAATTTCCTCAACCGGTACACCGTAGGTTTCGGGAATCTCGCCACCGAATTCGTTGATTACTTTCAGCCACTCCTGGGGTACGGAGCTGGAGCCGTGCATTACCAGGTGGGTATCTGGAATGCGGGCGTGGATGGCTTTGATCTGGTTGATGGCCAGAATGTCGCCCGTGGGTGGGCGGGTGAACTTGTAGGCGCCGTGGCTGGTGCCGATGGCAATGGCCAGTGCGTCTACGTGGGTTTTCTTCACGAAGTCGGCGGCTTCTTCCGGGTCGGTGAGCATCTGATCCATGTCCAGGGTGCCTTCGGCGCCGATGCCGTCTTCTTCACCGGCCTGGCCGGTTTCCAGAGAGCCAAGGCAACCCAGCTCGCCTTCTACAGAAACGCCACAGGCGTGGGCCATTTCTACGGTGCGGCGGGTTACGTCTACGTTGTAGTCGTAATCCATAGGGGTTTTGCCGTCTTCACCCAGTGAGCCGTCCATCATTACGGAGCTGAAGCCCAGCTGAATGGAGCGCTGGCACACTGCGGGGCTGGTGCCGTGGTCCTGATGCATTACCACCGGGATGTGTGGCCATTCTTCAATAGCCGCAAGGATCAGGTGGCGCAGGAAGGGGGCTCCGGCATATTTGCGGGCACCGGCAGAGGCCTGAACAATAACCGGGGAATCGGTTTTGTCGGCGGCTTCCATGATGGCGCGCATCTGTTCCAGGTTGTTTACGTTAAAGGCTGGCACACCGTAACCGTGCTCGGCGGCGTGATCCAGCAGTTGCCGCAGCGAAATCAGGGCCATTTGGTTGTCTCCTTAGTTACACATTAGTTTGAAATCTGGTCAGAACTTTTTACGCGCCGCGCTCTTCCAGTACGGCTACGGCTGGCAGCACTTTGCCTTCCACAAACTCCAGGAAGGCGCCACCACCGGTGGAAATATACGAGATCTTGTCAGCTATGCCGTATTTGTCAACGGCAGCCACTGTGTCTCCGCCACCGGCCAGTGAGAAGGCATCGCTTTCGGCGATGGCTTCGGCCAGGGTTTTGGTGCCGTTTCCAAACTGCTCAAACTCGAACACGCCTACCGGGCCATTCCACAGAATGGTTTTGGCGTTCTTGAGCAACTCGGCGAACTGAGCAGCGGTTTGCGGGCCAGCATCGAGAATCATGTCGTCTTCGGTAACGTCTGCGATGTTCCGGATGGTTGCAGTGGCGTTTTCAGAAAACTCACTGGCAACCACTACGTCTACCGGCAGCGGGATGTTAACGCGGGAAGCTATGTCTCTGGCGGTATCCAGCAGGTCGTGCTCGCACAGGGATTTGCCTACCGGGTGGCCGGCTGCGGCCAGGAAGGTGTTGGCAATACCGCCACCTACGATGATCTGGTCACACACTTTTTCCAGCGCGTTGAGTACGTCGAGCTTGGTGGATACTTTTGCGCCACCAACTATCGCGACTACAGGCTTGGCCGGGTTATCCAGGGCTTTGCCCAGGGCTTCCAGCTCTGCCGCCAGCAATGGGCCAGCACAGGCTTCCGGTGCAAAGCGTGCAACACCGTGGGTGGATGCCTGGGCGCGGTGGGCTGTGCCGAAGGCGTCCATCACGTAAACATCACACAGGGCCGCGTATTGCTTGGCCAGGGTTTCGTCGTCTTTCTTTTCGCCTTTGTTGAAGCGTACGTTTTCAAACAGAACCACTTCGCCGTCGGCCACTTCAACTCCGCCGAGGTAATTTTTAATCAGGCGTACTTCCTGGCCCAGGGCTTTGGTGAGGTGGTCTGCAACTGGCTTGAGGGAGGAGGCTTCGTCGTACACGCCTTCTTCCGGGCGGCCCAGGTGCGACATCACCATCACTTTGGCGCCAGCGTCTCTGGCTGCCTTGATGGTGGGCAGGGAGGCGCGGATGCGGGCATCGCTGGAAATCACGCCGTTCTTTACCGGCACGTTGAGGTCTTCGCGGATCAGAACCCGCTTGCCAGCGAGGTTCAGGTCGGTCATTTTCTTAATGGCCATGATCTGGGTTCCGTTAATTCAATTAATTGGCAAAGAGTTTAAAGCCGGGACAGCCAGCTTTGGCTTACATCCAGCATGCGGCTGGCAAATCCCCATTCGTTATCAAACCAGCATAACACTTTCACCATGGTGCCCCGGGTTACGCGGGTTTGGCCGCCATCTACTACACCGGAGTGGGAATCATGGTTGAAGTCGGAGCTGGCCAGCAATTCGTCGGTGTGCCCGAGGATGCCTTTCAGGGGGCCATCGGCGGCATCCTTCAATACACGGTTTACCGAGGGTACGTCGGTGGCTTCGCGCACGTTGAACACCATGTCGATGGCAGACACGTTCATGGTGGGCACGCGCAAGGCCACAGAGCTGAAGCGGCCTTCCATGTGCGGAAGCAGGCGCTCTACGCCCCGCGCCAGCCCGGTATCCACCGGCACTATGTTGTGCAACGCGCTGCGGGTAAGCCGCAAATCCTGCTGGTGGTAGGCATCTATCACCGGCTGGTCGTTCATGGCGGCGTGAATGGTGGTGGTGCTGCCCTGCTCCACGCCAAAGGCTTTATCCAATACGGTTATCACCGGTACCAGGCAGTTGGTGGTGCAGGAACCTGCGGCCACTATGCGGTCGTCTGCGGTGATTTCCATTTCGTTAATGCCAAAAACCACGGTGCGGTCGACGTCTGACTCTGCTGGCTGGGAGAATAGCAGCCGCTTGGCACCTGCCTGAAGGTGCAATTCAGCCGTCGCCCGGTCTGAATAGGAACCAGAGCACTCCAGCACCAGATCGATATCCAGCTCTTTCCAAGGCAGTTCTGCTGGGTCTGCATGGCGCAGTATGCGGATAGGATCACCGTTCATGATCAAATCCTGCCCCTGCACTGCCAGGCTTCCGGTAAACCGGCCATGGGTGGAATCGTAGCGGGTCAGATGTGCAATGGTGTCGATATCAGAAAGCTCGTTAATCGCGACCACCTGCAGGTGATCGCGAAAACCGTTTTCGTACAGGGCACGCAACACGCACTGGCCAATACGGCCATACCCGTTGATCGCAATACGAAAGGGCACGGAGTCTGTCATCAGGCGTCCAGCAGCTCTGCAGACACTTCCAGGATGTTCTCTACGGTAAAGCCGAACTCCTTGAACAGCTCGCCGGCGGGTGCCGATTCACCGAAGGTGGTCATGCCCACAATGCGACCGTCCAGGCCAACATACTTGTACCAGTAATCCGCAATCGCAGCTTCGATAGCAATGCGGTTGGTCACTTCCAGTGGCAGCACCTGTTGCTTGTACTCGGCGCTCTGGGCATCGAATACATCGGTAGATGGCATGGAAACAACACGTACCTTTTTGCCCTGCTCACGCAGTTTGGCTGCAGCATCTTGCGCCAGGCCTACTTCAGAGCCAGTAGCGATGAAGATGAGATCCGGGGTGCCTTCGCTGTCAGACAGCACGTAAGCGCCCTTGGCTACGTCTGCCAACTGCTGCGCATCACGAGCCTGAGCTGGCAGGTTCTGACGGGAGAAGATCAAAGCACTGGGGCCATCTTTACGCTCAAGAGCGGCTTTCCAGGCTACGGCAGATTCTACTGCGTCGGCCGGGCGCCAGGTGCTCATGTTCGGCGTGGTGCGCAGGCTGGCCAGCTGCTCGATCGGCTGGTGTGTTGGGCCGTCTTCGCCAAGACCGATGGAGTCGTGGGTGAATACATAGATGGCGCGCTGCTTCATCAGTGCGGCCATGCGCACGGCGTTGCGGCAGTATTCCATGAAGATCAGGAAGGTTGCGCCGTAGGGCACGAAGCCACCGTGCAGGGCAACACCGTTCATGATGGCCGCCATGCCGAACTCGCGAACGCCGTAATAGATGTAGTTGCCGCTGGCGTCTTCTTTAGTGACACCTTTAGTGCCGCCCCAGATAGTGAGGTTAGAGCCAGCCAGGTCGGCAGAGCCGCCCAGCAGTTCCGGCAGCATTGGGCCGTATGCGTTCAGGGTGTTCAGGGAAGCCTTACGGCTGGCAATGGTTTCGCTCTTGTCCTGACATTCCTGAATGTACGCCTGGGCTTTTTCAGAGAAGTCGGCTGGCAGATCACCCGCCATGCGGCGCTTCAGCTCGGCCGCCAGCTCTGGCTCGGCTTTTTCATAGGCTGCGAAAGTTTTATTCCAGTCGCTTTCAGCCTTGGCGCCTTTTTCTTTGGCGTCCCATGCAGCGTAGATATCAGCTGGAACTTCAAACGGCCCGTGAGCCCAGCCCAGTGCTTCGCGGGTCAGTGCAATTTCGTCGTCACCCAGAGGCGCGCCGTGGGAAGATTCGCTGCCCTGCTTGTTGGGGGAACCAAAACCGATAACGGTTTTGCAGCAAATCAGCGTAGGCCTGTCGGTAGTGGAGCGAGCCACTTCCATGGCGGAGCTGATGGCATCGGCATCGTGGCCATCAACACCCGCAAGTACCTGCCAGCCGTAGGCTGCGAAACGTGCCGGCGTGTTGTCGGTGAACCAGCCATCAACTTTGCCATCAATGGATATGCCATTGTCGTCGTAGATGCAGATCAGCTTGCCAAGGCCCAGGGTTCCGGCCAGCGAGGCAACTTCGTGAGAAATACCTTCCATCAGGCAGCCATCGCCCACAAAGGTGTAGGTGTAGTGGTCAACAACATTATGGCCAGGGCGGTTGAACTGTGCTGCGAGGGTTTTCTCTGCTAGCGCGAAGCCTACAGCGTTGGCCAGGCCCTGCCCCAGTGGGCCGGTGGTGGTTTCTACGCCCGGGGTGTAACCATATTCCGGGTGGCCTGGAGTTTTAGAGTGCAGCTGCCGGAAGTTTTTGATGTCTTCAATAGAAACGTCGTAACCGCTCAGGTGCAACAGTGAATACTGCAGCATGGAGCCATGGCCGTTGGAGAGCACAAAGCGGTCGCGGTTGGCCCACTCAGGATTAGCCGGGTTGTGGCTCAAGTAATCGTTCCACAGCACCTCGGCGATATCCGCCATACCCATGGGCGCTCCCGGGTGGCCGGATTTGGCTTTCTGAACCGCATCCATGCTCAGCGCGCGAACGGCGTTGGCGAGATCTTTACGAGAGGGCATTTACGTTTCTCCAATGTTTTTCAAGGAAGTAAGTAACAAACCAGTGCTTTTCAAAGGGCAATAAAAAGCTGCTTAAAAATAAGGCGCGTATTTTCGCCGATTAGGGTGTGCCGGGGCAAATCGGCGTACGCCTTATCTCGGGTTATTCGGTTGGGAATTACCGAAAGAGACTGATTTCAAAGAATGATAAATCTATATCAAAAAATTTTGATATGCCTATTGATTGAGCGCCCCAACCCCCTTACACTCCGCAACCATGACAACTTTAAGCACGCACTCTCACCAAATATCCTCCGTGGACGTTCTTGCCCCGATCTTCAAGGCAAGCGGCGACCCGTTGCGGCTGGAGATACTGCGAGTGCTGCGCCGGGACACATTTGGTGTGCTGGAGTTGAGCCAGCTGTTCGATATGCGCCAATCCGGCATGAGCCATCACCTGAAGGTGATGCATAAGGCCGGCCTGGTTGAGCCGCAGCGTGAAGGCAACGCGATTTTTTACCGTCGCCCGCTGCATCTGGACAACGACAAGCCAACAGACCTGACCATTCGTCAGATTTTTGAAGCAGTAGACCGCGCGCCTTTACCCGCGCAGCTGCAGGAGAAAATTGAGTCCATTCGTGATCAGCGAGCAGACCAGTCACAGGCGTTCTTTTCGCGGCATTCGGAGCAGTTCCGGGAGCAGCAGGAGCTGATTGCCGCGTTCGACCTGTATGCCGTGCCTGTAGCAGACATGATCCGCAAGCGGACGAAGAAGAAACACTGGCAAACAGCCTTGGAAATCGGCCCCGGCGAAGGCGGCTTTCTGCCGGTGCTGTCGGAGCTGTGTGACCACGTTGTGGCCCTGGATAACAGCCGGGACATGCTCGCCAAGGCAACGCGCACCTGCATTGACGAGCATTTGAACAATATTGATTTGATTGAAGGTGTTACCGACACATTGTTAGCTCGAGGGGATGCGTTTGATCTTGTAGTGGCCAACATGGTGCTGCACCACGTACCCAGCCCGGCAGACATTTTTCTGGATGCGGCAGCCCTGATGAATAACGGCGGCTGTCTGATGATCAGCGACCTGTGCCGGCACGATCAGATTTGGGCAAAAGAAAACTGCGGCGACCTGTGGCTTGGTTTCGAGCCAGAAGAGCTGACCGCATGGGCTACCGCAGCAGGCTTGAAGGCCGGTGAGCAGCTTTTTATCGGCTTACGAAACGGCTTCCAGATTCAGGTGAGGGAATTCTGGAAAACCCAGTTACCGCTGCGATAAGCGAATACGCATCAAACCCTGAGATTCCGGCCTCTGGCACGGAATATCAAAAAACTTTGATATTGGTGTAAGTAGTAGTACCTACACCTCGAACCAAAACAAATAACTCAGCCGGCCCCTGCAGCGGCCACCGGCAAGATTTCGAAACGCTCACAAAGGAGCAACGCTATGTCTGACTACAACATCTTCACCTCCGAATCGGTCTCTGAAGGCCACCCGGATAAACTGGCCGACCAAATCTCCGATGCGGTTCTGGATTCTATTCTTATAGAAGATCCTCACGCCCGCGTTGCGTGCGAGACGATGGTAAAAACCGGCGTTGCGATCGTAGGCGGTGAAATCACCACAAGCGCCTGGGTTGATCTGGAAGACCTGGTTCGTGGCGTAATCAAAGACATCGGCTACACCTCCTCAGACGTAGGCTTCGACGCCGACACCTGCGGCATCATCAACATCATCGGCAAACAGTCTGTTGATATCGCCCAGGGCGTTGACCGCCAGAAGCCGGAAGATCAGGGCGCGGGCGACCAGGGTCTGATGTTTGGCTACGCCAGCAACGAAACCGAAGTGCTGATGCCTGCACCGATCACCTTTGCTCACCGTTTGGTAGAACGCCAGGCCGAAGCCCGCAAAAACGGCGTGTTGCCTTGGCTGCGCCCGGATGCAAAGAGCCAGGTAACCTGCCGCTACGAAAACGGCAAGGTGGTGGGTATTGATGCGGTTGTTCTCTCAACCCAGCACGACCCGGACGTTAGCCAGGCGGATCTGAAAGAAGCCGTAATGGAATTGATCGTAAAGAACGTGCTGCCTGCAGAATTGCTGCACAAAGGCACCCAATTCCACATCAACCCGACTGGCAAATTCGTTATCGGTGGCCCGGTTGGCGACTGCGGCCTGACCGGCCGTAAGATCATCGTAGACACCTACGGTGGCATGGCCCGCCACGGTGGCGGCGCCTTCTCCGGCAAAGACCCCTCGAAGGTTGATCGCTCTGCCGCTTACGCTGGCCGCTACGTTGCCAAAAACATCGTCGCCGCCGGCTTGGCCGACAAGTGTGAGATTCAGGTGTCCTACGCCATCGGCGTGGCACAGCCAACGTCTATCTCCGTAAACACCTTCGGCACCGGCAAAATCGGCGACGACAAGATCATCGAACTGGTACGCCAGCACTTCGATCTGCGTCCTTATGCCATCACCAACATGCTAGACCTGCTGCACCCCATGTACCGGGCTACCGCAGCCTACGGCCACTTCGGTCGCGAACCGGAAGAAGTAACTGTTGCGGGCAAGACGTTCACCACCTTCCCGTGGGAAAAGACAGATCGCGCAGCAGCTCTTAAAGACGCTGCTGGTATCTAAACAATTTTCAGGCGTATGAATCTTTTCATGCGCCTAAACCGAACTGACTGGAGAACACCAATGAGCAGCTTCAACGACTACAAAGTCCGCGATATCAACCTGGCCGATTGGGGCCGCAAAGAAATCAAAATTGCCGAAGGCGAAATGCCAGCCCTGATGGCTCTGCGCGAAAAGTACAAAGCTGAGCAGCCGCTGAAAGGCGCCAACATCATGGGCTGCATCCACATGACCATCCAGACAGCCGTGCTGATCGAAACACTGATCGAGCTGGGCGCTGGCGTTCGCTGGTCATCATGCAACATCTTCTCCACACAGGATCAGGCGGCTGCAGCCATTGCTGCCCAGAACATCCCTGTGTTTGCCTGGAAAGGCGAGACCGACGAAGAATACGAATGGTGCCTTGAGCGCACCATCGGTGCCGACGTAGAAGGCTGGGAACCCAACATGATTCTGGACGACGGCGGCGACCTGACTGCTCTGCTCCATGAAAAATATCCGGAAATCCTGGCCAACTGCCACGGTGTTACCGAAGAAACCACCACTGGCGTACACCGTCTGCAGGAAATGCTGCGCGACGGCACCTTGAAAGTTCCGGCCATTAACGTGAACGATGCCGTTACCAAGTCCAAGAACGACAACAAGTATGGCTGCCGCCACAGCCTGAACGATGCCATCAAGCGTGGTACTGACCACCTGCTGGCCGGCAAAAAGGCGCTGGTAATCGGTTACGGCGATGTGGGCAAAGGCTCTGCTGCTTCACTGCGTCAGGAAGGCATGATCGTTAAGGTAACTGAAGCTGATCCCATCTGCGCCATGCAGGCTTGTATGGATGGCTACGAGGTTGTTTCCCCGTACATCAACGGCATTAACACCGGCACCGAAGCAGGTGTCGACAAAGCCCTGCTGCAAAACACCGACATTCTGGTAACCACCACGGGCAACATGAACGTGTGCGATGCACACATGCTCAAGGCTCTGAAGTCCGGCGCGGTTGTGTGCAACATCGGTCACTTCGATAACGAAATCGATACTGCGTTCATGCGCAAGAACTGGGAATGGGACGAAGTTAAGCCTCAGGTTCACGTGATCTACCGTGACAAGGCTGTAAACGACCACCTGATTCTGCTCTCCGAAGGCCGCCTGGTAAACCTGGGCAACGCGACGGGCCACCCTTCACGCATCATGGATGGCTCTTTTGCCAACCAGGTTCTGGCGCAGATGTACCTGTTCGAGCGCAAGTTCGCAGACCTGCCGGAAGAGGCCCGCACTAAAGGCATCTATGTTCAGGTTCTGCCGAAGAAGCTGGACGAAGAAGTTGCCCTCGCCATGGTTGAAGGCTTTGGTGGCGTAATCACCAAGATGACTCCGGAGCAGGCGCAGTACATTGGTGTACCGGTCGAAGGCCCGTACAAGCCAGAAAGCTACAAGTACTAATCGGGTAACAAGATGCAATCCCAGAAACAATTCAAACGCCGCTTCAGCTTTGAGTTTTTCCCGCCCAAGACCGACTTGGGCAAGGAAAAGCTTCAGGTTGTTCGCGATCAACTAGCAGAGGTGAATCCGGACTTTTTCTCGGTCACCTTCGGTGCGGGCGGTTCCACCCGGGACCGCACCATTGAAACCGTGCTCGACCTGCACAAGCAGGGCATTTCAACAGCACCACATCTCTCCTGCGTCGGTGGTACGCGGGCAGAAATTGCGGAACTGCTGGATGTGTATAAAGAGAACGGCATCAACCGGATTGTCGCCCTTCGGGGTGACATGCCTTCCGGTATGGGTGCATCCGGCGAGATGCGCTACGCCAACGAGTTGGTTGAGTTTATCCGTGAGCACAGCGGTGATCACTTCAACCTGGAAGTAGCGGCCTACCCGGAGTTTCATCCGCAGGCACGAAATGCTGAAGAAGATCTGAAGAACTTTGCCCGCAAGGTAGAGGCTGGCGCCAACAGCGCCATTACTCAGTACTTCTTCAACCCGGAGAGCTATTTCTACTTCATCGATCGGCTGGAAAAGCTCGGAGTTACCATTCCTGTGGTACCCGGCATTATGCCCATCGTGAATTTCTCAAGCCTGGTGCGTTTCTCTGATATGTGCGGCGCTGAAATTCCGCGCTGGATTCGCAAGCAGCTTGAAGCCTATGGCGACGACACTGCCAGCATCCGCAAGTTCGGTGAGGAAGTGATCACAGATATGTGCGAGAAGCTGTTGAAAGCCGGCGCCCCGGGGTTGCACTTCTATACCCTGAACCAGGCTGAGCCAAGCATCAGTATCTGGAAAAATCTGGGTATCAGTGAGCGGGAGAGAATCTCTTTCTGAGGTTTCCCGCCCACCTTTCGCTCCACCCCTCTCCCGTTCGCGGAGAGGGAGTTTTCCTCCCCAAGCATTTGATTTCCGGCGTTCACCTGAGTCATAGTCTAGAGTGTACGTGATGCAGTTCCACTAATGCTCCCCGGGCGGCACGGTCATCAACAGTGAACCTTCCGGCTTGCCTTATCCGGCAAATGGAGCCCCAATAAGAACGAAAGGAGAAAGCATGAGCACGAAATGGCTGAAAACTCTGGGTACAGGCCTGGCCCTTACCATCGCAGCTAGCACCCTAAGCGCTGAAACCTTGCGAGTGGCTACCGACCCCAGTTTTGTTCCGTTTGAGATGCTGGACCAGGAAACCGGTGAAATGATCGGTTTTGACATGGAAATTATTGCTGAAGTCTCCAAGCGTGCGGGCTTTGATTACAAGCTCAACACCATGGACTTCAACGGCATAATTCCTGCCTTGCAAACAGGCAACGTGGATATCGCCATAGCCGGCATTACCATTACCGACGAGCGTGAAAAGATCGTTGATTTCTCCGACCCTTACTATGACTCCGGTTTGCGGATTCTGGTTCGTCAGAACAACGATAAAGTAAAAGAAATCACCGACCTTGAAGGCCTGAAAATCGGTTCCAAGATTGGCAGCACCAGTTACGACTTCCTGAAGAAAAATCTGGATAAGAACAACGGCGTTACCCCCTATCCGGGCAGCTCAGATATGTATATGGCACTGATGTCTGGTGCGGTAGACGCAGTGTTCTACGACGCCCCGAACGTTGGCTACTTCGCCAGCACCAAGGGTAAAGGCAAAGTTAAAACCGTTGGCAAACTGTACGAAGGCCAGCAGTACGGCATAGCGCTGAAAGACGGTAGCAAGTGGGTGGGTGCGGTTAACGAGGCCCTCGCTTCAATGAAAGAAGACGGAACCTACAAAACCATTTACGAAAAGTGGTTTGGCCCAATGCCGGAAGGCAAGTAAAGGCTAAAGGGCCGCCAGGCTCTTTGATGTGTAGCGCCGGGGCTAAGTGCTCCGGCGACTTCTGACCCCAACCCCTGCGGAGACGCACACTGTGGATTCCCAGTTCCAATTCGACTGGCAAGCAGCCATCAATTCTATTCCCTTCCTTCTCAAGGGGGTTCCCTACACTTTAATGATTTCCTTTGGCGGCCTGTTGATCGGCTTTGCCTTGGGCATCATTTTTGGCTTGCTGAGCATCAATAAAAAATGGTTTCTGAAATGGCCCGCAACGGCCTATATCGAAATCTTCCGAGGCACCCCGATTCTTGTTCAGGTTCTGTTTATTTTTTACGGCCTGCCAGATCTGATCGGAGGCCCTATCGATCCTCTTACTGCGGGCATTGCTGCGATTGCGCTGAACTCGGGCGCTTACATTTCTGAAGTGGTACGCGGTGGCGTTCAGTCCATCGACAAAGGCCAGGCAGAAGCCGGGCTTTCTCTGGGCTTGTCCCGCACTCAGACATTCTGGTCAATCATCTGGCCACAAGCCTTCCGGCGCATGATTCCGCCGCTTGGAAACCAGGCCATTGTGAGCATCAAGGACACTTCCTTGTTCTCGGTTATTGGCGTGGGCGAACTTGTTCGTCAGGGCCAGGTGTACATTGCCAGCACCTTCACTGCCTTTGAGGTGTATTTTGTGGTCGCGATTATGTATCTGGCCATCACCCTCTCGCTGTCCCTGATTCTCCGCCTGGTTGAACGGCGCGGACTGGCCTCTGTCTGAAGGAACCTGACCCATGAATCATATTGTGCAAATGAAGGGCATGAACAAGTACTTCGGCAAGCTGCATGTCCTTAAAGATATCGACTTATCAGTAGAGCAAGGCGAAGTGGTGGTCATTATCGGCGCCAGTGGTTCCGGCAAATCCACGCTCATCCGCTGCGTGAATGGCCTTGAAGAGTTTGAATCCGGCCACCTGGAAGTAGACGGCCAGGCGCTTGCTCCGAAAGGCGGCAATCAGCAGGTTCTTGCAGAAATCCGTAAAGAAGTGGGCATGGTGTTCCAGCAGTTCAACCTGTTCCCTCACCTCACAGTGAAGAAGAACATCATGCTGGCCCCCCAGAAAGTAAAGAACATATCTGAGGTGGTTGCCAACGCTACAGCTGAGCGCCTACTGGAACGTGTGGGCATTGGCAGCCAGGCTGACAAATTCCCCAGCCACCTCTCCGGTGGTCAGCAACAGCGAGTTGCTATCGCCCGCGCCTTGGCCATGGAACCACGCCTGATGCTGTTCGACGAGCCCACCTCGGCGCTGGACCCGGAAATGATCGGTGAAGTGCTCGACGTAATGCGTGAACTGGCAAAAGAAGGCATGACCATGATGGTGGTCACTCACGAAATGGGTTTCGCCCGCGAAGTGGCCGACCGCGTGATCTACATTCACGAAGGCCAGATTGTGGAAGAAGGCAAGCCAGACGACGTGTTTGATAACCCCCAGAACGAACGGACTCAGGCGTTTCTCTCCAGGGTGCTGGTGCGCTGACAGCAAAGGCGTTTTTATTAGCTCTACACCAACTAAGCCCTCGAACATGAGGGCTTAGTTGTGAGCGTTACAGAAAACCTTTGAGCACTCCGAACCTGTATTAGCTGCCAATAATCACCGACCCGGACCCAATCGTCACGCCGCCACAGGTAATAGCACCACCAGTCACTGCCGCGGGAATGCCATTGATCAGCACAGTGCCAGACCCCGCAGCAATGGCGCGGGGGTGTGGAGGATGTTTCGGTTTGGAGTGTGGCGCCAGCGGATCGCCCACTCGGGCAACTGGTTTGCCATCAATCAGTACATCGGGGGAGCCGGCAAGCACCGGCGTAGGCGGGAAGCCCTGGTGATCAGAACCCAAGTCTCCGAGAAGAACAACTGCTTTGCTCATGTCGCATCCATTGCGTTGTATTCATCCGTGAGAGGGCATTATAGCAGCTGTAGTATGGTTGCATACTCACGCTCTATTTTGGCGTGTGAGTCGTCTCTCAGAAATGCTGCGATCTTCTTACCCACCAGCGGCACATCGCAGCGCACACTCAGGGTCACATGATTGGTACAGGCATCATCTGAGCCTTCCAGCCTCATCATGCCTTTGATTTTTGCCGGCACGCCTTCAATGTGCACACGAAATTCGCAATGCCATTCGCCGTCACTTTTACGAAACCAGTGCTCTTCTTGCCGCACCTGGTTCCATTCACGGTGGAAGTGGGAAAGAAAACCTGGCACCTCCATGGAAGTTGTCATCTGCCGTTCAATAACCAGCTTTGCCGTAGTCTCGCCTTTTTCCAACTCTGCGACACGCACATTACGGGAGCCCAACAAAGCGTTTTTCTCAAGGATATGATCCTCGTTAAAGAAAGCCCCAAGCACTCGCTCAATGCCGGCCTGGTAGGGGTGGGTCAGTTGAACTTCCATCGTATATGCGCCTCTGTTTTATTGTGCAGGAATTGTCAGGGGGCAGCCAGGTGGGTGCATTGGCCATCCGGTCGATGGGTATTGGCATAGTAGTCAGTCGCCGCTGTTAACTGTATTATCACCCGAGGTTAACAGCCGCCACATTAACAGTTCAGAACCATCGCCTTACCGGAGACTCTCTATGCGCAATGCCGACCTCGTCGCCCGCGGCCTCAAATCTGTATGGCACCCCTGCACACAGATGAAAGACCACGAAACCTTGCCCCTGGTGCCCATCAAACGAGGCGAAGGTGTTTGGCTGGAGGACTTTGAAAACAACCGGTTTATCGACGCAGTCAGCTCCTGGTGGGTTAACCTCTTCGGCCATGCGAACCCCAGAATAAACGCAGCCATCAACAAGCAAATCAATGAGCTGGAGCATGTCATTCTGGCGGGCTTTACCCACGAGCCTGTGGTCAATTTGTCTGAACAGCTTATCGAAGTAACCCCCGAAGGGCTGAACAAATGCTTCTACGCTGACAACGGATCATCGGCCATCGAGGCTGCGCTCAAGATGAGCTTCCATTACTGGAAGAACCTGGGAAAACCCGGCAAAAAGAATTTTGTGAATTTGAGCAACAGTTATCACGGTGAAACCCTGGGTGCCTTGGCACTGGGCGACGTGGCTTTGTACAAGGACACCTATCAGCCATTGCTGATGGAAGTGCTGACCGCGTCCTCACCCGACGCCTACAACAAGGAAGAAGGCGAAACCGACGAGGCCTATGCCCTGCGTCAGTTTGAAGCCATGGAAAAACTGCTGGAAGAAAAGCACGAAGAAATCTGTGCCGTTGTGGTGGAACCGCTGATCCAGTGCGCCGGCGGCATGCGCATGCACCATCCGATTTACCACACTAAGCTACGTGAAGCCTGTGACCGCTACGGCGTGCATTTGATTGCAGATGAAATTGCGGTGGGCTTTGGCCGCACCGGCACCATGTTTGCCTGTGAGCAATCTGGCATCACCCCGGATTTCATGTGCCTTTCCAAAGGCCTGACGGCTGGTTATCTGCCACTCTCCGTTGTGCTGACCACCGATACGGTTTACAACGCCTTTTACGATGATTACGAAACCCTGAAGGCCTTTCTGCACAGCCACAGCTACACCGGCAACCCCATCGGCTGCGCCGTGGCACTGGCCACTCTGGGCATCTTCCGGGATGATAACGTGATTGAGAACAACCGCAGACTTTCGGCTTGCATGGCTGATTCCGTAGCTCACCTGGCTGATCACCCGAATGTTGGGGATATCCGCCAGCACGGAATGACTCTGGCAATTGAGATGGTGAAAGACAGAGCCTCGAAAACACCCTTCCCCTGGCAGGAGCGCCGGGGTGTTCGTGTGTATCAGCACTCTCTCACCCGCCAGGCCTTGCTTCGCCCCCTGGGTAATGTGGTTTACTTCATGCCGCCTTACGTCATTACTGAAGATCAGATACGCCATCTGGCCCAGGTTGCGACCGAAGGTATCGATATAGCTGTTAGGGACTGATCAAGGTACACACATGCGCATCCCCAGAATTTATACCGACTCGCCTTTGAGCGAAGGCTCTCATGCAGATCTGGATGAGAACGCTGCCCAGCATGTCGGCCGGGTGCTGCGCATGCAGCCAGGGCAAGCTTTGAGACTCTTCAACGGGGATGGCCAGGATTACCCTGCCACTATTACGGAAGCGAGCAAGAAGCGTGTTGAAGTGCTAGTCGCTGCGCCCGAAGCCAACCTTACTGAATCCCCCCTGTTAATCACCCTTGGTCAGACTTTGTCGAAGGGTGACCGCATGGATTATGCCATTCAAAAAGCGGTAGAAATGGGCGTATCCCGAATCGTGCCGCTCACTACTGAGCGCTGTGAGGTAAAGCTTAAAGGCGACCGGGAAGACAAGCGTTTGCGCCAATGGCAGTCAATTGCCATAAGCGCTGCCGAACAATGCGGTCGTGCTCGTATACCGGAAATCCTGCCGGTTATGACCGTAGCGCAATGGCTGGAGCACAGTCGTAGCTGCGATTTGCGGCTGGTGCTGCACCACCGCACTGAACAATCACTGAGCTCTATGGCCAAGCCTGACAGCGTAGCCTTGATGATTGGGCCCGAGGGCGGTCTCACCGCCGATGAAATTGCCCAAGCGGAGAAGGAAGGGTTTTTGCCTGTGGCTCTCGGTCCGAGAGTGCTGAGAACAGAAACCGCACCCGTTGCCGCCATGGCTTTGTGTCAGTGGTTATGGGGTGACATGGCAGGCTAGATCATTCCGCCATCCCGGGAGGGCTCTCAGGTCATTGACAGCCGCGCACCTTCCAAACATGCTTCTGCCCGCAGACATAAACAAAAAAGCGAGTGCAACCTCCGGATGACAAACCTGTTTAGCAACCCCGAATTCTGGCAATACCTCAGTATTCCCATTATTGCTGCCCTGATTGGCTGGATCACTAACTGGCTTGCCATCAAAATGACCTTCTTTCCGCTAGAGTTTGTTGGCAAGCCCCCTCTGCTGGGCTGGCAGGGCATCATTCCCTCCAAAGCCGGTAAAATGGCCGCCATCGCCGTAGACGCCACTATTTCCAAAATCGGCACCGTGCGGGAGATTTTTGAACAGATTGACCCTAAAATACTCGCGGCTCATATTGTCCAATCGGTAGAGCCCCGCATCGAAGAGTATGTGGACGAAATGATGCTGCGGGAGTACCCGACGTTCTGGGAAAACCTCCCCGCTTCTGCCCGGAAAATGGTCTACGACCGGGTGCGCAAATCTGCACCGCAACTGGTAGACAACCTGGTCGACGATATCGCCAACAACGTAGAAGACCTGCTTGATATCAAAACCATGACCATTGAGAAACTGACGGCCGACAAGCAATTGCTGAACCGCATTTTCCTGGAGTGTGGCGACGCAGAGTTTCGCTTTATTGTGAATTCCGGTCTCTATTTCGGCTTCCTGTTCGGCCTTATTCAGATGGCTGTCTGGTACTTTTATCAAAGCTGGTGGGTACTGCCTTTCTTCGGCTTGATGGTGGGCTGGGCCACCAACTGGATCGCCCTGAACGTGATCTTCCGGCCTCTGCATGCCAAAAAGGTCGGCCCTTTCAAGATTCAGGGGCTGTTCCTCAAGCGGCAACCTGAGGTGGCCCATTCTTTCTGCCACATTATCACTCACGAGATTCTAACGGTTGGCAATATCATTGAAGCCATAATGGAGGGCCCAAAAGGTGATCGCGCCCGCAATATGGTTAAAAAGCATATCAAGCCGCTGGTTGATGAAACCGCTGGCATGGGCAAAGCTCTGACCCAAATGGCTTTTGGTCCAACCGGTTTTGCTACTCTGAAAAACCAGGTGGGCGAAAAGGCTATTGAAATATCAAAAACATCTTTCAGCAACCCGATGTTTGAGACTGACCGTGCCCGTGCTGTTGAAGCAATTATGGTGGAGCGAATGATTGCCCTCTCCTCCGAGGAGTTTCAGGATTTGCTTCGCCCCTGCTTCCAGGAAGATGAAATCAAGCTGATTCTTGTAGGCGCAATGCTAGGGTGTGCGGCAGGTGTCTGCCAGCTCATTTTTGTATTCGGTGGAGCGCTGGTGTAAATAGTTTACTGGCAGCAAAGGTTTAGCCTGTGCAATGCAGCGACGGCCCCCTATACTGCAAGTTACAGGCACGTACAGTTTCACGACTGATTCATTCGGAGGCAACGGATGCCAGGCTTTTTTTCCTGGGTAGCAGATTTTTTTAAAACTGAGCAACCCTCACCTCCTCCGGCTCCTGAGGCGCGACTGTTCAATCCTGCGAAAACTACTGAGCCTGCCGAATCAGCCGAAGACGCACAAAGCCTGACAATGCAGCTTGAAGAAAATCTCTTCTGCTGGTTACTCGACACCGGCCCCGCAAGGCTACGGGATGAGCAGTCATTATCTGAACGCGCCTTGCAAGAGCTGGAACACCGCCTCACGAACAAAAAGATGGAAGAGCTGCCACGGCAGCCCATGACGCTCCCCATGCTTATGAGAGCCCTCTCGGACGAGTCTGGCGATCGGCAGAAGCTGAGCCAGATTATTCTGGGAGACCCCTCTTTAACCAATCAGATACTGCAGATTGCCAACAGCCCTTATTTCCGCACCGGCGATCACACCATTGAGTCTGTCGACCAGGCCGTGTTCATCCTTGGTATTGATGGCATCCGGAATGTGATTTCAGCAGCTGTTATGCGCCCTATGATGGCAGCCCGAAATAGCCGGGAAGCACTGTTTGCCCAGCGTGCCTGGCAATGGGGCCTTACGTGTGCCCGTGCAGCAGAATTTATAGCAAAGCTTCGTGGGGAGGACGCAAGCGCCTGCTTCACCGTCGGCCTGCTACCGGCATTATCCTATATCACCCTCCGTAGAGAGCTTCAGCAGATATGCAAGGCTCAGCCTGGGGCTGGAGAGCCAAACGTGGTACTGGTTCGCACAGCTCTGGCACGCTATCAGTGGGTGGCTTCGCAGGTGATTGCCAGTGAGTGGGGGCTTCCGCCCAAATACCATGCGTACCTTATGTCTGCAGAACGCCCGGCGCCCGCTCGGGAAGGTACAACCCTGGTGGATGGCATGGTGATAGGCAGCCGAGAAGTATTACGTCATGCCCACCAGCGCAACCTGCCCGAGGAAGACCTCGAGAAAATCGTAAGCCTTGATACAGAACAGACAGGCCGCGTACGGGTAGCTTTGAAGGCCGCTCTCAGCGCTGGCGCTCGCGGTTAGCCTCTGCGCCAGGGGCATTTTTCAGCAAGGCGGCAAACGTAGTAGATTCATTCTCCCGCTCTCCTTTGAGCAACTCAGGGGGGAACACCGGAGGCAGCCGGTCCACCACGCGATCCTCGTCGTGGCGAACGGCCTTCAGCACATCTCCCACCGTAATAAGATCCAGCGCCCGCCCCGGCACCAACTGATCACCCTGGCGGCCGGCAAGCGTGAGTATGCCGGCACGAATCAGCTTGTCACTTACTCCTCGCGTAACTTCTCCTGGCACTCGTAAGGATTGCTCCAGAACCTCCTGCTGCGGTGCTGTACTGCCCTCACTGAAGGGGCGAGCCACCAGCCACATCATGGCCAAAGCAATTTTTTCCTGAAGCTCTGGAGACAGTTGAACATGACTGCGCTTGGCAACCGAACCCGGGTTTTGCAAATAGAACGCGAGGCTGGCGCCCAAAAGCAGAATCATCCAGTTCAGGTATATCCAGGTCAGCATGATAATGCCGATCGCAAAGCTGGAATATATTGCGGCATACTTGGCTGAGCCTGCGACAAACGACGCAAACAGCATTCCGCCAGCCTGCCAGGAAACCCCGGCAACCAGACCACCAATAAACGCATACCGCAGCTTTACGCGGGTATTGGGCATAAACACGTATACAAAGGTGAAGGCGCCCACCACAAGAAAGAACGGCGTAAAGCGGCTGAGCACAAGAATCACTGAGCCAAATGGCTCAATGGCAATCAGCGTCTGCACAAAAGACGAAGAAAAAATCGTCGCACTTACGCCAATAGCCGATACCATTAACAGAGGCCCAACCATGATAACGCTCAGGTAGTTACTGAACCTCTGGGCCACGGAGCGCATCTCTGGCACCCGCCAGATCATGTTGAATGACCGCTCTATTTTCTGAACCAGCGACACCACGGTGTACACCAGTAACGCAAGACCCACAGAGCCCAGCACTCCCACCTTCATGTTGTCTACGAAGCCCAGTATGCGCTCTGCCATTTCAACGCCTTCAGGCCCCATAGGCTGAAAAAACTGAAACAGGAAAGGCTCCATGCGCTGATGCACACCAAGCGCTTTCAGCACCGAAAAACTCAACGCCAACAGCGGCACAATACTCAGCAGTGTGGTGTATACCAGGCTCATGGCGTGCAGGGTTAACTGGCCGTTGACGACATCACGTATGAGGGCATAAATGGAACGCCCGGCCTTGTATAACAGGGTCCAGGGCCAGGTTTGCGGCGGATTCGGGTTTGCAAGAATCCATGTCTCTGCTGCCTGGAGTCGTTCTTTGAATTGGAAGGAGGCCACTTTAGATCCTGTTGTTCCTGTTTTGTTCAGATTATCAGCTAGATATCCGATACCGCTCAAGTATGACTGATTAACAGCTTTTTGCGAGGCACTCAATTCGATATAACCATATCATCATTTTTCACCTCCCCTTATAACAACAATTCTGTAAAAAGACGCCTACCTTAGATATGTCGCTTAACCAACCGGGTCTTTACATGCGCATCAAATCTGCTTTAGGAGCTATAGCTCTCGCAACTCTCCCAACCACCGTTCTCGCAACCAACGGCTACTTCAGCCATGGCTACGGAACCATCAGCGCTGGTATGGCAGGCGCAGGTTCGGCGTTATCACAAGACAGCCTGGCAGCGGCGACCAACCCGGCAGGCATGGCGTTTGTTGGCAGCAGATCAGACGGTGGGCTGGAAATTTTCTCTCCTCGCCGGAGCTACACAGTTGAAGGTGGTGCCCCCAATACAGCGCAGACCTTCTATCTGGCGCCAGGTGCTGTATCCAGTGAGAACAAAGCCTTTTTCATTCCTCACTTCGGCTATAACCGTGATCTGGACAACGGCCACAGCCTGGGTCTGTCTATATTTGCCAATGGCGGCATGAACACCGAATACTCTGGTGATAATGGCGGGACGTTTGGAGGGGGTAAAACCGGAGTAAATCTGGAGCAGGTTTTCATTGCGCCCACCTGGTCCTGGGAGTTCTCTGAAGGGCAAGCTTTGGGCATTTCACCACTGATTGCCTACCAGCGCTTCAAGGCCGAAGGTTTGCGCAATTTTTCGGGCTTCTCCTCCAACCCGAACGCATTAACCAACAACGGCACCGATGATGCCTGGGGCTATGGCCTTCAAATTGGCTGGCAGGGGCAAGTAACAGAAACTCTTCGCGCTGGGGCTAGCTGGCGCACGATTATCGAAATGGAAGAGTTCAGCAAATACGAAGGCCTGTTTGCCGAGCAAGGTGGTTTCGATATTCCACAAATGTTCAACGCAGGCGTTGCATGGTCTGGCATTCAAAACCACTGGCTTCTGCTGGATGTTCAGCACATCCGTTACAGCGACATCAACAGCGTCGGCAACCCGATGATGCCTAATCTGATGCAAGCTCAACTGGGTGACGATCAGGGTGCCGGCTTTGGCTGGGACGACATGACCATCGTCAAACTGGGGTGGCAGTGGCAGCAAGACGCAGCTCAAACCTGGCGCGCCGGTGTCAGCTACGGCAAACAACCGATTCCCGATGAGGAAGTACTATTTAATATCCTTGCACCGGGCGTTCAGGAGTGGCACTTCACCGGCGGCTTCACCCATCACTTCAGCGAAAGCCTGGAAGTGTCCGGCATGGCATTTTACTCACCACGTAAAAACGTCCGGGGCGATAACCCCATGGGCCCCGGCCAGGAAATTGAACTGGGCATGACCCAGATCGGTACCTCTTTAAGCGTTGGCTACCAGTTCTGAGCTTAAAGCAGGCGGGCACCCCCGCCTGCTTTTACCAGGTAACCGACTTGTCAGACCCCCGTTTGATGATAGGGGTTTCACCTTCCCAAATGGCCAGGCCGGATGCCAGCTCTGTCAAAGACAGCTGGATGTAATACTCAACCTGTTGTTCTTTTCCTACCTTGTGATTACGCTGGAGAATCTTTCCTGAAAGGCTCAGGTCGGGCGCCTGGAGCGTGCCTTTGCGCTGCACGGCAGATTGATCAAACTCCTCGGAATCTCGCAGCTCTCGCGCCTTCATATTCATTTCATCTTCAGCACCGTTGAGACCAACAGCGGTGGTAGTCACAACCTTGCCTGAGCGCAGCAGTGATACGCGGATTTTCTTGGTGAGCTGGTCGGTATCAATGCGCTGCATGGTGTCGTTGGTTATGCGGCTTACCACCATGATGTAACGGCTGCCGTCCGGGTTGTTCACGGCACCGCTGGAAAGCATATCTTCTACAGCGTCGGTTGCCGCTTTTTCAAAGTCCCGGTAATCCATGGTCATTGCCACAGGACCATCGTCTGCAGCCGGGTCAATATAGCGGGTGGGCGCGGCACAGCCGGCCAGAACAGCAATACCGACAGAAATGGCAAGGGCACGTATCAACATTGGGCTTTCCTTCTTATTTAGGTTCACGAAGATGTAACTGGAAACTGGTGGCTCGGGAATGCGGAGCGGTCGCTTTAAAATAGCGGGGCTGGCCAGTTAGCAACGTCGCCTGGCGGTAGCTCTCGCCAACACCCTTCACCACCCTGCCAAGGTCATCGAACCAGGTAACCTTCCAAGCCAGCTCTGTATCTGATCTCGCTTCCACAGCAAACTGCACCTGCAGGAGGCTGCTGCCATCAGGCAGTGTCAGTCTCGATTTGAAGAGTTCTGTTACGTCTGCGGCATAGACCACTTCAGGATCGACCCTCAGCTCCTGACGGTCGATCATTGTAGTGTTGGTTTCTGGCTGAGAAGCGCAGCCCACCAAACCAAGAACCAGCAAGCTGGCCAAGAATAACGATTTCATAACGAACATCCTGCTTTTCTGGTGTATTGATTACTTGATCTGTGAAACCCGTGAAGGTTCATGCTACTCGGGAAAGCGTGCAAAAGTCGCATTCGTTTTACCCTGCAAATCCATGATTATCACTGTTGCCGGTGCCTGAGCGGTCGGTCGTTTAACATACACCAGGGTGAAGGGCTGTTGTGGAACGTCCAGGTTACCCAACACCTCACCCCGATGACCCAGCAGTGTCAGGTGCCCATCGTCCGGGCGGTCGATGCGAGCAGCCTGCCAATGGTTAGGCAGGGCTTGCCAACTGCGCAGATCCGCCTGGGTTGTTGCAACAGTCAATACGGTCGCGAAAAGCTGGCCTATCGGGCCGAACTGATCAGCGGCTTCCTTTTGAAGAACTGCCTTGCCAATCGCCGATGTAACGGCCCGGGCCAACACCCCCGGAAAGCGCTCTTTCATTTCAGTACGAAACACCTTGCCCATATCCGAGATTCGTTCCGTTGTTGCCACTTGGCCAGAGGCGTTTGACACACCAATACTACCGGGTATAGCGGGACGTTCGGCGTATTCAGGCAACGCAATTCCAAAATAGGCCGGTACTTGCTGGTTGCCATGAAGCAATATCAGAGGCACATCAAGGCGCGACTCTCTCAAAACCGGGCCCAACCCGTTTTCATACACAACCCACACCTGTGATGGCAAGGCTGCAAGGTTCTGAGTGCCGGAGGCAAGGCCGGTTGCCAAGTCTGCATCAGCCCGCAGCGCCGCGCTTTGCGGGCTCATTTCTGCCACCCGCTTGAGTGAGGTGGCGGCACGCTCATAGTCAGCACCGCCTTCGGCATTGGCCAGAAAATAGATGCCGTGTAGCCAAGTGCTTGCGGGTACAATAAATTCAGGGAACACAGACCAGGTCGACGATGAACCGTAGCGATTATGGACTGCTGACTGGAATTCCCTGCTCCCGAGACTGCTTTGCACCATAGAGGCTTTTCTGTTGCCGCTCTGAGCCTCACTTTTCAGAACGGCTTGCTGCTCCGCGATTTCCTTGCGAAAAAATTCAACGGCGCGCCGGGTACGATCATTGGCTCTGTTAAATTCCACTCTGGCATAGTCATTGTTGCCCTCAGCCAGGAACGCCAGTGCTTTGTATGTGTTGACGAGAACCGCCTCAGACATCAGCGCTTTGTAGTCGCGCTCGGAGTCGTTAACCATCACGGCCATCAAGCCTTCCACGGTGTTTTCAAACAGTCCCGCCGTGTCGAGGTTTTTCATTCCGTCTTCAGCCAGATCATAAGCCTTCACAGACTCACTGTTGCGATCAGTCAAACGGTACATTTCGCCCTGATGCAGCAATTCGAGCAGGTGCGCCCCGGAATCAACTGGCTTGTTTTCGGGTTGGCTAAAGCTCACCGCCTTCAGTGCAGAGTCGTAGTCCCCGGCAGCATAGGCTGAGTTGAACAAGGCTAGCTGGTCGCGATGCTGCGCTGTCGAACACCCTGAAAGCATGGCCGCCGCAACAACTACAAAAACTGCACACCAAGGTTTTATCAAACCGTCATACCCTGCAAACCATATCCCCTGCCACTCTCTGTTGCTCCCCCGCCTTATGATCCTTCAAGAAACCGATGCAAGATTATGCGCGGTAATTTCCACAATCCGCTGCCGCGCTTCGCGACTGGCCCAAGCCGAGTGCGGTGTAACAATCAGATTCGGAATTCCATCGGCGAGTAAGGGATTACCATTTTGTGGCGGCTCCTCTGTCAGCACATCAAACCCGGCGCCGCCGATCACGCCATTACGAAGTGCATCGGCCAGCGCCTGTTCATCCACCAAACCTCCGCGGCTGGTATTAATCAGCAGGGCATCGGGCTTCATCATCTGCAACTCTCGAGCGCCAATCAAATTTCGGGTTTCGTCGGTGAGCAGGCAGTGCAACGAGAGCACGTCTACTTGCGACAGCAATTCATCGAGGGGAATCCGCGGGTAGCCATCTGTCTCCCCCGCCGGCTGCCCGGGCCTGGCACCGAGTAATATTTTCATACCAAAGGCTTTGGCCCGCTCAGCAACGCCTTGGCCCAGATCGCCATAGCCAATAATACCGAGGGTTCGGCCTTCCAGTTCCAGGATCGGGTGATCCATCAGGCAAAACATGTCGCTTTTGCCCCAGCGCCCTGCCCTCACATCCCGGTCATAATCCAGCAGGCGTGTTGCCAGCGCCAGCATCAGTGCCATGGTGTGCTGCGCCACGGTTGAGCGCCCGTAATTCGTGACATTCAGCACCCGAACGCCGTGATCTTTTGCCGCCTTCAGGTCAACGTTGTTCAGCCCGGTAGCTACAACAGCAATGGTTTTCAGCTCCGGGCATTGTTCGATATGCGCCCGGGTAAGTACCACCTTGTTCACCAGCACCGTATCGAAGCCCCTAATTCGCTCAAGCACTTCACCCGGCGCTGTCGCGGCATGTTTCACTATGCCGCCGGCAACCTGCTCAATGGGGGTCAAATCGACATCGTTGCCAAGCGTAGTGGCATCAAGAAACACGGCTTTCATAGGTTTGTCCTTCGTCAATATGCGCAAAGATTAGGGTAGACTGAATCAAACGTCCAAGTAAGGGAGCAGCAACCATGGAACATGACTTTTGGCACGAACGCTGGAGCAAAAAAGAAATCGGCTTCCACGAAGGTTCCGTCAACAAATACCTGTACGACCATTGGCCCGAACTCTCTGGCGGCGGCACAGAGGGTGTTTTGGTGCCCTTGTGCGGCAAAGCTCACGATATGTGGTGGCTACATGATCGCGGGCACCCGGTCATCGGCGTGGAGCTGAGCGAAATCGCCTGCAAGGATTTCTTTGCTGAGGCTGGCGAGAAAGCCATGGTGCACCCAAGCGAGCCATTTACCACCTTCGAGCACGGCAGCCTGCAACTCTGGTGCGGTGATTTCTTTCAACTGGTGCCAGATGATCTGCGACACATACATCTGGTATATGACCGCGCCGCCTTGATCGCCTTGCCCCAGTCGATGCGCAAGCCTTATGTGGATCATCTTACGGCCGTCATCCCCGACGGCACACGCATTCTGCTCATTACTCTGGACTACAACGCAAAAATCACCGGGCCGCCATTCAACGTTAGCGACGATGAAGTTCACGAGCTCTACAGCGCTGACTATGACATCAAGCGTGTTCTTACCAACACTCTTGCCAGCGACAATCCATTCACCAAACGCAAAGGCCTTGCCAGCGCTACGGAGAGTGTTTTCCAGCTTACCAAACGCTGAGGCTGAGGCCATGGCAATAACATAATTTAATGAACCTTAACCATTTGCTCCCTGTCCAACCTCGTGACCGTGGACTAAGCTCAGACAGAGCAGGCCGAAACCCGACACAGATCGCGGCCGGCCAGAACGGATGATTCCAGCCACCCATAACCAAAACGAATCGCCACCATGGCGACCGTAAACCCAACGGGGATATTGCGTGCATTAGAAGCTAAAGAACCGCGAGCGAGGGGCTACCCATGAGCATACTGCAGCAGTTTAAAAACCGGTATGAGAGCACCCAGGAAGAAGAATACAGCCTCGAGGAATATCTCGAGATCTGCAAGAAAGACCCAACGGCCTATGCATCGGCCGCAGAACGACTACTGATCGCCATCGGCGAACCTGAGTTTGTCGATACGTCCCGCGACCCACGTCTGTCGCGCATCTTTTCCAACAAAATCATCAAGCGATACCCGGAGTTTTCCGAATTCTATGGCATGGAAGAAGCCGTAGAAAACATCGTGTCGTTCTACCGGCACGCAGCTCAGGGCCTGGAAGAAAAGAAACAGATCCTTTACCTGCTGGGACCGGTTGGTGGCGGTAAATCATCACTGGCGGAAAAGCTCAAATACCTGATGCAGAAGGTGCCCTTCTACGCCATCAAAGGCTCCCCGGTAAACGAATCCCCCCTGGGGCTTTTTGATCCGGCAGAAGACGCGGCCATCCTGGAAGAAGAGTACGGGATCCCAACACGCTACACCAAGAACATCATGTCCCCCTGGGCAGTGAAACGCCTGCACGAGTTTGGCGGCGATATCAGTAAGTTCCGCGTGGTAAAGAAATACCCTTCTGTGCTGGACCAGATTGGCGTATCCAAAACCGAACCGGGAGACGACAACAACCAGGACATTTCTGCCCTGGTGGGCAAGGTGAACATCCGCATGCTGGAGGATTACTCCCAGGATGATCCCGATGCCTACAGCTTCAGTGGCGGCTTGTGCAAAGCCAACCAGGGGCTGATGGAATTTGTGGAGATGTTCAAAGCGCCCATCAAAGTACTGCACCCACTGTTAACCGCAACTCAGGAGGGCAACTACAACACCACCGAAGGCATGGGTTCGGTGCCATTCGATGGCGTTATTCTGGCTCACTCCAACGAGTCGGAGTGGCAAACCTTCCGCAACAACAAGCACAACGAGGCGTTTCTTGACCGGGTGTATATCGTCAAGGTGCCTTACTGTGTGCGGGTTACGGAAGAAGTGGAGATCTACAAGAAGCTGCTGAAAAACAGTTCCCTTGCCGGCTCGCCCTGCGCACCGGATACTCTGGACATGCTGGCGCAGTTCTCTGTGTTCTCCCGCATCAAGGAGCCGGAGAACTCCAGCATCTTCTCCAAGATGCGGGTTTACGATGGCCAGAACATTAAAGACACAGACCCCAAAGCCAAATCCATTCAGGAATACCGGGATGCTGCAGGCGTAAACGAAGGCATGGACGGCCTCTCTACCCGGTTTGCGTTCAAGATTCTCTCCAAGGTGTTCAACTTTGACACCACCGAAGTGGCCGCCAACCCGGTTCATCTGCTGTATGTAATTGAGAAGCAGATTGAACAGGAGCAATTTGCGCCAGAAGTTCAGGAGCGCTACCTGCGCTTCATCAAGGAATTCCTGGCTCCCCACTACGTTCAGTTTATCGGTAAGGAAATCCAGACCGCTTATCTGGAAAGCTACAGCGAATACGGCCAGAACCTTTTCGACCGCTATGTAACCTATGCCGACCTGTGGATTCAGGATCAGGAGTTCCGGGATCCTGAAACCGGTGAAATTCTCGACCGCTCTTCTATCAACGAGGAACTGGAAAAAATCGAAAAGCCGGCGGGCATCAGCAACCCAAAGGATTTCCGCAACGAGGTGGTCAACTTTGTGCTGCGGGCACGAGCCAATAATCAGGGTGAGAACCCGTCCTGGCTCAGTTATGAAAAACTCCGCAGCGTGATCGAGAAGAAGATGTTCTCCAACACCGAAGACCTGCTGCCGGTTATTTCATTCAATCCCAAAGCCAGCCAGGAGGATCAGAGCAAGCACAAGCAGTTCGTCGAACGTATGGTCGATCGGGGCTACACCGAGAAGCAGGTGCGCCTGCTTGCAGAATGGTACCTGCGAGTTCGCAAGTCGCACTAGCAGGGCAGTATGGCCGGGCACAACCGGCCTGCAGCTTTTGCCCCGAACGTGTAAGTGGAGTGTGAATTATGGGTATGACCCACATTGTCGACCGACGACTGAATGGCAAGAACAAGAGTGCGGTGAACCGGGAGCGGTTTTTGCGCCGCTACCGGCATCACATCAAGAAGGCGGTTTCGGATGCGGTGCACCGGCGCTCAATCACCGACATAGAACGGGGGGAGAGCGTCAGTATTCCCACGCGGGACATTGATGAGCCGGTGTTTCATCACGGCCAGGGTGGTCATCGCGAGATGGTTCACCCGGGCAACCGGGATTTTGTAACGGGAGACCTGTTGCCCAAGCCCGAAGGTGGTGGCGGCCAGGGTCAGGGGCAAGGCAATGCCAGCCCAGATGGCGAAGGCATGGATGAATTTGCCTTCCAGATTACCCAGGACGAGTTTCTGAACTTCCTTTTCGATGATCTGGAACTCCCGAACCTTGTCCGAAAGCAGCTCAAGGATACCGAGTCCTTCAATTATGTGCGTTCCGGGTTCAGCACCCAAGGCGTACCCGCCAAGCTCGACGTTATCCGGTCACTGCGCGGTGCCCATGCTCGCCGGTTGGGTCTGGGTGGCGCACGCAAGAAGAAAATTCGTGAACTTGAGGCCCAACTCGCGGACCTCAAAAGCGCGCCTGCCGATCTGGATGCAGCCTTCAGCCACGATGATCAAATCCGGGTGCTTGAGGACGAAATTGCCCGGCTGAAAGCCAATGTAAAACGCATCCCCTTCATTGATGAAATCGACCTGCGCTACCGACAGCACCTGAAGCAGCACAAACCGGCCACCAGCGCCGTCATGTTCTGCCTGATGGATGTGTCCGGTTCCATGACCCAGATGCACAAGGATACCGCCAAACGGTTTTTCATCCTTCTGTACCTGTTCCTGAAAAAGAACTACAAGAAAATCGATGTGGTGTTTATCCGCCACCACACCAGCGCCAAGGAAGTGGATGAAGAGGAGTTTTTCTATTCCCGGGAAACCGGTGGCACCATTGTATCCAGTGCTTTGAAGTTGATGCACAAGATCATCGACTCCCGCTACTCGCCTGCAGAGTGGAATATCTATGCAGCCCAGGCCTCCGATGGCGACAACTGGAACGACGACTCCCCCATCTGCGGCAAGCTTTTAACTGACCGCATTCTGCCCCTGGTGCAGTACTTTGCCTATGTGGAGATTACGCCCCAGGATCACCAGATGCTCTGGCACGAATACGAGCGGGTACAGGAGCAATTTCCGGGGAGCTTTGCCCAGCAGCAAATTGCCGACCCGAGCGAGATCTACCCGGTTTTCCGTCGGTTGTTTGAGAGGAAAGCGGCATGAGCGATGCAATAGACCGCCCCAATGCGCCAGGCAATGACAGCCCGGCCACTCGCAAGCCCATCTCCACTGGCTCGGAATGGACCTTCGATCTGATTCGGCAGTACGATGAAGAAATCGCCAAGTGCGCTGCCGAGTTCGGCCTGGACACCTACCCCAATCAGGTTGAAGTAATCAGCGCCGAGCAAATGATGGATGCCTACAGCTCGGTTGGCATGCCGGTTGGCTACAATCATTGGTCCTTCGGCAAGCAGTTTCTCAGCACCTCCAAAGGCTACCAGCGCGGGCAGATGGGGCTGGCCTATGAAATAGTCATCAACTCCAACCCCTGCATTGCCTACCTGATGGAAGAAAACACTCTGCCCATGCAGGCACTGGTCATCGCCCATGCCTGCTATGGCCACAACTCCTTCTTCAAAGGCAATTACCTGTTCCGCACCTGGACAGACGCCAGTGCCATTATTGATTACCTGGTGTTTGCCCGGAATTATGTATCCGAATGCGAAGAGCGCTATGGCGTGGATGCAGTTGAGCAAATACTGGATTCCTGCCACGCGTTAATGAACCACGGCGTTGACCGTTACAAGCGACCTGCACCCATTTCTGCCGCCAGGGAAGCCCAGCGCCAGGAAGAGCGGGAAGAATACCTGCAACGGAGGGTGAATGATCTGTGGCGCACCATTCCAAAAATGAGCGAGGATGAAGACCCGGTAAAGCGCAAAAAACGCTACCCGGAGGAGCCTCAGGAAAACCTGCTGTACTTCATCGAGAAAAATGCCCCGCTACTGGAAACCTGGCAACGGGAGATTATCCGGATTGTGCGCAAGCTGGCTCAGTACTTCTATCCACAGCGCCAGACCCAGGTGATGAACGAAGGCTGGGCTACCTTCTGGCATTACACCTTGCTGAACAGAATGTACGAGAAAGGTCTGGTAACCGATGGCTTCATGCTGGAGTTCCTGCAGAGCCACACAGCGGTGGTGTACCAGCCACCATTCAATAGCCCCTGGTACTCCGGCATCAACCCTTACACTCTTGGCTTTTCGATCTTCACCGATCTGCGCCGAATCTGCGAAACACCCACCCATGAGGATCGCGAATGGTTCCCCGACATCGCCGGCACGGACTGGGTGAAAACCCTGCACTTTGCCATGGCCAACTTCAAGGATGAGAGTTTTATCCAGCAGTTCCTTTCGCCCAAAGTGATGCGGGACTTGAGGCTGTTTGCCATTGAGGATGACGATATGGAAGACAACTACAAGGTAACGGCCATTCACGACGAGCCAGGCTACCGGGAATTGCGGGAGAAACTGGCACGCCAGTACAACCTCAGTTACCGGGAACCCAATATTCAGGTGTGGAACGTGGATTTACGGGGCGACCGCTCACTGATGCTCAGGCATGTGCCGGTGGACAGAGTGCCTCTGGGCAAAGATACAGAAGAGGTGCTGCGGCATGCACACAGGCTCTGGGGCTTTGATGTGCATCTCGAAAGTGTCGACGAAGGTAGGGTATTAGATGAGTACCATTGCCCGCACCCGCCGCCGTTAACCCCCTGAGCGCAGCTGGGCCAGGGGCAGAATCACTTCGGCTCGCAAGCCGCCTTCGGGGCTGTCATCCAGCCGGAGCTCGCCGCCGTGCAACTCCACCAATTCAGTAACTATCGATAGCCCCAGCCCGGAACCGGACTTTGCTTCATCCAGCTTGCCACCACGGCTCAGAGCCTGCTGGCGGGTTTCCGGAGACATGCCAGGCCCGTCGTCTGAAACGCTGAGCACCAGCCAGCCCCCTTCAACGGTGCCGGTCAAATTTATGAAACTTTTAGCCCAGTTGATCGCATTTTCCAGCAGATTTCCGACAATTTCCTGCAAGTCCTGGGCATCAATCCGCACCCTGAGCCCTGAGTTCAACTCGCTATGAAACTCCAGGCCGCGCCTGCCCGCTAGGCGCCGAACACCCTCAACCACGGGCTTGAGTACGACAATGAGTTCCTGTTCCGCTCCCAGTGCGACCGGCCCTGCTGCGGAAGCACGGGCAAGATGGTGCCTTACAGCCTCATCCAGGCGTTTAAGTTCCGCAGCCATGGCCTGTTGCTGCTCCTGGGGCAAGCGCTCTGCCAGAGTGCCCAGTACCGCGACCGGAGTTTTCAGGGCGTGAGCCAGATTACCGGCAGCTGTTCTACCCCGCTCCATCAGGCGCTGATCTCTATCCAGCACGGTATTGATCGCGTCCGCCAGCCGTGCCAACTCTCTGGGCAGGTTCGTCTCAATGGCTGGTTGGCGACCCTGTTCTACCGCTTTCAGGCTTTGTTCAATCCGGCGCAGAGGCGCCAGTCCCCAGCGGATCTGCAATCCGGTCAGCACAATAAGAAGACCGCCCAGTGTCGCCAACGACAACCACAGTAAGGTCTGAAACCTCGCAACCTGTGCTTCGACTTCATCCAGGCTGGCGGCCACCTGCACATGTAAAACCTCATCAAGGTTGGGAAGGCGTATATCGCGCTCCAGCAACCGGAGCTGTTTATCTCTGGGCCCGATGATGGTTCGAAAGGCCATGCCAGGCTCATGAGAAATGGCCAGCCGTTGATCCCATAGCGAGCGGGAAGTAAGCACCCGCTCACCCTCATCACGCACTTGCCAGTACCAGCCCGAAAACACACGATCAAAACGGGAATCACCCAGCTGTCTGTTGGTCACCAGAGTGTCTTGCCGAACATCATAACTGACGCCGGCAATGACCACATTGAGCAGGCTTTCAAGTCGTTCATTGAAGGCGGTATTCACCGCCTCCCTGAAATTCCACGACAACAGAGCGCCGGCAGCCGGCAGTATCAGCACAGTCAGCACCAGTGCCGACGCCAGCATTCGTGTGGCTATTGGAAGACGGCGCAGCTTGTCTGCCGATATCATGATGCCGTGTTATCCGAAACCATCCGGTAGCCCTGGCCGCGCAAGGTTTCAATACTCCGGCTGCCCAGTTTTCGCCGCAGGCGGCTGACTTGAACATCAATCACATTGGAATCAGGCTCTGTGTCGCCGTCATACACATGCTCGGTTAACTCCGCACGGCTGACCACGCGAGGCGCGGCATGTACAAGATGGGAAAGCAGCCGGAATTCCTGAGCCGTCAGGGATACCGGCATTCCGGCACGGGTAACCTGTGCACTGTGTGTATCCAGAGAAATATCTCCTATGCGGATAACCGGGTGGGCGTGGCCATGGGCCCGGCGCACCAGGGCTCGCAACCGGAACAGGATTTCGGCCGTTTCAAACGGTTTGGTGACGTAGTCATCGGCGCCCGCAGAAAAACCTGCGGCTTTGTCTGACCAGCGTTCACGCGCGGTCAGAATCAGAACCGGCAACTCAATGCCCTGTTCGCGCCATCCGGACAACCATTGAGCGCCGTTGCCATCGGGTAGCCCGAGATCCAGAATCACTGCGTCGTAGCGCTCGGTAGTGATCAGAAAATCCGCGGTACGGCCGTCTCCTGCGATCTCCACCAGCAAGCCGGCATCCTCAAGTGAAGCGGCAAGCCCCTGTGCCAGCGGTTGATCATCCTCTACCAGTAAAATTTTCATTGGCGCTTCATTCCCTTGATGTTTTTGCCCTCAATGCCGATCAGCTCACCGGTTACTGCGTCCACTTCAAACTCCACCACCTGGCCTTGTGTGCCCAGCAGTTCGATTTCGTAGATCCGCCGGCCATCGTCTTCCTCAAACTCCACATCAATCACCTGGCCATCCCAGTCGCGCAGCAGGCTGTCCAGAATATCACCCAAGGGCTTTATGCGGCCGGCCTGCACCTCTTCATGGAGTTTGCGCCAGTCTTCATCTGCGGAGGCTGGCATGGGAAGGGTCAGGCACAAGGCAATGGCAAACGCCGCAACAATAAACGCAGCGGTGGGGATGATCAGCTTCAGAAGATAGCAGGGCAGTTTTTTCATGGGTTCATTCTGTCAGAGCCAACATGAATGAACCATGAACGAAACACTCACCCTCCTGCAAGCAGGCGTTACTTAAGATGCACTCAACGCTCAGGAAGCCCTGCATCAGCCAGCTTGCCTCGGGCGCATTGCCACAAGCACTGAAAAGACGATTGAAAGACACATTGCAACCAACGAGTCAGGAGTAACACTATGAAAAAACTTATCGCATCTGTACTTGCCGCCAGCCTTGTTGCCGCACCACTGGCCTTTGCATCCGGAACCATTGACGACGCCAAACGCGCCATCCAGATCGGTTCAGACTATGGTATTTCCCACTTTCACAGCATTGAACTGGAAGATGACCGCAACGATGATGGCAGCATGGAAATCGAAGGCTGGGTAGATGGGGAGTGGTTTGTCGAGCTGGATGTAAGCAGCGATGGCACCATTAAAAAAGAAGAGCGCCGCAAGCGTACAGATGGCCCCTGGGGCCTGTCTGCCGCCGAAGTATCTGATTACATTGATGCCAGTATGAATCAGGGCATGAGCCGGATTGAGGAAATCAGCATCAACGCCAAAGGCGATATTGAAGTGGAAGGTGATAATGCCGACGGGTATGAGTTGGAAATCGATTTCCGCAATGGCAGTCTGGAGCCTACCAAAATAGATAAAGACGGCCGGAAGTAATTACCTGATCATCGCCGGCGAGGGAGCGCCGGCAGCTCCTACTCCCCAAGGCCCGCCGTGGTTTTGGGGATAACGCGCCGACCATACATAGCCAGCAAAAATCCGATCGGGAACATGAGCACGCCGTAGACCGCTGCCGGAATGGACATAGTGCTGGACTCCAGCAGAGTGAGCGTGACCATCAGGCCAATCGTTCCATTCTTAACTCCCAGTTCCACCGCCACCGCCAGGGATTCCCGCTGCGTCAGGCTGGCTGCACGGCCGGCGAGCAAACCGATAAAAATGCCCGCCCCGTTCAGCAACAGCGTTGCCGGTCCCGCTTGCGCCAGCAGCTTCCAGATCTGATCCCGCGTTCCGTAGACAAGCGCCACAATCAGCACCGCCAGCACAATGCCGCCAAACACACTCACAATACTCTCTGCCTTGCGCGCCACTTCAGGTTTGCGAGAACGCACCAGCATACCTATCGCCACCGGCAACAGAACAATACCAACCAGCATGCCAATGGTTTTCCCTACCGGCAGCGTAATGTCCTCTTCGGTACCCATGTAAAACTGAAGAGCCATATTGGTGATCAGTGGCAGAGTAATAATGGTAATCAGGCTGGCGCTGACGGTCAGCACAATGGAGAGGGCGATATTACCCCGGGCAAGCAGTACAAACAGGTTGGAGGTGGTTCCACCGGGGCAGGCGGCAATAATAATCAACCCCACCGCGATGGCGGGCGGCAGTGCCAGTAATGACGCCAACGCAAAGGCAATAATGGGCATTAATACAATCTGCGCGACTGTGCCCACAACCATGCCTTTGGGGTAAACGGCCACCTGGCGAAAATCACGAAGGGTGAGGGTCATGCCTATACCGATCATAATAATAAACAGAGCGATTGGCAGTCCGGCTGAGATAAGGGGGCTGGATTCCACAGCGCCTCCGATGTTGTTGTTTTTATTAATCCAATACTGTGAACCTATCACAAGCGTTTCACTTTCGGGAGCATGAATGTAACAAAAGCCTCGAACAGCTTGTGATCCATTCTTACTTTTTTTCATCCAGGTGATCGTCTGTAGGGTCTGCAACCCGTATACTTGCAAGCAACAACTAAAAGTCCAACTTTTCAAAGTCCAACTTTCAAGCCCCCAATTGGGCAGAGGTGCGCAAGGAATGAAACGCCTGGGAACACTGGATGCCTCGTGGCTCGCTGTAGAGTCTGAAGACACACCAATGCATGTCGGTAACATGCTGATCTTTTCGCTACCGGAGGGTGCTCCTGACACCTTCCTTCGCGATATGGTGCGCAGCATGAAGGAAACCGGGGAAATTGCGCCCCCCTGGTGTACAAAACTTGCCTGGTCAGGCGCGATCGGCCGGCTAATTGCACCGGCCTGGATACGCGATAAGAATCTCGATCTTGACTACCACGTACGCCACTCAGCCCTGCCAAAACCTGGCGGCGAAAGGGAACTCGGCGTTCTGGTATCGCGCCTGCACTCCAACCCTCTTGATTTCGCTCGCCCGCTCTGGGAATGCCACGTTATTGAAGGTTTGGAAAACAACCGCTTTGCGCTTTACACCAAAATGCACCACTCAATGATTGATGGTATCAGTGGCGTGCGTTTACTCCAGCGGGTTTTGAGCAAAGACCCTGGTGAGCGAGGCATGTTGCCGCCTTGGGCTATGCGGCCAGAAAGGCTCAAACCCCGCAAGAGCGAGACCAGGCAAAGTGTTCCCGCCATTTTTTCTCAGGCATTGGGGGCGGTCAAACTGCAGGCTGATATGGCACCCACGCTGCTGCGTGCGGGTAACCGTCTCATGCAGTCTGCTCGCCACCCGGAGACCGGCCTTACTGCACCCTTTGCCGGGCCGGTATCCAAGATCAACCACCGGGTAACAGGCCAGCGTCGCTTCGCCACGCAGCACTACCAGCTTGACCGCCTGAAAGATCTGGCCCACATATCCAAGTCATCCCTGAACGACATCGTTCTTTATCTATGCGGCACGGCACTTCGGCGCTTTCTGATGGAGCAGGGTGATCTGCCAAATACCGCTCTTACAGCAGGCATTCCCGTAAACATACGGCCTGCAGATGATCAGGGCACGGGCACGGCAATCAGCTTTATGATCGCATCTCTGGCCACAAACGAATCCGATCCACTTACTCGTTTGCAGAACATCAAGACATCCACCCATCAAGCAAAAGAACACCTGCAAAAGCTGCCAAAGAGCGCCCTCACCCAGTACACCATGCTGCTGATGTCGCCTTATATTCTGCAGCTTCTATCAGGCCTTGGCGGCCGTATGCGCCCAGTGTTCAACGTTACCATCTCGAACGTACCCGGCCCTCAGGAACCCTTGTATTACGAGGGTGCCAAACTGGAAGCCATGTATCCGGTTTCGTTGATTGCCCATGGCGGCGCACTGAACATTACCTGCCTGAGCTACGCGGGATCGTTGAACTTCGGGTTTACCGGATGCCGGGATACCCTGCCCAGCATGCAGAAGCTTGCGGTGTACACAGGAGAAGCTTTGGATGAACTGGAGAAGTTGATTCTTCCGCCCAAGCGCAAACCGAAAAAAGCACGGGTCAGCAAAAGCACGAAGCCTTGACCGCAGGCAGCCCTGTGTTCAGGGCTGCGGGTTGTTCCAGTGGGCCGCACCCACAAAGATAAGCTGAAGGAAGCGGCATGTTCGCTTCCTTATTTGCTCTACCTGATACTCGTCTTCTGCCGACACACCGATCAGATCTGTAAGGCTGAAGGCCACACTGCGAACTACCAGATCACAGGTCATATCCAGATCGCCATCTGAAAGATGATCCGCCATTTTCAGACGCCGCAAATCGTTCGCCAGCTCACTGGCAAAATACCGCATTTCACTGCGAATACCGTCCTGAATAGCCCGACTTTCACCGGCTAGCCCCTGCGCCATAAACAGAAAAAAGCTGCGGTTTGCCTGGGCGTGACTGACAAAAATCCCCACCGACTCTTCAATCAGCTTGTCCGCCTGAAGCACGTTTTCCCGCGCCTCCCGCATCATTCGGCGCAGGACTAGTCCAAGCTCATCAACCAGCTGCAGCCCGAGATCGTCCATATTGCGGAAGTGCCGGTAAAAAGATGTGGGCACCACGCCAGCCTGGCGGGTCACCTCACGAATACCAAGACTGGCAAAATGCCTGCCCTTGCCCACCAATGTAAGCACCGCACTCATCAGCTTGTCACGGGTTTCACCGGGCTTGCGCCTTTTTCGTTCCGACATCACCTGCCCATACTGCCGTTATCATTGAGTCCAAGTCACAAGTGTACACAGACGAGGACTTTAAAACACCGGATACTTGTCATATTGCGCCAAAGAAACCATCTCCATTGTGCGCCCGAAAGTCCATGTGTACAGTCGTACACAACATGTAAACAAGTGTACACATTAGTCAGGCCGCATAAGGAGAAAGCATCATGCCGGCAAGAATTCCCCAAACACGAGCTCTGCACTGGCTAGGAAGGCAGCTTTTTAACCGGAATGATCCGGCTGCCTTCTTCGATCCATTGCTTGAGACACTCAACCCCATGCTGGTGCAGGGGCAAACCCTCGCAAGGGTTGAGCAAGTAATTCAGGAAACCTCTGATACCCGCACATTTACACTGAAACCTGCCGCACGCTGGGCGGGTTTTCAAGCGGGCCAACACGTAAACATTTGCGTTGAGATTGATGGCGTTCAGCGCACCCGCACCTTCAGTCTTTCAAGTTCTCCGGAGTTGTGGGCCAAACAAGGGCTTGTCACCTTGACCATCAAACGTCTGCCGGGCGGCCTGGTAACCAACTGGCTGCACGACAACCTGAGTGAGGGTCAGGTGCTGGGACTGGGCGAGGCCTTCGGCGATTTCCTGCTGCCAGAACCCCCGCAGCCTGTGCTCTTTATTGCCGGCGGTAGCGGGATTACGCCCGTTTTAAGCCATCTGGAAACTATGGCAGCTCAGGATTTCCGGGCACCGGTCACTCTGCTCTATTTCGTGCGCACCCAGCAGGACATCATTGCCGCCGAGCGTTTGCATGCTCTTGAACGCCGCTACAGCGCGCTGACTTTGAGAATCATCGCGACGGATGAAAGCGACAAACCCCGGTACTTAAAAAGCCAGGACCTGAGCACTGTGCCCGGGCTCAAAGCAAGGCAGGTCTACCTGTGCGGCCCCAAGGGACTGATGGACCTGGCCAACAAGCAATTGCACGAGCATGGCATACGCAAAAAAGACATCCACAGCACCTTTTTTTCCACCGCAGCGCCGGCACTGAATGCCGACCTTGCGAACCAGGTTCTTGGCGGCAAGGTTCAGTTTGGAAAGAGCAATCTGGAAGCCAGTTCTGAGGGCGACGCCAGTCTTCTGGAAATCGCAGAGGCGTCCGGTCTTTCGCCCCGCCACGGCTGTCGTATGGGCATATGCCACCAATGCAGCTGCCGCAAAACCAGCGGCACAGTGATTAACCGGCTCACAGGCAAGGCTTCCGGGCCAGGGGAAGAGAGCGTTCAGCTTTGCATATCCATCCCCCATGGCCCTGTCACCATCGAGATTTAAGGAGCAACCCCATGTCACAGATGACCGAAGACCAGCTCCAGGAATTGGCACAAGATCTGAACAGCATCCGCGATGAAATCGTCGCGGATCTGGGAGAGCGTGACGCCAATTACATTCGCCGCGTAATTCGCTTGCACCGCGCCCTCGAAGTGGGTGGCCGGGTAATGATGCCGTTCGGTTTTATCCCACCCGTTTTTGTGGCGGCAACGGTCTCGCTGGGCCTTTCCAAAATCATAGAGAACATGGAAATTGGCCATAACGTGATGCACGGCCAGTATGACTGGATAAACGACCCCTCTCTGCATTCTCAAACCTACGAGTGGGACACCGCCTGTTCATCCGACTCCTGGCGCCGCACGCACAATTACGAACACCACACCTACACCAACATCATCGGCAAGGATCGGGACTACGGCTATGCACTGCTGCGCCTGAGTGATGACGAACAATGGCATCCGGCCCACAGCCTGCAGTTTTTAAGCTATGTGATGCTCAGCGTGTTCTTCCAGTGGGGCGTTGGCTTGCATGAACTGGAGTTTGAGCGGGTAAGGCGCGGCGAGATTCGCCTGCGCGACAAGCTTCCGTTTTTGAAAGACGCGCTTCACAAAGGTGGGCGTCAAGCCTTCAAGGATTATGTGTTCTTTCCGCTCATTACCTTTCCTGTGGCGCCCATCGTGCTGGCCGGAAACCTTGGCGCCAACCTGATGCGCAATCTGTGGTCGTCCACGGTGATTTTCTGCGGCCACTTTACGGAGGACGCTGAAACCTTTGATGAGAAAGACTGCGAGAATGAAAGCAAGGGGCACTGGTATCTGCGCCAGCTTACCGGCTCGTCAAACTTCACCGGCAACAAACTTATACACCTGCTTAGCGGGCACTTGAGTTATCAGATAGAGCATCACGTTTTCCCGGACCTGCCAGCACACCGGTACCCCGAGGTTTCCGAAAGGGTTCAGAGCGTCTGCCGCAAGCATGGCATCCGCTACAACACCGGTAGTTTCAGGCACCAATACGGCACGGTCGTAAAAAGAATACTGAAGTACTCGTTACCGGACCGTTTGCGCATGAGGCTTGAGAGCCAACCGGCCTGAAACAGGCCGGGAATGGAAAAGCAAAAAGGGGATATCAGGCGATCTGAAGCAGTCTTAATAATTGCGGTTGATGCTGCTCATTCATGATGTCTTTCAGCGTGTACTTATCGAGCACCGAGAGGAACGCCTGCAAGGCCTCCCCAAATATGGGTTTAAGACCACAAACCGGGGAGATTTTGCAGGTGTTTTTAGAGGAGTAACACTCAACAAGACTGAGGTCATGCTCTGTGTCACGCACCAGCACACCCACGTTGATGTCTTCAGGCGCCCTGTGCAATCTCATACCACCTTTTTTCCCACGCACCGTTTCAATGTAACCCTTCTTGTTAAGCTGGTGCACGACCTTCATCAGATGGTTTTTGGAAATGTCGTAGCTGTCTGCAATTTCCTGGATCGTTGTCAGGCGATCACCCTGCACCGTAAGATAAATCAACACGCGAAGCGAGTAATCGGTGTAACGGGTAATGTGCATTCAACACTCCGGTTATTCTGTGAAAGCGGTCAGTACGAGGGTCTGGTAAGCAAATAAGACGCTACACCCGCGAGGAAAGTTCCCGAGATGGCCAAAACCACAGTGGCAGCGCCCATCGCGAACAAAATTCCCCAGCTCAGCAACATCATGCCACATGCGAGAACTTTGGCCCTTAAGGGTATAACCCTATTCCGGCGCCAATCCCTGATAGCAGGACCAAAAGACGGATGCTCTTCAAGCCAGCTGGCAAAAGCGGGGGAGCCCTTGCTCGCAAAAAAGGCCGCCAGCAGCACAAAGGGCGTGGTCGGCAACAATGGCAAGACCACCCCGATTGCGGCTAACCCTATGGATATGTACGCAAGAACCCTGAAACCGGTCTTTCCGGATCGCACGGTCATAGCGGGACCCTCAGCACTGTTCAATCTTTCACCTATTCTATCGCTAATCAGTGAACAGGTCTCCCCAAGCGGCTTAAAAACACGAGCCGTGCGACGTAGGATATTTTGATACCAACGGCAAACAACAAGGTCCCCACATGGGCCAGGACTTGAATCATCATGGGAAACCGGCCTGCCAGCGGATACGCCATCAAGACTGTGGCAACCAACCCAATCAGAGACCACACCATCGCACTATTGGCTCGAAACAGCAGTTTTTCCATTCTATCCCCCAGCAAAATATTTTCTGGCTTACGCCGCCAGCCATTAACATGTATTTTATAGTAATGTTACGGTCAAAAATCAATCATTTTCTGACCGGATCAAAAAGACCCGCACAATGCTTGCCATTAAACTGAGCTGCCAGGCTTACCCCGCGAGGGGTATCTGATTAGGGGTTTGATTCTGCGATACTGGAGCTATACTCAATCCGTAAGCGCATTCAGCAGTTACAGGAAAGAAACCAATGCCCAACAGCAAGCTGACAGACCGTTTTGGCAGAACCGTCAACTACGTACGCCTGTCCGTTACCGACCGCTGCGACTTCCGCTGCGTTTATTGCATGGCAGAGGAGATGACTTTTCTCCCCCGGCAACAGGTTCTGACGCTTGAGGAGATTGCCCGGGTTGCCAAAACATTTGTATCCCTGGGCACGGAAAAAATCCGTCTTACAGGTGGCGAGCCTCTGGTTCGCAAAGACATTATTGAGCTGGTTCGGGAGATAGGCACCTACGGCCTGCGTGATTTCGCCATGACCACCAATGGCAGCCAGCTGCCCACCATGGCAGAACCTCTGCGCAAAGCGGGCCTGAAGCGACTGAATATCAGCCTGGACTCTCTGGACCCGGAAAAATTCGCAAGCATTACGCGCACCGGCAAACTGTCGCGGGTACTGGAGGGCATAGACGCTGCAAAAGACGCCGGCTTTAAAGGCATCAAGCTGAACACCGTTGTAATGAAAGGCGGGAATGATCACGAAGTTCCGGATTTGATCGAGTTTGCCCGGAAGAAAAACGTCGACATTACCTTTATCGAAGAAATGCCTTTGGGCGAGATTTCCGAGCACGATCGCGGGCAGGCACTGTGCACCAGTGATGAGGTGCGCGACATTGTTCGCCAACACCACGACCTGATGCCAACCCCTGAAGACTCAGGCGGCCCCGCTCGCTATTACCGAATGTCAGACAGCCCAATCAAGGTAGGCTTCATTTCGCCCCACTCCCACAACTTTTGCTCCACTTGCAATCGGGTGCGGGTAACCGTTGAAGGCCGATTACTTCTATGCCTGGGTAACGAGCATTCTGTAGACCTTCGCCGGGTACTTCGGGGCCACCCGGTGACCGATGACAAACTGCGGCAAACCATCATAGACTCCATGGACCTGAAGCCGGAGCGTCATCACTTCTCCAGCAACGGCGATGTGCAGATCCTGCGCTTCATGAATATGACCGGAGGGTGATCCCCTCCGGTATTAGTCACGCTCCCCGCCAAACCATGCAAAGCACTGCTAACCCACAATAATAATTATCAGGGCATACCCATGAAGAAAACTGGCGCGACTCTCGTTCGCCATGCGTTGGAACAGCTCGGCATACGTCGCACATTCGGCATCCCAGGCGTTCACACCACCGAAATCTATGATGAACTGAACCGCTCAGAAAGCATTGAGCCAACCCTTGTCACCCATGAGTGTGGTGGAGCCTTCATGGCCGATGCCATCAGCCGCACCGGTGCCGAACTTGGCACCATGCTGATCGTACCGGCGGCAGGTGTTACCCACGCTGCCAGCGGCATTGGTGAAGCGGGTATCGATGGCATCCCCATGATGATCATTTCCGGTGGAATCCATTCAGAATCCGGACACAGATACCAACTCCATGAGATGGATCAGCACGCTCTGCTCAAACCGATCACCAAAAAGACCTGGCGCATTGCCAGCCACCGGGAAATCATCCCTACCCTTTACGAAGCCTACGACATAGCCATGGGCGGCGAGCCCGGGCCGGTCTTTATCGAAATCCCGGTCAACATAAGCAATTTTTTGGGCGACGTGGATGACATGCCTCTTTACAAGGCGCCACCCGAACCAAAGCAGCCAGAGCAGTCGCTGGTTGATGCAGCAGCCCAGGCACTGGTGCAAGCAAAGCAACCGGGAATTTTCGCAGGTTGGGGTTCGGTTGATGCACAGGCTGAGCTGATCGAGCTGGCAGAACTGCTGGATGCACCCGTTTCAACAACCCTTCAGGGCCTTAGCGCCTTCCCGGGCAACCACCCTCTGCACACCGGGATGGGCATGGGTAATTACGCGGTTCCCGCAGCAACCAATGCTTTCGCAAAGATAGATTGCCTGTTAGCTATAGGAACCCGGTTCTCGGAAATCCCCACCGGAAGCTATGGCATTAACCCGCCAGAAACCCTGGTTCACATGGACATCAACCCTGAGGTATTCAGCGCCAACTACCCGGCCAGCCATACCATCGAGGGAGATGCGAGGGTTACACTGCCCGCGCTTCTGAAAGCGGTAAAAATCTTGCAGCCCACTGCAGCCAACACAGGAATTCGCGAGCAGATTGCCCAAGACAAAGCCGCCTACAAGAAAGAGTGGCGGGACCACGACAGCGGCGACCGGGTAAACCCGGAGCTGTTTTTCAGCCACCTGCGCGAACGCCTTGATGACGATGCAATTGTCGTCGCCGACGATGGTAACCATACCTTCCTGGTGGCCGAGCTATTGCCCATATTGGGCGCACGGAACTACATGTCTCCCAGCGATTTCAACGCCATGGGCTACTGCGTTCCTGGTGCTATCGGTGCAAAGCTGGCAAACCCAAAGCGCCAGGTAGTCGGCATTGTAGGCGACGGGGCTTTACTGATGACTGGCATGGAACTGGTAACCGCTGCGCGCCTTGGCGTCGGAGTGATGATTTTTGTGTTCAACGATGGCGAGTTGTCGCAAATCGCCCAGGCACAGCAAATTCCGTACAACCAGAAGACCTGCACTGTACTTGGCGCAATGGACTACGAGGCATTTGCCAAAGCCGTTGGCGTGGAGTTTGTTTCAATGGCGGGAAATGAGGATACTTCTGACAGCCTGGAGATCGCACTGCTGAAGTCGGCCGCCGGGCGGCCGGTTCTTGTAGACGTGCGCATCGACTATTCCAAATCGACCCGGTTCACCAAAGGCGTGGTAAAAACCAACCTTGGCAGAATGGCGACCCGGGACAAGGTGAGGATTGTAGGACGGGCTCTTTGGAGAAAAGTCCGGCCTTAGGCCTTAGTGCTTCATCTCCCCATGCATATCGCTATGCATGTCACCGTGCATATCACCCATGGGCATCTCAGTATTGAGATGCTCGAGGGTGATTGCGTCGTAGCGCAGCATTTCACCACCGTATTCCTTCATGAAATCATGGGCGGCCGCCTCTGTAGAGAAGGACGCCATAGTCTGGCCCATGGCACCTTTGCGTTCTGAACCAATTACGTAAACCGCTTCACGGGCATCGATCAACGCCGTGTCGTCAGGGCTGGCCCATTCGGTTTGGCTCATGTCGTGAACGTAGAGAGTATGCTTGCGCATAACGTTCTCTGGCTGCAGTACCCAGGCAAACATGTCGCGAGTGGAGCAGAACTTGTGAACGGTTTGCTCTTTCTCGGTAATAACCTCGCCCTTGGGCCCTGGGAAACGGGTTATAGCCATGCCGCATACGTGGCACTCGTCACCGGATTCAATGTGCACTGGCGCAGGCTTTTCGACAACCTTATCTGCTTCGCCCGAGCATCCCACCAAAAGCAATGCGAACATCAACAATAACGGCAGGGATTTTAATTGAGCAAACTTCATGGAGCTCTCCATAGTGTTTTAGCCATAGTGTGGTTACGTGAATCAGATACGGCGGCCACGGAACAGTGCCCAGGCGCCGGCTAAAGGAATAACAAACCAAAGAACCAGTGCCAGCCAAAGCCCGTTCGGGCCAATGGGCAAATCAGAGCCAAGACTAAGAACACCGCTAAGCTGAGTGCTATCACTAAAAGTAACTATGTTCAGCAAACGGTATATGTCGGTCGGGTTGAGCAGCAGAAGCCATGGCAACAACTCCGGGTTGAACTCGCCCTGGCTGGCGACCAGCATGCCCAGCAACAATAAATCGAAAATAAGCACAAAAAAGAACCAGATCGCCAAGGCCAATCCAGCGGCAATGGGCTTCTCACTGACCCGCACACTAACCACATACGCCAGCGCAATGAAGCTCCAACCCAGCAGAGTGGTAGAAATAATAAAGCGCAGCATGGCGACAGCCAGCGCACCAACGGCAACGTCTTTTACCAGTATGGCAATGGCAACACCCGCTACGCCAAACCCTATCAAGGTAGCCAGAGCCAATGTCAGCCCGTGCCCCAGAAACTTACCGAACAACAGCTGCCCACGGCTTAGTGGGTAGGTCATCAACAACAGAAGCGTGCCGCCCTCTTCCTCACCCACAATGGCGTCGTAGGCGAGTAACAGAGCAATGAGCGGGATCAGGAAGATACCCAGGCTCGCCAGGCTGGCGATGGTTGCAGGGGTAGACGCATAACCCACCTGCCCGGAAGCCGCTGCACCAAACCAGGCAATGCCCACCGCAAGGGTAGCAAACACTAATGCAATGGCGATCAGCCAACGGTTGCGCAGGCTGTCGCTTAACTCTTTACGCGCAATGGTCCAAATGCTGTTCATTGGGCGCCTCCTCGATGAGCAAGGCCACCAGACCCGATAAAGTGCACGTACACATCCTCCAGAGTCGGCTCGTAAATACCCAGATCACGCACCTGGCCCGATTCCATTAACGCTTTCACCAAGTCCATCTTCTCGGCGGGCCGAACATCCACGTGAAGCCGCCCATTTTCGTGTCGCATCATCAACCCCGCAGAAGCCTTGGCATCATTCACAACCGTTTCCAGCGCTGCCACAGTGCCTTCGGGCTCAATAGACAGCGTTGTGGCCATGTTGGCCTGCCTGCGCAGTGAAGCAAGGTCTCCCGCCGCCTTCAGACTGCCATCGGTCAGAATCGCGGCCCTATCAATATAAGGCTCTACACCCGGAAGTACGTGGGAGCACAAAACAATGCCCGTTCCATCATCCCGCAGCGTGCGCAACAAACGGTAAAGGTCAGCGGTAGCAATAGGGTCGAGGCCTACCGTAGGTTCATCCAGCATCAGCAGACGCGGCTTTCCAAGCAAAGCCTGAGCAAGGCCCAGGCGCTGGCGCATGCCTTTGGAATAGGTTTTGACCCGTGCATCCATGGCATCATCCAACCCCACCTGCCCCAGCAACTCAGGAACCTGGCGCAGATTAGCGCCTTTCAGGCGTGCAAAATGCGCCAGGATTTCGCGACCAGTCAGCTGCGGGTAGAACATGACATTTTCAGGCAAGTAGCCGATGTACTGGCTGATTTTAGGATCGCCCGCTTCGCCACCAAGCACAGATACCTTACCTTGGGACGGCGTCATCAACCCCAGAATCAGCTTGATGCTGGTGGTTTTGCCAGCGCCATTGTGGCCAAACAACCCGAGGATCTCTCCGGGCTCAAGGCGCAGATCAACGCCATTCAGCACCAGCGCTTTATCATACCGGTAGCTCACATTCTCAAGACGAAAACAGCTCATCAGGACTCCGGCTCCAACAATTTTGGGGGGCTCATCAAGGGGTGAGAATCTTTGACACCCGCGGCCTTAACAACAGGAAACGCTTCCTGAACCCAACGCAGCGTATCCACCGCTGGACTGAACATCAGGATTTTTGCTTCAGGGTAGGTCCATAACAGACGATCAACATTATCGTTGGGCTCATAAGGCACATCACCAATGCCATCCTGGTTACGATCCCAGCCCAGGTAATCACTCCAGAAATTGCCCACACCGTCCTTCGACCACTCCTGGGTGCGCAGCGCTACATATTTGACCTGGCGCTGATTGTTGATAAACGCATTACGGAAAACGTGATTGTCTTCCGAGCCTGCGGTCAGGTGAATGCCTACACCGCTGTCCCGAAACACATTATTTTCGAAGGTATTGTACAAAGAGTTATAAATGAAAACGGCCTTACCCTCTGCCCCGGAAACTGACACCCCGGCAGTCTGGCCTTGAGACACCCCTGAAACCACATTCCCCCGCAGCACCGACTGGGTAATAAAGTTCATCAGAATGCCGTAACTCTCATCGTTCTCGGAACGGTTATTGATCACCGTTAGACGCTTACTCTGCATCAACGCATAACCGGTTCGAGTGCCTTGGGTCACATTGCCTTCCAGGAGGTTGTCCATGGAATACATGTAGTGAATCCCGTAACGCAAATCCGCCATGGTGTTATTGCGAATCCTGTTCTTGTTCGCCGTCTCAATATAAATCGCATCCCGGGTCTGGCGAATATCATTACCTTCAATCAGCGCACCGGTGGTATTGAACAGATGGATACCATTACCCCGATCGTTCGGGCGAACTCTCGCATCGCCACAAATCGTATTGTTCCTCACCGTCGCATCTGGCGCCGCATCCAGCCAGATACCAAACGCCGTACCCTGCAGATCGCTGTTCTCCACCGTCGCGCCACGGGCCTCTCGCTTTACGAAAACGCCTGCATTAAGTTGGTTCAAGTCCGTACCCCAGTTACGGATACGGCACCCTGAAAGGGTTACATCCTCTGCCTCAATCACCACCGCATTGCCCGCACCGCCACCATCAATCAGTGTTTCCGGGCGGCAAGCCACAGTCACCCCCGGCACCCGAATGGCCATAGGGGGAAGGATTTCAGAAGGGAGTTCAAAGGTAGCGCCAGGCTGCAGAGCATCCAGCTGTTGCTGAATATCAGCCTGCGCGGTCAGCGATAGCACGGCGACTGTCAGGGCCACCCCTAAACGCAAATTGTGGTGCATTAAATAAGTTCTCGAACTAAGAGCGACTGCCAAATTCGGGCAAGGGACTGGAAGAGCGCTTTTCAAAACTGTGCGGAGCCATGGGTGGAGTGCGAAGCACTTCACGGGCAAGCCATGGACGGCTTGCCCAGGACCTTTAGCGCGACGCAGGAGCATTAGCGCTAAAGGGCGCAGCCAAGCGTACACGGACGTATCCACAGCGTGTTTTGAAAAGCGCTCTTCCAGTGTCTTGCTACTCCAAAGTCAGAAAAACCGGAGCCCGTCACAGGGCCCCGGATTTCATAGCTAAATCAGGCCTTCTCTACCAACATCCGGCCAGTCATCTCCATGTGCAGAGCGTGACAGAACCAGTTGCAGTAGTACCAATGAACGCCCGGTCTATCCGCAACAAAGGTCACCGAAGACGTCTGCTGAGGGCTGATCTCCATGCTCACGCCGTGGTTTACCATACAGAAACCGTGAGTCACATCCTCAATGGTATCCTGGTTGGTAACATACACAGTCACCTCGTCGCCCTGTTTTACCTTGAACTCATTCAAGCCAAACATAGGTGCAACCGACGTCATGTATACGCGAACCTTGTTACCGTCGCGAATCACCTTGTTGTCAGACTCCAGCGTAACGCCATCTTTCTCTGCCTGAGCACGAGCACCGGCGAAATACGGATCGTCGCGAGTGTATACCTTCTTGGTCTTGATCTGATCACGACGAACCAGAATACAGTCGTGTGGCTCTGCGAACGCAGGACCATCGTGAACCAGCTTCATTTCCTCGCCAGAAATATCGATCAACTGATCGTTCTCCGGGTGCAGAGGGCCAACCGGCAGGAAACGGTCCTTCGAGAACTTCGACAACACAACCAGCCACTTGCCATCGGCATCGCGGGATTCCGTCAGAGACGCATGGTTATGGCCTGGCTGATAATGCACATCCAGCTTCTGGCGCAGGTAGTTCACCTTTTCACCATTGTAGTGCTTGATGGCATCTGCAATGTTCCACTTGGCTACCTGACTGTCGATAAATAGCGTGGTGTATGCGTTACCACGGCCATCGTAGGTAGTATGCAGAGGCCCAAGACCCAACTCTGGCTCGGCAACAATCACGTCACGAAGTTCAATCTTGTCATCAAACACATCGTCCAGCTTGTCGATGGCAATCACCGAGCAGGTTGGCGACAACTTACCGGCGGCAATGAAGTACTTGCCATCTGGTGAGGTGTTAACGCCGTGCGGATTCTTTGGCACAGGAATGTAACGGGTCAGCCTGGATTTGCCACGGCCATCAACCACTGGAACTTTAGAGTCGCCCAGGGTCTTGAAATCGCCATTCTTGACGGCTTCCTCAATGCGTTCAATGTTGAACACAACTACCCAGTCGCGGTCGTTACGCATGGTACCGGCCAGATCCGTGGCTTTCTCGGAGTTATAGCAGGTAGAAGCCGCATATTTGCCAGTGTAATCGGCGTCGGTGTTGTCCAGGTTGCCGTCTACAATTACCTGCCAGGCGACTTCCATGGTTTCCGCATCCAGTGCGTTAAACATGGTGTAGCTGTTCTCCATGGAGAAATCGCTACCATCGTTGGGATGCGGAATCATATATTCTGCGTTGCAGAACACATACTTGGTGTGCGGCACTTTCTGCAGGCGCAAACCGTGAATAGCCTGCACGTTCGGAATGTGAGTAATCTTGTCGCACTTCATGATATCCAGACGGATACGCGCTACACGAGTGTTGGCTTTATCGTTGATGAACAGGTATTTGCCATCGTAACGACCGTCGGTCATGGAAACGTGCGGGTGGTGACAATCGCCGTTCAGGTAGGTTTTGTCGCGGCCCAGAATATCCTTACTTTCGTTGGTGATACCCCAGCCTGTAGCTGAATCAACGTTGAATACGGGGATCCGCATGATTTCACGCATGGAGGGAACGCCAAGAACACGAACCTCGCCCTGGTGACCACCGCTCCAGAATCCGTAGTATTCGTCCAGCTCGCCTGGCCCAACGTGGATCTTGTTCTGGGCTTCCTTCGCTGCAGCAGCAAAAGACTCACGAGTCATTACAGCGCCACCCAGGCCAGCAGCACCCACTGCACCAGCCAGTGCAGTCGCTCCCAGGAAACGGCGACGGCTTAGCCCACTTTCGCCATTTTCGGCAACCTCGGTTCCTAACTCATCTTTCTTTTTCATAGCATTGAACTCCGTTATTGGTAATGGCGGTTCTATTTCTGTTTCTCTTTTTTTTGGTTTTACACTGCTACGTCACCTGCACCACTGGAATTCCCTCCGGGTGGCCCGGTGCGTTATGACCACGACGCTTGCCACGACGCTTAACGATAAGCGGAGGACATTTATGGTCATCGAAATAAGTCATCTGGCAATCCAGACAGTAATGACATTCCTGATAGTTGATGGTGCCGTCAGGATGAATAGCCTGAACTTCACATTCCTTGGCACACAGCTGGCAGGGGTTGCCACATTCCTTACGACGCTTCAGCCAGTCGAAAACGCGCAACTTGGTTGGCAGTGCAAGCGCAGCTCCCAGCGGACACATATAGCGGCAGAAGACCTTGCGGGTGAAAATATTCACCACCAGCAGGAGCAGCGCGTAAGTCACGAAGGGCCAGCTACGATCAAAATGCAGGGTGATCGCAGTTTTGAAGGGTTCGATCTCTGCCATTTTCTCAGCCGTCGCCAGGGAGTCCAGAGACACCCCGAACAGCACCAGCAGAATGATGTACTTCAACGCCCACAAGCGCTCATGGATGGGCCAGGGCACGGTGTACTGAGGTATTTTCAAGAACCGTGCAATCTCGTTGATCAGTTCCTGCAAGGCTCCGAATGGGCACAGCCAACCGCAATAAACAGCACGTCCCCATAGCAGCACGATGCCAGCCACGGCAGCCCAGAGCACAAAGATAATCGGATCAATCAGGAAGGTTTCCCAGGTGAAGCCGCTGACCAGACTGTGCACAAACGCCAACACGTTAACGATGGACAACTGGCCCAGCGCATACCAACCAATGAAGAACAGGGTGTAGGTAAGAAATGCGTGGCGAATCCAACGGGTGATCTTTGGCTTTTTCACCAGCCAGTCCTGGAAGAACAGAATCAGTAACAGCACACCAATTCCGATGCCCAGAACGATTACCTGGAACTGGCGCTGATACCAAACCTGAACCCACAGTGGCTGAGACTCCAGCCATTCCTCTTCGGTAAGGACAGGCTCTGCACGGGTGTAATACTGGTCCGGCAGCTGGAATTCGAGTGGAAAGACCTGAAACTCACTGTCCAGAGGGCCCGTCTGACGCTTTACAGTCAGCTCCAGAGTCCAGGGCGCGCCCGGGTCAAAGTTGTGCTGCTGGCGAATAATGAAAATCGCCATTTCCTTGAAGCTGGGCATGCCCGCTGCGTAAACATCGCTGAGGCGGAAAAAGTCGAGGTCGCGGAAGTTGAAGGTATCGCCGTACTGACGAATCTGAACGCGGTCGAATATACCCCCGCGCACATAGCCTGAACCCTTGAAGGAATACTCGCCGTTAGCCATTACGGCAATCGCCTGCTCGCCTTCCTTCAACTCAGACATCAACCAGTCATACTGTTTTTCGCCCAGCAGGTTCCGGCCAATTACAGGTGTATCCAGGTAGGTCGCATACAGATCAATCAGCGGCTCATCACGCTCACCAGGAGCTGCAATTTCAACGCCTTCCGCCTCGGTGCCCTTGAAGGAGTCATCTACCTGACCCTTGCTGAGCAACATGCGGCGAATTGAGCCGTCGCCGGTCAACTCTTCCCAAGTGCGAGGCACAAAACCGTCTTTGATAACCTCGGCCGTTGGCGGACGCTTGGTGCCACTGCCTTCTACAAGCCCAAGCTCGACACCCACCCGATGGGCAGTTCGCATTATGACTTCGTTGATTACCATAACCGTTACTGTGGCACCGGATAGGCCATCAACAGCAATCTTGCGCTCAGTAGAGGTGCCACCAACAGTGACCCGCTGATCTGCCTTCAAGCCGGTGTACTGATCGGTAAAAGCGTGCATTTTGCTTTCGGGAATACCCACAAGAAGTATGGGCTCATCATGGTGAATCACTTTGGCAAAGCGGATAGTGCCTTCGGTATCCAGCACCACCATGGCATTGAGTGGCTTGCCGGAATAGGCAGGAGTCTGGACAAAATCAAGAGACTGATAGGCATAACCTTTCAGCTCGTCATCGGCGTACAGCTCTTGAATGGCTCGGTTGCCTTCCCGTGGTTCAAACCGGGTTACTTCGGGGAAGGCCGCTTGGATGACCTGTCGACCGGAGATTGGCTCATACTGGCTGAGCGGCTCGGCCTGAGCCATCGGCATGGTCGCCAGAAACAGGACAAAGAAACAAAAGACACTGCGGAAAATAACGTTCAAAACAAGCTCCCGACGAAACCAACGAATCACTTATGCCTGAATCAAACAGCCTAAGTGATTGTCAGATAAAACAAATACCTCTTTATGGATACTGTTTGCAATGAATGGGAAAACAACGAGTCAGATCAACCGAGGCTAACCGCGTTCCCACTCTTATCCAACGGAAGGTAATTGCTGACATGTCCCAAACGAATAGACTCAACCATCATGGTCAGTGGCTGCTGGGCTTCATCGGTAGATGGAGGTGTGCCCCCTCTGCCCGACATGGCCGCAACGAATACCACGTCCCATGACTGGCCCGTGCCTTCCGACTCTTCAACCAGTGCTGCAAACTCCAAAACCTCTTCCAGTGCTTTGTCTACGCAGATAACAGGCGTAAGCGCGCCGCCCTCGCCTCGCTCGAACGCGGCTTTTTCGTCTGCAGATGCATCATCTGGCAGTTCCGCCCGACAAAAAACAAACAAAAGGCGCTGGGGCTCGTGTTCGCTTTTTGCTGTTTTGATCAAATCACTGTAACTGCTAATCATGAAGACAATATCCTTTCGATTTTCTACTGACTGATTTCGATCAATCGCTTGGGGTCGGAGATAAACAGTTTGCTCCGGTTTACGCGCACCAGTCCGTTGGACTTCAAATCTGCCAAAATCCGCGAAAAGGTTTCCGGTTGCATGGCAAGCCTGGACGCAACCAGACACTTTGGCAAAGGCAATTCCACCTCTCCCCCCTCGGAAACACCATTGGGCAGCAAGTCGATCAGGTATCGGATCAAACGATCACGGGCGTTTTGAACCGTCATAATCTCAAGATCGTGAAACCGGGAAACAGCGCGCTTGGCGTAGTGACGCAGGGCTGCATTGGCATACTCCGGCTTGCTCTCAAGCAGGTCCTGATAGGCTTTCACCGGAATCATCAGAACTTCACTGGATTTCAATGCCTCAGCGTAGCAGGCATAGCGGGCCGGATCGGCATAAATCATCACTTCTGCAAAGCAGTCGCCAGGGGCAATGCTGTCAAGAGTGCGGTCAATGCCGGAGGAATCCAGCCGATACAAGCGCAAGCGCCCGGATACCACAAAGAAGAAATGGTGGGCCGGCATATCCTGCCGGTAAAGCAGTTGGTGGTGCCCCAGGCGAAGGCGGCGGGATTGCAGTACGAGATTTTCAAAGTCTTCGTCGCTGAGCGTGTTAAACAGGGCGTGGCTGCGCATTGGCTGCAGTCCACTTTCACCGCTGGTGAACTCATTGACCGCCAACACAACAGGTTTGGCGTAGCGGGTTTGTGCAGATTGCGCAGCTATCATTGATTTATCCCCTTTCAAATCATGCATTCAAAATCATGTTTTAGATAATAGGAGGATACTCCTGAAAAATCGCTCCCCCCATGGGGGTAGTATCACGGATACTTGGCAATAATTGACTTAACGCAATATTTCGCATTGCTACCTATTTTCCAGAAAAACGCCCGTGTTCATGTTTTTAATTACTGCATCAAGGGTGAGTCAGGCAGCTCAAGGTCCACACCCTCAACGCCAGTCTCGACGGCCAGAACCTGCAAATACTGGCGAAACGCACGGCGGGTCACACTTTCACTGAGGTACTGACGAATTTGCGGTTTTACATGCTCGTACGGCAGCTGTTCGCCATCAATACGTTGATCGACTCTCACAATGTGCCAGCCGTACCGGCTTTCGATCAATTCCGGGTTCAGGCCCTCTTTGAGCGTCAGTACTGGCCGCTCAAACTCTTCTACGGTCTGCCCCTTGCTTATCTGCCCGAGGCTACCACCCTGGTGACGGGATTCACACGCAGAGTACTGCTTGGCCAGCGGCGCAAACTGGGCGCGGCCTTCGATCAGCGAAGTCAGTAACTGCTGCCCGATTTCTTCCTGACGCATACGCTCCTGCACATCGTCCGGCGCTGCAGCCAGCAGTATGTGGCTCACTGCCATCAGGGTCGGGCTACGGAAGCGCCCGGGATTGGCTGCATGGAAGCGCTCACAGTCGGCTTCGCTGGGTTCCGGCACATCCAGTTCCTGCTCCAGCACCCGGGCAATCATGGCCTCTTCATCCAGCTCTTCTGGTAGCTTCAGCGTTTGGGCCTGCTGTAACAGAAGTTCGCGAATAACAAGACTCTTGGCAGCTTCGTGCCAGGCTTCGGCAACTTCTTCTGCCGGGTGGTGCTGCATTTCCCTGGCAATATCCTCTTCAGATATCAGGGTTTCACCCACATACACTGGCGGAAACTGGTTTCTGGGTTTTTCGGGTTCACCGGTGGGGATAAGTTGCATGGTAGGTCTCCGTATATGTTTTCAGTGGGGCTACCCCCTCTCCCCCAGCCCCTCTCCCGCGAGGGGAGAGGGGAGAGGAAGCGCTTTATCTCTTACGCCCGCTTGCGCACAACCTGGTATTTCCGGCCGAAGTACTCCAGCGGCACACTCAACATGTGCACCAGACGGGTGAACGGGAAGAGTACAAAGATCGTCAAGCCCAGGAACATATGAAGCTTGTAAATCCAATGTACGCCAGCCACGTAGTCTGCAGCGCCACCCTGGAAGGTGAATATTGCCTGCGCCCAGCCTGCCAGTTGCAGCATGGTGCCGCCATCAAGGTGGCCCAGTGTCGGGAAGATAGTCAACAAACCCAGCACAACCTGAACGACCAGTATGATGATGATCATGTTGTCAGCGAAGGTACTGCTGGCCTTGACCCTGGGATCGGTCAGCCGGCGATAGGCCAGCATGGCGCCCCCTACCAGGCACATCACACCTGCAATACCGCCAACCACAATTGCCAACACCTGTTTGGTGCCTGCGGTCATGAACGGCTCGTACATAAAGTGCGGAGTTAACAGGCCAACCAGGTGGCCAAAGAAAATCACCAATATGCCCACGTGGAATAGCACGCTGGCCATTACCATGTTTTTCTTGCTCAACATCTGGGTGGAGTGAGCCTTCCAGGTGAACTGGCCGTGGTCATACCGCGCCCAGGTACCTACAACCATCACTACCAGAGCGATGTACGGATAAATTCCGAAAAGCAGTGTATTCAGATAAGACATCATCTTGGTCTCCTCTTGCGCCTTCAGGCGTCTCTCGCGGCAGCACGCGCCTGAGCGGGCGTTACATCCGTCATCAGATGATCACTGAGGTGAATGGTTTGGGTCTGCTCCATCTCACGGCGGCGCTGGCCAACAACACCACCTGTATTGCAGGAACTGCCCTGGTCATCCACAAACTTCACCATTTCTTCTTCCCAGACCTTGTCCAGCGCTTCCGCTGTATCGTCACGCTCTTCCGAGGCCACGAGTTGTGCCAGTTCCTGACGGTCTGTTTTACGTCCGGACAGTTCCAGCAACGAGTCCATGGCTACGTGATACATACTTTCGCGCTGATACAGACGTTCGCCCAGAAGACCCAGAATGTGGTGGATGTCTTCCAGCCAGTTCTGGATTTCTTCCCAAGGCCGCGTCGACAGATACTCCAGAAACAGCGGAAGGTAATCCGGCAATTCCTTGGCATCGATTTCCAGCCCGTTGGCGCGATATTGCTCCATCAGATCAACCATCGCCTGGCCACGGTCACGGGATTCTCCGTGCACGTGCTCAAACAACAACAGCGAGGTGGCGCGGCCCTTATCGAAGGTGCCCGTATAGGCTTCTTCAAGGTCCAGCAGATTACCCTCACACAAGCGGTCAATACACTCGAGCAATTGCTCCTTGTTTTTCCGTGGCAGCCTGCTGTCCTCCAGGACAGCAGCAACCATGGCGTCTTTGGAGGCCTGAAGTTCAGCGGAGGGATACTCCAGAATTCGTGCCAGTACTTTCAATAATTTCATGCGGCCTCCTTACTTCTGCAGCTGTTTGGGGTCGACTTGCTTCACCGTGGTCAGCTTCTGCACCATGGAGGTAGTGTTTTTACGACCACCAAACATGCTGAATTCACTGTCACCACCGCTGCAACCGTCGCCGAAGCTGAAGCCGCAACCACCGCGCTCACCGTGTGCATCCGGGAAGGCTTCCTTCGCCAGTTCACGATGGCTGGTGGGAATCACGAAACGGTCCTCGTAATCCGCAATAGCCAGATAACGGTACATTTCATCGGCTTGAGCCTTGGTCAGGCCGACCTCCTCCAATGCACGCAGATCTTCAACGCCATCGACGGTTTCTGCGCGCTTGTACAGGCGCATGGCCATGATGCGCTTGAGCGCACGCACTATCGGCTTCTCGTCACCCGCGGTAAGCAGGTTGGCCAGATACTTCACCGGGATACGCAGGCTTTCGATCTTCGGCAGTATGCCGTCAAACTCAACCTTGCCAGCTTCAGCTGCAGACTGGATCGGGCTTAGTGGCGGAACGTACCAAACCATCGGCAGAGTGCGGTATTCCGGGTGCAGTGGCAGAGCCAGCTTCCAGTCCACTGCCATCTTGTATACCGGGCTGCGCTGAGCCGCCTGGATTACGTTCATTGGTATGCCGTCTTTCGTGGCCTGCTCAATGACTTTCGGATCGTTCGGATCCAGGAAGATCTCAAGCTGCTTTTCGTAAAGCTCATGCTCGCCCGGAGTGCTGGCCACTTCTTCAATGCGGTCGGCATCGTAAAGCAGCACACCCAGGTAGCGAATACGGCCTACGCAGGTCTCGGAGCACACGGTCGGCATACCAGCTTCAATCCGCGGGTAGCAGAAAATGCACTTTTCAGACTTACCGGTTTTCCAGTTGAAGTAGATCTTCTTGTACGGGCAGCCGGATACACACATCCGCCAGCCACGGCACTTGTCCTGATCGATCAGTACGATGCCGTCTTCTTCCCGCTTGTAGATAGCGCCACTTGGGCAGCTTGCCACACAGGTAGGGTTCAGACAGTGCTCGCACAGACGCGGCAGATACATCATGAATGTGCTTTCAAACTGACCGTAAATGTCGGCTTGAATCTGGTCGAAGTTTTTATCCTTACGACGCTTGGCAAATTCAGTACCCAGGATTTCTTCCCAGTTCGGGCCCCACTCGATTTTCTGCATGCGCTTGCCGGAGATCAGCGAACGTGGCCGTGCAACCGGCTGGTGCTTGCTGTCGCCTGCGGTGTGCAGGTGCTGATAATCGAAATCAAACGGCTCGTAGTAATCGTCAATTTCCGGCAGGTCCGGGTTAGCGAAAATGTTCGCCAGTACCCGGAACTTACCGCCAATGCGCGGGCGGATTTTGCCACTGGCATCACGCATCCAGCCGCCTTTCCACTTGTCCTGGTTTTCCCACTCTTTCGGGTAACCAATGCCGGGTTTGGTTTCTACGTTGTTGAACCAGGCGTATTCCATGCCTTCACGACTGGTCCACACGTTTTTACAAGTCACTGAACAGGTATGGCAACCGATGCACTTGTCCAGGTTCAGCACCATGCCTACTTGGGAACGGATCTTCATTTTACAGCCTCCTGAACAGTGTCGTTGCCTTCGCCGTCAAGCCAATCAACGTTTTTCATTTTGCGCACCACCACAAACTCGTCGCGGTTGGAACCCACGGTTCCGTAGTAGTTAAAGCCGTAAGAGAACTGCGCGTAGCCACCAATCATATGAGTGGGCTTCGGGCAGGCCCGGGTTACTGAGTTGTGGATACCGCCGCGGGTACCGGTAACTTCAGAGCCCGGAATGTTCACAATCCGCTCCTGAGCGTGGTACATCATCATCATGCCCGGCATAACCCGCTGGCTCACCACCGCCCGGGCTGCAATAGCACCGTTGGCGTTGAACACTTCTACCCAGTCGTTGTCTTCCACACCCACATCGCGGGCATCGTCTTCACTCAGCCACACAATGGGGCCACCGCGAGACAGGGTAAGCATCATCAGGTTATCGCTGTATGTGCTGTGAATGCCCCACTTCTGGTGCGGCGTCAGGAAGTTCAACGCTTTCTCAGGGTTGCCGTTAGGCTTGGCATTCAGCAGAGGTGCAGCCGCTTTGGTATTGATGGGCGGACGGTACACCAGCAAGCTTTCACCAAAGGCACGCATCCACTCGTGATCCAGGTAGAACTGCTGACGGCCTGTCAGCGTGCGCCAGGGGATCAGCTCATGCACGTTGGTGTAACCAGCGTTGTAGGACACGTGATCGTCTTCCAGACCAGACCATGTGGGGCTGGAGATGATCTTGCGCGGCTGAGCGACTATGTCGCGGAAACGAATCGCCTCGTGCTCCTTGCCCACCGCCAGGTGGCTGTGGTCCAGACCGGTAAACTCCGACAACGCAGCCCAGGCTTTAACCGCCACATGGCCGTTGGTTTCCGGAGCCAGCGTCAGAATCACTTCTGCTGCATCAATGGCACTTTCAATTTTCGGACGGCCTGCGTTCGCTCCGTCGATGTGCTTGTAGTTCAGCTCACCCAGGAACTTCACTTCTTTTTCGGTGTTCCAGTTAATCCCCTTACCGCCGTTACCCAGCTTGTCCATCAAAGGCCCAAGGGAGGTAAAGCGCGCGTAGGTATTCGGGTAATCCCGCTCCACGGTGATGAAACTCGGCGCTGTTTTGCCCGGAATCAGCTCACACTCGCCTTTTTTCCAGTCTTTAACATCGAACGGCTGGCCCAGCTCGGCTGCGGCATCGTGCATCAGCGGCAGGGTAACCACGTCTTTCTCAACACCCAGATGGCCTTCCGCCGCCTTGGAGAAGGACTTGGCGATGCCTTTGTAGATTTCCCAGTCACTGCGGGATTCCCACGCGGGATCGGTCGCAGCGGTCAGCGGGTGGATGAACGGGTGCATATCTGATGTGTTCAGATCGTTCTTTTCGTACCAGGTAGCGGTAGGCAGAACTATGTCTGAATACAGGCAGGTGGTAGACATGCGGAAGTCGAGTGTAACCAACAGGTCCAGCTTGCCTTCAGGAGCCTCGTCACGCCACTTCACTTCCTCTGGCTTCATGCCGCCATTGTGTCCGAGATCTTTGCCCTGCAGCCCACTGGTGGTACCCAGCAGGTACTTGAGCATGTACTCGTGACCCTTACCGGAAGAGCCCAGCAGGTTGGAGCGCCAGATAAACATGTTGCGCGGGTGGTTCTCAGGCGCTTCCGGATCTTCCGATGCAAAGGCCAGTGAACCGTCCTTCATGGACTGCGTCACGTAGGCAGGCACATCCATACCGGCTTTTTCAGCTTCTGCTGCTATGGTCAGCGGGTTGCGATTAAGCTGTGGCGCAGATGGCAACCACCCCATGCGCTCGGCACGCACGTTGTAGTCGATCAGGCTTCCACCGAACTTGGACTTGTCGGCCAGAGGCGACAGAATCTCGCTCACATCCAGCTTCTCGTAGCGCCACTGCCCGGAATGGGCGTAGAAGAACGAGGTACCGTTCATCTGACGTGGTGGACGCTGCCAATCCAGACCAAATGCCAGCGGCTGCCAGCCAGTCTGCGGGCGCAGCTTTTCCTGGCCTACGTAGTGAGCCCAGCCACCACCGCTCTGGCCGATACAGCCACACATAACCAACATGTTGATTAGCGCGCGGTAGTTCATGTCCATGTGATACCAGTGGTTCATACCGGCACCAACAATGATCATGGAACGGCCTTTGGTTTTATGGGCGTTCTCACCAAATTCACGGGCAATACGAATCACTTTTTCAGCGGGTACGCCGGTGATCTTCTCCTGCCAGGCCGGAGTGTACGGCTTGATTTCATCGTAGGAGGTTGCGCCGTCGTCTTCGCCCAAGCCACGGCTGATGCCGTAGTTGGCCATCATCAGGTCGTACACGGTAACCACGAGAGCTTCGCCACCATCGGCCAACTCTATTTTGCGGCTACCCAACTTGTGAGTCAGAGTGTCGCTGATTTCAACGGACTTGAAGTGGTCATGCTTGATGCCGCCAAAGTACGGGAAAGCTACATCAACCACTTCGTCATGCTTTTCAACCAGGGACAGTTGCAGGCTGACATCTTCAGTTTTGGCAGTTTGCTTCAGGTTCCACTTGCCCTTTTCGCCCCAGCGATAGCCGATAGAGCCGTTAGGCGCGGTCAGCTGGTTGCTGGCTTCATCAATGGCAATGGTTTTCCACTCGGGGTTGTTCTCTTCACCCAGACCACCCACCAGATCACTGGCGCGCAGGAACCGGCCAGGTACGTAACGGCCATCTTCCATTTTGTCGAGCTTTACCAGGTACGGCATGTCGGTGTAGCGACGCACGTAATCGGTGAAATACTCACTGGGGTTGTCGAGGTGGAACTCTTTGAGGATGACATGCCCCATAGCTATACCCAGAGCCGCATCTGTACCCTGCTTGGGATTCAGCCACTCATCAGACAGCTTGGAGACTTCGGCGTAATCCGGAGTAATGGCAACAGTTTTGGTGCCCTTGTAGCGCACTTCGGTAAAGAAGTGGGCGTCCGGAGTACGGGTTTGAGGCACGTTGGAACCCCAGGCAATGATGTAGCCCGAGTTGTACCAGTCTGCAGATTCAGGAACGTCGGTCTGCTCACCCCACACTTGCGGAGAAGCCGGCGGCAAATCGCAGTACCAGTCATAGAAACTCAAACACACGCCGCCGATCATCGACAGATAACGACTACCGGCCGCGTAGGAAACCATCGACATGGCAGGAATTGGAGAGAAGCCAATAATACGATCCGGGCCAACCTTCTTGGCCGTGTAAACGTTTGCTGCGCCAATCAGTTCGTTAACTTCGTCCCAGCTGGAACGCACAAATCCGCCCATACCACGACGGGGTTTGTACTCTGCAGTTTTTTTCGGGTCTTCAACAATGGACGCCCAGGCTTCAACCGGGTCATTGAACTGCATGCGTGCCGCACGCCAAAGCTTCATCAGATGCTTGCGCATCAGTGGGTACTTCAGACGGTTAGCGCTGTACATGTACCAGGAATAACTGGCACCACGAGGGCAACCACGGGGCTCATGGTTAGGCAGGTCCGGACGGGTGCGGGGGTAGTCGGTTTGCTGGGTTTCCCAGGTCACCAATCCATTCTTGACGTAGATCTTCCAGCTACAGGAGCCTGTGCAGTTTACGCCGTGGGTGGAGCGAACGATTTTATCGTGCTGCCAACGTTGGCGGTAGCTGTCTTCCCAGTCGCGGTTTACGTCGTGGGTTTCGCCGTGGCCGTTCGCGAAGGACTCGCGCTTTTTACTGAAGTAGCTCAGCTTATCGATCAAATGACTCATGGTCTCTCTCTCCATCAACCCGTCTGCGGATCGTTTTTCCGAATTGGAACCATTGTGTGGGAGAAAAACCCTGAAATCTGCGTGGTTACTACTACATAACCCTGCTCTACCACCGAGGAGGTATAGCTGCTATATCCCCGGATGGAGAAGTGCGTTACGTTCGTGGCGGCGGTTAAAGCGGGCAAACATGAATTGGCAAACACAAAGCAGAACAAACACGATCATGAATACGGCACTGCGAACCCCCAACCAGTGGTTCACCGCACCAAAAATAACCGGCAACAAAAAAGCCACTGAGCAGGCGCCGACCAGCAGTAATCCGGCAACAAATGCAGCATTCTGGCGACTCTCAATAATCACCATTCTCTGCAAACTGCCCATGGCACTTCCAAGCGCCACTCCGAGCACCACCACAAAGATTCTTTCAATATTCATGGGTAGCGCAAACTCAACCCTGATGGTTGCCTCCACACCTCGAATGAATAGCGTCATGGGCGGGTAAGACAACACCACCAGTGCTACCAGGCCAATAAAGAGCGACCGGCTAATAACGTTAGGGCTGCCATAGCGATCAGACAGCCCCCCGCCCAGAATCTGCGCCAGAGCCCCCGGTATGATGAACCACTGCGCCAGCCTGGCACCCGACCCGGCCTGAAGCCCAAACTGTGAGGAAAGGTAATCCGGAAGCCACAAAGCCAACGCAAAAAAACTTCCGGCTACCACACCAAAATAGGCGACCAGCTGCCACATCCCCTGCTGATTGAGGTACCGGAACAACACTTTCAGGGAGGTTTCTGTTTGCGGATCTGCAGCCGCGTCCTCCGGATCGGTAAGCAATAGCAACAGAGCCAGCACTAACACGAGCACAATCAGATAAGCCAGAGGAACGCCATGCCAGGAGAAGGCATCATGAAAAAGGGGCACGAGGTAATAGGTAAACCCGGCACCGGTAACGCCAGCACCAAACACCCCCAGGACAAGGCCAAGCCTCATGGGCTGGCAGTTGCTGGTTACAAACTGCAGCCCGGCACTGTAGAACCCACCGGCAAGCCCCAGCCCACCCGCCGCAAGCAGATAACCAATGAAGGTATTTGTGGTAAGCAAAACCACCATGCAGGCCGCAAGCCCGGCAAGACAAATAAGCATTATGCGCCGGGCACCAAATTTCCGGGCGGCGAGCCCAGCGGGTACGGCAAGCAAAGCGCTAACCGCCATTGGCATGGCGAGCAGCAGGCCAAACTGAAGATTGCCAAGGCTGAGTTCGGCTCTCAGATGTATTCCAGCCACCGCAAACAGCGTCCAGCAGCCAGCCGCAATAACAAAGCCTGTTACTGCAAGCGGCAAAACAACGGCAAGTGATGCCAGCCGTCCGTCTTCCTGATCCGCCTCTGACCCCATCCTACAGCGCCTTTTTGAGCCACTATTCACACCGTCTTTCAGTGTCAGCTTTTGCCCTGAGACAGGTCAAAGACTATGATGGGATACCAACCATTGGGGTAATTGACTATCCTCAAGGAGGTATTCAAGCCCGGCGACTGTCAAGATGAGACTGAATGAAATCCAGAAGCCCTCTTGTTAACCGGATTGCTATCGTAGTGTGCGCTGTTGTGCTGACCTCTATTGTCAGCATGGCTACGACGCTGGCGGTTTCAAAAAGCATCGAAGGGAACGCAACTGCTATTAATCTGGCGGGCGCTCTGCGTATGGGTGCGTTCCGGCTGTTGTCTCACGTTGCCAGCCCGGGCGAAGGCGAAGCCAGCGAAAACAGCATTCAGAGCCTGACATCCCGGTACGAACTCGGCCTTAACGACCGCAATATCGTTCGCTCTATTCCTGCTGCTGAAGATCACCCTCTGGCAAAACAGTATCAAACCATCCGCAGCTATTGGGAGCAAACCCTGCGCCCCGGCCTGGAAGCACACCCACAGGGGGCACCTGTGAGCGCCGAGATGCTTCTGGCTACGGAAACCTATGTAAGCTCCGTAAACCAACTCGTCAGCATGCTTGAACGACGCACCGAAGCGCGAATTGGCCTGTTACACCTTATCCAGATCATCAGCCTGGCCTTTTCCATCCTCATTATTGTTGCCCTGTTTGTTGACCTGCGTAACAGAGTGCTTAAACCCCTGCGCAAGCTGGTGAACATTGCGGGGGCTGTTGGTGAGCAAGACTTCACCCAGAAGGCCAACATGAAGGGAAGCGACGAACTGGCACAGCTGGGCAGCGCGTTTGATCAGATGAGCAGCGAACTCGCCCTCACCTATTATGAACTTGAAGAGCGCGCTCGCAGCAAAACCGATGAACTGGAAAAAAGCCATGCGGCCCTCCAATTGCTCCATACTGCCAGCCGCAACCTGTTTGCCAACCATGATCTGTGCAGCGGCGCAGTGCCCATGTTGCAAGAGCTGGAACAGCTCCTGGATATAGGACCAATTCGGCTTTACCTTCACGACAAAGAAGCTGCAGAGCCTGTGCAGGTTGTTACTACCGCCTCAACAGACCGCCCTTTCTATTGCCGTGACCACCACTGCAACGCTTGTCTGGTTACACCGGAAATCTACGACGAGCTTCCGATAGAAGATAACGATGGGCGCAGGTTGCTATTGCCCATACGTACACCCGGCAAACTCCTCGGCACTTTGGAGGTGTGGTACCCTGTAGAAACCGGGCTTTCGGACACCGCTCGGCGCCTGCTGGAAACGCTTAGCGACCAACTGGCAACCGCCATTTTCCTTGAACGTCAGATTAACGAAGAGCAACAGCTCACACTGGCCGAGGAGCGCACCGTCATCGCCCGGGAGCTCCACGATTCTTTGGCACAATCGCTGTCCTATCTGAAAATGCAGGTAGCCCGCATGCGCAGGCTGAACATTGAGGGCGACCAGAAAAACGCCCACGAGGCCATTCTGGACGAGCTGAGCACGGGGCTGAACAGTGCCTATCGCCAGCTAAGGGAATTGCTGGCCACCTTCCGGCTAAAGCTGGACACCCCCGATCTACTCACAGCTCTGCGCAAAACCATTGAGGAGTTTTCAACGCGTTTGGGGAAACCCGTAGGGTTGAATTACAATCTACCTCCCCAAGCCCTGTCGCCCAACGAGGAAATACACACACTGCAAATTGTGCGTGAGGGCCTGGCCAACGCGGTTAAACATGCAGACGCCACAGAAGTTAGCGTGGACATACTATTTGAGTCGCCCCAGGTAAAGGCAAAAATACGAGACAATGGTAAGGGCTTGCCGGAGGACGGTCAGCCAGTCAACCATTACGGGCTGATCATCATGCAGGACCGTGCCCGTACTCTCGGGGGGCAGGTTGTGGTACAAAACCACGAAAGCGGTGGCGTTGAGGTAATCCTGACATTCGTTCCGAAAAGCCGGCACCTGATTCCCACCGAAGCACCGAGCGCCTGAATATCAAAAAAAAGCGGCAATTCACATGAGCCGCCATGCAATCAAGAGAGAGGAAGCGAAGTACCATGCCCGATGTAGCGTCAGACACACCCGCCAGCATATTGCTGATCGACGACCACCCATTGTTGCGCCAAGGCATCAAACAGCTCGTCGAAATGGAAGGGGACATGGTAGTAGCCGGCGAGGCGAGCAATGCCGCCGACGGCATACAGCTGGCAACCGAGCTCGAACCCGACTTGATTCTGATGGACCTCAACATGCCGGAAGTAAGCGGCATTGACGCCCTGAAAAAACTGCGGGAACTGAATGTGAGCTCGCGCATCGTGATGTTTACGGTGTCTGACCAGGAAGATGACGTAGTCGCTGCTCTGCGTGCCGGTGCCGACGGCTACCTTCTGAAAGACATGGAACCGGAAGACATGATTGCCCAGTTGCGCCAGGCGGCCTTGGGGAAGATGGTCATCAGCGACAGGCTGACCACACTGCTTGCTGAGGCCCTGCGCTCCAACAAGCCCCAACAGGCCTCGCGCCCGGACTTCGACAGCCTGACCCCCCGGGAAAAGGACATTCTTCGGCTTATCGCAGAAGGCCTTTCCAACAAGATGATTGGCCGCAAACTGGATATCAGTGACGGCACGGTAAAAGTGCACGTAAAGCACCTGCTTAAAAAGCTCAGTCTGCGCTCCCGGGTAGAGGTCGCCGTATGGGCCGTAGAAGAAGGTCTGCACAAGGGCTGAGCTATATCAAATCAAACACGGTGCATTTTGGTTACTCTGGGCAGTCTGAATTCACTGCCCGGAGTTGATTATGGCCCTGCCCGTGTCTATTACCCTGCCCCTCCCTCCCAAACCACTGATCAGCGATTCTCTGGCATTGCTTTCTGAATATCTCCCATCGCCATTTCCCTTGCTCGGCGCCATTGATCGCTCGATCCCGATTCCCATAAAGCAACTGGTTGCCGAAGCACCTCTGAATCGTTTTTTTGCTGAGGCCATTGCAGATGGTGAATTTGACGATTTTGAAGGTCGCCGTATCCGCCTGGAAGTAAATGGCGGCCACCCCGGGATTACCATCGGGTACTGGGCGGGCAGGCTCCGGGTACTGGACGGCCCGGGCGAAGCTACCATAAGAGGCTCCCTTCTGGCTTTCAAAACCCTCGCGGAGCGCCGGCAAGACCCTGACCAACTATTCTTTCAAAGACGCTTGGTAGTTGAGGGTGATACTGAATTGGGCCTGGGGCTGAAAAATCTGCTGGACAGCCTGGAGTGGGATTTCAAACTCCCGAAGTTGCATTTATTCTGACGCCCTCTGTTACTGGAGCCATATCAAACCCATGCGACCCTGTGCGATGGTTCAACAACAGACACACAGAACCTAAACACAGAATCCTGCACGGATTCACACAGTGAGCGCACGGATGGACAACATTCAAATAATGACCCTGGCTGAAAAACTCAGCCTTACAGCGGCCTTTGTATTCTTTATGACAGGGCTACTGACAGGCATCTGGAAATACTGGTGCATGGCCAATAGTCCGAAGGCCGCAGCGCCCCGGTATGTGGACATAGCCCACCGCAGCTCCCTCATGTACAGCTTCGCGGCCATGTTACTGGGTTGGCTTGCCAGCCACAGTGTGTACCCGGATTGGCTGAACACACTGGCCGCCGTGTGCGCATTGGGCTTTTTTGCCTTTGCTATTGGCACCTATATCATCCATGGTTTTCTGCGGGATACCAGTAACCAGCTACGCAAGCCCCACCGACTGGGAGCCATAAACTTACCGTCCTGGATCGTCCACGGCTTTATGGTGGCATTGATTGTGGCTGAGGTGGGAGGCTCACTGATTTTGGGTAGCGGCGCCATGCTGTCAATCTGGTGATGTGATTCCGATTCGGGAGATTTTGGAGAACCCAAATGGAAAAAAGTGTTGTGATCCGACAGCTCCGAATCGGCAGCCTCAAGACATTGGCCGATACCGCCACCCTCAGCGGTATCTACAAGCAAGAAGTTGGCTCGGCCTACCTCAATACAAACGGCCTGAGCGACGACCACCAAGGTGACAAACACCACCATGGCGGGCCGGAAAAGGCCTTGCATCACTTTGCATCAGAACACTACAACCGGTTACGGCAGTTGCTTCCTGAGCCCGCTTCCGGACATTGCCAACCGGGTGCCTTTGGTGAAAACCTTGTCACCGAAGGGTTTACCGAAACCGATGTCTGTTCCGGCGATGTTTTCAGGATTGGGGAGGCTATTGTTCAGGTATCCCAGCCGCGTCAGCCCTGCTGGCGACTGAATCTGCGCTTTGGCATTCCGGATATGTCCCAGCGACTGCAAAGCAGCCTGAGAACCGGGTGGTATTACCGGGTATTGCAGCCAGGGATCATTCACCGGGGTGACACCCTGACTCTCGACCAACGGCCAAACCCCGAATGGCCTCTGAGCCGGATACTATCGCTGCTGTACGATTCCACACTGGAGCGAACGGCCCTGAAAGACATGGCTGAGCTGAAACAGCTCACCCCTAACCTGCGCGGGCTGGCACAAAAACGGCTGGAAACCGGCAAGGTTGAGGATTGGGAAAGGCGGCTATTTGGGCCGGTGATTAGTGAATAGCTTTCTGGCTACTCACTACTCACTAATCGCTATCGTTTGTTCCTGAGCGCCCGCTGCATGCAACTCCCCTATGGGCATTAGCGTCAAACCCAGATCCCGGGCACGACTCTCAAAAGCCGGTGACTCCGCCGGGGCCACAGTAACAAGCAGCCCACCACTGGTTTGAGGGTCACAGAATATCAGGGTGTCTGCATCGGCCATGTCGGCAATTTCCCCGGCAAAGGCCGCAGCATTGCGATAGGTGCCGCCCGGGATACAACCCTCTTCAATGTAGCGCTGTACATTCGGCAGAACCGGTACCGCCTTGCGATTGATACGAGCGCACAGGTTGCTGCCACGGCAAACTTCCAACAAGTGACCGGCAAGCCCGAACCCTGTGACATCGGTCATCGCGCTTACGCCAGCCAGCTCCGCAAAAACCTCGCCGGCTTTGTTCAGGGTCGCCATGGTTTCAACGGCTGTGGCCAAATCCGCCGGAGTAATCCGCTCCTTCTTCAAGGCGCTGGTCAGAATGCCCACACCCAGGGGCTTGGTGAGGTACAACAAATCCCCTGTTTGAGCCGTGTTGTTGCGAATAATGCGGTTTGTGGCCACCTGCCCGGTCACCGCAAGCCCGAAGATAGGCTCCGGCGAGTCGATGCTATGACCTCCCGCCAGGGTGATGCCGGCCTCGGCACAGACGGCTCGAGCGCCGTCGATCACCTGCCCGGCAATCTCCGGTGCCAATGTGGCCACCGGCCACCCTAAAATGGCAATGGCCATGATCGGGCGCCCTCCCATGGCGTAAACGTCGCTGATGGCATTGGCAGCGGCAATGCGGCCAAAATCGTAGGGCTCATCCACCACAGGCATAAAGAAATCCGTGGTGCTGATAATCCCTGTGCCATTACCAATATCCGCAACAGCTGCATCATCCCGACTCTCGTTACCCACCAGCAGCCGGGCATCGGGCCGCTCCGGAACCTTGGTGTGAAGAATCCGGTCAAGTACATCGGGGGCAATCTTGCAGCCGCAGCCAGCACCGTGGCTGAACTTGGTCAATCTGACGCTCAAATGATCTACCCCTTATCGTTAAAGGCTGGAGGATGAGACCTGGTCCATGCCTGGCTTGCCGTACCAGTACCCATTACAAGGTGGCGCTTCTACCAGCTGTAATGGGTCGGTCGCGGGTATCTCTCCGCGGCGAACCTGATCAAAACGGCGAACAACCTCTTCCATACCCTCGTGTTCCGGGCTCAGACGCACAGTCGCCACACCCATTCGCTCCATGCCCGGCATTTCCCGCATCAGGTCGTAGCGCGAGCCAGACAAGGTGGAGGTCCCGTTCAGGCGAAACAGCTCCTGGGATTCCCGGGAGCGCAACTCCAACCCATCCGGGTGCTGCAGACAGCGAAATTCGCAATTATCTTTAGGCAGATTGTAGTGCCTGGCAGTAAAGCAGCGGGATGACCAGGCCAGAGGCAGAAAGCCCCAGGCAAAGACTTCCGCGGGCAAATCCAGCCCTTCCGCTTTTAGCTCGGCAATCAATTGCTGCAAGGTGTCCTGGCCCAACTCGACGGGCAAGCTCCACCCCTTCAGCCCCTGCTTTGCCAATAGCTTAAGGGTTGCGCTGTTGTAGATGTTCATCGAAGGGCCGGTCACAAACGGCAGATTGTTCTGGGTGGCCAGTTGCAGTGCACTTTGATCGTTTGCCTCGATCAGATAGTCCTGCTGGCTACAAATTTTGCGCAACGCCCGCAGGTCTGCCTCCGATTCGATCAGGGTTTGTGTAGAAAGCACCACTTGCTTACCAGACTCCTTGAGCACACCGGCAATCTCCAGCCAATCAGCCAGCCTCAGCTCGCGGCGGCGGGAACAGACGGTTTCCCCCAGGTACACAGTATCAACCGGCCATTCAGCGGCATTGGCGTAAAAATCAAACACGGACTGCTTGGACCAGAACCAGAGGATCGGGCCCAGAGAAAGTTTCATCATGGGTTGCTCAGCCTTATTTCCATTTGCGGTGGTAGGCGCCGATGGTGGTCAAGCCACCTTCCGACAAACCCGCCAAGGTGCTATTCCAGGCGGGGTCCACATGGAAGTCCCCATTGCCCGAGCCCAGCCTGTCCAGCGCTTGTCGCCAGGTGCGAGCTACGTCCGCAATATAAGACGGGCTACGCTGGCGGCCTTCAATTTTCACTGCACTGACGCCCAGCTTTTTCAGCTCTGGCAGCAAATCCAGGGTATTAAGGCTAACCGGCTCCTCAATAGCATGGTAAACGCTGCCCTCCACCTCAAAACGACCTTTGCACAATGTTGGGTAGCCCGCAGATTCGCCTTTGCCATAGCGATCAATCAGCACGTCGTTAAGACGGGATTCCAGACCGTTCGGGGTTTCCTGCCAGCGCACAGCCTTGGCCGGTGAGCAGGCACCACGGGTATTAGGGGATTCGTCGGTAAGGTAGGAGGACAGGTAGCACCGCCCCTCTGCCATGATGCACAAGCTGCCAAAGGCAAACACTTCCAGCTCTACCGGGCTGTGTTTTGCGACACCGCGTACCTGATCTATAGACAGCACGCGAGGCAACACGGCGCGGCGGATATCAAAATTGTCCTTATAGAAGCGCAGGGCCTCGTAACTGGTGGCCGAGCCCTGCACCGAAAGGTGCCGGTGTACCTGCGGGTGTTTGTTGGCGGCATACTCCAACAGCCCCATATCGGCCAGGATAATCGCATCCACGCCCAAGGCGGCAGCACGGTCAACGGCAAACTTCCAGGTTTCCCAGCCGTCCGGCTGCGGGTAGGTGTTGATGGCACAGAACACTCTCGCGCCTTTGCTGTGGGCGTACTCAATCCCCTCACCTGCACGCTTGTCGTTAAAGTTGAGTCCTGCAAACTGGCGGGCATTGGTGCTGTCTTTGAACCCGAGATACACCGCATCGGCGCCGTTATCCATCGCTGCTTTCAATGCCGGCAAGCTACCGGCCGGACAAACAAGTTCCATGGACACTCCCCCTGTAAAGTTTGCAAAGACCATACGCGGGAGGGACTTCCGGGGCATTGACCTTTATCAGCAGAATCAAAGATACCCGGAACGACCACTGCGCCTACTCACCAAGAGGTACTCCACGCACCATTACGTATTGCCGGATATTCCTTCGTGATATCTGGCACTTAACATTAAAAAACATAGAGTTACCTGCATATACCTACCCCCAAAATACCTCGTATCGCCAATGGTGAGAGCGACTACACTTGATCACAATAGGCGCCATTCACACACAAGGGTGATCCCGATGAAAAACATCATCAACAACTTGTCCATGCGAGGTAAGCTCACCACGCTAGTAGTGCCTGCCTTACTGGTAATCATCTATTTTGCGATCGACAGCATCGCACTGAATGCCGGGCAACTGAGCGATATGCGTCAACTACGCTCCCTGGTCCAGCTCGCGGATATCGGCGACCCTTTGATTGAATCGCTTCAGAAAGAACGTGGGCGCTCTGCCGTTGTGCTTTCGGCCGGCTCAGACAGCGATGCCGCCAAGCGCGCTTTGCAGGAACTGACAAGCCAGCGCAGAGAAACAGACGAGCGCAGAGCTGGCTACAACTCAGGGCTTGCGACCCTCCAGCAGGAAGTCAGCTTTGAGGCTGAACTCACCAGCAGTATTCAGGATGTAGCACAGGGGCTGACTGGCCTTGCGAGCCTTCGCAATCAGGTCGACAGGGGCTCCCTGAGCGGGCTCGAAGCCGGCCAGCAGTACACTCAACTGATTAATGGGTTGATTAGCAGGATCCCACTGATTATTTCCCGCTCAACTGACCCGGCGCTCACCCGCGACATCAATGCATACTATGCTTTGGCCGAAGCTGCGGAAGCAGCAGGTAAAGAGCGGGCAACTGGTGCAGCACTCATAAGTAGCGGCGACTTTGACCTTCCTTCCATTCAGAGAATTGCGGGGTTTGAGGGCCATCAGGAAGCTTTTGTGCGGGAAGCAGGCGCTATGCTTATATCCGAGCCCGAGCTGCTGACGGCATTAAACAACCTTCCATCTTCCGAAGAGAGCCGCAACCTGCAAGAGAAACGGGACACGCTGTTCAGTAGCCCCTCGGGCATGTATGCCCTGGATTCTGCAGAGTGGTTCGATATCACAACTGACCGACTGGGCAACCTCAACGAATTCCGCAAGACCCTGCTGGAGCGAACCTTTTCTGCAGCAGAGGCTGCTGCAGCAAATGCCCGAAATCAGCTGGTTGTGGAATCAGCTATCGCAGCGGCCGCAATTATTATCGTTTTTGCTCTGATATTGCTGATGGTCAGTGTGATTAACCGGCAGGTCAACAGCCTCCTCGAAGGTGTTCGGTTTGCCATGGACAACAAGGACCTGACTCAGAAAATACACATTTCGAGCAAAGATGAAGTGGGCAACATCGGGAGGGCAATTAACGAACTTTTCAGCAGATTTGGCAGCGCTCTTCAGCATATCGACAAGGCCAGTGTGCAGCTTGCAACAGCCACCGAGGAAACCAGCTCAACCGCTAATCAGAATGCCATGCAAACCAAGACTCAACAGGAGCAGATTGAGCAGGTTGCCGCCGCCACTGAAGAAATGTCTGCCACCTCTGAGCAAATCTCCCAGAATACCCAGCAAGTAGCAGATGCCGCCACCAACGTCATGGATCAAAGCCGAACCGGGGAAGAAGTGCTAAAAGGCAGTGTAAGCCGCATTCGTTCGCTGGCCAGCTCTGTTAATGATGTAAACGATGTTATAGAAGAGCTGGAGAACAGGAGCAGCAGCATTGTGGAGGTTGTGGATGTTATCCGAAAGGTCGCAGATCAGACTAACTTACTGGCCTTGAATGCCGCCATTGAGGCTGCCCGAGCAGGCGAGCACGGGCGGGGATTTGCTGTAGTGGCAGATGAGGTTCGAACACTGGCTCGCCAAACTCACGATTCTACTACACAGATTGAAGACATTGTGAACGGTTTCAGGGTGATCACCGAAAATGCCAGCAGATCTATTACTACCAGTCATAAACTGGCCCATGAAACCAGCGAGCAATCTTCGGAGCTGGAACGTGCATTTGCCGCCATTCTCAGCGATGTTAACAACATATCCGGTATGGCCACACAAATAGCCGCTGCATCAGAAGAGCAGGTTGCCGTTACCCGCGAGCTGGCAGGTAGCATGGAAGCCGTCAGCGAGGTAGCCATACTCACACTTACCGGCTCCCAGGAAATATCCCATGTTACCGGCGAACAGGCTCGACTGGCCCGGCAACTTCAGGATCTGGCCAATGAGTTCAAGGTTTCAGTGGCCTGAGGGGGTAAAGGCCAGATAAACAAAAGCGGGAGCCCTCAAGCTCCCGCGATTCTCAGGTCAAACCACATTACGATCAGACTTGCGGGCATGCACGGCATCTTTGATAACCGCACTGCAAATCACGGCCAGTACTCCCAGGGTCAGTGCCGGCCAAACCAGAATATAAGTTCCATAGACGAGTTCACTCATGAACGTGCTCCTTGTGGGATCATTGTGGATTCATTTTCTTCTTCAGCAGCAGGCGCGTCATAGCTGCCAACGCGCTGCTTGATCAGGTCAAAATCAAATCTCTCTTTATTACGTAATGTCATTGCGGTGCATACGATGGCGCTGGCACCGTAGGCTGTCAGGGACGCCGTAAGAACCATGTAATCCCGCAGAAAGCCTGTTGCATAGATCAGCAAGATCACGCCGGAGACAGCCCCGACAACCAGGCCCACCACGCGGCCAAAGAAGCCAAACGCCATCAGCCCGAACACAACCGCGCCGCCAACCGAGGCCAATATTTCAAAGAAGAGTACCGTCGCTCCGGTCATTTCCAGCAGCTGAAAGCGGGCGATGCAGAACAGGGCCATGGCGACAACAACCGACCATGTAAATGCCGCGTTGGTTACCCTGTCCCAGTAGCAGCTGATAATGACCGGGAATACAATGGCACCCCAAAGCGCACCAACGAACACCAGCATCACCAGAATATCCAGTGAAAAGCTGGCGAAAATCAAACCGGCCACGGTTGCCACAATCATGGTGGAGCGACCAATCAGCAGCATTGTTTTAGGATTGGGATTATCCCCGGCGATGTTTTTGCCATAAATATCGGCCATCACAATGGTCGACAAGGCAGACAAATCCGAATCGGCGGTGGACGACAAGGCTCCAATCACCAACACAAAGAACAGTCCAACGAATACCGGCGGCAAGTAGGTGGACACCATCTGCGGAATCAGGTTGTTCATGTTGCCGTTTACCGGCTCCACTCCGACCGTTAATGCCATCAACCCAATCATGCCAAGGCCGATAACGATGGCTCCGTAGCCAAGTGTTGCGGTAACAAAGGTGCGCTTGATGTGCTTTTCCCGCACCGCAAACAAGCGCTGGGAGATGGTCTGGTTACCAATGGCATAGGCAAGCACCGCCACAAAGAAAGGCGCGCCCTGATTCATAATCGCATCGACAGAAAAGAAGTCAGCCTGCTGATTCGTCAGGTTCTTCATGCCATCGACCATTGCGGATGGCCCGCCAACAGCAAACAGTACGGCGGGAATGATCACCACGGTAATAGCCATCAACGCGACAAGCTGTGCAAAGTCTGTAAACACGGAGGCCCGGAAGCCTGATGTGAGTGTGTAGCTGAGCACGCCAACCCCGGCAACCACCACGCCCGTCTGGAACGACAGAGGCGAAAGCACTGATACCAAAGCGCCCGCAGCGGTGAAGTTCACCATCAGGCTGATAATACTGCCCAGAATGTTGGAGCCGGCCAGGATCAATTGGCTGGACGATCCATGGCGGGCATGAATGAGCTCACCAAGAGTATGGCCATTAGGCGCCAGCTTGCGGAAACGCCGGCCAAACGGGTAGATGAACAGAATCATCAACGCGCCCCAAAAGCCGTAATGTATCGGCCCGGACACACCATAGGTGTAGCCCGAGGTTGCCGCCGCATAGAAGGATGCTGCCCATATCCATGTTGCAGTCATACTGGCAGCGCCCATGCCAAAACCTACGTTATGGCCCGCAACCATAAAGCCGGAAGTATCTTCTTCTTTTTTGCGAATCAGCAGGGTGAGCAGATAGGTGCCGCCATAAAAGCTGACCAGCAAAATCATGATTGTCAGTATTGAGAACTGAACAAAGCCACTTTCGTTCAAACCAAAACCTCTTTACTACCGCAGTGCCAGCTGAACAGTGTGCGAACACACGCATTCGATTACTTGGGGCACAAGCATTCAGAAAGACCGCAAAGCGCGGAAAATGGAAATTACGAGAACACCATGGGGTGTCAGCGAACAGCGGCGATGCTAATTCGCCAAGGCATGAGGGTCGCTAAAGAAAGCGGAAGTGAATATAGAGCTTTGAAATTTGTTTAGTCGTCATTGCAATTACAGCCTCTTCTGCCCTGAATTGATCTGGCGGCGGCTGTTTTTAGACCAGAAAGGAGGGTCACAAAAGAATTACTACAAGCGCAAAGCCTTTAATCCAGAGCGTTTCATCTGAAAGGAAGCACTAGAAGTTACTCGATATACAGGAAAGAGTCCAGTGTTTAGAGGTCATAACAATTTCACCGGGGCGCAGAACGGCCCCGGGGTGGTGCAAATCAAAAAAATCAGATGATGCGGGAAAACCGCTGGCTCGCGCCCTCTTTGCGGTACAGATCAAAAATCTGGCAGATGGCGCGAATCAACAGACGGCCGGCAGGCTCTACCTGCAAAATCTGACCATTATCGCCAATGAGCTCATCGACAATCATCGGCCTCAGGCGGGCAAGTTCATCCGCAAAATAACTGTCAAAATCCTCCTGCCACTCAGCAGCAAACTGTTGGCGATCCAGGCGGAACTGGCAAATCAGTTGCCCAATCACCCAACGCCGCAAACGATCGTCACGGCTCAGGTTCACGCCCTTGGTGATCGCCAGTTGGCCAGCATCGATAGACGCTTCCCAGGCAGGCAGATCGTGGTTGTTCTGGAAGTAGGCATCGTCTGTCTGACCGATGGCCGACACCCCCAGAGAAACCAGATCGCAGTCCGAGTGGGTGGTGTAACCCTGGAAGTTCCTGTGCAACCGGCCGGCACGCTGAGCCACCGCCAGGCTGTCGTCCGGCTTGGCAAAGTGATCCATGCCGATGTATTCGTAACCAGCCTCAAGCAGGCGGTTGATGGTATTGTGCAATATAGTCAGCTTTTGCTGGGGCGTTGGCAGCGTATCGCCCTTGATTCGGGTTTGCGGATAAAAACGATCTGGCAGGTGCGCGTAACTGAACACAGACAGCCTGTCTGGCGACATTTCGAGCACCGCTTCCAGGGTTTCTGAAAAGCTTTCCGGAGTCTGGTGAGGCAAACCGTAGATCAGATCCAGGTTAATGGAACCGAAGCCAAGGCGCCGGGCTTCCTTCAACACCGCCTCGGTCATTTCCCGGGGCTGTATGCGATTAACCGCCTTCTGAACCTCCGGATTGACATCCTGAACCCCGAGACTGATTCGGTTAAAGCCAAGCTCCCAAAGGGTTGGCAGGGTGTCCTGATCCACCTCACGCGGGTCAATTTCCACACTGTAATCGTGCTCGGCACCGCTTTGCAGATTGAATAGCTCTGCGTACCCACCCATCAGTTCCTGCATCACATCCCTGGGTAAAAATGTGGGTGTTCCACCACCCCAGTGCAGCTGCTTTACCGGGCGATCCGCACCAAACAGCTTCGACTGCATCGCCGCTTCTTTAAGAACACGCTCAACATAGGGCATGGCCTTGTCACGCTTCTTGGTAATCACCTTGTTGCAGGCGCAGTAGTAACAAAGGTGCGCACAAAATGGCAGGTGCGTGTACAGCGACAGCGGTCGGTTGCTGGCCTTGCTGCGAGCGGCCGCTTCTATCATCTGCTCAACCGGGTAATTCTGATCAAACTCCACAGCCGTCGGATACGATGTATAGCGCGGACCACTGAGATCGTAACGCTTGATCAGCGCATCATCCCACATGAATTCCGGAAGGGTGGATTCAGCAGTTTTCGGTGCGGGTCTGGAAGTCATAATAAAAGCTCTAAGCCTGTGATGTGTGGTGCCAGCCGGAGAGCGACGCATTCTAGGCGAGGCAGGCTGAGCGCATCTTGATGCGAGTCATTTCGACGACTATTGGTCGACCGTAGACTGGATTTTAACAGCTTGGAACCTGAACCACCCTTGTGCCTAGTGCGTATTCTGGCTACCTACTATGGGTTAACAGTCCCAGCGACTTTCAGGGAAAACAAGCCAAAAACCGGAGCGCATAACCTCATGGCCAACCTCATTCTGATTCTTGGTGATCAGCTGGCAAACGATATCAGCGCCCTTGAAGGGGCTGATCCGAACTGCGACACCCTTGTGATGGCAGAGGTTCACGAAGAGGCCAGTTACACCAATCACCACAAGAAGAAACTGGTTCTGCTGTTCAGTGCCATGCGCCATTTCGCAAAGCGGCTGGAGCAAGACGGCTGGCAGATTCATTACCAGCACTATCATCCGGACAACCAACATCAAAGCCTTGAAGGTGTTGTGTCTTCCCTGCTTGAAGATTTGCGCCCGGACAAGATAATCACAACCGAATGCGGCGAATGGCGCTTGCATGAGCAGATCAGCCAGTGGCAGGAGCGCCTCGGCGTGCCGGTGGAGATCCGCGCCGACACACGTTTTATTGCCAGCAAACACGAGTTCGCAGACTGGGCCGAAGGTCGCAAACAGTTACGCATGGAGTTCTTTTACCGGGAAATGCGCCGCAAGACCGGGCTGTTGATGAATCCAGACGGCAAACCGGAAGGCGGCAACTGGAACTTCGATGCCGACAACCGGCGCAAATGGACCGGCAAACCACCCGCGCCCGCGCCCTTCAGAATAGAGCCGGATGCCATAACCCGGGAGGTAATTGATCTGGTGGAGCAGCACTTCCCCGACCACTTTGGAGTCACCGAGGGTTTTCACTTTGCGGTCACGCCAGAGGATGCGCAGGAAGCCCTGAATTACTTTATCGAGTTCGCCCTGCCCTGCTTTGGCGATTACCAGGATGCCATGTCTGACACCGAGGACTGGTTATTCCACTCGATTCTCTCGCCCTACATCAACTGCGGTCTGCTCGATCCTCTTGCTGTATGCGAAGCCGCCGCAAGAGCCTGGTACGCCGGGCAAGCACCAATCAATGCAGTAGAGGGCTTTATCCGCCAGATTCTTGGCTGGCGCGAGTTCGTTCGGGGAATCTATTGGCTGCACATGCCCGGCTACGCGCAGGAAAACCGCCTTGGTAACACCCGCGCCCTGCCCTGGTTTTACTGGACCGGCGAGACAAAAATGCGCTGCATGCACAAGGCCATAGATGCAACCCGGCGCAACGCCTACGCCCATCACATCCAGAGACTGATGGTGACCGGCAACTTCGCACTGCTGGCAGGCATAACGCCGGATGAAATCTGCGACTGGTACCTGGCCGTCTATGCGGATGCGTATGACTGGGTAGAGTTGCCCAACGTACTGGGCATGGTGATGCATGCCGACGGTGGCTACCTTGGCTCAAAACCCTACGCCGCCAGCGGCAAGTACATTCAACGCATGTCTGACCACTGTGCCAATTGCCACTACAAGGTCAGTAAAAGCACCGAGCCCGACGCCTGCCCATTCAATTCCCTGTATTGGCATTTCATCGATCGGCACCGGGCGGATTTCGAGGGTAATCCGCGTATGGGCATGATGTACCGCAATTGGGATAAACAGAAACCGGAAAAGCGAGAAGCCCTGCTCAAACGGGCCGATTACCTGCTAAAGCACATTGAAGAGCTTTAAGCCGAGGCATCAAGGCGGCCCAACTTCGCACGCCAAAACCAGCGCCCAGAACTCCGAGAAATCATTTACCACCACATCCGGCTTGTCCGGGTGCTTGTGGGTACCCGGGAATATGCGGTTCAGCCAAGGCAAATCCCACTGGGCGCCGTTGAAAAATACGGAAGTCATGCCCGCACGTTTGGCGGCAATCACATCGGTGGTGCTGTCACCCACGTACCAGACGCTGGGGTCGGGCGGGTAATCCAGCTTTTGCACCGCCAGCAAGAGCTGATCCGGGTGGGGTTTGCGCAGGGGCGTGTCATCGCCGCAAACGTCCACATCAAACAGCTCCACCCAGCCGGTATCCTCAACAGCCGCCAGTTCGTGCTCGAAAAACTCCCGGTCCCGATTGGTAATCACGCCCACCTGAATGTTCAGGCGGCGCAAACCTTCCAGCACTGCCCGCACTTTAGCCTCAAAGGCTTTTACGGTGCCGTAGTGATTGCGGTAATGGTGATTGAACGCCTTGTGAGCGATCTGCTTTGCTTCCTGATCGTCACCGAAGAGCACTTCAAAAATATCCGTACGGGAGATCTTGCGGTCGGCCTTTACCTTGGGGTGAAGTTTGGCAAACTCGCGCACATAGGCCACCAATCGCGCATCTTCTGGTGTTTTACTGTCTTCAGGGGCGACCATGCGCTCCATCAACCCGAGCTTGTGAAAATCCGGGAACATGTCATCCACTGCGTGGTACATGGCATCGAGGGTGTCCACTAGAGTGGCATGCCAATCAAAAAGGATCACTTCGGGCCGTATAAGCTTGACCACTGCGGGGTGCCAGTCTGGCTCTATGCGGGGTTCCGGGCGCTCCGGTGGCGGGAAGGGAGCCGGCCGCACTTCTGCTGGCAGTTGCAGGAATTGCTCAGGTTCATCCCGCTCAATCAGCGCCAGCAGATCCATCAATTCTTCAAAACTGTCCAGAACCGCCACGGGCTCGTCCCGGCGGGTAAACCAGCTTCGAATACGGTTCGCCTCCCATTGGGCACCGTTATAAAAAACGCCGGAAATCCCGGCACGGTGTGCAGTCAGCATATCCACGTAGCTATCGCCCACATACCAGGCACGCCCGTTTGCCGGGAGGTTCATTTGTTCCAGTATGGAGTGAATCACCTGGGGGTCAGGTTTGTATTCCGTAACATCGTCAGCACACACTGCCACCTCAAACAGATCCTGCCAACGCCCCTCGTCAACGGTTTTCAGCTCCTTATCGAAGAATTCCCGGTTTCGGTTGGTGGCCACGGCCAAACGGATGCCCATGGCTTTCAGTGCCGACAGGTATTCGTAAGCACCCGGCTGAAACGGCCGAACCTGCCCGAAATAGCGCCGGTACGCCTGGTTGTAGGCCTGGTGGGCTATCAGTTTGGCCGCTGTATTGTCGCCAAAAATCGCATTGAAAATATCCGTTCTCGATACGCGCCGCTCAGCCAGAATACGCGGGTGCAAACGCCGGAATATGCGAATGTAGCGCACCAGCCGGGCATCGTCTTCAGTGCGGCACTGCTCTTCCGGTAGCAGTTGGTCCACCAGCCCCAATTCTTCCAGTTGCGGCAGCATGTCTTCCATCGCGCTGAACATGGCATCGTGGGTGTCTACCAGAGTCCCATGCCAGTCAAAGATCAGTACCGAGGGTGCTGCCACATGTTCACTCAAGCGATCCATAAACAATCCTTTGGCTATTCAGAATCCTGTGATTGCCGCCGATCAGTTAACGCCATATTGACCAAATATACAAAAGCCGTTCCAATGTGGCTTGACCCTGTATTAGCTACAGGGTTTTTACTGACACAAATCCACTTCATTGGTTCAGAGCCCGCTTATGCACAATCATAGCCATAGTCACGGTCACAGCCATGCAGACCACTTTGACACCCACAACCGGGCGTTTGCCATAGCGGTCGTTCTCAACCTCGGGTTCGTGATCATTGAAGCCGTTTACGGTGTGCTGTCGGGCTCTCTGGCTCTGCTCGCCGATGCAGGTCATAACCTGAGTGACGTTCTGGGGCTGGTTATGGCCTGGGTTGCCAGCTGGCTGGCCAGCCGCAAAGCCACAGACCGCAATACTTATGGCCTCAAGAAAACCACCATTCTGGCCGCGCTATTCAACGCCCTGTTTCTGATCGCCGCCGTTGGTGGCATCGCCTGGGAAGCCATTCGCCGGTTCAACGAGCCCGCCGAAGTGGCAGGCCTGACCATCATTATTGTGGCCAGCATCGGCGTGCTGATTAACGGCGTGACCATGTTGCTGTTTCTCAAGGGCCAGGAAGGCGACCTGAACATTCGGGGTGCATTCCTGCACATGGCAGCGGATACGCTGGTGTCGGCAGGTGTGGTGATTGCCGGGGTGGTTATTCTGTTCACCGATGTGCGCTGGATTGATCCCGTGGTCAGTCTGGTTATTGCTGTTGTGATTTTTATCGGCACCTGGCGGTTACTGAAAGACTCCCTGAGCCTTGCCGTAGACGCCGTACCCAAGAGTATCAATCCGGCTGAGGTACTTGAGAAGCTGCAGGCTCTGCCCGGCGTGGAATCAGCCCATCACCTGCATATCTGGGCACTCAGCACCACAGAAAACGCGTTGACCGTGCACCTGATAAAGCCCGACTCCGCAGATGACGATCAGGTGATCAAACAGGCCACTCACATGCTGAATCACGACTTCAATATCCAGCATGTGACCATTCAATGGGAGCGCGCGGTTACCGGCTGCCCGAACGCTTCGGGGTGTTAAGCCACCAAAAACCGGATAAGACGTGAACCGGCTCAGGTCTTATCTTCGGCCTCTTCCGGCGCTTTTATCAGAGACGGAAGGATAAGTACCGCGCAGCATGCGTTAACCGCAACATATTCAACCGTAGCCCGGCGCATCGGCCAGCGGCTACTGGCGCCTTTGGACACCAGAACAATCAGGTCAGCACCAATATTTGCCGCCAGCGCCAACAATTTCTCACCCGGCGTACCGGCCACAACGTGCAGGCTGGCGCTGTGCTTCATGGGCAGGTACTTGCGTGCCAAGAGGCTGAGACTCTCCCTCACCTCGTTTTCCCGATCTTCCGGAGCATCTGTGGTTACATGGGGAAAAAAGCCAGCACCACCCGGGTTGAATATGGTTGCCAGGTGCAGCTCACTGTCTTCACCCATCAACCTGACGCCCTCTTCCAGAGCCCGCTTGCCTTCGCCATCGTCTTCATAGTCAATGGCCAACAGTATTTTACGGTACATTCTGACCCTCCTCTTTTCGCACAGCAGTGCCTTCCACTTCCGGGAAAACACGCCCCTGCACAAGTTCACTCACGGAATATCCGCGATGATCGGCTCTCAAAGCCCGGAATAGCGACACAGCCATAAAAATAAGCAACACACAGAACGGCAGCCCCAACGAGGTAATTACATTCTGCAGCGCATCCAGGCCGCCGGCCAACAGCAGGGTTGCGGCAATCACACCTTGGGCTGCGGCCCAGAAAATCCTTTGGCGCACCAAAGAGGGCTGATCCTCTCTACGCGTGAGCATGTCAATCACCAGAGACGCCGAATCTGATGAGGTGGTGAAGAAAATAACGATAATGATGATACTCAATAACGAGGCAAGTTCCGCCAGTGGAAAAGCTTCGAGGAAGGCGAATATGGCCACAGATGGGTCTTGTTGTACCTGCTCGTACAATCCCACCTCACCGCTCATTTCTACGTTTATGGCAGAGAGGCCAAACACCCCGAACCACACCAGGGTAAAAATGGTTGGTGCGAAGAGTACGCCGGCCACAAACTCGCGAATGGTTCTGCCCCGGGAAATCCGGGCAATAAAAATGCCCACATAAGGTGCCCAGGTAATCGTCCAGGCCCAATAAAACAGAGTCCACTGCCGCTGCCAGTCGGATTCGGCGAAGGTTTGCGTCCAGAACGCGAGCCAGGGTAAGGCATCAAAGTAGTCACCAATGCTCTGAACCATACCCTCCGCAATGAATACCGTAGGCCCCACCACCAGCACAAACAAAACAAGCAGCAAAGCCAACACAATGTTGATCTGGGATAAACGGCGCACCCCCTTGTCCAGACCCAGCGCCACAGAGGTGGCGGCGATGCTGGTAATCACTGTAATCAGCAGCACCTGAACCCATCCTGTGGAAGGTGTGCCAAACAGGTAGGACAAACCGCTGTTGAGCTGCAAGGTGCCAAGCCCAAGAGACGTCGCCACACCAAACAAGGTACCCAGCACCGCAATCACATCCACCGTCCAACCCAGGGGCCCGTATATCCGGTCGCCCAACAATGGGTAGAACAAGCTGCTGATACGCATGGGCAGGTTGTGCCGGTAGGCAAAGTACGCAATCGCCAGGCCGGGCATGGCGAATATGGTCCAGGTGTGCAGGCCGAAGTGATACAGAGCTATGGTCATGGCGTCGCTGGCTGCGCGCTCACTGCCAGCAATCACTCCCTCGAACGGCGGTTTGGCGAAGTGGGAAACCGGCTCGGCCACGCCCCAGAACATCAGAATGGTGCCTATGCCTGCAGCAAACAGCATGGTGAACCAGGTGAGGTTGGAGTAGTCCGGCCGGGAATCATCAGCGCCCAGGCGAATAGAACCATAGCGGCTAACCGCCAGCCCGAGCAGAAACAGTAAAAGCGAGGTAACCGAGAGTATGTAGAACCAGCCAAGGTTTTGCGCAACCCAGCCAGTCAGGGTTCCGAAGGTGTTCGCAACGGCCTGGTCAAACGGTATGGCAAGCGCAACAAACAATGCAGCCACCCCTGCGGACGTAAAAAACACGCCAGGTATTGTCTGCAATCCAAGCAAGCGTTGCAGCCGCTCCAGCAAGGTAAGCCTCCCTGTGAAAGTTCACAAATGATAGGGTTGTCTTTTACCATAACGATTACAGAGCCACCCCGTCACGCACCACGTCAATAATAATCAGGAAGTGCCAAAACAATGAAGATCGGTGAGATATCCAAACACTCATCTGTTGCCGTGGAAACCATCCGGTACTACGAAAAAATCGGTCTGCTGCCGAAACCGGAGCGGGACCCCAGCGGCTACCGTGCTTATCGTACCGCACATCTGGACCGCCTCCTGTTCATAAAGCGCTGCCGCAATCTTGATATGGCCCAGGACGAGATTCGTGAACTGATCCGGCTTTCTGAAAACCCCGAGGCAGATTGCCAACAAGTGGATTCGCTTCTGGCCAGCCACCTCAGCCATGTTCGGGAGCGTTTGAAGGAACTGTCTAACCTTGAGAAAACCTTGCAGCAACTTCAAAAAGCCTGCTCGGATGCCGGCACTGTTCAGGAGTGCGGAATTATGGGAGGGCTCAGTAGCACCGAACTGGACGTGCCGCGCAAAGAGCGGGCCGACCATGAGAACCATGTGCCCGGAACCCACAGGCCCGGCAAAACCTGAGATTCCGTAAAAGCTGCCGCAAGGGGGTTGACCCTGTAGTAACTACAGGGCTTTCAATACAAGCCTGCCTATCAATGGAGGTGTTTATGGCATGCAGCTGCTCCGGACCAGAACTGAAATCCCCAGCCCCCGGCTTTCGTCGGGCACTCTGGATTGCTCTGTGGGTGAATCTCGCCATGTTTTTCGTGGAAGGTGTTGCCAGCCTGCAATCGGGTTCTGTGTCATTGATGGCAGACGCCATCGACTTCTTTGGCGATAGCGCCAACTATATTCTTTCGCTTTCTGTTCTTTCCATGGGCATGCTCTGGCGGGGTCGCGCGGCTTTGGTCAAGGGCATTACCATGGCCTTGTTCGGCACGGTTGTCTGGGTACGCGCGCTTTGGGTGGTGCAACAAGGAACCATCCCCGAACCCTTTACCATGGGGTCTATTGGCCTGCTGGCTTTGGTCGCCAACCTCTGCGTTGCATTAATACTTTTCAAATTCCGGGATGGTGATTCTGATATGCGCTCGGTATGGCTATGCAGCAGAAACGATGCCATCAGCAACCTGGCTGTTATGGCCGCCGCGCTGGGTGTGTTTGGCACCGCCAGCGCCTGGCCGGATCTTGTTGTGGCCGCCATTATGGGTACTTTGGCGATAACCGCCGGGGTTAGCGTAACGCGCCATGCCCGGCAAGACATTGCTGATTCGAAACAAGCTTCAGCGGGGCGCGCTAGCCTGGAAGTCCGATAGTTCGTACTGGTACTCGTCATCGGCAATCATTTCGTGCCCGTCGTAATCGATGCGCAGTGGAAAACCGTAACGGGCGTCGTAATCTACGTTCAGCTTGTGAACGCCCCGCTGCTCCGACCGTTCGATGAATTCGAATAGTCCGGCGATAGTCAGCCGGCTGGCATCAAACTGGCTCTGATCCCGGATAGGCTGCTCAAGACCTTTTAAATCAACCATCTCGCCGTCGACAACGGTGACGCGGATGGGCTGAAGCAGATCCACCGGGCAGAAGCAGGTTTTCTGAATCGTAACCTGATAATCAGCGATGCCTTTGTCGCTCCAAAGCGCCTGAGCCTGATCAAGGGTTTCTGGTCCGTTTGTTGTATTTCCGGCAGGGGCGTCGGGCACAGTTGTGCCGCACCCTACAAGCACTAAACTCAGCAGGAGCGCCCACAGGCAGCGCGTTTTCCCTTGCAGCCCCCGCATCATATAAAGCGCCTCCGACGAGCGGCCACTGCAATCACGCCCATCAGCAACCAGGCCAGGCTGATAGCGCCACCGCCGCCACTGTCAGATCTCGAACTGCTACTCGCTGGCACATCTGGCGCTGAAGGCTGAGTGCCTTCATTGCCTGGCTCTTCAGGCGCACGGGGCTCAACTTCGGCAAGCACAATCCGGGTCACCAGTTCATTGTTCTGCGGCAGAATGTCTTTCACTTCGCCACTGTCGCTTATCAGCGTTACGCTCTGCAGCAGGTCGAATGTAGTGCTGGTACCGGCTTCGGCTTGAACGCTTAGCGTGAGACCTGTCTTTGCTGCCGCCTCGGGGCAACTGAAGCCGTCAGCCTTGTCGGTCGACCCCGTTAAAGTGCACGCAGTCCTGCCGAGGCTGACCCCGATCAGGCGACCATTACCCTCTCCAATCACGCCACCAACGGCAATGCGGTCCGCCTTTTCAATGCCTGCATCCTGATAGTCAATCCGGAAGTTTGCCTGGAACGGGGCTTTCTGAGCGACTTCTGACGGGTTACCACCGACTGCCAAAAGTGACACATCGGCCGGGAAATTAAAGCACCGTTCAATAGCTCCCAGTGTGGAGATTTTCCGGGTCACGGAATCGTATGAGCAGCGTGAAAAACTGTTCGCATTGGCACTGATGCTCGGGCCCATAATGTACTGGCCGGACTGGCACGCCGCGCCTTCTCCATCCTGGCCATCATGCCTTGCACCGAGGTTATGGCCAATTTCGTGGGCAACCACCAGCGCGGTGATGGCGTTGCTGTCAAATGCATTGGTAACACCGGTTGCATAGCGTCCGGTACCGCAGAGCGAGCCAACCCAAGCCATCCCGGCGGTGCCACCATTGAAGTCCCTGCCACTGACAAAGTGGAAAATGGACCGGTCACTTTTCAGAAAATCAAGGGCACCAGCATCGCGTTTGTCGCTGACATCCGAGAGCAAATCTTCCGCTACTGTTGTTTTGCTGAACACATCGTCCTGGGCATTATCGAGAAACGTCAGTGACAAGGTATCAAACACAATTCCGAACTGATCCTTATAGAAGCCCTCCACCATATTCATGATGGCCCCGGCCTGCTCGCTCGGCTTGGCAAAGCGCTCCTGAAACTGCAGATCAAACGCCAGCTCTAGTTCCAGCATCAGGCAGACACCATCAACCTTGTCCGCACAAAGCGTATCGTAGTTGGCAGATACGGCTTGAGCCATTGCAGGGCCGATCAGGCTTTCAGGCGTAATCAGTGACTGGCCATGAAGATGGTCCATACCGCATTGCGGGAGTTCACCAATCTGACTGAAGCTGAACGTAGCAGGCTTTTCATTGCCGCCAATGGTATGCATACGCCCGAACGCATAGGCCAAACCTTCCCAGCCGCTATCCAGTCGGGAAATACGCACCCAGCTGTCCGGGTCTTCAGGGAAGCGGCCTTCGTAGTGCTCACCTTCAGTGGCACCAAAGCGCAGGTTTCTATCCAGTTGTGCGTCATAGCTGTGGCCATCAATCCAGACAGATTGGACGATTTCAGACTGGGCGGCCGATGACATCACAGGCAAGAACGCCATAAAAATAGCGGACGCAACAATAGGTATAAACTTGATAGACATGGTAAAACCCGGTTTTGAAAGGATCATCAGGAATTTAACCAATACTCGATTGACCTGCTATGAAGGTTGCGTAACGTTATGTGTATATGACAACTGTGTCCCGAATTCTGCCGCTCCCCTGCTGGCGGCGCTTTGTAGTGCTGGCCTTCGTGCTGGGTGCAAGCGCATGTTTGCCGCCAACATTGTTCGAGTGGTCTCGCAGCGGTCTCTCTAGCACCGAATACTGGAGGCTGGCAACCGGCCACTGGGTTCATCTTGGTATTGGGCACCTGGCACTTAACCTCTCCGGGTTGATGGTCATCTGCTTGCTGTTCAAGCGCCACCCACCTTTGATTGAGTGGGTTGGTTATTTGCTTGTCTCGCCGCTTGTTATATCCCTTGGTCTTGTGTGGCTGGCGCCGGATCTGCTCTGGTATCGGGGCTTTTCGGGGTGTCTGCACGGGTTATTGGTATTTACAGCGCTCTTTAACCTGCGCTCAGAGCAGCGGTGGAGCCTGTTGGTGCTGGGGTTTGTAGTGTTGAAACTGGCGTTGGAGGACACCTTCTACACACAAGAAATGGTAAATCCCTTAATCGGTGGACGTGTGATTCTCCAGGCGCACTGGCTTGGTGCGCTCACCGGTGCCATTGCAGGCCTGCTGTCGATCCTGGCGGAGATGCTGTTCAGAACGCCAGCGAAATCATCACCGGGATAAACACCAGCGCAAAAAGCGTCGATAGCATAACCGTGCCTGCTGCTTGCCTCGGAGAAGTGTCCAACAAGGTAGCTATAACAACGGTGTTGGCTGCTATCGGCGTAATGGAGATCAGAAATATCGCCTTGTGCACTGCCGGTTCGTAAACGCCCAAAAACTGGGAGTCCAGCCACCAGAACACCGTTGCCAATAATGGCCAGGCTACAAACTTGCCGAAAAATGCCAGGGCAGTAAACCGTATATTACCAGCCAGCCCCCGGAAGCTGCTGATGCTCATGCCAATAATCATCATGCCCAGTATGCTGTAGGCGCCGCGCAGGTTATCGAACAGCGGCACGAACACCTCAGGAATACCGACATCCGAAAGGTTAAGCAGTACAGCCGCCAAAAAGGCGTATACCGAAGGCAGTTTGGCAACTCGCAAAAGAGAATCTTTCAGGTCATGCCGGCCCCGTGCGGCCAGGTAATACCCCACCGAACTTTCAAACAGGGTGACGCCCAGCATGCACACAATATAAATCGCCAGCCCTTCTTCCCCGAACAACAGCAGCGCGACCGGCACACCAAAGTACCCCGTATTCCCCGAGGCAACACACAGGGGAATCATGCCGGCACTGCCATCAGTCAATACCCGCCGCGCCAGTTTTAAATGGGCAAGCGCCAGTACCGACGCAAATCCGAACACCAAAAACGGCAGAAAGATCACTTCGGGCGAAAGCGGTGCCGCCATCACGCCGGAGAAAACCACAGAAGGCGTAACAATGTAGAGCATGATGCCCGCAATATGTTTGCCGCTCGCCTCCAGATAACGGCCGGCCACCCAACCAAGGGCAACGGTGACATAAAGCGGAATAAGCTTGATAAACAGCGCCAGTGCTGCGGCCATAAAGGCTCCGGGCATTCGGGTTCAAAAAAAACAGGTTGGGCAGTCTATCACCTACCCCTCAGGAGGTAACTCCCCTGCACAGTAGTGTGATTTTCAGCCATGATTGATAATCATCAACAGCATTGCTAATACATCTTTATATCCTAGTAAGGCAGTCAGGTATTCCACAACGACCAAGGAGAGAGACCAATGGCCGAACGCTTTACCAAAAGCATGGCCAGAAACATATATCTGGGAGGAAGTACATTCTTCATCCTTTTGTTTCTGGTTCTGACTTTTGACACCCAATCGCGGGCAATGCCCGAAAGGGATAACAGGGATCAACTTACCGAAGAGGTTGTAAGAGGCAAACACGTCTGGGAAAACAACAACTGCGTCGGCTGCCACTCCCTCATGGGTGAAGGTGCGTACTTTGCACCGGAACTTGCCAACGTATTTGACCGTCGTGGCGCGGCTGATAGCGAAGTCTTCAAGGCATACATGAATGCCTGGATGAACGCTATGCCCACCAACATACCCGGTCGCCGGCAAATGCCCAATTTCAAACTGACCGACCAGGAAATCAACGATCTGTCCTCGTTCCTCGAGTGGACATCCAAGATCGACGACAACGGCTGGCCACCCAACATCGAAGGGTAAGGGAGAAAACATGAAATACGAGTCTCAACGGGTCGCCATGCCCTACTTCATCTTTGCTTTGGTACTCTTCGCCGGTCAGATCGTGTTCGGTCTGGTGCTGGGCATGCAATATGTGGTGGGCGATTTCCTGTTTCCGGAAATCCCTTTCAACGTTGCGCGGATGGTTCACACCAACCTGCTGATTGTGTGGTTGCTGTTCGGTTTTATGGGGGCAACCTACTACCTGGTGCCGGAAGAAGCACAAACCGAGCTTTACAGCCCGCTGCTTGCCTGGATTCTGTTCTGGGTGTTTGCCGTTGCCGGCACGCTGACCATTCTTGGTTATCTGTTTGTGGATTACGCCACTTTGGCAGACATCACCATGAACAAGCTGTTGCCAACCATGGGCCGGGAGTTCCTTGAGCAGCCAACGATTACCAAGGTAGGCATAGCCCTGGTGGTGGTCGGGTTCCTGTTCAATATCATGATGACTGCCCTGAAAGGCCGTAAAACCGTGGTCAACATTGTGTTGATTACAGGCCTGATTGGTTTGGCAGTACTCTGGCTCTTCTCCTTCTACAACCCAAGCAACCTGACCACAGACAAGTACTTCTGGTGGTTTGTGGTACACCTGTGGGTTGAAGGCGTGTGGGAATTGATCATGGCAGCCATTCTGGCTTACGTACTGATCAAACTCACCGGGGTAGACCGGGAAGTCATCGAGAAGTGGCTGTACGTGATCATTGCCATGGCGCTGATTACCGGCATCATCGGCACAGGTCACCACTTCTTCTGGATTGGGCCACCTGAATACTGGTTGTGGTTGGGCTCTGTGTTCTCCGCTCTGGAACCCCTGCCGTTCTTCATGATGGTGCTGTTTGCCTTCACCATGATTAACCGGCGCAAGCGTAATCACCCAAACAAGGCAGCCATTCTCTGGGCCATGGGTACTGCGGTAATGGCATTCCTCGGCGCAGGCGTATGGGGCTTCCTGCACACACTGGCACCGATCAACTATTACACCCACGGTACCCAGCTAACAGCGGCCCACGGCCACATGGCCTTCTACGGCGCCTATGTGATGATTGTGCTTACCATCATTTCCTACGCTGTGCCGATCATGCGCGGCCGACCATACGGCAACAGCAATACTGCCCAGGTTGTGGAAATGTGGGGCTTCTGGCTGATGACCATCTCCATGGTGTTCATCACCCTGTTCCTGACCGGTGCCGGCATCCTGCAAATCTGGTTGCAACGCATACCGGATAGCGGCGAAGCCCTGTCATTCATGGCTACCCAGGACAACATCGCACTCTTCTACTGGGCGCGTATGATTGCCGGCTGCTTCTTCATGGCCGGTCTGGTGGTGTACTTCGGTAGTTTCTTTATCAAGGGACAAGCGTCTTTTGACGAAGAAGTTCGAGGCGCTGCCATTCAGGACGCGTAAATCAGCGTCCGTCTAACCCACAGGGCCGGAACTTGTTTCCGGCCCTGTCTACCCTGGAACTGACCTGTGACCGTGCAGCAAGCAAACCCCAAAGACACACTCCAGAACAAGCGCCTGATCACTCGCGCTGCGTTTTTTGGGCTGTTCCTGCTGGCACCGGTTCTGAACATTTTTCGCTACGACTTAACGGAAGCCCGATTTGTAGTGCTTGGCTTTCCGCTTTCGTTCAATCTGAATCTCGACTGGGTGGCGCAAAGTTCGCCTGCGGACGTCGCCAGCCAGGTTCTACTGTGGTTTATCCTCCCCATTCTTGTTCTGGTTCCCCTTGTGCTTTGGGTTGCCTGGAAATGGGGCCGTATTTACTGCGGTTGGCTGTGCCCACATTTTTCTGTGGTGGAAACCATCAACGACTTGATGACCCGCATTACCGGCCGCCCGACACTCTGGGAAGCCTTAAAAAAAGGCCGTCGTGGCAAGGTTATACATTGGGCTGGCCTAACGCTGGTGTGCGGCCTGATTGGCTTCTCCTGGGCTTTGGCGATGCTTTCTTACCTGCTGCCGCCCATTCCATTATATACAGACCTGGTGACAGGTAATCTGGCGTTTTACCCCGCTATTTTTCTGGCCATAGCAACCCTGGTGTTTACCCTGGATTTCCTGTTCGCGCGCCATCTGTTTTGCAAATATGGCTGCGCCTTCGGTGTGGTACAGAGTATTGCCTGGATGACTCACGGTCGTGGGCAGTTGGTTACTTTTGATACTACCCGCGCCGCGGCCTGTCGCGACTGCACCAAGGCCTGCGACGAAGCCTGCCCCATGCGGCTGCCCACCCGCAGCCACAAGCGCGCAAAATTCTCCTGCACCCAGTGCCTGCAATGCGTGAGCGCTTGCCGTGAGGTGCAAAAAAATAATCCGGAGGGCAGTCTGCTGCAATGGCAGCCAGGCGAGCCCAGCCGGCAAACAATTCTGATTCCTGTTCGCCAATTAACCACCGCCCCCCGACGCGACAGCAAACCTGTCAGCACGCGGGCCTAAAAGGAACTCGAAATGGAAGAGTGGGTCGGCTACAAATGGCATGAGTACATTACTCGCCAGGCTCTGGGGGAATTCCCCGAGCACGCCGTTTACCTGAAAGACGAAGCCCGCAGTTTGGGCATTGTGTTCCGTGCCTTTGGAGGCGATCCGGCGTTAAGCCTGGTGACCGCAGAGCCCCGGCACTTTCGCCTGCGCCGTAAATTTTTGCACAAGCTTGCAGGAACACATCGTAAATTTGAACTGGCATGGCGGGACGACCAAAACCTGCGCCTGCCTGAAAAAGTTGCACGCTTCCCATCGAAGCAGTTAAACCGGGATCTCTATATCTGGCTGGCTGCGCTTGCGGCCACCCCGCCCCCGGCGGACAGTGATTGGTTTACCGGAAACCAGGCTCTGGTACAGGATGTTCTCTCACGTTGGCCAGGCCTGGAAAATGTATACCAGCGTCTGGTCAAACACGTTCTGTACTGGCGCCCTGACCCGGACAGCCTGACTGATCCGGAAGCCATCCGCGAACAGGCTATCTGCCAGGCACTGATTCACCCGGGCAGTGTCCCTGCCCTGCCATCTGCCGACACCGACCCCTGGCCTGTTATCCTCTGGTTGTACCCGGCTCTGGAACAAGGAAAAGCCAGCGGTCAGGTAACCGGAGATGAGGACACTCAATCCAGCCCGGGCGGCCTTACCAAAAAGAACAAGCGCAAGCAGGCAGAGCGGGTAGAGGCTTTTGACCGCGACCAGGGCCTGATGATTTTCCGGCTGGAAAGCCTGTTCTCCTGGACTGAATTTATACCGGTTGACCGGGCAGGCGACGATACCGACGAAGAAGATGCCGAAGCCGTTGCCAATGATATGGACATGATTTCCGTATCCAACGACCGCAAAGAAGCCTCGTCTGCGATCAAGTTTGATCTGGATTTGCCCTCGGAAGAACACGACGATTTGCGCCTCGGCCCTGGCATTCACCTGCCGGAATGGGACTGGCGAAGCCAAAGCTATCGTGAAGCCTTCTGCTGTCTCCAGCCCTTGTTAGCCAAGGACGCGGTACCTGCGGAGCTTCCCGAAGCATTACGCCGGCCAGCAAAGCGCCTACAGCGCCAATTCAGCGCCCTGAAGCCACTCAAGCAATGGCAAAAACGGCAATTGGACGGAGATGAACTGGATCTTGATGCTTGCCTAGAGAGGGAAGTGCAACACCGGCGCGGCCAAGGCATTATCGATCAAAAGCTGTTCCGCCGCTGCCAGCAAAGCCAGCGCGACCTTGCCTGTCTGGTACTGGCAGACATATCGCTCTCGACCGAAACCTACATTAACAACCAGCAGCGCGTTATCGACGTTGCCCGTGACGGCCTGCAACTGCTCAGTGAAGCCTTACAGGCAAGTCGCGACCCCTTTGCGCTGTTCGCGTTTTCATCCCGGCGTCGCGACCATGTGCGATTCCACCATCTGAAAAGCTTTGACGAGCCCTATACCAGCACCATTCGGGGCCGTATTCAGGCATTGGAACCGGGGTTCTATACCCGCATGGGCGCCGCCATTCGCCAGGCTACCAAACTACTGGAGACGCGCCATGAGCATCAGAAAATCCTGTTGCTGCTGACCGATGGCAAGCCTAACGATCTGGACATCTACGAAGGGCGTTACGGCGTGGAAGATACACGCATGGCGGTGCAGGAAGCGCAAAGAGCCGGGCTGACCCCCTTCTGCGTCACCATTGATGACGAGGCCAGCGAATACCTGCCCTATGTATTCGGCAGCAGCAACTTCGTAGTCATCCGCGACCCGGCACAGTTGCAATTGCAGCTTCCTAAACTCTATCTGAACCTGACGCAATGATAAGAGCGACATGAGCAATATGACGAACCAGAACCTTTCTCCAGACCCCAATACTCGCCAACTTCCTGGTGACATAGCGGTGTGGATCTTTATTTTCGCCGAACTGGCGGTATTCGGCATCATGTTCATCGGTTTTGCGGTTGCACGTAGCATGGACCCGGCGACGTTTCACGCTGGCCGCGAAGTTCTGCATCCTCTAGTTGGGCTGCTGAATACCGCTGCGCTGATTACCGCCAGCTATTTCGTCGCAACCGCTGTTCATCAACTTCGCCACAGGCGATCTGGAACTCAATGGCGGCTTTGGCTTGCTGTTGCAGTTTCCTGCATTTACACCGTGGGCAAAATGTACGAGTACGTGAACCTGTACAGCCAAGGCTATAACCTGGGTACAGATACTTTCTTCATGTTCTACTTTTTTCTGACGTTTTTTCACTTCATGCACGTCATTCTGGGGCAGGTCATTCTGGTTGTTCTAGCGGTTAAAGTCGGCAACGGTGACTACGACGGTTCGGATATGAATGGCATGGAGTCCGGTGCTTCATACTGGCACATGGTGGATCTGGTGTGGCTGGTGTTGTTTCCGATGATTTACGTACTGGCCTAGGGAGGGCTTGGGATGCTGACTGTCTATTTTGCACTGATGATTTGCACGGCCTTGCCGGTGATTGCTCTAAAGGCTGGTATAGGCCCCGAGTTTCTGGCCTGGCTGGTTTTTGGAATGGTGATTGTGAAAGCCATGTTGCTGGTAGATCACTTCATGGAAATGAAGCATGCACCGCGCGGCTGGAGACTGATTGCCCAGTCCTGGGCGCCGGTGGTCATTGTTGCGGTTGCGGGATTTCATACCATCACATAATCCCAGAAAAACCTAACACCCCATAAAGAAGAAGGCAGGCACCGCAATAGCCCGATAAGCTCCGGGGCAGAGGCCCTCCCAAACTGTGCGGAGCCAGGGATGGCGGAGGCAAGCGTACACGGACGTATTCACAGCGTGTTTTGGGAGGGCCTCTGCCCCGGGGCTACCTCCCATCTATCAGACTAGAGCCACTTGGCGGGAAAGTAAGGCATCTTCTCAGACATAGCCTGTGCCAGAGAAATCATCCCCCACAATACAAACCCTGTGTGAAGCGCGATTGCCCATACCAGAGCAAAGGTACCGAAGTGGCCCACATCGCCAATGAAAACCCAGCTAATAACTATCCCGGAGCTGATCAGAATAAAGCCAAGCAGCGACATGAACATAGCCGCACGGGTATGAGCCCTGCGAAGTTCATTTGTTCCTGAACTGTTAAGAAACAGCCAGAGCAAAACCAGGAAACCTATAACCGGCGTTGCCAACAAGTTCAGCAAATACCAGACTACAGGTACAACCGCCCCGCTAGCGGGTTTCTTCCGGGCGCCCGAATACTGCATATACCACCTCCATCAATGAAATAACTGTTGCTTCGTCGTCTGACAATGGTTCGATCATGCCTGCACGGCATGCTTCTGCCGCTGGCAGGCCAGCGCGTATCAATAAGGCTGTGTGTATCAGCAGCCGGGTTGATGCGGCCTCTTCGAGATCGTGATCCTTAAGGTTGCGCAGGGCTGTGGCGAGGCTCACGAGCTGTTTGGCAAGATCGCGGTCGCATCCAGACTCTTCCGCCACGATGGTTTGTTCCGCCTCTTCTGCGGGGTAATCAAATCGCAAGGACACGAATCTCTGACGCGTGCTGGGCTTCATGCCTTTGAGCAGGCTCTGATAACCCGGGTTGTAAGAGACCACCAGCATAAAGCCGGGTGCTGCGGTGAGCAGTTCCCCGGTGCGCTCTATGGGCAATTCCCGGCGGTCATCCGCCAGCGGGTGCAGAACGACTGTAGTGTCCTTTCGGGCTTCAACCACTTCATCGAGGTAACAAATGCCGCCTTCACGAACGGCTCGAGTCAGGGGGCCGTCTTGCCAATAGGTGCCTTCAGGGCCGATCAGGTGCCGCCCGACCAGGTCGGCTGCGGTCAGGTCGTCGTGGCAGGCTACGGTATAAACCGGCCGGTTAAGCTTCTCCGCCATGTAGCGAACAAACCGGGTTTTACCGCAGCCTGTGGGGCCTTTGATCAGAACCGGCAAACCGTTGTCGGCTGCCGCCTGGAACAACTCTATTTCATTACCAACTGGCTGGTAAAACGTCATGTATCACAATCCTCTGTTACTGATTGTCGGTTCTGGCAAAGCCATGAACCCATTCAGGAAAAACCGAAAACGCCTGTTTGTCATCCGTTCGACTCAGCCGGCTGAGGGCCTCTTCACAGTTCTGTGCCTGCTCACTCCAACCTTTACCCCGATACCAGCCCACTGTTTTTACCGGGCTGCCGAGCCAGAGAATCTCGAGATCCCGGCTGGTAAGAAACTGCCCGGCAAACCCTGCTTCGGACACCGCTGCATGGGTGTTGTTATGCAACAGCAAGCTCAGCGCTGAACTGTAATTCCCAGCTTCGTAGATCTTCTCTTGCGGCGGATATATTCCGGCAGCTCCCAGGGCGGCAAGCGGCAGTTTCGATGCAAAAGGATCCTCCCCCGCAACCGTGGCCAAGTCCCGATCCTTTAGCTCAGAAATCGACCGAACACCTGCGGTTTTGCGCGTAATCCAGACCGGCCTGGCCCAGTCGCCATCGCGGTTGTTTGCGATTAGTGCAGCTGCCCCCGGATTGCCTTCGCCGGACAAGCTGAACACCAGTGCTGCTTTATCGGGGTCGCGGTTAAAACGAATATCGGCCTGGCATCCCTGCTTAGCCAGATGCTGGCCAAGGCGGTAGCGCGCAACGTCTGTTACCTGGGTAACCGAATCAATCGTCAGCACCACCCGCGCCTCTCTTGCCGCCTGGGCCACAGGCATGGCGAGCAGAAGCGCCGTAAACGCGACAGCTCCTGTGCGCCTATAATCCAAGCACATGGGCTCTGCTGGTAAAGAAAATCCCACTGGGCTTTTGTGCTTCCAGTTCGGCAACAGGCTCCAATGTGTGGGTGCTGTATACCGTTACCCGGTTACTGTCTCTGGACGACACCCAGACTTCCTCTCCCCTCGGGGTAAACTCCATGTGAAGCACTGCCTTGCCCGGCTCCAGTGTGCGGATTATTTTCCGGGTCTGGGAATCAATTACCTGAACCACATCGTTTTTCGGGTGCGCAAAACTCACCCATATTCTGCGATTATCGGGGCTGGCCATTACAAAAACCGGCTGTCCCTGCACCGGGATTTTATCCACCAGCGACCAATCGTTCATATCCGCCACCAGCACCTGGTGATGACCGACTGCCGGTACGAACGCCCGCCCATCAGCCACCGTCCAGCCTTCAAGGTGAGGCATTTTGTACACAGGAAGCTGTTGTTCGCCTTTACCGTAATTGGGCAAGATCTCAGTCACACCGGCATCGGTATCCCACAGGTCCAACATGGACAGGCCGTCTTCTCCAAACAGCCCCGCAATGTAAAAGCGCCCATCTGGCGTGATCATGGAATCGTAAGGGGCTTTTCCGGCATCGAAACGGGTCACTTCAGGCTTGCTGTTTTCAGCGCCATCCGGCATGTCCAGAATCCAGATTTCTCCCGCATCGAACAGGCTGAACACAAAACGATTACCCGGTGCATCTACCAACCCGACCGTTTTTGATTGGGCGGCTTCACCATTTTGCCGGGTGTAGGTAGCAGGGATATCAGCCACCAGCTCCAGGGTTTTGCTGTCAAAAACCTTTACTCCACCCGGCTCGTAATTCGACACGGCAACGTATCGACCATCCTGTGAGATAGCGCCACCAATGCTGTTACCGGACTGGATGACCCGGCCAACAATGGACTGAGTGAGCAGGTCCACTTTGGTGAGACCACCGTCGCGGCCAAACACGAAGCCGTAACGAGCATCCCGCGAATACACCACTGATGCATGGGAGAGATCCCCCAGCCCTTCGATACGATTGATCACGCTGTGACTGGTGGTGTTTACAACCAGCAATGAGCCGGTGGCGCGCTCGATAATCAGGCCCAGATCGCCGGTACCCATCAAACCGTCACCCGTCTCCTCAGAGCCGGAAAAAACCTGGCAACCACTCACCAGCATCGCCAAAAATGACAGTAAAAACACGCGCTTCGCACAGCGGGTTATCCATAGCATCGGGCTATTCCTCCAAACAAATTGTCAGGGCGAGACCAGTTTACCGGTCTTTAACTGATGACTGATCCATTCAATATCGGCAGGCGTGAGGAGTGGTTTCCAGGGCGGCATGGCCGTGCCAGGGATGCCTTCACGGATTATTGCCGCGATGGCTGCCTCTGGAAGGTGGTCAAGATTTTCAGGGCGTAGCGGCGGGCCCAATCCTCCTTTAAGAGCCAACCCATGGCAGGAGCCACAATCCTGAATCACAAAGTTTTCAAGCTCCGCCACATCGGACATCGACTTTGGCAAAGTTCCTGCCGGCAGCGACAACGGCGCGCAAAGTATCATGAAAAATACACCTTTGAATCCGTTATGTCGCCTGGCATTCCTTGTTTTGGAACCCTTCACAACTTGTGCTCTCCCATGAATCTGTAGCGGGCTTTTAATATGGTGGTGCCGCTTCTCAAACACATCTTTGATATTGGTTAAAAACAGCTCCCTCCACAACCACTCTTTGGTTATACCCATGGGTGGGTACTCACTGGATATTTTAAAACGGCCTGACTTAAATCAATGTTCATCGGAGTAAAGAAGAGAAACCTAGCACTACTCTTAAATCCAAGGAGAGACCCTGATGAGAGCAACCAACCCATTTCTGAAACCACTGGCAATTGCCGTGGCTGTAGCGTCTTTCGGCGTGATGTCCGCAAACGCCGCCCCAAAGAATCCCGATCCTGCTGTAACCGCCTACGAAGGAACCGCCAGCCCTATCGACGCGGCGTCTGCGAAGACAGTCCGTACACCCGGGGCCCCGGATCTTTCTGACGCAGAATTTGAACAAGCCAAGCAGATCTACTTCGAGCGCTGCGCTGGTTGCCACGGTGTGCTGCGTAAAGGCGCCACCGGCAAGCCGCTGACTCCCGATATCACCCAGGAGCGCGGAATCGATTACCTGAAAGCGTTCATCAGCTACGGCTCCCCTGCCGGCATGCCGAACTGGCTGACCTCGGGTGACTTTGACGAAGCAACCGTGGAACTGATGGCCAAGTACATCATGCACGAGCCACCCATGCCTCCCGAATTCAGCCTGGCTGACATGAAGAAAACCTGGGAAGTGATCGTGCCACCAGAGGATCGCCCCAAGAAGCAGATGAACGATCTGGACCTGGAGAACATCTTCAGCGTTACCTTGCGTGATGCCGGCCAGATTGCGCTGATCGACGGCGACTCCAAGGAAATCGTAAAAATCATCGATACCGGTTACGCGGTACACATCTCCCGGATGTCTGCCTCAGGCCGCTATGTAATGGTTATTGGTCGTGACGCTCTGATCAACATGATCGACCTGTGGATGGAAGAGCCACAAACCGTTGCCAAAATTAAAGTGGGCATGGAGGCACGCTCTGTTGAAACCTCCAAGTACAAGGGCTGGGAAGACAAGCTTGCTATTGCAGGCACTTACTGGCCGCCGCAGTTCGTGATCATGGATGGCAACACCCTGGAGCCCAAGAAAATTGTAAGCACCCGGGGCATGACCGTAGGCGAGCAGGAATATCATCCTGAGCCACGAGTTGCCGCCATCGTGGCTTCCCACGAGCACCCGGAGTTCATCATCAACGTAAAAGAAACCGGCAAAATTTTGCTGGCCAACTACGAAGATCTGGACAACATGAGCATCACCTCCATTGATGCCGCACAATTCCTGCACGATGGCGGCTGGGATGCCAGCATGCGTTACTTCATGACGGCAGCTAACAACTCCGACAAAATTGCGGTTGTTGATGCCAAGGACCGTAACCTTGAAGCGCTTATCGATGTGGGTAAGATTCCTCACCCGGGCCGTGGCGCCAACTTTGTAGACCCGGACCACGGTCCTGTCTGGGCAACGTCCCACCTGGGTGATCCAACCATCCAGATGATCGGTACCGACCCCGAAGGCCACCCCGACAAAGCCTGGAAAGTAGTTCGCACCGTTAATGGCCAGGGCGGCGGCTCACTGTTTGTGAAAACCCATCCGAAGTCCACCAACCTGTGGGTAGACACTGCCCTGAACCCGGCGGAATCTGTAAGCCAGAGCATCGCCGTATTCGACATCAACAACTTTGATGCGGGCTACAAAGTGCTGCCGATTGCCGAATGGGCTGAACTGGGTGAAGGTCCCAAGCGTGTGGTACAGCCGGAATACAACAGGGCGGGCGACGAAGTCTGGTTCTCTGTCTGGAATACCCAGGACAAGAACTCCGCGATTGTTGTAGTCGATGACAAAACACGCAAGCTGAAGAAGGTTATCAAGGGCGACTACATGGTCACCCCGACCGGTAAGTTTAATACTTACAACACTCAGCACGACGTGTACTGATCCCGGCCCCGGCCTGAAGGAGCACAATGATGAGACTGGATGCGGCAGACAGACAATTGATCGACAGCTACCAGCGTAGCCTGCCAGTCTGTGAACGCCCCTACGAGGAAATGGGCCGAACCCTGGGCCTGACCGAAGAGGAGGTAATCCAGCGGCTGTCTGCCCTCCAGGATCAAAAGGTGCTCAGCCGGGTCGGTCCGGTGTTTGAACACAGCCAGGCGGGCGCAAGCCTGCTGGCTGCCGTGGCGGCTCCTGAGGAGCAAATGGACCTGGTGGCCGCCCGCATAAATCGTGCTCCCGGGGTGAATCACAATTACGCCCGGGAGCACACCTACAACCTCTGGTTTGTCATGACTGCACCGGATAACGAGCTTCTGGAAGAGCATCTCGACGAACTGGAAAAGGAATTGAAATTGCCCATGCTTCGCCTACCCATGGTTGAGGGTTACCACATTGACCTGGGCTTCGATATCGACTGGGAGGCCTTGTCATGAGCCAACTTTTTTCGGCCGATTACCTGCCCATGGACTCCCCGGATTCAGACGCGACCAAAGTTAGCGCCTGGGGACTACTGCGGCTCAGGCAGCAACTCGAACAGGGGCTACCACTTGTACCTCGCCCCTATCGCGTCCTTGCAGAGCGCACCGGCCTTTCCGAACAGGAAGTGATGGATGCCATTACCCAATGGCAAAGCAATGGTCTGATCAAACGCTTGGGGCTGGTCGTGAAGCACCGCACCCTGGGCTACACCGCAAATGCCATGGTGGTCTGGGACATCCCTGACGAGCAAGTGCAGGCGTTGGGTAAAGCCATGGCCGACGTGCCTTTTATCACCCTGTGCTATCAACGCCCAAGGCGACTCCCGGACTGGCCCTACAATCTGTTCTGCATGATTCACGGCACCAACCGTGAACGCGTGCTGGCACAACTGGACAGTCTGATTGCTGGCCACAACCTTCAGCACATTCAATATGCGGTGTTGTTCAGCAACAAAGCCTACCGCCAGCGAGGAGGTCGTTATGTCAGCCACGACTGAATCCCGGCGCCAGGCCCCGGTTGCAGACCTGACCCCGATTGAAAAAGTTCTGATCAACCGTTTACAGCACGGCTTACCACTTGTTCGCAACCCTTTTGCAGCCGTTGCAGATGAGCTGAAACTCAGCGAGCAACAAATCCTCGATACGGTAAAAAAACTACTTTCTGACGGCGTACTGACTCGCTTTGGCCCCATGTTCCACGCTGGCGAAATGGGCGGCGCACTCACACTGGCCGCCATGCGCATTCCAGAAGCGGATTTTGAGCGGGTTACCGAGCAGGTAAACAGCTTTGATGAGGTGGCCCACAACTACCGCCGTGAGCACGACCTGAACATGTGGTTCGTACTGGCAACCGAAACCCAAAGCGCCATTGCCAGCACCATCAGCGCCATAGAAGACACAACCGGCCACCCGGTTTACAACATGCCAAAGGAGCAGGAGTTCCATGTCCACCTCCACTTCCCTGTCTGAAGCCGCAGCACCAAACGGCTTTGCAATATCCGAACGCGACCGCGAGCTGATCCTCGCCACTCAAGCCGGCCTGCCTCTGGTCTCCGATCCCTGGGCTGAATTGGGCAAGCAACTGGACATGGATGCCGACGAGGTACTTGCTCGCTTTCAGGCTATGCAACAGGCCGGCGTAATACGCCGTGTCGCTGCAGTGCCTGATCACTATCGCCTGGGTTATCGCTACAACGGCATGACGGTGTGGGACGTTGCGGATGACCGCATTGCAGAACTCGGCACTGCCGTTGGTGAACTACCTTTCGTGAGCCATTGTTACCGCAGGCCACGCCACCTGCCTTACTGGTCATTCAACCTGTTTGCCATGGTGCACGGCACCACACGGGAAGAGGTGGAAGACAAAGCCGCACAAATTCGTGCCGTGCTGGGCGATGACTGCCGCCAGCACACCATTCTTTACAGCTCGGCCATCCTGAAAAAAACCGGCCTGCGGCTGCGCAAATAACGCAAGGGGAAGCACCATGTTCAGAATGACCCGCTACATCAAAAGCCTGATGAATCCGGCCCCGGTGAGAGCCATCCCCAAGCCCTCCGGCCCCGTGGTGATCTGGAATCTGATCCGCCGCTGCAATCTCACCTGCAAGCACTGCTATTCGATCTCTGCGGATATCGACTTCAAGGGAGAGCTGAGCACTGATGAGGTCTATACCGTTATGGACGACCTCAAGTCCTTTGGCGTTCCGGTGTTAATCCTTTCAGGGGGCGAACCTCTGATGCGCCCCGATATTTTCGACATTTCACGCCGGGCTAAAGACATGGGCTTTTACGTAGGCCTGTCCAGCAACGGCACTCTGATTACCGAGGACAACATTCAGCAGATTGCTGATGCCGGCTACGATTACGTGGGCATTAGCATTGATGGCCTGGAAGAAACTCACGACGAATTCCGCCAGAAAAAAGGCGCATTCGCCGCCTCCATGAAGGCCGTCAAGCTGTGCAAGGATGTTGGCATCAAAGTAGGCCTGCGTTTCACTCTCACACAGGATAACGCCGTTCAGCTGCCAGACATGCTCAAAATGCTGGACGAGCACGACATCGACAAGTTCTATCTCTCGCACCTGAACTACTCCGGCCGGGGCGGTCGTAACCGCAAGCGCGATGCCTGGTATGACATGACCCGTGATGCCATGAACCTGCTGTTCAACCACTGCCACGACGAATTGAAGCGCGGTATCGAGCGGGAATACGTAACCGGCAACAACGATGCCGACGGCCCTTTCCTGCTCCAGTGGGCGGCTGAACACTATCCTGATCAGGTACCCGCTCTGGAACAGCGGCTGGTTAACTGGGGTGGTAATTCCTCAGGCCAGAACGTTTCCAACATAGACAACCTGGGTGTGGTGCATCCGGACACCTTCTGGTGGGACTACAACCTGGGCAATGTACGTGAGAAACCTTTTTCGCGAATCTGGTCCGAGGCCAGCGACGAATTAATGCTGGGCTTCCGGCAAAAACCAAGACCAGTGAAAGGTCGTTGTGCAGAGTGCAAGTATCTCGCCATCTGTAACGGCAACACCCGGGTAAGGGCCTACAACGTTTCCGGTGATTTCTGGGAGGAAGACCCCGGCTGTTACCTCACCAATGAAGAGATTGGAATAATTGATATGCCCAGGCGCGTCGCCACCCCGGTGGTCGAAATTCCAGTCAACAATCTGTAAGGAACGCAGCATGACAATCAGCCAGAGAAAGAAGTGCCTGGTGGAATTCCAGCTGGCGGAACAGCCCTTCCGAGCCGGTGAGGTCGCCATTGTAGGTGCCGGCCCGGGCGATCCCGGTCTGCTGACCCTCAGAGCCCTGATGCTGATCCAGCAGGCCGACGCCATCGTTTACGACCGACTGGTGTCGCCACAGATTATGGAACTGGTTAACCCGGCCGCCGAGCGAATCCACGTGGGTAAAGCCAGCGGCTGCCACTACGTTGCCCAGGAAGATACCAACGAACTTCTGGTGCAGCTGGCGGTAAAGCAACGCCGCGTTGTACGACTGAAAGGCGGCGACCCGTATATCTTTGGCCGCGGCGGTGAAGAAGCCGAGTTTCTGGTGGATAACGACATAGATTTTCTGGTTGTGCCGGGCATTACCTCTGCAGCCGGCTGTGCCTCATACTGTGGCATTCCTCTCACACATCGGGACTACGCTCAAAGCGTCACATTCGTAACTGGCCACCGCAAAGCGGACCATGCTCTGGATCTGAACTGGAAGGTTCTGGCGGCACCAAACCAGACTCGCGTGTTCTACATGGGCCTGCATAACGCACCCACCATTGTGCGCGAGTTGATGGCCAACGGCCTGTCCGGAGAATGCCCTGTGGCTCTGGTGGAACGTGGCACAACCCCGCAACAGCACATGACCGTGACCACGCTTAAAAACCTGGAAGAAACCATCAAAATGGAAGGCTTTCAGCCGCCCACGCTGATTATTGTTGGCGAGGTTGTGCAGCTGGCAGAAAAGCTCGCACAACCGGGCCAGGCAGGCTGGAACAGCGCGTTAGTTGGTTCGGCCGCTGCCACCGCTACGCAGCGGCCAGCATAAACGAAACGGGCCTGAAGACATTACCAATGCTCCAAACTGGAAACTCGATGCAACAGACTCTGAAAACCCTGATGCTGACTGCAGGCCTGCTGGCCTCGCCCTTGACTAACGCAAACACAAGCGAACAGACAACAGAAGCCCTGTATCAACAACACTGCGCAAGCTGCCATGGCAGCGACAGACTTGGCGGCATGGGCCCGGCCTTGCTGCCGGACAATCTCTCTCGCCTGAAAAAAGACCAGGCTGAGGACGCCATTCGCAACGGCCGGCCCGCCACTCAAATGCTTGGGTTCGCCGACGTGCTGAACGAGGAATCCATTACCGCTCTGGCTGAATATATCTATCAGCCACCAGAGCAGGAGCCCGTATGGGGCAAAAGCGAAATTGCCGCCAGCCACCTGCTGCCTCACCCGGCGGGCTCGCTCCCTGACAAGCCGGCTTATGAAGCCGACATGATGAACCTGTTCCTCGTAGTGGAGATCGGCGACCACCACGTGACTCTGCTCGACGGCGATAGCATGGAACCCATCCATCGTTTTGCCAGCCGCTATGCCCTGCACGGTGGCCCAAAGTACAGCCCCGATGGCCGCTATGTATACTTCGGCTCACGGGATGGCTGGATTACCAAATACGACCTCTACAACCTCAAAGTAGTCGCAGAAATCCGCGCTGGCATCAACATGCGTAACATTGCTGTCTCCGCTGATGGTGGCCACATAATGGCGGCCAACTACCTGCCCCACACGCTGGTGCTGTTCGATGCAGACAACCTTGACCTGCTGGAAATCATCCCCGTTGAGAACGATGCAAAAGAAAGCTCTCGGGTAAGCGCCGTTTACGCCGCTCCACCCCGGAATAGCTTTATCGCTGCGCTGAAAGACATTCCGGAAGCCTGGGAGATCACCGTAGAAAACGACAAAGCCAAAGTGCGCAGAATGCAAACCGATACCTGGCTTGATGACTTTTTCTTCGACCCGGGTTACCAGCATCTCATTGGTGCAGCCCGCGATGGCAAGCACGGTTTGGTAATCAACATGGACACCGGCAAAACCACCGCCGACCTGCCCCTGCCTGGCATGCCTCACTTGGGCTCCGGCATTACCTGGGACTATCAGGGCACCCGGGTAATGGCCACTCCGCACTTCCGCTCCAGCGCTGTTTCCATCATCGACATGGACACCTGGAAGGTAATCAAAACTCTGGAAACGGCAGGCCCCGGCTTCTTCATGCGCAGCCACGAAAACTCACGCTACGCATGGGTAGACGTCTTCTTCGGGCCAAACAAAGACAAAGTTCATGTGATCGACAAACAAACTCTGGAGATCGTAAAAACCCTCCAGCCAGCTCCCGGCAAAGTAGCGGCACATGTTGAGTTCGACCGCTACGGTAAAAAACTGCTGCTGAGCATCTGGGACGAAGACGGAGCCGTTATTGTCTATGACGCCGAAACCCTGGAGGAAGAAAAGCGAATCCCGATGAACAAGCCATCGGGAAAGTACAACGTATGGAACAAAATCAACTACGAGGAAGGCACCAGCCACTAGGTTAGAGGCATCAGCTGAGCCGGCTCAGGTTTTCAGCCGGCTCAGTTCGCTATCGAGTATTTTAACTTCTTCATCAAGGGACTCGCCGCTGCTCCGCGCCTGATGGGCGAGCTCGCGCAGATCGCTGGCTGCATCACCAATGGCCGTCAGATTGCGGTTAATTTCCTCGCTGACCGAACTTTGCTCTTCGGCTGCAGTCGCCACCTGGGTAACATGTTCCACGATGGTTCCAATACGATCGACTACGGCTGCCAGCGAGTGGCCTGCCTCACGGGTCCCATCGACGGCCATGCTGGCGCGGTCAACACCAGCATCGATGACCGAGACTGTCTGGCGTACCTCCTGCTGCAGACCCTCAATCATCTGGCTGATTTCATCGGTTGACTCCCGGGTACGTGATGCCAGGGTGCGGACTTCATCTGCTACCACAGCAAATCCCCGGCCTTGCTCGCCAGCCCGGGCAGCCTCAATGGCGGCATTAAGTGCCAAGAGGTTAGTCTGTTCAGCAATGCCCCGAATCACTTCAAGAATACGGTTAATCTCATCACTGCGATTGGCAACATGGCCAATCGCCTCACTGGCCTCGCCCATATCGCTGGCCAGGGCACTAACCCCCTCAACGGCAGAACCAAGCGTAGCCTGAGTAAAGCCAATTCCATCCCGAGCCTGGCGGGCGTTTTCGGCAGACTCACTGGCAAAGCCCGCAACCTCACTGGCCGCTGCTGACATTTCATTCATTGCAGCAACCACGCTATCCACCTCACGGTGTTGCCGTTCGGTATTTTCCTCTGTCTCCCGTGCAACAGTACCAACATCTGATGCCTGCTGATGCACACGAGCATTCACGGCCTTCAGATCATTGATCATCTCCCGCAGGCGCGAAGTGAAGGCATTAAAGCCGCTGGCAAGCTCAATCAATTCAGCATGGGTATCAATATCAAGCTCATGGGTGAGGTCACCTTCGGCACTGCTGAGGTTATTCATCCGGTCACGAATTTCATCCAACGGCCGGGTTACCGAGCGCACCATCACGATCAGCATCAATACCGATAATACTGATACGACAATGCCCACCAGCAACTGTCGTTGGGCTGTTGCTGAAACCTCAGCTGAGAGCAGTGCGGTGATCTCTGTGAGTTCTGCCAATGCTGCAGCTCTTGGCAGCTCGATCAGCAAAGACCACTCTTTGCCAGTATCGGCGACCCGAACCGGGTAAGAAACGGCCAAGGTTTCGCCATCATCATAACGACCATCCGTGCGGTGCAACTCGGCCATTTCCCCCGCCAACCCGGGCATTACCTCCGCCAGAGGCCTGGCCAGAGCATTGCCATAATGGCTCGCTGCCACTATCAGGCCCCTCTCGCTCAGCAGAGTGACTCGCGACTGCCCACCGTAAAGCTGCTCACTTACTGTTTTCACAGTTTCCTGCAATGTATCAAGATTGATATCTACACCCACAACACCGGCAAAGTTGCCGCCTGCCATCACGGGCACCACCAGCGTGGTGACGAGCTTGGTGTAGCCGTCTTCGATCTGGTAATTGTATGGCTCCATAATGCAGCTGGACTTCGTTTCCATCGGGCAGAAATACCACTCTGCTTCACGCAAGCCAAACTCGTTCAATGTGTCGTCATACTTCTCGTTGGGATCATCAACCTGCTCAAGCTTGATATCCCCCATACGGTCACGAAAATAGTAGATTTCCAATGTGCCTATATCTGTACTGTGCTCCTCAACCCCCCCGGTGAAATAGCGATCCTGGCCATCGTACCCGTCAGGCTCAAACTGGGCGTAGATTGTGCTCAGGTCCTCCTCTGCAATCAGCACCGAACGCACGGCATCAGACAGTGCACTGCGGCTGATCCGGTCGGAGTTATCCGCCGCTATATTTTCCTCGATTATGTTTCTCACCACCCCCGGCACTTTGAACGCTGAATTGAACTTGCCACTCACCTGCTCGCCATACTCACCTGCCGTTGCTAACAGGCGGTCCATTACTATCCCCTGCACCAGTGTGCCGGTTTCCAGGGCCAGGCGGTTCTCCATTTGACGGAGTGACAACTGCGCAGTCATCACCATGCTGATACCCATTAGCAGCAGCAAGCCAATGACCAGAGCATACAGCTTGATCTTGAGGGGGAGCTTTTTCATATTTCCAACGCCTTTCGGAGGTTCGACAATCAACCGGTGCAGTGCAATCGATCATGCCTATTATAGTAGATACTGACGACAGACAGGTCGGCTGCCAGTAAAGTAGTGGATTTGCGGTAACAGGGTGTCACCCCGAGAGGCTTGCTTATCGAGTGAATGAAAAAGCCTTAATGATTTAAGTCATTTCCTGTAGCCTCTCTCTGTTAGGATAATTGACACATATTCCAATGGCGACTACGCAATGATCCGCAACACAAATCCAAAACTGTCCTCCTCCCCCTGCATGCTTGGAGAAAGTAATCCAGACATCGTTCAGTACGGGACAGCGCCGCAGTCAACGGCCTTGCTCAACGGTCTGAGCCGAGTGTTCGGGATACGTGTAACCGAAAAGCAGGACACCCCTGAGGCCAGGTTTTTGAGTGACCTCACGCGATTGTTTCATCAGCGCCGAGTCGACGCCGAAGCACAAATGGAAAAGCACGACACCCCTTGGGCCAACGTATACCTGATTCAGCACGGCATCATGCGCCTGTTCAGAGAAGCGCCCAGTGGCAAGGTAGCGATACACCACTTTTTTACTGAAGGCGATATGGTCTGGCCTGTGTTTGGCCGCAGTCGCACAGTGCGCAACACCCTTTGCCTCACCACTGTCACACCAGCCACCGTATGGGTCGCCGACTTTGCAGCTTTCCGAGCTGCAATTCACTCTCACGGTGACGGAATCTGGCCAAAGTTCGCAATGGCACTCACAGAAGAACTGGCAGAGCTTGCCAGCATGCGGGAGTTCCGCAAGCACACCATGTCGGCCAAAGAGCGCTATCAATTACTACTCGAAGAGTACCCGGAGCTGGTAAAGCGCGTGCCAGACAACCAGCTTGCCTCATGGCTGGGCGTTGTACCTGCAACCTTCTCCCGGCTTAAAACCGGTGCCATAAAGTACTGACGGCCAGCTCACAAAACCGCTACCGTCAGTCATTGCGTACAGGTGTACGCTGAAGTACCGTGTTGCGACGATACAACACGGACTTTGCCCCAATGAATACGCCACAACTCCCCTGCCAACCTGCCCATAAACGAATAGAGGAATGGCTGAACAGCGCCACTCACAGTATTGGCGCATTGCTCAGCGTCATAGGCACCATCGCACTGATCATTGGCGCCACGCAGTTACACGACACCTGGAAAATTGTCAGCTTCAGCATATTCGGCGCATCCTTGATTCTATTGTATATGGCCTCCGCCCTATACCATGGCGCACGCCGGCCTGAGCTGAAAAAAGCCTTCAAAACCCTCGACCACTGCGCCATTTTCCTGCTGATTGCGGGCACCTATACCCCATTTCTTCTGGTAAACATGCGCGGAACCGTCGGCTGGACACTGTTTGCAATAATATGGTCGCTGGCCATTACCGGCGTGGTCTTGAAAGTCATCTTTGCCAATCGCTTCAAGCTGGTACGGGTGGGCATCTACATCGCCATGGGTTGGCTCATCACGTTTGCCTCCTCAGATCTGGTGGCAAGCCTGAACGAAACCGCACTAACCCTCACTATTGCTGGCGGCATTGTTTACACCGCTGGTGTTGCCTTTTACCTGGCCGATCGCATTCCCTATATGCATGCGGTTTGGCACCTGTTCGTAATCGGCGGCAGTGCCTGTCATTTCAGTGCCATTTATTTTGGTGTACTTCCTTACGCTACATGATGGCAGCGATTAATAAGCGTGCTACTCTTCTGATGCATTGAATCCACATTCATTTATGTCGATTATCTCAAAGCCCAGACAACCGCGGGTCAACGGGTAATCACAGAACAAAGCAATCAGAACAAAAAGGTGCGTGAGTGAAATTCAACAAGCTACTGATCGCCAACCGTGGCGAAGTCGCCATTCGAATCGCCAGAGCAGCCGGGGACATGGGGCTGGAGTGTGTTGCTGTCTACTCTGAAGACGACAGCGAATCCCTGCATATCCAGCATGCGAATCAGGCTATCAAGCTGCCCGGTAAAGGTGCTAGAGCCTATCTGGATATTGAGGCGATCATAGCAGCCGCGATTGAGGCAGGAGCCGATGCCCTGCACCCTGGGTATGGCTTTTTGAGCGAGAATCCGGAACTGGCCCGCCGCTGCGTGCAACAAGGCATTACGTTTATCGGCCCGGATGCCAGCACGCTTGAACAGCTTGGGGATAAGGCAGCAGCACGGCACCTTGCCCAGAGTTGTGGCGTGCCCATTACACCCGGCACTCAAGGCCGCACCTCTCTCGAGGAGGTTAAAGCGTTCATTGCCAACCAAAATGGCAATGCCTCAGCTGTGATCAAAGCCATATCCGGCGGCGGTGGCCGGGGCATGCGCATTGTTCAGCCCGGCGATGATATTGAAGCCAATTTCCACGCCTGTGCCCGTGAAGCCAAAGCCGCTTTCGGCGACGACGATCTGTACGTTGAACAACTCATTGAGCGGGCCCGCCATATCGAAGTGCAGGTGTTGGGCGATGGCCTTGGAAACGCCGTACACCTATGGGAGCGTGAGTGCAGCCTGCAGCGGCGCAACCAGAAGCTGATTGAAATTGCTCCAAGCCCCACGCTTTCCGAAGCCACCCGAAATCGACTTCTGGAAGCGGCTTTACGCCTGGCACAGGAAGCAAACTACGCAGGCCTTGGTACCTTTGAATTTCTGGTGGACGCAAACGGCTCTGACTTCTACTTCATGGAGGCCAACCCCAGGCTTCAGGTAGAACACACCATTACCGAAGAAATCACCGGAATTGATCTGGTTCAGGCGCAGATTGCTGTGCTTGGCGGAGCCAGCCTCCAGAGTCTTCAGCTACAACAAGCCGATATCCCTGCACCAAACGGATTTGCCATTCAGTGTCGTATCAACATGGAGTCCCTGGACGCCAGCGGAGTTACCCGCCCAAGCGGCGGCACGCTGAGCGTATTCGAACCACCCGGCGGCCCGGGTGTTCGGGTCGACACCTACGGCTACAACGGGTACACCACCAACCCTAATTTCGACTCCCTGTTAGCCAAGGTTATCGTGCACAGCCGCTCACAGGATTACGCCCAATCGGTAAGAAAAGCCTACCGGGCACTGTGCCAGTTCCGGGTTGAAGGTGTCAGAACAAACATCAGTTTCTTGCAGGCTTTGCTGTCCCAATCCGATGTTGCGGATAACCGCGTGTATACCCGTTATGTGGACGACCAGATGGCGGCGCTGGTTGCCAAGTGCGAGCAGGAGCATCCTCGCCTGTTTTCCTCCACTGGGCCGGCACAAAAAACCGAGAGCACCACGCCCGGAACAGAGGCGCCGGAAGGTACAGAGGCTGCCTCAGCTCCCATGCAAGGGCAGTTAATCAAATCTCTGGTGGCGGTAGGGGAAAACGTACACAAAGGCCAAACCCTCGCCATTATTGAAGCCATGAAAATGGAGCATGAGATACAAGCGTCTGTTTCAGGCAGTGTTCATAGCCTTCCACTTGAACATGGCGACTACGTGAGCGAAGGTCAGGCAATTGCCTATATCGAACCTGGCGAGGGAACCCAAAACACAGAAACGACCGAGAAAGCGGTCGACCTGAACCACATACGCCCGGATCTGGCAGAGTCCTTTGAGCGTCACCGGTTGACTCAGGATGAAGCCCGCCCGGAAGTAATGGCCAAGCGCCACAAGCGGGGCATGCTATCGGCACGGGAAAACGTTGCCAATATCTGCGACCCGGGCAGTTTCATGGAATACGGTGCCCTCACCTTCGCCGCCCAGCGCAAGCGTCGGTCAGCAGAGGAGTTGATGCAATCCACACCGGCCGACGGTTTGGTAACGGGCGTGGGCGCGGTGAACGGTGACAGTTTCAGCGAAGACCAGGCTCGCTGTGCGGTGCTGGCGTACGATTACACTGTGCTTGCCGGTACCCAAGGCACCATGAACCACCGCAAGACTGACCGGATTCTGCATGTGGCGGAAGAGCAACATCTGCCGGTCATTTTCTTCACAGAAGGTGGTGGCGGACGACCCGGTGATACCGATGACGCAACCCTGATCGCTGGCCTGCACACACCCAGCTTTCTGCAATACGCAAGGTTAAGCGCTTTGGCGCCACGCATTGCCATAGTGTCTGGCCGCTGCTTTGCCGGGAACGCGGTATTCGCCGGTTCCAGTGACTTGCTTATCGCCACCCGCAACGCGAGCCTGGGCATGGCAGGCCCGGCAATGATTGAAGGTGGTGGCCTGGGTGTATTTGCGCCAGAGGATGTTGGCCCCATGTCTGTGCAGGTGGCCAACGGTGTGGTGGATTGTCTGGTAGAGAACGAGCAAGAGGCCGCTCAGGTAGCCCGCAAGCTCATGTCCTATTTCCAGGGAGCCACCGCTGATTGGCAATGCGACGACCAACGCCTGTTACGTTCAAGCATTCCGGAAAACCGCCTGCGCTCCTACGACATTCGTGCATTGATTCGCACCCTGGCCGATACCGACAGCTACCTTGAGCTAAGGCCAGACTTCGCCTCCGGCATGGTCACGGCCTTTGCCCGCATTGAAGGCAGGCCCGTGGGAATCATGGCCAACGACCCAAGACACCTTGGCGGCGCCATTGATGCCAATGGTTCAGACAAAGCCGCACGGTTTATGCAGCTGTGCGATGCCTTCGATGTGCCACTGGTGAGCTTGTGCGACACCCCGGGCTTCATGGTCGGGCCAGAGGCCGAGAAATCCGGACTGGTTCGTCATACCAGCCGCCTGTTTGTGACGGCAGCCAGCCTGCAGATTCCCCTGTTCACCGTTGTGCTGCGCAAAGGCTATGGGCTTGGCGCTATGGGCATGGCCGCAGGCTCCTTCCACAACCCTTTCTTCACCGTGGCTTGGCCCACCGGGGAGTTTGGAGGCATGGGGCTGGAAGGTGCAGTACGCCTGGGGTACAAGAATGAACTTGCGAAGGCTGGCGACGAGGCCGCGCAAAAAGCTCTATTTGATAAGCTGGTCGCCAAGCACTATGAGCAGGGTAAAGCCCTGAGCATGGCGGTATCGCTGGAAATTGACGCGGTAATTGACCCCCTCGAAACCCGAAGCTGGATTATTCGGGGGCTCAAGTCTGCGAAGAAAGCGGGGCCAAGGCAGGGCCGGCGCAGGCCGATGATCGATACCTGGTAAGCACATTTTTGCAGGAACAAGGAAAGCGACAATGACAAAAACACTGGAGACACCTGAGCAAAAGCCTTCTGAAGACAAGCCGTTCAGGTATTTCATGCAGGTTCGGTATAGCGAATGCGACGCTCAGCTTGTGGTTTTCAATGCCCGCTACGGGGATTACATTGAACTGGCAGCCACTGAGTTCCTGTACATTGTGGGCGCTGAGTTGCCAGATCTGGAGAGCAGTTTTGACTATCAGGTGGTCAAGCTGACCATTGAATGGCAGGCTCCGGCTCGCTATCGCGACACCTTGGAAATATCAGTCAACGTCACCCATGTGGGCAACACGTCGTTTGAGCTAACCACGGAGTTTCGAAATGCGAAGACCGGGCAGTTCCTTGCCAAGGGCGAACTGATCGGGGTTGCCGTTAATCCGCAAAACGTCGAGAAGATGTCGATTCCCGACACCATGAAGCACGAAATGATAAATGGAGCACGAGGAAAGTTTGTTGACCACGCGGGGCTTTTTACAGCCCCACAGGCCAAATGATTTACCGCGACTGAATCAATATGCCCAAACCAGCGCCATCAATACTCCCCATGCCAGCAGGGACGCTGCCATTACGGTGTAGGCAACGGACATACTGATAACATCGCCAGGACTGCGGTGGCACAAGGATCTCATGCCCTGATACACAAGGGTGCAGGACAGTGCCATTGCAACCAGCACCGCCAGCACACTAACCATAACCACAGGCACAAGTAGCGCCAGTGACGATAGCCATAGTGGCAAGGGCGCAATCGCCGCAAGCAAATAGGCGTCGTTGTAACTGATTTCCAGCTTATGACCTTCAACCACACTGTGTATCAGCCAGCCCATCACAAAAAACGTCAGTAGCTCCGCCAGAAAGAGAATGGTGGTAATAAAGCGCCATTCCTTGTCTCCGAAGCCGGCAATGAAGTCGTTGCCGTAGTGAGTGCCAGCGTAATACAACATCACAGGCGGTATGAGCGACATGGGCACAACAACAAACCAGGCAAGAACTGGTATGGAGATCTGCCTATCCTGAAGTTCAGCCCACCCCCCATTGCTGGAAAACGGGAGTTTTAACAGGTTTGAAACATTCATGGTGAACCTCCTTGCTCTCGAGTGGGCGGAGTTGCCTCACGGGACAGCTTTTGCAATATTATGATGGCTTTTACTTATTCTTTTTAGGCGCCTTTCCCTGAACCGTCAATTAGCCGGGATGACCTTGAACAACTCAACTAACATACGAAAACACAAGTCTCAGGCCTTCTGGTTGTTTTTCCCGGCGGCAAGCTTACTGGCTGCACTTGCCGTTCCGCTGACTGTGTGGGCAGTTTGGTCAGGTACTGGCTGGCCCGCTGGATTGCTTGGTTCCGGGCATGGCCATGAATTAATTTTCGGCTTTGCTCTGGCGCTGGTTGCGGGTTACACACTGGGTCCACAGTCTGCCACTCTGCTTTATCCGCTGTTTGGTCTGTGGTTGGCTGCAAGGCTGAGCTGGATTTTCCAGCCTCACAGCCTTCTGGCTGAGATTTTGGGCCCTGCATTCGCTCTATTGCTTGCCTGGCACGTGGTGCCTCGCTTCAGCGCTGCGAAAAAATGGCGAAACAAAATGGTCGGGCCGCTGATTCTGCTGATCTGCCTGCTGGCGCTCGCATTCTGGTTTTCTTCCTCCCTGTATTCCCCGATCGCGGCCTGGTTACCTGGCCCAATCCCGCTTATGCAATCCGCCATTGTTGGGCTGCTGTTGTTAATGACCTTCATGGGAGGGCGACTCATTGCACCAGCGGTTGCAGGCACCTTGGAGAAAAAGGGCATACCTCTGGAAGCGCGGGTTCAACCGCGAATTGAGGGTTTATTAATCCTCGTACTAGGGAGTTCCATTTTTCTCATGGCATTTCCAGCCGCAAATCTGCTAACCGGCAGTTTGCTCATTGCTGCTGCCGCGCTGATCGCCATTCGCACCTTGCGCTGGAAGCTTTGGCACTGCCTTGAACGCGCTGATTTACTGGTTTTGGCCCTGGGTTACATGTGGCTAGCCATTGGCGCTCTATGCACAGGCATTGCTCTCATGCAGGGCTGGTTGCCAGCAGCCGCCCTGCACCTGATTACTATTGGGGCACTGGGAACCTTGTCTACAAGCATAATGCTTCGGCTGGCCTGGCAAAGAAGCCACCGAAAACCGCCGCCCGCCAGCGAGGTTTTCCCTATTGCGGCACTTCTGGCTATCGCCGCCATTAGCCGCTTTATTGCAGGCAGCTCCCCCTTTAGTGCGCCAACACTGCTTTGGCTATCTGCCGGCACTTGGGCGCTGGCTTATCTATGGATCACCCTCAGGCTCCTGTTTCTTGCAAAACATTCCAAAAACCGCAGGAAATGAATGGCTACCTCTCCTGCGCTTTTGCCCGAAATGGCTACCTACTTGGTGATATCACCGCTGTATCCACATGATTTATATAGATTAATAACGCCAATTCCAGCATCGGGCATCAAGCGTCCCGGCACACCTCGCTGCCAAATTTTTTTCCTTGACTAATATCATGATTAGTCAGGTGCATCACTTTGCACAATGGTAACAAGAAGCCCGCAAACCGCGCCCCATGCGGCACCGGGCAGGCTAACCGAGGAGTATTCTTATGGCTAAAACCAACGCCGACATCGAGCACTGGGATGTCGAAAATGATGAATTCTGGGAAAAGGAAGGCAAACGTATTGCCTCCCGTAACCTGTGGATATCCATACCCAGTCTGTTGATGGGCTTTGCCGTCTGGCTGATGTGGGGAATGATCACAACCCAGATGAAAAACCTGGGCTTTGACTTCACCATTGAACAGCTTTTCACTCTTTCGGCGATTGCCGGCTTGTCCGGTGCTACTCTGCGGATCCCGGCATCGTTCATGATCAAGATTGCCGGTGGCCGCAACACCATCTTTCTGACCACTGCGCTGCTCATGATACCCGCTGCGGGCACCGGTATTGCACTGATGAATCCCGATACTCCATTCATCGTGTTCCAGGCTCTTGCCCTGCTCTCGGGCATCGGTGGCGGCAACTTTGCCTGCTCTATGAGCAACATCAGCTCCTTCTACCCCAAAAGCAAGCAAGGCTATGGTCTTGGCATGAATGCGGGCCTCGGTAACTTTGGCGTTACCACCATGCAGGTTCTGATCCCTTTGGTGATGACAGTCGGCATATTCGGAGTCCTGGCCGGCGACCCTATGCAACTGCAAAGTCCAAGCGGAACCCTCATCGGCCGTATTGAAGCCGGCACCGACACCTGGATCCAGAACGCCGGCTTTATCTGGCTGGTATTCCTCATTCCCCTGGCCTTTGCCGGCTGGTTTGGCATGAACAACCTCAAGGTCGTTACCCCTAACCCGGGCAACCCTGTGTCTGCCTTCAGCAAAATACTTGGTCTCTACGGTGTGGGCATTCTCACCTCGGTAATCGGTGTCTGGGCCCTCACAGTAATGAACATGTGGCTGGCCCTGCCGCTAACCATCATTCTGACTGTGGTTCTTCTGCGTCTGATCCCCGGCGACATCAAGCCCAACATCAAGAACCAGTTTGCCATTTTCAGCAACAAGCACACCTGGTCGATGACCGTGCTGTACATTCTGACCTTTGGCTCGTTCATTGGCTTCTCTGCTGCGCTGCCACTGTCTATAGGCGTTATCTTCGGCAACATGATGGAAGTGGCTGCCGACGGCACTGTAACCCGCGTTGTTAACCCGAATGCACCGAGCGCACTGACCTGGGCCTGGATGGGACCCTTTGTAGGCGCTCTGATTCGCCCTGTAGGTGGCTGGATTTCCGACAAGTTCGGTGGCTCTATCGTTACCCAGATCATCTCGGTGGTAATGGTGGTGGCCTCTGTAGCGACTGGCTATGTGATGATGCTGGCCTACAACTCCACCGACCCCAACAGCTACTTTGCCCTGTTCCTGATCCTGTTCATTGTGATGTTCGCGGCCAGCGGCATCGGCAACGGCTCTACCTTCCGCAGCATTGGTTATATCTTTAACCAGCAGCAGAAGGGCCCGGTACTTGGCTGGACCAGCGCCATAGCCGCCTACGGTGCCTTTATTGCGCCCAAGCTGCTAGGTCAGCAGATTCAGGCGGGCACTCCGGAAGTGGCTATGTACGGGTTCGCAGTGTTCTACGCTTTGTGCCTGGTCGTTAACTGGTGGTTCTACCTGCGCAAAGGCGCATACATCAAGAACCCTTAAAGCGCCCAGCTAAACCGCAGACAAAAAAAGCCCGCCGAGGATATCCCCGGCGGGCTTTTTAGTGTGGCTGGAATGCTTTAACTATCCAAAGACATCAGCCTGCAGCCAAAACACCGCCTACAACAGCAACCACTCCACCCAATGCACGGGTAACACGGTTATCGGCCTTCAACATCAAGGTTCCCAAACCACGCCCCACAAAGGTAATCGCCAGAGTAGCCACAACGAAGCCGGCCATGTATGCCACCAAACTGGAGCCTGCAGCCATTTCAGTGCCGTGCGCATAACCGTGGGTGATCATGAACAGAGCAACCAAAGCGCCCCCGACAGCCGTTGGCAGTTTTGCCATGGTGGCAATCAGCACTCCGGCCAGGAGCACCGACATGGCAATGCCGGTTTCCACACCCACCAGGCTAACACCACCCCAGGCGATAGCTGCGCCCAACACCATGCCTCCCACTACAAATAACGGTATTGCGTTTTTCATGACCCGGTTCTGTCGAACGCTCCAGAAACCAATGGCGGCCATGGCCAACAAATGGTCTATGCCCAACATCGGGTGCAACAATCCGCTGAGAAAACCGCTATGGGTGTGGTTAGCCTCACCCGTGTGCGCCACAGCGAGGGTAGCAGTCAACATCAAGCCAACGGTCATCAGCAACTTGGTTATTCTGGTCATAGTACTCTCCGTCTATTCTCTGCGTTTATTGTCAGGCTTGTGTGCACTCAGGCGGTATCGGTGAGTTTTTCAGGTCGACGTTCGGGCAGCATGCCCTGTTTCAGAATGAAGCTGATTATCTCTTCAAGGCCAACACCGTCGTACAGATTGGTGAATACGAAGGGACGATCACCTCGCATTTTTCTGGAATCCCGCTCCATCACATCCAGCGAAGCATGTACGTATTCAGCGATGTCGATCTTGTTGATGATCAGCAGGTCTGACTTCGTGATGCCGGGGCCGCCTTTGCGTGGAATTTTGTCGCCAGCCGCAACATCGATAACGTACAGGGTCAAATCCGACAGCTCCGGGCTGAACGTAGCTGCGAGGTTGTCGCCACCAGATTCCACCAATACAAGCTCCAGATTTGGATGGCGCGCCTGTAGGTCATCAATGGCCGCCAGGTTCATGGACGCATCTTCACGGATAGCCGTGTGCGGGCACCCCCCGGTTTCTACCCCCAAAATACGGTCTGCAGGCAGCGCCTCGTGTTTCAGCAGGAAGTCGGCATCTTCACGGGTGTAGATGTCGTTGGTGACTACCGCTATGTCGTAGTGATCTTTCAAAGCACTGCACAGCTGCCGCAACAGGGCCGTTTTTCCGGAACCTACCGGCCCACCAACGCCTACTCGTAAACAATGTTTCATCGTTGTTTGTCCCTCTGTGTACTCAAAGCAATCAGCTTCGGAATAGTCTTGAATATTGGGTTTCATGCTGGGCACTGCCAAGCGCCAGCCCTGGCAGAATGGGGCCCATTTGTTGGTCAGGTAGCGACAGTGCGCTTTCAACCGCCGCCACCAGTTTCGGGCGTAGCTGTTCGTTCAGGCGTTGCGCTGCAGTGTGCCCCAAAGGCATTGCCTTACAGGCAACGGCGAGCTGATTTTCAAGCCACCCCCACACAAACCCGAGCATGCTATGGCGCACTGGCACTTGTCGCTGGAAAGCCGTCCAGGCAAACACCGTCACGTAATCCGGCTCTTCCGGCAGCTGGTCAGCCTGCGGCTCAAGCTTCAAACTGGTCAGCAGGCGAAGCAATGCCAGCCCTAACCGCGTTCCTTCGTCACTCAATTCGGCGGTTTCCCGGCTGGCATTCAACCAATCGTTCCAGTATGCAAGTCCGCGGCTATCACCCTTGGCCCAACAGTTGTGTAGCCTGCATAGCACCGGCAACTCGCACCGGCTCAAGCCATCCTCAAGAACGCCTTCCAACCACTCGCCCAACTCCTCTTCGTTTCGAACCCAACCCATTTCAAAGGCGCTTTCCAGGCCTTGCGACCAGGCAAAAGCTCCTATAGGTAAAGCCGGGCTGACCAGTTGCATCAACCCAAGCAACGCCAAGTCGCTCGGCACGGTGGGCTGGCTGTCAGTGTGCATGGTTATGCTCTTCATCATGGCTATGACCATGGGAATGGTCGTGACGGTGAGAATGGCTATGGGAGTGCCCGTGACCATGTGAGTGCTCGCGCCCCGCATGGGCATAAGCACCGGACTCAGGATCAAAGGGCGCCAGATGGTGCTCCAGGCTTGCCCCCAACAGCTGGGCCAGCTCTTCCAGCACGTGATCTGGCGGAAACCTGACCCAGTGGCGCCCGTCTGCCTCAACACCCAAGGCAAGCGTTACATGGCGGTTGCCAAGGTGGTAGCACAGACGCGCCAAAGGCAATCCATTTTCAATATAGGCGGTTGTGACCGACTCATCAGCAGCACAAACACGAACTGTCTCGCCACCACTGGAGCGCAACAGATCTCCATGACGCAGCACAGGACCACGATCAAGGAACAATCCCACGTCGCGCCCCTTATCGGTCTTGGCCCGTAACCGACCCCGGATGCGTAATTCGTATGGCAGGGTCAGAGTGTCGTAGATCTCTCCTTCAGAACTGCCATCCAGCCTTTGTGTTAACTCAAGCATTTTGATGTCCTTACAAACGGTTAAAACAGGTGATAGCGCTGAGCCAGTGGCACTTCTGTGAGGGGTTCACAGGTCAGTAACTCGCCGTCTGCATGAACTTCATAAGTTTGCGGATCAACCGTCAGTTTTGGGTAGGCGCTATTCAACTTCATATCGCTCTTGCGCATCTGGCGGACGTTTTTAACAGCCACCAGCGGGCTCTTCAGACCCAGTTTTTCTTCCAGCCCTGTGTTCATTGCCGCCTGGCTTACAAAGGTCATTCGGGTGGCTGCGGCCGCCCTGCCCAAAGCCCCAAACATGCGCCGGTAATGCACGGGTTGTGGCGTGGAGATGGCAGCGTTGGGATCGCCCATGGCCGCGCCTGCAATCATGCCACCCTTGAGGATGATCGATGGCTTAACGCCGAAGAAGGCGGGTTTCCAAAGCACAAGGTCCGCCAACTTACCCACTTCCACAGAGCCAACCTCATGGCCAACACCGTGAGTAATGGCTGGGTTGATGGTGTATTTGGCGATATAACGCTTCACTCGAAAATTATCGGTACCGCGTTCCTGATCCTCCGGCAGCAAGCCTCGCTGAACCCGCATTTTGTGGGCGGTTTGCCAGGTGCGGCAGACCACTTCACCAATGCGACCCATGGCCTGGGAGTCTGACGAGATCATGGAGATCACGCCGATGTCGTGGAGAATGTCTTCAGCGGCGATGGTTTCACGACGAATACGGGAATCCGCAAAAGCCACGTCTTCCGGGATGTTGGGGTCCAGGTTATGGCACTCCATCAACATGTCGAGATGCTCATCAACAGTGTTGATGGTATATGGCCGGGTCGGGTTGGTAGACGACGGCAGCACGTTAGGCAGGCTGCAGGCAACGATAATGTCGGGCGCGTGGCCACCGCCTGCACCTTCTGTGTGGTAAGTGTGAATACAACGGTCTTTGAAGGCAGCCAGGGTGTCCTCGACAAAACCGGACTCGTTCAGGCTGTCGGCATGGATGGCAATCTGTATATCGTAGCGATCCGCTACATCCAGTGCATTGCTGATCGAGGCCGGCGCAGCGCCCCAATCCTCATGGATTTTCAGGCTCATGGCTCCGGCTTTCACCTGCTGCTCCAGCGCTTCTGGCGTACTGGCGCTGCCTTTACCGAGAAAACCTATATTGATAGGCAGGTCATCCACCGCCTGCATCATTTTACCCAAGTGCCATGGGCCAGGAGTGTGGGTGGTCGCAACGGAACCCGTTGCCGGCCCGGTACCGCCGCCAATCATGGTGGTAAGACCGCTCATCAAGGCCTCATCAACCTGCTGCGGGCAAATATAGTGAACGTGAGTGTCGACAGCGCCCGCGGTAAGTATCTGGCCTTCTCCGGCGATGATTTCAGTGCCGGCACCAATAACTATGTCAATATCGGGCTGGATGTCGGGGTTACCGGCTTTGCCGATGGCGGCAATGCGACCGTTTTTCAGCCCCACATCGGCCTTAACTATGCCCCACCAATCAATAACAATCGCATTGGTGATCACCGTATCCATTACGGCATCATCACAGCGCTGGCTTTGGCCCATGCCATCGCGAATAACCTTTCCGCCACCGAACATCACCTCTTCGCCGTAATGGGTGTGATCCTTTTCGATTTCGATCCACAGCTCCGTATCACCCAGGCGAATACGGTCGCCGGTGGTAGGGCCGTACATGTCTGAATAAGCTTGCCGGGAAATCTTCATGATTTTGCTCCCTCGTTCGGGTTCTTATCCAAAGGGCCCATCACTTCGCCACGAAAACCGTAGATGCGGCGCAAACCTACATAGGGTATCAATGTCACTTCGCGGGTCTGGCCAGGTTCAAAACGAATCGCTGTACCCGCTGCGATGGCGAGGCGATAGCCGTATGCTTTTTTTCGGTCCAGACGTAAAGCGGGGTTGGTTTCTGCAAAGTGATAATGGGAGCCGACCTGTATTGGGCGGTCGCCGGTGTTGGCGACGCTCATAGAAATACTTTCCCGCCCCACGCACAGCTCAATGTCTTCGCTCTTCAACTGATATTCACCAGGAATCATGGCGTGCCTCCTCACACAATGGGGTTATGGACGGTGACCAGTTTGGTACCGTCGGGGAAGGTTGCTTCTACCTGAACGGACTGAACCATCTCGGCAACGCCTTCCATCACATCGTCACGGGTCAGTATTTCGCGGCCGGCACTCATCATATCCGCCACAGTACGACCTTCGCGGGCACCTTCCATAATGGCGCAACTGATCAGCGCGACTGATTCCGGGTAGTTTAATTTGAGGCCTTTTTCCTTACGGCGTTCAGCGAGCAGGCCAGCGGTGAACAGCAGCAGTTTGTCTTTATCTCTTGGTGCTAATTCCATCACTAACTCCGTTGTTGTCGATATTATTGTGTTAGTGGCCTGTACCCGTACGACAGCTTCAGCATGAGCAGTCAGGTCAGCCAGATCCTCGGTACAATAGCCTTGTGGCCTGTAAGGCGCGGCCGGAGCAGATCCCGCGCCTGCTGAAACAGATCCCACACCTGATTACGTTCAGTGCCCAGATAGCGCAGCAAAATCACTCCGCGACGACAGGTAACAGCCCAGTGACTGGACGCCTGCATGTGCTCTCGCAGCGCTTGAACAGCTTCTTCAGGATCGCTCAGCCCTACCGCCCACATGGTGGCGTGAACCGTGGCGCCGCCTTGGCCCCATTTGCCGGTAAACCGCGGATGGCCAGGATCAATGCGTTGGCGTTCCAGCCACAGCGGCCGGCCATTTCGGGTGAGTTTAAAGCCTTGCTCCAGATAGCCGCTTGCAAACGGCAATTCGCTCGCCGGGCGACCAAGGCCGAGAATCTCCCAGCCCAGGCATTTGGCGTTGTCTTGCAGATCAATAATGAGAGTTTGCTCACCTCGGGAGCCATCAAAAGCCAGAGTTTCCTGGGGCAGCCACTCCAACGTCCCACCATTAGCCACTTTAAGCTGGGTGTGCTGGCTCCAGGCGACACCGTTGCTGTCGGCTCTATAAAGTTTGTTCGCGGCGGGTGTAGTTAACAGGGTGTGAGCCCCCTCCCCGACATTGACATCTATATTGAGCGAATCCCCACTGGCTACGCCGCCTGGCGGGTGTAAAAGATAAACGTGGCAGCAGCCATCACGTCCTTCAGGATAAAACGGCCGTTGAACCCGCAGGGGGCCATAGTGGCGAGCTGTCGTCATGCGGGTGATGCTGACATCACCGTCTGCGCGGGCACAGAACCCCAGTGTGAGGGAGGCGGCCCAGTGGCGACTGGCATCAAAACGATGCCCGGAATCCACCACAGCCCCTTGTTTCAGAGGCATAAAAGATAGAGTCGTCATGCTATCCAATCCTTGTTGAACTAAACCGCTTCGCGGTAGCGATTTCGCCCGCACATTTCCTGCGAAGCTGGGAGGACTGACGGATACTTTTGATTAGCCCAAGTGGGCTATTCAGAAGAGGAGAATCCGTCATGACACCCCTACGTCAGACCATGATCCAGGCCATGTGCCAACATGGCTTTTCCCCCCGAACCCAGCACAGCTATCTGTATGTCGTCACTGCGCTGGCCCGTTATTATCGGCGTTCGCCCGATCAGCTGAAGGTCGATGACTTACAAGCCTATTTCAACTATCTGGTTCAGGAGCGTTCCCTGTCACCGGCCAGTTGTCGCGTCTATTTGCATGGCATTCGATTTCTGTATTTGCAGGTGCTGCACTGGGCGCACTTCGATGTGACACTGGTCTTACCCAAGCGCCCTCAGCGCATTCCGGAACTGCTGACCCGACAGGAGGTCGCTCGTATACTGTCCGCGGTCTCCAACCCCAAGCATCGTGCCTTACTGTCCATCACCTACGGTTGCGGTTTGCGCGTCAGTGAAGCGGTGGCGTTGCAGGTGAAGGATGTTGATGGTGAGCGTCACCTGCTTCGAGTTGCTCAAGGTAAGGGAGCCAAGGACCGGATGGTGCCCCTGGCCCCCGGATTGCTCCAGGTGCTTCGTCAGTATTGGCGGACCTGTCGACCCATGCCCTGGCTATTTCCCAGTGAATTGCTGCCAGACAAGCATCTTCATATCACCACACCCCAGAAGGTGTACCACCAGGCCAAGCGCGTCAGCGGCATTCAGAAGTGCGGAGGTATTCATGCCCTGCGCCACGCCTATGCCACCCATCAGTTAGAACAGGGCGTTCCTCTCCATGAGTTGCAACGACTCCTGGGTCATAGCGATCTGCGCAGTACCCAGCGTTATTTGCATTGGTTGCCAGGGGCAACACCTCAGAACCGTGGTCCTGCAGACCTGATCGCGGGTCTCGGAGGTGCAGGATGACAGCCACACTGAGCGTCCAGAGTATTCTGCAACGATTCCTTCCGGGTCAGTCATTGGACAGTCACCGTCGCAAGGTCTGCGCTCGGCTAACGGCTTGCCGAACCGCCCGCATGGGCGGTATGGAGATGCGTTGTGATCATTGCGAGGCCCGTTCTATCTGCTATTACGGCTGCCGGGATCGGCATTGCCCGCAATGTCAGGGGCGTGCGACGGAACAATGGAGCGCACGGCAGCGATCCCTGTTGTTGCCGGTGCCTTACTTCCATCTGGTGTTTACGCTACCCCATACCTTGAACGGCTGGGTTCAGATCCATCCCGAGGTGATCTATCGCTGCTTGTTCGCAGCGGCGTGGGATACGCTCAGCCAGTTTGGGCGCAACACCCGGCACCTTGGCGGCGAGCTGGGCATGACAGCGGTGCTTCACACCTGGGGGCAGAACCTGAGTCGTCATGTTCACGTGCACTGCCTGGTTCCCGGCGGGGTGTTGACCGACACCGGCGACTGGCACAAAACCAAAAACGACTACCTATTCCCAGTGCGGGCCTTATCCCGGCGTTTTCGCGGGCGAATGGTGTCGTTGCTGAGAACCTCTGAGAACGCCGGAGACCTGCACCGGGTTACCCGAAGTGGTGAAGTTGATGACGTGCTCAACGGCCTGATGCAACAAGAGTGGGTTGTCTACACCCGGCACTGCCTGAACCAGGCTGATAGTGTGGTGGATTATCTGGCTCGCTACACGCACCGAATCGCCATCAGTAATGGGCGTTTATTGTCTATGGATGGTGACCGGATCTTGTTCCGATATAAGGATTACCGCGATGACTCCCGGATCAAGACCCAATGGCTGGAGGGACAAGAGTTCGTGCGGCGGTTCCTGAAGCATATTCTGCCCAAAGGCTTTATGCGTATTCGCCATTTTGGTTATCTGAGCAACCGAACCCGACGACGCAAACTGGCTGTTATCCGGCACTGCCTCTCGCAGCCGACCCGATCAGACGCG
>NZ_VCHA01000017.1 GCF_016597815.1 Marinobacter sp. DY40_1A1 | reverse complement strand
CCCCCTCTGTCAGCCTTGTTGTCCAGTTGGCAATTTCGCCTGAATTTAATCAGTTGGGGCGGCATGGGAGCATTCATGCCACGTTATTCCGAAGAACGTAAAGCCGCCGTGTTGAAGAAGTTGTTGCCTCCGCAGAACCGAAGTGTCGTGTCGGTGGCGGCAGAGGAAGGCATCTCCGATGTGACTCTGTATAGTTGGTTGAAACAGTGTCGACAACAAGGAATGCCCGTGCCAGGTAATCGTAATACCGGGGAAGACTGGTCCCCTGAGGCCAAGCTAGCCGTTGTAGTGGAAACGGCCTCTATGTCCGAAGCCGAACTCAGTGCTTATTGCCGTGAGAAAGGCCTGTATCCAGAGCAAGTGCAGCGCTGGAAAGAAGCTTGCCTGCAAGGCGCTGGCATGCAGCCAGACCGGGACAAAGTCGCTCAGAAGCAACAAAGGGATTCCCGGAAAACCATCAAAAAGCTGAAGGCCGAAGTGCGCCGCAAAGATAAAGCTCTGGCTGAGACGACGTCGCTTCTGGTGCTGTCAAAAAAGCTCGAAGCCTTGTACGGCGAAGATCCGGACAGCGACGAGGATATCTGACACCGCTGGATGAACGTGCAAGGCTCTTGGAACTGTTCGATGAAGCTGTTGCCGGTGGTGCAGCCCGATACAAGGCCGCAGAGTTGATCGATATGAGTGAGCGCACATTGAAGCGTTGGCGAGGTGCTAACGGCACCGTTGCAGAAGATCTGCGTCCGGAGGCAGAGCGGGCTGAACAGCCCCATAAACTTACACAGGCCGAGGAGGTGGCCATTCTGAGTGCGTGTAATCAACCCGAGTACAGGAGTTTACCGCCCTCCCAGATCGTGCCGTCGCTGGCCGACAAGGGGCTTTATCTGGCATCGGAATCCTCGTTTTACCGGGTGTTGAAAAAGCACCAGCAACAAAACTACCGAGGGCGCATGAAGCCACCTCGCAAGGTGCCGGAACCGACCAGCTTCACGGCGACAGGCCCGAACCAGGTCTGGAGTTGGGACATTAGTTATTGTCCTTCAGCGGTGCGTGGTCGGCACTGGTACCTCTACCTGATCATGGACATTTACAGCCGCAAGATCATTGCCTGGGAAATCCATGAAGCGGAGTCGGGAGAGCTGGCGAAAAAGCTGGTTGAACGCGCTCTGCTGCGAGAGGGCTGCTGGCACAAACCACCGGTGTTGCACTCTGATAATGGAGCGCCAATGACGTCTTATACGCTCAAGGCCCGGCTGGCCGATCTGGGCATGCTGATGTCGCACAGCCGCCCGAGAGTGAGCAACGATAATCCATACTCGGAATCGCTGTTCCGCACGGTCAAATACTGCCCGGAGTGGCCCTCAAAGGGCTTTAAATCGCTCACGGCTGTGCGTGAATGGATGCTGGCGTTTGAGTACGCCTACAACGAAAGGCATCTGCACAGTGGCATCAACTTCGTGACACCGGCAGATCGGCATCGTGGTGTTGATCACCAGCGCCTGGCGCATCGGAAAATGGTTTATGAAAGAGCAAAGCGTCGGAAACCTCAGCGCTGGTCTGGCAACACCCGGAACTGGGAAGTCACCGGTCCGGTATCGCTCAATCCTGGCAAATTGCAGGAAGTTGAGCTTAATAAATTAGCTGCTTAGGTGTAGCTATTTGGACAACTGGGTTGAAAATCGCCGATA
>NZ_VCHA01000016.1 GCF_016597815.1 Marinobacter sp. DY40_1A1 | reverse complement strand
GTAAGCGTCCGGCAAACCCATCTTGAGTGTGATGCCGAAGGCTTCAAGATAGTGTCCACTTATTCTTTAGTGGACACTATCTATGAACAACGTAAGCGTAACCCGCCCTTACCGAAAACGTCGCCGACACGCTCCGGAATTTAAAGCTCGGCTGGTGGCCGAGTGCCACAGACCTGGAGCTTCTGTTTCCCGCATTGCCCTGGATAACGACCTCAACGCCAACCAACTTCGGCGCTGGATCAGAGAGTCGAAGCAAGACGATGGAAGCCAAGCCCCAGCCTTTCTACCGGTTCGTTTTCCAGCGACGGCCGTGCATACCACGAAACCTGCCGATAAGGATCGCACCATCCGCATCGAGATTCCGCGAGCCGGCGGCCCGGTTGTGGTGGAATGGCCCGCCGATCAAGGTCAGCAATGCGCGGCGTTTCTGCGCGAACTGTTGCCATGATCCGCATTGACGAGATCTGGCTGGCCACCGAGCCCTTGGATATGCGGGCTGGGCCAGACACCGCGTTGGCGCGTGTCGTCCAGGTGTTCGGCTCAGCCAGGCCCCATTGTGCGTACCTGTTCGCCAACAAACGGGGCAACCGAATGAAAGTGTTGATCCACGACGGTCTTGGTATATGGCTCTGTGCCCGTCGATTGAATCGCGGCAAGTTCCACTGGGGCGAAACCTGGCGTGGCAAGCAACTGTTATTAACAGACGAACAATTGGCTGCGCTGGTTCAAGGGTTGCCGTGGCAACGCCTCGGTGCCGCCGGTGTGATCTCGATTCTGTAACCACAAGCCGGTTACCCAGACCATCATCAGAATGGCGAATCGTCACAGTGGCCGTGACTTGGGATACTGTTCTGCATGTCACAACGTCCCGACCTTAATCAACTCTCCGCCGATCAACTCCGTGCCCTAGTCACGGATCTGTTCGATCGCGTAGAAAATAAGGATCGAGCACTCGTACACCGCGATGCAGTCATCGAGAAACTGACCCACGAAGTGGCCATCCTTAAACGCCACAAGTTCGCCCGTCGCAGCGAACAACTGGATGCGGTTCAAGGCCGCTTGCTGGATGAGCTGATCGACAGCGACATTGCTGCCATCGAGGCTGAACTGGCACAACTCACAGCCGCCGAAACACCGCCCAAGCCAAAAATACAACCCAAGCGGGCTCCACTGCCACCGGAGTTGCCCCGCACCCTGATCCATCACGAACCCGAGAACACTCAGTGTCGCTGCGGCTGCCAGCTCAAGCGCATAGGCGAAGACGTCAGTGAAAAGCTGGATTACGTGCCGGGCGAGTTCACAGTGGAGCGCCACATCCGCGGCAAATGGGCCTGTGAGCAGTGCGAAACCCTGACCCAGGCACCGGTGCCTCCGCAGGTTATCAATAAAGGCATTCCCACCGCCGGATTACTGGCTCAGGTGCTGGTGGCCAAGTACTCGGATCATTTACCACTATACCGTCAAGAACGTATCTTCGGTCGTGCTGGCCTCGCTATCCCGCGCTCAACTCTGGCGGAATGGGTAGGCGCTTGCGGTGTGCAGCTGCAACCGCTGGTGAATGCTCTTAGAAATGCACTACTGGAACACGGCGTTCTGCACGCCGATGAAACACCGGTCAGCATGCTGGCTCCGGGCAAGAAAAAAACCCACAAAGCCTATGTCTGGGCCTATTGCACCACACCGTTCTCCAATCTGAAGGCCGTTGTTTACGACTTCGCCCCAACCCGGGCGGGTGAGCACGCTCGAACCTTCCTGGAAGGCTGGCAAGGCAAACTGGTCTGCGACGATTACTCGGGCTACAAGGCGGGCTTCGGCAACGGCATCACCGAAATCGGTTGTATGGCCCATGCCCGTCGCAAGTTCTACGACCTACACCAAGCTAACCAGAGCCAAATAGCGGCACAGGCTCTGGAATACATCGGTCAGCTGTATCAGATCGAGCGAGAAGCCAAAGACCTGCCGCCGGATAAGCGACAGCAAATCAGAAATGAAAAGGCCAGACCAATAGCCGATGCCCTGCATCAATGGATGTTGGCGCACCGACAGAAAGTGCCGGATGGCTCCGGCACGGCCAGAGCCTTGGACTACAGTCTCAAACGCTGGACAGCGCTGACGCGCTATCTGGACGATGGCGCAGTGCCCATCGACAACAACTGGATGGAAAACCAGATACGCCCGTGGGCATTGGGTCGGAGTAACTGGTTGTTCGCAGGTTCATTGCGAAGTGGTCAACGCGCTGCTGCGGTGATGACGTTAATCCAGTCCGCAAAGCTCAATGGGCATGATCCGTATGCCTATTTGAAAGATGTTCTGACGAAACTGCCGACGCAGAAAAACAACGCCATTGATGAACTGCTACCGCACAACTGGAGGCCGGTGAGCATTAGCAAGGTGTGATGGGCGGACGCTTACAA
>NZ_VCHA01000015.1 GCF_016597815.1 Marinobacter sp. DY40_1A1 | reverse complement strand
TGTCGACTTTCCATGATTGTTCAAGAACAGGGAATGCTTCGTCAAAGAAAGTTGGATAGTTTAGGAGAGTAATTTCGGAGACGCTTTTTCTGAGCTTGACGACATTGAAATCAGTTTCGGATTGGAGTCCAGTTGCTTTGGCGGCGTTGTATACGGCTTCGACGATTTCACCACCAAGCTCGTGAAGGGCCGAGGTGTGTAGGTACCTGTATTCACCAATTCTCTTGCCAGCTACCTGAATGGATTTTGCCACGGAACCCCCTATATTAGTTAGTATCCCCGTGTTCGGGCCAGTGATATCAGAGGCTTAATTTTGTTCGAAAGTGTATGCCTAACAGAAAAATAATTGACGCTGCTTACGAATGCCACATAGTCGGACTATAGTTGAGAGAGTTTGAGTCTCGTTGTGGCAAAAAAAATACTTATATTGTTTCTATCGATGGTACGCATCGGTGGGCTACATGAAGCTAGGTCTTCAACGACTAATTGGCCATATGAATCAAGGCTTGGAAGATCATTTAATTGTGAGAAGGGAAGTCGAAAATAGCTGGCAGCCTGTCCGTTAGAGTAGTTTTGAAAAGAGGCCATTTGAAATGGCCTCTGCTTGAGACTCAGAGGTTTCACGCTGAACGCAGGGGGGAAGTGCAAAGTTTTTCCGTAAGCAACTTTGCACGCCATTCTACAGCATTAGATCCTTCGGAATTATGGGTGCCACTAGGACTGAATCTGGAGATCGCTGAACCGTAAAGAACTTGTCCGACCCCGAGTTATTGATGACCCGGGTTCTTTGATCGAAGACTCCAAATGTCAGACTAACCTCTTTTGTATGCGGTGGAAGGTCAATCTGGACATCTTTTGTCCAAGTGAGAACGTGGTACTCTGCTGAATCTGCTTTGACAGGGTATGCCTCCTTTACCGGAACCGTACGGTAAACGGGGCCCTCAATGGTGCAGTTTACATAGCCTGGCCTCCTGTCCAGCACGCTGCCTCTTTCTTCGACCCGAGCTCGATACCGAAGTCCCTCCTCAGTGGAATTGTTCCACTCGACGCCCTCACACCGTCCCGCTACGCCTTGCCCTTGCACGGTTTTGAACGCTTCGGGCGGCTTGGTCAAGTCCCACTTCCAGTCTTGGGGCGGCTTTGCGACTTTATAGACCCGTTGCTTTCGTCCCTCAAATTGCCCCATAGAATTTCTGTATGAATCGGTTTCGCGATGCTCATACTGCCGGTGGGCCACTAGGTGGAATTGGGCTACTTCAACAGGTAGGTGGACAATATTGATCTGGCGATGAACCGTTTCTTTGCCACCAAACATTCTTTTGAAGAACCCATCCGGATCTGAGAGGTAGGTCAGATTCAGTGTTTCAATCTTCATGCGGTGTTGATCGGGCTCAAATTTCTCCATAGATACAGTGAATTCTGCTTCAAGTGCCGAAGATTGAGATCTTCTAACCGATTCATCTGCAACTATCAATTTTGGGTCGGCGCGGTGAAGGTTGACACCTCTGATACGAACCTGAAATGAATCCTGCGCTGCGGGCGGCAACACCCTTGGGATGTAGCGAACTACGTAGCTACGATGGTTCGTTGGAAGACTTTCCACGATCTGATTGGCTTGATCCGCGATTTGATTGGCCGTTTCCAATGGAGGAGTGACACCTTTTATAGAGCGATCAATCGAGTCATTGATACCGAACAATACATCGCGTGTAGCTTTGTCGATTTTGTCGGCGGCTGTAGTTGCCCCCGCTAAACCGGACACCACCTCATTCATTTGATGCCAGTTCCGCCCGGTACTCCCAGGGCGATTTCATTTTCAGCCCCTTGTGCGGGTGGCTGCGGTTATAGTCCTCGATCCATTCCGACAGCCTGGCCATCACCGTGGCGGCATCAGGCAGATCGTTCAGGTACACATAGTCCCGCTTGAACGTCTTTACGAAGGCCTCAGCCATGCCGTTACTCTGAGGGCTTCTGACCGGTGTGGTACACACCACAAAGCCCAGAGAGGACGCGAAGGCCCGCGTTTCTTTGGCAATGTAACAGCTGCCATTATCCGTCAGCCATTCGAGTGGGTGCGGAACACGCTCTGACTGGCCGAAGCGGTATTCCAGGCTTTCCAGCAGTAAGTCCTGGACCATCTCAGCGGTGATGCCGCCGGTGGTCGCCACGTAGCGCATCAGTTCGCGGTCACAGCAGTCCAGGCTGAAGGCTACACGGACAACCTCCTTGTTCCAGCAGCGGATCTCAAAGCCATCTGAGCACCAGCGAAGGTCCGGCTTCAACGTAATAACCTGGCCATTGTGGCAGCGCTCTTGAGGTCGCCCTGTATACCGGGGTAACAGCAGCCCATCCTGCTTCATCAGTCGGTACACGCGCTTGTGGTTCACTCGCTCGTCGTTTGCTGCCAGCAAACGATTCAGTCGTGCGGTGATCCTTCGATAGCCGTTAGCGGCACGGGCATCGCACAGCTCACGGATAAACGGTAAATGCCGGTCATCGTCCTGTTTGCTGTATCTTGGGCTTCGGCCTTTCTGGCGACCATGAAGACGGTCCAACAGATTGGAGCGCGATACCTTCAGCACGTCCGCAACCCGCTTCAGAGGGTATCGTCCGGTGGCAGCAACGGCATGCGCGAGATCAACTTTTTTGACTGAGCCACCTCCAGGGCTTCCCGGAGTATTTCAGCTTCCATCGTCTTGCGGCCCAACATCCGCTCCAGCTCCCGAACCTTCTTGTTCAGGGCTTTCATCTCGGATGCGCTTACAACCTCATCACCGGATTCAATCGCGGACATGCCACCGTCTTTCATCAGCTTCTTCCAACGGAACAACAGACTTGCTGATATACCATGACGCCGGGCTACAAGCGATACTGACATGCCTGGCTGCTCACACTCCGCAACCATGAATGCCTTCTCCTGCGCGGAATACCGGCGACGGCGCTGCACTCCGGTTATGACTTCGATTCTCTCCACCTTGGACACTCCTTTGCACTAGGTCTATGCCTAGGCCTTTGCTTCTAACAAGGTGTCCGGTTTAAATGGGGGCTACTACAGCGGCATCATTGAGTATTGCTTTATTCGTCTCCTCCCAGGCATTCAATACGGATTTGAGGTCTGATAAGGCGCCTGCAAGCAGATAGTCTGCATCTGATATGGCCTTGTCCATTAATTCTCGAATTCGAGAATCAATGATGCTGATCATTTGCTTAGCCGTTGTCGCGGCGGCAAGTGAGTCGAGAGCGGCAGAGGTGGTTGTAGAGGTTAGGAGTGTTCCGCCCAGCATGCAGGCGAACATAAATGAGCGAAAATAAGACATTTTAAGCCCCCTTCGTCCAAGAGTAATTGATGTGCGATTGAGAACAACTCCCTACTCTCAATATCGATGGCACATCTCCTTAAAGAATAAAAGCTATTTTTTATTTTGCAAGTAATGCTACTAGAGACCGGTGCTCCGGCGGCGCCTGAAGTGTTCATCAATGAAGACGCCAGTTACGACTGTAAGACTTGGTGGTTATAAGTCTCGCCCTTATTTACATATTTATTGACCTTCGAATGTTAATTATTCGCTACGTGTAAGCTTGAGTCCAAGTAGAGAGATCAATAAGAACGGCCATCCCAATTTAACGATATTGCCAACTAGCTGATCCACCCATGTAAATCTGGTGGAATCCTTCAAAGACTTGAGTTCATTTTCCAGTTCCTCCAACTGATCCCGTAGCTGATTTTGGATCTCAAGTATCTGGTTCCTTTCACTACGTAACCTCTCATTCGAGCCGGAGTCGATAAGCACCTCATAGAGTTCATCGATTGTGTACCGATTAATGCCCAGAACGAATGAGACAGCGATGGGTATGTTCAGGTGTTCTTTCGCATTTTTAAAGTCATTTAACGACTCAACAACTAATAATCGATCCCATGCCGGGTGCTGGGCATAGCCCTCAAAGCGTTTGCATTCATTGGCTGCAAAAACATCGGGATGTCGATTGAGCATTAAAGAATCCTTCCCTTTATCCAAACCTGTCGGAGCCTCCAAACCTATCGGTGAAAACAGTATTTGACTCGCGATATCGCAGTGTACCTCCTGAATTTCTTCAGCATTCGCCTGAGCGCCAACAGCGCCTTTTTGAACGGCTGCAAGTACGGCGGCTTCGTTGGTTCTGACCGCCTCTTGAAGTCGTTCATGGCGATTGATTCGTTCTTCTAAAATAGAGTGTTTTGCTTCATTACCGGCAATTACGATTCTCGTTTGACGAATGTCACTCAAGAGATCCAGCTGCTGACGATCTGGGGTCTCATATATGAACACTAGGGCCACAGCAAGAGCGCCTACAGAATAGTAAATACGATCAACAGAGGTCTTTTGGAGAGCAGCCGTGCTCTGGGAATACCCTGACGAGAGAACAACAACAGCCACAGCATGTGTCACGACAGCGATGTTCGAGCTTAGTAAAGATGCGAAGACCGCTGCTATAAGGAGGAAAAAGGCTAAAACCGCGCCGACCTTGCCGTACTCATTCATATAGTTAGCCTTCACATTCTCGGTCTCAAAGGCCGTTTTCTTATGTGCTGGCTCAAACGCGATTTTGGGGCCAGCTGGGAATTATCAGGTCGGCGTTCGGTATTCGAGTTACCCGCGAATACTCGACACCTTCTACAGTTAAGGTAGTCCTTATTACGAGGGGCTTCCAGAATAGATATGTAGTGGTGTCCAGAAAAGTCGCACTAGATCGCCCATAAACAGTTGAAGATCGAAAAGCGATTCGAGTAATCGTAGGTTTCGTTGAGTACCTGTGGAGTGGAGTCTGAAAACCTGCCAGGATTTATCTACAGAGAAACACTTTGCCTGTGATTTGGACCATGGCATCAGACGGTAGG
>NZ_VCHA01000014.1 GCF_016597815.1 Marinobacter sp. DY40_1A1 | reverse complement strand
GGCATAAAAAAACCCCAGCTTCGCAAGAAGCTGGGGTTTGGACTTAAGAGTCTGACGATGACCTACTCTCACATGGGCAAATGCCACACTACCATCGGCGCAGGCCTGTTTCACTTCTGAGTTCGGGATGGGATCAGGTGGTTCCAAGCCGCTATGGTCGTCAGACAAAACGGTTGATCACTGGGGGACGGGATAGAACGAGTGTGATGATGATTTTTTCGACGTTATCCAGACAATTGTCTTGGGTGTTATATAGTCAAGCCGCACGAGCAATTAGTATCGGTTAGCTCAACGCCTCGCAGCGCTTACACACCCGACCTATCAACGTCCTGGTCTTGAACGGCTCTTTAGGGACCTCGAGGGTCCAGGGAGATCTCATCTTGGAAGGGGCTTCCCGCTTAGATGCTTTCAGCGGTTATCCTGTCCGAACATAGCTACCGGGCAGTGCCACTGGCGTGACAACCCGAACACCAGAGGTTCGTTCACTCCGGTCCTCTCGTACTAGGAGCAACTTTCCTCAAATCTCCAACGTCCACGGCAGATAGGGACCGAACTGTCTCACGACGTTCTAAACCCAGCTCGCGTACCACTTTAAATGGCGAACAGCCATACCCTTGGGACCGGCTTCAGCCCCAGGATGTGATGAGCCGACATCGAGGTGCCAAACACCGCCGTCGATGTGAACTCTTGGGCGGTATCAGCCTGTTATCCCCGGAGTACCTTTTATCCGTTGAGCGATGGCCCTTCCATACAGAACCACCGGATCACTATGACCTACTTTCGTACCTGCTCGACGTGTCAGTCTCGCAGTTAAGCGGGCTTGTGCCATTACACTAACCGTACGATGTCCGACCGTACTTAGCCCACCTTTGTGCTCCTCCGTTACGCTTTAGGAGGAGACCGCCCCAGTCAAACTACCCACCACACAATGTCCTCGATCCCGATAAGGGACCAGAGTTAGAACCTCAAACATGCCAGGCTGGTATTTCAAGGTTGGCTCCACGCAAACTGGCGTTCACGCTTCAAAGCCTCCCAGCTATCCTACACAAACATATTCAAAGTTCACTGTGAAGCTATAGTAAAGGTTCACGGGGTCTTTCCGTCTAGCCGCGGATACACCGCATCTTCACGGCGATTTCAATTTCACTGAGTCTCGGGTAGAGACAGCGCCCCCATCGTTACGCCATTCGTGCAGGTCGGAACTTACCCGACAAGGAATTTCGCTACCTTAGGACCGTTATAGTTACGGCCGCCGTTTACCGGGGCTTCGATCAAGAGCTTCGCACGAATGCTAACCCCATCAATTAACCTTCCGGCACCGGGCAGGCGTCACACCGTATACGTCCACTTTCGTGTTTGCACAGTGCTGTGTTTTTAATAAACAGTCGCAGGGGCCTGGTATCTTCGACTGGCTTCTGCTCCGTCCGCGAGGAACTTCACATACCACCAGCGTGCCTTCTCCCGAAGTTACGGCACCATTTTGCCTAGTTCCTTTACCCGAGTTCTCTCAAGCGCCTTGGTATTCTCTACCTGACCACCTGTGTCGGTTTGGGGTACGGTCTCGAATAGCCTGAAGCTTAGAAGATTTTCCTGGAAGCAGGGCATCAATGACTTCGCTCCCGTAAAAGGGTGCTCGTCGTCACGTCTCAGGATTGTGGATCCGGATTTGCCTAAACCCACTCCCTACACGCTTAAACCGGGACAACCGTCGCCCGGCTCACCTAGCCTTCTCCGTCTCTCCATCGCAGCTATCCAAGGTACGGAAATATTAATCCGTTTCCCATCGACTACACCTTTCGGTCTCGCCTTAGGGGCCGACTCACCCTGCGCCGATTAGCGTTGCGCAGGAACCCTTGGTCTTCCGGCGTGCGGGTTTTTCACCCGCATTGTCGTTACTCATGTCAGCATTCGCACTTGTGATACCTCCAGCAAGCTTCTCAACTCACCTTCGCAGGCTTACACAACGCTCCCCTACCCCGCATACAAAGTATGCAGCCGCAGCTTCGGTATCCAGTTTGAGCCCCGTTACATCTTCCGCGCAGGCCGACTCGACTAGTGAGCTATTACGCTTTCTTTAAAGGATGGCTGCTTCTAAGCCAACCTCCTAGCTGTCTGAGCCTTCCCACATCGTTTCCCACTTAACTGGAATTTGGGGACCTTAGCTGGCGGTCTGGGTTGTTTCCCTCTTCACGACGGACGTTAGCACCCGCCGTGTGTCTCCCGGATAGTACTCACAGGTATTCGGAGTTTGCATCGGGTTGGTAAGTCGGGATGACCCCCTAGCCGAAACAGTGCTCTACCCCCTGTGGTATTCGTCCGAGGCGCTACCTAAATAGCTTTCGGGGAGAACCAGCTATCTCCGGGCTTGATTAGCCTTTCACTCCGATCCACAAGTCATCCCCTGGCTTTTCAACGACAGTGGGTTCGGTCCTCCAGTTGATGTTACTCAACCTTCAACCTGCTCATGGATAGATCGCCCGGTTTCGGGTCTATGCCCAGCGACTAAATCGCCCTATTCAGACTCGGTTTCCCTACGGCTCCCCTAAACGGTTAACCTCGCCACTGAACATAAGTCGCTGACCCATTATACAAAAGGTACGCCGTCACAGAACAAGTCTGCTCCGACTGCTTGTACGCATACGGTTTCAGGATCTATTTCACTCCCCTCACAGGGGTTCTTTTCGCCTTTCCCTCACGGTACTGGTTCACTATCGGTCAGTCAGGAGTATTTAGCCTTGGAGGATGGTCCCCCCATATTCAGACAGGATACCACGTGTCCCGTCCTACTCGATTTCACTAGACTCAGGTTTCGGATACGGGGCTATCACCCACTATGGCGGCACTTTCCAGAGCCTTCTCCTACCAGTTGTCTAGCTTAAGGGCTAGTCCCCGTTCGCTCGCCGCTACTTAGGGAATCTCGGTTGATTTCTTTTCCTCGGGGTACTTAGATGTTTCAGTTCCCCCGGTTCGCCTCTTACACCTATGTATTCAGTGCAAGATACCCGACCGAAATCGGGTGGGTTTCCCCATTCAGAAATGTCCGGATCACAGCTTGTTTGCCAGCTCCCCGAACCTTATCGCAGGCTTCCACGTCTTTCATCGCCTCTGACTGCCAAGGCATCCACCGTATGCGCTTAGTTGCTTGACTATATAACCCCAAGACAACTGATCACTGATGACACAGAAGACTGACACCTAACCGAAGTTAAGCGACAATGTTCCAGGAACATTCAGAGACAGCCGCTCGAAGTCATACACAACCACTTCAACGACAACACCGGATAACGCTTGAAAAAATCGCTATCACATTGAACACATTCTCTCGGAGATAATGAGAAAATGTCTTCGTGTTCTATCTCGTCCAATTTGTTAAAGAGCAAATCTGACCCAGTGATCAGAAAGAAGGATTTCAAACTTAACAGCGTTGAAACACTTGTTTCTGTACACTGACCGAAGTCAGGTGACCAAGTAATATTTGGTGGAGCTAGGCAGGATCGAACTGCCGACCTCCTGCGTGCAAGGCAGGCGCTCTCCCAGCTGAGCTATAGCCCCAATTTAAGCTATGCCACCTCACTCATACTGAGTCGAGATGTAAATTGTTCAGATCAAGGCATCGAGGGGCGTCGCATAGCCTGCTATGCAAGTCACTCGATAACGCCGAACTGAGCAATTTTGGTGGGTCTGGGTGGACTTGAACCACCGACCTCACCCTTATCAGGGGTGCGCTCTAACCACCTGAGCTACAGACCCGGTTTTGCTTGCCACAGACAAGCCAAGTCGGGCCTGAAAGACCCTTGCTCTCTTTATCAATCAACCAAGTAATTCGTGTGGACTCTGACCGAAGCTTCGACTTCGTTTAAGGAGGTGATCCAGCCCCAGGTTCCCCTAGGGCTACCTTGTTACGACTTCACCCCAGTCATAAACCACACCGTGGTAATCGTCCTCCCGAAGGTTAGACTAACTACTTCTGGTGCAATCTACTCCCATGGTGTGACGGGCGGTGTGTACAAGGCCCGGGAACGTATTCACCGTGACATTCTGATTCACGATTACTAGCGATTCCGACTTCACGGAGTCGAGTTGCAGACTCCGATCCGGACTACGATACGTTTTGTGAGATTAGCTCCCCCTCGCGGGTTTGCAACCCTCTGTACGTACCATTGTAGCACGTGTGTAGCCCTGGCCGTAAGGGCCATGATGACCTGACGTCATCCCCACCTTCCTCCGGTTTGTCACCGGCAGTCTCCCTAGAGTTCTCAGCATAACCTGCTAGCAACTAGGGATAGGGGTTGCGCTCGTTACGGGACTTAACCCAACATCTCACGACACGAGCTGACGACGGCCATGCAGCACCTGTGTCAGAGTTCCCGAAGGCACCAATCCATCTCTGGAAAGTTCTCTGCATGTCAAGGCCAGGTAAGGTTCTTCGCGTTGCGTCGAATTAAACCACATGCTCCACCGCTTGTGCGGGCCCCCGTCAATTCATTTGAGTTTTAACCTTGCGGCCGTACTCCCCAGGCGGTCAACTTAGTGCGTTAGCTGCGCCACTAAGGATTCAAGATCCCCAACGGCTAGTTGACATCGTTTACGGCGTGGACTACCAGGGTATCTAATCCTGTTTGCTCCCCACGCTTTCGCACCTCAGTGTCAGTGTTGGTCCAGGTAGCCGCCTTCGCCACTGGTGTTCCTTCCTATATCTACGCATTTCACCGCTACACAGGAAATTCCACTACCCTCTACCACACTCTAGCCGAGCAGTTCGAAGTGCCGTTCCCAGGTTAAGCCCGGGGCTTTCACATCTCGCTTACTCAACCACCTACGCGCGCTTTACGCCCAGTAATTCCGATTAACGCTTGCACCCTCCGTATTACCGCGGCTGCTGGCACGGAGTTAGCCGGTGCTTCTTCTGTGAGTAACGTCAATCCTTAAAGGTATTAGCTTTAAGGCCTTCCTCCTCACTGAAAGTGCTTTACAACCCGAAAGCCTTCTTCACACACGCGGCATGGCTGGATCAGGGTTTCCCCCATTGTCCAATATTCCCCACTGCTGCCTCCCGTAGGAGTTCGGGCCGTGTCTCAGTCCCGATGTGGCTGATCATCCTCTCAGACCAGCTACGGATCGTCGCCTTGGTGAGCCATTACCCCACCAACTAGCTAATCCGACTTAGGCTCATCCAATAGCGCAAGGTCCGAAGATCCCCTGCTTTCCCCCAAAGGGCGTATGCGGTATTAGCAGCCGTTTCCGACTGTTGTCCCCCACTACTGGGCAGATTCCTAAGCATTACTCACCCGTCCGCCGCTCGTCAGCGGGTAGCAAGCTACCCCTGTTACCGCTCGACTTGCATGTGTTAAGCCTGCCGCCAGCGTTCAATCTGAGCCATGATCAAACTCTTCAGTTTAAATCATATTAAGATCCGAAGACCTTATAACCTTTGCTCAAGACAAAACTCAATTTTCGACGAGTCGCTTGCCTTGGTATTTCTTGTCGAAATACTCCAGCCAGCGCCCACACGAATTACTTGGTCAATTTGTTAAAGAGCGTTTGAGCCGTTGCTCAATCAAGGTGGCGTATTCTACATCGTCTCGCCGCCTTGTCAACCGTTTAATT
>NZ_VCHA01000013.1 GCF_016597815.1 Marinobacter sp. DY40_1A1 | reverse complement strand
ACGTTTTCGGTAAGGGCGGGTTACGCTTACGTTGTTCATAGATAGTGTCCACTAAAGAATAAGTGGACACTATCTTGAAGCCTTCGGCATCACACTCAAGATGGGTTTGCCGGACGCTTACCACCGTTCAGCCGGTTTTAGCCGATTGAACGCTAACCACTAGCGAATGGCAAGGGCCAATCCGTGAGGAACGGTCTGGAGGAAGCCGCTAGCAAAACTGCGAGCTGATGAACAAGAACATCATATGAGGCGTAGGCCGGAGGCGAGTTGGCACAAGACGACGAAGCCGCGTGATCTAACGGCCACCGTAAATGATGCGGTTGTGCAGTGACAGTGCATGTTCTTATCTGGGGAGATCTGTTCAACGAGCGATCGGTCAATTACCAGTCAGGCCACTGGTCGATCAAGCCTGGGCGCAGCCGTTGCCATCGGCGGTTGCGAGCGAACGAGGTGGACACCGATAGCGCCGATGGGGGTAACCCTGCCGGTGATTGAGCAGAAGTCAGCAGCGGCCATAGTAGCCAAACGCCCGTCGTAATGGACGGGACAGGGTGAAGGGCCTAACACCGGGAATATAAGGAGGAGCCTTGACCGACTTGAACACACGAATGCCGTCCGGCAGTGACGTGGCTCAGCGTACGGCCATGAAGCCAGCCTTTAGCAACGATCTACTCGATGCCGTACTGCAACGGGCTAACCTACAACAAGCCTGGAAACAGGTTCGAGCCAACAAGGGAGCGGCGGGGGTCGATGGCATGACCATCGATGAATTTCCCGCTTGGGTAAAGGCCGGCCACTGGAGCGTGGTCGAGCAGTCGATTCGCTTGGGCGATTATCAACCAGCGCCAGTGAGGCGGGTTGAGATCGACAAGCCGGACGGTGGCAAGCGACAGCTTGGTATCCCGACGGTGACAGACCGGGTGATTCAGCAAGCCATTGCCCAGATCCTGATGCCCCTGTTCGGCCCGGGATTTTCAACGGACAGCTACGGCTTCCGTCCGGGCCGGAACGCGCACCAGGCGGTGCGACGAGTGCAAAGCATTCTCAAGGAAAGGAAGCGCTTTGCCGTGGATGTGGACCTGTCGAAGTTCTTCGACCGGGTTAATCATGACCTGCTGATGACGCACCTGGGCCACAAGGTTCGGGACAAGCGCCTGCTGGCCCTGATTGCCCGGTACCTGCGAGCTGGGATTATCGATAACCAGCTCTATCTGGAGAGTCGGGAAGGTGTACCTCAGGGTGGCCCATTGTCACCTCTGCTGGCTAACATCATGCTTGACCCGCTGGATAAAGAACTGGAACGACGGGGCCATCGGTTTGCCCGTTATGCGGATGACTTCACCATTGTGGTGAACAGCCGACGCGCAGGCGACCGGGTGCTGGCCAGCATCAGCCACTACTTGGAACATCGTCTGAAACTGACGGTCAACACGGCCAAGAGCCGCGTAGTCAGAACCAATGACAGCAAGTTCCTGGGCTTTACCTTCAAGGGAACCCAGATCCATTGGCACCCGGACACGTTGCATAAGTTCAAGCAGCGCATCCGGGTACTGACGAACCGGAACTGGGGCGTGTCGATGCACTACCAGCTCTTCAAGGTCAGCCAGTACCTCCTTGGCTGGATCAACTACTTTGGCATTGCCACTGGCTACCAACGCTGCTGCGATCTGGATCATTGGATCCGCCGTCGCGTCCGGATGGCTTACTGGCGACAGTGGCGTAAGCCGCGCACCAAAGTGAGAAACCTGATGAGGCTGGGTGTGCATGTGCAGTCTGCCGTGGCATGCGGCATCACCAGTAAAGGTCCATGGCGCAGCTCCAAAACTCCGGGCATTCAACAGGCTCTGTCGAACGACTACCTGAAAGCCGAAGGATTGGTATCGCTTCGCGATGGATGGATCAGGCTTCACCATTCCCGGTGAAACGCCCTGTGCGGACCCGCATGCAGGGTGTTGTGGGGGCTGAGGGTTAGATACCCTCGGCTACCCGATTATGCATTTTTTGGCCATCCCGATAAAACTTTCTTAATAGCACCGCTTTCTTCATATTTTTCTCTAATATGAGGATACAGTTCATCAACGAATTTTTGCCTTGTGCTAACCGAATCAAACCATTTTTTTGGAAAACCATCGAACACATCAACTATTGACTGAGATATCTCACCAACATTGTCCAATGTCGCTATTTCCCATAACTCTGGAGTGAAATATTCATCACCAAACCCGCCACCACATAGGAGTGGGACATTAATGGGAAAATTACGGACATAACGTGAATCTATCTCATCAACAATACATGTTATATCAAATGTTAAGTTTTCACCGTATGAAGCTGAACCCAAGATTAATTGATGAATACCTTCCCCATAAAAGCGATAAAAATACAACCCCTTCAAGTGTTTAAAACCACGATCGGCTAAGTTATCAACTAGACCATGTTTTTTGGCCTCTCTCAAAAACTGAATGCCGGTTGTCAATTTTTTGTACTCACCATTTTGCATAACGCGAAGGTAACCGGCGCCGGAGCGCCAGCGAAGGGAACCAAAAGCCGTAAGCTTTTGGTGTCCGGTTGACCGCCTGGTTATGAGTTCCCAGATACCTCAAGGTCTTCTCCGAACATGATTCGATGACCCTCTGGTGTTGCTACACCAAACTCACGTAAGCCCCAAGCCTTATCCGATATTGCCTGAAAAATCTCGGCACCGCGTTGCTGATAGTCGTGATAGAGGTCGTCAATGCCCACACAGTTCACATACGCGAAGTACGAATGGTCATGCGTATCACGCGCCAAAAGCTCATCCGGACAATGCCCCAACATGATATGAAAACTGCCAAGACTCAAGAACGACCAGCCGTCCACACGGAACCGGACGGAAAACCCAAGCTTGTCGAGAAAATAGCTCTCGGTCGTCTCAAGATCCCTGACCGCGAGAACATGCTGAGTTGCTTTTACGTCAAACACTTATGACTCCCTTCACGAGCATGGACACTCATAACGCCCGGCTCACGCGCCGGTTTGGAGCCGCGAAGCGGCGGAAAAACGGTCGCAGTGCAGCCGATTGTTATGTGCTATTGGCTACACAATTCCTCCAAATCTATCGGCCCTAGGTCAACCGGCGGCACAGTATTTAATTCCGCTCTCACGGGAATAGTTATCGGTCTATCTTCCCCAGGATCGTTCACTCTCCATTCGCCGAAACCGCCGTGATGGACGAAAGTTCCTTCTATTGGTGCAACAGAGTGAGAGCTCCTTATTTCGATCTTGGCTCTGTTCTTTTCGACTTCTCCTGACACTGTAGGGCTTGGGTCTGAACCGAAGCTTGAATCAATTTTCGCAGTGCCTCTAGCAGACCCGAAATGCAAACCACAAATTTCATTACCCTGCTGGATCAGGTATAGCTCAAAGTAATCGTCATACTGCTCGACACCATTTTTAGGGTACACAATACTCCAAGAGCCTGTGAAATCTTCAGCCGCCACTGACGTGGCTGAAATTAAAACCAAAAACATAAATACTCTGACGATCATATTTCCCTCATAACGCTGAGCACAGCGGCGACCCGACAGGGGCGTCCGGCGGCCATCGGCCGCGTACTGATGCGGCTGGTTATACGTAATCACGAGTGAGGCATGACCATTGGAACCCTGAACTGGATTCTTGATTCCGAGCTTTTGGTCTCGCTAGAGCTACCCTTGCCACCGATACCAATTGATCCGACGGAAATACCTGCTTTTGCAGAGGCTTCTGTACCCTCGGTGGCGTGAACAGCAACATCGAAGGTGATTTCCTCGACAAATCGAAGTGGTGAATTGTCTTTGTTTTCAGACAATACCCCGTAATGCTTGGCATTTGCTGAATGATTGATCGATACATTCCGTGGGTTGACCAAGGCCTCGGAATCCTTCAATTCCGAGCTTGCCTCTTCAATGCCTTGAGCTATTTGAACCAAGGTTTCCCTGATAAAGTCCTTTAATTCCATAGATCCCTCCGATGGTCATTCAAAACGTATAACGCTTTGGTTTAGCGGCGACTACGGAGCGCAGCGTAGTAGGCGTCCGGTGTAGGGCCGTCAGGCCCGGAACGTACTACAACTACTGGTTATGACTGTAGCCCGAAGACGATGAGAAATTTTATCCCAAGGCTGGCGGCGATGCCCAAGATAATGATGGTGTAAAACGCGAGCGAATTACCGTGGTACCTGTCAATGAGCCAGAAAAAAATGAATCCCGTTAACAGGTCGTAAACGAGGGTGATGCCGAGGCTCATGCCTACCAGAGCCGAGAACCCATCTATGACAGCAAGCACCAAACCGACGGCTAAAAAGGAACCTGCATAAATTGCTGCTGTCTGCCCAGGACGAGCGGTGTTCATTACGTGGCGAATGCAGTAGATCAGTATTGCTAATTTCAGAACTAAACCCAATTTACCTCTCCTTAGTAGTCATAACGCCTGCATAAACGGCGGCTTTTACGCAGCGAAGCGGAGAAAAGGCCGTCCGGTGGAGGGCCTTCGGCCCGGAACGAATTTAATGCACTGGTTATATTTTTCTAACGAATTTGAAAATTGCTATACCAATAAGAAACGAGACAAGCGTCCAAAGCGAGGCCAACGCCGCAACCCCCAAAGCCTCCGCAAGACCAATAGCGCTTCCACTTGCGATGCTCACGCCAGCAAAGCATAGCAAAGTCAAAGCGATTTCTCGGCGGGTGGTGTCGCCTCCGCAGCGCACTACAAAAATATAGTGTGCAACAAAAACCGAGAGAGCAGAGATTCCAGCACAAATACCGACAACGAAAGTCAAAAGCTGGAAGACTCCGATACACCCAAACTTTGGGTCACATGATTGAGCCAGATAGAGGTGACCAGCGTTCCAGAGAGTAACGGGGGTCAACACAGCGAAAAAAACCAATGCTGCGATTTTAAGACTTACTCTCAAGTTCTCTCCAAATATAACGCCAACGTTCAGCGGCCGGTTTGGAGTGCAACGGAAAACCGGTCCGGTGGAGGCCCGTAGGGCCGGAACGTACTGCAACTACTGGTTAGGTTGTGGCTTAGCCACTTGGCACATCAGATGACACAACCCTTATGATTTTACCGTTACCGACTAACCGGCCGCCTTCCTGAATGCGCCATGTCAGGCCAGGAAATAGATCTACCACATAGCCTTCAGGCATCAGGAAATGGATTGTAGTCGCCTTCGACTGGCCTGGCTCAATCCATTCGTCGTTGGCTACGGTAACTTGCCCTATTCTCATTTCCGTATTATCTGCTGACCCAAAATTATGATTGGGCCTGTAGCCTGACGTGATGCCTTTTCTGAGACCGGATTCAGTAGTGGGCAACAGTGATACTTCTGCTTCAACTTTTATCGAATACCACTTGTCGTCGCTTCCCATAAAAGAACCTAACGCCAAAAATAAGCGGCGACCCGACAGGGGCGTCCGGTGGACGGCCGCCAGGCCGGGAACGAACTTGATTGATTTGTTAAATGTCGTCACGCCATTCGCTATGCTGACACACCCTATCGTACTCAAGCCATGGCACGTCGTGCGACACCCAAATGTGGGCCTCAGGCTTCAAACCGGGATCATCGTCCAGAGTGGCTGCCCGAACAATTACGTGTGGCTGTGCAGGCCTCTCGGCTACCAAATGAGAACCACAGCGTTTGCAGAAGTGGCGCAATTTGCCAGGAGATGATTCGAACGTAGAAATAGAGTTTATGCCGCTGAGCCAGCGGAAATTCTCGCGCTTTACTCCCGCAGTGGAGGCAAATGGGGCCGCATGGGCTTTACGACAAGTTTTGCAATGGCAATGCACAATGGGCATATCCACAGAGTCTATTTCGTAACTTATCTCGCCACACAAACAGCTTCCCTTCAGCCCCATGGGACATCTCCTTCTGTACATTTAACGCTTGCAGCATGCGCGCCTACGAAATGGAGCCGAAGGCGCAATGTAGTAGGCGTCGCCGTGCCTGCACTTGTTAGCCCACCTGCCCGCTAATTGGATCCTCTAGATGATAAATCACAAGGCGGACTGCCAAGACAATCGCAGGCAACATCAAGATTAACGGGATAACGAATGTGATCCAAGGCACAAGGCTTATCGGCCCTATCAACAGACCCACTATTGGTATGGATTTGTGGAGTTTTTTGGAGCGCGCCCAACTTACACCCATCAGAACAAATATAAGCCATGTGACTGGTGAAAGAACAAGCGAAAAGGTGGCTAGTGGTTGCATTAACCAGTTCATCTGCCCCCAATGGAGCCCGAGATAGAGATTCGGCAAAGTGAATACCGCTGCAGCAAAAAATGGCAGTATGGCAGACAAGAAAACGTTTAAATAGCGTCGGACTCTCAGGCTCATTTTCATATTTGGCTAACGCTGAGCTTAGCGGCGCCACGTCAGTGGCGTCCGGTGGACGGCCCTCCGGGCCGGGAACGTACTACAGCGACTTGTTAGAAAAGCCATGGACAGCCATTCTCGGAACAGCCGATTAA
>NZ_VCHA01000012.1 GCF_016597815.1 Marinobacter sp. DY40_1A1 | reverse complement strand
CGAATGCACTCGCAGAACCTGTGCCCCAAACTTCGTGACATACACGAGTCAGAGCAGCGGTCAGAGTCGTCTTACCATGGTCAACGTGACCAATAGTGCCCACGTTAAGGTGTGGCTTAATTCTTTCAAACTTAGACTTAGACATTCGACCAATCCCCCTAATCAACCTGGATAGTAACGTTGACCGGATAAATAGTGGAGCTCATGACCGGAGTTGAACCGGTGACCTCATCCTTACCAAGGATGTGCTCTACCGACTGAGCTACATGAGCATTGCAAATCAAATTGGAGCGGGCAGCGGGAATCGAACCCGCGTCATCAGCTTGGAAGGCTGAGGTAATAGCCACTATACGATGCCCGCGAGCAATTAAGTGGTGGAGGGGGCTGGATTCGAACCAGCGAAGCTTTCGCGTCAGATTTACAGTCTGATCCCTTTGGCCACTCGGGAACCCCTCCGAGTCAGACGCAGTGCTACACGCCTGTCACAACAAAAAAGTGGAGCTGGCGGACGGAATCGAACCCCCGACCTGCTGATTACAAGTCAGCTGCTCTACCAACTGAGCTACGCCAGCTCACATTCGCTTGTTCAGCGAGGGCGGTATACTACGGATTATTTTCGCGAGTTGCAACACCCTCGCAACGGTTGACCTCAACAAAGTCAAATTCCTCCCCATAATCCGCTTCTACCGCCTGAACCATCTCTTCTACAAGATTTGACTCAGCCTCAAAAGCGAGCGCGTAGCTTATCTGATTTCGGTCGAAGTTGACTAGTACCACGTTAAAATTCTTGCGTTTTTTTTCTTCCAGCACGGATATTGCTGCGCTACGAGACTCAAACAAACCAAGTGAGATCGCGTTTCTGTTCTCACCCTCAGTCACCAGATACGAATCTACGCCTCGCCGCTGCATATCCCGGAACTGTTCCAATGCCGCTGTCGGGGGCTGAGGGGGTATGATAACCCAGTGCAATGACGGCAATGGCCTCTCGACCTTCTCCAGGGACAAACTTTGAGTTCTGGAAAAAACTGAGTGGGCACCAAGAGCCTCCGCAACCTCAACACTCTTTATCCAGCCCACCCTGACACACACCCACTCATTAGAGACTGGCTCCGAAGCAACGACGGCATTTTTCTGAACCTTGAGGCTTGTTACTCTCGGCAGACTCCCACTCACAGCGGAACCAGGCTGACTAGCCACTTTGGAGTAATCACTCAGCTGCCAAACACAAAAATTGATAACAACCAATACCAAGGCCAGCCATTTCATTCTGCATGGGCCTCTGCATCTATAAGACCAAGCCCGTCCATTACCAAAGACGGGCGGAACTCTGCAACCAACCCAAGCTGGAGGAGTCTCTCGGCGTCGCCTCCAGTAACCAGAATATCGCTGATACCGAGAGCTATGCAGTCGCGCCTGACCCGCTCAACCAGCGCCTCAGACAGCCATGCAATACCGTGATTAACGCATTCGCTTGTGCTCACCCCAGGACTTGTATTCAAAACCTGACTGGGATCAAAATCTATTCGAGCTGCGTCCACTTGCAAACTGCGACGCATCATATTCAGGCCTGGCAAAATAAACCCCCCAAGGTGCCGCCCCTCAGAGTCAACATAATCAACGGTTATCGCGCTGCCAGCGTCAACCACCAAGAATGCCTGATTGCGCCGTTGCCAAGCCCCGTACATAGCGTGCCAGCGATCGGCACCCATTTGACTGCAGTCTTTATACGCACTTTTTAGCCCACCTCTGACAGCCTCCGCCCAGTAGAAGGTGACCGGCGCGTCAAATCGGCTGGACAGATGCTTGAACAGGCTTACCCTCTTTGATTCTGACGCGACAGTAGAAACTGCCACCCTGGAAACACTCCCTTCAGCTGCAGAGAATCCCGGCAGAGGGTCGACATCGGCAGTAACACCTACTCCCTGATCGAAAACCTGCCCAGACTCCTCAAGGCGCCATTTCAGCCTGGAGTTCCCAGCGTCGATCAACAGCCTCATGGAGCTACCCGCAAGCTGATCTCACCGGCACGAATGGGGACAACCCCCCCATCGGAAGTTACAAGTAAATAGTTGCCGCTACCATCAATACCGTTGCCAACACCCTTCAACTCCCCATCCTTTGCCTGGATAAGGCGATTGTTGTATATATCACGCTTTTGCCAAGGCTCATGGAATACACCAAAGCCCTTATTCGAAAAATCATCTGCAGCATCAGCCACTGCACCAATAACCGCTGCCGCCACCCGGTTTCTCGTCCATTCGGTGTCCGGGCACGCGCTCGCCAGGCTACTCCAGGGCTGATCAACGCCGCCAGCTTTAAGCATATGCACATTGATTCCAATACCTACAACCACCCGCACAACACCCTCCTGCAACTCACCTTGCAGCTCCACAAGGATGCCTCCCAGCTTTCCCGCCGGTAGAAATATATCATTTGGCCACTTCAAACCAACACCCGTCACACCCAGCATCTCAAGCGCTTCAGCAACAGCAACCCCAAACACCAGACTAAGCCCATCCAGAACCGAAAAGCCGCCGTGAAAGACAAGCCCCATGCTCAGATATAGATTCTCACCTCGCGGGCTCTGCCAGCTTCGACCTCTTCGGCCGCGCCCAGCCGTCTGACAGTCGGCAATGGATATAGGGAGCTTGCTTCCACAACCTTCCGCAACCTGCCTGAGAACTTCAGCGTTAGTTGAATCCACCTCATCGCAAACCCTCAAATCAATCCTCGCCGCCAACTCTTCATCAAGGTGGGCGAGGATCATGGCCGAATCCAGCAAATCAACCCGAGACATCAGTTGGTAACCACGGCCACGAATACTCGCCACCTCAAAACCACGATCCATTAGACGCTTCACCTGCTTCCAGATAGCTGTGCGACTCACGCCCAGCTCTTGGGCGAGAGATTCACCAGAGTGAACCTGTCCATCACTGAGAAGGGCAACAAGGGCTTTGAGTTTCATCAGATATTATCCGGCCGGAAGATTAGGTACCGGCGGATTAAACACCAGGAGAGAGCAAAAAAGCAAAACTGGCGGCCGGTACAGTAAAAGCACGGCCGCCACTGCAGTCAAGGAATCGGTGTCGCTGTCAGGTTAGCCCTGATGTCAAAATTCTGCATCATGACGCCGTAAACAGCCGTTTGAGCGCCACCTGTGGGGTGAATAAGATCAATGTTGTTTATGGATAGTTCTTTGAACTGGCTTTGGGCCTTGACCGCGAAGCCTAACGGGCGATTAGCCAAATCACCCTGGGTTGGGTTGCTGACATACCGATAGCCTTGAGCCGCCGAAGCATCCATGATTTTCTCATCGCCTTTTGCTCCCACAACACCAAGCAAATCGGGGCCGTCTTGCTTCTTAACGACCTTGGTTTGATATACATCTACCGCGAGATCTGTACGAATACCGAAGGTGTTATCGTCTACACCGTCACCATCAAAATCCCCACCATCACTGGTATAAATATCATTTAACAGCACGCTGGCGCCCGTGCCATTAACTGGATTTCCATTGGAGTCCAACTCTCTATTGGCCTCCCAAGAAAAAGCATTCTTTTTATTCCCGTCTGCTCTGGCAAGTATTTGCTTCAAGCGAACTGTAACACCTTCTTCCCCCCTGGTTTCCCAAATACCACCTGAGGCTTCGCACACCATTTGCGCAGTGCCAGCTCCGCCCGCGCACACATCTCCCGCACCGCCCGGGAGAATAGCCATGCTGCTTCCAAGCTCATAGCTTTGGACCACAAACCTGCCAAGACTGCCTCCAGCACTCTTATCACCGACCCTGAGATTTCCAATATCCATAGTGCCCCATGACTCTGCCGTGACCATTTCCAGGCCATCGGCCGTTGCATCGATGGTCATACCACGCACATGAGCATCGTACTCAAGCTCACTGATCCACAAGCCCTTCTGGCTAATCTCGCCCCTACCCTTGTCGTAAGCGTCAGCTATAATTGCGGCCTTACCGTTCCTTATGCGAATGTCTGAGTTGACCGTTATTCCTTCGCCGCTTGCGCCGCCGGCTCCAAGCGTAATATGACCATCTAGTTCAAATTCGTAGGATGGATAGAAGCCAAGGGCAAGGAGTAGCTCTGTACCGCCCTGAAGCTGCGCATCGTCACTACCAACCTTGAGTCCATTGATCCGATAACCGGCTGTTACATTCTCAAACCCGATTCGAAGGCCATCAAAGAACTGCGTACCGCCACGGACCTCTTCCCGGGTAACATTCAGAACAACGTCACCTCGCCCCCAAGACTGAAGACCACTGAAAATCACACGATTGCCATCTTCTGTGTAGCTTATATCTGCATTAGCCAAACTCCATTCTGTTGCCAGGCGCATACCTTGCGGCCCTGCTTCTGCGTGCCCGCCGCCCTGCAAATAGATTGCGTTCGTGTAGCTATTCCCGTTGTACGAATGATCCTGGAACAGGAAGTTCGCGTTGACCTCCCCGATACTTTTGTTGTTGGCGCCCATTTCAATGGTACCAACGTTAAATTCGCCAGCCATTGCTCCCAGGGTCAAGGCCAAGGCCGGCCTGTTATTCCAGTCAGTCGCAACATCAAGCCGCAAATCTTGCACGTTCAGATACCCAGTGATGTTTCTGAGAGCAAGGACATTAGCGTCGTCATGGTAGAGAAAGGAGGCACTGTGAATAGTAGTCTGGCTGTCAAACCGTAACCCCTCACCCTCGCGGCCGCCGGCCCTGATATCCGAGTTTGAAGACAGATCGAACTCACCACTTATCCCACCATAGGAGGGTAGTAATGCACCCGACCCTGCATCAGTGCTAACGCCATGATTCAGTGCATTTCCACTGTATCGAATGGCTTCTACTTTCCAGTTACCAACAATTCTGGGTGCACCCAGCTTGAGCGTATCGCCAACCACATCCAGCGTTATACCCAAAGCCTCAACATCCATCGTAATACCATCGAGAAAGAATTCGTTACCATTGGTCCTATAGCCTAAACGCCCTCCGGTCATGGTGTACGCAGTATCAAAGGTATAGCCCGCGCCGCCCGTGGCACCACCCTGTTTTATATTCACATAGCCCTCAAGAGAGTGATCAAGAAAGACACCACCCATACTCAGGCCCGGAGCACCCGCGAGTCGAATATCACCAAATTCGATCCTGCGATCTTCAACCAGGTAACCAAGGTTCAGTGATGCATCTGCACCTATATCAACCTTTACTACGTGATGCGCTGAGCCATTTGGATCAGAAGCGGAGCCCACGCGAAACCCTTCCAGGTGAATACCCTTGCCATCATCATAGTAGGTGACCTTGTCTGCAGTTACTCCCAGATCCATCTCCAGCGTAATGCCGCTTTGCCCGCTAACTGAGGCGAGCTCTGAATCATCAAGACTCTTCATTCCCGCAGATGCAGCCGATGCCAGGCCCAGAAACAACAGCCCAAAATGGATAACAAGAATGTAGTCCCGACCTTTATCGATCCTCATAGCACCACCCTTTATGGATTTCCCGTTGGGAAGACCAGCAGGTTGCCTTCCATGATTACATCGCCCTGCATCTCAACTGTGAATATATCTGTTTGCTGAAACCCAAGATCCGTCGGTCTGGGCGTGCTGCTAGCTGCAATCTTGAACCGGACATCGTCGAAACGAACGATATTTGGCAAGCCTAGCTCCAGCACGTCACCATTGAAGAGCGCACCATCACCACCAAAGCCCGTATCTATTGTTCGCATCCCCAGTGTCAGGCCTTCAAAGGCAAAACCGCCCCGGAGTTCATCGAGAACCAACCAACCGCCTGTTTCTTTTAGCCGATACGCTATTCTGGCCCCACACTTTCTGGTTACATCATCACAACTCCCGAAGTAGCTGTTCTCGACCGGCCCACCCAGCGCGTTGATGCTCACATCCCCAGACAGGTAAATACCACCCTGGCCTGAAACATCCGAGAGCACATCATCTTCCAAGGGAGCCATCTCAGCTGCGGCAATCAGGGACAGGAAGCTTAAAGCAAAAGCGAAAGATAGACGATTCCTTAAACTCAGCAGGCGTTGGCTCATAGCGCTAAGTCCTTGGTTTGTATCTTGAGATGCTGAATCAGCATGCCCTCCATGCGCGCCGGGCCAAAATCTTTGGCCCCCACACTAAAGTTACCTATGTGCAAATTACTGCGATATTCAGGATTCGAGTAATAATCGTTGTAGAAATCCCAGGTCGCTGCATTACTGCCATCCCGCTTCCCACTTGCAGCTATGTGCCCCGTGGGGGGTGCTGCTATGGTGTCAACTTCAAGTATGAAGTTTCCGCTTCCATCAACATCGAAAAAGATCGGCTGGTACCGATTGCCGATTGCAAGCTCCAATGCAAAGTCAGACATTGTTATGCGGGAGCCGCATGTGACCCCATCGAGCGAACATGCGTTAATTGAGAATTCAGGGGAATAGAGGTTGAAGCGAAACTCACCAGCCATTTGCTTGCGCTCACCATCCCCCCAAAGCCTGATATAGCTGCCATCAATGACCGCACTGCGCGCATGAAAGTTGAGATTGGACGAGCGATCCGCGCCAACTGCGACGTTCATTTGCATACCAATGTCCGCACGCTCTCCCCTCCAGTCAGCAGTGGCAGGCCGGCTTGAGCATGTACCGGATCCCGCTGCAGCAGAGCCACCCATACAATCAAAACCCTCTGCCATCGGCACCTTGGTGGATGCCGCAAGCTCAAGGACGGCTTTATTGGGAATGCCTATATCATCCCCGTTTAGGACATCAATGCTCCATGGGTTCATCAGGCGTCCCAAGTTTACCGGCGAAAGATTCTGGCCATAGTTGCTGTCGGCACCAGCGATGTATAAGTGGTTTACTGTGATATCGACTTCTTGGCCATCGGTACTTTTAATTCCGGAAATTCTGAAGACTCTCGCCTGCTCACCACTTTGGTCCGGCTTGTCAGTGCCATGGGAAAACGTAAAGCTATCGAGCACAAGCCCAATGCCCGCACCATCAACTTTGGACAACTGTCCATCATCAAGCGATTGGAGTTCTGCTAAAGCAACAGCCTGCCATCCGAGCATCACTCCCAGAAGCAAGCTCCGTGATATCACAAATTCAAGAGCAATCTTGCGAACGTTTGTGAAGGTCATTAAAAGAGTCCCCTACCGCGATCTATGTATTCAGATCGATACCGAGGCACACCATTAAGTGCCTCGCCCAGGTTAACTTCTGTCGCACCATTCGGGATGTTGAAGAAAGCACCACTGGTTGCTTGCAAAAACTCAGCTTCGGTCATTTTTCCCTGCTTTACATCTTTAACCCACTCTACCGCCCTGGTCTGGAAAGACATAAAAGCACCTGCAACGGGAGCAACAACACTTCTTTCGCCGTTAGTTTGTCCCAACTCGCCCACCGCGAATGATCGATATTGCCCCAAATCGAAACAGGATTGTATAGAGAGAACCTTACAATCCATTGCAATAACTTCGATATTGCCTTCCGGACAGTCAAACAGGTTATTACAACCTGGAACTTCTATTTTAGAGCTTGAACCCGGTGCCAAAAGATCCTTCATAAACAGGCGAGCAAACGTGCTAGCACCCTCAAGTACAAACCTTTCACCATCAGGAACGCCAATATGTTCTGATCTGATCTCATCGATCTCGCCGTAAGTTGGCGAATCAGGGTCGCCATCAACCAATCGCGCCTTGGTTTCCAGTGCGTTATTTTTTTCGAGAATAGGAGTAAGGAAATGAATTAACTGATCGGATATCGTTGGATTTTCTTGCTTGGCATTTTTCATTGCCCCACCCACGTCTTTGATCATCACGTTTACATTGCCTGTTAACGTTTCAATATCAGCAGACAATATACCCATGGCATCGCCAAATCCCAGTCGCACGCCGATAACTTCTTGCGTCTGCTGATCAAAGGCAAATTCAATAAAGGGGTTCTCGATAAAGAAGGGGACGACTTCATTTTCAGCATAAGCCGTTCCATCGGCTTTATACATTTCCGGGACTTCCGGGTTGTCCTGAAAGAACTTATCGTTCTGGATGTAACCTAGCGCAAAATTATTAATGAGTACGTCTGACGTACCCGGCTTTTCTCCATCCCGCTCATAGCGGCCGAGCTCAAGCGTATCAATATTTGTTTGAACCTCTATATCCATTCCGAGATTGATTCTCGTATAAGCGGTAGAGGCATCGGGATGGTAATCACGATCGATTGAGATAAAAGCCTGGCCGATAACCTCCGACAGGTGTTCATCAGCAATTGGATTCAAGTCGGCACTTACTCCCAGAGACAGGGTGGAGAAGGTAAGCGCTGCTACCAATCTACTCATAATAGTTCCGCTGCACACGTGCTGTTAAGCTGAGGGCATTCCTGCGGTGTAAAAGCGAATGCACCTTCAGTACTGACATTGTTTTTTTATTTGTCAGCTTCCTTAACGTACTGTAACGATATGTTCGAACTGCAACTGTGCGAGCGGTCATAATTTGGGCATAAAAAAACCCCAGCTTCGCAAGAAGCTGGGGTTTGGACTTAAGAGTCTGACGATGACCTACTCTCACATGGGCAAATGCCACACTACCATCGGCGCAGGCCTGTTTCACTTCTGAG
>NZ_VCHA01000011.1 GCF_016597815.1 Marinobacter sp. DY40_1A1 | reverse complement strand
AATACATGTTATATCAAATGTTAAGTTTTCACCGTATGAAGCTGAACCCAAGATTAATTGATGAATACCTTCCCCATAAAAGCGATAAAAATACAACCCCTTCAAGTGTTTAAAACCACGACCGGCTAAGTTATCAACTAGACCATGTTTTTTGGCCTCTCTCAAAAACTGAATGCCGGTTGTCAATTTTTTGTACTCACCATTTTGCATAACGCCAGCAGCATGCGCGCCCTTGAAATGGAGCCGAAGGCGCAATGTAAAGGGCGTCGCCGTGCCTGCATTGGTTATGCTTTTGCTTCAGACCGGTAACGTCGTGCATCAGTAATAAACCACTCTAACATTTGCCAGTGATCTAGTTTTGTAGCCTCATTGCCCATGCTTTTCCGAATTTCCAGCAGAAACTTCCCGACAAGCGAAATCATCTCTACGATCTCATTCTCGGAGGGCGTTACACCCTGCTGCTCTCCGCGCTGGAAAAAGTATTGCATTAGGTCATTGTATGATGTGACCACGCTCTCGGAGCCAACAAGTGACATCTTGAATGCCTTTCTTCGATACTCCTGAGAAAGTAACTTCTGTTGCGCTATTTGATTTTTGTCGCGGGATTTATTTTTGGGATCTGACTTCCAGGCTGCATCTGAGGTGAAGAGGATTACGAACGGCTCAAGAATATCATTGTAGGTCTCGATTCGGTCGTCTCTGAGCTTATCTTCCAGCTGAAACTGCCTATCTAGACCGACCCTTATCCTCCAACCTATTCCGCTAAGTATCAGAACCAATATGGGAGTAGCGATGGCCCCTATTGCCGTGACCACTTCAAGCCAATTCGCACTATCTTCCATGAACTCTCCTTCTTAGAGCATAACGCTGAAGCACAGCGGCGACCTTGGAGTGGCGACGAAGGAGCCACGTAAAGGGCGTCCGGCGGCCATCGGCCGCGAACTGCTGCGCCTTGTTATGCATGTTGAGCCACCTTGCGAGACGCCACGATGAAAATGATTAGCGGCAGCCATACCAAATTAGCCAGAATGGCCGCTTTCAAGCTATAGGGTGCAAACATTAATCCGTAGACCGCCCACGCTGGAAGGTTGAGCCAGGCGGAGACAATGTCAGATGCCCAAAAGCCCTGGCAGTGAAAACCAATCACCATTGCATCAGTAAGATAGCAACCAGCAGATTCAGCAGTCAGCACACCACGCCCGATGAACAATGCGACGAGGATATCTGCTAACACTGCCAAACCGATCAATGTCAGCGCTCCACCTGATAATTTTTTAGCGATTGACCAGTTCATCATCCTGCATAACGCTGAGGTAACCGGCGCCGGAGCGTCAGCGGAGGGAACCAAAAGCGCCACGCTTTTGGCGTCCGGTTGACCGACTGGTTATAGGGCCGGTTACTCACTGATTAATTTACCATTTTCCCAGAATTCGTTTACTCTATCCCACCATATTTTTGATTCTGGCAGTAGATAGAGTTCAATTGACCTGGCATTGCTCTCGCCTTGAAGTCCCTCAAGCAAACCGATGGTTGCAGCTTCTCTAACATAGGGACTGCCCTCGGTGTGCCAGCGCTCTATTACAGCAAATAACGCGTCAAGCTCAGAGTCTTGCTTCTCTTCTACCAGTTTAGAAATATGTCTAGAAAGGTCGCCTAGAGCCAGATACAACGGCAGATCCTTTTCACCATCCCATTCAGCGATAAATTCTTTCCACGCAGGCTCAAAGCTAGGGCAAGCTTTGAGAGCCAATTCAAACATTTCGTGCTTATCAATCATGGTTCCCAAAGGCCCTATAACGCGAAGCTTAGCGGCGCCCTTGTAATGGAGGCGAAGCCGCAATGAAAAGGGCGTCCGGCGGCCATCGGCCGCGTACTACAGCGACTTGTTAAGAGCCGAAGCACCTGAACGTATTCTAGAGACGCTGGACTCGGCGAGGCTTCCCACCAAGATCAGAGAACCCAGCATGGGAACGCCAAGAACGAGATACATCCCTGCCCAACTCATATTCCTAAGTATGTGAGTTGCATCGCACGCCAAGAGCAGCCCATGCTGCAGCACAACCGGCATCTGCAAAATAATATGTTTTCCTTTTGGATCGCTGATGAATTGCGCCCAAACCACGCAGCCAAGTGAAGCAATCAGGTAAAGAGAGCAGAGAACCATCCCTGTTTTGGTGATGCGCATAATTTTCTATGGCCTCTTAACGCCGAAGCACAGCGGCGCCACGACAGTGGCGTCCGGCGGCCTTCGGCCGCGAACTGCTGCGCCTTGTTATAAGCTCTATACTACTGAATTGAATCAATAATTTTATTTCTCACAAGCTCAACCGAATCCCTATTGTAGCCAGCAACCGCAACCATGAGTTTGCTTTGGTTAGCTGATATTTCTATACATTTAACTACAACACGGTTCGACTTTACGTTCCCGTATATTCCGTACTCATTCTCAACCTGATTTTCTAGCCCCAAGGCTTGCAGGGCATATGAGCTTTGTATCTCGCAAGCCTCTTTGGATTTGCTCAGGTCTTTAAACCATGACCAAAGCTCAGGCGGTTTTTCCTCAGCGAGAGCTGATCCTGATAATAATAACAAAAGAATTAAAACTGCCTTGTTGATCATGCGGATTTCCCTACGGCTTATAACGCCAGCCAGCATGCGCGGCTACGGAATGAAGGCGAAGCCGCAATGCAGTAGACGTCGCCGTGACTGGCATGGTTAGAGCTCAATTACCGCCATCTGCTACTTTCCGAGCGCTGTGATAAGGCCAATTAAGAGTTGAAAAGAACAACGCTAGAGCAAGAAGTAGGATAGCCATTATGCTGAGGCCAAAGAATTGTAGCTGGTTTTCTGGTCTTGAAACTGCCGCCGCAACAACCACTGCAATTGCATAAACTCCCACACCCCAGCTAGTTAAGGTGACGAACCATCGCATCGGATGCTCCCACCATTTTATTTTGGCCTTTACCTTTGATCCATCCAAATATATGGAAGGATATGCCCGCCTAAGATCGTGCCAGCCAATCTTACTTTGGTTCTTGCTATAGAATTTCAGCAAAGCCGAGCGCATGTCCCTTCCCGCTCGTATACCGTAGTATTTGGCAAAGAGCTCCTGTTCGATATGCTCTTGGAGCAGACTGTTTGCATCCTTGCTAAGTTTTCCAGTTTCCAGGAGCTCATGAGCTTGGGAAAGATCCTTTGTTTTCTTTTCCGAGAAATGAGCAAAAATTTTAAAAGGTTCTTTCTTCAGGATATAAAAGACCCCAAGCATTAAGAAGCCGTACCACAGATCACCTGCACTGAGATTCTCAACGAACTGATACAAAAGCTTATCCATCGACTCTTTATTAACTCCCTGTGACTCTCTAACGCCTTGCTCACCGGAAAATTGGGAGCGCAGCGAGTAATTTTTCCGCGTGCAGCAAATTGTTAGCATTGGTCGAGTCTAAGCAATCAACCATTTGATAAAATCGTAAGATGCGCTTGTGGCAATACCCACGACAACCGTACCTATAATGCCAAAAATCGACCAAATAACTGAAGATCTATTTCTTGCCGAGAAATCTGCAATCAGCTTAGCGTCGCCTTTGTTGATGTTTAGATATGACAATGCCAAATAGCTATCAATTGACAGCTCCAACTTTCTTAGAATAACTTCTGCAACTCCGCCAACAACAACAAATATTGACGCATATGCGACCAAAAACTTTAAAGCTTCATTAGAGTTAAAAACAGAGCTGTCGATAGCACTTGCTGTAAAAAGGCCAAGAACTGCGTAAATCGAAAGCTTTCCGAATTTTGATATTAGATGGGACACTTTTTTAAGATTTTTAATAATTTCGATATTTTTTGACTCATCACACCCCCTAACCCATTCATCAAACATAGCTGTAAAATGACGTGCTTTCACATAGTCTGAATAATGAACTGTAATGTTCGCGGTCGTAGTTACCATGTTACTTATTATTGCTGAAGATATAAAAGGAGGCGCCTCGTTCTCTATTTGATGAAGATCCGCGACTCTTGACCTTACATGAGCCATAACCTTATAATTTTCGAAACTATCTTCTTCTTTGTCATAAATGGAAAATGAATAAATAAGCAAAACATTAGATGTAGGATTTGGGTTCGTTAGATTTCTCGACTCAAACTCCTCAAATGAGTTAAATTTCTCAGATTCTCCTTCATTATGAGAAACTGATATTCTGACATTTATATTGCTTTTTATCGGCTTTAAAGAAATTATGGATTGAACTGTTTTAAAATGAAGTTCTTTGATATCTGAAAATTTCACCAAGATATTGTTTTTGTATGACTTTGATATCTCTTCATTTTTTGCATTTATCTTCTGATGCATTTTGAAGAACAAATCTATTTGAGCATCATCATGCCGAATCATCCCTCGATTTTCATTTTCAACAACTTCAGATATTCCATTCATTAGTTCGAACTCCAAATTTTCTATAAATGATGCTAACGCTTTGGTTTAGCGGCGACTACGGAGCGCAGCGTAGTAGGCGTCCGGTGTAGGGCCGTCAGGCCCGGAACGTACTACAACTACTGGTTATGACTGTAGCCCGAAGACGATGAGAAATTTTATCCCAAGGCTGGCGGCGATGCCCAAGATAATGATGGTGTAAAACGCGAGCGAATTACCGTGGTACCTGTCAATGAGCCAGAAAAAAATGAATCCCGTTAACAGGTCGTAAACGAGGGTGATGCCGAGGCTCATGCCTACCAGAGCCGAGAACCCATCTATGACAGCAAGCACCAAACCGACGGCTAAAAAGGAACCTGCATAAATTGCTGCTGTCTGCCCAGGACGAGCGGTGTTCATTACGTGGCGAATGCAGTAGATCAGTATTGCTAATTTCAGAACTAAACCCAATTTACCTCTCCTTAGTAGTCATAACGCTGAAGGTAACCGGCACCGGAGCGCAGCGAAGGGAACCAAAAGCAGTAAGCTTTTGGTGTCCGGTTGACCGCCTTGTTAGAAGCCGGTTCACCCGATGGTTTCCAGTCCACTTCTCAGCTCGCATGCGAACGCCAAAGAAGCCCCGCATCTGCTCGCGATCCGGCACCGATACGAACCATCAAACTACCCGTCCTGATCACAGTTTTCGGCGAACGGCCCCACAACCTGGGCACCCTGCCGATAACCCGAAAGATACCAACGCTGGCTTCCAAATTGGGCGACAGATTTGCTGGCCTTGGCAACGATGCGAAACCAGAAGCTACCACCGAATTTGCCGCCAAGGCCCATGCACCCAACTACTATAAAAATGACCGGTGCATTGGCTTATAACGCATGCATAAACGGCGCCCGACTAGGGCGTCCGGTGGAGGCCCATCGGGCCGGAACGAATTTAATGCACTTGTTATAGCAGTGCGCCTAATGCACCCACAACAAGGGATGCCGCCGCGACCATGAGCGAGGCAGATGATATATACAGCGCTCTTTTTGATGACTTTTGCGCATGGTCGTATTGCTTGTAAGCAAGATAACCAAAGACGGCTTCAGGCCGCAGCCGCCAATCATATACTTGAGATTGACCAGGTGGTGGAGCCTGCATGTGCGCGTTAATAAAAAAAGTGTCTCGGACAGATTCGAACTCCCTTTCCGTCATCTTGGCTGCCGACAACCCCGGCTCCATATGGTAAGAACCCTTTTGGGAGATGGCGTAGTCGAGCAGCTTTATATACTGATGTTCCTCAATGCTCATCTGGTACTCTTTTTTTGGCTATAACGCTGAGCACAGCGGCGACCTTGGAATGGCGACGAAGGAGCCATGGAAAGGGCGTCCGGCGGCCATCGGCCGCGTACTGCTGCGACTTGTTAAGGGCCTGTTTACCCTTGGTTTTTGATTGGGCACCCAACGCTGAATGCCCACTCCCGATACCTTGTACCAACTTGACCCATTGCGCCAGGAACCAGGCCACCGAATGAGCGGAAATTACCCGACGATTACGCCGGATTGCCCCGCGACCTGAACTCCAAATTATCCGCCGAAACCGTTACCAGACGGAGGGCTGTTTTCTGCCTGCTGGCGACCTGCCAAGCCGCAGCCAAACACCAGACCAAAGAACGCCGGAGCAAGGCCTTTAACGCCAATATTCAGCGGCGACCTTTACGCAGCGAAGCGGAGAAAAGGGCGTCCGGTGGAGGCCCTTCAGGGCCGGAACGAACTGGAATGACTGGTTATGTGCTACCCAAAGAAACAGCCATTCTCGTCGGCATTCACGATAGCAAAAAATTCCTCGATGGAGCGTGACTCAGGTTCTGGCGTGTACAAATGCCACTTCAGATCACTGCGCATCCAGTAGATCTTCCAGCGTTGAGATTTCTTGACGAAGGTAGCTTTTGCCACCGGTGATTCAATGATCGTTGACGGCTCGCGGAAATGCGGTCGAATCTCGACAATCTGCACGCTTTGGCCAGAAACTCGAACGTCTAGGTCTAACTTGGGTCGGATCTCGACTGGCGGCCTCCGGTCTTCCAGAAATTCAGAGGCGGCGCGCTCAATTTTGTTTGCTTCAAACTCACTGAATGCCATAAGGATTCTCTATGGGCACGCCCACATAACGCATGCATAAACGGCGCCCGACTAGGGCGTCCGGTGGAGGCCCATCGGGCCGGAACGAATTTAATGCACTTGTTATAGCAGTGCGCCTAATGCACCCACAACAAGGGATGCCGCCGCGACCATGAGCGAGGCAGATGATATATACAGCGCTCTTTTTGATGACTTTTGCGCATGGTCGTATTGCTTGTAAGCAAGATAACCAAAGACGGCTTCAGGCCGCAGCCGCCAATCATATACTTGAGATTGACCAGGTGGTGGAGCCTGCATGTGCGCGTTAATAAAAAAAGTGTCTCGGACAGATTCGAACTCCCTTTCCGTCATCTTGGCTGCCGACAACCCCGGCTCCATATGGTAAGAACCCTTTTGGGAGATGGCGTAGTCGAGCAGCTTTATATACTGATGTTCCTCAATGCTCATCTGGTACTCTTTTTTTGGCTATAACGCCAGCCATAAGCGGCGCCCTGACAAGGGCGTCCGGTGGAGGGCCGAAGGCCCGGAACAACCTTCATGGCCTTGTTATGTTTTTAATCTGGAACACAGTCATGAGTCCAGAAAATATCGTCTATTTCGAGGGCTTCCAGATTGCCCTCAATTTTTTCATACAACTTTATCTTTGGGTGTGCCTCAATATATGCACGGAGGTGCTGCCTAAAGTAAGCCATTGCATTGACTAATACATCAAACTCAGACCATGCCTCAATGGTTTTTTTAATGCTTGGGTATGCTGGGTTAGTTTCGTTCTTCTCTCTTTCTTCAATCTCTACGCAGCGCGTCATGCTGCGATTATGAATTTCTGGAAAGCCCGTTATCTCAGCTTCAATTGTGTAGTGATCAGAACATAATTTATTAATGACTGACATCTCGAACCAAAGCTCGTCTACTTTGCGGCGAGTTTTACCATAATATAATGATTTCTTGATGCTCATGCAGTCCTCGCTAGAACATAACGCTTTGGCTTTGCGGCGCAACGGAGCGCCAGCGTAGGTGCGTCCAACAACAGCCACTTGTTAGCAGTTTCTCACTTAAAACGGGAAGCCACCTCGATTTTATTGACTAGATAGCTCAAAGCTCCAACCCCACCATTCCAGTCAAAGTCCTTAACTAGCTCTAGGATCCGATTAGCCCTGTGCTTTTGTTCCGTTGTAGCGTCAACAGATTCAACTATCTTGCTATAAGGTGTCAGAATTTCATCATGTCCGTGTGGGTGCGATTTACAAACGATAATGTATGCCTCAAGAGCCATGCCATAATTTGTCTCCAGTAACGCTTCTGACCCCTGGATTCGGCTAAACCTGTCCAGGAGAACATTTGGAGAAATTCGTTCAGATATTAAATCGTTATAAAGGTCCGGCTGCTTTACCTTCAGAACTATAAGAAAACAAAGAAATAATGGAAATAGCTTATAATCGTGGGGCGTTGTCCTGATCGCTAAGTTAAGAAGAGAGCAGCAATGCTCCTGCTCTCTAAGTGTCAACTGGAAAACATCGAATAACTCTTCGAACATTTTCAGTGCGTGCTCATGCTCATATTGAACACCGCGACCGTTTTTTTGTGAAAAATAATCTGAGAACGAGTACTTATGAAACAGCGCCTTTACGAATTTTCCCTTATCCGGCGGTGGCAGAAGGTAATCAAAATCAATAAACCTACGTAAATAGCCATTTACATTGAGGCCTGAACCGTAAATAGCCTTGATCGAAGATCCTAACTGCAACTTGTCAGCACCTAAAACGAAAACTATGTTTTGTACATTGAAGAAGTGCTTTGCTTTCTCTAAGACTTCTATAGAGTAATTAGGACGACATCTGTCTAATTCGTCGATTATGAAAACTAATGGTTTTGGGTTGTCCTCGTCAGATATGCTAGAAGCAAAATCTGTTAATGCGTTTCTGAATGATTCCAAGGATTGCTTAGATTTTTCGTACTGTTCTATTTGTTCTTTAGCAATCGATTCCGCAAATGCGGATAAGGCCTGTTCGGTTAAATCATCTAAATCTAGTGCTCCAGCTGTAGCCATCTTTGCTGTAACAGGTATAGATCTTTTTAGTAGCATTGTGCTTATTGTCTTTGCTTTAGCGAAGTACTCTTTTGCCTTAGATTCATCACCAGTTCTTGATAGCTCAGACAAAGCAGAGGAGATCTCTCCAATTAAGCTAACCAACGCGTCTTCGGAAAAGTCGTTTTCCCAAGCATTAAAATAGATAGTAGGCACTTCGGAATTTTTTAGACTCTGCTGCCACATCCGAAGAAAAGTCGTCTTACCTTGGCCCCAGGGAGCATCAATACATACAACTAAAGGTTCATTTGCGGAGACAACAAATTCAGTCAATGCATCTGCGCTTTCTTTTCTATCTAGATCATCATTACAGAAAGGGTTGTCCTCAGGTACCTCAATATCTCTACTTTTGAGCAAGATTAAATCTCCCTATCGATTGCTAACGCTTGCAGCATGCGCGCCTGCGAAATGGAGCCGAAGGCGCAATGTAGTAGGCGTCGCCGTGCCTGCACTTGTTATGTGTTTGGCTTCACTAGTTTAATGGCATACACCTTGCAACACTTAATTTTTAACTAATGATACTAGGGGCTAACCATGCAAATTGGAAGTGCAATAGCGACTTCAGCTATAACACCAACACAAAAAAGCGGCAACAATATGCCGCCCCAAACAACGATGACTGGCAACACACAACCCAACCAACCGCTAGCTCGTGAACTTGCCGAAACATTTGACCCAAAGAATATGAACTACAACGAGTCAATGGCTCTTGCCAGCGCCTTAATGAAAGCTGGCGAGGGTGATTTAAGCTCAGCATTCCTCCCCCCGCCACTTCTAAAGGTTAATAGTGATGGGAGTGTAATCGACACAACTGGAACGCCGGAAGCGGATGCTAAAATGAATAATAAATTCAACATGTTCGAAACGCTTACAGCTAGAATTGACTTTAATAAAAGTATGAATTTGCCAACAGACTTACTTGAGGATGCTTATTCCTTTTTAGAGAAAGTTCAAGTCGCCCGTAACACGCCGAGTATCAATGAGTACACATAACGCTTAGGTAACCGGCACCGGAGCGCCAGCGAAGGGAACCAAAAGCGGTACGCTTTTGGTGTCCGGTTGACCGTCTGGTTAAATTGCATGTCTATCCACCCTCAGGTGAATCAGCGCAACCCGATCTCCGTTATAATCGACCCGTTGCTCAATGTCGTAAGGCTGGAAACCAAGCTTTCGGTAAAGGAGCAGCCCTGCAGCGTTTCGATTAAAACATGACACTGAAACCGCTTCAGCGTGATGCTTCTCGAACCCCAGAGTGAGCATGTGATTAATCAGATAACTCCCGACCCCAGAACCTCTAACCTCAGACGCAACAACAACGTTACCGATTGAACATATCCCTTCCTTCCACCGGTAAAAATTAGCGAATGCAACTACGCGCCCCGCGAATTCCACGACCGTTGAGTCGGAGCGCATTTCGATGCACTGGCGCAAGTCAGTTTCCGACAATGGAAAAGACGCCCTTGGAAAGCAGCAGAAGAGCTCTTCTCGTGTCTCCGGTAGCTTACAAATCTTTGGGATATCGTTTTCCATTACTTCTCGGTGGTGCACAGGCTCCCTCCATGCAATTTAACACCTAAGCATTTAATGGTCGTGCGCAGCATGACCTTTAAATGTCTGTTGGACTAAGCCGCCAGTGCCGCAGCTAGCGAACGGTGCATAAGGATAAAGTAATTTGGGCGCTGGGCCGG
>NZ_VCHA01000010.1 GCF_016597815.1 Marinobacter sp. DY40_1A1 | reverse complement strand
GCATAGGGCCGTCAGCTGCGGAACAAACCAGAATCGCACCATCCATCTGTGCCGCACCAGTGATCATGTTCTTCACATAATCCGCGTGGCCCGGGCAGTCTACGTGTGCGTAGTGACGGTTAGGAGAATCATACTCAACGTGAGAGGTCGCAATGGTAATACCACGCGCACGCTCTTCCGGTGCGTTATCGATCTGATCGAATGCACTCGCAGAACCTGTGCCCCAAACTTCGTGACATACACGAGTCAGAGCAGCGGTCAGAGTCGTCTTACCATGGTCAACGTGACCAATAGTGCCCACGTTAAGGTGTGGCTTAATACGCTCAAATTTAGATTTAGACACAGTTACACCTCTTCCTGTTTCTTAAGTCCTGGGTATCAACCCTTTTTAATGATTGCTTCGGCGATGTTGTTCGGGGCTTCCGCATACCGCGAAAACTCCATTGCGTAGGACGCGCGACCCTGAGTAGCAGAGCGCAAATCCGTGGCATAACCAAACATTTCCGACAACGGAACCTCGGCGCGAACAATCTTGCCCGCAACACCGTCATCCATACCCTGAATCAGGCCTCGGCGGCGGTTCAAATCACCTACCACGTCACCCATATAGTCTTCAGGTGTTACAACCTCGACTTTCATCATCGGCTCAAGCAGAGCCGGGTTCGCTTCCAGGGCACCCTTCTTCATTGCCATGGAACCCGCGATTTTGAACGCCATTTCGTTGGAGTCCACATCGTGGTATGAACCATCGTACAAGGTTGCCTTGATACCCAGCAGCGGATAGCCGGCCAGACAGCCGTTTTGCATCTGCTCCGAGATACCCTGCTGAACCGCTGGCACATATTCCTTGGGAACTGCACCACCGACGATCTCGTTCACGAAGATAAAGTTCTCAGCGCCCTCTTCAAGTGGCAGCGGGTCAATCCTGACCTTTACGTGACCATACTGACCACGACCACCTGACTGGCGAACAAACTTACCTTCGACATCTACCGACTTACGAATGCATTCACGGTACGCGACTTGCGGCTTACCGATATTCGCCTCAACCTTAAACTCTCGACGCATACGGTCTACGAGGATATCGAGGTGCAGCTCGCCCATTCCAGAAATAATGGTCTGGCCACTTTCTTCGTCAGTACGCACACGGAAAGAAGGGTCTTCCTGGGCCAGTTTGCCCAGAGCCACACCCATCTTCTCCTGATCTGCCTTGGACTTGGGCTCCACAGCTACCGAGATTACCGGCTCAGGGAAATCCATCCGCTCAAGGATGATCTTGTGGTTCTCGTCACACAAGGTGTCACCAGTAGTGACGTTCTTCAAACCGATCGCAGCTGCGATATCGCCGGCCAGAACTTCCTTGATCTCTTCCCGGTCGTTAGCGTGCATTTGAACCATTCGGCCCACACGCTCTCTTTTACCTTTAACAGAGTTGAATACGGAGTTACCGGATTCGAGCCTGCCGGAGTAAACCCGGAAGAAGGTCAAAGAACCAACGAACGGATCCGTAGCAATCTTGAACGCCAACGCTGCAAACGGAGCATTGTCGTCAACTGGACGCGTATCCTCGGTGCCTTCGTCGTCGATTTCACCGCGAATGGCTTTAACTTCGTCCGGAGCCGGCAAATACTCGATAACAGCATCAAGAACTGCAGGCACACCCTTGTTCTTGAACGCGGAGCCACAGCAAGCCAGCACGATCTCGTTAGATAGAGTACGAGCACGCAAACCGGCTTTAATCTCTTCTACGGACAATTCGCCGCCTTCGAGATACCGCTCCATAAATTCTTCGTTGGCCTCAGCCGCTGCTTCGACCAGAGCCTCACGGTACTTGGCTACTTCGTCGACCATATCCGCAGGAATTTCATCCTCGCGGTAAGTCATCCCCAAGTCGTCATCACTCCAGTAAATCGCTTTACCGCGAAGCAGATCGACAACACCGGCAAACTGATCTTCAGAGCCAATAGGCAACTGAAGAGCCACTGGCGTTGCGCCCAGACGGGTCTTGATCTGCTCAACCACGCGCAGGAAGTCAGCACCAGCACGGTCCATCTTGTTGACGAACACCATGCGAGGGACTTCGTACTTGTTAGCCTGACGCCATACGGTCTCAGACTGCGGCTCAACACCGGAGGACCCGCAGAATACAACCACAGCACCATCGAGAACCCGCAGGGAACGCTCAACTTCGATAGTGAAGTCTACGTGCCCCGGGGTATCAATCACGTTGATACGGTGCTCATCAAACTGCTTATCCATACCCTGCCAAAATGTAGTAACAGCGGCAGAGGTGATGGTTATACCACGCTCCTGCTCTTGCTCCATCCAGTCAGTGGTGGACGCGCCATCATGGGTCTCGCCCATCTTATGGCTACGACCCGTATAGTAAAGAATACGCTCGGTCGTTGTGGTTTTGCCCGCATCAACGTGCGCACAGATACCAATGTTTCTGTAACGTTTAATCGGAGTTTTGCGTGCCACTGTATAAACCTCGGCTGTTTAGAAACGGAAGTGAGAGAAGGCTTTGTTGGCATCTGCCATACGGTGAACATCTTCACGCTTCTTGACAGCAGCACCTTTGCTGTCAGCCGCATCAAGAATCTCACCTGCCAGACGCTGGGCCATGGATTTCTCGCCGCGCTTCCGTGAAAACTCTACGAGCCAGCGCATTGCCAGCGCGTTCTGACGGGAAGGCCGTACTTCTACAGGCACCTGGTAAGTAGCACCACCGACACGACGGGACTTAACCTCAACCATCGGCTGGATGTTTTCCAGGGCCTTCTCGAACATTTCGATCGGCTCTTCTTTGGACTTCTCGGCAACAATTGTCAGGGCGCCATAAACAATGCGCTCTGCAACCGCTTTCTTACCGCTTTCCATCACGTGGTTGATGAACTTGGCAAGACGCGCACTACCGAACTTGGGATCCGGGATTATTTCCCGTTTTGCTGCAACTCTTCTTCTAGGCATCGATAAGCCCTTATCTAATTAAAAGGTCTTCAGGAACCCCTGAGATAGCCGACGGCTACTCAGCCTTACTCTTACCGTTCTGACAAGCAACGATAAAAGACACTCTTTCGGCACATTACGACTTGGGTCGTTTTGCACCGTACTTGGAGCGACCCTGTTTACGGTTCTGTACACCCTGGGTGTCCAGTGTTCCGCGAACAGTGTGATAGCGCACACCCGGAAGGTCTTTTACTCGACCGCCACGGATCAGCACAACACTGTGCTCCTGAAGGTTGTGACCTTCACCACCAATGTATGAGGAAACCTCGAAGCCGTTGGTCAGACGAACACGGCACACTTTACGCAGTGCTGAGTTCGGCTTCTTCGGCGTTGTGGTGTAAACACGAGTGCAAACACCACGGCGCTGAGGACAGGCCTGAAGAGCAGGAACGTCGCTCTTGGCTACCTTGCGCTTACGAGGCTTACGCACCAACTGATTAATCGTTGCCATGTAAGCAAACTCCAAAAAACCATATCAATGAAACTTACCCCCAGTGAAGGGGGTAAAATTTAAGGGACGCAAGTTTAAGCCTGCGCCCCCGGACAGTCAAGATGACTGTTCTCTTTTTAACCACCCCCGCATAAGTATCTACACGGAGGCGGCGCACCAAACTTAACCTCCGCGGTTAAGCTCTGCGCTCAGAGCCTCTTCAACATCAGCCGCTGTAACGCCCTGCTGTTCCAGTTCACGCTTGCGGCGACGCTCTGCGTGATAAGCCAAACCGGTTCCTGCGGGAATCAGTCGACCGACAACGACGTTTTCTTTCAGGCCGCGCAGGAAATCACGCTTGCCAGTTACCGCACCTTCGGTGAGTACCCGGGTTGTTTCCTGGAACGAAGCTGCAGAGATGAACGATTCTGTTGCAAGAGATGCCTTGGTGATACCCAGCAACAAACGCTCAAATCTTGCTGGCTCTTTATCAGCCGCAATCGCCTTTTCGTTTTCTTCCAGAAGCCTTGTGATCTCAAGCTGATCACCGGACATCAGGGTGGTATCACCCGGATCGGTAACTTCAACCTTACGCAGCATCTGACGGACGATAACCTCAATGTGTTTATCGTTGATGACAACACCCTGGAGGCGATATACGTCCTGGATCTCGTTGGTGATGTATCTCGCCAACTCAACCACGCCCAGCAGACGCAAAATGTCGTGCGGGTTAGACGGCCCATCTGAAATCACTTCGCCTTTCTCAACGGTTTCGCCTTCGAAAACGTTCATCTGACGATGCTTCGGGATCAGCACTTCGTATGGATCTGCATCTTTCGGAGTCAGCACCAGGCGCTTTTTGCCCTTGGTCTCTTTACCGAACGACACTACGCCACTGATCTCGGCAAGAATAGACGATTCCTTGGGACGACGCGCTTCAAACAGGTCAGCAACCCGTGGCAGACCACCGGTGATGTCGCGAGTTTTCGAGCTTGCCTGTGGAATACGTGCTACCACATCACCCAGCTCGATACGTGCGCCATTCGCCATGGTTACCAGGGCATTTGCTGGCATGAAGAAGATCGCTGCGCCACCTGTGGGCAGATCAACGTCATTACCCGCTTCATCAACCATCTGAATGGCCGGGCGAATATCTTTACCCGCAGCTGGACGCTCCTTCGGATCGATGATTTCCATCGTCGACAAGCCGGTGAGCTCATCTGTCTGGGTACGCACGGTAATGCCCTGGTCCATGTTGACGAACTTGGCAATACCTTCTGCTTCCGCGATGATTGGGTGAGTATGTGGATCCCACTTGGCAACCACTACACCCGCCTCAACTTCATCACCGCTCTTCACTGACAATACAGCGCCGTATGGAAGCTTGTACCACTCCCGCTCACGCCCTTGGTCATCAGCAATTGCCAAAGCAGATGAACGGGATATAACTACCAGCGAACCATCTGACCTCTGGAGAGACTTCAGGTTATGCAGGCGAACAGTACCGCCATGCTTTACCTGGACATTATCTACTGCTGATGCCCGACTGGCCGCACCACCGATGTGGAAGGTACGCATCGTAAGCTGGGTTCCCGGCTCTCCGATAGACTGGGCAGCAATAACACCCACTGCCTCACCAACGTTAACGCGGTGACCACGTGCCAGATCGCGACCATAGCACTTGGAGCAAATGCCGTGGCGAGTTTCACAGGTAATCGCAGAGCGAACCCAGACCTCATCCACACCAGCGCCTTCGAGCTCTTCAATCGTCTTCTCGTCCAGCAAAGTGCCGGCTGCAACTACGGCGTTGTCCTTATCGGTAGGAGTGAAGGTATCCCGGGCAGTAACACGACCCAGTACACGATCACCCAGAGGTACAACTACGTCACCGCCTTCGATGTGCGGCGTCATCAACAGACCTTCTTCTGTACCGCAATCCTCTTCGGTAACAACGAGATCCTGTGAGACGTCAACCAAGCGGCGAGTCAGATAACCGGAGTTGGCCGTTTTCAGTGCCGTATCCGCCAGACCCTTACGAGCACCGTGAGTCGAGATAAAGTACTGAAGTACGTTCAGGCCTTCACGGAAGTTCGCGGTGATTGGCGTTTCAATGATCGAGCCATCCGGCTTCGCCATCAAACCACGCATACCAGCGAGCTGACGAATCTGGGCTGCAGAGCCTCGAGCGCCGGAGTCCGCCATCATGTAGACGGAGTTGAAAGACTCCTGCATCAGGTCTTCGCCATCTTCGCCTTTAACGGGATTGCCGTCAGGGCCGATAACTTTCTCTTTGGAGAGTCGCTGCATCATGGCCTTGGAGACCTTGTCGTTAGCGCGCGACCAGATATCGATAACCTTGTTGTACTTCTCACCCTGCGTAAGCAGACCTGAAGCGTACTGGTTTTCAATATCCTTCACTTCATCAGAGGCGGCATCGACCAGCTCATACTTCTCTGGCGGAATTTCGAAGTCGTTGAAACCGATCGAAATACCAGAAACCGTCGCGTAGTGATAACCCATGTACATGAGCTGATCTGCGAAGATAACTGTTTCTTTCAAACCGGCATCCCGGTAACAGGTGTTGATCAGGTTCGAGATCGCCTTCTTGACCATGGGCTTATTCACCAGGTCGTAAGAAAGGCCGTCAGGAACAATATCAAACAGAAGTGCGCGACCAACCGTAGTGTCCACGATCTTGTATTCTTCAGTGCGCTCGCCACCCTCAAGAATGGCAACTTCCTTCACACGCACCTTAACCATGGCCTGCAGATCAACTTTGCCAGCGCCGTAGGCACGATGAGCTTCTTTGATGTCCGCAAAGACCATGCCCTCACCGAGCGCACTTTTGCGCTCACGGGTCATGTAATAGAGCCCAAGTACCACGTCCTGGGACGGAACAATGATAGGCTCACCGTTCGCGGGCGACAGGATGTTGTTGGTAGACATCATCAGCGCACGAGCTTCCAACTGCGCTTCCAGCGTCAACGGTACGTGTACCGCCATCTGGTCACCGTCGAAGTCGGCGTTATAGGCGGCACAAACCAAGGGGTGCAACTGAATTGCCTTACCCTCGATCAGTACCGGCTCAAATGCCTGAATACCCAAGCGGTGCAGAGTTGGAGCACGGTTAAGCATGATCGGGTGCTGACGAATAACTTCGTCCAGGATATCCCAAACAACGCCTTCTTCGCGCTCAACCATCTTCTTGGCAGCTTTGATCGTTGTGGCCAGACCACGATGCTCAAGTTTGGAGAAAATGAACGGCTTGAACAGCTCCAACGCCATTTTCTTTGGTAGACCGCACTGATGCAGGCGTAGAGAAGGACCAACAACAATTACCGAACGGCCAGAATAGTCTACTCGCTTACCCAGCAGGTTCTGACGGAACCGACCCTGCTTACCCTTGATCATGTCAGCAAGGGACTTGAGCGGGCGCTTGTTTGTGCCGGTAATGGCACGACCGCGGCGACCGTTGTCCAGCAGCGCATCAACCGCTTCCTGTAGCATGCGCTTTTCGTTACGCACGATGATGTCAGGAGCATTCAGCTCAAGCAGTCGCTTGAGACGGTTGTTGCGGTTGATTACCCGGCGATACAAGTCGTTAAGATCTGATGTTGCAAAACGACCACCATCAAGCGGCACCAGCGGGCGCAGGTCAGGCGGAAGAACCGGCAACACTGTCATTACCATGTCGCCCGGCTTGTTGCCGGAATACAAAAAGGCCTCAAGAATTTTCAGGCGCTTGTTGAACTTTTTGATCTTGGTTTCGGAGTTCGTCTGGGGTATTTCTTCCCGCAGTGCGTCAACCTGCTCCTGAAGATCAATCCCTTCGAGCAGCTCTTTAACGGCTTCAGCACCCATGCGGGCATCAAACTCGTCACCAAACTCTTCGAGTGCTTCGTAGTACTGCTCATCGTTCAGCAGTTGTCCGCGCTCAAGCGTGGTCATACCCGGGTCGATTACAATAAACGACTCAAAGTAAAGTACACGCTCGATATCACGCAGTGTCATGTCCAGCATCAGGCCGATACGGGACGGAAGTGACTTCAGGAACCATATATGAGCGACCGGGCTGGCCAACTCGATATGGGCCATGCGCTCACGACGTACGCTTGCCAGCGCAACTTCAACACCACATTTCTCGCAGATAACTCCGCGATGCTTGAGGCGTTTGTATTTGCCGCACAGACACTCATAGTCCTTGATCGGGCCGAAAATTTTGGCACAAAAAAGACCGTCACGCTCAGGCTTGAACGTACGGTAGTTGATGGTCTCAGGCTTCTTAACTTCACCAAAGGACCAGGACCGGATCATTTCCGGTGATGCCAACCCAATACGGATAGCATCAAATTCCTTGCTTTGGTTCTGGCTCTTGAGAAGATTCAGCAAATCTTTCATCAGTAAAAGCTCCGGATGGCGTTAATCTCGGGCGGGCACACCAAGTGCCCGCTCACGCTGCCAAAAACAATTCGGCTCACTCAGATTCCAGCTCGATGTCGATACCCAGCGAACGGATCTCCTTGACAAGAACGTTGAAGGACTCCGGCATGCCGGGCTCCATCCGATGGTCACCATCGACAATATTCTTGTACATCTTGGTCCGACCGTTCACGTCATCAGACTTAACGGTAAGCATTTCCTGCAGCGTATACGCTGCACCGTAAGCCTCGAGGGCCCACACTTCCATCTCACCGAAACGCTGACCACCGAACTGAGCCTTACCACCCAACGGCTGTTGGGTAACCAGGCTATAGGAACCGGTGGAACGGGCGTGCATCTTGTCATCGATCAGGTGGTTGAGCTTGAGGATATACATATACCCTACTGTCACCGGGCGATCGAAGGCGTCTCCTGTACGACCATCGTACAGCTTGGTCTGACCAGTAGTACTTAGACCCGCCAATTCAAGCATGTGCTTGACTTCAAATTCCTCGGCGCCATCAAAAACCGGCGTAGCCATAGGAACACCGCCACGCAGGTTATGGCACATTTCAAGGATTTCTTTGTCAGTCAAAGAGTCCAGGTCCACCTTGAACACTTCATCAGAGTGGTTGTAGATCTGATCAAGAAGCTTGCGCAGCTCGGCCACCTTGCGCTGCTCATCCAGCATTTTGCTGATGCGCTCACCCAAGCCTTTGGCCGCAGCTCCCAAGTGGGTCTCAAGCACCTGTCCGACGTTCATCCGCGAAGGAACACCCAGCGGGTTCAGCACGATATCAACGGTATTGCCGAACTCGTCGTAAGGCATGTCTTCAATCGGCATAACTGCCGAGATAACACCTTTGTTACCGTGACGACCGGCCATCTTGTCACCTGGCTGGATACGACGCTTGATCGCAAGGTAAACCTTGACGATTTTCAGCACGCCCGGAGCCAGATCATCGCCCTGCTGAAGCTTGCCCTTCTTGTCGTCAAAGCGCGCCTCGTGCTCTTTAACGCGCTCTTCAAGGCCCTGCTCGGACTTCTCGAGAAGCTCATTCAGGCTCTCATCCTGCATACGCAGCTTGAACCAGTCTGAGCGTGGCAACTCAGTCAGGTACCCCTCGTCGAGGGTTGCACCTTTCTTCAGGCCAGGACCACTGATGACTTGCTGTCCCTTCAGTGCATTCAGCAAACGCTCGAAAGTGGCACCCTCTACAATTCGGTACTCGTCTTTCAGGTCTTTGCGGTACTGGTTCAGCTGCTCTTTCTCAATAGACTGAGCACGCTGATCTTTCTCGATGCCATCGCGGGTAAAGACCTGCACATCGATTACAGTACCGCGGGTGCCTGTTGGCACACGGGAGGAGGTGTCTTTTACATCAGACGCCTTCTCACCAAAGATAGCCCTCAGCAGTTTTTCCTCTGGAGTCAGCTGAGTCTCACCTTTCGGTGTTACCTTGCCTACCAGGATGTCGCCGGCACCTACCTCAGCACCAATGTAAACAATACCGGACTCATCCAACTTGGACAGCGCGCTTTCACCAACGTTTGGAATGTCCGCAGTGATTTCTTCGCTACCCAGCTTTGTATCGCGAGCCACACAGGTCAATTCCTGAATGTGGATGGTGGTCAGGCGATCTTCCTGTACCACTTTCTCGGAGATAAGGATGGAATCCTCAAAGTTGTAACCGTTCCAAGGCATAAATGCGATTCGCATGTTTTGCCCCAGCGCCAGTTCACCAAGATCGACGGAAGGTCCATCTGCCAGCACGTCACCACGGGCAATTTCATCACCCTGGCGAACAATTGAACGCTGATTAATACAGGTGTTCTGGTTCGAGCGGGTGTACTTGGTGAGGTTATAAATATCCACACCTGCATCACCAGCTTCGGTCTCTTCGTTGTTCACACGCACCACGATACGGGCCGCATCGACACTCTCGATGACACCCCCACGACGTGCCGTCACACAAACACCAGAGTCCTGAGCAACGGTACGCTCAACGCCAGTACCTACCAGAGGCACCTGCGAACGCAGTGTCGGAACAGCCTGTCGCTGCATGTTTGCACCCATCAAGGCACGGTTAGCATCATCGTGCTCAAGGAACGGAATTAACGAAGCAGCAACAGAAACAACCTGGCGTGGAGACACGTCCATGAAGTTAACGCTTTCAGGAGGCATAACCGTAGTTTCGTTCTGGTGACGTACAGTTACCAGTTCATCCTGCAGGCGCTTGCCTTCGTCCATAGCCGCACTGGCCTGAGCGATAACGTAGTTGCTCTCTTCGATAGCTGACAGGTAAACCAGCTCATCGGTCACTACGCCGTCAATAACCTTTCTGTATGGGCTCTCAAGGAAGCCATAAGAGTTGGCACGAGCATATGTTGCCAAGGAGTTGATCAGTCCAATGTTTGGACCCTCCGGGGTCTCGATCGGACACACTCGGCCATAGTGAGTCGGGTGCACGTCTCGAACCTCAAAGCCTGCACGCTCACGAGTCAGGCCGCCAGGCCCAAGAGCCGAGATACGGCGCTTGTGAGTCACTTCAGACAGCGGGTTGTTCTGATCCATAAACTGGGACAGCTGGCTTGAGCCAAAGAACTCCTTAACTGCCGCTGCAACCGGCTTGGCGTTGATCAGATCCTGCGGCATCAAGCCTTCGCTTTCTGCAAGGCTCAGGCGCTCACGAACCGCACGCTCTACACGAACGAGACCAACGCGGAACTGGTTTTCTGCCATTTCACCGACACAACGCACGCGACGATTACCCAGGTTATCAATATCGTCAACTGTGCCCTGACCGTTACGGATATCGATCAGAGTCTTGAGGACATCAATGATGTCTTCGTGAGTCAGCGTACCTTCGCCTGTGCTTTCTTCGCGGCGCAGACGACGGTTGAGCTTCATCCGGCCAACGGCAGACAGGTCATAACGCTCTTCCGAGAAGAAGAGGTTATTGAACAGATTCTCTGCCGAATCTTTGGTGGGCGGCTCCCCGGGACGCATCATCCGGTAAATTTCCACCAAAGCTTCCAATGGGCTGCGGGTCGGGTCGATACGCAGGGTATCGGACATAAACGGACCGCAATCCAGGTCGTTGGTATAAAGAGTCTCGATCTCAGTGACGCCAGCATCGAGAATCTTGGCAACAACTTCTTCACTGAGCTCAGTATTACACTCAACCAGCACTTCACCGCTGGCCTTATCGATCATATCCTTGGCCAGAACACGGCCGTACAGATACTCAGTGGGAACCTCAAGTTCATTAATGCCTGCTTTTTCCAGCTGCTTGATGTGGCGCGCCGTTATACGGCGACCTTCTTCAACAATCAGCTTGCCATCGTTGTCCTTGATATCAAAAGTCGCGATATCACCACGAAGGCGGCTTGGCACCAACTCCAGCTTGCATGTTTCAGCGCCCAGAGTGAACTTGCTGGTATCAAAGAACATCGCGAGCATTTGCTCAGACGTATAACCAAGCGAGCGCAATAGGATTGAAGCCGGCAATTTGCGTCGACGGTCAATCCGAACGAAAACAGCGTCCTTTGGATCGAATTCGAAATCGAGCCAGGAACCACGGTAAGGAATCACCCGGGCTGAATAAAGCAGCTTGCCGGATGAATGGGTTTTACCCTTGTCATGGTCAAAGAACACACCGGGAGAGCGGTGGAGCTGGGAAACGATAACACGCTCAGTACCGTTGATAACGAAGGTACCATTTTCAGTCATCAAGGGCATTTCGCCCATGTAGACTTCCTGTTCTTTGATGTCCTTGATCGCCTTGTTGGACGATTCCTTATCATAAATGATAAGGCGAACTTTCACTCTCAGCGGCGCCGCGTATGTTACGCCCCTAAGCTGGCATTCCTTAACATCGAATACAGGCTCACCAATGCGGTAGCTCACATATTCGAGTGCTGCATTGCCAGAATAGCTGGCAATCGGGAATACGGATTTGAATGCTGCATGAAGACCGGTTTCCCGACGATCTCCAGGTGCGGCTTCCATTTGCAGGAAGTCCCGAAATGAATCCAGCTGAATAGACAGCAAATAGGGGACATCCATCACGGAAGGCAATTTACTAAAATCTTTGCGAATCCGCTTTTTTTCAGTGTAGGAGTAAGTCATCTGCATTCCCCAGCTTTAGACCTGATACCTGGTATCAAGAAGCAACCAATGTTCTGCTTCGGGGCCGAATTGCTCGGCTTATCGCGCCGTCTTGAACGAAGACCCTGGCAAACGTTTGCAGATCCAAACAAACCTGCATCCGAGTACCAGACTCTATAGCATATACAACAGAAAAAGGCCGGTGGCACAAAGCCACCAGCCTGTCTGCGCTTAAAGCGCAGTTTCGATCAACAGCCGACCCTTACTTAAGCTCAACAGAAGCGCCTGCTTCCTCAAGCTTCTTTTTAGCTTCTTCTGCGTCAGCCTTGCTCGCTGCTTCCTTGATAGTGGAAGGCGCGCCGTCAACCAGTTCTTTAGCTTCTTTCAGACCCAGACCGGTCAGTTCACGAACAGCCTTGATAACGTTAACTTTCTTCTCGCCAACGCCAGTCAGAACAATATCAAACTCAGTCTGCTCTTCAGCAGCGGCAGCGTCGCCACCAGCAGCTGCAGGTGCAGCAGCAACAGCAGCAGCGGCAGATACGCCGAACTTCTCTTCCATTGCTTCAACCAGCGCAACAACATCCATTACGCTCATTTCTGCAATTGCATTCAAAATATCGTCTTTAGACAGAGCCATGACTTTCTCCCAAAAAAATAAATATGGTGTTCAACAGAATCAAGCAGCTTCTTGCTTCTGGTCTCGAACTGCCGCAACGGCGCGGGTCACTTTCGAAGGAACTTCGTTCAGTGTCCGTGCCAGCTTGGTGATTGGTGCCTGTGTTACCGCAGCCAGCATCGTCAACGCTTCGTGACGTGTTGGCAGCTTGGCAAGACGATCGATCTGGTCTGCGCCCATCAGCTCACCGCCGACTGCCAGTCCTTTAATCTCGAATGCGTCTTTCTCTTTAGCAAAATCCTTAAGCAGGCGTGCAGCCGCTCCCGGATCTTCCATTGAGAATGCCAGAATGGTAGGGCCGACCAGAGCCTCATCAATGCACTCAAACTCTGTGCCACGAATAGCGATCTTCGCCAGGTTGTTACGAACAACCTTGAGACGCACATTTTCGGCACGAGCTTTGGCACGCAGAGCCGTCATATCACCAGAGGTGACACCACGGTAGTCAGCCAGAACCACAGACAGAGCACCACCGGCAGTCTCGTTGACTTCAGCGACGATCGCTTTCTTGTCTTCGAGTCTAATTGCCACTGGATTTCTCCTCGATTTCGCCAGGGGTATTCCCGGCAAACCCATCATTGCCCTGAAAGCCTGATATACAAGGCTTCCTATGGGCGCCTTAACGGTGTTTGGGTTCAGAGAGAACGTCTTCACACCGTCTGCGCAGGCGTTGCTTTAACCCTTCCAGCCAAAAGACTTCAGGGGCCTGCGGTCTTTGACAGCCTTGGCTTCCGCCCAGACTACAAAGTAACTACCGATCAAAAGATCAGATATCAAGACCGCTTTGATCGATAGTCAGGCCAGGACCCATCGTTGACGAGAGAGTGATCTTCTTGAGATACACACCTTTCGCCGAGGACGGCTTGGCCTTTTTCAGATCTGCTACCAGAGCCTCAAGGTTTTCCTTGATGTTCTGGGCAGAGAATTCGACATTACCTAACGGCGAATGGATGATACCATTCTTGTCCGTGCGGTAGCGCACCTGACCCGCTTTGGCGTTTTTGACTGCAGTCTCAACGTCAGGGGTAACAGTACCTACTTTCGGGTTAGGCATCAGGCCACGAGGACCCAGGATCTGACCGAGCTGACCAACAACACGCATGGCATCCGGGGTGGCAATTACCACGTCGAAATCCATGTTTCCTTTCTTAACTTCTTCAGCAAGATCATCCATACCGACAATGTCGGCGCCAGCAGCAGTCGCTTTCTCAGCGTTTGCACCCTGAGTAAATACTGCAACGCGGACAGTTTTACCTGTACCGTGCGGCAACACAGTGCTGCTACGAACAACCTGGTCAGATTTACGTGCGTCAACACCAAGATTGATTGCAACGTCTACTGATTCTTTGAACTTTACGCTTTGCCCCAGCTCGACCAGCAGTGATACCGCTTCGTCTACAGAGTAAGAACGCGTCGACTCAACCTTCGAGCGAATAAGCTTCTGACGCTTGCTCATTTTAGACATGTTACACGCCCTCCACGGTGAGGCCCATGCTGCGGGCAGTTCCAGCAATGGTGCGAACCGCTGCATCCATATCGGCAGCAGTCAGATCTGGCTCTTTGGTCTTGGCAATTTCTTCGAGCTGCTCGCGAGTCACCTTGCCAACCTTTTCGGTATTCGGACGACCAGATCCACTCTTGACACCAGCAGCCTTCTTGAGAAGAACAGGTGCAGGCGGGGTCTTGGTAACAAATGTGAAACTACGGTCGCTGTAAACAGTAATAACTGTAGGAATCGGCAAACCGGCTTCCATATCCTGGGTCTTTGCGTTAAACGCTTTACAAAACTCCATGATATTAACACCACGCTGACCCAGAGCAGGGCCTACGGGGGGGCTCGGGTTGGCCTTACCGGCAGCAACCTGAAGCTTGATATATGCTTCTATCTTTTTAGCCATGATAGTACTCCTATGGGTTCAAACGCCTTTCGGCTCCCCGTTGCAGACACAAAAAGCCCGCGACGCCTTAGCGCGCGAGCCTTCCGGTTTTAAAGCTACCGATCAGTCTTTCTCGACCTGCCCGAACTCCAATTCAACCGGAGTTGAGCGGCCGAAAATCAGAACAGCAACCTTGACCCGACTCTTGCCGTAGTCAACTTCTTCCACAACGCCATTGAAGTCAGCAAACGGACCTTCAATAACGCGAACAACCTCGCCTGGCTCAAACAACGTCTTCGGCTTGGGCTTGTCAGCACCGCTTTCAACGCGACGCAGAATAGCTTCAGCTTCCCGCTCGGTAATCGGAGCAGGCTTATCCTTGGTTCCACCGATAAAACCAAGCACACGAGGCGTATTCTTTACAAGGTGCCAAGTGCCGTCATCCATTTCCATTTGCACGAGAACGTATCCAGGATAAAACTTGCGCTCACTTTTGCGCTTCTTCCCATCACGCATCTCAACAACTTCTTCGGTAGGAACCAGGATCTCACCGAACCTGTCCTCCATACCCTCAAGCGCTATGCGCTCGATGAGAGTGCGCATCACGTGCTTTTCGTAGCCAGAATATGCATGAACCACGTACCAGCGCTTAGCCATTGCCCACTCCTGTTAACCTATGAATCCGGCGACCAGCCAGCTGATTATGGAGTCCATACCCCACAACAACAGAGACACAACCAGCACAAAAACCACAACAATAATCGTGGTCTGAACCAGCTCTGGCCTAGTGGGCCATACCACCTTCCGGATCTCGACACGAGCTTCTTTCAGAAGAGTCGCGAAACGCCGACCACGCGTCGTTTGCAAAGCCACAAGAGCTGCAACGATAGCGAGTACAACAAGAGCCAGAACCCGATACAGCAAAGACTCGGCGCTGAAATACTGATTACCGACAACACCAACGGCGATCAGCACGAACACAACTAACCACTTCACTACATCGAAGCGACTGTTTGATTGAACAGCTTTTGACTCCATGGGAATCAACTTATGTATCCGGATGTTAGAAAAATGGCAGGCCAGGAGGGAATCGAACCCCCAACCTGCGGTTTTGGAGACCGCTGCTCTGCCAATTGAGCTACTGGCCTGCACCGAAACTACTCAGTGCACTTTCTATCAAACGCGCCACAAGGGCGCGCTTGGTACTCGGGTAATATATTACTCGATGATCTTGGCGACTACGCCGGCACCAACGGTACGACCGCCTTCGCGAATCGCGAAGCGCAGGCCATCTTCCATGGCGATCGGAGCAATCAACGTTACTTCCATCTGAACGTTG